>DHVU01000010.1 GCA_002412825.1 Spirochaetaceae bacterium UBA5200
TATAGTTCGAGGCGAACAGCGGATTGGCAAAGGTCCTTGGAAGCTTCGAGTTGATGGTGTGATGCACGCAGCGGAACAGTGGCGTCTGCCGTGTAAACAGCTGATGGTTAAGGAAGGCCCGCGCATAGGCCTTGTGCTCGTCGCTTATGATGACGAGGGTCTGCCTCCCGTTATGGCGGTACTCGCGGTCAAGCTGATCGAGGAGTTCGCGGAACGAGCGCTCGAGGGCCTTCTTTTCATAGCTCTGGGCGGCATCGATCTGAGCCCGCGTTTCCCGTTGCTCCGCAGTCATGCGGCCTGCCCTGCGGAGGCTCGCATGGGTAGAACCGAGCGCATAGCGGGAGCCCCTGGTGATCGCCATCGTGTAATTGTTGGGATGATATTGACTTAGATCGAAGCTCTGAAAGCCGTCTATGCAGACATCCTCCGTGCACGGAAGGCTCAGCCTAAGGAGACTATGCATACCGAGCATCTGGCGGCCTAGCCTCTCGAGGCGGTTTTGCACGCTCCCGCAGGACAGGAGGAAGTGCCTACTCATGCCTCGCAGGCTCATCGATTCGGAATGGGCATGATGGATCCTGCCGTAGTCGACGACTTTTTTCGCATAGTAATCGAGCCTGAAGGTTTGGACGGAGAAGCCTTTTCCACAGGTCAGGCATCGATAGCGCTGTACCGTCCCGAAGGCTACGGTATAGTACTCGCCTGCCGGCACCCACCAGGCGGCTGTTTGCGGAATGACATGGTGCCTGCACTCGCGGTTCGGACAGAAGGGCGGCTCGTTTTCAAGCTCTGGGTAAGCTCGGTCTTCCATGGTAACGCAGATACGGCGGGAAGCGAGTGCGTGCTTGCTTTTTTCACAAGCTTCGTAACACTAATCATGATAAACGAAATCCTACCGATGGAGCACAGGACTCATCTGAGATAGGAGGGACCGTAACCAAGGCCGTATTTGAGCTTGGTTTAGGCTCATGAACTTATCGTATGTCGTATCTGTGATACTACTTTATAAAAGCAGACGCAGCGTAACCGGTCAAAATGGTAAATTATAAAGTAGAGGCACTAAAATAGGGACGAGCAAGGACAATATAGCCCCGCTCGCAAAGCTTATGGGCACGGCCGCAGGGCCCGCGCACTGCTCGATGAGCGGTAAAGTCACGTCCATGGCGGTAGCGCCGCCGACGCCTATGGCGCTGTAAGGACGCTTACTGGCGCCTAAGAGCGGTATGAGGAGGAGAGCCAGGGCCTCCCTCAGCAAGTTAGCCAAAAAGGCGGCAGAGCCGAGCGCGGGGTCGCCCAAATCGGCAATGAGCACGCCCGAGAGGCTATACCAGCCGAAGCCCGCGGCAAGCGCCAGGCCCTTGCCGGCATTAATGCCGAACAGCGCCGCAACGGCCAAGCCGCCGAGTAGGCTGCCGGCTACTGTGGCCGCCGGCACCAGGGCGGTATCAGCGCGCGCGAAGGCCGACGTAAGCGAAAGGCCCGACTGGGCAAACTGCATGCCCACCATGAAGAGCAGGGCGTTGAGCACCCAACCCGTAACGCTGCCATAATCGATTGACCCGTATTCGGGCAGGATAGCGCCGAGCGCCGTTCCTACCACCACGAAAGCAAGGAGTACGAGAGGCCCCTTAAAATGCTTCCAGCCCGGCGCGCTCGTCGCGAAGGGCAAGCCCGATAAGGCCGCAGCGTCCGCCGCAGCCGCCGCTACTTCCTTCTCACCCCTTGCTTCGCCGTATACCGCGGCCGACCGCGCATTCCTCCCGTTCAGTCGAAGCCGCAGGGCGTCCAGGGCCGCGTATGACAGGAATATGGCTATGATGGTACCCGCCACGGCGAAGGACGCGGTGGCCGCGGCCAGGAGTCCAATCTCGCCAAGGCGCGAGAAGAGTTCCCGCGCGTTGCCTAAGCGAAAGCCCATAACGAAGAGCAGGGCAAAGAGCACCAGCTTGATAATACGGTCGGTAAGCGCAGGGGGCGTAGATAGGCGGAAGCGATGAAAAAGAGCGCCGGCGGCAAGGAAGGCTACGAGCACGAGTATCTGCAGGAAGGCGTCCATCCTATACGACCGCCGCCACGAAGGCTTCCGACGCGCCGCAATAGCGGCTCAGCAAGTCCGCGAAGCGCTCGCCTACGGCTTTAAGAGCATCCGGGGCGTAGAGCAGAGGCGGGGCATAGATGAAGCCGGCGAAATCCGCGCTGTCGTCCTTCAGCTTGCCCGCCATGGAATCCTTTACCGGATTGCCCAGGGGCGTGCCGTCGGCGGCGCAAACGCAGAGCAGGCCAGCTAGATCCATTTCGTGGCCCGCCGCGTTGAACACATAGGATTCGCCGTCCGCCGCTATGCGTACGAGGGCCTGCCCGCCTAGGGCATGCAGGTCCAAGAGGCTTATAGGCAGCCCGGTATCAAGCGAGAGCAGGTTATTGCAGTCCACCGGCGCGTTGATAGAGGGAAAGCGGCCTTCGCGGGCGGCCTGCGCCAGGTATTCGCTGGCCGGCTTCTGCCTGCCCGCCGGCTTATAGCCGCCGGCCCGCAGCATGTCCCGTACGGCATCTTTTATGCGCGCCGGAGGAAAGTCCTCCGCGCCGCGCCGCTGCGCCAATGCGTTCAGCTCGGCGAGCAAGCCCTCCGGCGTCGGTATGGTATGGCAGCCCCTGGCTATGACCAGGCACACAAGGCTTGATTCCAGGCGGGCATCGTCGGCTTTGGCTAGTATCATGGCTGCTCCTGCTTTTTCGATAGCCTACGCTCGCTGCGCGCGGCTCGTCTCACCGTAACATGAAGGGATACGCGCGGCAAGATGCGGCGCGTATTAATTTGACAGGCAATACGAGCCGTGGTACATATGACGGTAAATCAGCCATAGAAAAAAGGCGATGGCATGAACGCAGGCGAGCATGGAAGTCTTAAGGCCTTTATTCCCATTTGGATAACCCAAGTTCTATCCACGCTAGCTTCGTCGATGTCCTCGTTCGCCCTGGCCGCCTGGGTGTACGAACAGACGCGAAGCGCCACCGCTATGGCCATGATACAGGCCGCATTCATAACGCCCTTCCTCATCATGTCGTTTTTCGCCGGCCCCATTATCGACCGCTCAAGCCGCAAGCTTATGATGGCCCTCAGCGACCTCGTCGCGGTCCTGGGCACCATAGGCATACTGGCGGTATTCCTGTCGGGCTCGCCGGCGCTCTGGATGATAGTGGCGGCAGCCGCCCTCAATGGCATAGGCAACGCCTTCCAATGGCCCGCTTTCTCGGCCGTGCTAGGCTCCATGGTTCCCAAACGCCAGCTTGGCAGGGTGAACGGCTTGGTAGGGCTCATAGACGCCGGCCCCCAAATACTCGCGCCCGTGCTCGCGGGCGTTCTCCTTCCGTTCCTGCGCATACAAGGCATACTCATACTCGATCTGGCCACGTTCGCCTTGGCGGCGGCCGCCATACTGGGCGCCCGCATACCACAGCCGCCGCTCAGCGAAGAGGGCAAGGCCATCGCCGGGCAGGGCATCATACGCCAAGCCGCCTTCGGCTTCAGCTATATATTCAAAAGGAAAAGCCTCCTTCAACTGCAGCTGCTTTTTCTCTTCGCCAATCTGTTTTCCGGCATGGGCTTTACGCTGATGCAGCCCCTCGTCCTTACGAGGAACGCGATGGACTTGATGGCGCTCGGGTCGGTACGGAGCGCGTGGGCCCTGGGCGGCTTTTTGGGCGGCCTGCTTATGACCGTATGGGGCGGCTTTAAGAAACGCAGCTGGGGCGTGTATCTGGGCTGGATGGCGAACGCCATTTTCGGCATGGTTCTGCTTGGCGTATCGAACTCGATAACGCTTACCGTCATCCTTGCCGGGCTCGGCGCCATAGCCGGGCCCATAATAAACGCCTCCAACCAGGCCATATGGCAGCAGAAAGTGCCTCCGGACCTGCAGGGCAGGGTGTTCTCGGCGCGGCGACTCATAGCGTGGATAACCCTGCCCATAGCGCCGCTTATCGCGGGCGCGCTCGCAGACTTTAGCTTCGAGCCGCTGCTTGCCGACGCGTCGACGCCCTTCTCGATATTCATATCTCCCCTCTTCGGCAGCGGCGCGGGCAGCGGAACCGCTTTTTTGCTGTCGCTCACGGGCCTTGCCGTCATGGCGTCCGTTTCGCTCCTCTGGTCCCGGCCCAGCCTACGCAATGTCGAGGAACTCCTTCCCGACCATGAGGTCGGGAGCGACCATGAGGTCGGGAGCGACCATGCGGCCGCAGGAGAGGCAAAGACCGCGGAAGCGAGCGCGGTTGACAGCGATGGGCTTAAGTAGCTAGGCTGGGCGCCCGGGGGACTATGAAACGATTCGACGCGCCCGTAACGAGCCTTCGGCCTATAGCCCGGGATTATTTCGAGCTGCGCTTCGCCTGGAAAGCCGAAGCCGGGCTTCCCCTGCCCGGCGCCTTCTTGACCGTGCGCGCGGGAGGGCAATACGACCCCATAGTGCGCAGGCCCTTCGCCTTCTCGTGCTATGCTCCCGATCGGGGCGAGGCCGCCTTTATATTCCAGAAACGGGGGCGCGGCACCGCATGGCTATCCGGCTTGCGCGCCGGCGATAGCATTGACGTGCTTGGCCCCTTGGGCAAAGGCTTCAGCCCGCCGCCGCCCGGCTCGCGCCCCCTGCTTATTGGCGGCGGCATAGGGCTTGGCCCCATGCTGTACCTGGCTCATCAGCTAGCCAAGGAGGCGGCGAGGGGAAGCTTCGAAGCGCCTGTCCTAGCGCTGGGTTTCCGCACCGAAGCCCAGCTGCCCAAGCTGGAACTGCCCGCAGGCACCGTGCTCTGCACCGACGACGGCAGCGCGGGCTTTCACGGCAGCGTAGCCGAATGGCTATGGAGCTTCGATTCAAGCGTGCCGCCCGCGCTTTTCGCCTGCGGACCAGCCCCCATGATGGCGGCCATAGACCGCTACGCAGCCGCGCGAAACGCGCCTTATCAGGCGGCCACCGAGCAATGGATGGCTTGCGGCGTGGGCGCCTGCGCGGGCTGCGCCATACGGCTTAAGGACGGCTCCTACAAACGGGTATGCGCGGACGGGCCGGTATTCGACGGCTCTCTCATAGCGTGGGAGGACTAAGCATGGACCTAAGCGTACGCATAGGGGAGCTACTTATGCCTAATCCCGTAGGCGCGGCCAGCGGCGTTTTCGGTTACGGCGAGGAATATGAAGGACTCGTCGATATCGATGCCTTAGGGGCGCTCTACACCAAAGCCGTAACGCCTGAAGCCAGGGCCGGAAACGCTGCGCCCCGCCTTGCCGATACGCCGGCTGGCATGCTCAATTCCATAGGCCTGGCCAATCCCGGGCTGGACGCCTTTATTGCGGATAAGCTGCCCGCACTGCGCAAGCGCGCCTGCGCTATCGTCGTTAACGTGGCGGGTAAGACGGAAGACGACTACCTGCGGGTAGTGGAAGGTATCGAGGCGGAGGAGGGCGTGGATGGCTACGAGATCAACGTGAGCTGCCCCAACGTTGCCCATGGGGGCATGGCCTTCGGCGTAGATTGCGCGCTAATAGAACGGCTTACCCGCAGGCTGCGCGACGCCGCCGACGCCGGAGCCAAAGCCCGAGCCCGCTCCGGAGGCCCCAGCGCCCGCAGGCCCATCATCGTAAAGCTGTCTCCCAACGTAAGCGACATTACGGCAAGCGCCAAAGCAGCCGAAGCGGGGGGCGCCGACGCCCTCTCCTGCATAAACACCCTGGTGGGCATGGTCATAGACCTAAAGAAAAAAACGCCGACGCTGGCCATGAAGACGGGCGGCCTGTCCGGGCCCGCCATACGGCCGGTGGGCGTAGCCGCCGTATACCGCGTGAGCCGGGCAGTGGCTCTGCCGGTCATAGGCTTGGGGGGCATAGGCTGCGCCGACGACGCTTTACAATACCTGCTGGCCGGCGCCAGCGCCGTACAGCTGGGTACCGCCATCTTCGCGCGCCCCGAAGCCCCCGCCGATACCCTGGCTGGCATACGCGCTTTTATGGAAGCGGAGGGCCTGGAACGCGTCGCCGAAATAGCGGGCCTGTTGCGCTAAGCATAGCGCTCGGAGCAAGCGCTCCTAAGGCGCTCGGCGAGACCGGCCCTATTCCACGGCCGCCTTGATAAGGCCCTTGTTGTGCATGCGCTTGGCGGCATAGATGAAAGGCGTGTCCAGAGCAGCCACTATCCACTTCATCAGGTAGGTAGTTAGGAATATCTCAAGCAGTACGCGCGCTTCGAATTGGCCCCAAAACGCCACCGCAACGAATACGAGGGTATCCAAGGCCTGGCTCACCATGGTGCTAGCGTTATTGCGTATCCAGATGGCGCGGTCGGAAGGAAAGCGCTTACGCCAGAATTCATAGGCCCATACATCGTGGGTCTGCGATATCAGGTAGGCCGCCAGGCTGGCTAAGGCTATGCGCGGCATGAGAGAAAAGATGGTAACGAGGGACTCCTGAGCGAAGTCGCTTTCTGCAGGCGCGTAGAGCAGGGCGGCATTCATGAAAATAGTCATCGCTATTATAGAAAAGAAGCCTATCCACACCGCTTTTCTGGCGGCGGCTTTGCCGTGATTTTCGGAGAGTATATCGGTAACGAGGAAGCTCGAAGCGTAGGCAATATTGCCCAACGTGGCGGTTAAGCCGAAAAGCTCGACGGTCTTTACCACCTGGATATTGGCTATGATAACGGCCATAGGTATCCATATATACAGGCCGAGTATTCCGAGCTTGCGGTATACGCCGAGTATGAGGCCGAAATTGACGGCGAGCATGACGAACCATATCAGTTCGTTAGGTAGGGTTTGGAACACGGGAATACTCCATAGTTTTGATGAGGCGGGTAGCTACAACCGCCGGAGCGACACCATACCTGAAGGGCGCCGCCTTTGTCAGCCCCCCCGGCCGTCGGCATCGGGGAGTCGCGACTATGGGCTCCCGCTTGACCTGCACGCGCGGGCTGGAGTATACAGCTTGCGACCGTTACCGGATGTAGTGACGCACTCAGCGCCCCGATTATCCCCGCCCCCACACCACCAGGAGACTCCACCTACATGGAACAGAAATTCGCGAATCCGGGCCCGCTTGGCCTGGCAGGCTTCGGCATGACCACCATCCTCTTGAACATCCACAACGCGGGCTTCTTTCCCGTAAGCGCCATGATCATGGCCATGGGCATATTCTATGGCGGCATAGCGCAAGTGATAGCGGGCATACTGGAATACAAGCGGGGCAACACCTTCGGCACACTGGCCTTCATATCGTACGGCTTTTTCTGGATTACCCTGGTAGCCACCTGGATGCTGCCCAAGTTCGGCCTCGCCGAAGCCACGCCCACCGGCTATATGGGCTGGTTCCTGGCCGCCTGGGGACTCTTCTCCATTTTCATGACCCTGGGCACGCTTAAGTCCAGCAAGGTGCTTATCTTCGTATTCGTCACGCTGGACATACTCTTTATCCTCTTGGCCCTGCGCGACTGGACCGGTTCGGCCCTGGTAGGCCGCATAGCCGGCTGGGAAGGCCTCGTATGCGGCGCGGCCGCGCTGTACCTGGGCATGGCCGAGATGCTGGAAGAGAAGCACGGCGTAAAGATACTGCCCTTCTAGGCCTGCGGCGGGAGCTCCCGCCCAAGCGTAGGTTCCGCGCCTAGGAAATCCCGCAGGGCTGCATAGCCCTCAACGGAACCCTCAGAGGATAAACCGCTTGCGCGTTTCACCGCCCGTATAAGCAGGTTCTTAGGCGTATGGCTCATGTCGATAAATTCCAGTATCTGCGTCCGATAGCCCCGGCTCTCTAAAAGCTCGGCCCGAAGCGCGTCGGTTAAAAGGGCTGCCATGCGCTCGCGCACGATGCCGTACTTGAAGGCTGATGCTAAGGCTACGCGGGCCGGAGCCTTAGCGGCAGCGGCGCCGCGGCCGCCCAGCTGAGCGTTCAATTCATGTTGGCAACAGGGCACCGCGAGTATGACGCGGGCGCCCCAGCTCACCGCCTTGGCCAGTGCGAAATCGGTGGCGGTGTCGCAGGCGTGCAGGCTTATGACGAGGTCGGCGCGTTCTACGCCGCTATAGTCGGCTATGTCGCCCACCGCGAAGGACAGGCCCTTGTAGCCATAGCGTACGGCCAAAGCCTGGCAGGAGCGGATTACGTCCTCCTTGAGGTCCAGGCCGGTAACGCGGAGGGACAGGCCTTTGAGCGTCGACAGATAGTGGTAGACGGCAAAGCTCAGATAGGACTTGCCGCAGCCGAAGTCCACCAGCTCGAGGGTCTTGTCCTCGCGCTCCGCGGCAGCGGCCGCCAGTTCCGGCAGCACGTCCTCTATAAACTCAAGGAAACGGTTTATCTGCTTGAACTTATCGTACTTGGCCTTGATCACGCTGCCGTCTGCCTTCATTACGCCTAGGTCTATGAGGAAGGGCACGGGCGCGCCCTCTTTAAGGATATAGTCCTTGGCCCTGTTGTGGCTGAATTCCACGGGCTGGGTAAGGGCTGAGCCACCCGCGCCGGCCGTGGCGGCCGCCTGGCTGAAGAGCTTAAGCTGCCCCCTACGGTTTGCCAAAATCTGCATAGTACCCGCGGCGGTCTTGAACTCTGCCCGCTTAAAGCGCTGCCCCAGCCACGAAGCCAGCTCTTGGACGAGGCTATCCCCATCGACATTGCGCTGAAAGGCCTTAGGCCCGCGGAATTCTTCTATCTGATAGGCTTTCTCGCCCTTGATGAGTACGGGCTTGAGCCGCAGCTTGTCGCAGCCGTCATAGCCTTCGGCCTTAACGGGAGATGAGAGCGTGCCGGCCAAGAGGCCCGCGTCGAGTACCTGCCGCGCGAGAGCGTTCGCGTCGTTATCGTGCTTTTCCATAGTCTGAGTATAGCCCGGAACGGGTAATGCTGATAATCACCTTAAAAATGCGCTCAATTAACCATTCTTTAACAAAGTCCTCACTATGGCTTCACGCTCGGCCTGTATTGTCCATAACGTCGGATCGGGCATAACCCGGGCGGCGGCTCCCCGGGCGATTAGTGACCCGGGGGGCGTAGCGAGAGGATAAGCGATCTGCGGCACCAGGCCAAACGATCGCCTTGTTGCCAGAGAGCCGGCCCTAGGCCGGTAATACCGTGGGGAGGAATCCTGATGAAGAAGACCGTATTGATTACCGCGCTGGCCCTGATAGCCACCGCAGCGTTCGCCCAGGGCAAGTTTACCTGGATAGGCAAGACCAGCGACGACCCGGACAAGATGCTCCCCGGCGTCGACCCTTCAAAGGTTACCGGCACCATCGTAACCGCGGGCAGCTCCACCGTATACCCCGTATCTGAACTTATCGCTTCCATGTTCAAGGAAGACGGCTTTAAGGGCCAGGTAACCATCGACTCCATAGGATCGGGCGCCGGCTTCGAGCGTTTCACCAAGACCGGAGAGACCGACATTTCCAACGCCTCCGTAGCCATTAAGCAGACCCAGATAGACGCGGCCAAGGCCATAGGCCGCACGCCCATAGAGTTCCGCCTCGGCACCGACGCCCTGGCCGTGGTCGTGAGCAAGAACAATACCTTCGCCAAGGATATGACCCAGGCCGAGATCAAGCTCGCATTTTCCACCGCCGTCTTATGGTCGGACGTACGGGCCAGCTTCCCCAAGCGCGAGATAAAGCGCTTTATACCCGGCACCGACTCGGGCACCTTCGACTACTTCGTGGAGCACTTCTATAAAAAAGACCGCGCCCCCATACTTGGCGCCAAAAACCTCCAGCTTTCCGAGGACGACAACGTGCTGGTGCGCGGCGTGTCCGACGACATCTACGCCATAGGCTTCTTCGGCTTCGCCTACTATGTGGAGAACCAGGCTAAGCTCAACGTGCTCGCCATAGACGGCGTGACCGCCAACGCCGCCAACGTGGACAACGCCAGCTATCCCCTGGCCCGCCCCATATTCATCTACAGCGACGCCAAGATTATGAATGACAAACCTCAGGTGGCCGCGTTCATAGCCTACTACCTCACCTACGTGAACGAGGCGCTTAAAGACGTCGGCTACTTCCCCGCCCCCAAGGCCGAGCAGAGGAAGGCCAAGCAGGCATGGCTCGACGCCGTGAAGGGCCGCTACTAAACCCAGGCCAGGTTCCGTTCAAGAGCCATGGCTCGTGAAGAAGGCCCGGAGGCGACTTCGGGCCTCTTTCACGGCCTGGCGATAGGGCTGAATTGTTAGGCGAAAGTGAGAACGATGAAACAGAAGCTTGTGCCATTATATCCGGAAGAAGAGCGCGGCCTGCTCTCCTTCGGCAAACGCTCTCGTCCCGGCGAAACGCTCATACAGTCCTTCCTGTTCTTCTGCGCGGCCATATCCATATTTACCACGCTCGGCATTATCGTCGTACTAGGCACCGAGTCGCTCAGCTTCTTTAAAGAGGTGACGCTGTGGGAATTCTTCACCACCACGGCCTGGCAGCCCACCATAGGGCAGTTCGGCATACTGCCCCTGCTCAGCTCTACGCTTGTAACCAGCTTCCTAGCCATGCTCGTGGCCTTGCCTCTGGGCCTCGGCGTGGCTATTTACCTAGCAGAGTATGCAAGCGAGCGCATGCGCGAAACGCTTAAGCCCATACTTGAGGTGCTCGCGGGCGTGCCCACTATAGTGTATGGATATTTCGCCCTGACGGTCGTCACCCCCTTCCTGCGCGGACTCTTCGGCAGCGAAACGGTGGAGGTGTACAACACACTATCCGCGGGTCTCGTCATGGGCATACTCATATTGCCTTTAATCAGCTCCATGTGCGAGGACGCGCTGTCCTCCGTGCCGCGTAGCCTGCGCGAAGCCGCCTACGCCATGGGGGCTACTAAGCTTGAGACCAGTATAAAGATTATCGTGCCCGCAGCCTTCTCCGGCATTGCGGCCGCCTTCATACTCGGGCTTTCCCGCGCGGTAGGCGAAACCATGATCGTGGCCCTGGCCGCCGGCGCCGGGCCGAACTTCACCCTGAACCCCTTTAAGGCGGCCGAAACCATGACGGGCCACATCGTGCGCATATCGGGCGGCGACCTGTCCTACGACTCAATCGACTACCGCAGCCTCTTCGCCATAGCTATGGTGCTGTTCCTGGTTACCTTGATACTCAACGTGCTCTCACGGCGCATCGTCAAGAAATACCGGGAGGTGTACGAATGAACGCTACCCAAGAAGCCCAGGGCCTAGCCCGCAGGGACTTTGAGCAGAACCTGGGCGTACGCCATGCGCGCGGCTCCCGCTGGCGCGTCGCGTTCATGCTCTCGACCATCTTTGCCATCCTCTTCCTGGCCACCCTTATCATCACCGTGGTGGACGACGCCTTCGGTTACGTGGTCATGGTAGACGATGTGGATGCCTCTACACTGGCAAGAAACGGCGTCGCCCTCGAGGACCAGAGCAAAGCCCTGCTGCTTGATACCCTAACCGAGCACCTGGCGCCGCGCCGTTACCGCGCCCTCGAACGCGAGCTGCCGTTCGAGGAACGCGAAGCCCTGGACCTTTACGAAGTGGTTCTATCTGAAATCGTAAAGCCGCGGGTTGTCCAGACCTATACGCTCTTTGAGTCGCTCTTTGGCAAGAAGGACATACTGGAGCAAAGCATCAAGGACCACCCCGATGGCGAACTCATCTTCCGCTCCTGGGTAAGCATGCGATTCCTGTCCACCTCGCTTACGGGCAGGCCTATGACGACGGGCGTGCTTACGGCCATCAAGGGCACCCTCCTTACCATACTGATAACCGTGCTCTTCGCCTTTCCCATAGGCATAGCCGCGGCTATATGGCTGGAAGAGTATGCCGGCGACAATCGCTTGAACCGCATAATACAGGTGAATATATACAACCTAGCGGGCGTGCCTTCCATTATCTACGGCATGCTCGGCTTGGCCATATTCGTGCGCGCCTTAGAGCCGTTCACCTCAGGCAGCGCTTTTGGGCAGACGGGCTCAGGCGACGTGGCTAACGGCCGTACCATACTCTCGGCCGGCCTTACCCTGGCCCTGCTCATCCTGCCGGTCATTATCATAAACGCGCAGGAAGCCATACGGGCCATACCAGGCTCGCTCCGGCAATCGAGCCTGGCCGTAGGCGCTACCAAGTGGCAAACCATACTGCACCACGTGTTGCCGGCCAGCTTCGATAGAATATTAACCGGCACGGTATTGGCCGTATCGCGGGCCATAGGCGAAACAGCGCCGCTCGTGGTGGTAGGCGCTTCCACCTTCCTTTCCCAGGATCCCACCGGCGTATTCTCAAAGTTTACCACCCTGCCCATACAGATTTACCAGTGGACGAGCAGGCCGCAGGCGGAGTTTAGGCATATAGCGGCGGCGGCTATAGTCGTGCTGCTCACCCTCATGCTCTCGCTCAATGCCTTTGCCATAATAACGCGCAATAAACTGCGCAAGCAGAAGAGGTTCGGCTGATGAATATTTTCGCGCCACGCGCCAAAGAAAGCGGCCGCCTTGAGGCGGCTATCGGCTCGGGAGAATCAGGCTATGCTCTCGAGGCCAAGGATTTAAGCATTTATTACGGCGATTTCGAGGCAGTCAAGAAGCTGTCCATGGGCTTCGATCGCCAAAAGGTTACCGCGCTCATAGGCCCCTCAGGCTGCGGCAAGAGCACGGCCTTACGGGCATTCAACCGCATGAACGAGCTAATCAGCGGCGTGAAGACCGTAGGCGAGGTGCAATTCCACGGCGTTAACGTATACGAACCCGACGTGGACGCCGTGCAGGTGCGGCGTTGGATAGGCATGGTGTTCCAGAAGCCCAACCCCTTCTCAAAGAGCATATACGAGAACATAGCATGGGGCGCGCGCATAAACGGCTACAAGGGCGACTTTGACGAACTCGTGGAGAGCAGCCTCAAGCAGGTGGCGCTCTGGGACGAGGTAAAAGACAAGCTTAAAGAGAGCGCTTACGCGCTGTCCGGCGGCCAGCAGCAGCGCCTGTGCATAGCGCGAGCCGTGGCCCTTAAGCCTGAGATATTGCTCATGGACGAGCCTACGAGCGCTCTGGACCCCATATCCACCGCCAAGATAGAGTCTTTGCTGGACGAGCTTAAGAAACGCTATACTATAATAATCGTGACGCACAATATGCAGCAGGCCGGCCGCGTGTCCGACAAGACCGGCTTCCTGCTCTTAGGCGACCTGGTGGAGTACGCGGATACCAAGGAACTGTTCTTCAACCCCAAGGACGAGCGCACCGAGAACTACATATCAGGCCGCTTCGGCTGAGAAGGGCAAGGAGCATACGATGATAACGAGGATACAATTCAACGAGGAGCTTACCAGGCTCCACCACGATATACTGGCCATGGGCACCCGCGTGGAGGACGATCTGCGCAAGGCGCTCGAGGCGCTTAAGTCCGGCGACGTGGCCCTGGCCAAGGAAGTGCGGGCGGGCGACGAAGTCGTAAACGCCATGCAGACCAAGATAGAGGACCAGGTGGCCATGCTCATAGCCACCCAGCAGCCGGTGGCGCGCGACCTTCGCGAGCTCGTGACTATGCTCAAGCTTACCGATAACCTTGAGCGCATAGGCGACCACGCCGTGCACCTTGCCAAGGCGGCAAAACGCCTGGCCGAGGACCCCTACCCGCGCTCGCTCGAACGGCTTGCTACCATGGCCATCGTGGGCTCGGCTATGCTCCATGATGCCATAGCGGCCTTCCTGGCCAAGGACGAGGCTTTAGCGCGCAGCACCGCCGCGCGCGATGATGAGATAGACGCCAACCATAAGGCCTTCATCAAAGAAGTGCTCGATTACATACGCGACAATCCTGACAAGGCGCAGCAGGCCACCAGGCTCATAGCCACCTCAGGCTTCCTGGAGCGCTTAGGCGATCATGTAACCAATCTATGCGAATCGGTGGTATACATGGTAAGCGGAGCGCATACCGAGCTTAACGAATAGGAGGCCGACGGATGCCCAAGGCTAGCATACTCGTCATAGAGGACGATCCGGACATTCGCGAGCTCGTAAGCTTTTCCCTTGGGAAAGAAGGTTATGCCGTCAGCCAGGCCGAGTCGGGAGAATTGGGCATAGAGTCGGCGATGGCTTCTACGCCGGACCTGGTCATACTCGACGTTATGCTGCCGGGCATGGACGGCCTTGAGACGCTGCGCGCCTTAAAGGCGAGCCCCTCCCTCGCGCGGGTGCCCGTCATACTGGCCAGCGCCAAGGGCGAGGACCCCGACGTGGTGGCCGGGCTTGAGCTTGGCGCCGACGATTATATGGTCAAGCCCTACAGCCCGCGGGTACTCGTGGCGCGGGTGCGCACCGCGCTGCGCCGGCGCTTCCAGGGCAGCATGGATGAACGGGACGACGAGGCGGTATTGAGCGTATCCGGCATAAGCCTTGATCCCGACCGCCATGAAATTCGGGCGGAAGGCGAGCGCGTGGACTTGTCGGCCACTGAGTTTGCCATACTCGAGCTGTTCATGCGCAGCCCAGGCAGGGTATACGGGCGCTCATCCATAATAGATGCGGTAAAGGGGCGCGACTACCCGGTTACCGACCGCTCGGTGGACGTGCAAATCGTATCATTGCGCCGCAAGCTGGGCAGCCGGGGCGACAGTATCGAGACCGTACGGGGCGTGGGCTACCGCTTCAAGGAAGCGTAGACTATGCCCAAAAGCCGCCTCGCCTTCCGGGTATTCCTTACCATGGCCCTGCTCCTCGCCCTTTCGCTGAGCCTACTGGCCGGCGCTGCCGTCCTTACCATGCAGCGCCTTAAGCAGAACGTTAGCTTTTTTACCCTGGAGCGCAGCGCCAAGGCCCTTGCCGCCCTTGCACCCGCCGATCCGGCTTCGGCCCAGGACTTCTGCCTGAGGGCGGCCCGCGATTCCGGCTTACGCCTTACGATAGTTGGGCCCGACGGCAGCGTGTGGGGAGACTCGCGATCATCTCCTGCGGCCATGGAAAACCATCTGGACAGGCAGGAAGTGCGCGAAGCCTTGCGGGGCGAAACGACGGCCAGCGCCAGGACCTCAGGCACCTTAGGCCTGCCTATGACCTACGCGGCCGCGCCAATATGGAAAGACCAGGCCGTGGCCGCGGCTCTTCGCGTAGCCATGGACAGCCCCGACCTCGCGGCCCTTCTTAATCCCTTCATCGCCGCCTCGCTGGGGGCCGCGCTCGCGCTCATGGCGCTGGGCGCCCTGGCCAGCGCCCGCATAGGCCGCGATATAGCTAGGCCCGTCCTGGCCTTGTCTTCGGCGGCCGAGGAATGGTCCCAAGGCAAGATGGACAGCAGGGCCCGCGGCATAGCCGACCCGGAATTCTCCGCGCTGGCCGGCACGATGAACGGCATGGCATCCGAATTGGAAGCGCGCATACGGGACACCGAGAAGCGCAAGGCCGAGCTGGACGCCATACTCTCGGCCCTGGGAGAAGGCGTGATAGCGCTGGATGATAAACTCGTCGTGCGCTTGGCCAATCCCCGCGCGGTTGAACTCTTCCGGCGTTCGGGCTTTACCCAAGGCTCTACGGACGATAGCGGGAATTTTATAGGACGGAGCATACTGCTCGCCTCGGGCAACGCCGAGCTCGAGCGCCTCGCCGCGGAATGCGCCGCTACGCGCCAGCCTTGCCGCGAGGAGCTTAATGTGTACGGCGACGATACGCGCGTGCTCATGGCCAACGTTGCGCCGCTATCCTTGGAAAATGGCCGCTACGGAGCGGTAATAGCCTTGAGCGACTTAAGCGCGATGAAACGGCTCGAGCGCGTGCGCAAGGACTTCGTCGCCAATGTATCCCACGAGCTGCGCACCCCCATAACGCTTATAAAAGGCTTTGCCGAGACGCTTGAGAACGAGGAGAGCACGGAGGACGAGCGCAAGCGCTTCATAGGCATCATACACCGACATGCCAACCGCATGGCCTCCATCATCGACGACCTCTTAACCCTGGCGAGGCTTGAGGCCAACGCCAAGCCCAGGGCTCAGGCTATGGACGAGCTTGAAAGCCGGCCCGCCCGCCTCGTGCTGGAGCAGGCCATAGCATCGGCAAGCCTTATACTGACGGCAAAGGACGCGAAGGTTGAACTCGACTGCCCCGAGGACTATGCCATAGTCGCCCATGAGGGGCTCCTTGAGCAGCTCTTCGTAAACCTGCTCGCCAACGCGGCTAAATATGGCCCCCAGGGCGGCATCATAGAACTGCGGGCGGCCGAGGATAGGGATGAGCGCTACCTGCGCTTCAGCGTGCTCGATCGCGGGCCGGGCATACCGGAGCAGGACCGCGGCAGGCTCTTTGAGCGCTTCTACCGCGTGGACCGCGCCAGAAGCCGCGAGCTTGGCGGCACCGGACTCGGCCTGGCCATAGTAAGGCATATAGCCCTGGCACACGGCGGCGACGTAAGCTTGCGGCCGCGCGAAGGCGGCGGCAGCGAATTCATAGTCCGCCTGCTCCGGGCGTCGCCTTAATGCTCCAGCAGGGTTCGCCCTCAGGCGATAGCCCCGCTCGCAACTCATGGCCGCGTACGAAATATGCGCGCGGCCGGTAACAAAGCGCCAAAGCCAAGCTGCCGTCAGGGGCTACGCTCAGAGCCTGGGCCCAAGGGCTGCTCGGCACAAGGGTTTCGCCGGCAAGCTCAAGGGGCAGCTGCAATTGCTCCAGGCTGGCCTCAGGGCTATCGCGCAGGCTGTCCGCCCTGAAGCTTCCGCGTGCCACGGCACTGGCCAGAGCGCTTAAATCAAGGGTCCACGGATCAACTACCCTTGCCTCCGCCTCCCGCCCGAAGCGCGCGGCATTGAATCCGGCTGCGTCAATACCTCCCCGCTCGAGGAGCGCGCCGAAGCTCGCGGCAAATCCGCCGGCTGCCGTCAGGGGTAGGGCTAGGCCTAGCCTTTCCGATGCAGAGGGTATGCCGTGCTGTGGCCAAACCGCCCCAAAAGGCAGGCTCTTAGCAGCGCCCAGCAGCGCTACGCAGTACACATACGCCGTCGAACTGCGCGGCAGAGACAGAAAGAGGCTTTCGCCAGGCCGCGCAAGGATAGGGGCCGAGCATATACCGCCTTGCTCAACGCGCAGCTCCCAAAACTCGGCGCGATCCCACATAGAGGGCAAGGCTGGCACGCGAATTTCTACGGCCAGGTCATGACCTGCCAGCGCGCAAGAGGCAAGCGGCAAGGCGGCTAGGGCCAAGGCCAAAGCGCAGGCCCTAAACCGGACTTGCCCAGCCGGCGGGGCTGCCTGGCTTCCTGAAAAAAGCGATTTCTTTGCGAACGTTTTCATGCCCGCTATACGGGGTATATGGTATCGGCGCTTGCGTCCTTTATGGATTTACGACATAATTGCCCGGTATGGAAGAAGCAAAGTATGTAGATCTTCTCGACCAGGCGCTCTTCGCCAAGATCGACCGCATGGATAAAAATGAGCTCAAGCAGCTCAAGGACGACTACAAGCTCTTCCAATCGGCCTTTCACGGAATATACAGCGTATTGCTGCGCAAGGGCCTCATCCATGAGGACCCCTACAAGTATGACTTAAAGATATCGGAAGTGGCTAACCCGCCCGAGAGCCCCTTCGCCGAGAGCGAGAAGCTCGACCAGATGTGCATACGGCTGTCGCAATTCGAGTCGTACCTTGATTTCCTGAACAACTATTACCAGTTCAGCGTGGATTTCCTGACCATGCCGCGTATTAAGCGCCTGGTAGGACTTACCAAATACTTCAATTTTATACAATTCACCGAAAACAGCCCGCATATGAACACCCGCTACTTCGCTGAATTGATCGTCATGATACGCAAGGGCACCGATCCTTTGTCCACCGGCATTATAAACGAAGGGCTCCTGCAGCTGGACAAGACCACCAAAAAGATATTCCTTACCCTCAAAGACCTCACCCTCGTACATAAGGAACGCTTTAAGCTAGAACTGAGACGACTCGCGTTCGAAAGCATGAGCATAGAGCGGGATTACGCAATCACGCATCGCGAGGAGCTTATACGCAAGGTAAAGCAGCGCTTCGCCGAAGCAGCGGGCGACCGGCCTTTTTCCTCGGAACTGGCCGAAGAGATCATACTGGAGGATTACTCGACCGACGGGCAGAACCTGCGGGACGACATACTGCGCAAGCTCGCGGTAAAGGAAGAAAAACAGAATAAGAGCGTTGAACGCAACTTCAAGGCCATCGTGCTTGACGGCGCGAGGGTGCTCATAGGAGCGGGATTCCAGCTCAACGACGCGGTACAGAAGCTTCTGGACAACCAGCTTCTGCTCGAGGCGCAGGACAAATCCTTTATGACCAAGGTAAAGCGAGCGCTCAGGCAGATGATGGGCAAAAAGGCCGAGCATATCATCCACGAAGTGGAATATATCGATCCGGTGTCGAGCGAACGCAAGAGCGAAGACATCGATTTTACCGCCCTTACCGACGAAGTCGGCAAACGCGCTCAGAGCCTCTCCGCCATGATGTCCCGCAACTCGGCAGCGAGCAAGCGCTTAGAGAGCGCAAATGAGGAGCAGTCCTACAAATTCCTTGAAAAAGGCATAGAGGATCTGCAAGCCTACTATAAGAAGCTCTACGCGCTCGATGAGTTCTTCAAAGGCGCGGTAACGGACCCCGAGATAAAGGGACGGGTACGGTCCATAGGCATAGAGCTGGGCTCGATAAAAAACGCCTTCATTAAGGCCAACCAAAAACGCCATGAGTATATAGCGCAGAAAGAAGAGCTCGAACAGATGAAACGCCTGGGCATTGGCGACGCCTAGTCACGCCGCGCATAGCTGAGCCGAGCCGCCAACGCTTCAAGGAGTCCCCATGAGTCGACGAATACTAACGCTGAGCCTTTTACTGGTGCTTATCACGGCAGGCGGAATAGGCGCCCAAGGCAGGGTAAGAGACGAGTTCGTCGTGGGCATGGGCTCGTACGGCGTGGAATTGCACCCCTATAAAACCATATATTCCCATGATATGCAGGCGCTCAACGCCCTCTACGAAGGCCTCTTCAGCTACGACCCCGAGACCATGGACCCGGTGCGCGCGCATGCCGAATCGTTTACTAAATCCGCTGACGGCAAAACATGGACCTTTAGCCTGCGCCCCGATCTGCGCTGGTCGGACGGCAGCCCCATCACCGCGGGCGATTACGTGGAATCATGGCGTTATCTGCTCGCTCCGGCAACCGGCGCGGAGTTCGCCGTATTCTTTGATATAATAAAAGGAGCCCGCGATTATCGCACCGGCAAGTCCAAAGATCCGTCATCCGTGGCCATACGCGCGGAGGGAGAACGCAGCCTGATCGTGGAGCTTGAGGCGCCAACCGCCTACTTCACCCGCCTGCTCTGCCACATGAGCTTCGTGCCCGTGCATGCGTCTCTGCGCGGCAAGGATAGTTGGGAACCCTCAGCCGTGCTGAGCAGCGGCCCCTACCGCCTCGTGAGCATGAGCGATAGCGAAATGCTCCTGGAGAAGAATAGCCGCTATTGGGATGCCGGTTCGGTTGCCATAGCTAGCTTGCGCTTCCTCTTTCTAGAATCGGAGGCCGAAGCCACTTCGCGCTATAATGACGGCGAGATACACTGGCTCATGGACATGGCGGATACCGAAAGCCTAGCGTCGCTTGACGATATTCAATACGCGCCCAGCTTCGGTACGGGTTACTATTTCTGGAACGCGTCTAAACGCCCCTGGTCGGACGCCCGGGTGCGCAGGGCCCTGGCCCTGCTCATACCCTGGGAAAAGATCCGCACGGAGGACAAGTACTACGCGCCTACTTCGCGGCTCATTTATCCCTTCTCCGGCTACGTATCGCCGGGAGGCATAGAAAAAGCCGACCTACAGGAGGCGCAGAGGCTCCTTGCGGCGGCGGGCTATCGCGACCCCGCGAAGCTGCCCGGCGCGCTGCTCATATTGCCCGATACGCCTACGCATAACGCCAACGCGGCCATTATAGCGGAGGCCTGGGCCGCTCTGGGCATAGCCACGGAGCTGCGGCATCCAGGGCCGGACGACAATATACGGGAACTCCGCAAGCAGGGCTTTTCGCTCTCCTTTACCTCGTGGATAGGCGACTTCGCCGATCCCGCGGCCTTCCTGCTCATGTGGACCAGCGATTCCAGCTTGAACGAGGCTTCGTATAAAAGCAAAGAGTACGACGAACTCGTGCGCCGCTCCTCAAGCGAGGATGGCTCCGCGCGTATGGCCAGCCTGGCCAGGGCGGAAGCCAAGCTGCTCGCCGACGCCGCCGTCCTGCCGGTATACCACTCGTTATCCTTCGACGTTATCGACACCGGCTTCATAAAAGGCTGGTATATAAACCCGATGGACGTGCACCCCTTTAAGGCCTTATCCTTCGGTACGCCGAAGGCGCGGCCCCTCGTGGCGCGCACGACAGGAGAAAAAAAATGAAAGCATTGCGAACGGCCAAACGCTTCCTTGGTTTTATGCTGTACTTCTTCATGGCCCTGCCCCTGACGCTCGGCGGTTTATCGCTCACGGCCGTACGGCCCTGGCTGGTCAATCCCGACAGCTACCTGGAACTCGTGCGCGACGCCCGCTTCGAGGCCCTGCTCGAGGCCCCCGAACTGCGCGAGAACGCGCCTGCCGCCATAAATGCCGGCGACTACGCGCTTGAGGGCCCGGCTGCCGTCGCCGCCGTGCAGGCTGCCCTGCCCTCAGCCGTTATCGTGGATACGGCTGAGTCAGCCATCACCGGTTTCTTCAAGGCCCTCGACAGCGGGGCGACGAGCTATGCCCTTGACCTAAGCGGCATAAAGGCCGCCGCCGATAGCGGCAGCCCGCTCTTCGTGTCCACCTACTTCTCAACGGCTGCCAACCCCCTGGGCGCCCTGCCCGCCGGTACCCTGCCGCCAAGCCTCATAAGCTCAGGCGCCCTCGATACCGAACGCGGCAAGGCCCTGGCCATGGATGAGGCCACCAAGCTCGTGCGCGCCCGCATAGCGGAAGTGCCCGCCAGCGTCAGCCTGCCTTTGGAGCCGGACGGCGTCGAGCGCGGCTGGAACGGGCGGCCTATGAACCTTATAGCCATGCAGGCCGGCCTTGCAGCCTCGTCGCTTTGGCTGCTTCTGGCGGGGGGCGGCCTCTGCATAGCTTCGGCCTTCATAGCGGAGGACAGTTGGCGGAAGCGGCTCGGGCGCCTAGGCGGCAATATACTGGGGCCAGGCATATTCGTGCTGGTCATAGGGCTCTTTCCCCACCTGATCAACCCCGCCGGCTTCGTGCGCGGCGAGCTGCAGGGCTTCAGCCTTAACCAGATACCGGCCCTTACCGAGTACATTAAATTTGTCGCCACGCGGCTCACCGGCGGTTTCTTAAGCGCCGGCATAGCGGCGGTGGCCCTGGGCACGGCCTTCTCCAGCGCCAAGTTCGTCATACCCGCCCGGGACGACGAGGAAGAGCTGGAGATAGAGGGATGAGCGCTGGGAGCGGGGACGAGGATAAGCAGAACGAATTCCTGCGGAGCCTGGGCTTTCCGAGCATACGGGTGCACCGCTCCTATGACCACTTCGATTTCGTGCGCAAGGGCAGGCGCATACTCGTCATAGGGCCCATGGGCTCGGGCAAGACCGAGTTCAGCGCGCGCATATGGCGGGATTCCAAAATAGCGCAGAAAAAAGGCGCAAAGCTGGCCATGCGCACCAGCACCGCCGGCGCGGACCGCAGGCAGCTGCATTTCGTGCGCTCGCGCATAGACCGCGACCGCTTCCCCGACTACCCCGAGGACGCGCTTGCCTACCGCGGCGGCTACGAGCGCTGCGGCGACGACATATCCACCGCGCGCGACTCCTTCGAGCTCGAGTCCATCCTGGCCTGCCATCCCGAAGCGGGCACCTGGATAGTGGACGAGGCGGCCTTCTACGACGAGCGTATAGCCTACCTTATACGCAATGAGTCCGATACGCGCGGCCTCGTATTCGTGCTACCCACGCTGGTGCTCAATTTCCGGCGGGAGATATTCAACCATACGGCGCGCCTCTTGCTCGAAAACGCCACGGACGTATTCCCGCTGAGCGCCTATTGCGAGCACGACGACTGTATAGCCGACTCGCTCTTCACCTACCGCTACTACAGCGTGGAGGGCGAAGAATGCCCGGCCCTCTATTTCGACCCGCTCATCATCATAGGCGGCGACCGGGCCAAGGACGACCCGCGCGAGCCGAATTACTGCACGCGCTGCGACGAGCACCATTACCTGCCGGCCAAGGAATACACCTTCTTCACGCTCAAGCCCTTAGGCGAAGCCGCCTCGCGGGGCGAAATCAAGCCGCTTTTAGCCGAGCTATCGGCCGTGGCCGGCGATATGGAACGCTCCAGGCTCTACGCAAGCCTCAGGCGCCTGCACCTGGACGGCGAAGAGCCTAAGCCGCAGAACCTGGCGGCGCTTAAGGTGCCCTGCATAGCCGAGAAGGCCCTCTGCTACCTCTACGCGGAGCAGAACCTTTTGTCCGCCGAGCAGCTGCGCCGCATAGCGGCCGACCTCGGACTCGACCGCGACTACCTGTCAAAGCGCCTCGCCGACAACCGCAGGCCGTTGGAGCTTTAGCGCCACGCGCGCATCGTCGGCTAAATGCCAAGAATCAGCCGAGCGGATGTAAAGTAAATAAAAAGGCCGGTTATATCCACTATCGTCGCCAACATAGGGCTTGCTATCAAGGCTGGATCCATACCGAGCCTGAAGGCCGCAAGAGGAAGCGCCGCGCCTATCACCGTTGCGCTTACTACCTGTATCGATAGCGCCGTAGCGATAGCGAACGCTATCGAAGCCATGCTCATGCTATCCGGGACCTGCCCTAGCTTAGTAAAGAAGAACACGCGCAAGAAGGCCATGCTTCCGAGCACGAGGCACAGAAGCAGCGCTATGCGAAGCTCCTTCCAAAGGACTTTGAGCGTGTCTTTTATACTGAGTTGCTTTAAGGCTAGAGCCCGGATGATAACCGTAGCCGATTGGCTGCCGGTATTGCCCCCGGTGTCGGCGAGCATGGGCATATAGAAAGCCAAGATTATGAGGCTGGCAAGCGTCTGTTCAAAACTTTGGAGTATCGCCCCGGACACCAGGCCAAAGCCGGCCAGTATGACGAGCCATAGTACCCGGTGCTTGAAGTGGCTCCAGGCGGAGGTCTGCATATAGCTTGTCTCATCATGGCCGCCGGATATAGCCATGAAGCGCTCCATATCCTCGGTATGCTCGTCTTCCATCGCGTCCATGGCGTCGTCATGGGTAATGATGCCCAGCATAGCGCCATGTTCATCAAGCACGGGCACATCGAGCAGGTCATAATGGGCAAGCTTGTATACGGCCTCTTCCCTATCCTCATTCGCGCCTACGCTGGCCACCTGGTCTTCCATGATAGCAGACAGCAGGGCCTCGGGCTCGGCCAATATAAGGTCGCGCAGCGTTGCCTTGCCTAAAAGGCGCTTTTCCGCGTCCACGATATAGCTATTGTACACGGACTCTTTCTTAGGCGCTTCCCTGCGTATGCGCTCCATGGCCACGGCCACCGTAAGGTCGGCAGGCAGGGCTATGTATTCGGAAGTCATCATGGCGCCGGCAGTGCCCTCGGGATACGAGGCCAGTAACTTCACGTCTTCTCGCTCAGGCGCGGCAAGGGTAGTCATGATCTCGTCCATCTGCTCGGAGGGCAGGGACTTGAGCAGGTCTACGCGGTCGTCGGGAGATAGGCGCGAGGCGAGCTGGGCGAGGATGTCCGACTCAAGGAGCTCAGCTAGATCGGCCTGGTAGCCGCCCGAAAGCTCGCAGAACAGGTCGGCGCGCAGCTGGGAATCCAGCGCGTTGAGCAATACGAGGCTTTCGTCGGGTCTTAAGGCTTCGAGGAGCGGCGCCGAGTCGGCGGGATGGTTATCGTTTAGGAACGCGACCACGCCCGCTATGTCGCCCTCTTCTAATGCCGCTCGCATATCCGGAATTTTAAGTTCTTCGAGCATCGGGTTTCCTTCCCGCGCATCATCCTGAGCCTTCTATCCGCTTATGGCAGCGGGATACGGCAAGGGAAACGCGCCACGAGTCAATCTGGTAGAACCAGGGCAAAAAGGCCTACACGCCGAGCATGATCTTGGCGGTGCCGAAGTAGATGAGCAGGCCCGTTATATCCACCACGGTGGTAAGGGCGGGGCTGGCCACCAAAGCGGGGTCGGCCTTGAAGCGCGCGGCTAAGAGCGGCAGGGCCGCCCCGAGCACGGTGGCGCTCATCACCTGCAGGCAGAGGGCTAAGGCTATGGCCATGCCTATGCTGACTATCGATATGTTCGGGGGTATATGCGCGCCCTGCGACAGGAAAAACACCCGCAGAAAGGCCATGGAGCCAAGCACCAGGCCCAAGAGCAGCGACACGCGCAATTCCTTCCACAGTACGGGGAGCGTATCCTTTGGGCCTATCTCCTTGAGCGATAGCGCGCGCACTACCATAGTAGCCGACTGGCTGCCGGTATTGCCGCCGGTACCCGCGAGCATGGGCATGTAGAAGGCCAGTATCATCAGGTTCATGAGCGTGCTCTCAAAGCCCTGGAGTATGGCCCCGGACACCAGGCCGAAACCGGCGAGTATGACGAGCCATATAACGCGGTGCTTGAAGTGGCTCCAGGCGGGGGTCTGCAGATAGCTTGCGTCGTCATGGCTGCCTGATATGGCCATGAAGCGTTCCATATCCTCGGTATGCTCATCCTCCATCGCGTCCATGGCGTCGTCATGGGTAATAATGCCCACGATAATGCCTCGCTCATCGACCACGGGCAGATCTAAAAGGTCGTAGTGGGAGAGCTTGAACACGGCCTCTTCCTGGTCCTCGTCAGCGTGTACGCTGGCTACCTGGTCGTCCATGATAGCCGAAAGCAGGGAGGACGGTTCGGCCAGTATGAGGTCGCGCAGCGTTGCCTTGCCTATGAGGCGCCTTTCCGCGTCCACGATATAGCTGTTGTATACGGACTCTTTCTTAAGCGCTTCCTTGCGTATGCGCTCCATGGCTCCGGCTACCGTGAGGCTGGCCGGCAGCGCTATGTATTCGGAGGTCATCATGGCGCCTGCGGTACCCTCGGGGTAGGAGGCTAGGCGCCTGGCGTCCTCGCGCTCCGGCGCGGCCATGGTGGTCATGACCTCGTCCATCTGCTCGGAGGGCAGAACCTTGAGGAGGTCTACGCGGTCGTCCGGAGACAGGCGCGAGGCGAGCTGGGCAAGGCTTTCCGAATCAAGGAGTTCGGCTAGGTCGGCCTGGTAGCTGCCTGAAAGCTCGCAGAACAGGTCCGCTCGCAACTGGGAGTCCAGCGCGTTGAGCAGGACAAGGCTTTCCTCCGCGCTTAAGGCCTGGAGCAAGAGCGCCGAGTCTGCGGGATGGTTGTCGTTAAGGAAATCGACCACGCCCGCTATGTCGCCCTCTTCCAGGGCGGCTCGCAGGTCTGGCGCTATGAGTTCTTCGAGCATCGGGTCCTCCTCCGGCGCGTCGCCCGGAGTCGGTTACCCGGCCATGCTGGCGGGATACGGCTAGGGGGCGCGCCTCTGGCTACGCTTTGATGGGAAGGGTTCCGGGGGCTGACTACTTGGGCCGTCGGAATCGTTCATGCCGTATCCTCTCTTCATGCATTGGGGATGGGGGGGAAGGCGCGATTAACGCGCGCTTCCGTTCGCTTACTATAGCCAGCGCGCCGGAGCAGGTCAAGAGAAATTTACCGAGAGAGGAATTCCTCGAGGAGGGGGGCAAGCTTCATGCGGTCCTTGGTGCGCAGATCGAAGCCCCGCCCTTCAGCATGGCCGGCGAAGGCTTCATAGGCTGTGAAGTAGCCGCCATATAAAACGGCAGCCCGCTTCATATCGGCCCTGAAGCGCCCGCTATTGTAGAGGCTGTCCGCCAGGGCTTCCACGCGCTTCAAGGCCGACAAGTCCTCGGAACTGAGGCTGTCGGTGCGCAGCACTTCGTAGGGAGCATGTGCCTGGAACAGGGCGCCGAAGGACGCGGCGCCTTCCCGCAGGGCGGTGCCAGGCAGGCCCTTGAGGAAACCCAGCTGCAGCTGATCCGCGCCCAGCTCCATAAGCTCGTTAAAGCTCTGGGCCAGCTCAGGCAGGCCTTCGCCGGGCAGGCCCGCTATCAGGTCCAGGTGCAGGTGCACGGTCTTAAGGGCTATGAGGCGCGCTATGGCCGCCTTCTCGCGGGGCCAATCGCCGCCCCGCCCTATGGCCGCCCGCGTGGCCGTATGCACGGTCTGCACGCCCAGCTCGAACTGGAAGAAACCTTCGGGCGCGTTGGCCAAGAGCCTGTAGTCCTCGTCCTCGAGGAAGAGCGGATGCAGTTCAAAGTGGAAGCGGCAGCCCGAATCCGCATGCTCGCGTATCAGGTGGCGCCATATCAGGCGCGCCCGCTCGGGCCCGGCGTTGAAGCTGCGGTCCACCAGCTTGACGAGGCCGGGCTTTGCGGCTACCAAGGCATCAAGCTCGGCGCATGCCGTGACCGCGTCTTTCTCCTCAAGAGCCTGGTCTTCCCGAGAGGACAGGCAATAGGCGCAGCGGAAGGGGCAGCCGCGGCTCGTCTCATAGTAGAGGTACCTGCCGGCGAGCTCTGCAAAGTCATCGTCGCGGTAGGGGAAGGGCACGGAGGCGAAGGGCGTAGGGCTCAGTTCTACGTAGCGCCCTGGATACGCGTCGAAGGAAAAGGATGGATCGCAGAAAAGCTCCGCGGCCGCCTCGGCCGAACCCCGCACGATCAGGTCTATCTCGGGGTGCCCGACCAGCCAGGGATCCGGATTGTACGCGGCCTCAGGCCCGCCAAGCACGATGCGGCACGCGGGCACGAGGGCGCGCAAGTCCGGAAGCAGCAAGGATAAGAGCTCGGCGTTCCATATATAGCTCGATATGAGGAGGAGTGCGGGCCGCCGCGCCGCGACATCGCGCACGATGTCCAGCCGGGGCTGGCTTATATGGTATTCCCGCAGCATAGGCTCGTAGTCGAGGCCGCGCTGTAGAGAGCGGATTTCCAGCGCGTTTCGCAGATAGCGCAACGCAAGCGAGGAATGGGTATAGCGGGCATTGATGGCCATAAGCACGATGCGCATGGGGCAGAGTATAGCTAGTTCCCCGAAGCTTGTGTATATTGATTTTTAACGCTATATGGGCAAGACTGAAAGCGCAGAACGAGGAGTATCCATGCCCGACACAGCGCCTGACGATGCGCAGCAGCAGAACGATCCCCTTCATGGCATTACGCTCAAGGCCATGGTGGAAGCCCTGCAGGAAAAGCTCGGCTGGGACGGGCTCGCCGAAAAGATACACGCCAAGTGCTTCACCTACGAACCCAGCGTGCAATCGAGCCTCGTGTTCCTGCGGCGCACGCCTTGGGCGCGGGAAAAACTGGAAAAGCTCTATATGTGGACCTTTCATCGACCCTATCTGCACAAGAAATATCGGGAAAAGAAAGGCTTTGAGGCGCCGGCGTCCGCCAAGCTGCCCCGCAAGCCGGAGCGTGCGCCTGACAAGGCTCGAGATGCGCCCGGCGAGCCAGAGGCGGACGACCAGGCATGAAGGCCTTCGGCTCGGCCTGCATATTGGCGGGCGGCCGCGGCGAGCGCATGCGGGGGCAGGATAAGCTCTACCTTGAACTGGGCGGAGAGCGCTTGGCGGCGCGCATAGCCGCATCGCTTAGGCAACGCTTCGAGGATGTGATAGTCGCCACGTCCAGGCCCGAGGCCTTCTTGAGCTTGGGGCTCCGTTGCGTATCCGACGAGCCAGGCTACGAAGGACCCTTGGCCGGCCTCCTAGCCGGCCTCCGCGCCGCCAACAGCCGATGGCTCTACCTTATCGCCGTGGACATGCCCGCCTTTTCCCTCCCCTGGGTAGACGAGCTCATGAGGCGCATTAGCCAGGCGGAAAGCGCGGGCGAGAAGGCAGCTGCCTGCGCGGCCGCCTCAGGGCCCTATTTCGAGCCCTTTCAGGCCTTTTACTCCTGTAGCCTACTGGATCATGCCGCTGGCGGGGAGGCTAAGCCTGCCCGCTCCATACAGCGTATGCTGGCAGGCAAACAGGTACTGCGTGTGCCGGAAGCCCAGGCTCTAGGCTACGGCGCTCCCGCCTTGTTCCAGGGCATAAACACGCCCGAGGAATTGGCGGCGGCTCGCCTGGCAATTTCGCCATAGAAACGCGTTTGTCCTTTTGACGCCTTGGGAAAACGCGCCTATACTAAGCTCATGGATAGCCGCGACCGCATACTTGGCTCCTTTCATGCCGCACAGCAGGAATCGGGACGCAATTGGCTAACGCCTCAGGCGCTCCGCGAGGCCTCGGCCCGCTACGGTCTGTCCGGCGCCGCCGTAAAAGGCGTGGCCAGCTACTATTCGATGTTCAGCCTAGCCCCGCGCGGCAGGCACCTTATACGGCTCTGCGTATCCCCGGTGTGCCGCATGTACGGGTCGCTTGACCTGCTGGATGTGGCGGCGCAAGCCTCCGGCGCCGAAGCCGGCGGCACCGACCCCTCGGGCTGCTTCAGCCTGGAAAGCGTACAGTGCCTCGGGCGCTGCGCGGGCGCTCCTGCCATGATGGTGGACGACGAGGTATACGCGGCCCTTGATCCGGAAAAAATCCGCTCGGTACTTTCCGCGCTGCGCGAACGGGACGCGCAAGGTCTTGCGTCCGCGCGCGCGCGCGACGACGCGGCCTACGCCGCGCATATAGGGCCAGGCGCCGCACCCTGCGCGGGCGAGCCCTGCGGAAGCGAAGCACAGGCCGGCGCCTCCACCGCTGCGGCGGAACCCGTACGGGTAGCCCTGCGCTACCCCCGGCTGGCTGAACCAGCCGACGCGGGCGCCTACGAAGGGGCTGGCGGCTTCGCAGGCTTTAGGAAGGCCCTAGCCAGCCCTCCGGAAGCGCTTATAGAGGAAATGAGCCGCGCCAAGCTGCGCGGCCGCGGCGGCGCGGGCTTTCCCACCGGCATTAAGGAACGGGCGGCGGCAGGCTCTGCCTGCTCCGCCGACGAAGGCTGCGAACGCTTCGTGGTATGCAACGCCGACGAAGGAGAGCCGGGCACCTTCAAAGACCGCATCATACTTGAACGCTCGCCCCAGCTCCTCATAGAAGGCATGCTCATCTCCGCCTACGCGGTAGGCGCGCGAAGGGGCTACATATACCTGCGCGGCGAATATTCGCTGGCCATAGAGCGCGTGCGGGCCGCCATAGCATCGGCATACGAGGCGGGCTTTTTAGGAGAGGCCCTGCTCGGCAGCGCCTTCTCGTTCGACCTTGAGTTGCGCCTAGGCGGCGGCTCCTACCTCTGCGGAGAGGAGCTCACCCTTATCGAGTCGCTGGAAGGCAAGCGCGGCTACCCGCGCATAAAGCCGCCCTTTCCAGCCGAGTCGGGCCTTTGGGGCAAGCCTACCCTCGTCAACAACGTGGAAACCCTGGCCGCCCTGCCCTGGGTAATCGAGCGCGGCGCGGACGCCTACCTGGCTCTCGGCACGGAAGGCTCGCCGGGCACCAAAATATTCTGCCTGTCCGGCGATCTGGCAAGGCCCGGCTACGGAGAATGGGAAATGGGCGTGACCCTGGGTGAGCTTATACGGGCGGCGGGCGGCGCCCTGGACGCCCAAGGCAGGCCCGCGGAACGCCCTTACGCCCTCCTCTTAGGCGGCGCGGCGGGCTGCTTCGTATCGGGCGAGGCTATCGAACTGCGCATGGACTACGACGAGCTCAAGGCGGCCGGCGCCAGCCTGGGCTCGGGCGCCGTCATAGCGCTCGGGCCGGGGCGCTCCCTCCTCGACTGCCTCAGCGCCATCATGGACTTCTTCAAGCACGAATCCTGCGGCAAATGCGTGCCCTGCCGGGTAGGCACGAGCCGCCTGGCCAAGGCCGCCTACGCCCTAGCCGCGGAAGCTAAGGCGGGCGCCGGGCAAGAGACGATTAAGGCAGGGCTCGAGGCCATGGCGGCCGACGCCGAGCGCATAGCCAAGGCATCGCTCTGCCCGCTCGGCCAATCGCCCATACTCCCTCTTAAGAGCGCCGTCCGGAACCTCACATACTACAGCTGAAAGGTACACGCCCCATGCAGAACGACGAGTTGAGCTTAAACATAGACGGCAAGACGGTACGCGCCAAGCGCGGCACCCTCCTCATACAGGCGGCGCGAGAGGCGGGCTTCGACATACCCAGCCTCTGCTGGCACCGTAAGCTCAGCCCTACCGGCGCGTGCAGGCTCTGCATAGTCAAGGTAGAGGGCATGCGCGGCCTCGTTACTTCCTGCTCTACCGCGGTAGAGGAGGGCATGAAGGTAATCGCCTTCGACGAAGAGCTCGAGGACGAGCGGCGCTTCCTCTTAGCCTCGCTCATGACCGAGGCGGACGTGGGCAGCGACGGCTCGCACCGCGACGAGTTCGCCGAACTCTGCCTGCGCTACAATCTCATTCCAAGCGTCATGAGCCAACGTGCCAAAGCCGCTACGGAGGGCCTGCCGCTTACCCCGAGCGCCTACACGGCTAAAGACGATAGCTCGCCGGTACTCAGCTTCGACCCCGCTAAGTGCATAAAGTGCTTCCGCTGCGTAAAAGCCTGCGACGAGGTACAGGGCAAGGGCGTCATAGGCGTGCTGGACCGCGGCGTGGACAGCTACATAGCAGCGGGCCTGGACGGCTGGGGCGGCTCGGAATGCGACGGCTGCGGCGAGTGCGTGCAGCTCTGTCCCACCGGCGCCCTCGTCGAGAAACCCAACCGAGAGCATATGCGAAGGGCGCTGGGCAGCCCGGACGGGGCGAAAAGCGGAGACCGAGCCTCAGCCACAGCGCGCAGGGTACAGAGCACCTGCTCCTACTGCGGCGTGGGCTGCCAGCTCTCGCTCTCCGTGCTCGACGGCCGCATAGTGCGCGCTGACGGCGTGGAAGGCGTCTTGCCCAACGACGGCAGGCTCTGCGTAAAAGGCCGCTTCGGTTACGATTACGTGCACAGCCCCGATCGCCTTACCGTGCCCCTCATCAAGGAGAACGGCCGCTTCAGGGAGGCCAGCTGGGACGAGGCCCTCGATACGGCCGCCAAAGCCTTCGTAGCCATCAAGGAAAAATACGGCGCGGACGCGCTGGCGGGCTACTCATCCGCGAAGTGCAGCAACGAAGACAACTACCTCTTTCAGAAATTCGTGCGCGTGGCCTTCGGCACCAACAACCTCGACTACTGCACGCGGCTCTGCCACGCATCCACGGTAACGGCCATGCTCAAGGCGCTCGGCGACGCTGCCGCCACCAATTCCATACAGGACTACGAAAACGCCGGCTGCGTGCTCATCATAGGCAACAATATGATCGATACCCACCCGGTAACGGCCACCTACGTGAAACGGGGACTGGCCAAGGGAGGGCGGCTCGTCGTCATTGACCCGCGCTGGACGCCCTTCGCGGACAAGGCCGACGTATGGCTGCAGCCGCGCCTGGGCACGGACGTTGCCCTGCTCAACGGCATGGCGCGCATAGCCCTGCGCGAGGGCTGGGTAAACGAGGGCTTCGTAGAAAGGCGCGTGGCCGGCGGCCTGGCGGCGCTCGAGGAGCTGCGGGCGGCCGTGGAGCCCTACACGCCGGCCGAGGTTGAACGGGTATGCGGCGTGGGCGAGGCTAAGCTGCGCGAGGCGACGAGGCTCTACGCCACGGCCGAGAATTCCATCATAGCCACGGGCATGGGCATGAGCCAGCAGGCCGTAGGCACGAACAATGTCTTTGCCCTTATTAACCTCATGCTGGCCACGGGCCAGGTAGGCAGGGAAGGCGCCGGCATTAGCCCGCCGCGCGGCCAGAACAACGTGCAAGGCGCCACCGACATGGGCGCTTCCCCCATCTTCTACCCCGGTTACATACCCGCGGCCGACGAGGCCAACCGCGCCCGCATAGCCGCGCTCTGGGGCTGCCCGCTTAAGGACTTGCCCGGCGCCCGCGGCCTGTCCACGGTGGAAATCATCAAGGCGGCGGGCGACGGGCTCATACGCGGCCTCTACGTCATGGGCGAGAATCCCCTGCATACCGACCCTAACCTCAATCACGTCGAGGAGGCCGTGGAGCGCCTCGAGTTCATGGCCGTGCAGGACATATTCATGACCCCCACGGCCGAGAGAGCCGACGTGGTATTCCCGGCAACGAGCTTCGCCGAAAAGGATGGCAGCTTTACCAACTCGGACCGCCGCGTGCTGCGCGTGCGCAAGGCCGTGGAGGCCCCCGGCGACGCCCGCGAGGACTCCTGGATCATCCAGGAGCTCGCCCGGCGCATGGAACGGCCCATAGGCCCCGGCGGAAGCGACAGGCCCTACGCGTCGGCTCAGGAAGTTTGGAACGAGATACGGCAGGCCGCTCCCATAGTGGCCGGCATAGGCTACGCGCGGCTCGAGAACGAGGGCATACAGTGGCCCTGCCCCACGGAAGACCACCCCGGCCAGGGCACCCTCTTCCTTGAGCGCTTCAACACCGCCGACGGACTCGCGCGCATCACGCCGGTGGCCTACGCCTCGGGCGCGGAGGAAACCGACCGGGACTACCCCCTGCTCCTGAACACCGGGCGCATACTCTATCAATACCACTCGTCCACCATGAGCCTCCGAAGCGGGCCACTTTCAGCCTTCGCCAAGGACTCCTACATACTGGTGCATCCCGACGACGCTTTACGAGCCAGGCTTACGGATGGCCAGAGGGTACGCGTGTCCTCGCGCCGAGGCATGCTGGATACCACCCTGCGTATAGACGAGGGCGTAACGCCGGGCGAGACCTTCATGCCCTTCCACTTTCCCGACGCGCTCGTGAACAAGCTTACGCGCGATAACCTGGACCCCATGTCCAAGATTGCCCCGCTCAAGCTGAGCGCGGTGCGCGTGGAGGCGCTCTGAGCGTTCAAGAACTGCCCTGCTTCTGCGGCAAGGATTGCGGCGGCAACGCCTGCCCCCTCCTAGCCGTGGTGCAGGACGGCAGGGTCATGCGCCTCAAGGATAATCCCGCCTCGGGGCCGTATATCAAACCCTGCCCCCGGGGCTACCTGTTGCATCGGGCCCACTACGCCTCTGATCGCCTGCGTACGCCCCTTATAGCCAGCGGCCCTAAGGGCTCGGGCCTTTTCCGTAAGGCTTCCTGGGACGAAGCCCTCGATCTGGCCGCGCGGCGCTTATCGGGGCTCTGGGAGCGCCACGGCCTGTCTTCCCTCTTGGCCCTGGGCAGCACGGGAAGCACCGGGGCCCTGCACGACAGCGGCGCCCTGCTCGCCCGCTTCCTCAACGCCGCCCGCGGCTCGGCCGGACACCCTACAGCGGATCCTGGCGCGTACGCTAACTCAGGCGGCCTAGGCCCCTCTGCCTGCTTCCTGTCCAGCAACTATTCAAACGGGGCGGCGCGCTTCGTCCTGCCGTATCTCTACGGCGCTGAACACCGGGAATCGGGCTTCGACGCCTCAAGCGCGCGGCACGCCAAGCTCATCGTGCTCTGGGGAGCCAATATCCTTGAGGCAAGGCTCGGCTCGGAACTTGGCGCGCGCGTAGCCGAGGCGGCAAAGGCCGGCGCGCCCGTCATCGTTATCGACCCCAGGCGGAGCGCCACGGCAAAGGCCTTGGGCGCGCGCTGGATAGGCATACGCCCGGGCAGCGACGCGGCCCTTATGCTGGCCCTGCTCCACGAGTTCTACGCCTCCGGCCGCGTGAACGAAGCCCGCGTGGCAGAGCTGTCCGTCGGCATGGAAGGCTTAGCCGCCTACGTTTTAGGCCGCGTTGACGGCAGGCCGCGTAACCCCGCCTGGGCCGAGGTCATAACGGGCGTACCCGCGGCGATAACGCGGCAGCTGGCGGAAGCCTGGCTGTCGGCCAAGCCGGCTATGCTCATACCCGGCTACTCTATACAGCGCGCGCGCGCGGGCGAGGAGAGCTACAGGCTTGCGGCGGCGCTCCAGCTGGCCTCTGGCAGCTTCGGCAAAATTGGCGGCTCCACGGGTAGCATAAACAACCGCCTGCCCAAGCCGCGCGTAGGCGCCATACCGGACCTTGCGCGGGGCGACGAAGTATCGGTGCCGGTACTGCGCTGGCCCGACGCCATACTCGAAGGCCGCGAAGGCGGCTACCCAAGCGACATAAAGGCCGCGTACTTTTCGGGCTGCAACTTCGCCAATCAAGGCGCGGATAGCGGCAAGAGCCGGCGAGCTCTCTTGAGCCTCGAGTTCTCTATCTGCCACGAGCTCTTTCTTACCCCCAGCGCGGCTCTTTGCGACATCGTGCTGCCCGCCTCGTCCCCCCTTGAGAAGGAGGACATAGGCCTGCCCTGGGACGGCTCCTACCTGCTCTATAAGCCACAGGCCGCCCTTCACGAGGGAGAGGCCAGGGACGATTACTGCATCTTCGCCGAACTGGCCGCGCGCCTGGGATTCGGCACCCGCTTCGACGAGGGCAGGGACGCGGGAGCATGGATTGAACGCTTTCTCCGCGACTCGGATATACAGGATATACGCGCCTTCAAGGAAAGCGGCATATACCGCGCAGACTGCCCCGAGCGTTCGGGGCTGGACGCCTTTGTCGCTGACCCGAGGGGCCGCCCGCTGTCCACGCCCTCGGGCAGGGTGGAAATTCAGAGCGAGGCTTATGCGCGCGACACGGGCGCAGCCGCCTTGCCGTTCTGGGAAGAAGCGCCGCGGGACGAAAGCCTGCCCTTCCTCCTTATCAGCCCCAAGACCCTGCGGCGCAACCATTCGCAGAATGGCGGCGGCCAGAGCTGGTCGGGCGCGCGCGCCGATCTGGGCGAAGCGACGATCAATACGGGCGATGCGCGGCGGCTTAGCATAGCCGAGGGCGACCGCATACGCATATACAATGCCAACGGAGCTACGGAAGCGACGGCCCTGCCCTCGGCCGATATAGTGCCCGGCGTGGTATGCCTGCATGAGGGGGCGTGGTATGCCCCCGGCCCCGACGGCGTCGATACGGCAGGCTCCGCCAACGCCCTTACCGGCACCGAGGGCACGGGGCCAGCCCACGGGCCCGTCATGCATGGCGTGCCCGTGGCCATAAAAAAAGCGGCCGCCCTTTAAGGGGGCGGCCCGTTTTCATACGGCTTAAGCGCGGCCTAAGCCTACGCGCGGCTTAAACCTTAGGAGAGGCCCAGCATTACCGCCAGCACGATGAACAGGGTGCCCAGTACAAAGAGCAGGCCCTGGAACTTTATCTGGTGCTTAGCCCACTTGCCCCAATCGAGCCTGGCCACGCCAAGCACGCCCATGAGGCAGCCGGAGGTGGGCACGATGAGGTTCGTAAAGCCGTCGCCGAGCTGGAAGGCAAGTATGGATACCTGGCGGCTTACGCCGGCTATATCGGCAAGGGGCGCCATGATGGGCATGGTAAGGGCGGCCTGGCCGGATCCGGACACCACGAAGAAATTGAAGACGGACTGGAATACATACATGAACCAGGCCGACACCATGGCGGGCAGCCCCGCTATAGCCGAACCCATACCGTGCAGTATGGTGTTGAGCACGTTAGGCGTGTCGGGGGAGTCGCCGCCGAGCACGAGCACTATGCCCTTGGCCATGCCGACTACCAGAGCCGCGCCCACAAGATCCTTAGCGCCGTTCCTGAACGACTCGGGTATGTCGCCGAAGTTCATGCCGTCAAGCTTGAAGGCGGCGCCTATGATGCCCGCCACGATGCCCATGATAAAGAATATCGTCGCTATCTCGGGTATATAGTAGCCGTTGCCCGGGCCGTAGCCTACCACGCCCCACACTACCCACACGACGGCGGCGAGCACGGTGAGCAGCACCAGGGCGTGGCCCAGGGTAAAGCGCGCCTCTATATCGGCGCGCGACTTGAAGTCGTCGCGGAAGAAAGCGTCGCTCTCGTACGATACCGAGCTCATGGGGTTCTTCTTCACGCGCCTGGCGTATACGAGCGTAAAGCCTATGCCCACGGCGGTGAATACGGCCCACATGGCTATGCGGAAGCCCGCGCCGGACAGCATGGGCACGCCGGCTATGCCCTGGGCTATGGCCACCGAGAAGGGGTTCATCCAGCTCGTCGCGAAGCCTATCTGCGTGGCTACGTAGGTGATGAAGATGCCGGTAACGGCGTCATAGCCTAGGCCTATGACTATGGGTATGATGATCATAGCCAGGGGTATGGCTTCCTCCCCCATGCCGAATACGGCGCCTCCTAGCGAGAACAGGAGGAAGAGCAGGGGCAGCAGCAGCACTTCCTTGCCCTTGGTGCGCTTGGTAAGGGCGAGTATGCCCGTCTCAACCGCCTTGGTCTTGAGCACGACGCCGAAAGCGCCGCCCGCTATCAGGATAAAGGCCACCACGCCTACCGCGCTGCCCCATTTGGAGCCCGACACGAGGCCCTCAAAGAGGTAGTTGAGCACGCCCATGTCACCGAAAGGCGCAAAGACGGGCAGGGGCTTGGTATGCGTCGTGCCCGATGCGCTAGGCACGAGCTTGCCGTCCTCCATCACGAAGGTATTAGTATACGATTCGGGCACCAGCACGGACTTGCCGTTGGCGGCCTCGGCCTTGGCGGTGAACACGCCTACCGGCACCAGGTAGCTGAGTATGGCTGCGAAGGCCACCACGAAAAAGATAATGGTGTAGGTGTCTGGCATCCGCCAGGCTTTTTTAGCCGGCTTCACGCTATCGCTCATAAGTACTCCTTTTATGACGCCCCATAATTCGGGCTTTTTTATCTCTATTGCAAGAATCGTGCCATCTTCTACATGAACGTACTGTTTTACGTTTCCTTGCAGGAAGCGCGATAGCCCGCGTACCGTGACCTACTCCGCGGATACTCAGGCCGCTTGCGGCAGGACTGGCGGCGTTGCCAGGCGTAGTCATTATATGGCAACCATTTGATTGCATTTATATCCACTATTAGCCATTTACCGCCATAGCAGGTTTCGGGCATTTGACAGATTTGCCGCTCAGCGCCATACTGTTTTTGCGCGGCATCCGCCGCTCGCACACTAAGGAGTACCACCATGCAGAAGAAGGTTTTAGTCACCAACAAGGCTCCCGGCGCTATTGGCCCCTATTCCCAGGGCATACTCAGCGGATCGTTCGCGTTTTTCTCCGGCCAGCTCGGCCTTGACCCTGCCACGGGCCAGCTTGCCGAGGGCGTACGCGCCCAGGCGGAGCAGATAATGAAAAACATCAAAGCGCTCTGCGAAGCCGCCGGCGGCAGCGTTGAAGGCATAGTAAAGACCACGATCTTCCTCAAAAACATGGCCGACTTCGCCGCGGTCAACGAAATATACGGCGCTTACTTTCCCGGCGATAAGCCGGCCCGTTCCACCGTAGCGGTTGCCGGCCTGCCGAAAGACGGCCTCGTGGAGATAGAAGCCATACTGTCCCTCTAAGCGAAGGGGGGACAAAGCATGTATGATTTCGACGGCGCGCTCGACCGCGCGCCCTACGACTGCCTCAAATGGAGTTACCTAGGCGGCTGTTGCCCGGACCGCGACGATATACTGCCCATGTGGATAGCCGACATGGATCTGGCGGCGCCTCAGGCCGTCCTTGATGCGCTTAGGAAACGGGCCGAGCATCCGGTGTACGGTTACGCGGGCAAGCCAGACGGCTACTACGAAGCCTACCGCTCCTGGATGCGGCAGCGCTACGCGCAGGACATAGACCGTTCATGGATACTCTTCTCACCGGGCATAGTGCCGGCAATAGCATCCGCCATACGGGCGTACACCAAGGCGGGCGAGGGCGTATGCATAATGCCGCCGGTGTACCACCCCTTTGCCAGCCTGATTAAGGCGAACGGCCGCGCGGTGCGCGAAGCGCCCCTCGTCATACAGGACGGGCGCTACGAGCTTGATTTAGCGCGCCTTGACGCGGCGGCCTCCGTATCGAAGGTATTGATACTCTGCACGCCCCATAATCCGGTGGGCAGGGTGTGGACGCGGGAGGAGCTTGAGGCTATAGCCGACATAGCCGAGAAGAGGGACCTCATCGTCGTGGCCGACGAGATACACGCCGACTTAGTCTATGCGCCCCATCGCCACATTCCGTCCATGGCCGTATCGGAGCGCTTCAATGAGCGCCTGGTCACCGCCTGGGCGCCGAGCAAGACCTTCAATATAGCCGGCCTGCAGACCTCCTACATCGTGGTGCCCAACCCCGCGCTCCGTAAGGCCCTGGCCGCCGACATAGACGCCAGCGGCATAGGCGTGCCCAACTGTTTCGGCAGCGCGGCCGCCGAGGCCGCCTATACCCAGGGCGGCCCCTGGCTCGACGCCCTCTTGCCCTATCTCAAGGGCAACTTTGAGCATTTACGGGACGAGCTAAAACGGCGGGCGCCCGCGCTGACCGTCTACCCCTGCGAGGGTACCTTCTTAGCCTGGATAGACTTCAAGGGGGCGGGCCTATCAGGCGACCTGCACCAAACCCTCCTATCCAAGGCGGGGCTATGGCTGGACGCGGGCGCGCGCTTCGGCACCGGGGGAAGCGGCTTTGCCCGGCTTAACTTTGGCTGCCCGCGCGCCATGCTGGACGAGGCCATAGAGCGCCTCGCGGGCGCCTTCGGCTCCTAGGCGACTATGCCCCTGGCCGCGCAGAGCTCCGCTAAGAGCACCGTGCCGCCGGCCGCGCCGCGCAGGGTATTGTGCGACAAGAGCTCGAACTTCCAGCCCAGCACCGGGCAGGGCCGCAGGCGCCCCAGGCTTACGGCCATGCCCCGCTCCCGCTCCCGGTCCAGGCGGGGCTGCGGCCTGTCCTCGGCTTCGATATAGACGAGGGGGCGCAGCGGGGCCCAGGGCAGCCCTAGGGCCCCAAGGCCGCCATCGAAAGCTGCCCAGGCAGCCAGGATTTCGTCGCGGCTGACTACTCGCGCACAGCGCAGCGCCACGGCTTCCAGGTGTCCGTCGCGCACCGCTACCCGGTGGCAGGCGGCGCTTATGCTCAACCCCGCCTCGCGTATAGAGCCCCCCTTATCGTCGCCCTGATACGAGCCCAGTATCTTGGCCGGCTCGCTTTCCAGCTTTGCCTCTTCTCCGCCGATAAACGGTATGGCGTTATCCAGGATATCCAGGGAAGGCACCCCCGGATAGCCGGCCCCGCTGGCCGCCTGGAGGGTGGTAACGCTGCAGGCTTCTATGCCGAAGCTATCGTGCAGGGGCTTAAGCGCCATGGCCAGGCCTATCGTGGAGCAGTTGGGATTGGTGACTATGCCGCCGCCCCGCGGGTACGACTGCTGTGCGAGCAAGGATAGATGCCCGGGGTTGATTTCAGGTATGACGAGGGGCACGTCGGTCCGCATGCGGTTTACCGATGCGTTCGATACCACAAGAACCCCTGCCTGGGCCCAGGCTTCCTCGGCAGGCGCGGCGGCAGCGGCGTCCAACGCGGAAAAGGCCAGGCGGGGGAAGGCTCCGCCTGCAAGCCCGGCTTCCCGAGCGCCTTCAGGATAGACGGAGCCCACGCGCAGGCCAGCCAGCCGCGCGGGAAGCTCGTCGGGCAGTATCCAGCGGGCGGCATCGCCGTAGGGCCTTCCCTCCGAGCGCTCGCTGGCCCCAAGGTACACAGGCTCGAACCAGGGGTGCTCCGCGAGTATGAGCGCGAGCCTCTGGCCCACGGCGCCGGTTGCGCCCAGTATGGCGACGGGTATTTTAACCATGGACCTTTCCTCTCTCGTTAAGCGTAAAGTAGCGGGCGGCGTTGTTGGGCACCACGATGGCGCTCACGCTGAATTCCGGCACGAGCTGGTGTTCGGCGTTCGCGTACAGCCCTATGGCCGAAGCGCCGAGCAAGCCTAAGAGCGGGGCGTTCGCCTCCACGCCGGGGCAGGCAGGGTAGCCGAACGAATAGCGCTTGCCCGGGCTGGGTAAGCCGCGCGACGAAAGCTCTTTGGCTATGCCCGCGTGCGCCAGCGCGGCTCCGGCTTCGGCCAAACCGGCCAACAGCGCATGGGCGGCCAGGTAGAGCCCTGAGTCTTCCCCGCGCTTCTGTTTATTGAGCCAGGCGCTCGCTTCCTGCCCCAGGGTAAGGCAGAAGGCGGGAGCCCACCCCTCATCATCGTAATAATCGTATACCGAGCGCTTCAGCCCGCTCTTCTCGCGCGGAAAGGCGAAGAGCGCGGTAACGCCCGACTCTTCGTCCAGCAATTCCAGGCAGTCGCCGGCAAGCTTGCGCGGCCTGAACCACGAACGCAGGCAGGATGCGCGCAGGCCGCCCTCCTTCCGCAACGATTCTAAAGCTTGGTCTATAAGCGCGTACGCGGCGGCCCGCTCGGCGCGGGGGTAGCCGAGGCGCGCCTGGGCAATGGTGGGCCTGTCCAGCCTGGCCAGCAAGTCGTCGAGGGTGTAGTACGCCGCGCGCGCCTGGCGCGGCTCGGGGGCGCCAGGGCTCGCCTGGAGAGGAATGCCGCCGGCGGAACCTTCCGACGCGGCGATGGCGGGCCCTACGGCCGCGGAGCTTTGGCCCTTCGGTTCCAGCGCTGAGCAGAAGTCGCGCAGGGCGTCTATGGCGGCGAAGGGATCCTTGCCGTAGCGCACAAGGCCAGGCCGCAGGGCTTCCAGGCGCTCGCGCACGAAGTCTTCCTCGACCGCGGCGCCGCCGCAGAGGAGGAGTGCAGCGCTGCCCTGCCGCGCCAAGAGGGAGGCCAGCGCCTCCATTTCATCGAGGGAACGGGTAAGGAGGCCCGACACGCCCACGGCCACGGCCGCCGTCCTTGCCGCCTCAGCCGCTATGGCCTCTGCGGGCTTATCGGTGCCAAGGTCGAGCACCTGGTACCCCGCGGATTCCAACACCATGGCCACGAGATTCTTGCCTATGTCGTGAAGGTCGCCCTTTACGGTGGACAGCACGACAAGCGGCCGCGCCGCTGACCCGCTGCCTATGGTTTCAGGCAGTACAGCCTTCAGCTCGTCGAAGCAGGCGCGGGCTACGTCCGCGGAGCGGAGCACCAGGGGCAGGGCAAGGCCGCCCCGGTCATAGCGTATGCCGAGCTCGCTCATGGCGGCCGCTATGGCCGAAGCCAGTTCCGCGCGCGAAGCGCCGCCGGCCGCGGCATCGGCGAGCCCCTGCAGGGCCAGAGAGCGCGCGGCGCGGCTTATGCCGTCCGCCATGGCCTCAAGGGGAGGAAGGGAGCCCCGCGCCTCGTCGCCCGCATAGGCAGCCTTGCCCGTCGCGGCCGCGAGGCCTTCGGCAGGCGCGCCGCGCTGCGGGGCCTCGGCAAGCGCGAGCAGCGCTTCAAGGGCGCCTTCGGGAGGCGGTCCCGCCCCGAAGAAATGGGCGGCAAGGCGGGCCAGGGTTTCCTGCGGCCCGATCTGCCCCGCGCCGGGAACCGAGCATAGGCGGGCGGCGGCGTAGTCCACGATGGCCGCAGCTAGGCCCGCCTTGCGCGCGCTATCCATAAATGCGGCGCTAAAGCCGGCGCGCAGGCCCTTAGGCAGGCCGAAGGAAGAATTGCCTACGCCCAGAATGGCGCTCGAGCCCGGGCAGCGTTCGGACAGAGCCGTTAGGGCAGACAGGGTCTCGTATGCGCTGCCTTCAGACGCCGCCCCGCCCGCTGCGGCGGGAAAAGTGCAGAGGTCGAAGAGGAGATCGCAGGCCTCGAGTCCGCGCCCCAGGGCCAGATCGTAGAGTTCCCCGGCTATGTGCAGCTTCTCGTCAGCCGTACGCGCCGGCCCGTTTCCGTCCAGAGACAGGCAAACCAATGCCGCGCCATGATCCTTAGCCAGGTCCATGAGCAGCAGGGCCTTGCCGCGATCCTCAAGGTTGACTGAATTGATGAGGGGGCGCCCGCCCACCAAAGGCAGGGCCGTAGCCAAGGTATCCGCGTCCAGGCTGTCCAAGGAGAGGGCGGCCTGGGCTATGGCCGAGGCGCGTTCCGCCAGCCGCGGCAGCAAGGCTCGCTCGTTTTTGCCCGCCACATTGATATCCACGGCCGCCACGGGCAGCGCCGCGCGCTCCACGATAAAGCGCAAAGCCTCTTCCTCGTCGGCGCTTGCCGCGAGCTTTTTGAACGCGGCGCTGCCCGAGGCGTTAGCCCGTTCGTCGATCAGGAAGGGCGCGCCTTCCTCAAAGCGGTATGCTTCAAAGGCGGAGGCAAGGGCAAAGCTGCGGCCGCGCGCGGCGCGCGGCGGGCCTAGGGCGTCAATACGGGCGCGCAGGGCCTCCGTGTGCTCGGGTCCGGTGCCGCAGCAGCCGCCCCAGAAGGCCGGCGAGAAGCGGGCGGCGGCGGCCAGGCAGGCATCCGCGTAGTCGGACGCGCCTAACGGCCAGCTTACCGATCCGTCTGCGCTTCGGCGCGGCCTGCCCGCGTTGGGCATGAGTATGAGCCTGGCGCTCGCGAATTCGGCCAGTCGCGCGAAAGGCGCGGCCAGGTCCTCAGGCCCGCCCGAGCAATTAAAGCCTATGGCCAGAGGGCCAAAGGGCTCCACGATGGCGGCTAAGGCCTCAGGCGACGCGCCTGAGAGGAGGCGGCCGGCGTCGTCGAGCGTGGCGCTTACGATAAAGGGCAGAGGGCGGCCCGACGAGGCCGAGGCGAGCCTGGCCGCGCGCACGGCCGCCTTTATCTGTATGCTGTCCTGAGCGGTCTCAATGAGTATGAGGTCCGCCCCGCCCTCCGCAAGGCCCTGCATCTGGGGCAGATACGACGCTACGAGCCGGGCGTAGCCGGGGCCGCCCAGGCTGGGCGCGGCGCTGCCAGGCCCCACCGAGCCTGCTACCCAGCGCGCGCGGCCGCCCGCCGCCGCGGCCCGTTCAGCCTCGGCTTTGGCGAGCCTCGCGGCGGCCCGGTTCAGTTCCTTCGTCGCCTCGGCCGTAGCGCCCAAGGCCAGCATGTTTGCGTTAAAGCTGGCCGTCTTGATGATATCGGCTCCCGCGTCCAGGTAATCGCGGTGGAGGCGCATGAGGAGTTCAGGCCCGCGTAGGGGCAGGTAGTCGCGCTCCTCGTCGCCGAGGGCACCGGCCAGCCGCTCAAGGTAGGTGCCGGTGGCACCGTCGAACAGGAGGGCTCGCTTGCTGAGCGTTCTATACAAAGCGTCAAGGGGCATCAGCGGGCTCCCTTCGCGCCGGGGCCGAAAAGGGCCGCCAGGGTTTCCACGGTATCGCGGGGCTTGCCCATGCTGAAAAAATGCAGACAAGGCGCGCCCGCGTCGTATAGGCCGGCGCAGAGTTCGGCCGCGTAGCGTATGCCCACGAGGCGCTCCTCCGCCGGGCTGCGCGCGGTTTCCATAGTCCGTATGAAGGCCTCAGGCAGATTGACGAAAAAGTGCTTGGGCACCGAGGACAGCGAGCGGAGAGAACAGAGGGGCTTTACGCCGGGCATAATGGGCAGGCGTATGCCGGCTTCACGGCAGCGCGCAAGAAAATCCTTAAAGATTGAGGCGTCGAATACCATCTGGCTTAACGCCCACTGAGCCCCCGCCTCTTCCTTGGCAGCCAGCGTGGCCAGGTCGCGCTCGGGATTGGGAGCGGCGGGATGCTTTTCAGGGTAGGCGCTAACGCCTATAGAGAAGCCCGCGGCGCTGCCGCGCGATGCGCCGCCCGCGTATTCGCCCCGGTTGAGCGCTGCGGCCAAGCGCACGAGGTCAAGCGCGCTCGGCAGTTCTTCCACGGCAGCCTTGGCATAGGGCGCGAAGCGCTCGTCGCCGCGTACCACGAAAACATCCTTAAAGCCCGCATAGCGGAAGTCTATGAACGCGTCCTCGGCGCTGAAGCGGTCGTTGCCCAGGCATACCACATGGGGCACGACGGGCAGGCCGGTAGCCTGGCGCAGGGCAACGCAGAGCCCCAGGGTGCCGGGCTTGGCGCGCGCGGGCATGGACTTAGGCGCGCCCGCTTCGTCCACCCAGAGGCGGCCGCCCGGATGGTCGGTAACGCTTACGAAGGCGGGTTCGTAGGGAGCAAGGGCCTCTATGCAGGCTATGACTGAGTCGGGATCCGCTCCGCGCGAGGGCGGCACCACTTCTACCGATACGCGTTTGTCCCTGGCGGCAAGGGCGTCCAACACCGCGCTCACGATACCCTCCCCGCGCCGAAGAAGGCGGCATGCAGGGCGCGCAGGGCAAGCACGCCCTGGGCTTCAGGCACCAGGAACGCGAGCTTGCGGCCCGAAGGATCGAAATGTATGGATCGGGCGGGTATGCCCTGCCCTTCCAAAGCCTTCATGGCCTGTACCGCGTAGATAGAAGCTAAGGCTATGCCTTCGCCCACGATGGAAAGCGCGCGGAGCTCTTCGTCGCGCGGGCCTTGCCCCGGGCCGGTCCGCGCGGCCTCGCCATAGGGATGGCCGAGGGCTATGGCCTTAGGCCGGGCGCGGGCCTTGCCGCTTATATTAGCGCACACGACGCTGCCCTGCTCGCCGGCCAGCGATACGATGCGCAGGGTTATGCCATGGCGCTCAGCCAGGCCGGCCGTGCGGGGATGCAGCACCCTGGCGCCCGACGCGGACAGGTCGCTGGCCTCGCCATAGCTGAGGCGGGGCACGGCGCGGGTGCCGTCCACGAAGGCGGGGTCGGCGCTGCGCAAAGCCGCGGAATCCTTGTAGAGGTCGCAGGAGCGCGCTCCTCCGGCCGCGGCCAGGGCTACGGCGCTATAGTCGGTGCCTCCCCTGCCGTACAGGGCGACGCCGCCGTCAGGCAGCATGCCGTAAAAGCCTGGCACGGCTAGGCGGCCCCATCGAGCCAGTTCGCGCTCGAGGGCAGGCCAGGCGGCCGCGGGATCCTCGCAGCTGGCGTCATCGTGAGCGCCTTCCTTCAACTGGGCCCCTAGGCCTAAGTCCTCGGGAAAGGCGACGGGCAGGCCGGAGCGCCCGCCGCGGCTGGTACCGTCGTCCGCAACGCCATGGCCGGATAAATCGTTCGCAAGCGCTGGAACCAAGGCCGCGCTAAAGGCAAGCGCCGAAAAGCGCTCGCCATAGCTGGCCAAACGCGCGAAGCTATCGCCTTTTTCAGAGAGAGCCGCCGCGACAAACTCGTCCGCCAGGATGGCCAAGCCCTCTTCAATGGAGCTCAGAGCTGCCGCCTCCGGGCTGAAGGCCGCCGCGAAGGCGCCGTACTGCAGCTTCAGGCTCTGCGCCAGCGCGCGCGCCGCTTCAGCCGATTTGCCACTGTCCGAAGAACTGAAGGCCAATATCCTATCGGTTACGCCTTTGAGCGCGGAAAGTACAAACACCGCCGGTTCGCGGTAACTGGATACTATGCGGGCAAGAGCCGGCGCGGAAGAAGGACCCTCGCACACGGAACCGCCTAATTTCACGACTATATACGCCATATTGCAACCTTCATGGACGCCGCCGCGGGTCTATAAATAGCCCGGGCAAACGCTACCGCCTAAGAATGAGGATGGTACTACTGACTGGTTTTCTAAACCCGAGCGTCATCCGTCCCGCGTCGACGGGATGGGACCGTTCGGAGCCGCCCTACGGGCTGGCCGCGAATCTCATGGACGCCCGGGGCGTCACATCGTTGTGGTGGGGGTAGTCGTGTTCGTAGTCGTAGTCGTAGTCAGGAAGGAGTCGTTGGAAAGGAGGGAGAGGAGGGAGAGGAGGGAGAGGAGGAAGGGGGCTGCTACTGCGTTAGGACTTAATGCCTGTCTTGCTGCCATATACTGCTCCTTGGGCATCGTTTAGGATACCCAGACACTCATTATATCGATACATAGAAACACTGACAAGAGCCTTAGCCCGCACTTTTTTTAGTTTTTAATCAAACGAGAGCACAAAACCGGGTTCCAAGCCTATGCGTAGCCTAGCCCTGGCGAATTCCACGGCGGCTATGCCCTGGCTAAGGAACGGTTCCCGCGATAAGCCTAAGAGCGGCGCTAGAAACGCAAGGAAGGAAGGCTCGTGCAGAGGCCCGGGCTCCACGGGCAGCGCCACGCGTTCCGCGCCTGCCCGCAGGCCGGTTAGGCGGTGGAAGCCGGTACCTATAAAGGCGGCTAAGGGGCCGCGCACGGAAAGCAGTTCTGCCTCGAAGCGCAGTTCGCCGGGCGGCAGGCGCAGGTTCTGTACAACGGGCAATGCGTTTCGGTCAGGGGCCGACAGGCCCACGAACGAGGAGGAGTCATTAGCCTCGTACACAGAAAGGCGCGCCACCTCAAGCCCTGGCAGGCTTGCATGCCAGGCAGCGCTTTCCATCCAGGCAAGGGCAAGGCTGCTCAGCGCCAAAACGGCTAGGAGTGAGCCGGACGTGCGCGGAAACAGGCCAAAGGCCAAACCCATAGCCGCGCCGCATACGGCGTATGCATAGAGCCTATCAGGGTTTATGGCGCCGCGCCCCATGATCACGAGGGCCCAGGCGCAGAAGCCCGCGCCAAGGCTCAGGCATACGAAGAGAAAGGAAAGCCCCATACGGGGCGGAGCGCAGCGCTCCTTGGCGATTAAGAAGCGGAGCTTCTTAATGCCGAAGAAGGCGAGGCTTACGACAGACGCCGTAAAGAACAGGGCGGCAAGCGCCGTTAAGAGGCCTGCCGCCCCCAGGGTGGCGGGGTCAGAACCCATATACTCCCGCGTACTTCTGATTCAGGTAGCGCACGAAATGCGAGGCGTCCAGGGGCTTGCCGCTCACGCGCTGGATAAGCTCGCCGGGCTTGTACATGGCGCCCGGCTTATGCACGTTGGCCCTGAGCCAGGCCAGTATAGTGGGCAGCTCATCCTTCTCAACCGCGGCGGCCGGGTCAAGGCCCTGGTCTTTCATAGCGTCCCAGAGCTGGGCGCCGTAGAGATTGCCAAGGGCGTAGCTGGGAAAGTAGCCTATGGCGCCCATGGACCAGTGGATATCCTGGAGGCAGCCCTTATCGTCGCTCGGGGGCGTTACGCCCAGCAGCTTTTGCATGCCTTCGTTCCATGCGCCCGGCAGATCGGCCACCAGCAGCTTGCCGCTCATGAGCGCGGCCTCAAGCTCGAAGCGCAGTATGACGTGCAGGCTGTAGGTAACCTCGTCGGCCTCCACGCGTATGAGCGAGGGCTCAACCTTGTTTATAGCCTTGTAGAAGCCCTCAAGGCCTAGGTCATCCAGGCTCGGCTTCAGGTACTGCTTAAACGCGGGCAGATGGTTCTTCCAGAAGCCCAGCGAGCGGCCCACCATGTTCTCCCAGAGCCGCGACTGGGATTCATGCACAGCCATGCTGGCGGCCTCGGCAAGGGACGTGCGCTTATAGCCGGGAGCCGGGTCTATGCCAAGCTCATAGAGGGCATGGCCGCCCTCATGTATGGTGCTGAAGGCGCTTGAGGGAAAGAAGTCCTCCATATAGCGCGTGGTTATGCGCACGTCGTCATCGCCTATGCCAGTGGTAAAGGGATGGGCGGCCTTATCGAGGCGGCCGCGTTCCAAGTCATAGGACAAGAGCTTCATCAGATAGGCGCTTGCCTCGGCCTGGGCCGCCTCGGGGCAGTGGCGATGAAGCGCGCTATCGTCCACCTGGGGCCGTGATCGTATCTTTGCCATGAGCGCCACGAGCTCGTCGCGCAGGGGCTTGAACACGGCGGCTATGCCCTCCTCCGTGGCACCTTCCTCGAAGTTGTCGAGGAGCACGTCATAAGGCTTCTTGGCCGGGTCGAGATAGGCGGCTATACGCTTGTTAAAGTCCAGCATTTTCTGCAAATGCTGGGCGAAGGCGGGGAAGTCGTTCTCTTTCCTGGCCTTTACCCAGGCCGCCTGCGAGAGGCTCGTGGCCTTGGCCATCTCGGCTACCAGTTCCGTGGGAATTTTGGTAGCCTGGTCGTAGCCGCGCCTGAGCACCCTGAGGTAGGCGCGCTCTACCGCGCCGAGCGAGGCGTCGCCGCCTGGATTCTCCTTGGTTGAGCCGAGGGCGGCCAAGAGCTCGCCGATTTCCGGCGAGGTCTGTTTGTCGTGGGCGAGGGCCTCAAGAAAAGCCAACTGGTCGCCCCGCTCCTCTATGGCCGCGGGAGGCATGTAGGTTTCCTGGTCCCAGCCAAGCACGCCGGCTATATGCCGCACGAGCTTGGCCTGCCCGTCTATCTCTCTTAATCGTTCTAGTGCTTCCATAAAGGCATGCTAGCATCCTTCCACCGTTGACGCAATAATGCTTTTCGGTCGACAATGGCCTTCAAGCGATCGTTGTATGAGCCATGGAGGATGCGATGCCCGATAAGCGCGAGGATACGCCCGCCGGCCCCAAGGAAACACAAGATGCTGCCGGGAACCCGGTTGGCGATAAGGGCGGAGCCTATCAGAAGCCAATGCCGCCCAAAAAAAAGCGCGGCCTCAAGGCGGCGCTGTGGCTGCTCGCCCTGGTTATCGGCCTGCCGATAGCCCTAGCGGCCATCCTTACCCTGCTAGCCCTGGTATTCAGGAGCGACCCCAGCACCCACATGCCCGAGGGCTTTGACGCGTACGCGAGCCTGCCTTCAGCGAGCGCCTTCCTAAACGAGGCTCTGCACCTCAAGGCGGTGGATGCCGCCCTATCCGGCGCCGATACGGCCGCGCTCCGGGGTACCATGCGCTCGCTGCGCGGCAACCCCGTCCTGCGCTCACCCCTGTTCCTCAAACTTGCCGACATACGAGTAGACGCCGCCCTGTATGGCGAAGGCAGCTTCGTGCTGGCCGCCGACTTAGGCCTGCGTTCCGCCCTGACGCGCTTAGCTCCTTTCCTGGCAAAAACCTTTCCCGCGCTGCTTGAGCGGGTAGAAGGGCTCTCCTACGAAGCTGCTGCCTTTCCGCCGCATTTTCTCTATGAAAACGGCGAGCTGAGCGCCTACGCGCTCTTCTACCGCAATGTGCTCGTCGTAGCCAGCGACCTTGAACTCCTGCAGGCCGCGGCTCGGCCCAAGCAGGTAAAGGACAAAAACGCGCTCGCCAAGGCGCTTAGCACCCGCGGCCCCGGCTCCCTGCGCTTCCTTGTCGAACCCGATTCGTTTACCGAAGGCATGGCGGCGGGAGAAGGCCCCCTTGCCCGCCTGCTGGCCGGGCTGAGCTTTCCGAGCCTCTCGGTCGTAGACCTCGGCCTTAAGGATGAACGGGTGTCGCTGGCCATGGAGCTGCCTTACCTCGTCTCCAACGAAAGCCTGCGCGCGCTCTTCGACAAGCGCTCGCGCACGCCCCAGAGCCTTACGCGCCTACCGGCGTCCAGCTCGTATTTCAGCCTGCTGGCCGCAGGCGCGCCATCCGTCCTCTGGCAGGCAGCTTCGGGTATCCTAGGCGCGGATACTCAGGCGGCCTACAAAACCGCAGACGACGCGTCGAAGCTGGCCTTCGGCATGGGCATAGACACCCTGCTCTTTTCCTGGATGGGCGACGAGCTGGGCGTGTTCGGCAGCGACCGGGGGCCCGCGCCCGTTTTCTTCGCCAGCATAGGCGACGAGCGCGCGCGCAAGGACGTATTCGACAAGGCTTTCGGCTCCCTGCTCCTGGGCAGGGACCTCTCCGCGGTGGTGGACGGCACCCGCGTGCCGCGCATCATATTCCCGCGCTGGCTCAGGGCCTTCCTTGAGAGCCTGGGCATAAGCCTCGTGGAGCCCTTCTACCTGGTACATGACGGCATACTCTACGCAAGCTCCAGCGCCGAGCTCCTGGCTGGCTGCGTGGCGGAACTGCGCGCCGGCGAACTTCTGGTCAAGACTGAGCGCTGGAAGGAAACGGCGGCCGCCATATCTCCTGAATCCTCGGCCATGCTCTATTACAACCTCGACCGCAGCGTGCCCTTCTTCCTGCGAGGCCAGGAAGGACTGTCCCAGGCGCTCAAGCTCTACCGCAGGGGCTTAGCCTCACTTAAGCTGTCAGGCGGCTCCTTGCGATTGGAGCTGTCCGCTTCGTCCTCGCCTTCAATAGGGCTAGCGGAGATAGCGGGCTTTCCCGTAAAGGCGCCGGGCCGCATAGATTCCGACCCCGTGGCGGGCATGAGCCTTGGCGGCTCGCCCATGGCCTATTGGTCAAGCGATCGCTCCATCGTGGCCATGGACCTATCCTCGGGGCTCTTTACCGAGCTCAAGCTGGATGACAAGGCCTGGGTGGCGCTGGACGCCCCGGCCGGCCGCATAGAAGCCGTATGGGCCGTATCCGCCCGCGGCACCGTATACCGCTGCGATGCCAAACTCGAGCCGCTGGCAGGCTTTCCCCTCGTTACCGGCCTGGCCGTATCCGGGGCGCCAGCCTTGAGCGCTTCGCGCCTGGCCGTGCCCGTATCGGGAGATTCGTCGCTCCTGTTCATAGATAGCGACGGCAGGCAGAGCTATTCCAACGCGCTGCACGCCAGGCTGCGCAGCGCGCCTACGGTAGCCCCCTGGGGCATGGCTGCCCTCCCCCGCTCCTTCGACAGCGCCCTCTACCTGCTGGACAACGATGGCGGCATAGTACCCGGATGGCCCGTAGCGCTCTCGGGCATAGCCAGCGCTCCGCCGGTCATAGCCGGCACGCCAACAGGGGCAACAAACGAACAATCCATAGCGAACGCCCGCATAGCGGCGGTGAGCGAAGAGGGCGAGTTCTCGGTATTCAGCGCCGACGGCGCCATGGCCCCGGGCTTTCCCCTGCGGCTCTACGGCGTATTCGATTCCGCCCTGGCCTGGGCGCCCGTATGGCGCTCATTCTTCCTCGTGTCCGCCGAAGGCACCCTGTACCGGGTGGGCGCGGACGGCCAGCTGTACGGCTCGGCTCCGCTCAAGAGAGGACCAGCCACGGGCAGCCTTATCTTAGCCCGCGACGAGAACGGCGACGGCAGGGAGGAGCTCTACCTGGCCGGAGGCGGCGACGCGCTCTACGCCTACGGCGGCGACCTGGCCATGCTCGAGGGTTTCCCCGTATCGGGCGCGGGCCTGCCGGTGTTCATAGATATAGACGGCGACGGCCGGCGCGAGCTCGTCACGCGCGGCATAGACCATACCATACACGCCTATGCGCAGCGCTGACACGGAACGCGCAGAAGCCGCTATAAAGGCTAAGGAGTCACCTATGAGCTGCATCAAGAAAAGCGCGGCGCGCCCAGCCCGCGCAGGGGCCTACCTTAGGCTTGCCTGCCTAACGCTCGCCCTGGCCTTACTGGCTTCCTGCGCCACCATACAGCGCGACGTACTTTACGATTCGGCTACGGGCAGCGACCCGAGCGAGCTAGCCGCTCTTGAACTGAAGCTTACCGCTCTCAGGGCCAAGGCGGATCAGGCGGCCTTCGCGCAGGCGCGGGGAGAAATAAAGGCCCTCCTTGAAAAGCCCAGCACCGACCCCCTCTACCGCGCGCGGCTTAATGGACTCGCGGCCGAAGCCGCCCTGCTGGCCGGCGACCGAGCCGAGGCGGCCAAGCGGCTCGCGGAAGCTAAGTCGGCCTACCAGGGCGACGAATACAGCGCCGTCGTGGCCTCCCGCCTGGCGCGTACCAATAACGACAAACTTAAGGAACTGGAAAGCGCCCTGCTCAACGCCGATGGAGCGCAGCGCATACGGGCCGAAATGGGCGCCACCCTGCACGACTTAGGCAGGCAGCGCGAGGCCCTTGCGGCCTTCGACGCCGCCCTGCCCTTCCTGCCCGACGAATACCGCCTGCTCTACGGCCCTATGCGGGAGCGCTCCTACGCGCTGCGCGAGGCCGACGCGAACATAGCGGCAAGCTCGGCCGCATACCTGAACCGGGAGCAATTGCCGGCCCTGGGCATGGCCGTGCTGGCGCAGAGCGAGACGAACACCCTCGATTGGATAACGGGCGGCGCTACATGGGCGCCCGGCGTGCTCTTCGAGCGCCTCAAGGCGGCCGGCTGGTATGCCACGAGCGCAACGGGCCAGAAGGACCCCATGAAGCGACGGGACGCCGCGCTCTTCCTGTGGAACGTCATGGCGCGGGGCGAGACAAGGCTGCTTACGCGCTACAGCGTCCGCTATGCCGCGCGGCCGGCAAGCCCGGTGCCCGACGTGCCTATAGGGGCCCCCTGGTTCGACGCCGTGCTCGGCGTGGTGGAAGAAGGCATCATGAGCCTGCCAGACGGCCGCTCCTTCAAGCCCGACGACCCGGTGAACGGCCTGGACTTCTACGCCTGGCTCAAGGCCGCGGCGGCCTGGCGCTAAGGCGCCCGATTTTGTTCGTACGCGAGCTTGAGCTTGCCCTCTCCGAGCTTAAGGGGGCGGGGCCGGCGCTCCTAGGCAGGCTGGCAAGGCTGGGCGTCTATAACGCCGCCGATCTCCTCCTCCTGCCCCCGAGGGACTACGAGGACCGCGCCCAGAAGCGCCCCCTGGCCGCCTTTGCCCAGGGTCCGGTGAACTGCTTCGTACGGGTGGTTGCGCACGACTGGTTCGGCTTCGGCCGCATGCGCACCCTTAAAGTTTGGGTGGAGGATGAGGCGGGCAGCCGCGCCGCCCTCGTGTGCTTCAACCGCCCCTTCCTGGAACAGAGCCTTACGCTCGAGTCGCGCCTGCGGCTCTTCGGCCGCTTTGAGTACCGCTTCGGCGAGCTGCAGTCTTCGGCCTTTGACGCAGAGCGCGTCGACGAGGGCGATTTTACGCCCGAAGGCCTGCTGCCTGTTTACCCATTAACCGCGGGCTTAAGCCAAACGAGTATCCGCCGGCTCATAAGCTTGGCCCTTGCCCGCTGGGGCTCGGTGGACGACGAACTGCCCCCGGCCCTGCGCGAGCGGCGTAGCCTCATTCGCAAGGCCGAGGCGCTGCGCCTCCTTCATAAGCCCACAGCGCTCTCAGATATAGCCGCAGCCCGTAAGGCGCTGTCCTATGAGGAGCTGTTCTACCTGCAGATCATGGTGGGCCGCCGCTCGCTGGCCAGGCGCCAGGATAGGCTTACGCGTACCAAGGCCGACGAAAGCCTCGCCCTGGCGCTCAAGGAGCGCCTGCCCTTCTCGCTTACTGCCGACCAGGAAGCGGCCTTGGCGGACATAGCCGCCGACATGGCAGGCCCCTGGCCCATGGCGCGCCTCCTGCAGGGCGACGTGGGCTCGGGCAAGACCCTCGTGGCCTTCATGGCCGCGCTCTACGCCGTGGCCGCCGGAGGCCAGGCTGCGATAATCGCGCCCACCGAGCTCCTGGCGCGCCAGCACGCCGACAACGCCGCCCGCCTCCTTGAGCCACTGGGCGTGCGCCTGGCCTTCCTCTCGGGCAACGTGGCCGACTCCGCCCGTAAGCCCCTCCTTAAAGCCCTGGCCGCCGGCGATATAGACCTCGTCATAGGCACCCACGCCCTCTTCTCCGACGACGTAACTTACAAGGCCCTCCGTTTCGTCGTGGTGGACGAGCAGCACCGCTTCGGCGTGCTCCAGCGCCTGGCCATGGGCGCCAAGGGCTCGCGGCCCGACATGCTCATGATGAGCGCCACGCCCATACCGCGCACCCTCGCCCTTACCGTCTATGGCGATCTTTCAGTATCGACCATAAAGACCATGCCCGCAGGACGCAAGCCCGTCGTCACCCACCTGGCCAAGGAGGGCAACGAGGCTAAGGTATACGAATTCGTGCGCAGGGAACTGGCCGCCGGGCGCCGCGCCTACTTCGTATACCCCCTGGTGGAGCGCTCGGATAAGCTGGAGCTCAAGGACGCTGAGGCCATGTACGAGCGCTTAAGGCAGGACGTATACTCCGAGTTTAAAGGCGGGCTCATCCATGCCCGTTTGGCCGAGGCGGACAAGCGCGCCACCATGCGGGCCTTCGCCGACGGCAGCCTCTCCTACGTCGTGGCCACCAGCGTTGTGGAGGTGGGCGTGGACGTGCCGCAGGCCACGTGCATGGTCATAGAGCACGCCGAGCGCTTCGGCCTTGCCGCCCTGCATCAGCTGCGCGGCCGGGTTGGCCGCAGCGGGCTGCAGTCCTACTGTTTTCTCGTATGGTCGGAGAAACTCGGCGACGAAGGCAAGCGGCGCGTCATGGCCATGAAGGAGAGCAACGACGGCTTCGTCATAGCCGAGGAAGACCTGCGCATGCGCGGCCCCGGCGAGATAACGGGCACCGACCAGGCGGGCGCCCTGCGCCTTACCTTCGCCGACCCCCTGCGCGACGCCGAGCTCCTGGAAGAGGCCCGCGCCGACGCCCTGGCCCTGCTCGAAGAGGACCCGGGGCTCGTAGGAAGCGAGGGCTCCATAGTGCGCGCCGTGCTCGAGCGGGCCAGCCCCTTCAACGAGAGGACCGCGGCTACGGGATAAAAAAGCCGCCCCCGGCGGGGGCGGCTAATCAGCGGCTCATGGCTTCTTAAGGAATAAAGCTAGCTCCCAGGGTACCTTCGTTGGCCGGGTATACGATGTACGGCTTTGATCCGTCCAGGACTATGCCCGTGAAGGTATTGGGATAGATCAGAACCTCCGTCGCCGTCCGTGGCGGTATGGGGAAGACCTCCCATGAGGCCCCGGTCTTCCGGGCGTAGACGATAGAATTAGACGAGAAGTCGTAATACGCCACGTGGGGCTTGCCGCTGCCATCCAGGGTCACGGAGCTGAAAAGCCCTCCTATGCCTTCGGCCGCCACCGGTTCGATGGTAAAGGCGGCGGATGGCGAACTCGCCTTGGCGTAATTTAAATCTCCCCGCACGCTATCGAAATACGCTATATGCACAGTCCCGTCCGTATGTATCTTCAGGGATGCGTACTCTCCCACGTTGCCCGTATCTATAGTCCGGGGCACGGCCCATTCCACGCCGGTATAGTACGCCAGTTTCAACGTCTTATTGAGCGCGTCGCGGTAAGCGATTACGGGATTGCCCGCCGGCGTGACGCCTAGGGCCGTGAAGCGGCCTACGTCCGCGCTGGAGCTGTCGACGTCCCAGGAATTCGACACCGTCGTCCCGTTGTTGGTCAGCTTGAAGGCCACCAGCTTCTTGAGGGTCACGTCGTAAGCGGAGAGGTACAGGTCCGAACCGTGCAGGCCCAGCGACGTGAAGGCGTAGGTCCCGGTTGATACGGGCGTGATCGTCCAAGTTCCCCCGGAGATCGCGTAGCGAGCCAACTTCAGCCCCGTCGGCGTACCCTTGAACTGGTAGGCTATGTACACATACGTGGCGTCCGCAGCCATGGAGAGATAGGTCATCTCGATGCCGTTCGCTAAGGTCACGTCTACCTTGATCTGAGCGCCCCAGGCCCCCGCGGCTGGCTTAACGTGGAAGCCGATAGCCCGAGTGTTCTGATTCCCGGGATTCGTCTTGTACTGGGCCATCTGATAGGCGGCGTAGAGGTTGCCGCTCGGATCGCGGGTTAAGGCCGGGAAGGTTCCATCGCTCTCTATCTGATCCACCTGCCATAGGTCCAGGTTAACCCCGTTGCTGTCCACCCCGTTGGTCGTGACGGTCACCTGGCCAGAGGTAGCCGTGCCCGGAATCACCACGTTCATGGATGTAGAACCGCTGACAGAGGTCGGCACCGTACTCGCCGCATTCGGGAAGTTCACCCGGGAACCCGCGGCGAAGTTGAAGCCCGTTATGGTGATGGTGTCCCCCCGGATAGCGGTCACCTTGCTCAAAGCCGTGATGTGGGGCCGTACATCCACGGTTACGGACGTGGTCGTCTCGTTGCCCGCCCTGTCTACGGCCTTGGCCTGAATAAGCTTGTTTGTCCCGGCCACGCCGGTCACGATGGCCGTGTTCCAGGCGTGGGAGTACGAGGTTAGGGCGCCTAGGGAAACGGGAGCCCCCCCGTCGATCACCAGGATCACGTCCGTCAGGTTCGCGTCCGAGGCGGTCCCCGTGATGGTCTGGGGGCCGTACAGGGCCTGGGCGCCGACGGCAGCGCTAGTCGGCGCGGTAATGCTTATGGAAGGCGGAGTGTTGTCCACGTGGATGCTCACGCTAGCGCTGTTCGTGTAGGTTCCGCCGTCGGCGCTCACCCGGGCGGTCACCGTGTTGAGGCCGTCGCTCAGGGCTACAGTATCCATAGACCCTATGGTCCAGGTGGACCAGTCCCCGGGTCCCGCGGGGGTCGCATCATACTCCGTACCCGCGTTGAAGCGAACCTTAACCCCGTCGATGATTCCCACGGGCGCGGCCGCCTGGCCGCTTACGCTTATCGTGCCGCCCACGTAGGCCCCGTTCAGGGGCAGGTCGACGCTGATGGACGGCACGTTGTCCGTCTTCTCAACCATTCGGTCGATGATGCGGGCGTTGCCTGCCTTGTCCCGGGCCTCCGCCTGGATCTGGTAGAGCCCTTCGGGCAGGAGGGTGGAATCCCACTGATAGGACCAGAGCCCCGCGGCAAGAGAAGCCTTAATGTCCGCGTCCACGATATCCCAGCTACCCGCTCCGTCCGTCTTGATGCGGAGACGCAGATAGTCCACCGTGTATGCGTCGCTGGCGCTACCCGTTATCGTCACGCGTCCGGATACTTCCGCGTCCGCCAGGGGCTGGGTCATGGCCAGGGAGGGCTGGGTGTTGTCGAACACCACGCTGAAAGAGCGCTCGCGGTAGCCGCCCCACTCGTCCGTAACTCTGAAAGTGACCGTCTTGGCGCCATCGCTATAGCCGGCGGTATCGAGGGTCGTGGACCAGGCGCTGCCGTCGAAGGATCCTACGGATGAGAAGGCCCCCGACCCGATCTTAACCTGTACGGAAGATATCATGTCGCCGGCGTCCGCGTCTGACACTGTGCCCGACATGGAGAGTGAGCCCTTGTAGTACCCGTTGTCGGCGATGCCCGTGAAAGGCCCGAAATCCGGCAGGTTGTTGTCCACTATGATAGCGATGGTATACGGAGTTCCTTCGGTGTTGCCCATATCCTTAGCCACCGCGGTAAGGGAGTGCGGGCCGTTGGGCAGGGCGGATACGTCCACGTCGGCGTTCCAGTTGGTCGTGCCGCTCACGATTTGCGGGCTCGCGTTGAGCTTGAGCGATACCTCTTGTATACCGCCGGCGTCGAAGCTCGTGCCGCGTACCGTGAAGACGCCGGCCACTAAGCCGTTTTCAAGGGGCTGGGTTATCTCCACCACCGGGGGCTTGTTGTCGATATTCACCGGTATGTTTACCGTCGAGAAGAGGCCCGTCGTGTCTTTGGCCCTGGCTACCACCGTTCGTATGCCGTCGCCTAAGGTATTCGTGTCTTTATAAAGGGACCATGAGCTCGTGCCCGAGGCATTCTCCCAGCTAGTACCGCCATTGAAGCTGATCTCCACTAGGGCTATGCCGTTGGCATCCGCAGCGGTGCCCGCGAAAAGCACTGTGTCCTTGAGATAGGTGATCACGTTGGAAGAGCTGGATGGGTCGGTGAAGGCCAACGCCGGCACCGTTTTATCGACCCTGAAGGTGGCCTCTACTACCGCTCCCTCTTTATAGGGGGAAGCTCTAAACCCTTGCACGCTTACCTTGTACTCTGTTTCCTCTAAATCGGTAACGTCAATTACTTTGCTCCACACTACCGTGCCTTCGGCGTCCACCCAGCCGGCGGTTACCGGGCTTGAATCGCTCAGCCTGTCTACTTTTATCTTTACCGAGCTCACGCGGTTACCGGTACCGATTATGGGCACGAAGCCGTTTACCGGCCTTTCGTCGCTCGGGTTGATAATGCGCACGATGGGGCCTTCATTGTCAACGATAAGGTTCATGAAGGCGTAATTGTAATATCCGCTCGTATCGCGCACGCGGGCGCGTATAGGCAGCACGGTGTCCGGAAGCGCGGTCGTATCGATATAGTACGACCAGGAGCCTGTACCGCTGGCCGCCTGATAGCTTACGCCATTGTCAAAGGAGAGCTCCACGATGCTTATGCCCACGTCGTCGCGGGCAGAGCCTTCCAGGAGTATAATGCCGGACACGTATTCGCCTTCCGAGTACCCGCTTCCAAAGCTTATGGAAGGGGGTAGGTCTATCTCGGGCTGCTTGCACGCGGCCGCCAAAAGCACTGAAAAGAGTACCAGCGTAGCGGTTCTTTGCATTGTGCGCTTCATGTATGCCTCCAAGGTACGATACTATCATCGTACAATATAGTACCGAGTAAATATTAATTCAATATAATATAAATGCAAATGCTAATTTTACGACGTTTTTGTGCCTCTTTTTTGTCGTTTTTTCGCACTACAGGATGCATAGTAACAAAAAAGCCTGCCGACAGGGGCAGGCAAGGCAGTGTATAAGCCGCGTCCGGGCATGCCGCGCTTCATATACGGCAGGATACAAGGAGCCTAGGCTATGTACGCATTGGCCTTGGGGTTGAAGCCGGCCTTAAGGCGGCGCTCTATCCACTCGAGCTTGGCCATGAGCTGCTCGGGGAAGCCCTCCTCGAAGCTGCCGTAGAATATGCGTATGGCCGGCAGGTCGGCGAGCCACTCCTCCTCGCGCACGGCCAGGAGTTCCTGCATGGCAGCCTTGGGTACGGCAAGGCCCTCCAGGTCCAGGCAGGCGGGCGTAGGCACATAGCCTATAGCGGTCTCCTCGGCTTCCCCCTCGCCGTCGCAGCGCTCGAATATCCACTTGAGCACCCGGGAATTCTCGCCAAAACCAGGCCAGAGGAATTTGCCGTCAGGGCCTTTGCGGAACCAGTTTACGTAGTAGAATTTGGGATGCTTTACCCCGGTACGTTCGCCCATGCGCAGCCAGTGATGAAAATAGTCGCCCATGTTATAGCCGCAGAAGGGCAGCATGGCGAAGGGGTCGCGCCTGAGCTGGCCCACGGCGCCCGTGGCCGCGGCCGTGGTCTCGCTGGATACTATGGAGCCCATGAACACGCCATGCTCCCAATCGAGGGCCTCGTGCACCAGGGGCACGGTGCCCGCGCGCCTGCCGCCGAAGAGTATGGCGCTTATAGGCACGCCCTTAGGGTCTTCCCAGGCGGGGTCGATGACGGGGCACTGCGCGGCGGGCGCGGTAAAGCGGCCGTTGGGATGGGCGGCGGGCCTGTCGGTATTGGGGTTGTATGGTTCGCCGTGCCAATCTATGAGCCCCTCGGGCGGCTCGCTGCCTATGCCCTCCCACCACACGTCGCCGTCGGGCGTGCGCGCAACGTTGGTAAAGATGGCGTTCTTCTCTATGCTTTTCATGGCGTTCGGGTTGCTCTTAAGGCTCGTGCCCGGCGCCACGCCGAAGAAGCCCGACTCGGGATTGATGGCATAGAGCCTGCCGTCCTCGCCCCAGCGCATCCAGGCTATGTCGTCGCCCACGGTCTCCACCTTCCAGCCCGGCAGCGTAGGCACGAGCATGGCCAGGTTGGTCTTGCCGCAGGCCGAAGGAAAGGCGGCGGCCAGGTACTTTTTCTTACCTTCGGGATTCGTTATGCCCAGTATGAGCATGTGCTCGGCCAGCCAACCCTGGTCGCGCGCCATGGCGCTGGCTATGCGCAGGGCGAAGCACTTCTTGCCTAAGAGGGCGTTGCCGCCGTAGCCCGAGCCGTACGACCATACCGCCCGCTCCTCGGGGAAGTGCACGATATATTTGTTATTCGAGTCGCAGGGCCAACGTTTCTCATGGCGGCCGGGCGTCAGGGGATAGCCCACGGAATGGAGGCACTTTACGAAGCTGCCGTCGCGTCCCAGCGCCTCGAGCACGCTCCCGCCCATGCGCGTCATAATACGCATGTTAAGCACCACGTATATGCTGTCGGTAAGCTCTATGCCTATATGGGAAAGAGGGCCTCCTACGGGGCCCATGCTGAAGGGTATGATGTACATGGTGCGGCCGCGCATGGAGCCGAAGAAGCGCTGCCTGAGCTCGCCCTTCATTTCTTGTGGATCGGCCCAATTATTCGTCGGGCCGGCCTCCTCACGGAAGCGCGAGCATATAAAGGTATTGTTCTCTACCCGCGCCACGTCGCCGGGGTCGCTGACCACGTAGTACGATCCCGGGCGCTTCTCCAAACGTTTAAACGTGCCTGCGCGGAGCAGGCGCTCGGCAAGCCGGTCGGCTTCTTCCTGCCCGCCGTCGCATACATACACGTCGTCCGGCATACACATCTCGATATTTTCTTCTATCCAGGCGCGCGCGCGGGCATGCTTGATGCTGTCGAGGTTCATGGGGATACTCCTTTTATGCGCCGCGCGCGCTCATACGGCGCGCGACACCTATCGTTGTATACCCGAAAAGCCGTATCGGCAAGAGTAAAATCGACTATATTTCATCATGTGAAATATTATTTTATTTATCGACACTCTCGAGACGCCAAAGTCCCGCTGTCCAGCCCTTCTTCTTTTTTTCCCTCAGCTTGGAAAAGCCTTTAGGCTTACGCTTCTCGAAGCGGTCAAAATCGGCGCTGGTCATAACGGCCACGTAGCTGCCGCCCAGTTTAAGCAGCCTGCGCGCCGCAAGCCAGGAGGCTTCGAAGCTATCCACGCGCGGCGTCACGTCGGCGTATTCGGCAACGAGGTCATAGCTGGCCTCGGGCAGGCTATCGGGCCAGGCGACGGCTGCGCAGGCAGGAGGGATGGCGGGCATAGCGGCCGTGCCGTTTTCCAGCGGCCCCGTTTGGCCGTTGATCGCCAGGTTGGCGGCGCTCGCCTTGAGCGCCAGCACGTCGCGGCCGCAGAGCTCCACGAAGGCACCGAGCCGGGAGCGTATGAAACAGGGCAGGCGCCCCGAACCGGGGTTTATGACGCAGGCCCTGCGCGCCAGCAAGCCGCTCGCGCCAGCCTCCACGAGTTCCATGGCCAGCACCGTGGCAAAGGAGGGCGTATCGAATTCCGGCAGGCCCCAATAGCCCCGGTGGCGGTAATTGGAGCGGCGCGAGCTGCCCGGCCCCCGCTCCGTCTTGGCTAGTCCCCGCGCATAGCCCTCGAAGGCGTCGGGCTCTTCCATGAAGGCCGCTCGCCCTTCTCTCCGCACGATGAACACCGTGTGCCCCTTGCTCTGCTCGGCCACGATGGGTTCGACGCCGGCGGCGGTAAGAGAGGCCTGCGCCGCCTCGGCTATGGTGTTGACGACGACTAAGGCCGCAAGCCCCCGAGCGCTCACTATGCCGGGCAGTTCGCGGAAGAAGCGGTCCAGTACCGGCGGTCCCGCCTTGGCAGGCACGTTGCAGAGCACAAGGTCAAAGTCCTTGCCCGTGAGCCCCTCGAGGAATAGAGCCGTTTCTACGGTTTCTGGCTTAAGTTTATTGATCTTGGCGTTCCGCGCGCTAAAGGCGCAGGCAAGCGCATCGCGGTCGCGGACGCTCAAGGCGGAGCCTGGGTAGCCCAAGGCGCAGGCTATGCCCAGGACGCCTACGCCCGAGCCTATATCGAGTATGGATGCCACGGCCGCTGCATCGGCGGCCTTGGCCACGGCTTTTAGCAGCAGCTTGGAACCCGCGTCTATATCGTTTGAGCTGAAAAGGGCGTGAGAGAGCTCTAGCCGCATGTCGGCGCCCCGGAAGCGCAGGGGCACGGTCTTAAGCACGTAGCTATCGGTAGTCATGAGGTAAGCTCCTTAGGGTAAGCACGGCAGCAGGATAAACGGCTTGGCGATTTTGCGCTAGCAGCTGCTGCGCACGGTATTGCGGCCCGCGTTTTTTGCCTCATAGAGGGCACGGTCCGCATGGCGTATAAGCTCAAAGTGGTCCATGCTGTCAGGAGCCACGCAGGCGAAGCCGAGCGAAACGGAAAAGCGCAGTTGCCTACCGTCGCAGTCAAAAACCTTAGACTCGACCGCGGCCCGCATGCGCTCGCAAAACCGCGCAGTCTCATCGCAATCCTTGGCTTCTAATAAGATGGCAAATTCCTCGCCGCCATAGCGGCCCACCATGTCGCCGCTGCGTACCAGAGCGAGCATGAGCGCTGCTAGGCCCCGCAGGGCATCGTCGCCCGCCTGGTGCCCATAGCTGTCATTAATGGCCTTAAAATGGTCAATATCTATCATCACGAAGCAAACAGGCAGGCCCAAGCGGCGTTTTCGGCGCATTTCCAGCTCTAGGTATTCCTCGATCTTTCCATGGTTAAGGAGACCGGTTAAGCTGTCGCGGGACGCGCTGTCTTTAAGCCCTGCCTCCCGCTCCCGTACGGTTTTGGCCATGTCATTGAACGCCTGTATGAGCTCGTCCAGTTCGGTACCAGTGTTCATGACGAGCACGGAGCGGTACTCGTCGCTACGGATATGCTGCGTGGCCTCCACCAAGGCGCGTATGGGCTTGACGAGCCCCTTGGAGAAGCCGTACACGACGAAAAGCATGGCTAACAGAGCGGCCGCCGATATGAGCCCGGCAAAGCCCAAAAGGTCGCGCAGAGGCGATAAAGCCTGGTCGTTGTCCAGCTCCACCAGCAGCACGAGGCCAAGCCGTTCTATCCGGCCCCAAGCGCCAAGCACGGTTTCTCCGCGGTGATTGGTGTAGAGAGCCGATCCGATCGCGCTCTTAAAAAAGCGATCGAGGGATGCGCCGGCAAGGCTAGCTTTTGGGCTCCCCCCGTCAGCGTCAGCGGGGTTCGCCAGTATGTTTCCGTCGGCCGATAGCAAGAAGGCGCTGCCCATGGCGCTAAAGTTGAGCGTATCGACGATGCCCACGAGGTTCTTAAGGGATACGACGCCGGCCAGCGCTCCATGCTCCCTACCCGTATGCACCGGCATGCTCATGGCGAAAATGAGCGAGCCGTTTATGCGCCCTTCGAAAATTCCGCTTATAAAGTTGCGCCCATTCAAGGCTTCCCGTATGTAATCGCGGTCTCTTAGGTTAATGGCGCGGCTTATGGTCTCAGCCCGGCTGGCCACGACCAGGCCGGAGGCGTCGGTAAGGAAGAAGTCGGTGTATACGGCGCCCGTGCCCACCATGGCGGCGAAGCGCTTGGAATACTCCCGCGGGCTCGCCCCATCGGCGGCCATGGACTCGACATCCTGGGCCACCCTGGACACTTCGTCCGCGCGGGCATCTATCCAGCGGTTGAGCGATCCTAGTACGGCGTCGCGATAGGCGTTGGCTATGGCATACTCCCGGGCCATGATACCCGCATGGGCGCGTACCATCAGCCCGCCTGAATAGAGCGCAAGCAGGGCCGTGAGTATGATGAATATGGGAATGAACTGCCGCATAAAAAGACGCGACTTTAATAACGCGATCATATCGATTTCTGCCTTAAGGCCGCCAGGCAAGGCTTAAGGCGAGTGGGGGCCTAATGCGCCGGCTCAGTTTCCTTGCTCTCCTGGGCCTTAAGCATAGCCACTTCATCGCTGTTGAAGATCCTGTCTATGTCTAAGATGATGATGAAGAGATCATCGCGCTTGCCCACGCCTTGAATAAATTCGGCGGCCAGCTTGGTGCCGAAGCGCGGGGCGGGCTCCACTTGGTCGGCGGCTATCTCTATGACCTCGTGTACGGCGTCGGCGAGCGCGCCGACGACGACGGAGCCGTCAAGGCCCTCGACGTCGAGCACGATAATGGCCGTGTCCTTGGCTATGGGGGTATCCTCCATGCCGAATTTCAGGCGCAGGTCAATGACGGGTACGCCGGAGCCCCTCAGATTGATGAGGCCCTTCATAAAGGTCGCGGTGCGGGGTAGTTTGGTAATGCGGGTATATTCGAGCACCTCACGTACCTTGGACACCGGCACGGCGTACTGTTCATCGTTCAAGGTGAAGGTAAGGTATTGGTTAAACGCGCTGTCTTCCATGGCCTTTGCACTCCTATGCTCTACTCTAATAGCCCGGGGCTTCGGAGTCAAATGCCAAAAGGCTCTAAATACGATAAAAGCGCCATTCTTGCATTCCTTCTGATGGCATGCGCGCCGAACCAGCCAAAACCGAGCGCGCTGCCAGCCTTCCAGCGTTTTAAGGCGTCCTCATCGGCCGCGATAAGTAAATTCAGGTCGACACATGGGCCCGGCCTGGCTTCTTTGGCGAGCAGCAGGGCGGCTGCCGACGCGGCCGGGCTGGCCTTGCCATGCAGCGGCTCAAAGGAGCCTGCTAAATAGGGGCAGGCCCGTACGCACTCGTCGCAGCCGTAGAGCCGGGAACCCCAGGCGGCTGCCACTGCCGGCGGCAACTCCTCCGGCAGGCGCCATGACTCGGCGTCGGAGGCCCAATGCTGTATGCAGCGCGCGCGCGCCATGCCCGGCTCGGAGGCTCCCGGCCCTGCTATGGCGCCGACAGGGCAGGCATCGACGCAGGCGCGGCACGCGCCGCAAAGCGCGCCGGGCGCGAAGGCGGCGCTCCGGTCGTCCGCCGCGGCCTTCGCATCGATATCGAGGGGATCGAAAGGAAGGAATAACGCGCCGAGCACGCAGGCGGGGCCGTAAGCATCGCTTATAGCCAGGCTGGAACGCCCTATGAAAGCGAGGCCGGCAAGCACGGCCAGGCTCTTCTCTGGCAGCGGAGAATTGACCGCTACGCGAAAATCCGAGCGCGCATACGCGCCGCTCTTGCTTATATCCGCGGCGGCTGCTTTGAGCAGACGCGCCAAGGCGGCGTAATGGTGCGCCGCGGCAAAGGCGCCTATAATGCCGTATTGAGAACCGGGCATAGCGGCGGGCTTAGCCGGGTCATAGGGCAGAGCGGCCACGAGCGCCCCCCGCATCGCGTCCAAGCCCCAGGCGTCGCGCAATCGAGGCTCTACCCGGCTCACGTAGCGATGGAGGCTCGCTGCGCCAATAAACCCATGCGTGGGCAAGCCGCGCGCGGACAACGCCGCGCTAAGCTCTTGGCGCAGGATAGGATTTGGATTCATACGGAGGCTTAAGCCTGGCGGGCAGCTTGGTTTTCTTTGCGCGCCTTATCGATTTTCTGCATTTTACGGTAGTATTCGGCCTGCTTTACGATTTCGCTCATATCGAGGACGTTGATCTTGTTCTCGATAATGCGGAAAAGCTTGTTGGATAAGAGCTGCTGAACCACGAGATTACCCTCGCCTATGGGAAGCCCCACCATGTTCACCAGCTCTTTTGGGCCGAAATCAAAGGCGTAGCTCGCGCCGTTGCGTATGGGAACCCTGTTCTTCTCAAGCTGCATATGCAGGGCGTCGTACATGCGGCCCATGGGATCGGCTATGAGGGTATTAGCTAATTGCTTATAGATGAACCATATGCGCTCGGCGAGCAGCTGGGTGAGCCTCGTTACGATCTGGGGCTGGGCCTGCACCATGCGCTCGAAATTGGCCTTATTGACCGCTAAAAGGTAGACATCCTCGTAGGCTATGGCGCTTGCGGAGCGCGGCTTGTTCTCGAGCAGGGCCATCTCGCCGAAAATGTCGCCGGCCTTGAGCACCGCGAGCAGCACCTCGGTATTGTCGACGATCTTGGTGATCTTCACCGAGCCCTTTTGTATGATATAGAGTTCGGATCCGGGCATGCCCTCGCTGAACACCATAGTGTCCTTAGGGTAAAAGCGGTTAAATTCCTCGGTGGAACCGTCAAGGTACACGGCCTTGGAGAACTGCTTAATCTTAGCCAGGCGCTCTTTGGCCAGGACGGTATGCTGGCCAAGGGGGCAGAACTTGAGATATTGATAGTATGCGTAAAAGGCCTGGTTATATTGGCTCTGCTTGGCGTAGTACTCGCCTATCCTGAACAGGTGGGAAGGATCGGCTTCCGCGGTGTTCTTAAGGGTAAGGCGCGTAAGGGCCTCGTCCAAAAAGCGCATGCGCTTAGAGAAGCCCTGAATTATCTTCATGGCCACCGGCGTATTCTTCTCTATAAGCGTGCCGTACTGATCCTTGCGCACGCTTATGAGCGTTACGTCGGTAATGGCCTGGGCGGTCTCTATGTGGCTGTGGCTGGACATCGTGGAAATAACGCCGAAAAAGTCGCCGGGACCGTATACGTTCCCGCCTTCTTCTTCTACCACTTCCACCTCTTTGGATATGCGTACCTTGCCCGCCTTGAGGATGTAGAAGCGGTCGGCATTCTGCTTGCCTTCCACGATTATGTATGAGTCTTTCTTGAAATTAACAAACGCAAGCTGGAGAGGATTTTCCATCCGCTACTGTTCTCCCTGGGGGGAATGTGCTTGAAGTATAGGGGCGCCGCCTGGGGTTGTCAATGAACTAGGCAAACGGCGCCACACAACGACAGCTTATAAATCCGCCGGAAGGCCGAAGCGGCTGGTAAGCGCGCGCGCCGCCGACCGAACCCTGGCCACCGTGGCTTCATCGCCCTTTGACTTGAGTACGTCCATGACGAACCCGGCTATCTGCATCATTTCCGCCTCCTTCATGCCCCTCGTGGTCACGGCGGGCGTGCCCACGCGTATACCCGAGGTGATGAAGGGGCTCTTCTGATCGAAGGGTATGCCGTTCTTGTTCACCGTTATCGAGGCCTCGTCGAGCCATTTCTCCGCGTCTTTGCCGCTTATGCCTAAGGGGCTCAGGTCCACGAGCATCAGATGGTTGTCCGTGCCGCCCGACACGATGCGCGCGCCGCCGTCGGCGAGCGCCTTGGCCAGCACCTTGGCGTTCAGCACGGTCTGGCGCATGTAGTCCTTGTAGGAGGGGTCGAGCGCCTCGCGGAAGGCTACGGCCTTGCCCGCGATGACATGGCAGAGCGGCCCGCCCTGTATGCCGGGGAAAATGTTGCCGTCCATGACTTCCGACCAGAGCTTGGTGCGGTCGCCCTTAGGCGTCAGTATACCTATGCTGTTTTCTTTGTCCGTGCCTATGAAGATGGCGCCGCCGCGTGGGCCGCGCAGGGTCTTATGCGTGGTGGTAGTGGTAAAATCCGCTATCCTTATAGGGCTGGGGTGCACGCCGGCGGCCACGAGGCCCGCTATATGGGCCATATCCACCATGAAGAGCGCTCCTACCTCATCGGCTATGGCACGGAACTTATCGAACTCTATAACGCGGGGATAGGCGCTTGCCCCGGCTATTATCATTTTCGGCCTGTTTTCGCGGGCCAGGGCGGCAAGCTCGTCGTAGTCGATGAGCTCGGTGTCGCGGTTTACGCCGTAGCTTACCACGTTGTAGAGCTTGCCTGAGAAGGAAACCGGCGAACCGTGGGTAAGGTGGCCGCCATGGGCCAGGTTCATGCCCAGTATGGTGTCGCCGGGCTTAAGCGCCGCGAAATACACGCCCATATTGGCCTGGGAACCCGAGTGGGGCTGCACGTTGGCGTAGTCCGCCCCGAACAGCTCCTTAGCCCGGTCTCTGGCAAGGTTCTCGGCCACATCCACGAATTCGCAACCGCCATAGTAGCGCTTGCCCGGGTAGCCTTCGGCGTATTTGTTCGTCAGAACGGAACCGACCGCTTCCATGACGGCTTTGGACGTGTAGTTCTCGCTGGCAATGAGCTCGATATTATTCCGTTGCCTATCGGACTCAAGGCGCACCGCCTCGAAAAGCTCAGGATCATGTTTCTGTATGTACGACATGGCTTCCTCCCCTTTATGAGCGCGCGTGCGTTCCTCTGGAGCGCACGCGTCCATCATAGTGTAGCATACCGCGGGGCCAAAGGTAAGCGGGAAGAGCGAAGCGGCGGCATTATTAATAGATGCCGGTCACTTCAACATCGCTCCAGAACGAGGTGTAGGAGGCCAAAGCGCCGGATGCTTCCTCGTATATAGTCTGCATAGAGTAACGGCGCTTGGCCGTTATGGTCCTGCCGTCCGGGCTGAGCGGCGCTACCCGTACTATGCCTTTAGAAAAGGCTATGTGCCTGGCGTCCATATTGCCGAAATAGCGGCTCCTATCCTCAAAAGGCGCTTCGAAGGCGCCGATATTTGCGCCTGAGCCTAAGACTATGTCCACGGGTACCCAGCCAAAACCATAAAGGTAGAATTCTGCCCAGCTATGGTTCCAAGCCCGTCGGGAATCATCGACCACGACGCCGCTTACCGGCCGCGCCGGAACGCCCAGCGAGCGCAGCATGGCTACGTAGAGGAGAGAGAAGTCCCAGGCATCGGCCTGCTTGGCCTCAAAGGCGGCCAGGGGGCTATCCTCGCGGGAGGCGGGATCATAGCGCAGCGTAGCCAGGAGAGCGTCGTAGACGAGCCTTGCCACGCGGTAGTGGTTTCGTTCACGTCCGGCCGCCTTAGTCGCGGCCGCTTTGATCGCGGGCGCATCCGCGGGGACGAAGACGTCGGCCTGGGTATAGAGCGTATAGAGCGCGGGAGCGGGGTTGGGGGGCGCCTTTACCCTATCGGCCTTGATATCCGTTTCTATGGCGTACACCTGTACGATATGGTCATGCGAAACGGTCAGTAGCTTGTCGTTGGCCAGGTCGCTTATCTGATAGAGAGACAGGCCGCGGTATTCGGGCACCAGGGGCTCTATGCTGCGGCCGAGGGTCTTGACGCCGCGCTGCGAGGGCGAGCTTTCAGGATACGGCAGCCAGAGATGCAGGCTATTGGGCCCGGTGGAACGCACCCTGGAAATAGTGACGAAAGAGCTGAGCGCGTAGGTACGCCTATCGGTATAGGACTTGCTGCCGGGGCTGTCGACAACCTGGAAGTAACGGGCAGCGCTTGTGCCGCGGTTCGTGCGCACCGACACGGAGCCTGATACGGCGCCGTCAGGGACTATGACGCGTATTTCTTTATCCGACCACGAGAGGTATTCCGCGTCATCCTCCGCGGGGCTTATAAAGCCGCGGTTCGATCCGTCATCCTGGCCGGGAAAGGCCGCCGCCGCAGATTGCCAGCTGAACTGCACGGCGGAGCTGTCCCGGTTTGAGCCGAAATTAAGGCCCCGTACCACGAGGAGCGCGCCTATGCTTCCCTGGTCTATGGAAAGGCTGTCTATGGCCGGCCCCACGGTACCCGAGCCTTCGCCGCTGGGGCGTACGGGCAGGCGAGCGATGCTCATGAACATACGCGGGTTGGACATGCCCGCGTCCGTGCGCACGCGCACCATGCTGGTCTCGGCGTAGAGCGGCACGCGTAGCTCGATGAGATCGTCGGACCAGCTTAGGTAGGAGGAGGCGGTAGGCGCTACGCCGTCAAATTCAACCCTGCTATCCAGCCGCTCGCCGCCAAAGTTCCTGCCCACGATGCGCACCGCCGCTCCCGGGTCACCAACCGGGGGGTCCACGGCCGCTATGAAGGGCTTGGCGGCATTTTTTATAAGGCGCGGCAGAGCCAGCGCCCCGAGTAATACAAGCACTAAGCCTATGAGTACGAACGCGATGCTTCGTCCTGTAGCTGAGTGTTTTTGACTGCGCGTGCTCACTGACCGGTTTTCTCCGTGCCCGTGCCGTCCGCCCGGCTGGCGGCGTAATTCTTAAGGACTATCTCTATGCGCAGAGGGGCATCGCCGTCGGCATTCATGCCTAGGGGATAGAAAAACACGCGTTCGCCAAAGGCGACGGTCAGGGTGTCTACCGTCGTGTGGTAGCGCATTTCTCCCTTGTCGCTGAACCAAACCTGCCCCTGCGCAACGAGCTTAAGATCCCGCTCGCTCGATGGGTAGGGCGTTATGGTAACGTAGACGATTACCGAGCTGCCCACCATCTTAACCGTCACCGGCATGCCGTTGAGCGTATATTTTACGTCGCTTGTCTTCCAGGGCTCCTCGCCCACGGCGCGCTTGACGACGGCCAATATGGTTAGTTCAAGCGCTTCTGAACGGAGCTTCTCGGGTATGGACTCCAGGGTTCCCAGCTCGGCCTTCTTACTTGAGTCATCCTGCGGTGCGGCGGGCACCCTTGTTTGGGCGCTGAGCGGCGCAAGCGCGGCTGTGGCAAGAAACGCGGCGATCAGAAATCTCACTTGCCGCTCCCTGGCTTGTAATCGGCCTCGCGTATCATGAAGGGCTCGCCGCTGGCCTGAACCGGAGAGCCTGCGGGAAGGGTGATGGTGATATTGACGCCTGCGTCCTGACGGGCAAGAAATTCCAGTATGCCTTCCATACCTACGCTGCTGGCCACGCTCGGTACGCTTTGCACGGCGTTCTGCATGGCCATGCGCAATTCCGCCGTCCTGGCTCCCGAAAGCGCCAGGGCGAAGGCGAGTATGCCTACGGCGATGGCGGCCGCGGCCGCTGCCGGAAGGGGCAAGGAAACGCGACGCGTCCAGAAGTAGCGATTGCGCGGCGCGGAGGCGTGTATACGCGCAAGGACCTTGATCCTGGCCTCAGCCTCATGCGCTTCTGAGCCGGCAAGCAAAGCGGCGCTGAGTTCCTTATAGCCCTGCACAAGGCCCGAGCAACGGGCACAGCTATGGAGATGCGTTTCGATGGTTTCCCGCCAGGGAGACGGCACTTCGCCGTCAAGCCATGCGGACAAAAGCTCATGATCCGGGCACATTACCAGATTCCTCCCGCATAAGCGCTGCCAGGGCTTCACGTGCTCGGAATACCCGAACCTTCACGTTACCCTCTGTTATTCCCAAAACCTTGCCTATTTCTTTATAATTAAGGCCGGCGTACTCCTTGAGCACGAGCACGGTCTTAAATTTTTCGGGCAAGAGACCCAGACTCGCTTTTATGTCAGCGGACGATTCAAGTTTTATCGTCTCGTCCTCTGGCGACTCGCTTTTGTCGTCCCGTTCCCGAAAATAACGCTGGTAGACTTTCTGTTCCCGTCCTTTGCGCTTGATCCAGTTCAGGGCGTTGTTCTTCACCACCCGTATCAGCCAGTATTTGGCGTCATCGCGGGAAGGGAATATTTCCCAACGCTCCAGGGCTTTTATATATGAATCATGTACTAAGTCTTCGGCCGCCTCTTCGGAATAGGTAATCCGTAGGGCTACACGGTAGAGCATAGTGAACGTTTCGTCATAGAGCAGCCTAAAACCTTGATCCAGGCTGCCCTGTCCGCTAGTAAACAATTCTCGTCCTCGATCCGTTACGCGTGCGCGGCGCCATAAGCGCCGCCTACGCGAGTTTCCAGCTCGTGCCCGCGGGGCCGTCTTCAAGGAGCACGCCCCGCTCCTTGAGCTGGTTCCGTATGCCATCGGCCTTGGAAAAATCCTTGGCCTTCTTAGCCGCGGCGCGCTGGGCTATGAGCTCTTCTATTTCCGCCGCCAGAGCGGGATCCACGCCCGACTCCTTGCGCTCCTGGCCTGCCAGGCCAAGGCCCAGCACGCGGTCCATATCGAAAGCGGCGGCCAGGGCGTGAGCGGCGGGCAGCTTCTGCTCGCGCAGCACGCCCCAGAGTTCCGCGAGCGCGCGCGGCGTGGACAGGTCGTCCTCTATGGCCGCCTTAAACGCTTCAAGCCGCGCTATAGCCGCGGGAGCCAGCGCGCTCAGGGCGGGCAGAGCGGGAGCGCGTACGCCCTCAGGCGTGGCGTTGTCGCGCAATGACAGCACGCGCTCGTTCAGGGAGCGCCGCGATGCCTTGGCCGAATCCAGGGCGTCATAGCTGAACTGCAGCTGTGAGCGGTAATGTCCGCCGAGCAGGAAATAGCGGTAATCCAAAGGATCGTAGCCGGCATCCACCAGGGTCTGCAGGGTAAGGAAGTTGCCCGAGCTCTTGCTCATCTTGCCCTTATCCATGATAAGGAACTCGTTATGGAGCCAATAGCGCACCCACTGCTTGCCGGTAGCGGCCTCGCTCTGGGCGATTTCGTTGGTGTGGTGCACCTGTATATGGTCAATGCCGCCGGCGTGTATATCGAATTGCTCGCCTAAGTACTTCATGCTCATCGCCGAGCATTCTATATGCCAACCCGGATAGCCGCGGCCCCAGGGGCTGTCCCATTGCAGGGCCTGATCCTCGAACTTGCTCTTGGTGAACCATAGGACGAAGTCAAAGGGGTTGCGCTTATTCTGGTCCAGCTCCACCCGCGTGCCCGCCTGCAGCTCCTCTAGCTTAAGCATGGCCATCTTGCCGTAGTCGGGAAACTTAGCCACGTCGAAATAGAGATTGCCTGCGGCCATATAGGTAAAGCCCTTAGCTTCGAGGCGCTTGATAAGCTCGATCATATCGCCCACATGCTCGGTAGCCTTGCACACTATCGTAGGGCGCTTGATATTAAGCCGTCCGCTGTCCTTGAAGAAGGCGTCGCTATAGTACTGCGCCACCTCAAGAACGGACTTATGCCGCTCCTGGGCGGTTTTTACTATTTTGTCCTCTCCGGTATCATCGTCGCCGCTCAGGTGGCCGACATCGGTGATATTCATCACATGGGTAACATCGTAGCCCAGGTATTCCAGGGCGCGAACCAGGGTATCCTCGAACACGTAAGCGCGTAGATTACCTATGTGAGCGAAATTGTATACCGTGGGACCGCAACCGTAGAAGCCTACTTTCCCCGATGTGCGCGGTACGAAATCCTCAAGGGTTCGTCCGTACGTGTTAAAAAGCCGTAAGCCCATGCGGTCCTCCTTTCAAGAGTGCCTTGCAGCCCCCCGCTTTAGCGGGCGGCTTGTCCTCACTATCCGAAGAAGGATACTATGACGACGATGAGTACAGTACGTAAATTCCTGGAAAAATGCAATATCGACGCGGAAACGCGCTTTGACGAGCCCTTGGCCCCGCATACGAGCTTTAAGATAGGCGGGCCGGCCGACGCCTTCGTGCTGCCCCGTTCCGAAGAGGCACTGGCGACGCTGCTTAAAGCCGCTTCGCAAGAAGGCATAGCGGCGCAGGTAATAGGCGGCGGCGCCAACCTGCTCATCGCGGACGGTGGCGTGCGCGGCATCGTGCTTTGCACCGCGCTTATGCAGGACCTGCGGGAGGAGAGCGCTTTCGGCGCTGCGGCAGCGCTTGACGCCGAATCCTCCGCGCGGGAGGGAAGCGGGCTCTACGCCGCCGCCGGCGTATCGGTTACGCGACTTGTCGGCTTCGCACGCGACAGGAGCCTGGCGGGGCTTGAATTCGCCGCGGGCTTGCCCGGTTCGGTGGGCGGCGCGGTATACATGAACGCCCGCTGCTATGAGCGCGAGTTCGCCGACCTTTTAGTGGCTGTGCGCTACCTGGATACTACGTATGACGCGGCCACGGTGGGCATAGACCGGCAGGCCTGGGCCTACAAGCAGACGCCCTTCATGCCCGGCGCCAGCCTGGCAGGGTCCATAGTGCTCGGCGCAAGCTTCGCGCTCTCGCCGGGGAACCGGGAAGCGCTTAGCGCGCGCATGCGCCAGCTAGAGGAAGACAGGCGGCAGAAGGGCCATTTCGATTACCCGAGCGCCGGGAGCCTCTTTAAAAACAACCGGGCCTTTGGCAGGCCTAGCGGTAAAATCCTCGACGAGCTTGGCTTCAAAGGCCGCCGCGTAGGCGATGCCATGGTAAGCCCCAAGCACGCCAACATCTTCGTGAACGCGGGCAGGGCCAGCGCGCGCGATATGATGACGCTTATACAGGAAGCGCAGGAAGCCGTAAGGAAGGCCTACGGCTTCGAGCTTGAGCCTGAGGTAGTGACGCTCGGGGAGTTTTAGCCCTAACGGGCGACACGCCTATTTGCGTTTTGCCCTATAATGATTTAGGGTAAAGGAATGGAGAGTTCCGCCCTGAGCGCGCTTATCTTTTTTCCCGCCGTACTCATCGCGGCCGCCCTGCTGGCTAAGGCGGCCCGGCGCCGTTTCCCGCGGGCAAACGGCATATGCTTCTTCCTCGGCGGCATAGGCGCGTACTTCGGAGCGCTTAGGTTGCAGCTTCCCATGCCGCAGGCGGATATGCGCCAGCTCGGCGCGGGCCTGGCGATCTTCCTCGCGCTGGGGCTGGGCGCGAACCCCTTCAGGGCGGGCCTCGTGCGCTTTGGCAGGCGCTCATTCTTAAGCGCGCTTCTTGCACTGGCCGCCGGCCTTGCCCTGAGCGCTGCTCTCGGGCTGGTCTATGGCGGGGGGGGGCTGGCATTTAGCCAACGCGCCCTGCTGCTCGTGGCCATCATGATGCTCGCCAACCCCCAATCCTTTATCGAACCCCTGCTTGCCCTGGGCATAGTCGTCGCGCTCTCTCCCGATATATCGATACAGTCAGGGCTGTTGGGCTTTGGCATCGTGCTGTTGTCGCTGCCCTTCATGGTCAGGCTTAAGCAGCGCGCGCGCGCCGTGCGCTTTGAGCTTGCGGCCCTGGTATCCTTGGCTCTTGCCTTCGTTCAAGCGGCTCTGGGACTCGGCCCGCTTGCCGTGGGGCTTTCCGCGGGCCTGCTTTTTAGCGCGGCCAACGCGCAGGAGAGGGAACAGGATTCGGCGGCGGGCAGGCTTGGATTATCGGCCGCGGCCTTCCTGGCCGGCTTCGCCGTAGCCGGGGCCTCGCCCCTCGCCTATCCCCTGGCCATAGCATTGAGCGCCGTAACGCTGCTCCTCTATTCGCTGGCCAAAGGCCTAATCGCCGGCAGGCGAAGCGTAGCCGCCCTCAGCGGCATGCAGGCCGATGACTGCACCTCGACAGCCGATTACGGCGCGCTAGGCGCGGGCATCGGCCTAGGCTTTATAGGCGGCGCTACGGGCCTAGGCTATGCCTTGGCGCAGGGCATAGCCAGCCTCTGCCTACGAGACGGCAAGGCCTTCCGAGGCGACGGGACCGTAGGCTGGCGCGTTATCGCGGCCATAGGCAAACGGGAGAATATCGCGGGCATTTTGGCCTTTGCCCGCGGGCTTGAGCCGCCAGCGGAACCGGTACGCGCCGTTTGCGTGGCCGCGGCAAAGGGTTCCGCGGGCCAGAGCCCGCAGGAGGCGGAGGAAGCCCTCGTGCGCGTCGTAGCCGCGGGGGCGCAGGCGGGCATACAGGTACTCCCCTCGCTCATCGTAGCATCCAGCCCCGCGGACGGGCTCGCTAGGGCGACGCTGGAGCGCGGCGCGGACGCGCTCATACTGGGCTGGCCCAGCATGGATGCGGCGGGAGACGCCGATCGCCCCACCCTTGAGCAATTGGCCGCCGCCACCCGGGTAGGGCTCTTCGTCGTACGCAATATTGAGCGCGCCGCTTCCTCGCGCCGCATAGTGCTGTGCTTCGCCGCCGGCACGGAACAGGCGCCCGGCTTTTATGCCTGCGTCGAGGCCATACAGCGTTCCTGCGGCAAAGCGGTACAGGCGCAGTTTTACGCGATAGGGGCGACGGAAGCCCTCCGGCTCAGCTCCGCCAAGCAGGGCCTGAGCGCGCAAGCGGAAGCGCTCGACGGGTGGCGGGAGTTTATCAATAGGCTCAAGGCCATGGGGCAGCCGAAGCCGCTGGTCGCTATCGTCGCCACCAGGCCGGGCAGCTCCAACTGGTCGCCGCTGAGCGAGCGCCTGGCCATAGCCGTATACGAAAGCCTGCCTGAGGCGCCGCTCGTTTTCGCCTACACGACGGAACGTGAAGGCGCGCTACAGCCTGAGAGCCAGAGCCCGGCCTCCCCGGAGGCGACGGGCATAGCGCCCGTTGGACCCGGCGCATGGCCCGAGCTTATAGAGACCGCGCGGGCTGGCGGCAGAGTGCTGACGGATATGGGGCAGGCGGCTCTCGTCGACGCGATTAGCGCCCTTACGCGGAGCATATTCCCCGACGACAGGATACGTGCCGATCGCATGGCCAACGCTTTTTCAGCCAGCGCGCGGAGGGAGCCCATAGCGCTCGAACCCGGCGTGCTCCTGCTCCACGCCCACGCCGAAAGCCTGGACGCTCCTACCCTTGCCCTGGGGTCCAGGGCCGAAGGCTGGCCGCTCGCGGCCCTGAGCGAGCCGGTCCGTATCATGGTCATACTCGTATCGCCTGAGAACCAGGGGCCGGAAGCGCATCTTGAAGCCCTTACCCAGATAGCCAGGGCCTTTAAGGATAAAAGGCTCGGTGACGTACTGCTAGAGGGGACGCTTTAACCTGCGCTTAGCGCCCGGCAGGTCGTCAAATCGCCTTGCGCATTTTCACGAGTCGGGGCATACTGGCCGCATGAAAGACTACGCTGCCATACTCGCCCGGCCGCATACCGGCGAGCTCATCGAACGCCTCGTACGCTACGCACAAATAGAGTCTACGAGCGACCGCCATAACCAGGATATACCCTCAACCCCATCGCAATGGGACCTTGCCCGCCTCCTCGTGGACGAGCTTAAAGGCCTTGGTATACAGGATGTATCGATTGACGACCATTGCTACGTTATCGCCAAGCTGCCGGCTAGCCCGGGCTTGGAGAAGATCCCGGCGGTGGGCTTCATGGCCCACGTTGATACTTCAAGCGACGTAAGCGGTAAGAATGTGAAGCCGCGCGTCGTCGTCGGCTACGACGGCAAGGCCCTTGAATTGTCGCCCGGATGGACGCTCGACCCCGCCAACTTTCCCGAACTGGCCGACTACGCGGGGGACAGCCTCATAGTCACCGACGGCACCACCCTGCTCGGCGCCGACGACAAGGCGGGCATAGCCATAGTCATGACGGCCTTCAACGCCATACTAAAAGATCCCTCCATAAAACATGGCCCGCTCTATGCTGTATTTACGCCGGATGAGGAGACGGGCAAGGGCATGGACCTCTTCCCGCTAGCCAAGCTGCAAGCCGCAGCGTGTTATACGCTTGACGGCGGCAAGGGCGGAGAGATCGAGTCCGAATGCTTTACCGCGTATGAGGCCATGGTGCGCTTCAAGGGCAAGGCTTCCCATCCCGGCTACGCGCGCGGCGTCATGGCTAATGCCGTGAGCATGGCGGGAGCCTATTGCGCCATGCTGCCCCGCAGCGAGAGCCCCGAAGCCACCGACGGCTGGTACGGATACTTTTACCCCCACGAGATACAGGGCGGCCTTGAAGAGGCAAAGCTCGACATACTGCTCAGGGATTTCAGCGACGAGGGCATGGAGCGGCGCATGGCCGCCATAAAGGCTTTCGCAAGCGCCGTAGAAGCCCAGTTCCCCGGCGGTTCGGTCACGGTAGAGCTCAAAAAACAGTACCTTAACATGAAGAAAAAGCTCGACGAGAGCCCCCGGGTGCTTGAACTGCTCTACGCGGCCGCGCAGAAAGCCGGGGCCCAGCCCTACTCCAAGCCCATACGCGGAGGCACCGACGGCGCCAGGCTTACCGAGATGGGCATACCCACGCCGAACATCTTCGCCGGCATGCATAATTTCCACGGGCGCTTCGAATGGGCCAGCGCTTCGGAAATGGTGCTGGGCGTGGACACCGTCATAGAGCTTATAAAGCTCTGGGCCGAGGCCTAAAAAAAAAGGCCGGATGGGGAAGCGCGTTCCCTTAATCCGGCCTTTTTTACTTGGCTAGCAGCGCCGCCTCCACCGACGGCGCGGTTCAGTGCCGCTCGGCACGAGCGGTCGCGACGCCCAAGCGCGCGGCTACGGCCGCTCCACGCAGAGGGCTATGCCCATGCCCCCGCCTATGCAGAGCGTGGCCAGGCCTTTCTTTGCGCCGCGCTTCTGCATCTCGAACAAGAGCGATACCAGTATGCGCGCGCCTGAGGCTCCAATCGGGTGGCCTAGGGCTATAGCGCCGCCGTTCACGTTCACCTTGTCCATATCGAACTTAAGCTCCCGCGCCACGGCCAGGCTCTGGGCAGCGAAGGCTTCGTTTGCCTCTATAAGGTCAATGTCGGCCATGGCCCAGCCGGCTTTTTTCAGGGCAAGGCGCACCGCTTCTATAGGGCCTAGGCCCATGACGGCCGGGTCGCAGCCATGCCAGCCATAGGATGCTATCCTGGCCATGGGCGTGCCCTTCTTGGCTTCCGCCTCTGAGGCGACGAGCAGGGCGGCCGCCCCGTCATTAATGCCCGAGGCGTTGCCGGCGCTAACGCTGCCGTCGCCCTTGAACGCGGGCCTGAGCTTTGCCAGCGCCTCGGCAGTAACGCCTGGACGGGGGAACTCGTCCACGGCGAACACGATAGGGTCGCCCTTCTTCTGTGGCAGGAGCACGGGCGCGATCTCGTCTTTGAAGCGGCCCTGGGCCAAGGCTTTCTCGGCTTTGTTTTGACTGGCCGCGGCGAAGGCGTCCTGCTCCTCGCGGGAGAGGCCGTACTTCGCCGCCACGTTCTCAGCCGTTATGCCCATGTGGTAGCCGTTGAATATATCGGTAAGGCCCTCGTATATCATCGAGTCGATGAGCTCGCCGTTGCCCATGCGGTAGCCGTTGCGCGCCTGCTTGAGGATGTAGGGAGCCATGCTCATGTTCTCGGTGCCGCCAGCCAGCACGAGGCCCGCGTCGCCGGCCTTGATGGCCTGGGCGGCCGCGGCCACCGCGCGGAGGCCTGAGCCGCACACCATGTTGACGGTCATGGCCGTGCGCTCTATAGGGAGACCCGCCTTTACGAGCACCTGCCTGGCAACGTTCTGGCCGAGCCCCGCCTGCAGCACGCAGCCTAAAAGCAGCTCGTCCACATCGGCCGGCGAGCGCCCTGCGCGCTCGAGGGCGGCCTTGACCACGCTTACGCCCAAGTCCACCGGGCTCACGCCCGCGAGCAAGCCGCCAAAAGAACCTATGGCCGTCCTGGCGGCGCTCATAATGTATGTGTCGTTCATATACGTATCTCCTTAAAATTCGCAGGCGGCGCAGCCTTCGCGCACCACGAAGTCGGCGTCGGTATGCTCGCGTATCCACTCGGGGGTATACGGAGGGAAGTACTCGATCAGGTGGAACTTGCCGCCCATGATCTCAAAAAAGCCCACGTCCGTAACGACGATGTCTACCTCGTGTACGGCGGTCAGTGGCAGGGAGCAGCGCTGCTTGAGCTTTGACGCGCCTGATTTCTCCAGGTGGGTCGTGGCCGCTATTACCACACGCGAGCCCGTGGTAAGGTCCATGGCCCCGCCCATGCCCGGCACCATCTTGCCGGGTATCTTATAGTTGGCGAGGTTTCCGTCCTGGTCCACCTCAAGCACGCCGAGCACCGTATAGTCGACGTGCCCGCCCCGTATAATGCCGAAGGACATGGCCGAGTCGAAGAATGCGCCGCCGGCTTGAATGGTAACCGGCATAGCGCCGGCGTTGGTAAGATCTTTATCGATTTGATCCTTGGAGGGGGCAGGCCCCAAGCCTATAAGGCCATTTTCCGATTGCAGGATAACGGTTACGTCGGAGGGTATAAAATTACCTACATAGGTGGGCAGGCCTATGCCAAGATTCACCACGTCGCCGCTCTTAAAGAAGCGGGCTATGCGCTTGGCTATGACTTCTTTGTTCTCTACGTATTCGATCATACGCCTGCCTCCTCGTTTGCCACTACGATGTAATCGATGAATATACCCGGCGTATGCACCTGATCCGGATCAATATCGCCTATCTCGACCAGTTCCTCGACCTCCACGATGACCAGTTTGCATGCCGTGGCCATGAGCGGGTTAAAGTTCCTGGCGGTCTTCGAGTATACGAGGTTGCCGGCCTTATCGGCCTTCTTGGCCTTCAAGAGCGCTACGTCCCCGGGCAGGGCTTCCTCAAGCAGATAGGCTTTGTTGCCAAGCAGGATTTTCTGCTTGCCCTGCTCTACTTCGGTGCCTACGCCCGTGGGCGTCAGTATACCGCCTAAGCCCGCTCCGGCCGCGCGCACGCGCTCGGCCAGCGTACCCTGCGGCACCAATATGACCTCAAGCTCGCCTGCGTTCATCTGGCGCTGCGTTTCGGGATTAGTGCCGATATGGGAAACGATTGCCTTGCTAAAGCATTTAGCCTTGATAAGGGGCGCCACGCCGGTAATCCTGGCGTTTTTCTCATCCAGTACCGCCGTGTCGTTGCATACCAGGGTAAGGCCCTTAGCGCCTGCTTTTACGAGCTCGGCCAGTATGGCGTCCGGCGAGCCGCAGCCTAAAAATCCGCCCACATGGACGGATTGGCCTTCGCGTACCATGGCGGCGGCCTGGGCCGCGCTGATGATGGGTTTTGATACCACGATGTCCTCCGTTTTGGTTCATTATAGCACGATACGCGCGGCTCGTGGAAGCTAAACCGTGAAGTACTTTTTACTCCCGAGCGCGCGATCGAGGCACATTTTTCTTGCGCGGGCAAGCGGAAGGCCGCATACTAAATCCGCCAGCCCGCATAGCGAATGCGGCAACGGGCAAGGAGGAAATAATTGAAGTCCCTAACCAATTTCTTCGTGAAGGTAGCGCAGAAGTACCTGCCTGACGCCTTCCTCTTCGCCATAGGGCTTACGCTCATAGCGTTCTTTATGGCCCTCGGCCTTACCGGCAAAACGGTCATCGAGATACTGTCGTCATGGGGCAATGGCCTCTGGGGCCTCCTGGCCTTCTCCATGCAGATGACCCTGGTCCTCATAACCGGACACGCCATGGCCTCGAGTCCCGCCATAAAGAATACGCTCAAGGCCATAGCCTCGGTGCCAAAGACGCCGGTACAGGGCATCATGATGACCGCCTTCGTGGCGGCGCTGGCCAGTTGGGTAAACTGGGGCTTCGGACTCGTAGTCGGCGCTCTCTTAGCCCGCGAAGTAGCCAAGCGCATACGCGGCGTTGACTACGGCATGCTCGTGGCCGCCGCCTATTCGGGCTTCGTCGTATGGCATGGCGGCATATCGGGCTCCATCCCGCTCGCCATAGCCACCAAGGGCCATATCGTGGAGAAGCTCGTCGGCATCATACCCGTGTCGCGCACCATCTTCGCGCCCTTCAACCTCATCATAAGCTTCACGATGATCGTAGCCCTGCCCATACTCTTCTATTTTATGGCGCGCAAAAAGGACAACGTCACGCAGGTAGATCCTGCCCTTCTTGAAGACGAAGTACCCGCGGCTGAGCCGGCCGTGAAGACGCCGGCCTCCCGGCTCGAGAATTCGCGCATCGTTACCTGGATACTGTCGCTGCTGGGATTCGCCTACCTCGTGTACCACTTCGTAAGCAAGGGCTTCGACCTGAACCTAAACATCGTTATCACGATCTTTATGTTCGTAGGCATACTGCTGCACGGGAGGCCCATAGCCTATGTGCGGGCCATAGAGCAGGCGATAAAGGGAGCGGGCGGCATAGCCCTTCAATTCCCGCTCTACGGCGGCATTCAGGGCATCATGATAGGCACCGGCCTAGCCGGCATCATTGCTCAATGGTTCATATCCATATCCAGCCCGGAAACCTTCCCGCTTTTCACCTTCCTCTCCGGCGGCATAATCAACTTCTTCGTGCCATCCGGCGGCGGCCAGTGGGCGGTACAGGGACCTATCAATATTCCGGCCGGCCAGGCCCTCGGCGTCGATCCCGCCGTCGTGGCCATGTCCATAGCCTACGGCGACCAGTGGACCAATATGGTGCAGCCCTTCTGGGCTCTGCCGCTCCTGGGCATAGCCAAGCTAGGCATACGGGATATCATGGGCTACTGTATCATGACCCTGCTTGCCTCCGGCGTTATCTTCACGCTGGGTCTGCTCATTTTTACCTAACAAGACAAGGCTTTCCTCAGAGCCGCTCTTCGCGCGGCTCTGAGGACCAAGGGGCAGTACAAATGAAAAGAGGCCCGGGTCGCGCATGCGGCCCGGGCCTCTCGTTGTTTAGAAATGCCGCGTTAAAGCCTAGAGCTTATAGCGCTTGGGGCCGAACCAAATCGGCAAGAGGAAGGTGCCGGCTACGAAGGGAACGGCCGTTGCCAGAAGTCCTACGACCGGGCTCCAGGAAAGACCGCCGGCTATGGTGCCGATAACCACGCAGAAGGCTACGAACACGGCGTAGGGCAACTGGGTAGCCACGTGCTCCAAGTGCGGTGAAGCCGCGCCGGTGGAGGACAGGATCGTGGTATCTGATATCGGGGAGCAGTGGTCGCCGAACACCGAACCGCCCATGACGGCGCCTATGGTGAGGGCCGTGGCGTTCACCGCCTCGGCGGGAGAAATACCGGCTACCTTAGCAAGCTGTACGATGATGGGTACGGATACCGGTACCATGATGCCCATGGTGCCCCAGCTCGTGCCGGCCGCAAAGGATATGATGGCCGATAGTATGAATACGACGACGGGCAGTAAGGATATGGGGAAGTTTCCGCCGATTACCAATTCCGCCACATAGAGGCCGAGACCCACGCCGCCTTCGGAGCCGGGCGTCTTGATAACGGTGCCCAGGGCCCAGGCCAGGGTAAGGATCATGGCCGCGGGCACCATGGCGCGGAAACCGTCGAGCAGGGCTTCGCCGGCCGCCTTGATATTGAGCAGCTTGCGCGCCACGAAATACACGTAACCGAAGGCCGTGGCAAAGATAAGCGCGTACATAAGGGCCATGGACGAATCGGTGTCGTTGAAGGCCTGCCCAAGCGGGATTTCCGCCATGGCCTGGCCTACGCTGGTTATGGACTCGCCGTCTACGGCGTTCATCCAGGTGGTCATCGGGAAGAAGAAAAGCGCGATCAGTATAACCGCGAGTATGGGGATAAGGAAGTCAAAGGGCTTGGCATTGCTGGTATGGGCCTTGGACTCAACCTGGCTTACCACGACGCCGTACTTCTCTTCATCATAGAGCCCTATATCCTTCTGGGCGCGCTCCTCCGAGCGAGCCATGGGTCCGAAATCCTTGTGGGTAAGGGTGATGAAGAGCACCATAAATACCGCAAAGATAGCGTACAGGTTAAAGGGTATGGACTTAAGGAAGAAGGTGAACTCGCCTACGCCTAGGCTCTGCCACTCGGGCATTTCCTTATAGGTGCCGATTACGAAGGCTACCCAGCCAGAAATAGGCGCGAGTATGGCCACCGGGGCCGCCGTCGAGTCGATGATGTAGGCGAGCTTTGCCCGGGATATTTTCTTCGCATCGGTGAGCGGGCGCATGCAGGTGCCGATAGTCAGCGAGTTAAAATAGTCGTCGAAGAATATCAGGAGGCCAAAGAGCCAGGTAAATATAAGCGCGCCTGTCCTGGACTTGATACGCTTGCCAGCCCAGTCGCCGAGCGAATACGCGGCCCCTGACTTGGCGAGGAGGCCGACCATGAGGCCGAGCATGATGGTGAACAGCATGATGCGTATGTTCCAGCCATCGGCGAGCGTGTCGGCAATAAGGTCCGACAGCCTGATAAGCGCATAGTACGGATTACCGCCCGCGGCGATTATCGTTCCCGACAAGATACCGAGGAATAGTGATACCACTACATCCTTGGTAACGATGGCAAGCACGATGGTGAGGAGAGGCGGCAAGATCGAGAGTAGCCCGAAATGGTCCATGCTATAGTTCCTCCTTGGGTATGGAACGGGTGTTACTACGTATGGTGTACCCGATTTGAAGAACGCGCAATATCTTTTTCATGTTTTATTTAACAATTCGTTTAAGGCTATTAATAATTCCTTATTTCTCCAGGGTTTCCGTACTACTTTAATTGCCCCGCCTACTCCTATGCTCGTCTCCGCCTCGGAAGTATCGCTATGCCCCGTCATGAGCAGTACGGGCAGGCCGGGGACCAAGTCACGCAGCGCTCGGGCAACATCCTCTCCCCTAGCGCCAGGCATGATCCAATCGGTGATAACGCAGGCAAGATGCTTGCCTTCCGCCAGGTATTCCTTCGCCACCTCAAGCAGCTCCTCAAGACATGTAGCCGTCTCTATGATAAAGGAGGGGCCGAGCCCCCGGCGCAATTCCATGGCCAGGGCCATGAGGATAACGGCCTCGTCGTCTATGCAGAGTATTAATCGGCTAGCTTCAGGCCCATTATCGATCATGCATTCCTCATCTTATACGCAGGCGAGCCCACAGAGCACGTGGAGCAGCCCGGTTTTGCTTCAAAAAGCATACTGCCGCAGACGCTTTTAAGCGCGTGCTAGCGTATCTTCAAGCCGCTAATCTCGCCTTGCGCCCTAGCGACTCGCGATTGCTGAACTGAGCGGTCCAGACGTCATGCTTGGGCGAGCGGCCTCTACCGTCCTAAGCGCTACACCGCAGAAGGCGCGGATGGCGTATGCGGAGAGGGGCTCCAATCCGTCCTCAGGCCGATTCTATAGGATTATTATCAGGCGCGCTAGCCTATCGATTCAGCGTCTTCCTAATACTGCATGGCGCCCTTGGAATTTGCAAATATTGCCAAACAAAACTACACTAGAGGCCATGTTTACAAACGGCCGCGCTGCGGCGATTAATGGAGCGCTCCTGACGGTTTTCGCGGCTTTCGCGCTGGCATCGTGCGCCCCTAAACCCTTCGTCATAGGCGTGCCGCTCGGCCTTACCGGGCTCAACGCCAACGTCGGCGTTCATGGCCGCAACGGCATACAGCTGGCCGCCGAGGAGATCAACGCCAGCGGAGGCGTTCGCGGCAGGCCCCTCAAGCTCATGATAGAGGACGACCTAGATACGCCCGAAGGAGGCTTGGCTGCGGCCAAGGCCTTGGAGGGCAAAGGCGCCCTAGCCTTCGTAGGGCATATGTCCAGCGCGTCCGCCTCGCTCTCCATAGGCTATCTGAGCGCACGGCGGCTCGTGCTCATCAGCCCGACGGTATCGAGCACAGATTTTTCCGGGCTCGACGACTACTTTTTCAGGATAATCGGCCCCAACGACGCTCAAGGCGCCGCGCTCGCCGCTGAGGCGCTGAGGCGGGGCTATCGAACAGCATCCATAGTCTACAACTCTATCAACCGCGCTTATTCCCTAAAGGTTGAAGAGGGATTTAAGAAGGCTTTCGAGGCCGGAGGCGGCAGGACTTTCCCTCCCCACGCCATAGACGCTTCGAGCAGCTACGATTTCAAGGCCCTGGCAACGCTCATACTAAATGAAAATTCCGATACGGTTCTCTGCGCCGCCAGCGCTTTCGACCTATCCTCGCTGAGCCAAGCCCTCGCGGCCACAAGCGCATCCTTACCGCTTCTCGGCAGCATGTGGGCGCGCACCCCCGACCTCATGGTCTTCGGCGGCAGGACCGTCGACGGCATCGTGCTAGCCGCAGGCGGCGACAGCGAAGGCCCTAACCCAGAGCTAAGGCGCTTCGTGGAGCGCTACCGGGAACGTTACGGCGAAGAGCCGGTTTTTTCCGCCCTCTACGGCTACGAGGCCATGCGGGTGCTGGCCCTGGCCATGGCCGAGGCGCGCACGCTCGATGGGCCGGGCATAAAGGCGGCGCTCCTGGCGCGCACCACTTTCCCCGGCATACAGGGCGATATCGACTTCGATCGTTATGGCGATACCGAACGGCCGTATTTCCTATTTGAGGTCAGGGCTGGCCGCTTTGTCAGGATACGTTAAAGGCCGACCGCGCAGGGCCGAGCGGTCGAGCCTGCTTAATATCTTTATCGCGAACCTCCTCTTAGCCGCCACCGTGCCCACGTTCGTGGTTGCGGGCACGGTGGGCTTCTCTCTCTACCGCTATCTACAGCGGGAGATACACGCCTCCTCTCATTCGCTGAATGAGGCGGTAGCCATGGAAACCAGACGCTTCCTTAATGGGGCGGAGAGTCATATCGCCGCGTATAGCGATCTGCTCGATTCTGAGCTGAGCTTGACGGATGCAGGCAGGCTTATCGATATAACGAGAGAAGCCCACCCCGAGATCACGCGCGTCCTCGTGCTCGACCCTGAAGCCCGCTTGCTCTTGACGTCGCCCGCCGAACCGGGCTCCATAGGCCGGGACTTCTCGGGCCTGGATCTAGCGCTCGGCGATAAAGCGCAAGGCGAGGTGGCGTACACGCGGGCCTATTTATCGCCGTTCGACGGCACGGTAACGGTGTACATAGGCTGTCGCGGCGATTCCAATAGATCGGTGCTCATAGAGTTGAATTTAGAAAGCCTTTCGCTTTTTCTGTTGCCTCTACGCATAGGCCAGAAGGACCGCATAGGCATCATAGACGAGGCGGGACGCTTCATAGCGCACACGAGCCCCGACTACGTGCGTGAGCAGCGCTATGAGACCATACTTGGCCCCTTCACGGCGGATTCAAGCGCGCGTTCAATTGAGCTGGAAGGCATGCTGGCCAGCGTAATGGCCATACCCGGCACGAGCTGGCGGGTGGCCTACTATCGGGACGCGACCGAAGTACGAGGCGTAATCGCCAGCCTCCTCAACATCGCGGGGCTCATATCGCTCGTCTGCCTAATAATCGCCGTGACTATTGGCTTATCCATACGGCGATCGATAAGCCGCGTTATCGCGCATTATATCAGCGATGTGCAGGCGGTAGCGGAGGGCTTCTACGAGAAAGAGATAAGCTCGCCTTTCGAGGAATTCATACCGCTATCCCAAAGCATCGGGGTCATGGGCACGGCCGTGGCCGAGCGGGAAGGAAGGCTACGCGGCGCTCTCGGAGAGCGCGAGCAATTGCTGCGGGAGATCCACCATCGCGTCAAAAATAACCTTCAGATCATCATAAGCCTCCTGAATCTGGAGGTGTCGCGCTTGCCCGAGGACGCGGATACGGCGTCCTTCTCAGCCTCTATAGACCGGATTCACGCTATGGGGCTCATCCACCAGATACTCTACAGCCAGGGCAGCCTTGACGCTGTAGACATAGGCGACTACTCGGCACGGCTCATTTCCTATATGAGCGGCGCCTATGGACGCCCCGGCGTGCGGATCGAGCAAGAGCTGGAATCGATACGAGCGTCCCTGGACAGAGCCCTGTCCTTTGGGCTTATCCTGAACGAGCTGGTCACGAACGCGTTCAAATACGGCGCGGCCGAGCGCACAGACGCCATTATACGGATATGCCTGCGTGCGGAAGGTCCTGACGTAATCTTGCGGGTAGACGACGACGGGCCTGGCTTCTCCGAAGAGCTGAACCCCGGGCTCACCGATAGCCTCGGCATGACCCTCGTGCGATCGCTGGCCGATCAGCTATCGGGCGGCGTGGCCTGGGAAAGCGGAGGAGCCCAGGCTGGCGTGCGCGCTACGCTCCGCTTTCCCCTTGAAGAGCGCGGGATTTAAGTCCCCGCCCAAGATCCCGCGCCTTAGGCTTTCTTCTTCTCCGCGAGCCGCTTGACTATGAAGGTGGCCACGTCGTCGGCGTAGGTGCCGCGGCCGAAGCCCACGTCGAAGCCCAGCTCAACGGCCAGCTTATTGCCTATGCGGGGGCCGCCCGCCACGCAAATGAAGCGCTCGCGGAGGCCTTTAGCCTCAAGCAATTCGATAAATTCGGTCATGTTATGGATATGGGTATCCTTCTGCGTGACCACCTGGCTTATCAAAACGGCGTCGGCCTTTACCTTAAGCGCGTAATCGATGAGCTTCTCGTTGGGCACCTGGGCTCCCAGGTTATAGGCGTCCATGTCCGAATAGCGTTCGAGGCCGTAGTGATGGTTGTAGCCCTTCATATTCATGATGGCGTCGATGCCCACGGTGTGCGCATCGAAACCCGTGCAGGCGCCTACGATGACCACCTTGCGGCCAAGCTCTCGGCGTATAAATTCATTAACCTCGTCCATGCTCATAGAGGCGTCCGCCGAGGCCTCGTCGGCCACCACCGCGTCGTAATCCACCGAGGCTTCCGTCTTGCCATACGCCACATAGAAGGAGTATTCGGCGGACAGCGGCGCCGAGTGCACCACCTCGCAATCCTTGAAGCCCCACGATAGCACAAGCTTCCTCGCCGCCTCTCTGCCGCGCGCGCCGTCGGGCACGGGCAGGGTAAAGGACAGCTGCACCTTGCCGTCGTCCATCGTATCGCCATAGGGTCGTATAACGTGCATATGCAATCCTTCCTTTAGCTTAAGAGAGCCCGAGTTCGCGCGCGAGGTAGTCCTCGAAGGGGTTGAAGTATCCGGGGCCTTTCTTGATAAGTCCCTCGAAGCCCTTGCCGCCGTCCTTAGGCCGCTTGACCTCGGCAAAGAGGCCGCGCTCTATGGAATCGAACATGCCTATGGCCTCCACCTCTTCCATAAAATTGATGGTCTGGGTAAGCACGTCGTGGGCGCGGCGCACGATGATGCCGTCTTTGCGGAACTCCACGTCGTCATAGAAATCTTCCATGCTGTTCATCACGTACTTGGCGTTCTCTACCGCCAGGTAGCGGTCCATCATGAAGGGGGTGTGCACCGCCTCGGTAAGCATGCCTAAGAGGTGTATGCCCTGGTTGGTGGCCTTGGACACGAAATTGAACAGGGTATTCATGGCGTAGCCCTTGAACACGTCGCCGGACATGAATTTGGTAGGCGGCATGTACTTAAGGGGATGCTCGGGGAATATCTCGCGCGCCATCTGCGCCTGGGACAGCTCGTAGAGGAAGCCGTTTTTGATCGTGGGGTCCATCTCGAAGGCGTGGCCTAAGCCCTGCAGCTTGGCGGGCAGGCCCGCGCGGAAGCCGAATTGCTCGTTGAGGAACTGGCTGGCCAGTACCGTGTAGGCCTTCTCGAAGGCGTCGCTCGTGGTAAGGTAATTGTCCTCGCCGGTGTTGATGATGATGCCCGCGTAGGCGTTGATCATGCGGCTGAACTTCTGGTCCACGAAAGTGCGGTACATGTTGATATCGCGGAAGAGTATGCCGTACATGGAGTCGTTGAGCATCATGTCGAGGCGCTCAAGGGCCCCCATGGCCGCAATCTCGGGCATGCAGAGCCCCGACGCGTAGTTGGTTAAGAGTATGTAGCGCTTCTGCTTCTCGCACACCTCGTCCAGCGCGGCACGCATAATGCGGAAGTTTTCCTGGGTGGCGTAGGTGCCGCCGAAGCCCTCGGTGGTGGGGCCGAAGGGCACGTAATCGAGGAGGCTCTGCGCGGTGGTGCGTATGACGGCTATGACGTCCGCGCCTTGCTCGGCCGCGGCCTTAGCCTGCTTCACGTCCTCGTATATGTTGCCGGTGGCCACGATGAGGTACAAAAGGGGCTTACTATTGCGGTCGCGGAATTCCTCAAGCTTGCGGTCGCGGTGGGCGCGATTGTCTTTTATGCGCGACGCGGAGGCCTCGACGAGCTGGGCCGCCTTGTCCTCTATGGCCGCGGGTTCGCCAAGAGCCAGGCTCATCAGGTCAAAGCCCTGGGCCAGCTTGGCGTTGAGGCCGTCCACCCCTTCGCCTGTCTTGACAAGGGCGTTCACGTAGCGGCGCAGCGCGCCGTCCTCGAGCAGGGCGGGATCGGCCGCCCGTATCTGGTCGACCACCAGATTGGCCACCGGCACGCCGTCGGCATTCGCGCCGTCCGCGCCGGCGAGGCGCAGGCTGGCCCGCTCAACGGTAACCGAGCTGTGATTATCGATAAAGGCCGCCACCGGCGCGGTTATGCGCTGGGCTAGCTGGCGCGCGTAATCCACGCGGTCTTTAGGCAAGTGCAGTTTCGTTCGCATAGTCCGTCCTTTTTCGTATGCATCGCCGCTACCGCGGCCCGCATGAGTATATCAAAAAGCGGCGTTCTTGAAATAGAACTCCGCCCGCTCGACGATAGCGCAATCAAGGCCGAGCATGCTTGCTATGGCAAGGGCGTCGCTCTCAGGCGGGCCTTCGGCCGCGTCGGCCTTAAGCTCGTAGCGCATGTGGCGGTTTATGCCCGAAAGGCGCTCGGCTAGGGGCGCGTCGGCGTCCAGGGCCTGGCAGGCCGCGATGCGGTCCAGGCCGCGCATGCGCCAGTATTCCGCGCCGGGCACCCGCGCCACGCCGCGGAAATGCGTGGCGAAGAGCGCGCGGGAAGCCCCGTCCCCTTTTCCCTTGCCGTAGGCTTCTACCAGGGCCGAAAGCAGGGCCTCGGCCTCGTGCGAGCCGGTGGTGCGGGCCGGTTCGTCGAAGGCAATGAGCGCGCCTGAGCCCTTAGCTAAGGCCTCCTGGAAGCGCCATACCTCGAAACCGAAGCCCGAAAGCCCCGCCAGGCGCTCGCCAGATAGTTCGCCTATGTACTGTATATCCGGATATACCCTGGTCGAAAAGCGGGCGGCCGGCACGAAGAGCCCCGCCTGGGCCAAAAGCTGCATGAAGAGCAGGGTCTTAAGCGCGACGGTCTTGCCGCCCATATTGGAGCCGAAGAGCACGATGGCGTTGCCTTCAAAGCGGGCGTCCAGCGGCGTGTAGCCTAAGCCGAGTGCGGCGCACTCATCCTGGCAGGGTATGAAGCGGCCTGCATGCAGCTCAAGCGCGCCTGCGCCCAATATGGGCCGAGTAGCGCCCGTGGCCGCGGCCAGGAGAGCCCCGGCGCGGGCTAGGTCCCAACGCGTCACCGCCTCTACGGCGGCCTTAAGCTCGGGCATAGCGGCCGCGGCAAGCGCGGACAGCATTCGAATAACGGCCGCTTCGGCATAGCGCTCGCGCTCTAGGAGGCCTTCCCGCGCCTCGGACAGGGCTATGAGCTCGGCGCGCGGCGCGGGCCGTACGAGCAGGCGCTCGTCGTCGTAGGGCTCGGCCAGGCAACGGGCCCGGTGTACGGCCTCGGGCTCAAGAGCCGCCCGCGCCACGATGAGGAAGTCCCTGCCGTCAAAATTTATACCCAACAGGCTTTTTATTTCGGCGGCGGCGGCCTCATTCGCGTAGCTGAGCCGCTCGTCCAGGAGGGCAAGGCCGGCGCGGCAGTCCTTCAACGCGGGGCTGTAGGAATCGGCGAGGTAGAAGGTCTCGGCGTCCGAGCCTCCCCGGTCAAGCTCGGCGGCCAGGTCCGCGGCCGCGGGACGCAGGCCGAAGCGCGAGCGGGCCTCGTCGTCCAGCGCTGCCAGCAGTGAGCGGTAATTGGCCAGGAATTTCTTAATCTGGAAAAGCTCAAGGAGCTCATACTCATCCTTAGGAGCCAGGGGCAGGCGGGGCATGCGCTTCAGGTGGTAGGCAACGCGGTCAAGGGCCACGGGATCCGCCTTCGCGCGATCTAGAAAAGCGGCCGCGGCCTCAAGGTCGTCATAGCGCTGCTCGATAGCGGCCTGATCCGTGAACACCTTGCGCTCGTCGCGCTCGTCCCGAGCCCAGGGAGACAGTGGCTCATAGCGGGGCCAGAAATCGTCGAGCCCGGCAAAGTTCCAGGCGTCTTTCACGGCAGGGCCCCTTTCTTTACGTCTTCCGCGTAGGGATTATGGCCTAAGTACTCTTCTATAGGCTTGCCCCGTATAGAGAGGCCGGCCAGGCGCTGAAGGACCAGGCCGTCCGACAGGCCGCGCGTTATCAATGAGTAGCCGCCGAAACGCGGACGCCTTCGTACCCGCAACGAACGATCGCGAAGCAGGGCCGTAAGGGCGGAGTAATCTAAAAAGACCTTCGTAAAATCCTCCACCACGAGCTCAGTGGCCTTATCGGGCACGAGCGCGAGGCTTTCAGCCGTTAGCGCGCCTTGCAACAGATAGGGCTCCTGTACCGGATACTCTGACGCGACGCCATCGACCGCGCGGCCGAGCGCCCCGCCGCCGGAGCCTGGCTCGGCAGCCAGAGGCAGGTCCATAAGCAGGGCCATGCGCTTGATTGTTGCCAACGCGGCATCCAGGCCCGCGCGGTCTATGCGCAGCGAATATATGAGCAGCGCGTCCGCGCGTCCGGCCAGCTGGGTTATCCTGTTTACCGCGCCGTCCACCAGCGCGCAGGAGCTTAAGCCCTCGTCGACTATGCGGCTGAGCAGCCAGTCAAGCTGGGCGTTGCTCTCGGGCCCTACAAGAGCCACCCTGCCAGCCCTGTGGGCGCGGGCCACGCAGAGCCGCCCGAGCGCGCTGCGCCCCGGCGCGGCGTCCAGTATCTCAGGCGACGAGCCGCCTTCGCGGAGAAAGCGCTCCGCGCTTACGAAGAGGTCGCCCGCCTCCACCGGCACGGAGGGCTTGCGCGCCCCCGACAGGTAATCGCGGGTATCCCCGTCGTAGCCCACGGTCAGCAGCGCGGGCGGAGGCAGGCCCGCCGCACGCGCCGCGCGGCGGGCAAGGCAGGCAGCCCGGTTCATGAAGCTGGTCTTGCCGCTATTTTTTCCCGGTCCGCTTATAAAGCTCACCCGGCCTAAAAACGCGGCCCCGTCATACTGCATGCTCGTCCATCCAGGCGCTGAGCGCTTAGCGCTTGCCCCGCGGCTTTAAGTCCTTAAGGTTGCGCGCCGCGCGCACGAGGCCCTTGGGTTCGAGGGTTTTCTCGTCGCCTGAGAGCAGGCGCGCAACGCCGCAGGTGGCGTTGAGCTGCACTTCGTCGTAGCATATGCGGCATTTGCCGCAATCCTCGTGATACTCGCCGGGCTCGTCGTAGGTGGTTATCACGCCCTCGTAGTTGCGGAGCACCACGCGCTTGTCGTTGCTCGTTATGAGGTAGCTGGGCATGACCGGGGTCTTGCCGCCGCCGCCTGGGGCGTCCACCACGAAGGTGGGCACGGCCATGCCGGAGGTGTGGCCGCGCAGGTTCTCGATGATCTCTATGCCCTTGCTTACCGTGGTGCGGAAGTGGCTTATGCCTCGCGACAGGTCGCACTGGTAAATGTAGTAGGGCTTCACACGTATGGTCAGCAGTTTCTGCACGAGCTTCTTCATGAGCACGGGGCAGTCGTTCACGTCGCGCAGGAGCACGCTCTGGTTGCCCAGCTGTATGCCTGCGTCGGCGAGCTTGCGGCAGGCTTCCTTGGCCTCGGCGGTTATCTCCTTAGGATGGTTGAAGTGCGTGTTCACGTAGAGGGGGTGGTAGTTCTTAAGCATGTTCACGAGGCCGTCGGTAATGCGCTGGGGCATGACCACGGGCGTGCGCGTGCCTATGCGTATGATCTCCACGTGGGGTATGGCCCGTATCTTAGAGATTATGCGCTCGAGCTTCTCGTCGGATAGCACGAGGGGGTCGCCGCCGGATATGAGCACGTCGCGCACGATGGGGTTGTTCCTGATGTATTCGACGGCCGCGTCCACATGCTGGTCGAGCATGTTCATGTCTTCCTCGCCCACGATGCGCCTGCGCGTGCAATGGCGGCAATTCATAGAGCATATATGGGTGACGAGGAGCAGCACGCGGTCCGGATAGCGGTGCGTAAGGCCGGGCACCGGGCTGTCCGCGTCCTCGTGCAGCGGGTCTTCCTGGTCGCTTTCGTCGAAATGGGTCTCAGGCAGGCGCGGTATGGCCTGAAGGCGCACGGGGCAGCCGGGATTGCCCTGGTCTATGAGGCTCGCGTAATAGGGCGTTATGGCCATGCGGAATATCTTAAGCACCTCCGTTACGTCGGCCTTTTCCTTGTCGCTTAAGGGTATGACCTTGGCAAGGGTGTCGACGTCCTTGATATTATTGCGCATCTGCCAGCGCCAATCGTTCCACTCCTCGGGCGTCACATCCTTGTAGAGCGGTATTTTTTTATAATCGTAGGAAGGATAGTCATGCATAGCTGCTCCTTAGTTGGCGCGGGGACTTAGCCGCGAAGCTTGAGATAATGGCGAACGTCGTCGGGGCTCGCGGGCGCAAGCCCCGCCTCATGGGCTATGCGCGCAGCCCGCTCGACCAGCTGCGCGTTGTTTTTGGCAAGCACGCCCTTGCTAAAGTATACATTATCCTCAAAGCCCACGCGTATCCAGCCATTATTGGCCAGCGCGCCGTACTGGGCGGGCAGCGACGAGCGGCCTATGCCCATGACGGTAAAGTCCGCGCCGGCAGGCAGGCCCTTCATGAAGGCCGACAGATTCTCCACCGTATAGGGCACGGCACCGGGCACGTTTAACACGAAGCCGTAATGGTACGGGGCCGCAAGGAGCCCTTCCTTGATCAGGTAATGGCTGGCGTACACATGCCCGAGGTCAAAGCACTCGAGGGTGGCGCGCACGCCGCGCTTTTTGAACTCCGCGGCAAATTCCCGCATAACAGGCAGGGTATTGACGATATACTCGTCGCCGAAATTCACCGTGCCGCAGTCTAAGCTGGCCATTTCCGGCTCTAGTTCCTTTACCGGGCGCAAGCGCTCCTCGGCGCTATCGCCAACGGCCCCGCCGGTGGTGATCTCTATGATAATGTCCGTTTTTTTGCGGATCGCCTCAATCGCTTCTTTGAACCGGGCGACGCTCTGAGTAGGCTTGCCCTGGTCGTCGCGTACATGCAGATGGAGGATGGCCGCGCCGGCCGCCCTGCATTCCTCCGCGGTTCTAGCGAGCTCGTCCGGCGTTATGGGCAGAGCCGGCTGCAGCTCCTTGCTGGTCTCGGCGCCGGTACAGGCGCAGGTGATTACGATTTTTCCGTCTATGGCCATAGTTCTCTCCTTAACAGGGCGCTTGCGACTGGGAGGCTGTATCGTCGCTCTGGTGGCGGATGGTCTCGTCCATCCCGCCGGACCCTTGGCCCGGCCCACACCGTTTCCGGCTTGCCTGCGCTCGTCTCCCCAAAGGGAGCCGCGCCTACTCGCCGCGCCGGGGACGGGGAGCCCCCGGGGCGAGAGACGGTTACCCGTCTTCTCACATTAGCCGCGCCAAGCTTCGCCCCTTAGAAGAGCCCACGGAAGGCCCTCCGAGCGTGGGAGACGGACTGCCCCCGCCGGTTTTCTCCGCGCTGTCCGCGGTCCGGCTCGCCGTACATCCCTAAGCTGGCTGTGTTCTGCCTTTGCCTCCGGGCCGCGCTATGCGCCCTCGGCGAGAGGCCTATTTTACATACTGCTCTTCGAAATACTTGCGGAGCTGAGCGTTCTCCCTCAGTTCCCACAGCGTGATCTCGGCATGGTCCTTGGTATAGCCGTTGCCTATGATCATGTGGCAATCCTTGCCTATGCCCTCTGCTCCGAGCGCGGCGCGGGTAAAGCTGGTGGCCATGCTGAAGAAATACACGATGCCGTCGTCGCGCACGGGCAGTATGCTTGCCATCTCGGTGCCCTGGATGTTCACGCAGTTGATTACCACGTTTACTTCCTTGCCGCCGTTAGCCTTCAGGGTGGCGTTCATGATGTCCAAGGGCTTGGTGGCGTCGCCTACGATAACCTCATGGGCCAGCTTCATGTCCACGAGGGCCTTGCGGGAGCGTTCGGAATGGATGTTGGCTATGACGCGGCCGGTGGGGCCTACGCGCTTCATGGCTTCATAGCAGCACATCATGCCGCTCTTGCCGCCTGCGCCCATGACGAGCACGCTGTCGCCGGGCTTAACGAGCTTGGCGGTCTGGGCAGGGGCCCCGGCCACGTCGAGGGCGGCGAGCGCTAAGCCTTCGTCCATGTCGCTGGGCAGTTTGGCATAGATGCCGGACTCAAAGAGTATAGCCTGGCCGTCTATGAGCACGCGGTCCACCTCGGGCATAACCTTGAGTATCTTGTTGATCTTGAGCGGGGTAAGAGAGAGCGAAACGAGGCTGGCTATCTTATCGCCTACCTTGAGGTCGCGGTCCTTAAGAGCCGAGCCTATCTTGAGCACCTTACCGATGAACATGCCGCCGGAACCGGTAACCGGATTCTGCTGCTTGCCCCTGGCCGCCACGATCTCTAGAATCTTCTTGCCGATCTTGTCCACGTCGCCGCCGGCTTCTTCCTCTATCTGGGTAAAGCTGGCGGAATCCACGTTCAACGCGATAACGTCGAGCAGGATTTCATTGTCGTAGACCGTCGACATATCGTTGTCGATTCGTTGCGCGGTCTGGGGCAGCGCTCCGACCGGCTCGATAACCCGGTGGCTGCCGTACTTGCATCCTAATGCCATAGATCCTCCTTGGATATAAAATCCCCGGCGCCGCCGCCGATCGGGGCGCGGGCCGGGATGAGTTCTTTCTTTATATAACGGCTTAGGCTCCGCGTCAATATTAAAAACGGCTGTTTCAATTGTTAAAAAATCATACAACAATGCTTGTGCAGAACATGCCCCCCGTATATCATATACGAACGCATGAACGACTGGAAACGCTCCTTCAACGCCATTTGGATAGCGGAATTTTTTGCCATAGCTGGCTTCGCCACGACTACGCCCATTATACCCATGTATTTCCAGACCATGGGTATAAGCGACCCCGCCGCGCTTAACTTCTGGACAGGGCTCACCCACAGCGGCGCATCCCTGGCCATGGCTTTTTTCGCCCCCATATGGGGCAGCCTTGCCGACAGCTACGGACGCAAGCTTATGCTGCTGCGCGCCATGTTCGGCGGAGCCTTGCTCATAGGCCTTATGGGCCTCTCCACCGCGCCCTGGCAGGTGGCCATACTCCGTACTATGCAGGGTTGCGTAACCGGCACTGTGGCGGCGGCCACCGTGCTTACCGCTTCCATAGTGCCGAGCAAGGAACTAGGCTACCGCCTAGGCCTTATGCAGATGGCCGTATACCTGGGCAATTCAGTAGGGCCCCTCTTCGGCGGCATAGTGGGCGACACCCTGGGTTACCGCAGCAACTTCGCGGCCACCAGCCTGTTGCTCGCCTTGGCGGGGTTCATCATCATACGCTACGTACGCGAGGACTTCGCGCCGAAGCCTAAGAGCGGCTCGTTCTTAAGGAACGCCCTGCCCGATTTCTCTCCGCTCAGGCAGGTGCCGGCCCTAGCCTCGCTCATGGGCGTGATATTCGCCGTGCAATTCGCCAACGCGGTGGTGGCGCCTATGCTGCCGCTCTTTATCATGCAGCTATCCGCGGGCGCCCAATCGGTAGGCTCGCTATCCGGCCTCATTATAGCCGCAGGCTCGCTTTCTGGAGCCCTTGCCGCCGGCGTCATAGGCAAGGCCTCGAGCAGATGGGGCTATACGCGTACCCTGCTCATCTGTATGGCGGGAGCCTTCCTTCTCTACCTGCCGCAAGGCTTCGTGCGCACGCCGCCTCAGCTCTTCTTTCTGCGCCTCGGCAGCGGCTTTTTCCTAGGCGGCACCATGCCCGGCGTAAACGCGCTTATAGCCAAGCTGTGCGACAAAGACAAGCAGGGAGCCACCTATGGGCTTTCCTCTTCCATATCCAGCGCGGGCATGGCCTTAGGCCCCGTCGTGGGATCGACTATGGCTACGGCCGCAGGCTACCCCTCGGTCTTTTTCGTTACGAGCGCTATACTGGGGGCGGTGGGCCTCGTGGTCGGCAAGACCGCGAGGCGGCATACAGTACACGATACGGTATCGAGTGAGGCTGCGAGCCCGAGAGAGGAAAGGCCATGAGTAGACTGGAACGCGCGCTCCTTGTAGCCCTAGCGGCCCTGGGCATAGCCCTGATCAGCGGCACGGCCTACGCGCTCCTTACCGGAGCGCCCGCGCGCAAGGCCGCCCGCCTTGTGGTGCCGGCAAGCGAAGCGTCAGAGGGCGTCTATGAAGGCATAGGCAGGCTGCGCGCCAAGACCAGCGACGGAGCGGTGGTCGTGGCTACGATAGTCTTTCCCTACGACGCGAAGGATAAACCGTTTAAAGAGGAACTCGCTACAAAGAAGGCCGTGCTCAAAGCCGCCGCCCTAGACTATCTGTCATCGCAGGATAGCGCGGCCCTGCATCCGCTTGCCGAGCAGGGCGTGAAGGCTGCCTTGCGCGACATATTCAACGCCGAGCTCCTGCTCGGCAAGGTAGAAGAGCTCTACCTTGCCGATTTCCAGGTAATACCATGACGGTGGAAGTGTTCACGCTCTGCGACTTTGCGCAGGACAACCTAGGCAAGCTTACCATTATAGGCGCCTTCGACACGCTGAGCGTCAAGGACTTCCCTGCGGTGCATCCCTACATGTGCGTGGCCGCCCGTATACGCTTTGCGGTGTACGAGCTTGGCGACCACGCCATACGGGTGGACATTCGATCGCCGGAAGGCGAAGCGCTCGTACCCGCGCTCGAGGGCTCGATGAGCGTCAACGGCATAGGCAAGGATTCCGCCTGCGCAAACTTAACCCTGAATCTTATCAACGTGCGCTGGGCTAAGCATGGCAGTTGGAATATCGCGCTATCCATTGACGGGCTTGAGCGCGCCCATATACCCCTCTATGTGCGCAAGGCTCCGGCGCAGCGCTAGCGCTTAGGGCCGGCATTGTTTCCATACGAAGCAAAATAGCCCAACGAACGCATAATTGTATATTTTTGACACAAATTTCGTGAAATTTCTACACAGAGCACTGTTTACTTTTAATACAGCTTCCCTGCCTGGCTGCGTCTTCTCTTTGAATATGGCTAGGATATACCCCCCATACAGCCGCTCTATATTCATACGCCGATTTGAACATGGATATTAATTCATTATGCCAATTGCAATTATTATCACACTAATCAGGGCGCTAATTATTCTGGCAGCAGGCAAGTCAAGCTGAGTTGGCACGCATCTTGCTTATATATAGATGAGCGCGGCAAAGGCCGTAGGCCTCCATACCGCGCCGAATCATTCAACCACACCTTTTGGAGGTTTATTATGAAGAGCGTAGTTACCTACAATCCTGAGTCCGTTTTGTCCGTGTTCGACGGCTGGGACCGCCTGCTCGGCGATTTCTTCAACAAGGAAGGCTATTCCGGCAGCATGTCCACCGCCGGTTACCCTCCCGTAGACATACGCGAGGAAAAGGAGCGCTACGTGCTCGAGGCGGAACTGCCGGGCATGGCTGAGAAGGACGTGGCCATCAAGGTAAATGTCCGCGTACTGTCCATATCCTCGGAAAAAGAAGACAAGATGCAGGAAGACAAGAACGGCGTTTGGCTTATACGAGAACGTGGCGTACGGGCTTTCCGCAGGTCCTTTACCCTGCCCCGTAATGTCGATTCAGACCAGATCAAGGCCAATTTCAAGGACGGGCTCTTGACCATCGTCATGCAGAAGCGCCCCGAGGCTCAAGAGAAGACTATTTCCATCAACCGGAATTAACGCTGAATAAGCGTAGAAAGCTTCCTTAATTAAGCGCCCGCCAGCGATATGGCGGGCGTTTTTGCCATAAGCGAATATTTTTTTCCAATAATTTCTCCTTACCAGCTTGCCAATTCTATTTGAGCGCCGTACAATAACTCGACTTGTTCCGTTAAGGAGGAACCATGAAACGTGTACTAGTAGCTCTCCTGATGGTAGCGCTCGCGGCAACCATGTTTGTGTCCTGCGCTAAGGAGACAGCAAAAAGCGTCGAATTCATCATGAATAACGGCGCGGAGCCCCAGACCCTGGATCCGTCCAAGATCTCCGGCGTACCTGAGCACAAAATTTATATGGCTCTGTTCGAAGGCCTCGTGATCAACGATCCACAGACTTCGCTTGCAAAGCCCGGTATCGCCGAGAGCTGGACCTTCAGCCCCGACAATACCACCATCACCTTTAAGCTCCGCAAGTCCACTTGGTCCGATGGCACCCCCATCACCGCACAGACCGTAGTGGACAGCTGGCACCGCAACCTCAACCCCGAGACCGGCGCCGAATATGCTTACATGGTGAACATGGTCGTAAAAGGCGCTGAAGACTACAACTCCGGCACGGCTCCTAAAGAAACCGTAGGCATCAAAGCAATAGATGACTATACCTTCCAGGTAGAGCTCATCGGCCCCCTTCCCTACGCCGTGGACATGATGGCCCACTACGCCTTCGCCATTCTTCCCATGCACGTCATCAACAAGCTTGGCGACGAGTGGGTAAAACCCGGCAACATCGTAGGCAACGGCCCCTTCACGCTCAAAGAGTGGAAGCCCCAGGAATCCCTTACCGTCGTGGCCAATCCCAAGTACTGGGATGCTAAGAGCGTAAAGCTCAGCGCGATCACCTTCCTGCCCATCGACGACAACCTGACCGCGTACAACAAGTACAAGGCCGGCGAAATCGACTGGTCACACGGCGTACCCCTTGCCCTCATAGACGAGGTTAAGCTCCGCCCCGACTATCAGGTCGCGCCTCAGGTAGGCACCTACTACTACATCTTCAACGTTACCCGCAAGCCCTTTACCGACGTACGCGTACGCAAGGCTCTCGGCATGGCCCTCAACATGAGCGAGCTTGTCGACAAAGTGACTAAGGGCGGCCAGCTGGCCACCAACGCCATGGTACCCGCTATGGCCGGCTATACCCCGATCAAGGGCAACGGCTACAACGTGGAAGAAGCCAAGAAGCTCCTCGCAGAGGCCGGTTTCCCCGGCGGCGTAGGCTTCCCCAAGGTTACCCTGCTCTACAACACCAGCGAAGGCCACAAGAGAATCGCCGAGTGGGCCCAGGAAAACTGGAAGAAGAACCTCGGCATAGAGGTAGCGCTGTTGAACCAGGAATGGGCGACCTTCCTCGATACCCGCCAGGTATCGCATAACTTCGACTTCACCCGCGCCGGCTGGGTGGGCGATTACCTTGACCCCAACACCTTCCTTGACATGTTCCTCACCGGCTCCGGCCTTAACGATGGCTTGTACAGTAATCCCAAGTACGACGAACTCATCAAGAAGGCAGCCACCATGCCCGCAGGCAGCGCCCGTATGGACACCCTGCGCCAGGCTGAAGAGATCATGATCACCCAGGATCAGGCCGTTATCCCCATCTACCATTATGTAGAGCAGGATCTCATCGACCTGACCAAGTGGGAAGGCTGGTATGCCAACCCTCTGGGATCTCACCACTGGAAGTTTATCGGACCTAAGAAGTAAGAGCGCTGCGTAAGTAGTATTGCTTCTATAACGGCTGCCTGCGGGCAGCCGTTTTTATTTATGAAACGACGTTTCAACTATTTGCGTTTCGTTCTTTTCCCCTAGCGCAACATGGTAAAGAGCGCTATAATTCCCGGGTTGTAACGGCCACAGCTTGCCTGCTATAAGCATAGCTAGCGCTACACGCTGGATTTACTTTTTTCCACCGAATCCAGATTCCAATCAAGCGAGGCTACGATGTCCAAATTCATCGTTAGAAGACTCTTGAGCATAATTCCGACCCTGTTCGTAATTGTCACGCTCAGCTTCTTCCTAATCCGGCTTGCCCCAGGCGGCCCTTTTTCCCGAGAGAAAAAAATCCCTCAGGAAGTGCTCCAGAATATTCTAAAAAAATATAACATGGATCAGCCGCTCATAAACCAGTACTTCAAGTACATGGGCGACATACTGCGCTTCGACCTAGGCCCATCCTATACCAAAAAAGACCATACGGTGAACGAACTCATCGGCACCGCCTTTCCCGTGTCTCTGCACCTTGGAGCCATGGCCCTGGGCGTGGCGCTGTTCCTTGGCATAAGCGTCGGCATTATATCGGCGCTGAATCAGAACAAGTGGCCCGACTACGCGGCCATGTCCGTAGCGGTGCTTGGTATATCCATACCGCTTTTCGTCATAGGCCCGCTCCTCATGCTCGTCTTCGCGCTAAAATTAAAATGGCTGCCGACCTCAGGATGGATAGGCAGCCGGGCAGGCTGGGCCACCGTCATCCTGCCCACCATGACCCTCATGTTCCCCTACTTCGCGTATATCGCCCGCCTCTCACGCGGGTCGATCATAGAGGTTGCCCGTTCGGATTACATACGCACCGCGCGCGCAAAGGGCTTAAAGGAGTCGGTGGTCATTTGGAAGCACATCCTTAAAGGAGCGCTGCTCCCGGTAGTCACCTATCTAGGACCCGCCTTCAGCGGCATAGTGATTGGCTCGGTGGTGGTGGAGCAGATATTCGTCGTGCCCGGCATAGGCAGGATATTCGTGCAGTCCGCGCTCAACCGCGATTACACGGTCATCATGGGCGACGTCATCGTATATTCGATTATACTCATCAGCGCGAACTTCCTCGTGGATGTGCTCTATAGCCTCCTCGACCCGCGCATCTCCTACAAGTAAGGGGCGAGCAAGAATGCCGGTACTCAACAAAAAGGGCGATGACGCCGTCAACGAGTTTAACCAGTACGTTAAGCCCGTATCACTTTGGGCAGACGCGTGGAAACGCTTACGCAAAAACCGTATGGCCGTCATAGGCATGTGGGTCGTGGGCGTATATCTCTTTATTACCTTCGGCGCTGGGCTCCTGCCTTTCTACTCCTATACAGAGCAGGAATTGCTCCATGCCAATCTGCCGCCTTCGTTCAAGCCCGCAGGCAGCGTGGCCATAGTCAAGCTGGAAAACCGCAGGGTCGAGCTGGCAAACGCGATAGCGACTAATAGCCGCGACGACCTCAAGCGAGACCTTGAACGCGTGAACAACGAAATAGATCAGATCAAATTCGAGATAAGCAGAGACCCGATCCATAATCGCGTGCATATACTCGGCACGGATAGCCTTGGAAGGGACATGCTGGCCCGTACGATTTATGGCGGCCAGATTTCGCTGCTTATAGGTATCGTGGGCACCCTTACCGCAGGCCTCATAGGCATAGTGCTTGGCGCTTTGGGCGGATACTTAGGCGGCTGGCTCGACAATATAATCAGCCGCTTCGTCGACATCATGTATAGCCTGCCTTATATGCTGGTAGTAATAATAATCATGGCTATGTTCTCCGATGCCAGCAACACGACCGTGGTCGGTATACCGCTTAACATCCTGGTGCTGTTCTTCGCCATCGCGCTCGTGTCATGGCTTACCATGTCGCGCATCGTGCGCGGCCAGGTGATAAGCCTCAAGAACTCGGAATTCGTGGAAGCGGCGCGATCGATGGGCGCGGGCTCAGGCCGCATAATATTCAAGCACCTGCTACCCAACACGGTGGGCATCATCATCGTGTACTCCACCCTGCAGTTCCCCAGCTTCATCATGAGCGAGAGCTTCCTGTCCTTCCTCGGCCTGGGCGTATCGGCCCCATACGCATCATGGGGCACCTTGGTAAGCGAGGGCGTGCAGGGCATGCAGCTCTATCCCTGGTTACTGATCGTGCCGGCCACGGCTATGACCCTGTTCCTCTTCGCCATCAATTTCCTCGGCGACGGCCTGCGGGATGCCCTTGATCCGCAGAGCAAAAACCGCAACTAAGAGTCAAGGAGACCGTCGAATGACCGATGACGTCATACTGCAGGTTAATGACCTGAAGACATACTTTAAGCTGGACGAAGGGCTCCTCAAGGCCGTCGACGGCGTGAGCTTCGAATTACGCAAGGGCGAGACCCTGGGCATAGTCGGAGAGTCCGGATCGGGCAAAAGCGTTACCAATCTGGCCATCATGAAGCTGATACCGACGCCTCCGGGCAGGATAGCCGGAGGAGAGGTGCTCTTCAACGGCAAAGATGTGCTTAAGATGTCCGACAATGAGATACGAGAATTACGGGGCAACAAGATATCCATGATATTCCAGGACCCCATGACCTCGCTCAATCCATTCCTGCGCATAAGCACCCAGATGGTAGAAACCATTGTGCTGCACCAGGGCCTGGACAAGAAGGCCGCCAAGGCCAAGGCTATCGAGATGCTTACCCTGGCGGGCATACCGGCCCCCGAGAAGCGCATAGACCAATACCCCCATCAGTTCTCGGGCGGCATGCGCCAGCGCGTCATGATAGCCATGGCGCTGTCCTGCAATCCGGAAATACTGATAGCCGACGAGCCCACCACCGCCTTGGACGTTACCATACAGGCCCAGATCCTGGACCTCATCAGGGAACTGTCAGAACGCCTGGGCACCGCCGTCATACTCATCACCCACTCGCTGGGCGTAGTAGCTGGCATGTGCGATAACATCTGCGTCATGTACGCAGGCCGCGTCGTGGAAAAAGGCAATGCCGAAGAGATCTTCGCCGATCCTAAGCACCCCTACACGCAGGGCCTTATCAAGAGCGTGCCGCGCCTGGACAAGGAAAACAAGCAGCGCTTGTATTCCATACCCGGCCAGCCGCCGAACGTAATCAACCTGCCAGACTGTTGCCCCTTCTTCCCGCGCTGTGACCGTGCAATGGATATATGCAAGAGCAAGTATCCGCCGGCTACCAACATAGGCAACGGCCGAAGCGTGGCGTGCTGGCTGTATGGAGAGGGGAAATAAATGGAGAACAATGAAAACCTGCTGGAAGTGCGCGGCCTCAAGATGCATTTCCCCTACCATACGGGCATGCTCTGGAACCGCAAAAAGGGCTATATCTATGCGGTGGACGGCGTCGATCTGTCCATAAAAAAAGGCGAGACCCTGGGTCTTGTAGGCGAGTCAGGCTGCGGCAAGTCCACCACGCTCCGCGCGGTGGCCCAGTTGCACAAGCCCACGGCGGGCAAGGTCCTGCTTAAGGGCAAAGACCTTACTAAGATACCCGGGCACGAGCTTATGGCCGCGCGCAAGGACATGCAGATCGTATTCCAGGATCCCTACGCCTCGCTCAACCCGCGCATGACCACCCGCGATATCATAGCCGAGCCTATGAGGATATTTACCAAAGAAGGCCTTATAAGCCTAAGCAAGGCCGAGATCGATGAGCGCGTCGAGCAGCTTTTAGAGCGCGTGGGCCTGTCCCGCTACTTTAAAAACCGCTATCCCCATGAATTTTCCGGCGGNNGCCAGCGCCAGCGCATAGGCATAGCGCGAGCCCTGGCCTTGAAGCCGGACCTCGTGCTCTGCGACGAGCCCGTTTCGGCTTTGGACGTGTCGATACAGTCGCAGATACTCAATCTGTTTAAAGACCTGCAGGAAGAATTCGGCCTTACGTACATGTTCATAGCGCATGACCTGGCGGTTATCCAATACATATCCGACCGCATCGCCGTCATGTACCTGGGCGTTATCGTAGAGGTATCCAATTCCGCTGAGCTCTACACCAAGCCGTTGCACCCCTATACCCAGGCGCTCCTGTCCGCCGCGCCCATACCGGACCCGGCTATAGAGCGTAGCCGCAAGCGCATTATCCTAAGCGGCGACGTTCCCGCTCCCGATAAGGTGCGCACCGGCTGCTATTTCTACGACCGCTGCCAGCACCGCATGGATAAGTGCAAGAACAATATACCCACGCTTAAAGACGCGGGTCCCGGGCATCAGGTAGCCTGCTTCCTGTACCACGAGCCGGTGTAAGCCCAAGCCGTACTGCGCTCAAACAGCCGCTATCGGCCCGCGGCCGCTAAGCCCGCCCCCATTAATCGGGGGCGGGCGCTTTTTTATCCCGCTCGGAAGCGCATTCAAAACAAATCGACACTATTTCGCTGGCTGTCATCAAGAAATCATGTGATAATGATTAATACTATCATAAATAAATATGTGTCGAGGGCTATGATCCATCCTGTATGGAATATACGGAGGCAAACATGGAGCGCAATGCTGGTACGCCCGATACCGGCGACAAGGTAACGGCTCTCAATCAGATACTACGCGAGCGTTACCGTGGTAAGCGATACCATCACCTCATCTA
>DHVU01000032.1 GCA_002412825.1 Spirochaetaceae bacterium UBA5200
TATAGTTCGAGGCGAACAGCGGATTAGCGAAGGTCCTTGGAAGCTTCGAGTTGATGGTGTGATGCACGCAGCGGAACAGCGGCGTCTGCCGCGTAAACATTTGATGGTTAAGGAAGGCCCGCGCATAGGCCTTGTGCTCGTCGCTTATGATGACGAGGGTCTGCCTCCCGTTATGGCGGTACTCGCGGTCAAGCTGATCGAGGAGTTCGCGGAACGAGCGCTCGATGGCCTTCTTTTCATAGCTCTGGGCGGCATCGATCTGAGCTCGCGTTTCCCGTTGCTCCGCAGTCATGCGGCCTGCCCTGCGGAGGCTCGCATGGGTAGAACCGAGCGCATAGCGTGAGTTTCTTGTTATCGCCATCGTGTAATTGTTGGGATGATATTGACTTAGATCGAAGCTCTGAAAGCCGTCTATGCAGACGTCTTCGGTGCACGGCAGGCTCAGCCTAAGGAGACTATGCATACCGAGCATCTGGCGGCCTAGCCTCTCGAGGCGGTTTTGCACGCTCCCGCAGGACAGGAGGAAGTGCCTACTCATGCCTCGCAGGCTCATCGATTCGGAATGGGCGTGATGGATCCTGCCGTAGTCGACGACTTTTTTAGCATAGTAATCGAGCCTGAAGGTTTGGACGGAGAAGCCTTTTCCGCAGGATAGGCATCGATAGCGCTGTACCGTCCCGAAGGCTACGGTATAGTACTCGCCTGCCGGCATCCACCAGGCGGTTGTTTGCGGAATGATGTGGTGCCTGCACTCGCGGTTCGGGCAGAAGGGCGGTTCGTTTTCTAGCTCTGGGTAGGCTCGGTCTTCCATGGTAACGCAGATACGGAGGGAAGCGAACGCGTGCTTGCGTTGTTACAAGCTTCGTAACACTAATAATAACTTGACTAAAATACTCTGCTAAAATACAGTATACCCCCAAGGGGTATACTGTATGCGTATAAAGCGTCTACGCGTGGCTGGCATGAGCTGCGCTCATTGCGAACGATCGGTGGCTTCGGCCGCGAGTACTATCAGTGGCGTAGCCGCGGCTAAGGCGGACGCCGCACGGGGTATACTGGAACTTTCCTTGGGTACCGGCTTCGACGAAGCCGATGGCTATGAATCACTCGCCTCCGCCGTAGCGGCTGCCGGTTACACGCTGCAATTGCCCGCGGCTATAGATACGGAGGCTAATGATAAGCTCATAGCCTTTGCCGCCGGACTGGCGCTTGCTGCCGCTTTCTGGCTTGCCGACCATAACGGGTTGTTCAGCGCCTTGCCAATGATAGAAAACGGACTGAGTTTGGGTGCGATTTTCGTTACCGGGCTGCTAAGCTCGTTGCATTGCATTTCTATGTGCGGGGGTTTAGCCCTCGCGCAGGGTTCGCGTGGGCTAAAAGCACCGCAAGCACGAGGTGCCGTCATGCCCTCGCTGGCGTATAATGCCGGCAGGGTAGTAAGTTACACGGCCATAGGAGCGGCAGTAGGAGCGGCGGGCGAGGTTTTGCGCATAGGAGCGGGCGGTCGGGCGCTTATTCTTGGCCTTGCCGGCCTGTTCATGCTCATAATGGGCCTATCCTTAGCCGGCTGGCTGCGTCTTCCGCGGCTGCGCTGGAAGGGTTTCCAGCGTTTCGGCGAGCGCACGGGATCCCTCGCTGCCCGCTTCGGGCCTTTCGCCGTAGGCCTTGCGAACGGCTTTATACCCTGCGGACCGTTGCAGGCTATGCAGGTTTTCGCTCTTGGTTCAGGCTCTGCCCTAGCCGGCGCCTTAGCCATGTTCGCCTTCTCAATAGGGACGACGCCCCTGCTCTTTGCCTTCGGTATTGGAGGCGCTCTCGTCCCGCCGCGCTATAGGGTTATCGCTCTGCGGGCGGGAGCCGTATTGGTCATGTTTCTTGGCCTGACTACGCTTGGTAGGGCCTGGGCTTTGGCTCCATCCCGCGGACCGGCTACCCGGGAATCCGCGGCTATTAGCTCTGGGCAGCCGCAGGCAGCTCGTGGGCAGGCGCCGCTTACGGGCACTGCTGCGCCTCAGCTGTCCGGACAAGTGGCCACGCTCATGGGCAGCTACCAGGAGGTGCGCGTTTCGGTAGGAGCAAGGAACTACGGCGAAATCATCGTGCAGGTGGGTATCCCCGTGCGCTTCAACCTGTCAGCGGCGCCTGGAGCGCTCAACGGCTGCAACAATGCTATCGTCATTCCTTCTCTTAACCTACAAAAGCCCCTCAGCGTGGGAGACAATATTGTTGAATTCCTACCCGAACGTACCGGCGTCATTCCCTATTCCTGCTGGATGGGCATGATACGCTCCCGTATTGTCGTCGTAGCCAGCCTAGGAGAGCTTTCGCCCTAGGAGCCGGAACTCCGTACGCTTGGCGCTCCTTTTGATGATGTATAGCGATATACTTGACTATAAAAACAGGGTATAGTAATATACCCCTAGGGGGTATATTATGACCTTTAAAACTATAGCGATACGCGGCATGACCTGCGCTTCCTGCGCCAGGGCCAGCGAACGCGCGGCCGCGCGCCTTGAAGGCGTGGCTTCGGCTTCAGTCAATTTTGCCACCGAGGCGCTTACCGTACAGTATGACGAGGCCGCTTTAGGCCTTGAGGATATAGCTAAAGCCATAAAAGACGCGGGCTATGAGGCCGTGCTGCCCGAAGAGTCTAAAAGCGCGACGGTGCCTATAGGCGGCATGACCTGCGCCGCCTGCGCCATGGCGGTTGAGCGCGCGGTCGGCAAAGTGCCTGGTATAAAGACAGCCTCGGTAAACTTTGGCACCGAACGCCTTTCTGTGAGCTGGGACCCCGAGCGGACGAGGCTGTCTGAAATCAAGCGCGCGGTAAAGGACGCAGGCTACGAAGCCCTTGCTATAGAGACGAAGGCGTCGGTGGACGCCCACGCGGAGGGCAAGGCCAAAGAAATTCGCTCGTTATTGCGGCGTTTCCTGGTGGCTCTCAGCGTATCGTTGCCTCTGCTCTATGTGTCCATGGGCCACATGCTCGGCCTTCCTCTGCCCGCGTGGCTCCATCCCATGCATTACCCGCTCAACTTTGCCCTGAGCCAGATTGCGCTTACTATTCCGGCGGTCATAGCCGGCTTCCGCTTTTACACCGTCGGTTTTAAGACTATGCTCAAAGCCGCGCCGAATATGGATACCCTCATAGCCATAGGCACATCCGCGGCCATCGTATACAGCGTGTGGTCGACGGTACAGATAGCGCTTGGCGACTATAGCGGCGCTGAACACCTCTACTATGAGGTAGCCGCCACCATCCTGGCCCTTATTCTTCTAGGTAAATACCTTGAAGCCCGATCAAAGGGCCGCGCTTCAGAGGCAATAAAGAAGCTCATGGGCTTAGCCCCGCGCACGGCCCTAGTGGTACAGGCAGGAGGAGATCTTGAATTGCCCGTGGAGGAAGTATCCGTGGGCGACCTCTTGCGCGTGAGGCCCGGCGAGCGCGTACCGGTGGATGGGTTCATCGTGGAGGGGCAGAGCTCCGTGGACGAGTCCATGCTTACCGGCGAGAGCTTGCCCGTGGACAAGGGTATAGGAGATAAACTCGCCGGCGCCACGGTGAACGGCCAGGGCATGCTCGTGTTCAAGGCTAGCGCCGTAGGCAAGGATACGGCCCTGGCACGCATCGTGCGACTGGTAGAAGAGGCTCAGGGCTCGAAGGCTCCTATAGCCGCCCTGGCCGACAAGGTATCGGGCGTTTTCGTGCCCGTGGTCGTGGCCATAGCCATACTCGCCGCCGGCGCCTGGCTGCTTGCCGGACAAAGCGTCGAATTCGCCTTACGGGTGTTCGTGGCCGTGCTTACCATTGCCTGCCCTTGCGCCCTAGGACTGGCCACGCCGGTAGCCATCATGGTGGGCACCGGCAAGGGAGCCGAGCTGGGCATACTGATTAAGGGCGGGCAGGCTCTCGAGACTGCGCATAAAATCGACGCCGTGATTTTGGACAAGACCGGCACCATCACCGTGGGTAAGCCCTCGGTGACGGATATACGCGCCTACCTTCCGGCAGCTAACGGCAGGTCCGAGGACGCTTTGTTGGCCTTGGCCGCCAGCGCTGAACTCGGCTCCGAACACCCCTTGGGGGCGGCCATAGTGCGGGCTGCTCAAGAGCGCTCTTTAGAGCTCAGCGCGCCGCAGGGGCTCAGGGCTATTGCGGGCAGGGGCATAGAGGCCACGGTCGATGGCCGCGAGCTTATCGTGGGCAATGCCCGCATGCTGCAGGAGCGCGGCCTAGAGCTCGGGCCGGCGGCTACCGATTACGCGGGTCTTTCGGCAGACGGCAAGACCGTCATGCTGGTGGCCTCAGCCGGCGCCGTGCTCGGCGCTATAGCGGTGGCCGACACCGTGAAGCCCACCAGCGCGGCTGCCATAGCTAAATTTAAGGCTTTGGGCATAGAGACGGCCATGATAACCGGTGACTCCCTGGCGGTAGCCCAGGCCATAGCTAGGCAGGTAGGCATAGACCGCGTGCTGGCGGAAGTGCTGCCCGAAGACAAGGCTGGCGAGGTGGCCAAGCTTCAGGCCGAAGGCAGGGTGGTGGCCATGGTGGGCGACGGCATAAACGACGCGCCAGCCCTGGCGCGCGCCGATGTGGGAATAGCCATAGGCTCGGGCACCGATGTGGCCGCCGAATCTGCCGACATCGTGCTTGCCCGCAGCGACTTAGGAGACGCGGTGCGCGCCTTGGCACTGTCCAAAGCGACGATACGCGTGATCAAGCAGAATCTGTTCTGGGCCTTTGCGTATAATGTGCTGGGCATACCGGTGGCCGCCGGCATACTATTTCTCTTCGGTGGGCCGCTCTTGAATCCCATGTTCGCCGCAGCGGCCATGTCTCTTTCCAGCGTGTCCGTAGTGAGCAATGCCCTGCGCCTCAAGCGCTTCAAATAGTCGTCCGGGCTAGGTGCGTAGACAGGAGAATAAATTGGCAGAAGAAAAACAGGCAGAGGCCGATGCGGGATGCGCCGCATGCACAGGCAAGAAGACCCATCGCGATGAAGCGCTCAAGCGCTCCCTGGACGCCCGGCTTGCCCGCATAGAGGGCCAGGTGCGGGGCCTCAGGCGCATGATAAGCGAGGATGCCTATTGCGACGACGTGCTCGCCCAGGCCTCGGCCGTTCGCGCCGCCCTGGGCAAGGCTTCCCTCGTGGTGCTGGAACATCATATGAAGCACTGCCTGATCGACCGCGTGCGCGCGGGAGAAGAAGACATCGTGGACGAACTCGTCGATACCCTGGGCAGGATGATATAGCCGTTCGATTAAGGCGATAATGCAATGCGCCTCGGCGCGTACGATAGGAAGGAAACCTTGAAAACTTTTAATGCTCTCCTGGCCGCCTTAGGCCTGGTAAGCCTACTGCTTTTTAGCTCATGCGCCGCTACGGACGTTGTGGCGCGCTACGCTGTTTCAAGCTTCGGCAAAGCCGTATCTGTACAGAACCCCACGCGCGAGGGCGATACCTTCCGCATAGTAAGTCCCTCGGGGGAGAGCCTTATACTTGCGCTTGATCTTGCAAGCAGCGAGGACGCTATCCTGGAACTGGATGCCGGCCCCTTCCTTGAAGCGGGGCTTGATCCGGCATTGCTACGTGCCGGGGAGCAATCCGCGTGGGCCGTCGAAGGCTCTCGCTTAATAGGGAGCTTCAGGCTTGGCTCAAGCGCCTCGAAGGCGTCCGACCCCTCATCCGCTATGGCGGAGATTACAAGGCAAGCCAGGGAACGCATAGGCTACCATGCACCACTCAAGCACTATGGAGTCATGCTCTCTGACGAAGCTATGGTGGAATGGGCTGCGGATCTGGCGCAGAACGATAAGGATTGGGTATTCATCCTGGATCCGGGTTTCCTGCGCGCCGCGGGGACGGAGTTAAGTTCGGTTCGCGGCTGGGCGCTTGCCATGGTGCCGATGGAAGGGCCTGATGGCAAGATGATAGAAGTCGAAAAGCTACTTAAAGCCTTCGATCTTCCTTAGCTAGCCCCTGCCTTCATCTCGATACGCTAGCCGTTTTACTTATCACAGCTCTTAGCCCAAGCTGCGCCTGCCTTCACGGCTCGGCAGCCGGCAGGGCATCCGGCTATATGGCTTCCCGGGAGATAGCCCGCGCTCATGAGCAGTTCTCCAACGATTTCGCCGCCTACGAAGCTGAAATGCCGTTTGAAGAGCCGCAGCCACCCGTCTTTAGGTAGGGGATGATGGGCGTCTAGCCAGCCCTTAAAGGAGCCGTAGTCGCCGCGCAGGCTCTGTATGGCGCGGGCGTTCGTGATGGCCGCCCGTATCTTGAGCCTGTTGCGTATGATGCCGGGGTCGGCGAGCAGCCTCGCTACGTCCTCGTCGCCGAAGGCCGCTATGGCGTCGATGTCGAATCCGGCGTAGGCTTTCTCAAAGCCAGCGCGCTTTTTGAGTATGGTTAACCAGGAAAGGCCAGCCTGGTTTATCTCCATGATAAAGCGCCCGAAGAGCGTGGCGTCGTCCTCTATAGGAAAGCCGTATTCATGGTCGTGGTAATAGCGGTCGGGGTGATCGGGGGCTTGGGTGGCGCAGTAGCTGCAGTAGCTGTCGAATTCCGGCATGGCTACCACTGTATAAAGCCTACGCCTTTATGGCAAGCGCCGCGCTTACTTGCCCCGCCCTCTTCTACTATTGTATGATTCGGCTAAGCGGCGGCGCCTGTCCTAAACGGCGCCGCCCATTTGTACAGCGGAGCACAGTATGGCAAAGTACCCTTTCAGCGAGATAGAACCCAAGTGGCAGAAGTACTGGGACGAGCGCAAGACCTTCAAGGCGTCTGAGGATCCCTCATTTTCTAAGGACAAGCGCCGCTACGTGCTTGACATGTTCCCCTATCCCTCCGGCGCCGGCCTCCATGTGGGCCACCCGCTGGGCTACATCGCGACTGACATATACTGCCGCTATTTGCGCATGAACGGCTATAACGTGCTTCATCCCATGGGTTTCGACTCCTTCGGCCTGCCTGCCGAGAACTACGCTATACAGACGGGTACTCATCCGGCTAAAACGACAAGGGAGAATATAGTACGCTTTAAAAAACAGATATCCATTCTTGGGCTTTCCTATGACTGGGGCAGGGAAATATCTACCTGCGAGTCTGACTACTACAAGTGGACACAGTGGATATTCATTCAGCTATTCAATAAGGGCCTTGCCTACGAATCCGAAGCGCCTATCAACTGGTGCCCCTCCTGCAAGACCGGCCTTGCAAACGAAGAGGTAAAGGACGGCGAATGCGACCGCTGCCACACCAAGGTGACGCGTAAGCGCATACGGCAGTGGATACTCAAGATCACCGCCTACGCCGACCGCCTTCTGGCCGACTTGGATGGCCTGGACTGGCCCGAGGCGGTAAAGGCCATGCAGCGCAACTGGATAGGCCGCTCCGAGGGCGCTCAGGTGTCCTTCCGCGTGGACGGCATGGACGAGGCCATCGAGGTATTCACCACGCGCCCCGATACCCTCTTCGGCGCAACCTATATGGTCATAGCCCCCGAGCACCCGCTCGTCAAGAAGCTGAGCACGAGCGGCCAGAAGGAGGCGGTAGACGCCTACGTGGACAAGGCGGCCAAGAAGAGCGACCTTGAGCGCACGGACCTGGCCAAGGACAAGACCGGAGTCTTTACCGGCTCCTACGCCATCAACCCGGTGAACGGCGCTAAGGTACCCGTATGGATATCCGACTACGTGCTTATAAGCTACGGCACCGGCGCCATCATGGCCGTGCCCGCCCACGACGAGCGCGACTGGGCTTTTGCCAAGGCCTTTAAGCTGCCCATCATACAGGTGGTGGCCCGCGAAGGCAGCCCCGAGGCGCGCCTAGGCGCCTGCGGCGACCCCGAGGAATGCTTCGCTGAGGAAGGCATAGCGGTCAACTCAGGCAACTGGAACGGCACGCCCACGGCTGACTTTAAAGCCGGCATAACGAAGTGGCTTGAAGAGCGCGGCCAGGGCAAGCTGGCCGTCAATTACAAGCTACGCGACTGGCTGTTCAGCCGCCAGCGCTACTGGGGCGAGCCCATACCCCTGGTGCATTGCCCCAGTTGCGGTACCGTGCCCGTACCCGAGGCTGACCTGCCCCTTACCCTGCCCGAAGTGACGAGCTACGAGCCCTCAGGCACCGGCGAGTCGCCCCTGGCCAAGATAGAGCACTGGGTGAACACCAGCTGCCCGGTATGCGGCGGCCCGGGCAAGCGCGAGACCAATACCATGCCGCAGTGGGCCGGCTCCTGCTGGTACTACCTGCGCTACATGGATCCTACGAACGCCAAGGCTTTCGTGGACCGCGCCAAGGTTGACTATTGGATGCCGGTTGACTTGTACGTGGGCGGTGCCGAGCACGCGGTGCTTCACCTCCTCTACGCGCGCTTCTGGCATAAGGTGCTCTTCGACCTGGGCCTGGTAAACAGCGTGGAGCCCTTCCAGCGTCTCATTAATCAAGGCATGATGCTCGGAGAAGACAGTCAGAAGATGTCCAAAAGCCGCGGTAACGTGGTCAATCCCGACGATATCGTGCGAGAGTTCGGCGCCGACGCCATGCGCGTATACGAAATGTTCATGGGGCCCTTAGAGGTGTCCAAGCCTTGGTCGACAGCAGGCATACTTGGTTCTTCTCGTTTCTTAGAGCGGCTCTGGGCCATGAGCGAAAAGCCCCTGGTGGACGATGAGCCTTCGGGAGAGCTTTTAAAGCTTCTGCACAAAACCATACGCAAGGTGGACGGCGATACCTCGACCCTCAACTTCAACACGGCTATATCGGCCATGATGGTGCTCTCCGCCGAGGCCAATAAGCTGGACGCCCTGCCCCGCGAGCTGTGGTCGGCACTCGTGCGCATGGCCGCCCCCTACGCCCCGCACCTGGGCGAGGAACTCTGGTTCAAGCTGGGCAACACGGAGAGCGTATCCAAAGCGCCCTGGCCCGCCTTTGACCCGGCCCTCTGTATCGATGACGAAGTGACCGTGGTCGTGCAGATAAACGGCAAACTGCGCGCTGATTTCCGCGCCGCTAAGGACGCTGGAAAAGAGGAACTGGAGCGTACGGCACGGGCCATGCCAAAGATTCAGGACTACTTAAACGGCAAAGTCGTCGCTAAAATCATTATTGTGCCCGGCAAGCTGGTTAATTTCGTAGTGCACTAGTAAAAAAAGTGCGGTAGAGTTCAGCCCCCAAGACTAGATTTTAAGAGGGTTTGCAAGGCGCAAGATAGGCGGCAACGCTGTTCCTGCGCCTTTGTAATTGCTTGCGGAGCTGGTTTTATTATTGTAAGCTCGGGCCATGGATAAATGGGAGCGCCTTAATTTTATCGCCTTCATCCTAGGTGCTATAGCGCTCTTTGCCGAACGTGCGTCGCCTAGCCTTGTTATTGCGATCACGGTGCATATCCTGGATTTTTCAATTCTTGCCCTCCTGCTGTGGTCCGCGATCGGAGAAATCGCTAACGCTAAGTACCGTTGGAACTACATACGCACCCATTGGGCGTCTTTGCTTTTTCTGGTCGCATTTACCGGCCTGTTACTCTTTGCGAAATTTTTGGCCTTCTTCGTCAGTGCAGCGGATACCATCAGCGCCTTGGCCGTTATGCTCAGGAATATCTTTCTTGTGCTGAAGGTTTTCGGGCGGATGCGCCGACTCTTCAAGTTCTTCCAGCGCTTGTCGGCCAAGCCTGCTCAGACGGTTCTTATTTCATTTCTACTCGTTATCCTAAGCGGGGCGTTGGGCCTTATGCTGCCTGCCTCCACGGTGGATGGCAATGGCTTGCGGGTGATTGATGCGCTCTTTACCGCCACCTCCGCTGTATGCGTCACGGGGCTCATAGTCGTGGATACAGCGCTTGCGCTTACAAGGACCGGGCAGTTCATAATCTTGGTTTTGATACAAATCGGCGGCTTAGGCATCATGCTGTTTTCCTTTTTCGTCATGATAGCGCTACACAAGCGTCTATCGCTCCAAGACCGGCTAACCGTTTCGTATATGCTCAGCGAGGACGATATGCTCGGCCTTTCCCGTAGCGTACGCACTATTGTGCTGTCTACCCTGAGTATCGAGCTGGCCGGGGCTATTGCTCTATGCTCGCGTTTTTTATCTTTGGGCGATTCGCTTCCCGATGCCGCCTTCAAGGGGCTCTTTCATGCGGTTTCAGCATTCTGTAACGCGGGATTCGCGCTGTATAGCGATAGCCTTGAATCGTTTCGGCACGATCCCGTCGTAACGCTCGCTATCGCTTTTCTAATCATTTTGGGGGGCATAAGCTTTGGCGTTATCAATGACCTGAAGGCGTGGGCTCTATCTATAATCAAAGGGCGTACGCGTGGCTCATGGCGTGTGCATCGTATAAGCGGCTTGAACTCCCGTGTAGTACTGAGCCTAACCGCCATTTTGATCTTCACGGGTTTTTGCGGTTTTTACCTGCTTGAACACCGTTGGGTCATGGCTTCGTATGACCTTGGCGAGCAATATCTAGCGGCTTTTTTCCAGTCGGTTACTTTGAGGACGGCCGGTTTCAATTCTGTATCATTTTCGCAACTTCGAGACGGAACCTTACTGTTCATGATTGCGTTCATGTTCATAGGAGGCGCTTCAGGCAGCACGGCGGGCGGCATAAAGATCAACAGCCTCGCCGCGATGCTTTCTTATTTCATTGCGTTTATCAGGCAGGATAAAACGCCAAAGATAGGGCGCTATTCTGTATCCGCGGAGAAGATCGGTCGGGCTTTCCTTATCCTGTTTTTCGGATTTTCCGTAGTATTTCTCGGAACGTTCATATTGAGCCTTACCGAAGACCTTCCTTTTTTAAGCCTTTTATTTGAGGCCACATCCGCTTTCGGGACCGTCGGCCTATCCACCGGCATTACTCCCAGCCTTACGGGCATTGGCAAGTCGCTGATTATCTGCTTGATGTTTATCGGACGCTTAGGTCCCTTGACTATATTGACTGCTGCTAGCGCCAAGTACAGTCAGGGGAAACATGAATATCCGGCCGGCGATTTAGCGATTGGATAAGAGGAGGCATTATGCCGAGTAAACGAAACTTTGCCGTGATTGGATTAGGCGCGTTCGGTGCGAGCATCTGCGATGTCCTGATCGAGAAGGGGGCTACCGTCGTGGCCATGGATAGGGATTCGGGAACCGTGGAGCAGATGAAGAGCAGGGTATCCGCCGCCGTGCTCGTTGACACCACGAATGAAGAATCTTTACTTAAGGCCCCCTTGGAGGATATAGACGTGGCTATCGTAGCTATTGGGGACAATCTTGAAGCGAGCATACTTACCACGATGCTCCTAAAACAACGGGGGGTGCCTTACGTCGTAGCCCGGGCGGTTTCGCCGCTTCACGATACAGTCCTGCGGCGCGTCGGGGCAAATGAAACGGTAAATATCGAGGTGGAGACAGGTACAAGGGTAGCGAGGCGCCTCGTGGCTCTCGATGTACTCGATTCGATACCGCTGAGTAGCAAGGTATCGCTGGCCGAGCAGGTAGTGCCGGATTACTTTATTGGCAAAGCGCTCGGAGACCTCGATATCGAAAAAAAAATGAAAGTGCGCTTAGTAGGCGTGCTCAGACTCTCGCTCGACCTCGACGACACCGGTAATAGCGTGCGCCGAGAAACCCTGATCTTTCCAGATTCCAAGGACTCGTTAGAGGAAGGCGATAGGCTTTTCCTTTTAGGCGAAAATAAGAATCTCGATGCTTTCCAACAATTGTAGAGGTTGGCTATGCTGTTGATCCGCTTAAGCCACTTGATCGTTCTCATCCGATGCGGAATGGCGGGTACCGTAGGCGCTTCGATCGCCGCGTACCGAGCCGCGATCGGCGCAGGCAGGAAGGGGGACGCGGAGCTATATCTGTTTGCGGGGCTCCTGCTAGGCACTCTGTTGGCGCTCAGTTTCGTGTTCTCTCTGCTCGGCGCGAATCGAAGGAAGAAAGAGCTAGAGAATTTCGCCGACTTGGTGAAGCATGGCGGATCGATATCGGAAACCCGCCTCGCGCGCTTCGGGGCGATAGGCGAGCAGATGAAGTTTATACTCAGCGCGCTATCAGAGGCTTCAGATAGGAAGAGCGCTCGCATAGCCTCGCTTACCGGCGTCGTTAGGGAAGTCGTGGAGCTTTCGGATAAATCGATTTTCGTTATCGGCTTAGATGGACGCATCCTAACGGCATCTCGGCCGATTTTAGAGGCAAAACCGTTTAAGGATTTGCGTATAGGCGCCTCTAATTTTGCGGACTTCTTTCCCGATCTGGATCTTCGCGCTGTACTCGAGGAGGCAGATCGTACGCATAGTATAGTGGAGTGGCAGGATGGCTTATCGTTTTTACCTGTATACTCAATAAACAGGGAAATAGGTCACTTCATAGTGAGCATTAACCATAAAAGCCTGCTGGAATCAATAGGAAGCCTTATTCAGAAGGCTCGGTCGTCTCAAAAGCAGATTACTGAAGACGGGGACGCAGGGAAACGACAGGGGTTCCTACGAGCAATGAAGGGCCTGTTTAGAAAAAAGTCCGGCTCCACGCCACCAAAAGTAGACGAAAAATAAGAAGTGGTTCCATTATACGGAATTTTACGGTAGCTTATTAGTAGGCCTTAAGGCGAGAAAACCTATCGGCCTGTCTATTATGGTGGAATAAACTATGCGAGGAGCGCCTTATGAAATATGTGTACTTGTTCCTACTCATTGCTATTACCGTACTGGTGGCCCTGTTCGCTAGTCAAAATACCGCTTTGGTCACCGTGTCCTTCTTTGCATGGTCGGCATCGGGCTCGCTATCGCTGGTACTGGTAATAACGCTGGCCATGGGCTTATTGATCGGCCTGCTTATCATGCTGCCCGCCGTCATAGGCGGTTCCTTCAAGCATAGCCTTACGAAATTCAAGCTCAAGCGCCTGGAGAAAAAACGCGACAAGACTAAGGCTCAGGCCGAGGCGAGCCTTCCCGCGGCAAGCGCGGGTCCCGAAGCATCCCCCGCCGACGCGGGGGCCGCGCCTAAGGCCTAAGCTATGGGCGGCGCTCTGGCTAAGCCCTGGCTCTTCATAGCGGCCACGGCCGCCTTCGTCGTCTTTGCCTTTACCGTACTGCCCGCCAAGGCGGCCGATGCCGCGCTCTATACGCCACCGGGAGCGTCCTTCGATACGAGCCTGTTCTACACGCCCGCAGAGGCCATAGAGCGCGCCGTTTCCTACGGCGAAGAGGGCAGATCGGCCTACATTTTTGACCGCTGGACCTTTGATCTGGTTTTTCCGCTCATCTATGGGCTTTTTATGCTGTCGGCCTGGGCTTTCAGCTTGAAGCGCCTGGCTCCGGGCGGCGCCATTACAGACAGGGTGAGAGCGGGTGCAGAGAAATCGGGCGAGGCCAAGCCCGGCTATAGATGGCTTTTGGTGCCCGCCTTGGGCATAGCCTTCGATTTTGCCGAAAACAGCGCCGTCACCCTGCTCATGCTCGGCGTAGGCTCGTTAGGCGCTGAAGCCGCCCCTGCCGGCGGGATACTGGGCGGCGCCATGGGCGAGCCGTCCTGGCTCGGCTTGGCCGCCTTCGCCTCGAGCGCGGCTACCGCCCTTAAATGGCTTTTCGTAGGCGCGGGTTTCGCCGGCGCCCTTATACTGCCCCTTGCGGCGGGCTTAGGCGCGCTGCTTAGGCGACGGCGGGCAGGGCGTCAGGCGGCAGGCCAATAACGGCAGCCGCCCGCTCGCCTTCGCTTTAAGTCTTGAAGCTGTCGGTCTCGCCCTTGAGCGCCTTTACCGCCTGAGCGGCCTCTATGGACAGTTCGTTGGTATCGTGCGCGGCGCGGCGTATCTCGTCGGCCCCCGCGGACATCTCCACCATGCCATTTTCCAGCTCGCCGGCCAATTGAAGCAGGCGCCTCATTTCCAGTAGCACGGTGTTGGAACCGTCCTGCATCTCTTGCGCCGATTGGCGTACCTCGGTGGTTACTTCGTTTATGCTGGCAAGCGAATCGAGTATCTGCGACGAGCCGGCGCTCTGCTCCTGCATGGCGTAGCGCACTTCCTCTTCGAGCCTGGACAAGAGCCGTATCTGCTCGAGTATTTCCTCGAAAGTCTTGGCGCTTAAGCCTGAGCTGGCCACGACCGCCTCGATAACGCCGCGTATGCCCCGTATGTTATGCGCTATGGTTTTAGACTGCGTGGCGGCGTTTTCCGCGAGCTTGCGTATTTCGTCGGCCACTACGGCAAAGCCCTGGCCTGCCTCTCCCGCGTGGGCGGCCTCTATGGCCGCATTCATGGCTAGGAGATTAGTCTGCGCCGCTATACCCGCAATCAGGCTGTTCGCCTCTTGCAGCATTTCCGACTGACTGTCTATTTCCTTTACCTGTTTAGCCACGGTGGCTATGGACTCGCGTCCGGAATCAGATTTGCCTAAGAGCTGCTGGAAGAAGGTTCCCATGCGCTCTATATTCACCGTCACCGACTGTATGTTCGCCACCATCTCTTCAATCGATGAAGAGGATGTGGCGACGCCGTCAGCCTGACGTTCTATCTGCCGGTACAGCATGGCTATATTTTTTGCTATCTGCTCCACGGTGGCGCTCGATTCGGTAACCGAAGCGCTTTGGTTCACCGTCTGGTGCTTAAGGCTCTCAATGTTGGCGCTTATCTGCCGTACAGCGCCCGCCGTCTCTTCGGTATTAGCCGAGAGCCGGTGCATATTATCGTCTAAGCTGTGTATCTCGGTTTTCACCTTGTCCATGAGCTTACGCAGCATATGGGCAAAATCGTTAAAGTGGCCCGCTAAGGATCCCAGTTCGTCTTTTGAGCGTACGTCTATGGTCTTGGTAAGGTCCGCGTCTCCGCCGGAAATGTCGGCCATGCCCTGGCTTACCTGCTTCATGCGCCCGGTTATGCTGGCCAGTATGAGCAGGGATAGTACGAAGAGGAATATCACCGATACGCCGACCATGGAGGCCACGGCCACGGTGCTCTTGGCCAATTCCAGCCTGCGCGCGTCGAGTACCTGCCTGGTAAGATCGGTATTTACCACGATGACATTTTGAATGCCTTCTACTACGGCGCTTGCCTCTTTGAAGAACTCAAGCCCGTCGCGGCCGAAAGCGCCGGTATCCGCCTTGCTTATGATGCCCGCCACCGCGTCGCTGAGCAGTTTCCATTGGGGAAGTATATAGAGCTCAGCTATGGCTACCTCGGCCTGCGGCGTAAGGCTATAGCTGCGGCTTTTAAGGTTCAAGCCGATGGCCGCGTAAGCGCTTAAGAGCTCCATAAGCGCCGTTTCGCGTATGGGTAGGTCAAGGGCGAAGATAGAAGCGCTGTAGGCGCGCGTTCGCCCGGCGAATTCTTTTGATTCTTCGGCCATAATGATGGACGCGAAGTATTCGCCTACGCCGGATGCTTCCACCCTGGATGCGGCGGCCATAGTATTGAGCAATATGCCTATGGATTCGGAATAGGCATTAAAGGCGCTCGACTCGAGTATGGAGCGCTCATCGACCTGACGCCTGAAATTTCGCAGGGCATTGACAGCCTGGGTGGCCGCGGTCTTCCTGCTCTGTTCAAGGTCGGATTCGGCGAGGAGCTTGGAGGCGATTTCCCAGGCGCTGTCGCTTTGGCTGCGCGCGGGCAGTATCTGATCCGCCGCGGCGGCGCCATTTAAGGCAAGCTTGCTTATGCCGCGTTCGCGCTGGATGGCGTTTACGGCAGCGCTCATTGAGCTGATCAGCTCGAGCCGGGACTGCGCGTTGGCAAGCCTGGAGCTGTTCTGCCAGTTCTGGAATATCAGGACGCCGCCCATGGCGCCGAGCAGAGACAGCGGTACTATAATGAGTATGAGGATCTTGCCCCGAAGCGATACGGTCATCTTGTCGTCCTTTTCAAGCAAATACTAGCGGCCGATGAAGAGCGATGCCAGGCCCAGCAGGGTAGTGGCTATAAGATAGCCGTTCCCGCGCAATGATGCCGGCGCCGACCGCGAGTCCATCGGCTCTCCTATCATAGTATCGAGCTTTTCTCCGTATACCGCAACCAGCGCGGCATCTATATCGGCAATAAACGAGCGGGCCCCGATTTTGCCCTTGTAGGCCAATATGCGCTCGTAGGTTCTGAGCGCTGAGGCGAAAAAGGCCCCGAAGGGGCCGGGTAGCCGCAGATTGGGGCCAAGGCAGGCTTTCGATATAAAAACGAGGGCTTCAAAAGTAACGGCCTTGGTGAGGCCCTCGTACAATGCAATTTCAGTAATGACGAGCGGACCCCATGACGCCAGCTTGCGGCCAAGGGGAACGAGCAGGTTGGCCCCTACTATGCCGGCCATAACCAGCAACGTGAGCAGGGGGGATAGCTTCCTGCCCGAAAGCCAGGCTGCCGTGAGTGCGGCGGCCAGTATGACCGCTCGTCCTTCCAGGCTGGGCTGAAAGAGCAGCACCAGCGATAGCAGAGCTCCCGTCAGAGCGAGCCTGCCGGCGGGAAAGAGCCCTTCCCAACGCTCTCTGCGCTGAGCCCTATCCACGCGCGTCCTCCTTGGCTTGGCGCAGCCAGGCCGAGTTCAGCGCGAAGAGCTCGGCGAAAGCGCCCAACACCAGGCCGCTTATAAGGCCGAGGCCTAAGAAGGCGGGCAGCATATAGCGCGCGCTCGCGCCGAATACGAACACGCGGGCAAGAGCTACCTGGGCTAAATTAGACGCAAGGGCGCCGGCCACGCAGAGGCCTACGTACGACACGCGCCGCTCCGTGGCAACAAAGCGTAAGCCGCGCATGACCAGGGCGCTTGCAAGGCTGCCGGCTAATGAAAAAAGCGCTACGTACGAGAAGAGCGAGCCGGACAATATGCTCATGCCCAGCACTTTGACGAATACGAGCGTTATATAGGATCCGAAGGGCAGAAGGTCCACGGCAAGCAGTATGGGCAGATTGGCAAGCCCGAGCCGCATGAAGGGCACGGGACGGGGCAACATGTACTCCACGGCCGACAAAAAGAAGGCCAGCGCGGCTAGAAAACTCGCCAGCCTAGCCCTGCCCTCAGCGTACGATCGCGTCGAATTCATCATGCTCATCTACATCGCCCTCCACGCGTATGAATACGCCGCTCGGCAGGCAGGCCGACCAGTCGCCGGTAACGCCTATGGGAGCAGCGCCAATGCATAGCTTGTTTTGGCATGGGGAGTCAAGAAAACGGGCCCTTCCGCCCTCGATCGCTATGGTGACGAGGCCGAGCTTGCCCTGCACCTGGACCACCCTGTCCTCATTGAGCGGATAGATCCAATCCTCGCCGTCCGTGGATATGACGAGTGAGGAAGGCGCCGGCCCGCCGTAGATGACTAAGGCCGACGCGCTAAAAGCGGCCAGAGCGAGCGCTATGATGACGACGTCGAAAAGCCTTAGCTTGATACTCTGGCGCTCGAGCCGGCTCGGGGCGGGATCCTTCGCCGGGTTGGCGTCGGAACCCTTCCCGCGTTTCATCTTAATGGCAGCCTGAACAGCCGCACTCGTCGCCGCAGTCGTCGCCTTCGCAATCGCATTCGCAGTCGTCGCCGCAGCCGTGGCCGCCGCCATGTACGTGGCCGTGGGAAAGCTCTTCCTCGCTGGCTTCGCGCACGTCTTTTACGGTAACGTTAAAGTGCAGATCCTTGCCCGCGAGAGGATGGTTGGCGTCCACTTTTACGTTTTCGCCTTCTACGCTAACCACGGTTACGATGTGCACGCCGTCTTCCTGCTGCGCCTGGAACTGCATGCCCGGCTCGATTTTCTCGGGCTCGGCGAAGTTGCTCTTGGAAACCTCGAATACAAGCTCCGTATCGCGCTCGCCATAGCCGTCGGTGGGCGCTATAACGCAATTCAGCTTATCGCCGGCCTTCTTGCCCTCAAGCTGGCGTTCGAGCCCCGGTATGAGGTTGTCATTGCCGTGGAGATAGGACAGGGGTTCGCCCTCTGAGCGGTCGATAAGAACACCGGTAGCGTCCTTGAGCTCATAATCGATAGAAACGACGCGGTCCTTCTGGATCGTCATGGGTACCTTCCTTGAAAGAGAACATGGGTGGACGAGGGCCCGAACGGAATAAGCAAAGGCACGATGCTGCGGTTAAAAACCGCGAAGCCTCCGTAAATGTTGCAGCTTTTCGTCCTGTCTAGGATATATAATTTTGCTCTATATATGCAAGTACTGACAGAGAAAACCCTGCGTGCTATATTCCAAAGGCATTAAAGCGCGCCAAACCGTTATTTCGGCGCCGCGTGCCTGATTTTAGGAGTATAAGAGCCATGACCACGCTTCAAGCCGTCCTTCTGGGCCTTTTTCAGGGCATAGCCGAATTCCTGCCCATATCCTCAAGCGGCCACCTGCTTATACTCAAAGATCTGCTGGGCCTGCAGGGCGTACCGGCCCTCTTCGATGTGGTCTTGCATATGGCTACCCTCCTGTCTATCCTGGTCGTGTTCCGCGTACGGGTATACGGCATACTCCGCTCCATGGCGCGCTGGCTCGTAAAAAAGAGCGACGAAGGCGACAAGGAGAACCTGGCTATAGTTCTGCCGGCCTTGCTTGCCACGGCGCTTACCGCGCTTATAGGCCTGGGCGTGGAATCGCGGGATATAGCCTGGAGCCCGGCCTTCGCATCCGGCATGCTCCTGGTAAGCGCGGCCATACTTATCGCATCAAGCTTTCTTCGGGGAAACGCGGGCTACGATAAGCTTGGCTTAAAACATGGCCTCATAACCGGCGTAGCCCAGGGCATAGGGGTACTGCCAGGCATAAGCCGTTCGGGCATTACCATAAGCGCCGGACTTGCCTCGGGCATGAAGCGCGAGACGGCTGGCGAATTCGCCTTTCTCCTGGCCATACCCGCCATACTCGGCGCGCTGGTCCTAGAGCTCAAAGATATTGGTCGGCTTTTGGGCAGCGTAGAGCCTGTCCAGCTGATAGCCGGTTCCGCCGCGGCCTTTCTTGCGGGCATCGCCGCCCTGCTGCTCCTCCTGCCCGTGGTACGGAAGGGTAAATTGGCTTGGTTCGCGGTATATCTTATACCCGCGGGCATCCTTGGGCTGATACTCTTATGATTTTTTGCCGATAGTGTAGCAATGGAGCCTCAAGAAAACCCTAACGCCGAACAATCATCCTGGCTCGCCATGCTCGTGGGCGCCATTCTGGCCCTTCTGGGCTTTGCCTTGTTCGCCCTGCTGCTCAGGGCGAGTTTTCAAGGCGTACTCAATGCGGGCAGCCTGTCCGGCCTGCTCTTAGGCGGCCTGTCCTGGGCGGCTTTCATGCTGCCGGCCTTCCTCTGGTTCGCCAGCCTCATACTCTTTCTTCCCGGTTTTAGGCGGGATTTGCTCTTTCTGCTTGTGGGAGCCCTGCTGCCCTTTGCCTCCCTTGCCGGCCTTGCCCGTTTCCTTGACGGCCCCGAGCGCTGGTTTTTAGCCTGGCCCTCGTTTAAAGCCCTCGGTACGCAGGGTACGATGCTGTTCTGGCTGGTCCTTGCCCTGGGCTCAAGCCTGGGGCTCCTGGCCCTGCGCAGGCTGCTCTTCGGCCGCGGCGCGGGCGTTTACCTCAAGGCGGACAGATCCCTCCCGGCGCGAGGGTCGGGCCCGGCAAGCGCGGTTTCGGAAGAACGGCGCTGGAAAGACCTATGGGGTCAGGACAAGGCCGATGCTCAGAGCGCAGTTTCGCCAACTGAGGCCGATACGCTTATAGCCGACGATGGACACGACGCAACAGGCGCGCGTCAAACAAAGCCCGGGGTTCTGCCCGCGGCACAGTCCGCGAGCGAAGACCGCCGGGCGCTCCGCGAGTTCTTTGCCAGCCAGAGTACGGACGATGAAGGCGCCGCTGTCGCGCCAGATGAAGAAGCGGCGGAGCTCCTTGATCTGGACGCGCGCGGGACGGATGGCGGGGAAGAGCCTATACCCGTGCTGTTCGGCCGCATGGAGGACAGTCCTCCGCTTGAAACCGCCGAGCCTAGCGAGGATCCCGCGGGCAGCGACGAGTACTGGATGGATGCCGAGCTTGAAGCCGGCATGGACGCCGAGCCCGGTAGCGATGCTGACGCCATCGCGCCGCGACAGCCCGCAGGGCATAGAGCGCCGCTTATGGGCGCGCTCGAGGTTTTTCCCGACGGCGAGCACCGCGACGCGCTGCGCACGGGCCAGAAGGCCGCGCCTAAAGCCGCTGCCCGCAGTCAGGCCCTGGTATCCAATACCCCCAGCAGCCTTCCTAAGCCCGTGCCGGGCAGGCCGGCTCTCAAGCCCTACGCCGTGCCTACCGACGGCATACTGCTGCAATACCCCGACGGGCAGTACTGGATAATCGACGAGAAGACCAAGCATGCCGCGGACGTGCTCCGCGAAACGCTCAAAGAATTCAACATAGCAGCCGAGGTTACCGGCATACGCAAGGGGCCGGTCATCACGATGTTCGAGATACTGCCCGCGCCTGGCGTGCGCCTGTCCAAGATAGCCAACCTATCGGACAACATAGCCCTGCGCCTGGCCGCCAGCAGCGTGCGCATCGTCGCCCCCATACCGGGAAAGCACGCGGTGGGCATAGAAGTGCCCAACGACAAGCGCAATATCGTATCGTTCCGCGAAATCGTCGAGAACGAGGTGTTCAGCTCCAATAAAATGGAAGTGCCGGTGGTGCTCGGCAAGGACATAACCGGCGACGTGCAGGTGGTGGAGCTTACCCAGACCCCGCACTTGCTCATAGCGGGAGCCACCGGCTCGGGCAAGTCGGTATGCGTGAATTCCATCATCCTGTCCATACTGTACCGCCGCTCCTTCAACGAAGTGAAGCTCATACTCATAGACCCCAAGATCGTGGAGTTGAAGCTCTACAACGGCATACCGCATCTGCTTACCCCGGTCATTACCGAGCCCAAAAAGGCCTTCCAGGCTCTGCAATACTGCATATGCGAGATGGAAAGGCGCTACAGCCTCCTCGACGCCATGGGCGTACGCGATATACGCTCGTACAATCGCAAGATAATCGAGAAAACCATGGCCACCGACAAGCTTCCCTACATCGTCGTGGTCATAGACGAATTCGCCGACCTCATGGCCACCACGGGCAAGGAGCTGGAATCCACGCTGGCGCGCCTGGCCGCCATGAGCCGCGCCGTGGGCATACACCTCGTGCTTGCCACCCAGCGGCCGAGCATAGACGTCATAACCGGCCTTATCAAAGCCAACATACCCAGCCGCATAGCCTTCATGGTGGCCAGCAAGTTCGATTCGCGCATTATCATCGATATGGTTGGGGCCGAGAAGCTCTTAGGCCGCGGCGACATGCTCTATTCCAGCGCCACGGACGCCTTTCCCACGCGCATGCAGGGCGCCTTCGTGTCCGACGACGAGGTAGAGCGCGTCGTGGCCTATGTGAAGACCCTGGGTACGCCGGACTACATAGACGATGAAATATTCATAGACGACGAGGATGAGGACGAGGGGCCGAGCCTTTTTGACGAGGACGAGGATGACCCGCTCTTTGAGAAGGCCCTGGAAATCGTCCTGTCGCAGGGCAAGGCCAGCGCCTCCTATCTGCAGCGCAAGCTCAAGATAGGCTACAACCGCGCGGCACGCATCGTCGAGCTCATGGAAGAAAAGGGCATAGTAGGCAAGGCCCAGGGCTCCAAGCCTCGCGACCTCATGCGCAACCCCGAGTTAGGCGGCCTGCGGCCTCCCAATCCCAAGGCCCGTTACGTGCCAGACTTTAGCGAGGAGGATGAAGCAGGCGACGATGCCGTGGCAGATGTCGCCGATGCCGACGAGCCCGATAGCGCCTAAGCCATGCGTAAGATAGGCATCATAGGCGGCGGCCAGCTTGGCCGCATGACCATAGAGGAAGCTCGCTCCCTGCTCTGCTACATTGAAGTGCTGTCTCCGGAATACCCCTCCCCGGGGGCGGAGCTCGCCGACGAAACCATACTAGGCGGCCTTATGGATCGCGACGCTATCCTGGAACTGGCTTCCCGCGTGGATGTCGTGTCCTACGAGATAGAGCACGTAAACGTGGACGCATTGCGCGAGATTGAAGCCATGGGCAAACCGGTCATTCCCGGCGCGGCCGTCCTGGCGCTTATTCAGGATAAGGCCGAGCAAAAACGCCTGCTCGACGCGGCCGGCATAGCCACGGCCCCCTGGGCCATGGCGGGCGACGGCCTATCGCCGGCCAACCCTTCAGACTTATGCGCCGCGGCTGAGCGCATAGGCGGCTTCCCGGTAGCGCAGAAGGCGCGCCGCGGCGGCTACGACGGCAGGGGCGTCGCTATCCTACGAAATGCCGCCGACGCAATGCCGGTTTCCGATGGCGGCAGGATGCTTGCCGCGCCGTGCTTCGTGGAGAAGGCCATAGACTTCAGCAAGGAATTGGCCGTGGTCGTGGCCCGCGATAGCTTCGGCGCGCGGGCTACCTACCCCTGCGTGGAAATGGTATTCGACCCGCGGGTGAACCTTTGCGATTCGGTGCTCATGCCCGCGCGCGAGAGCCCGGCCCTGCTCGCCGAAGCGGAGCGCCTAGCCCTGGCCGCGGTGGACGCCCTGGACGCGGCAGCCAAGGCTGCGGCGGCGGCGCGCGGCGCGCGCGGCTCGGGCGCCGCCGGTATTTTCGGCGTGGAGCTCTTCCTTGCCCGCGACGGCGCCCTGCTCGTCAACGAGATAGCGCCGCGGCCGCATAACTCGGGGCACCTGAGCATAGAGGCCTGCGCTACGAGCCAATTCCAGCAGTACTACCGCATACTTGCCGGCTACCCCTTGGGTTCGGTGGAGCAGTTGCGCCCCGCCATGATGGTCAACCTCCTCGGCGAGCCCCCTGCCGCCCCTGCCGCGTCAGCGCCCGGCTACGAGCTATGCGAGCCTGAGTACCTCGGCTTGGAGGCCGCTTTGGCGGTGCCCGGCGTAAGCGTGCACCTCTACGGCAAGCGCGAACTGCGCGCCTTCCGTAAGATGGGGCATCTGTGCGCCTTGGGCGTCAGCGTCGAGGAAGCCATGCGCCGCGCTGAGCTGGCCCGTGCTCTCATACGCATCGTAGCTAAACGCTAGCGCCCGCCTATCCCAGCGGAGCGCGGCTTTATTGCCTTCTTCCTCAATGATTACTATCTTCTTCAGGAACGGGTTGGCACGGCTTTCCGTGCTATGCCCGCGCCGCACAGGAGGAAAAGTATGATAAGCGAAGGCATGACGGCCCCCGATTTTGTCTTGGATACCGATGAAGGAATCAGCGTGAGCCTGTCCAGCTACAGCGGCAAGACTATAGTGCTGTACTTTTACCCCAAAGACGACACGCCCGGCTGCACGAAGGAAGCCTGCGGCTTCAGAGACGTTTTCGACGCCATATTGAAAAAAGGCGCCGTGGTCATAGGCGTAAGCCCCGATACGGCAGCTTCCCATGCCAAGTTCCGCAAGAAATACGATTTGCCCTTCGTCCTGCTCGCCGATCCTGAGGCCCACGTGCTTAAGGCCTATGGCGCCTGGGGCGAGAAATCAATGTACGGCAAGAAATACGATGGCGTGCTGCGCTCCACCTTTATCATAGGGCCGGACGGCATGGTAAAGAAGGCCTTCCCCAAGGTGACGCCCGATGGCCACGCTGAGGAAATCCTAGCCCTGCTCTAAGCTTAAAGTACCTTGAAGCGCCGTATGGACGCCTCAACGCTTTCTATGCCGTTCATGGTCTGCTTGCTCAGTTCGCTTACCTGAACCACGGCCTTGTTTATATCGGCCGTGCCCTCGTTTATCTCGCGTATGGAGCGTTGAGCCTCGGCGCTAACGTCCGACAGTATCTGCACCGAGCGCAATATGGTCTGGCTGCCCATGGACATTTCGTTGGAGCCGGATTCCACCTCCGCGCTTATCCTGCGCAGGCGATCCACGCTTTCGAGCACCACCTGGTTGCCGCTGGTCTGCTCTTCCACGGCGCTCCGTATCTCTCGTTGCCGCGTAGACACGTCCTGCACCGACGAGCGTATGGACTCGAAGGAGTGGCCCGCGTCCGAGGACAGCTTTACCGCGGAGTCTATGAGGTCGGACAGCGACTGCAGTACCGACGAAATATCCCTCGAACGAGCGGCGGTATCCTCGGCGAGCTTGCGTATCTCGTCGGCTACCACCGCGAAACCCTTGCCCGCGTCGCCAGCGTGCGCGGCCTCTATGGCCGCGTTCATGGCTAAGAGGTTGGTCTGCGACGCGATGGAAGTGATGATGCCGTTCGTCTCCTCAAGGCCGCGCGATTGGCTGGCTATGCTGGTTATCGTGTCGCTCACCGCGCTGAGCCGGTCGTAGCCCTGCTCAGACGCGTCATTCAGCTTAGTAAAGGCTTCCATGCTTATATCGATATTCTTGGTTATCGAGTCCATGTTGGCTACCATCTGCTCGACGGCCGAAGCGCTCGCGCTCAGGTGCTCGGTCTGCTCGCCTACGAGGCGGTTAAGGCTCGTTATATTGCCCACGATCTGTTCGACCGTGGCGCTTACCTCTTCCACAGCGCCGTGCTGCTGATTGAAGGACTTGCCCGCGCTCTCGATATTGCTGTTGATCTCTATGATGGCCGCCGAGGTATGGTCCATATTGCTCGAGAGTTCCTGGCCCAAGTGCTGCAGATTGCGCAGTTCGTCCCGTATCGTCGCTATGATGGTGGCCAGGTTAGCCACGAAGGTGTTGAAGTTGCCTGCCAGCGTTCCCAGCTCATCCTTGGATTTAACGTCTAGGGTCTTGGTAAGGTCGCCTTCGCCCTGGGCTATTTCGTTCAGCGCAAGTTGGGTTACTTTGAGCGGCTTGAGCATCTTGCCGCTTAGCAGCCAGACGGCTAGGAGCACGAGTATAAGGCCGATGGCCATGATGCCCGTGATAGTGATGAGCACGTTTACTACCTGCTCATAGGTTTCCTCTTCGGGTACCACCGTGCCGTACATCCAGGGCTTAGCCGAATCCCCTACGAATATGGGCACGAAGCTCTTTAGGGTGTTGCGCTGCAGGGCTATGGAGTAGCTCATGCGCGTGAAGGACTGGCCAGAGGCTAGGGCTTTCATGACGCCCGCCCGCTCCTCGCCGGCCCACTCGGGCGCTTTTTTGCCTATGCGGCTTGCGTCCGCGTGGGTAACCACGGTGCCGTCATTGGAAATGAGCCGGCCGAAGCCGGTCTTGTACAGCGCCAGCTTGCTCAGTTCCTCGTTCAGGCTGTCGGTGAGGATGTCGATGCCCACGACGCCTAAGAATTTTCCGTCCACTATGATAGGCGCCGCGGTGGTGATCATGAGGAGCTCTTTGCCCTGGACAGGGAACAGGTAGGGCTCGGTAAGGTACTCGTTGCGCGTATTGCGCGGCACGGTATAGTAATCGGCCGCGTAGCCGCCCTCGGCTTCGGGAATCTCAAGCGCTATGGCGCCTCCCACCCGAACGAAATAGGGGGTAAAGCGGCCTGCCGCGTCGCTGCCTAGATTTGAGCGGCCCGCGTAGCGGGCGTCTCCCCCGTCTAATGCATCGGGCTCCCACAGCGTCCATATGCCGAAGAACTGCCGGTTGTCCTCGACGACGGGCTTGAGCATGGCCATGATGGCCTGGCGTCGCTGTTCCGGCGGTATGGCGCTGAACATGCCCATGGCGCTTCCGAGCGCCCGTACCGAATCAAGAGGAATTTCGAGGAGGGCGTCCGCCTTGTTGGCGTATTCGCGCGAGAGGCTCTCCATGTACCGTTGCGCCATAGACTTGTTCAGGTCATACACCCTGCTTACCACGAGGAAGCCCGCGAGCCCGAATACCGCGCCGAGCGAAAGCGTCAAGAAGAACACGAGCTTAAAGCGTATGGTTAGGGCGCGAAGCTTGGCCATGGGAAACCTCCAAAGAGTTTTTACATAGCCACTTTCGTATATTCGATGCAACTATTCAATAGCAAAAAAGCCTGAGCGCGCGGCTGAGCCGCATGAAGAGCGCGGCTCTGAGGATGGCTTTCGCTATCATGAGCGCCAAGGTCTCCGCCATGCGCGGCCCTGGCCATGGCCCTAGTAATCCTTCTCGTCGCGCGCCGCGGATACGGCCAGCTCCGAGAAGCGGGCCATCTCTCCGGCTATGCGCGCGCCTAACTCCACGATAAAGCCGCCTATGACCGCGCCGCTGCCCTCGCCTAAGCGCATGTCCAGGGATACGACGGGATCGAGGCCCATGGCGTCGAGCGCGGGCCTATGGCCCTTTACCCGCGACTGGTGCCCGGCGAAGCAGTAGTCGCTCAGTCCCGGTTCCAGCTTCCAGGCTATGGCCGCCGCCGCGGTGATAGGAAAGCCGTCTATCATGCAGGCTATGCCCCTGCCCTTGAGGGCCAGCATGAGCCCGGCGGCCGTGGCCAGCTCGGCGCCGGCGAAGGCGGCCGCTATGGCAAGGGCTCCCTCCCTGCCCTCAGCGAAGGGACCGCGGACGCGCACGGCGTCTATGATTACCCGCCGCTTGCGCTCGAGCATATCGTCGCTTATGCCGGTGCCGCGGTCTATTACCTCGTCGGGGTCGAAGCCGTAGGCGACGAGCAGAGCCGCGGCGCTGGCGGTGTTGCCTATGCCCATGTCCCCTATGGCCACCAGATCGTAGCCTTCCGCCGCGGCGAACTCTGCTAAGCGCCTGCCGTTGTCAAAGCATGCCTGTAGTTCGGCCTGGCTGAGGGCGGCTTCCTTGGCGAAGTTCTTGGTGCCCCTTACCGCCTTCATGGAAAAGAAGCCAGGCGCCTGTCCGCCTTGGCTGGCGCCTTCCGCTCCGCGGAGGGGCCAGGACGGCAGGTCGGCGTCCACGCCCGCGTCCACGGCGTATACGTCGAAGCCGCAGGCCCTGGCCAGCACGTTTATGCCGGCGCCTCCTGCCATGAAGTTATGCATCATCTGAGCGGTTACTTCTTTGGGGTAGAGCGATACGCCTTCGGCGGTGACGCCGTGGTCGCCGGCCAGCACGAACACGGCCTTGCGGCGTATGCGCGGCGGGACGAGGCCCTGGATAAGCGAGAGCTTTTCGGCGTAGTCCTCGAGCTTGCCCAGGCTGCCCTTGGGCTTGGTAAGGTCGTCCAGGCGCGCTCGTATGGCTTCGCGTATGGCTTGGCTTTCGCCTGAGCCGATAGTGTTTGTTGGATTCATGATAATGGTTTGCCTTTCTTCTTGCGCGCCAAGGGCAGCACGTAGCGCCCGTAGCCGGCGTGGTCGCCGTGGAGGAATTCGGTGTCGTAGGCGTCTTCGAGTCGCTCCGGGCTGAGCACGCTCTCGGGGGGGCCGAAATAGCAGCGGCCCTGCCTGTCTATGAGGAGGACGTCATCGGCGTAGCGCCGCGCGGAATTCACGTCGTGCAGGCTCACGGCTACGGCCTTGCCGGCCTTGGCCAGAGCCGCCAGCGTATCCATGAGCTCCATCTGCCTGCCTGGATCCAGGTGGGCGGCGGGTTCGTCCAAGGCCATAAGGGGCGTATCCTGGGCAAGGGCCCGCGCTATCAGCACGCGCCTGGCCTCGCCGCCCGACAGGCGAGAAAAACTTTGCTCGGCAAGCCCGCGCAGGTCGAGAGCTTCAATCGCGTTGTCGACCGCGTCGGCGTCCTCGGACCTAAACGGAGAAAAGGGCCCTAATAAGGCGTAGCGGCCTTGGCTTACTACCTCACGCGCCGTGAAGGACCAGGCCGATTCCGATTGTTGCGGTACCCAGGCTACGATGCGCGCGCGCTTGCGCGGGCTTAAGGATGCCAGGTCATGGCCTGCCAGGAGCGCGCGGCCTCCCAGAGGAGGCAGGAGCCCTATGCAGGTCTTAAGGAGCGTGGTCTTGCCGCAGCCGTTGGCCCCCAGTATTGCCAGGAGCCGGCCGGGCAGGGCGCGGAAGCTCGCGGCTTGCACGATGAGCTTATCCCGGACGTCCGCCGGGCCGCTCGCGCCTGGAAGCCCGCGCTGGGCCTTGTAGCCCGACTCTATGGCAAGGGCTTCCAACAGGGCCCCGGCGGCGGCGATTTGGCCGGGGCTCTCGCCGGCCGAGAAGGCCTTAATCGGGTTCATCGGGCGGACTCCAGGCCCCTGCGGGCTATCTTGTAGAGGAAAAAGGGAGCGCCAATGAGGGCGGTAACCGCGCCTACGGGCATTTCCACCGGCGCGAACAGGGTGCGCGACACGGCGTCGGAAAGGAGGAGCATGGCCGCGCCTATGATGGCGGACGCGGGTATAAGGGCGCGGTGCGCGGGCCCAACGAAACGCCGCGCCAGATGAGGCGATACGAGCCCCACGAAGCCTATGGCCCCGGCCACCGATACGGAGGCCGATACCGAAAGTGCGGCAAAGCCGCCTATGACCAGCCGTGCCGCCACGGGCGATAGCCCTAAGCTTCGCGCCTCCTCGTCGCCGGCGGCCAGGAGGTCCAGCACGCGCGAGGCGGCGAGCGCCGCGACAAAGCCAAGGAGCATGCCAGGCGCGGCGGCTCCGAGCTGGGGCAGGCCGCGGCCGGAAAAGCCTCCGAGCAGCCAGAACCAAGCCTGGTGGAGATCCTTGTCTTTCAGGGCCAGCACTATGGACACGCAGGCCGATATGAGGGAGCTGAGCGCGGAGCCTGCCAGGAGGAGGCTGGCCGCGTCAGAGCGTATGCGCGATGCGCCCGCTATGAGGTAGACGAGGAAGGTGGCTCCTAAGCCGCCTATAAAGGCCGCTCCGCCTATGGGAGAAAAGCCCCCTACGCTGGCTTGCGCGCCGAAGGTCATGGCCAGCACCGCGCCGAGCGCCGCGCCGCTTGAGCTGCCTATAACGTAGGGGTCGGCAAGCGGGTTCCTAAAGAGGCCCTGGAGCACGGCGCCCGCTGACGCTAAGGAAGCGCCTACGGCCGCCGCCAGCAGGGCGCGGGTAAGGCGCAGCCCTACGATAAGCTGGGCAGGCTCGGCTTCGCGGCCGGAGGCTATGCCATAGAGGCCGTCCAGCACCTCAAGCGGAGACAGCGCCACGGCCCCCATGCCCACGGATAGCACGAAGGCAAGGCCTGCGCAGGCGCTGATGAGCGCGAACGCCGCGGCGTTCTTACGCGCGCGGGCGCGGGACGACAGGGGCATTTAAAACAGTCCCGGATAGAGGGCTTTGGCGGCAAGCTCCACGGCCTCGACGAAGCGCGGGCCTGGCCTGGATACGATGTCTCCGTCGAGGAGGATAATCCGGCGCTCTTTTACGGCGGATAAGCCCGCCCAGCCGGTCCTTGCCGCCAGCTTTTCAGGGCTAAGCGCTATGCCGTGGGTATCGGAGGCCATGATGTAGTCGGGTTTGCGCATGACTATCTCTTCAAAGCTTATCACCGGCCAATCCTGCTTCACGTCGGCGAAGGCGTTGCGCGCCCCAGCGGCGCTCAGCACCTGGCCTATGAAGGTCTTGGGACCCGCGGTCATGAGGGGCTCGTCCCATACCTCCCAGAACACGAGGGGCTTAGCGCCGGCGGCAAGACCGCCGGTCTTGGCCGCTACCGCCTGGAGGCGAGCCTTTATTGAATTGACCTGCCGTAAAGCCGTGGAACCGTCGCCGGCTATGCTGCCTATCAGGCTTAGTGCCTCATAGATGGCGTTAAAGTCCTTAAGCTCGAAGGCGGCGAAGCGCAGGCCCGCCTTGGCGAACTGCTCGGCCAGCTGGCCATGGGCTCCGCGCTCGCCGACTATGAGGTCCGGCTTGAGCGCCACGATGGCCTCTACGCTTATGGTATTGGGCGAGTAGCCGCCGATCTCGGGCAGGGCATCGGCCGCTGCCGGAAAATTACAGTAGCTCGTCACCCCCACTACCGCCGATCCTGCGCCCGATGCGTAGAGTATCTCGGTAAGGGCCGGCGCAAGCGATACCACGCGCAGGGCCTTGCCCTGCATGGCTATGGTGGCGCCGCGCGCGTCGGTAAACGACAGCTGCTGGCCAAAGGCGGCCGATACGGCTAGCAAAGCCGCTGCGAAAATTGCGAGTGTCCTTCTCATGGACGTCCCCCTTCTGTCCCGCCGTGCGGGCTAGGAGGAACGGTTCTGGTTGGGTAATGCGAATGATGGGCCGTTTACGGGCGGAGCGCTTGAGCCCCGTCCTTACGGACTATCGCTCGACGCCTGTACCACGAAGCGTTCCAATGCGACATAAAGGACGGGCAGGGTATCCTGGCTCGCGCTCAACGGCCGCCGCTGGCGGCCTCGCGCATACAGTTACGGGCTAGCTCCGGCATTGAACCGGATTCCCCCTCTTGCCCGGCTACGATACTCGTTCCGGGGCACCCGTCCGCAGTGCTTCCTGTCGTACGCTCAAGCGTGAGCGGCCGGCAAAGAAGGCCCTACGGGCAGGGCTAGTATGCTCGCAGTGGCTCTTGTGGGTCAAGCGCTTATTCATACAAGCTTCGTAACGCATTGTCGCGCTGCTAAGAAAGGTCGTATAATCGGGCTGATGAATAGCAATAAAAGCCGCCCCCTCGTGGGCATAATCATGGGCAGCGATTCTGACCTGCCTGCCATGAAGCCGGCCGCCGACCTGCTCGATGAATTCGGCATAGCCTGGGAGCTGACCGTGGTATCGGCTCACCGCACGCCGGCGCGCATGTACGACTATGCCAGAACGGCCCGGAGCCGCGGCCTTATGGTCATCATAGCCGGAGCCGGCGGCGCCGCCCACCTGCCTGGCATGGCGGCCGCGCTTACCGAACTGCCGGTCATTGGCGTGCCCATACGATCCAAGACCCTGGACGGCCTCGACTCGCTCTTGTCCATCGTGCAGATGCCCGGCGGCGTGCCGGTGGCCACGGTGGCCATAGACGGAGGCAAGAATGCCGGCCTCCTGGCCGCTCGCATTATAGGAGCCGCCGGCGGACCCGTTGCCGATGCTTTGGCCCGCTATGCGGCGGCTATGCAACATGAGGTACTGGCCAAAGCGGCGGCGCTTGAAGAACTTGGACCTGCGGCCTATATGGATCGCGTCGATTGGGCGGGGCTTGAAGGCCTGTCCTCGGCCTCCCCCAAAGCATAAGCCGCTTATGAGGATACTATCGACCAGCCCGGAAGACCTGGCCTTGGCCGCCAAGGCCATACGCGACGGACTCCTCGTGGCCATACCCACCGAGACGGTATACGGCTTGGGGGCCAATGCCTGGGATACCCGCGCCTTGGCCCGCGTGTTCGCGGCCAAGGACAGGCCTAGCTTTGACCCGCTCATCATACACGTGGCCAGGCCCGAGGCCGCCTCTGAAGTGGCCGAGCTGGACGCGCCCTATGTGCGCGCCTTTATGGACCGCTTCTGGCCAGGGCCCCTTACCCTCGTGCTGCCTAAGAAAGACTGCGTGCCCGACCTGGCCACGAGCGGCCTTGCCACCGTGGCCGTGCGCTGTCCCGCCCATCCCGTGGCCAGGGAGATCATACGACTTGCGGGCGTGCCCGTGGCCGCCCCCAGCGCCAATCCCTTCGGCCGCCTGTCTCCCACCAAGGCCGCGCACGTGGCCGCCTTCTTAGGCGATCGCGTCGATTACATCGTGGACGGAGGGAGCTGCGCCGTGGGCGTGGAAAGCACCGTATTGGATTTATCCGAGCGGCCGCCGCTCGTACTCAGGCCAGGCGGCGTAGCGCTGGAGCTCCTGCGCGAGCTCGCGCCGGGCGTAGAACTCTTCGACCGCGTCAGCTCAAGCCCCCGCGCGCCGGGGCAGCTGCCCAGCCACTACGCGCCGCGCCGCCCCCTGCGCCTGGCAGAATCCGGCAGGCTCCATGAGGCAAAGCCGGGCGGCAGGGCGGCCGCGCTCTGTTTCGGCGAGGAAGCGCGGCGCCGTAGCGAGGATTGCGGCGTCTTCGCCCGCGTGGTGGATCTGTCCCCCGGCAGAGACCCCATAGAGGCCGCAGCGGCCTTGTTTGACCGGCTCCATAGCCTTGACCTGGGCGACTGGGACGAGCTCTGGGCCGAGCGCCTGCCCAACGAAGGCCTCGGCAGGGCGGTGAACGATCGGCTCAGTAAGGCGGCGAAAAAGTAAGGCCCCGCATTATGCCATCCATAGGCTAGCAGGCTGCAAAGCGTAGCCTGCAGAGTAATTACTCGCGCTTATATCCGTCTTCAAACGCTCCGATACTATGAATATACGGAATGTGGAGCGTGACTATGGAAGCGCATATATCGAACTATCTTCCTTACTCATATTTATACGGCGCCGGTACCGCATCCGGCCGCATAGCCGTGCCCGTGACCCCCGCGCAGCTGCCCTATGCGAACTTTAAGAATGTGGCCGGTTCCGCCGTGGCCACCGCATCAGTGTATTCCCTCGATAAGCTGAAAATACTCGATGTGCTCATAGATAGGCTGCGCTCGGCGCGCAAGCAGGTGAAGGATGAAGGGCTCCCCGGCTATGGCGAGCGCGAGGAACGCGTCGATGCGCTTATTCAGGAGTACGGAAAGATGCTGCACGACAGCCTGGCCGCCGGCGATTCGCTTGCGTCTCAAGGCGCGGCCGCCTACGCCAAGCCCGCCGGCGTGGTGCCAGGCATGCTACTCTCCTTCGCCGCATAGACTTTATAGCGCCGGCTAACTATCCTCTCCCAGCAAATACGCAAGGAACTTCCGTACGTCATCCTCGCCATAGAGCGCCGCGTAAGCCGCCGCGGCACCCGCCACATTGCGCCCGTATTGCCTCGTCTCCTGATATTCCAGGGTCTCCAGCATAAGGTCCTGCGGAAAATTAGGCGCGGCCGCTTCCCAGCGGCGGAATCGGGTAGGCCCGGCATTATAGGAGAAGAGAGCAGGCAGTACCCGTCCTCCCAGGTTGTCCATGACGCGCTTGAGGTAAGCGGCGCCAAGCGTAAGGTTGTCGCGGGGGACGGTCAGGTCATAGGAGCTCAAGCGCAGCCGAGCGGCGGTCTCTTCCGCCGTGGCGGGCATGAGCTGGGCAAGGCCTATAGCCCCCGCGCTGGATACGACCGCGGGCTGGAAAAGGCTTTCCGAGCGTGCTAAGCCGTAGAGCAGGGCTTCCGATAGGCCATAGAGCCCCGCTACGGCGATAAAGTCGTCGCGAAACGGCCTTGGCCAATACAATTCGCGGTCACGGCGGCTCGGCGTGTAGCCTTCACGGGAGAAGAGCGGTGCGATGAGCCGTATGGCTTCCGCGTATGAGCCCTTAAGCTCAAGGCTATCCGCTATGGCGCGCAGGGTATCAGGGCCTAGCCTGCGAAAGCGAGTGCCGAGCTCCGCGCGTACGCGTGATTCTAAACCGAAGGCTAAAAGTCCCAGGGCGTATTGGTCATCTTCGGCGGCTAGTATGGCGGCCCCCTCAGGCGGCGCCGCCATGCGCGCTGCAGTCGCGGCCTGCGGCTCCGTACTGACCGCTTCGGCGTCGCTGGCTGCCGGGCCGGCGGCCGCCCCCTCCGGCGGCGGCGGCGCTCCGGAACCGTCCGCCGGTTCCATAAGCGGCTGGCCGAGCCTGTAGGCGGCAAGCAAGCGGTACCAGGCGTCCGCGTCCTGCCTGTACGCGCGGTTCAGGTTGCTGCGCGCGTACTCCCGCAGGCTAGGCGCTGCGCCCGCGTTCTGCGGATTGTGCGCTTCAAAAGCCGCGTTAAGCCCAGCCTGGCTTATTATGCCCGCCTCGGCGCTCCGTGCCGTCATATAGGCCATGTGCGCCTGGTCTCTGATGGTTGCGCGTCCGGCCATGGCGTAATCCATGCGTGCCAGCAGGCCGCCATTGCGGGCCAAGAGCGCGGACCTGGAGAGCGGCTCTATGAGGTCAGCGTAATACGCGGGATCGGTCGTGGTTTTAAGGGCGAGCGCGAGGGTATCTACCGCTCCCGATGCCGAGTAGCGCGAAGTACAATCAATCTGATACCAGCGCGCCGCGTCTATATCCGCGGGCGCAACGGCGAACGCGGCGGCCTGGCCGAAGGCCACCGCGGCTTCCTGCCAGCGCTCGGCGGCGCGGGAGAAGCGGCCGTGCCAGAAAAGGCCGTGAAAAGCCGCCTCGTCGGAAAGGAGGCGGCCGCGCGCCGCTTCCGCAAGCAGCTTCCAGCCGGCTTCTCCTTCGGCGCGGGAACCGTAGAGGAAGGCGCGCGCGGCGTCGGATGCGGCAGGGCGGGGCAGGACGCGCACGAGCGCGGCGAGCTCCGTTCCCGTGAGCCGGATTATAGGCGCGGAAATAGTTTGGCTTGCGCCTTGCAGCGCGGCGTAGCGCCTGAAGGCCAGCACCGAAGCGCCGTAATCCCTGCTCGCGGACAGGCCGCGGGCCTCGGCCAGGAGCAATTCCAGCTCGCTTATGGCCAAGCGCGCCTCAGGGCTTGCGGCTTTGAGGGCGGCTACGGCGCGGAGCATGGCGCTTGCCGTCTGCGTGCTGCCATCCAAGGCGAAGAGCGCGCGGAAGTCCGTGGGCCAGGCTGCGTTGGCCGCGGCTATGCCTAGTTCTATGGCCAGTGTTACGAAGCTTGTATCGCTAGCGGCCGCCGCGCCGAGCTCGCTGCGCAGCGCTTCAAGGGGAGCTAGGGCTTCGCCCGCTTGGCCGAGGGCGAATAAAGCAGAGCTTTCCACATACAGTCGCTTAGCTGCCGGCAGCAGCCTGCCCGCGTCGCTCCGCGCGAAGCGCAGGAGCTCTTCACTGGAACCGGCCTTAGCCAGCGCGTCAGCCAGCAGTTCCGCAGCCCGGCGCTGATACATGCCGCCTTCATGCTTAACGGCTTCCCGTAGGAGTGCAAGCCGCAACTCGTTCTTGCCTTGGTTCTCCGCGTGCATGGACAGAAAGAGGAGGGCTCCCGGCCCAAGCCTCTGCAGGGCCTTGGTGTTAGGCCTTTGGCCCTCGGGTATGGGCAAGGCCTCGCCGGCGGCCAGGGCGCTGCGCCATTCCCGTTCGGATAATCCGTGTATGCTGTCGCCTACGCAGGAGGATAAAGCGAACACGGTAAGGAGCGCGCCGAGCAGGAGGGGCGATAAAAAAAAGCGCGGGCGCGCATTGAGCGAACCCGCGTTACGATAGCTCACGATAGTACTCCGATAGTAAGGTTTCTTAGCGGGGCGGAATGATTATCGTCGTGCCGGATATGATGAGATCCGGATTCTTGATGTTGTTCGCCTTCGCTATTTTGCCGTAGAGCCAGGGCGTACGGTAATAGGCTATGGATATGTCCCACAGGGTATCTCCCCAGCGGATTTTATGCTGAACGCCGCCCGCTTGTGTAGCCGTGGCCGCGGGGGCTGGAGCCGGGCTTGCCGCGGGGGCTGGAGCAGGCGTGGCAGCCGGGGCTGGCGCCGGTGCGGGTGTGGCAGCCGGGGCTGGCGCCGGTGCGGGTGTGGCAGCAGGGGCGGGCGCAGGCGCAGGAGCGGGAACAGGAGCGGGAGCTTGGGCTACGGGAGCCTGGGCGGCAGGCGCGGCGCTCAGCGGCGGAGCGGGCTGCTTGTCGGCGCTGCACTTGAATATCACAAAGGCCAGGGCCAGTATAAGGAGCAAAGCGGCGATGGAGAGCAGTATAGGCACGAGGGGAGAGCGCTTGGTCTTCGGTTCGTCCTTAGCCGCATCCTCAGGCTCATCGTAGCGGTAGTCCTCTTCTATGCGGGTAAGGGTATTGGCGCCGGTAACGGGGGTTTCAGATTCGGCGAAGGGATTATCCTCGGAATAGTCCCCGCCTGACGAGCCGCCGCTTACGTCTCCCAGGTCGAAATCGCCCGCTCCGAGGCTGTCGTCCTCCTGGAAATCAAAATCGGGAATCTCGTACTTTTCTTCCTCGCTTAAGTCCTTAAGCGATACGCTGAGCGCCTGGTGCTCGCCGCTAACGAGTTCCTTGGCGTAGGCGCTTAGGTTGCCTTCGTCGTCCAGGCCAAGATCCAAGCGTATGTCCGGTTCGCCCTTAGGGCGCGCAGGTATGTTCTCAATGACCAAGCTACCTATGTAGCTTCGCTCCTCGAGTATGTCTTTTGAGCCGCGGTATACGTCTATCTGCACGCTCGTTTGCTCGTCCTTGACCGTGGTGAGCACGAGGCGCTTCTTTATGGCGTCGCCTTCGTCGAGTATGGGATAGAATTTGCCGTCCGCTAAGCGGATACCGATTTGTGCCATGGCTCGTTCCATTCTATATAGTTGTTACAAGGACATAAAACGCCCTATCACTATAGTATCGACCCATTTAAGGAAAATTTCGAGGGTAAAAAAGTATTATTTAACGGCGAGCATAACCAGGCTACGCGCTGCCTGGTCGTAAGCTTGCCCTTCAAAGGAGCCATACACGCGTACCTGTGAATATCCTGTCCGCAACAGGAGAGCCCTAAGCTCGCTTGCAGCGTATAGCCGCTGTACCCAGGAGCGGTCGAAGCGCTGAGCGCCGTCCTGTATAATCCAGCGGTTTTTGAGGCCTTCCCAGGCGCCTTGTACGCTAAACTCGGTGAGCACGAGCTTGCCGTCGCGCTCGAACCACTCGCCTTCGGTAAAATCCCGGGCGGCCGTCTCCTTGCCCACCATTTCCATGATGAGTATGCCTTGCGGCGCGAGGCTTTCGTAGAGCCGGGCCAGCATGGCCTGGTCGTCGGCAGGGTCGTCGAAATAGCCGAAACTGGTGTAGAGGTTAAGGGCGAGCTTAAAGGCACCCGGCCGCGAGAAGCTCCTGGCGTCAGCCTGAACGAACTCGGCCGAAAGTCCCTCGGCCTGCGCGCTTTCGCGGGCTGCCTCAAGGTACGGCGCGGTTATATCCACCCCGCATACCGGATAGCCCCGCCTGCTTAATTCCAGGGCATGGCGGCCCGGGCCGCAGCAGAGGTCCAGCACGGGCAAGCCTGCGGGCGGTTCGTCGGCTAGGCCGCTAAGCGCCAGTATGGCGTCTACGACGGCGGGGGCTTCGGCCCAGCGCTTGGCGTCGAAGAGCAGGGGCGCATACGCCGTCCAGAACTCGTCCTCCGCGAACCATGCTCCCCGAGCGCTGTCGTCGCCCACCCTAGATGGCCCCGTGTTCCATTACCTGCTGCAGTATGTAGCTTAAGATATCAATATCTATCTCGCCGGCGTCCAGGGTAAGGAGTTCCCGTATGTCTTCCCACTCTGCCGTGCTGAACGGCGTGCCGTCATAATCCATAAGGAGTAGAGAGCCCACGCCGGCCAGCCAGTCTATAGCCTTCTCTCCGCTACGCGGGCCATCGGAACCGTAGAGCGAGAGGAACTGGGTAAAAATGGCCGAAAGCGTTTCGTTGGGCACTGAACCCACTGAGCGGGAGAACGCTACGCGCAGGCCGTCCAAGGCTTTGGGCGCGGCCGCCGCGCCGCCGTTTCTGCGGGCCCAGTCATCCAAATCGGACTTTAATTTGTCTATTGCTTGCATAGCCGTATTCTATACTCTATTCCCCCATTCTGTTAACGGGTACTTAGCTCTATCTAGGACAGAAAACCCATGGCTCCATAGAGTATGAGCGCGTTATAGCCCGCGTGGGCCCAGGCCAGCGCGTGGAGGCGGACGCCCTTACTATAGGCAAAGGCAAGCGCGAGGCCGAGCAAGGCCGACGAAGCCATGCCTGATGCGCCTTGATAGGCGTGCCCTGCCGCAAAGAGCGCTGTCGACAACAGAATTGATGCCAGGGGGCTCGCGCCATGGGCACGAAGGCTATGCATGATATACGCGCGGTAGAACAGCTCTTCCCTATAGCCCACGGCCACGGAGAAGCCAGCGATGAGCAAGGCGGTGACGAGGCCAGAGTCCTGCCCTGATGAGAGAGCTTTCAGCCCCGACCCGCTTTCCTGCCAGAGCCAGCGCATCGCCATGCCGAGACTCAACAGCGCGCCAAGCAGCAGCAGTGCGTGCATAATATCGCTTGGGCGGGGTCTCCGCAGTCCGAATTCAGGTAAAGGGCCCGTTAAGCCGATAATGATAAGGAGAAAGAGCGCTTGAGAAAGCGATTGGAGCGCTCCTGAGCCCAACCAGGCCCTTGCCTCGGCCGGCGGAGAGCCCGGCGCGAACTGGGGCGCTATATAGGCTAAGGCAACGGCAAGGGCTACGAGGGCGTTGCGCGGGGAGCCGTTATTTTTGGGTTCCATCATGGTGTTAGAAAGATTATACTAGGTAAGGATCTATGTTAACCATACTGCTCGTCGTCGTGATAATTCTACTCCTCGTGTCCTTGACCATGCTTATGCGCGGCGACCGGCGTTTTTCGCCCTTAGAGTATTATGCCCGCGGCAAGGAGCTGGGCTTCAGCCTGGGCGAGGCAAAGCTCATTAAGGATACCGCCATACTGGCCAAGCTTGGCGACCCCACCGCGGTATTCTGGTCCATACGGGAGCTTGATGCCTGCATACGCGCCTTTAGCCGCCGGTTTAAGGCGGAGGGCAAGGAGCGCGAGCGCGGCACTATAAAATTTATGGAAAAGCTGTACGAGTTCCGCAAGAAACTCGAGTTCGATCAACCTAAATACCATCTGGGCATACGCTCGTCCCGCGCGATACGCTCCAATCAGCGTATACGCATACTGGTGCAGGGCCTGGGCGTGTACAATTCCACGGTCATCGACTCCAACGACCGATACCTCGTGGTAACCTATCCCGTGGGCGGCAAGGTACCGCCAGGCTTCCAATGGAAGGGCATTCGGGTTTCGGTATATTTTTGGCGGCAGGAAGACGCGGGCTACGTGTTCGATAGCTATATACTTGAGGATCTGCGCATACGCAACATACCCGTGCTGCAGATAGGCCACTCCGAATCCCTTTTGCGCACGCAGAAACGCAAATCCTTACGGCTCCGTTCCCGCGTGCCCGCCTTTCTCTACCTTCTCAAGCGCCTAGAAGGAGCCTATGAAAAACCTGAGCGCGTGCCCGGCATGAAATGCGTGCTACAAGATCTGTCAGAAGACGGTGCGGCGGTGCTCATAGGCGGCAAGGCTCGCATAGGACTGCTCGTAAAAATGCAATTCTTTTTCGGCGACGATCAGGTGGTTATGAGCGGCACGGTCCGTTCTCTTGAGTACAACATTGAAAAAAACCAGTCGGTGCTCCATGTAGAAGCCGTTCCTCCAAGCCCGCGCATGCGTAACCTTATACGCGCCCAGGTGTATAATGTACAACCGGGCCCTGTGGACGATGTCCTGCCGGAACTGGACGGCAGGGCATTCTCGGGCTAGACTAGAGTTACGGGGGAATGATGCGAAAGATATGGGCGCTGAGCGCGGTATTGCTCCTTGCCGCCTTTGCCGGGGCTATGGCGCAGGATGCAAACGAACTGATCGATACTTATAGGCGCAATTTTGCCCGCTCGTCCCTTGGCACTAAATTAGAGTTGCTCAAGGAAGCGGCCGCCTATGAGGGCGCAAACCTCGGCCCGCTTTATGACACCGCCATACAGTTCGTGCTCAACAACGCGACGCTTATCGGCAGCGATATGCTCATCCGCGACATAGCGGTCATATCGGTTACCATGTTAAGAAAAACCGCGTACGCGCCGGCCGCGGATAACCTGTGGAGCCTGTTCCGTACCTTCCGCGAAAATACTATTCGCGTGCCTATACTCATGACCCTTGCCGATATAGCCAAAGGGAACCCCTCCATACTCCTTGAACTGAATGCTTTCGTGGATTCCCAGGTGTCGCTCTTCAAGTCGGGTTTGCAGCCCGACCTTCCCGTGCTCGACGCCTCCGTATACGCGCTTGGCAGGCTCGGCAACGAATCCAGCTTTCCTTTCCTGTTCGCGGTATACGTTGCCAATATAAATAAAGCGGTCAGCGACCGCGCCTCCGTGGCCATGGCCTCGCTTGCGGGCGATTATGCGTCCTTCCTGTCCGCGGTCGTGCGGCGCAATAGCCCTGTGGAGAAAGTGGCCGCGTTGAAGGCCGGTATCAAGGCCGATGCCCTCCCCGACGAAAAGCGCGGAGAACTGGCGGAAGCCGCCCTCTCCGTGGGCGTAGCCATGCAGAGCCCCTCGCCGAATGATCAGTTGCTTATTACCGAGCTGCGCACGCTTGCCGCCGCCGAGCTTACCAGGCTCAAATGGCAGAAAGCCTCAGCGCTGGCTGTGCGGCATTTTTACGATTTCCAGCTGCAATACAATCGCGGCCAGGTATCAAAATCTAACTTCCTTGAGGCTATAGCCCTGCTTGGCGCCATGGGTACCCCGGAAGCTTCGCAAGCTTTGTCCCTCTTCCTGCAGCTCGTCAATACCGAGACTGAACAGGGCAAGACCTACGACGAACAGATTACCCTGGCGGTAGTAAATAACCTGGGCGCCTTAGGCGATAAAAACGCCTTCGACTACCTTTTATACATCGGGTATCTGCAGTATCCGGAATCGGTTAAGCGCGCGGCCAGGGACGCCCTGCAAAAACTTCGCTGGTAGCGCGCCGTATACAAGCGGGCCTTCCGCAAGCGCGGACCCGCTTTACTGCCGTTAAGTTTGGGTGAAAAGCTGCCCGATACGACCCATCACACCCGCATTTTTCGTCGCCTGCGCATCGCTGCCCGGCCTCTACGGAGCCTTCAGCCCGTACTTGCAGCGCCTGCTCTACGGGCTGTCGGGTCTGTGCCTCCTTGGCGCGCTCGCGCTCGCCCCTATGGCGCGAACGCTGTTCCCGATCCTCTCCGCTGGGCCGTCAGCCAGGGCGCGGGAGTCAGCGGGATTACCGGCGTCGTCGCCTATGGCAGGGGCGCGTATCCGCTTTCGAAAAGCCGTCCTCGCGCTCCTTTCCTGTTCCCTGGGCCTGGCGCTGGGGGCTTTAGGCTCGCTTAGAATGGAACGGGCTGCGGCTGCGGGCGGAGGCTTCAGCCCCAGCGGCTCCGCGGCCATTCACGCTCTTCAAGGCTGGCTGTTAAGCGATGGCCGGTTGAGCGCCAAGGGCTACCGGCTCTACGATGTGGACCTGTATTCTTTGAGCGGCAAGGATGGCGCCGCGCTGTCCATGCGCGGCCGGCTGCAGGTCTATGCGCGGGGCGGCAAGGCCCTGCCGCGGGGCTCCATGGTGATCGTTGAGCCGAGGGCGCTTACGGCGGCCGAGCTTGGCTTAGCCCTTAGCCCGAGGAAGGAAGAACGGATACCGCTCTTTGTCGGGGCCGCCGATATCAAGCTCGAGGGAGCGGCGCCTCCCCTTGAGCTTTCTCGCTTCAGCCTGCGACAGTCGCTGCTCGCACGGTTGAAGATGGCAGGCGCTAAGGCGGGCCCGCTCCTTGAGGCGCTCATCATAGGCGTGCGCGACGACTTGGATGCCGAGCTTGGGCAGGCTTTCCGGGATGCTGGCTGCGCGCACATTTTAGCCCTGTCCGGCCAGCACCTCGCGATACTGGCCATGCTGGCGGCGGCCATACTGGGGCCGCTCTTAGGGCCTTTTAGGGCTAAGGCCGTCTCCTGTATCCTGGTAGCGGCCTTTGTGTGGCTCGTGGGGCCGAGCCCTTCGGTAGCCCGGGCGGCCTTAATGTTCTGGCTTGGCGCGGCGGCTCTCGCTTTAGACAGGCCGCAGCCTGCGTACGGCATAATCGCCCTAGCCTTTATCGTGGCTCAGGCGCTGGATCCGGAAAGCGTACGGACTCTATCATTCCAGTTTTCTTATTTGGCGGCCCTGGGCATAGCTTTCTACCGTGAGAGCTACGCCTTTCTGCTCAGCCGCTGGCTGCCGCCCTTTTTGGCGGGCGGCGCGGCCGCCGGCTTCGCGGCCCTCGCCTTCGCGGCGCCTTTGGGCCTCGCGGTTTTTGGCAGGCTCAACCTTGCCGCGCCGCTTATCGCGCTGGCGGCCGCGCCGCTCGTCGCCGCGCTTATGTACGCGGGACTTGCCGCGAGCGCTGGCCTGGCCGTAGCGCAGGCCGTGGCGCCTAGCCTGCTGCCCGCGCTCATTAAGGCGTCCGGCTATGCCTGCGGGCTTGTATATGACCTGCTCGCCGGGCTCATGGCCTTAGGCGCGCGCGCGCCGGCTCTGGTAATCCCTGCCGGCGCTGACGGCCGTATCCACGCCCTGCCGGCGGCCCTTATCGTTGCCCTCGCCGGCGCAGTCGTGTATGCTATGCCCTATGTTAGCATCCGTTTCCCCTCCGGGCGACCAAAGCCCCATACCCAGCCCCGTGGATTACGATTCTCCGAAAGAGCTCGGCGCCCTGCTCGAGCGGCTGGGCTTCGCCATGCAGAAGCGCTTCGGCCAGAACTTCCTCGTAGCCGGGGCCCAGCGCAGGCGTATCCTGTCGCTTCTGGAAGCGGAGGCAGGCAGTCGCGTATGGGAAGTAGGCCCAGGCGCGGGAGCCATGACCAGGGAAGCCCTATTGGCGGCGTGCCTCTTGAGCACGTTCGAGATAGACCGCGGCTTCGCCAGTTTCGTGCGCGATGCCTATGGCGCCGTGCCCGGCTTTGAACTCTATGAGGGAGACTTCGTACGCACTTGGCCGCAGGCCATAGCGGCGAGCGGCAAGCCCGCTCGGGTTTTCGGTAACCTGCCGTACAATGCCGCGGGCGCAATTATCGCGGCGCTCATTGAGGGCGGCGTGCGGCCCCCGCTCATGGTCTTTACCGTACAAAAAGAGGCCGCGCAGCGCATGGCCGCCCATCCCAGCACCAAGAATTACGCCGCATTTACGGTGCTCTGCCAATCGGCCTATACCGTCAAGCTTGCCTTCGATCTGCCGCCGGGCGTGTTCTGGCCGCAGCCGCGCGTTACTTCCACCGTGGTAGTCATGCGTGAGCGCAAGGATCCCATACCCTGCGCCGGCCGCAAGGATTTTACCAACTTTACGCGGGCGGCTTTTTCGTCCCGGCGCAAAACCCTGAGGAATAATTTGAAGTCGGCTGGCTGGACCGACGAACAGTCGGCGGCCGCCGCCCAAAAAGCGGGCCTGTCCATGGATAGCAGGGCCGAAGCGCTGAGCCCCGAAGAGCTCGCCGCGCTGTTTGACTGCTTGCCAATACGCGGCTAAAACCGTATCATCGAGGCAGTATGAGCGATATAACATTGACCGCCGTCGACGAGGATACCCTTGAGACTATTCTCGCCAAAGACGTGATCTTTACCGGCACCCTTGCCTTTAAAGAGCCCCTCATGATTAAGGGCCGCGTGTCGGGCAGCGTACGCACCGAAAGCGACCTGCACGTGGACGACGGCGCCGTGGTAGAGGCCGATATACAGGCCCGCAACGTAACCGTACGGGGCCTCGTCAAAGGCAACATAATTGCCAGCGGCAGGGTGGAACTCTTCGCTTCCTGTACGGTAAACGGCGACGTGCGCGCGGCCGAGCTCACCATGGAGCCCGGTTGCCATTTTAACGGCGCCTGCACCATGACGGGAATCAAGGATGCCCGCTAGGCGCGCAGTCCTTGTCAGCCTTATGCTGCTCTGCGCCGTCATAGGCGCGCTGGCCCAGCCTAAGCCCGATGCCCTAAAGCTCTACCGTGAGGGCAGATACGAAGAAGCCCGTATGCTGTGCATGGCCGAGATCGAGGCCAACCCCAATAACATTGAATCCTACGTGGTGCTCGGCTGGAGCCTGCTCTCGCTGGGCCGCTACGCTGACGCCGAACTCTACGCTATCCGCGCCTATGAACGGGTGCGCCGCGACCCCCGCATTATCGAAGTGATGGGCGAAGCCGCCTTTTTTCAGGGCAAGAACGATCAGGCCCTCGCTCATTTCCAAAGCTACATAAACCTTCTGCCCGACGGCTCGCGCATGGGCTTGGTGTATTTTTTTATGGGCGAGATATATCTGCGCAAGGAACGCTGGAGCCACGCCGACATAGCCTTCCGCACCGCGGTACAGTACGAGGGCAACAATGCCCGCTGGTGGACCAGGCTCGGCTACGCGCGCGAGAAGAACAGCGAATGGGCATACGCCACCGAAGCCTACGAGCAGGCTCTTAGGCTCGACCCCTCGCTGCTGGACGCTAAGCAGGGCAGGGACCGGGTACTTGCCCGCGCGCGGAATTAGGCGCCATGGCCCTCTATAGCGTGTCTTTCCGCACCTTCGGCTGCAGGCTTAACCAGAGCGAGTCGGAAAACGCCGCGGCGGCCTTCGTAAGCGCCGGAGCCGTTCTGGTGGATTTCGACCAGGCGGCTGACCTTATCGTCTTCAATACCTGCACCGTTACGAGCAAAGCCGAACAGAAGGCCAGGCGGGAAATGCGCCTGGCTCTCAGGCGCTCGCCCGACGCCGTTATCGTGGTTACCGGCTGCTACGCGGAGATGGATCCGCAGGCGCTTGAGGCCCTTGCTCCCCGTATAGTCGTAGTGCCCGGCTCGCGCAAAGGCGCGCTCGTAGGGCTTGCCTCCGCCCTTGCCGACGCCTTCGCGGAAGGACTGGACGCCCTTGAGGAGGCCCGCCGCTACGCCGCGGCCGATCAGGTCATCGACCCCTTCTTCTTTAATCCCGGCGACCTGCGCTTGCGCGGCCGCGCCGCCCTTAAAGTACAGGACGGCTGCGATAATCGCTGCAGCTACTGCCGCGTATGCCTTGCGCGGGGCGGGGCCATTGGCCTTGAGCCCGCGGAAGTCTTGCGGCGCGCCCGCCTCCTGGCCGGCATGGGCTATCCGGAGATCGTGCTTACCGGCGTCAACCTGTCGCAGTACCGCGCCGGAGGGCTGGGCTTTGCCGGTCTCCTCGACTTGCTCTGCAGGGAAACCGAGGGCGTAGCGTATCGCATATCGAGTTACGAGCCCGATAAGGTAAACGACGGCTTCCTAAAAGCCTTCGCGCATCCACGGGTTCAGCCCTTTCTGCACCTGGCCGTGCAGTCGGGCTCCGACCCGGTGCTCAGGGCCATGGGCCGGTCCTACCGCGCGGCCGATGCGCTTGAAGCCGCAACAGCCGCCCGCGCCGCCAAGGCGGACCCCTATATAGGCGCCGACCTTATCCTGGGCTTTCCCGGCGAGAGCGACGCGCACTTCGCCGAAACCATGGCTTTTCTACGCGCCCTTGAGCCAGCCTGGGTGCATGGCTTTACCTTCAGCCCCCGCCCCGGTACCAAGGCCTACGCCATGGGCGGCCGCGTGCCCGAGCGCGTGGCCGTGGAGCGGGCGGCCGCCGTAGCCGCCTTAGCCCATGAAGGCAGGCAGAACTTTGCCCTGCGTCGCGTAGGAAAGCTCTTAGTCGCCATGGCCGAATATGCCGATAATGATGAGGGCGACGACGAATTGGCCCCGCAGGAGGGATCGCGGGCGCACGCCCTGTCGGCCGAGTACCTGAAACTGGAACTGCGCGGCCTGCCGCCAGGGCGGCGTTCGACCTTCTCGTGCCGGGCTACTGGCCCTGCCACGGGACAGTGGGCGGACTTAAGCGCCGAATTCGTGTCCTAAACGCGATGGGCTGCCTGCGGCGCTTGATTTAATCCTAGTACGCGTTAGATTCTATGATGGGGCTAAAGGCTCCGCTTGAAAGCATACCGGAGGAAAGCAATGAAACGCCTAACGGCAGTAATGATAGTCGCTCTAATTACTCTCAGCCTCGCGTCCTGCGACTTCCTGGACCAGCTCCTCTCGGCAAACCTCTTTGACGCCCCCTTAAAGCTCAGCGCCTCGGATATATCCGCGAAGTCACTGGACGATTTGAGCCGGCTATCGCAAAGCCCTGATTTTTACGAGGCCGTATGGGGCGATAGCGCCCTTATGGCAGCGGTCGAAGCCAAGGTAACGACCGGCCTAGGTTCCGGCGACCCCGCCACGGCGCAGCAGGCTGCCATACTCGGCGCGGATCTCTATATCTACGGCAGCGGCGCGGACGGCCTTATCAATAACGTTTTAGCACAATACGAAAGCCTCTCCAGTAATCCTCCCGACGACTCGTCCGAAATCGAGGCCTTTCTCAACGACCTCGTGCCCGCCTCGCTTCTAGCAAACGAGGCGGCTTTCGTGGCCATGATTAACGCCCTCGTAATCGCCGATGGCTACTTCCAAGACTTAGGCGCTTCGATAGGCACCGACCCCTACGACTACGGCGGGGCCAACGCCGGCGAGATAGCCCAGAACGCGCTCGTGGCCGCATTCATTACCGTGATTGCGCCTCCTGCCAGCTGGACCGGCGTTAATCCTGGGGGAACCCTTGGCGAGTATTTGTTCGATTTGCTTACTATACCGGCTACCGCCGCCCCCACTACGTATACCCCCCCCGATACCTCCGGGGGCTACCTGGGCAATATCCTATCCGCCGCCGGCATAGTCTTTTAAGGAGACGCGCATGAAACGCCTGAGCATACTGTTGATACTAAGCGCTTCTCTGCTTGCGGGCCTAGGCGCGCAGGAGCGTCTGGCCGAGCTCGTCCCCAAGGACCCGAGGTCTATGGCCATGGGAGGCACCTTCGTGGCACTGTCCTCGGGCTACCAGAGCTTCTTCGGCAACCCCGCCAGTTTCGCCGACGGAGACCGCGAGTTTACCCTGGTAAACGCCAACCCCTGGCTCTATATATCGCCCACCACGGATAACATAGCCACCCTGCAGGCGGCGGCAGGCAGCACGGGGCCGGACCTGGTTAACGCGCTCAATGAGCTTATAACCACGAACGGCATAGGCGCGGGCGCCAGCGCCGGCTTGGGCTGGGTGGGCAAGGGCTTGGGCTTAGGCCTAAACGCCACCGTGGACAGTTACGTGTGGGGCAAGAACGCCTTGGGCGCCGTAGGCAGCATGGACGCTCAAGTATCCATCGTGTTGGGCGTAGGCTTTCCCGTTAAGCTCTTCGGGCTGAACCTGTCCGTAGGCGGCGACATTCGCCCCTACCTGCGCATGACCGGCCCCATAAGCTCCACCCAGCTTGCCGAGATCATGACCGGCGGCTCAATCGATGGTATTCTTTCGGGCGTGCCCGTGGACCTCGGTTTCGGCCTTGCCATGGACTTAGGAGCCAGGCTCGACCTGGGGCGTTTCCTTACCATAGGCATGGCCGTGCGCGACATTAGCACCGAACAGCGCATGTCTTCCTCTACCTTCGGCGAGGTTCTGGACTACCTAGGCAAGGGCGACCTCCCCCCTTCCAGTCAGGATAGCAGCTATCCCGTGCTGCCGAATATTACCTTAGGCGCGGCTCTTCGCCCTCTGCCCGCCTCCATAGCCCGCGTCATTGATCTCTTGCTGCTCGTGGAGCTCCAGGATCCTATAGGCGTGATAGTCGATAAGCAAACCTTCTGGCAGCTGCTTCATGCCGGCGTAGAGACGGAGTTCTTGAACGGCCTCTTCGCCTTGCGCGCCGGCCTTAACAAAGGTTATATATCCCTGGGCTTCGGCCTCGAGCTTGTGGCTCTCAAGTTCAACGTGGCGCTCTTTACCGAGGAAATGGGCTTGAGGCCCGGCGACCGGCCGCGTACGGGCGTATCAGCCGACTTCGCCCTGCGCTTCTAAGGCTTTTTGATCGCGTGGCGCGTTTCTTAAGAAGCGCGTCGTTTTACTTAAAGCCCTATACTGCCGATACGTATAGGGATGTACCTAAGTCCCGCACGAAAGGAAAACCGCCGTGCCTAGAAAACGCTATGCGGCCGCTCTTACGGCGCTTGCCCTCCTAAGCTTTGCAAGCTACTCCTGCCAGCGTATATTTACCACTTCCTTAGCGCCTTTCCTGGCCCGGGATGGCTATACTATACCGTCCAACCTGTCCGTGGCGGATGCTGCCTACCTCTTAAGCCAGTCCCAGGGCGACCCGGCGCTGGCCGCTGCCCTGGTTACGCCCCTGTATAACGCGGCCAGCGCCGCCACTCCCGGCACTGCCGCATATAATGAGGCGGCCATGTTATTGGCGCAGGCGGTAACGGAGTCCTCAGGTATAGGCCCGGCGATCACTACGCTCGCGGTGTTCTCGATGATAACGAGCCCTACGGCCCAGGAAATCGCCGACGCGACGAATGCCATACTAGCCGTCAGCCTTAATGCGTTGGAGATAAGCGCCCTTGCCTTGATCGAGGCAAATCCCCCGTCGGATTACACGCCAGCTATGGCTTATACTGCGGCCGCGGCTTTGGTCGCCCAAGCTTTAAGCACCGTTGGCGTTACGGATATCAATGGCCTTACAGGGCCGCAAGAAATCGCACTGGCCGGTAATCTAGATTATCTTCTCGCTATCGATTTTATTACCCTCGCCGGCTCGCTCGGCGGGGACGGCGGCCTAGGCGACCAACTTGGGCAGTTTTTGGATGATTTAACGCCATGAAACCAACTATCGTTAAACTGATTACCGCAAGCCTAGGGCTGGCTTTCGCTATCGCGCCCCTTGCCGCCGAGCCAATAAAGCTCAGCCCGGTAAGCCCCGTGTCGCCGCGCCTGGCGGCCATGGGCGGGCCGCACGCGGCGCAGGCGTCGGGCATAGACGCGCTCTTTGAGAACCCGGCGGGCTTTGCCTCGGAAGATACCGTGCTGAGCGCCGCCGCCCTGGCCCTCAATTTCAGCGGCCCGGTATTCGACATAGCCAATCTCGTCCTCTCAGGCGGCGACCCCATAGCCGCCATACCCTCAATACTTGACCCCGCGGGCAGGCTCTACGTAGGGCTTGAGCTGGCGGGGCCAATAAGCTTTGGCTTCGTGGGCAAAGGCCTTGGCTTTGGGGTGTTCAATAGCACGGCCCTGAGAATCGACGCTATATCGCTTTTAAGCGCCTCCCTCGCCGCCGGCGAGGACATACTCATCGCGGGCGGCTATGCTCACCGCCTAAGACTTGACGGCGGCCATATAATTGATCTTGGCATCATGCCCAAGGCTTTTATACGCGCGCAGTTCATAAAGAGCGGCACCATAGAGGACTTGATGAACACCGTGCTCAGCCCGGCCGATCTCTTCGGGGCTACGCCTTTCAGGATAGTATCGGGCATAGGCGTTGACGCCGGAGCGCGCTGGATGAGCCCCTTCGGCCTAGCCTTGGGCATAGTGGCGCGCGATGCCTATAGCCCCGCCATGGTAAGCCAGTACGCCAGCTTTAGCGACTATCAATCCAGCCCTGCGGCCTCACCGGTCATGGGCATAGTGCCCGCGGACCTCTCCGTAGGCCTCCTCTACGCTCTGCCTTTCCGCTTTCTATCCGATGTGGGCTTAGCCGTCAACGTGATGCTCGATTACCGTGACCTGCTCAATCTTTTCGAGCCCCTGCCGCGCAATGCCATACTAAACCTGAGCGCGGGCCTTGAGCTTGCACTGCTCGATATACTCTTCGTGCGCGGCGGCATACGGGAAGCCCTTCCCTCCGCGGGCCTAGGCCTGGACCTGAGCTGGTTCACCGTAAACCTTGCCATGTACGGCCGCGAATTGGGCATGGAGCCCGGTACTAGGCCGGTCTTTAATCTCGCCCTGTCTTTCGATTTCCGCTATTGATGCCGTTAGGCGCTGTTTCTTGACACGCATGCCCCGTGGAGGGTATGGTCAGGCCAGCGCTTTTACGGATCACTATCCATTATAAGCCTGAGCCGCTAGCTCATCTGGCAGAGCAACGCCCTTTTAAGGCGTGGGTGCCGGGTTCGATCCCCGGGCGGCTCATATTTTCAAGCGACTGATCGACAAAATAAAACCATTGACTAGTAAACGCCTCCCGGGGATCGAACGCCTCGAGCGCGCGCCGCATAGGCGCGAAAAGCGCGCACGGATGCGCGCGTAAGCGAGAGGCGCGGCCCGTAAGCGCGAGACAGGATGACGAGCGCTGAAGGGCGATCCCCGGGCGGCTCAAAAGAAAAGCCGGGACAGTGCCCCGGCTTTTCTTATTCGAGCGTCTCGTCTCGAAGGGGCGGCGCGTTTTGCTGGCCAAGCTTAAGGCCCACGCCGAGGCTGGCGCGGAAGATGAAGGCGTTAGAATCGGGGCCGCGGCCGGCCAGCGCTTCGAGGCCAAAGGCGTATACGCTGCTTTCAAGATCGGCGATTATGTTGAGCATGGGGCTGACGGCCGCGTTCAGCCTTGCGCCTATGAATACGATGCCTAGCTTGTCTATGGTAAGATCGGGATAGCTTCTTGTTATGTCCTGGTAGCCGAAATCCAGTTTTACGCGATACGGGCTGCCCTTTTTGAATACATCCACCCCGAAAGCGTAGCGGTTCGATGAATCGGCGAGGATATCGCCTGCGGCCACCACGTGGTAGAATTTCCTGGTCAGCACGCTTGCGCTGCATATGGCGTTGTATACGTACCAGCCCGCCTGTAGCTCAGCCAACTCCTGCGCGTAATCGCCCACGGCTATAAGGCCCGCGCCCATTGAAGAGTCTGCGCGCGCGCTCACGAAAGCCCAGCCGGGCAGATCGACGCGTAGGCCTACGCTTATGCCCGCTTTGATGGGGGTGGAGGCCGTGTTGAAGGCGCCGAGCACGGGGCCGGCCGCTATACGCACTATGCCCGACTCATAGGCCACCACGCTGCGCAGTATATGCCTGAGTATGGGATCGGTTACATAGCTCGTCTCCAGCACGAAGGCGTCCCCGAGCCGTTCCGTCAAGCTTATCTCGGCTCCGTATACCCACAGATTTGCCGGGTACTCGGCGGCGCTAACGGGGCTTGTCGCGCTCCAATCCATATTCATGTTGCCCAAGAGCAGCTCGGCCGTAAGGTCCAGCGCCGATACCGGAGACGGCGCTAAAAGCGTAGCTGCTACGGCAGCTAAAATGGATATGCGAAGCTGTGCTCTGGTAGTGCTCAATCGTGTCATGCGTTACCTCAGAATGAAGCGCTTACGCCCAATGAGGGCGAGAACATGCCGTACCACGGTGCCGCCACCGGGAATGCCTTGATATCCAGGCGCAAATCCACTTTAACGCCGCTCCATAGAGTCTGGAAATACGGGCCTATGCTGAATCTGAGTGGCGACGAAGCCGCGTTCGGGTCATAGCTAATTTGGCTCTCAACGCCGCCGTAGGCTGTGCCCGCGTTAAGGTCGCCGAAGCCAAGGTCGGCGCGCAGCTCCAAGAAGCCCGCCTCGCCGGTACTGGCCTGCAGATAGTAGCCAGGGTGGTGGAATACGGTAATCGTCAGCATGCCGGGTCCAAAGTCGAAACGCGGCTCGAAGAGAAAGTAGAAAAGGCTCATGTCGAAACTGGCTGTAGGATCCCAGTGCGGCACGCCGAGTTGGGCGTAGAAACTGCCTATGCTGCCGGTATCATAGTAGAAAAGGAGCCCGCCGCGATAAATGCCCAGGCTGGCTTCAGGAAAGGAAGCGCCTAGAAAGGCCTCAAGCTTAGTGGATTCCCCATTGAACTGCGCCCGCGCGTCTACGGAGTACTTGCCGCCCCCCAAGTAGGAGTCCTGGTAGAGGTAGAGCGAGGGTATGAAGTTTTCTCCCGGCATGCTTACGCGCAGGCCGGTGCCGTATACCTCATGAAGGCCGTCGTATACCAGCGACGGATTGTTTTTTATGCCCTGGGGATAGTAGAGGAAGCCGCGTAGTCTGCTCGCGAAGGGCATAGAGCCGAAGAGGGCGGGGTAGTCCATGCCGGAACCGATAGTATCTATGCTGCCTACGAAGAGCGTAAGATCAAGCGCCGTGTCGAAGGCGCCGTTAAAGGCTATGGCCGCGGTTTTCAGGTTAAGGCCGCTATTCTGCTCGAGCCTGCGTATGGCGGCATAAAGGTCAGTGTCCAAATAACCGGTATCTGGCAGGGGAGAAGGCATGTTGAGGGCGGCCAGGTAGTCTTCAAGCGTGGCGCTATTGAAGCCCAGCTTGAACCATGCGGCGAATTTAGCCCCGCCCTGCACGAGCATATCAAGGGCTATGCGCGTGGATAGCTCGAAGAGGCCGTCGTCATTGAGGGTGCCGTTGGTGATTATGCCGAATTCAGGCACGGACAGCCCCGCGCCAAAGGCCGCCGCCAAGGCTCCGCAGAGCAAGATTATTAGTATTATGTTTCGTTTCATCGATCGACGGCTCCTTGCGCCCGCCTGTAGGCGGCCGCTCCCCTAGATTGTAGCGCTCTATCTACCATTATACATCGGCCAAAAGCGCCTTGTCCTTGAAATCGGGCTTTCGCGCTTTAATAAAAGGCTCTTTCATATCCTGGCTTGACTAAAGGGGCGTTACATATAAGACTAGAAGATACGATGAGCGATTACCTTGACCCGAATAACCAAGAGCTACTCAAGGATTTTTTCTCCGAAGCCACGAGCCAGGTAGATGCCTTGGAGCAGAATATACTCGTGCTCGAGAACGACCCGGGCAACCGGGACGCGGTCGACGAGATCTTCCGCGCCGCCCATACCCTTAAGGGCGGCGCCGGTACGGTGGAAATGGGCGAACTGGCCCAGTTTACCCACGTGCTCGAGGATCTACTGGACGCCATACGTTCAGACGCGGTAAAGGTGGGAGAAGAGATAATCGACGCGCTCCTTGCCGGCATAGACGTGGTTAAGGCCATGCTCGACGCACGGGCAGAGGGCAGCGTATACGCAGGCGACGCCGAGGGCATACGCGCGCGTTTAGCCGCCCTTATACCCGGCCGTTCCGCCGCCAAGCAGGCTCCCAAAACCCCGCCCAAGGCTTCCGCCCCTGTTCCCGCGGCTCCGGCCAAGGCCACCGCGCCCGTTTCGGGCCTTACCGAGTACGAAATCCTGGAAATGCGCGAAGCCGCCGGCCAGGATAGGAAGATATATCTTCTTGATCTGCACTTCGACGAAAGCAACGTGATGAATACCGTGAGCGCCATACACGCCTTCGCCGCGCTGCGCGACGTTGGTACGGTGCTCAAGACCGTGCCCGACTTCGAGCAGCTCTATGAGGATGTGTTTAACCCCACGGTAAGCTACTATATGGCTTCCGAGAAGAGCGCCGAAGAGTTGCGGGCCATAGCCTCCATACCCGACGTAGTCAGCGGTGTTGACATAGCGGAGCTGGGCGTAGACGGCCGGCCGCAGGGCGGCCAAGCCTCCGCCGCGCCGGCTCCAAAGGCGCCGGAAAGCGCGCCGCGTCCGAGCGCTCCTGCGCCCCAGGCTCCCGCGCCCCAGGCCAAGGCTCCCGCGCCGACGCGGGCAGCCGTAGCGGAGCGGCCCGTCGCCGCTGCTCCCGCCGAGCCCGCGCTTGAGCCCGCGCCGGACGAGCATGCCGAGGACCGTAACGCGGAGGCGCGTAAAGCCGGCCAGCAGGCGGGCAGCATCTTGCGCGTGGACTCCAAGCGCATCGATAACCTCTTGAACCTCGTGTCCGAGACGGTTATCAACAAAGCTACCTTCAACCAGATCAGCACGCAGTTCGCCGAGCTTCAAAATGGTTTCCAGACCGCGCAGGGAAGCTTCCGCGACAAGATAAAGGATCTCTTCGACGAGCTTCCGGACTACCTCTCGGCCATAGCGGCGGGCAGGCCCATAAAGGAGGTAAAGAAGGAGATCGTCGAGAAGTACGGCTCGCTCTACGCCACCTTTGACGCCTTCGAGTCCGAGTTCAAGGGTAACGTGGCGAAATTCCGCGGCACGGCGCAGAACCTTGGCCGCATTACCAGCGAGTTGCAGGAAGGCGTCATGCGCATACGCATGGTGCCCATAAGCCAGATATTCAGCCGCTTCCCGCGCCTGGTGCGCGACCTGTCCAAGAGCCTGTCCAAAAAAGTGAACCTAGTCATAGAGGGCGAGGACACGGAACTAGACAAATCGGTCATAGAAGACCTGCTCGACCCCTTGATGCACTCGGTACGCAACGCCCTCGATCATGGCATAGAATCAGCCGCGGAGCGCAAGGCGGCAGGCAAGCCGGAAGAAGGCACCGTTATGCTGCGGGCCTCCAACGAAGGCAATATGATCATCATCGAGATATCCGATGACGGCAAGGGCATCGACATAGAGGCGGTCAAGAGCAAGGCCGTGGAGCGCGGCATCATACACCCGAACAAGGTGCTTACCGAGCTAGAGTCGTTCAATCTCATCTTTGAGCCGGGCTTTTCGACCGCGGCGAGCGTCACTAATATATCCGGGCGCGGCGTCGGCCTCGACGTGGTAAAGCGCCAGATCGAGAAGCTCAACGGTTCGGTAACGGTATCCAGCCAGAAGGGCAAGGGTACCAAGTTCTCGATCAAGCTGCCTCTTACCCTGGCCATAATCCAGGGCCTCCTCGTGCGCGTGGGCAAAGAGATATACTCCATACCCATTACGAGCGTCATAGAAAGCCATCGCATAAAGCCCTCGGAAATAAAGATGATAGACAATTACGAGGTCTTTAACGTGCGTAGCGACGTGGTGTCGCTCCTCCGGCTCAACCGCCTGTTCCGCATACAGACCGACGAACAGGGCGATTACTGCTTCGTGGTCATCGTGGGCACGGCGGAAAAACGCATGGGCCTGATGGTGGATAGCCTCATTGGCGAGGAAGACGTGGTAATAAAGCCCTTGCACGATCAGTTTACGAATTCTCCGGGCATAGCGGGAGCGTCCATACTGGGCGACGGCTCCGTATGCCTGATTATCGACGTGAGCCAGCTCCTTGAGCTCGGCCAGAAGAAAGAGCTCGAGGAACGCCAACGCCTCGAATTAACCATACGATGAACAAGACGGGAGCTCGAGCTAGATGAGCATGCAAGCCGCTGAAGCGCACGCCGTAACCGCTCAGGATGAAAAAAAAGAGCGCGCGGACAAGATAGACTTCAAGATGGTAACCTTCTCGCTCGGCGGGAAGGAATACGGCATAGACATCATGAACGTGAAGGAGATAGCCCACGCGGGCCGCTTCACCTATGTGCCTAACGCCGCCCCCTTCGTCCGCGGGGTGTATAACCTGCGCGGCGATATCATATCCATCATTGACCTGCGGGTCATGTTCCACCTGCCGGCCGAACGCAAGGACGACAGCTCGCTAGAAAGCCTGCTCATACTGCGTATAGGCGACCATGTGTTCGGCGTCATCGTCGATAACATCGACAAGGTCGTAGGCGTGGCCAGCACGAGCATACAGCCTCCGCATCCCATTTTTGGCGATATAAACGTCAAGTACATAAAGGGCATCATAGAAAACCGGGGCAAGCTGTACATAATCCTCAACGTTGAAAAGCTGTTCACCCCTGATAAACAGGACGAAGACGTCGACCAGAGGCCGGCGGCCTCATTGTCATCTTCCCGATCCGCCGCGCCTTTACGATACGAAGATGCGCCGTCGCCCGGGAGAGCTTCGTCCTCTAGCGGGCAGGCGGATATCAACGCCGATTTTATTAAGGAAACCCTTGCCGGCTTTAAGAAATTCGGCTTTTCCCCGATAAACGAACCCTGGTTCAACGCCCGTTACTCAGCGTGGCGAAAATCCAAAAAAGAGAATGAGATACAGCTGCGCAGCGAGTCTGACGCCGACGAATTCCTAGAGAGCTTTTATTCGGCCTGCACCGGCAGTTTATGGTCAGATGAGTATGCGGCCGCCGTTATGAAGGCTCTGCCGCCTATAGCATCGCGCAGCATAAACGTATGGAACCCAGGTTGCGGAAAGGGCTATGAATCCTATTCGCTTGCCTGCATGCTCAAGGAGGCTTATCCCGAAGCCCGCATTAAGATATGGGCCAATGACTCGGATCTCCTTGCCATATCCATGGCCCCCAATATGGTGTTCGAGTTCGAGGACCTGCCTGAGCGCTACCGGGAATTCATGGTGAAAGGGCGGAACGGCTGGACCTTTGCCCAGGGAATACGGGATTCCATTTTCTTTGAGTTCCACGACGTGCTTAACGCCAATCCCCTCCCGCCTTTGGACTTGATTCTGTGCAGAGATACGCTATCCTTTTTGTCAGGCCATGACCAGAAGCGCCTGCTGGTAGATTTTAACGAGAAGGCCAAGGATGGCGCCGCGCTCATACTCGGCGTCAATGAGCTTATGCCCCTAGACGGCTGGGTCAGCGTAGGCCCCGCCGACGTTTCCGCTTACGTTAAAGCTTCCCGCTAAGCGGGAGAGTCTGTGTAGAACGGGAGTACCGCATGAGAGTAGAGTATATCAACCCCTTCGTGGAGAGCGCCTTCAATGTTATGAAAGAGGTGCTGCAGGCCGACGTGAAACGGGGCGAGCTGTTCCTCAAGTCAACGTCCATGCCCGTCATGGGCGTGGCCGCGATCGTAGGCTTGGCCGGCGACGTGGAGGGGCGCGTGCTCTTCGACATGGACAAAGCCACGGCTCTTCGCATAGCCAGCGCCATGAACGGCGAGGAGCTTAAGACCCTCGATGAGCTCGTAAAGGCGACCATCACGGAGCTTGCCAATATGATTACCGCCCAGGCGGTAACCAAGCTCCATGAGCTGGGCTTCCGCTTTGATCTGACGCCGCCGGCGATTTTTACCGGCGATAACATGGAAGTGAGCAACCAAGACGTTGAGGCTCTTATCGTGCCTATGGAGACACCCCATGGCAAGGTAGAAGTGAACGTAGCCATACGAGAGCGGGCGTGACGGAGGCGTTATGAAGACAAAAGAAGACTTTCCGTCCATCAACGAGCGAAAGCCCGAAGGGCAGAAGCCCGACGGCACACCCTATCGCATACTCGTGGTGGACGATTCTATGTTCGTGGCAAAACAAATCACTCAGATACTTACGTCGGAAGGCTATGACGTTGTAGGCCAGGCCGCGGACGGCCTGTTGGGCCTGGAGCGCTACAAGGAACTCTATCCTAATGTAGACCTGGTTACCATGGATATAACCATGCCCAACATGGATGGCCTTACCGCGCTGCAGAAGATCATAGACTTTGACAAGAACGCCAAGGTGATCATGATAAGCGCATTGGGCAAGCAGGACCTGGTAAAACAGGCGCTGCTCACCGGCGCCAAGAACTATATCGTGAAGCCGCTGGACCGCAAGAAGGTATTGGAGCGCATCCAGCACGTGCTCACCAAGTAGCTCGGGCAGAGCCCTAGCCTTGACACGGCGGGGGTGCGCTGGTATAACAAAGCGTCCGCCTGCCTCAGAGGCGCGGACGGTACGGGCGGTTAGCTCAGTTGGTTAGAGCACCAGTATGACACACTGGGGGTCGTTGGTTCAACTCCAATACTGCCCATATAAGTCCTTGTGGTATAACGAATCACTTCGTGTTGCCATAGGGGCTTTTTTTTGTACCCGGGATTTGGGGGCCGGCGGATGACCGTCGGCGGTATATTCTGACCCCGGCATGGCGCAGGAGGCCCGATTATTAATTTAGCAATGGCAACGCTGCTTGTTTCGATTGCTTTTCAGCTCCTGGCATCCATTCGTGCCTTAAAGCTCATTAAACTGACAGGGAAATCAGCTTCCTGGCTCCTCATTTCCGGGGCTTTGCTCCTCATGAGCGTCAGGAGGATCACCGCCCTGTACTCCATGCTGGAATACAATCTTACTATTAATCTGTTTAATGAGATCATTGGCTTGGCATTATCGATCCTGATGTTTTTAGGCATATCGGGCATCAAGTCAATTTTCCTGGAACGGAAACAGGCGGAAGACGCCGTTAAGGCCATGCTCGCGGAAAAAGAAATTATCCTTAAGGAAGTGCATCATCGCCTTAAGAACAACATGACCACCCTGATCAGCATACTGCATCTCCAGGCAGGGACACTGAGTGATCCTGCCGCCGTAGCAGCGCTGGAAGAGGCCGGCGCCCGGGTAAGAAGCATGATGCTCCTGTATGAACAATTGAACAAAGCGGGCAATTTCCTTGAAGCCTCGGCTCGTAGCTATTTATCTGCCTTGATCGATGGCATAAGCGCGAGTATCGCGGCCGACAGAAACGTCCATATACAAAAACAGCTGGGCGATTTTACGCTGGATACGAGGAGGCTTCAGACTATAGGCATCATCATCAACGAATTGCTGACGAACTGTATGAAATATGCCTTTCCGGGAAAAGCCGACGGCTTACTGATCATTTCTTTTTTATCCGAGGGCGACAGCTTGGTACTCAGAGTGCAGGACGATGGAATTGGCATAGCTGAATCCATAGATTTCGGGCATTCCAGCGGGCTGGGGCTTCAACTTGTCCATGCTCTGGCCGGCCAATTGGATGGGTCAATCCGCCTGGAACGTACGAAGGGAACTTCTATAATCCTGGAGTTCGCGAAATAGATCGAGGGAGCGGCTTGGTCCGCGTCAGCTCTACCGTATACCGGCATTGGCTAGTATGGTCCTCGCGTCCAGTTTAGGCCTGGCGAGGCCTTTGGGGAGGAAGGTGGCCAGGGGCAGCTCCAGTTCCCCGCGGTCGGCCCACGCGGCAAGCGCGGCGTCCAGCGGCGCCGTCCAGCGTTCGTAGTACTCCTCGCCCTTAAAGCGCAGGTCGTTGACAGCGAAGCGCGAAGGAGGGACGATGGGCTCGAGGGCCGGTACCTCGCCGCGTTCCCAGCGTGCGTAGAGCCGCGAATGGCGTGTAAGCACGAATTTGTGCCAGAAGGCCGAGTCGACCAATCCTTCAGAAAGAAGCGCCCGCACCATCTCAGCCGAATCGGCTATGTCCTGGTCGCTTTGCCCCGGGAAGCCGTAGATAAGGTAGGCGTGGGTAAGTATGCCCGCGCGCTTGAAGTGTACCAAGCTCCGTATCAGGTCGCTTAAGTTAAAGCCCTTGTCTACGATCTCAAGTCCTTTCCCCGTGGCGATTTCTATGCCCCCCGATACCGCTATGAGCCCGCCCTCGGCCGCCATGGCGCAGGCTTCTTCGGTCCAGGAGCGGTCGAAGCGCGCGTTGCCCCAGAAGCTGAAGGGGCGGGAGCGCTCGCGGTTGCGCAGGGCAAACTGGCGCACCAGCTTGATGGGCATGGCCTCGTCGGTAAAGTGCAAACCATAAAGCCCCGTACGCGCGGAAGCGGCATCGGCGGCAGCCATGAGCGCGTCCAGGTCGCAAGGCAGGTAACGCTTGATATAGTCCAGTTCGGTGTCGCAAAACGCGCAGCGCTTCCAGTAGCAGCCGTAGGCGAGGCGGTATTTAAGCCAGGGAGTGTCGTTCCAGAGCCGGTGCATGGGATTGGGTGAATCCACTATGCGCAGGTAGGCGCTAAAATCAGCTCCCGCGTAATCGGGATGCACGGTGGCAAGGGCTTCGCGTTCTGCCTCTTCCTCGCTTGCGGGGGCAGAAAATCCAGGGCACGAGGTTTCGTCGGCCGGGAAGCCGGCCGCTATGACGGCGCCGCCCTCGTCGCGATAGCGCACGCGCGTAAGGCCCCTGCGGCCCTCGCCGCGGTCTGCGGTTCGTAGAAGGGCCAGCACGGACGCCAGCGCGGCGTAGCCGGCGTCGTAGCATAGGTAATCGAAGCGGTCAAACAGCTCGGGCGCCGTTAAGAAGCGCAGCTCGGTGGACACATAGCCGCCGCCTAAGAGCGTCGTAACTCGGCCGCCCAGGGCCGCCTTGGCCTCTTCCGCGGCGAGCAGGGCGCCGGCTAAGCAGCCGGGAAAAGGCGCGGTAACGCACATGAGGGCCTGCCCGTCGCCGCCCGCGGCCAGGTCCGCGTCCAACTCGTCTTTAAGCCTTTCGTAGCGTTCCTTGAGCAGGGGGCGGTAGAATTGGTTATGCACCCAGCTGTCGGCAGCCGCCTTGGCCACTTCCCCGTAGTCCCTGGCGCCTGAGGCCAGGCGCTCCGCGTAACGCACGGCGCCGAAGCCCTCGTCCAGCGCGTAGCCTATGAAATCGGTCAGGTCGTTGAGTATGGCGGTAGCCAGCGCGGGAGCGTCTTCGGCGGCTATGGCGCCTTCCTCTCCGAGTACCGCCTCGGCGCGCATGCCAAGGGGCAGGCCCGCGCCCACGGCGAGGCGGTAGGCGAAGCTCGGGTCTCCGCCGGAAAGGTAGCCTAAAAGGCCGTCAGCCAGCGCTATATAGCGCTCCTCCTGCTCGAAATAGGCGCGCAGGCGTAAGGCCGCTTCGCCTTCGGGCGGCTTCTTCCCCTTAAGGGCGAGCCTGGCCCCGGCGAATACCCTGCGAAGGCCTTCGCGGCCATAGAGCGCCCGCGTAACGGCTATGGAATGATCCTCGGCCGCGCTGGGCAGGCCTTCCTTCCTGAACCAGGCGTCAAGGTACCATATGGCGGGATAGGGGGCGTTGAGCTGAACGAAGGGCGGCTGTATACATAAGGCGCGCATAGTAAGGCCAGTATAGCCAGGCGCTGATTTCCTGGCCATAGCGCTTGACCTTTTTATGCTATTCCTGTATAAAAGTTCTCGCATCTTGCCGCTGTAGCTCAGTTGGTAGAGCAGTGGACTGAAAATCCACGTGTCGTCAGTTCAATTCTGACCGGTGGCACGAAGGCCCTCCCTAATCGGAGGGTCTTTTTTTTGCTACAAACGATTGAGCCGCTTAAAGCCTGCGTGTACAAAGCTTCCATTTCATATTAGAGTATTTACGCTTGGGAGGCGCCGCCTCGTGCTGCGGAGCTTTGGCGCGCCTAGGCGGAGTAAATAAGGAGCGTACAAGCATATGAAGGTACTCGTGATAGGCGGCGCCGGCTATATAGGCAGCCACGTGGCGCTTGAACTTAAGGAGCGCGGCCATACGGTAACGGTGTTCGACAATCTTTCGAGCGGCGTAAGAGAAAACCTGCATGAGGGCTGCGCCTTCATCCAGGGCGATATCATGAAGCCTGAAGAGCTCAAGGCGGCCCTTTCAACGGGCTTCGACGCGGCGGTTCATCTGGCCGCGTTCAAGGCAGCCGGTGAATCCATGCTGGAGCCGGGCAAATACGCGGTCAATAATATCGGCGGTACGATAAATATCCTCAACGCCCTCGTCGAAGCGGGCGTTAAGATGCTGGCGTTTTCCAGTTCCGCCGCCGTGTACGGCGAACCTGCCTACCTGCCCATAGACGAGGAGCACCCCAAGAACCCCGAGAACTTCTACGGCTTTACGAAGCTTGAGATAGAGCGCGTGCTGGCCTGGTACGATAAGCTTAAAGGCCTGCGCTTCGCCGCCCTGCGCTACTTTAACGCCGCCGGCTACGACGCCGCGGGCCGGGTAAAGGGCCTTGAGCGCAATCCCGCGAATCTGGTGCCCGTCATCATGGAAGCGGCCGCGGGCATACGGGCGGAGCTTAAGGTGTTCGGCGACGACTACGATACCAAGGACGGTACCGGCGTTCGCGACTATGTGCACGTAAGCGACCTTGCCGAGGCGCACGCGGCCGCGCTGGATAAGCTGGCCGCCGGCTCGCCCAGCCTTATCGTCAACCTTGGTTCCGAGGATGGCCTGTCCGTGTTCGATATACTGGAGGCGGCCCGCCGCCTTACCGGCAAGAGCATACCCACCACCGTGGTAGCCAGGCGGCCGGGAGACCCCGCTAAGCTCGTGGCCAGCTCGGCCAAGGCGAAGGAGCTCTTAGGCTGGAGCGCGAAGCGTTCCGACGTGGAGAGCATCGTGTCCTCCACTTGGCAGGCCTACCGGAATGCCGGTTACGGAAAATAGAAAGGGAATCAGCATGAATGCAGTAGAACAGGCGCTCGCTTATCTGGATAAATCCGAGGCGGGCATCATAGAACTCGAGAAGCTCCTTACCGCCATACCCGCCCTGGCGCCAGAATCGGGCGGCGACGGCGAGTGGAAGAAGGCTCTGGCCCTGGAAGCATGGCTCAAGAAGCGCGGCATCGTCGACATAGAGCGCCATGACGCGCCCGATGAGCGGGTAAGCGACAAAAAGCGGCCCAACCTGGTTGCCACCATCAAGGGCAAGAAGCCGGGTAAACGTCTGTGGATCATGGCGCATACCGACGTGGTGCCCGAGGGCGACCGCTCGCTCTGGGACAGCGAGCCCTTTGAGGCTGTGCTCAAGGACGGCAAAATATTCGGCCGCGGCGTCGAGGATAACCAGCAGGGCCTCGTCTCGTCGGTATTCGCCGTTCTTTCGCTCCTGGAGAACGGGCTTGTGCCTGAGCACGACGTAAAGCTGCTCTTCGTGGCGGACGAGGAATTCGGCTCCGTATACGGCATACAGTGGCTGCTGGCCAATCGATCGCTCTTTAAGGCCGACGACCTTATCATCATACCCGACGGCGGCAAGCACGACGGCTCGGAGATAGAGACCGCGGAGAAGAATATCTGCTGGCTCAAGCTAACGGCGAAGGGCAAGCAGTGCCACGCCTCGCGGCCCGACGATGGGGCCAATGCCTTCCTGGCTAACTGCGAGCTGGCTTTGTCGCTGAACCGCATGGAGACCGAGGTGTTTACGGACAGGGATCCTATTTTCGACCCGCAGCGCTCGACCATTACGCCTACGAAAAAAGACGCCAATGTGCCCAATATTAACACCGTGCCTGCCGACGACAGCTTTTATGTGGACATGCGCGTGCTGCCCCAGTACTCGGTAAAGAGGGTGCTCGAGGAAAGCCGCAAGCGCATGGACGAAGTGGAGAAAAAGTATAATGTGCGCATGAGCTACGAAGTGGTGCAGGAAAACGAAAGCCCCGCCACGCCCGTGGACGCTCCCGTGGTTACCCTTCTTGCCAAGGCAATCCAGGATACCTATGGCGTTCAGGGCAAGGCCGTAGGCATAGGCGGCGGTACCGTTGGCGCTTACCTGCGCAAGGCGGGCTATCACTGCGTCGTGTGGAGCAGGCAGGATGAGACCATGCACGCGCCTAACGAATATGCCAAGCTGGAGAATATCGTGGGGGACGCTAAGGTATTCGCCCGCATCATGCTCACCGCGCGCTAGCGTTCAAGTATGACGAATACGACCCTGCCCTGCCGCACCAGTTCGCGGTTGGCGGGGTCGGCCAGTATCTTAAGCGCTTCAGAGCGCGGTATGACCGCGTCGGTGCGGCTTGAGCCGAAGAGGGCGGAGGCCATGATCCTTAAGGGGTCGCCGCCCGCCCTGGCTTCTATTACCGGGTCATCCAGCCTGAAGGCGTAGGCTACGGGCAGCCTGTCTATGAGGGCCGGCTGTTCGATGCGCTTCCTATCCATGATCAGGTTCATATCATCGTCATAGATGCTCGGCAGCAGGCAGGGCTGCGCCGAGGCCTGTAGGTGCTCGCCGCGTACGGGCAGCTCATTCTGCAGGTAAATGATTATGCCTGAGTACGGGCGGCTCGGCACGTAGCCGGTGGCCAGGGGCAGGGCAAGCGGAGCGCTATGCCTGGAAAAGAGCCTGGCCAGGGCGGGCAGTTCCCAGCGGTATTCGGTCTCGAGCCGGCGCAGGTCCTGGCTCATCACCGCCTTGAGCCGCATGCCGCTCTCCAGGAACGCGCTCAGGGCCGAAGCCTCGAGGCTGCCGTCGTTGATGCTGTCGAGGACGCTGCGGTAAGAGTCGACTTGTATGGCAAGCACGGTATCCTTGACCAGGTCGGGAGCCATGCGCGCGATGACGCGCTCTGCCTCTGCCCTTCCGGAGGGCAGGCGTATACCCGCGCTTACTATATCCAGGGCTATGTAGGCGCGTATCGTGCCCGTTACCCAGTCCAGTTCGGCGCGCGCGCTTAAGGCTTGCGCGGGCAGGGCTTCCTGCGCCGACAAGGCGATGGGCGAGGCGATGCTCATGAGGAAGGCGCTTAAGGCCAGGAGTGCCATGCGGGGCATGGTCGCTTGTGGGCGTAGCTGTGCTGCCATTACTCTAGTATCGGCACGTTCAGCGTCATTCCTTCGCGCAAGACGCTCGTAAGGCTTAGGCCGTTCTTCTCAGCCAGAGCCTCCGGCTGCACGCCATAGATCAAGGACAAGGCCCAGAGCGTGTCGCCTTTTTTTACGATATAAGCGCCGCCGTATCGTAGCTCGTCATGGGCGGGGCGATTTGCCTGATAAGGGCCTACGGTCTTAAAGGCGGGTATGGCTATGGTCTGGCCTAGGCGTATTTTATCCGGGTTGAGGCCGGGGTTAAGCTTAGCTATAAGGGCCACGCTTACGCTGTAGTGCCTGGCTAGGGCCGATACCGTGTCTCCCGATTGTACCTTATGGATGTATACGTTCATGAGCCTGTCTTTGGACGCCAGAGCGGCGCTTATAGCCTCGGCCCGGCCGGCGGGTACCTTGATCAGGTGTTTGCGGTCAGGCGGCGTTATGCCAAAAAGGAGCTCGGCGTTGCCGAGCCTGAGCTCGTCGGCGTTCATATCCGCGGCTTCCGCCAGCATGCCCATGTCCACCGGCCGATTGACGGCTACGGTTACCCATTGCGGCGGCTCATCCCAGCTCAACGCAATGTCGTTCCTGCCCGCGTGCATGGCGGTCCACGCTACCGCTAGGAATTTTGGCACATAGCTCTGGGTTTCGGGGGGCAGGAGCTTCTTTTCCCGTAACAGCCAGAAATCGCGTTGGCCGCCTGAAGCGGCTATGGCCCTATCCATGGCCCCGGCGCCGCAATTATATGCCGCTATGGCAAGCAGCCAGTCGCCGAAGCGCTCATAGTTCCATTGCAGCTTGCGTAGCGCGCCGTCAGTGCTTTTCATGAAATCGCGGCGCTCGTCTACCCATTCGTCTATGCGCATATCATAGCCGCCTATGCTGTTGCGCATGAACTGCCATAGGCCAGTGGCCCCCGATTTGCTCACCGCTTTAGACAGATACTCAGATTCTATGAAGGGTAGGAAAAACAGCTCCTCAGGCAGGCCGTAGTAGCGTATGCGCTCCATGACGAAGAGCGCGTAGGGCCTTGAGCGGGCGTATACGGCCTGTATCCAGGCCTTGCCTCCGGGGCTTGCGTACAGCTCGCGGTAGCGCTCGAATTGAGGCTCTCCGAAGGGCAAGGCCAGGGAATAGCGCTCGGGGCCCGCATGGTGCCGCCAGGGGGGCAAGGCAGCTTCGGACCCGCGGAGCGGCCGCTGGAGCTCAAAGCCGTAGGCGCCTTGCGTTAGCAGGGCACAAAGAGCCAGCAGCGCGGCGATCATTGCAGCTTTTCGCCGAAGTATATACCGGCCCATTCCCAGCGGCCGTGCACTTCGGGGTCCGCGGGAAAGTCAACCTTGCGGAAATACAGATACCAGATGGATATGCGCTCGGTCCAACCCCAGGTTCGCAAGAAGGCTTCGCGCGCGTTGGATGAGGGGTCTAGGGTATCCGAGAAATAGATGCGGCCCCCGGTCATAAATACGCCGAAGTCGAAGAGCACCTGGCTATTGCCGCTGTCCAGATCCTGGTACCAGTCCATGGCGAAGAAGCCTACGCCCGCGCGCAGCCTGGACAGGGCGCGGGTATTGCCGGTAAGCAGGGCTTGTTTTACCACCGTAAGCAAGCTATCGAGGCTTTCGTGCGTCCAGGTCTTGGGTATGGTCGCCAGGTCTATGAAGGTACGGGCATAGCGCACTGCGTCCGGCCTGCCTGGAATCTCGGAAGAGTAATAGGGCAGGAAACGGCGATATGCGTCCAGGGCGGCGTCCCACTCTCCGAGCGATTCGTATTCGTTGCCCATGAAAAACAGTTCGGTACCCATATCTATCTTATCGGGAAAGCGGGCTATGAGCTCGCGCCTAAATTCTATGCGCCGCTCGGGCTCCGGCACCAGCGCTATGAGGCGGCGGAGGCAGGCGTAGTGTATGGATTCGCCGTTTACGCTCAGGTCGGTATAGTTCTTGAGTATACGGTCGTAATAGAGCGCGGCCACCTTCTCCGCGCCTTGCTTGGAATAGGCCCAGGCCAGGGTGAGCATGTGCATGGCGTTATAGGGAGCCTCGGGGCGATTCTCTATCTCGTCGGTGATAAGCGACACTAGGCGGCCGTAGTCCTCGCGTTCGAGCATGGATGAGCCGAGCTTTTGAATGACGGCGAAACGCTCCTCTTCGCCCGTGGACGGATTGTCCAGGAGTCCGAAGAGAGCCTTAAGCTCGGCGGCGTCCGCGTCGGCGCTTCTGAGATAATAATCTCGGGGGGAAGAACAAGACGCCGCAAGGGCAATGCACAGGCTTGCGGCTAAAACAAGGTTAAAACGCATTGCCAATGACTATATCATGGTCGGAAAAGCGTTGGCAAGCTGAGCAAGATTGGCTACAATATAAGGAGAGGGTTTATACAGTGAGCAGCGCAAGGGTAAAATCACCCCATCTCTACTTCATTCTCGCACTTCTGTTTATCGTGCTCGGCTCGGGCTCTCTCCTCCTTACTACCGGACTTCTTGATAAACCCTTACGGCTCTGGCCTCTCATGGCCTTCATCATAGCCGTGCTCTACAGCTACATAGGCATAGCCAAAAAACGCTACTCACATGCCTTGTTCATAGGCTCCTTCGTCGCCTGTTCCGCGCTCTTGAACCTAATTATGGGGCTCGTCGGCGTGAAGATCGTGGATTATTGGCCGCTGTATGCTATTCTTGCCGGTATTTGCATGGTGCCTTCTGGCCTGGTGCGTTACAAGGCGATACGCGCGTCCTTCCTGGTGCCAGCCGTATCCTTCGTGCTCCTCGGCTTGTTCTTAGCGGTGTTCTCCTTTGGCTTCAGTTCGATGAGTTTCAAGAATTTTCTGTCGCTTTGGTGGCCGGGCCTCTTCGTGGCCGCCGGTCTCGTACTCTTCGTCCTTTGGCTCATTACCCGCAGCTATCTGCGAAACGATACCGGATCGGATACCCGCGCATGAAAACCGGCGCTGCCGCGCTTTTAGTTACTATACTCTTTATGGCAAGCCTGGCTTCCTGCGTAGGCGATCCAGCTTTGCGCCAGGGCAGCGCCCTCTCGTCCGTAGAGACGGTGAGCCCGGCCCAAGAAGAGCGTAAGCGCATAGAGGGCTTGATACTGGCAGGCTCGCCCGGCTCACTTGCCGAAGCCGTGCAGGCGGCGAACCAAGCCAGCCTTATGAGCAGGACCGAAGCCAGGTCCTATGCCTGGCTGGCCTATGAAATGGCCCGCTTGGCCTATTCTGAACTTACGCCTGCGGCGGGCCTGGAAGCGCCGCCTGAGACCGCGTTGAGCAAGGCCTTCATAGACGCGCGCAACGGCCGCCCGGCAGCCATTGCCGAAGGCCAGGGCGCTCTCTTTGAACTTATGCCCCTGCTTACCGTATTCAGGACCCGCACGCAAATAGCCTCTATAGCCGTGCTAGCCGCCTATGAGCGTTTCGCGAGCCTTGGCCATCAGTCCGCCCTGGCTGAGCTGGCCCGCGGCCATGCCCTGGAGCGCAGCGGCAACACCGCCGCGGCGCTTGCTTCGTTTTCCAAGGCGCAGAACCTAGCCGCCGATTGCTATCCAGCCGCTATAAACGCATCCAGGCTACTCGTAGATGCGGGCAAGCCCAAGGACGCGCTCGCCGCGCTTGCCGGCACAGCGACTTCGGTGCGGGATACCCAAACCTACCAGCGTGCCTATGCCTATGCCCTCTATGGCAACGGCCAGTGGGCTGAAGCCTTGCCGCTCATCACCCGAGTACTCTTAAATGATCCGCTGGATTCCCGCTTCATGCTTATGCGCGCCCATCTTTTGGTAGAACGTGGCGATTTTAAGCTGGCCGCCTCGTTGCTGGACGCCTACGCCAGCGTGGATCCTAATGATAAGCTCTATATACTCCTGCGGGCGCGCAGCGCCGCTGAGAACTCAAAAGACCTGCCTGGCGCAATCGCGTCGCTACGCCGCGGCCTTGAGCGTTATCCGGAAGATCAGGCCCTGCTTTTATACGCCGCGGAACTCATGTTTACAGGCGGAGGCAAAGAGAGGCTCGAAGCGATAACGTATGCGGGCAGGGCCCTTAAAGCAGACCCCAGTTCCATACGTGCCCTTAAAGTGCTCCTAGCCGCGGACCTTGCCGCCGGCAACGGCTCCGGCGCCGCGGCCCGGGCCGACTCCATACGCTCATTCTATCCGAACTACGACGATTACGAGAGCCTCTATCGGGCTTACCGCCTAGCCGGCCGGGTAGAAGAAAGCCTCGCCATGGCCCGCCTCTGGCGCGAGAAGCAGCCAGGCTCGGAGCAGGCATCCCTTGCCTGGGCTACGCTCCTAGTCGAACAGGGCAGGCGCAGTGAAGCATCTGCCTTTATAAGCGCGCAATTAGCCGTCAAAGGCGGCTCGGTATACCGATCTAATCTCTTCCTCCTGCAGTCCAGGCTGCAAGCAAACGAAGAGGCCGCGCTTTCATCCCTGCGCTCTTCGCTTATAGAGAACGGCCTGAACGTAGACGCCCTCGTGGCCATGACCGACATCTATATGAAACGGAACGACCTGCAGCGCGCGCGCTTCTATCTCAAACAGGCGCTTACGCTCTCGCCTGACCGTATAGACATAAGCCAGCGCCGAGACGCACTTGTACAACTCGGCGTGGCCATACCATAACAGGCTTGCCCCCATGCCCTTGAACGATTACCAGGCGCCGCCGCGGCTTAAGACCCTGGAAGAGCTCTACGCGCGATATAACGACCCCGCCTGGCTGGACCCCGACCCCCTGGCCGTAGTGCTCTCGTATAAGCGGCCCGAAGATATGGAGCTTGCCGGCCTCGTATGCGCGGCCTTGGCGCTAGGTAACGCAGGCCTCATCGTAAAGGCTTCGCGTTTCGTCCTATCCACGCTCGGCCCTGCGCCTGCCGCCGCCCTCGACGTAATGGATGCGGCCGCATTAAAGGACGCCCTTAGCGCCTTCCGTTACCGCTTCTTTTCAGGCGACGACCTTTTGGCCTACTTAAGCGGCATACGAGCCCTACGCCGGCAGGGAAGCCTTGAAAGCCTTTTTTTGTCCTGCGACGATCCTTCAGAGCCCGACTACGCCAAGGCCGCCTCGGGCTTGGTGCGAGCCCTGCGCGCGGCATCCGAACACAGCTGGCCCGGCAATTTGCTTCCTGATCCGGCCAAGGGCTCCGCGTCCAAGCGCACCTTCTTGTTTCTCCGCTGGATGGTGCGCAAGGACAGGGTAGACCCCGGCCCCTGGAGCCGTTGCGATCCCGCCCGCCTCGTCGTGCCTCTGGATACCCACATGGCCGCCGCTTGCAGGCGCTACGGCTTTTTAAAGCGCAAGAGCCTCGACCTGTCCGCGGCCAGGGAGGCGGGCGCGGCCCTGCGCCTGATAAGGCCGGAAGACCCCCTGCGCTACGATTTTTGCATGACCCGCCCGGGTATACGGCCCGAGCTTGACCCTGACGAGTGCTTCTCCTGTGATTAGGGGCGGCGTACTGCTTGGAAATCGAAACGCGAGCGAACCAGTTCTTGAACCTGGCTGAAGAGTGCCTTGTATGTGCTATTAGTTTAATATGTCGCTCAACTATAGGGAGGGCCTAAACATGGCAAGGACAATATGCTTGGCTGTCATAGCCGTACTCTGCATAGGCGGCGCTTCCGCCCAGAGCCTTGGCGACTATCTATTGGGCTTGCCCATCGTCCTAAAGACTATAACCCCGCTTGCGCTCATACCCGAGATGCTTAATGATTCCGATGCCATACTTCCCGGCGCTCTAGCCCTGGGCGTAGTGGCCCTGCCAAATGCCATACTTTTAAGCAGGCTTCTAGCCAACGACCCTGTAGGCGTGAACCGATGGAGAAAAATCGTTCGTATCGCCGACGGAGCCATGGCCTTCGGACTCTTAGGGCTGGGCACATACTACCTCCTGAGTAGCGACGAAAGCGGCTGGGGCGATATGAGGGGCTGGATAAGCATAGGAGCCGCCCTGCCTGTGCTTATATCGTTCAACCTTGATTTTCTGCCCTTTCCCATGGAAAAGCGCGGCGGGCGCTAGCTTAAGCCGTTTCATTGACACGCCCCTCTCTTGCGTGCTACTATGCGCCCCGCGCCGTAAGGCGCATCGGGCAATAGCGCAGATGGTTAGCGTACTAGTCTGGGGGACTAGGGGTCCCCGGTTCGAATCCGGGTTGCCCGACTTTCGACCGTTTCCGGTTACGGAAACGGTCGTTTCTTTTTTCAAGCCGGTCGCCGCTTCGCGTCAGCCGGGTTGCCCGAAAAAAGCGGAAACAGTCGATAGACTGTTCCGCTTTTTTTATTGGGGGCAACCCGGATTCGTGGCGTTGCCGCCGGACGGCGGCGCTTAAATATTCTTCCTATCGCCCGCGCGGGTACCGCGCAACCGAGCGAGCGCCGACCAAGGGGAGGAAGAGCGGCCACGGAGGGCCGCGAAAGCGAGCGAGGCGGCCTTCCAGCCCGAGGCAGGACGGCTCGGGCTGGAAGGCGAATCCGGGTTGCCCGACTTTCGACCGTTTCCGGTTACGGAAACGGTCATTTTTTTAGGTGAGGGAACCGGCCGCTGACATAAAAATTATTGGCTATTTCCTCTCTTGACAAACTCGCCGGCATGTATCAAATTATTATTGTACTAATAGACTAGTACAAGGAGATAGCCATGGAGCCAGCCATTCAGGTTGAATCGATAGAGTACGCCTACGGCGATAAAAAGGCGGTTAGAGGTATATCTTTCGAGGTAGCCCCTGGAGAGGTGCTTGGCTTCCTGGGTCCTAACGGGGCTGGCAAGTCCACTACCATAAAAATGCTTACCGGCCAGCTTGTGCCGGCGGCCGGAGAGATCCATATACTGGGCCTGCCCGTTCGCGGCCATTCCTCAGAGGTCCATGCACGTATGGGCGTAAGCTTTGAGGAGAAGAACCTGTACCCGCAACTGTCCGCGGTGGAGAATTTGCGCTTCTTTGCCCGGCTTTTCGGCGTTAACAAGCCTAATATCGATGGCTTGCTGGAGCAGGTGGATTTGTTGGCCCGAAAAAAAGACCGGGTATCCTCATATTCCAAGGGTATGCGGCAGCGCCTTATGATAGCCCGGGCGCTTATCAACGACCCGGCCGTGCTTTTTCTTGACGAACCCACTGACGGGCTGGATCCGGTATCGGCCCAGGCTATCCGGCGCATAATACGCGACCGGGCAAAGGCTGGTTGCGCCGTACTCCTGACTACCCATGACATGAACGAGGCGGACAAGCTCTCCGACCGGGTAGCCTTTATCAATGACGGGACGATACATGCCATAGATAGCCCGGAAAATCTTAAGCTCCTTCATGGCACCCGCTCGTTAGCAGTACGCGTACGCAGGGATGGCAAAGCGGAGGATCTGCACCTGCCCCTTGATGGAGATGGCGATATAGGAGCCCGGCTCAAGGCGGCCGTGGAGAGGGCGGACATCCTAACCATGCATACCGAAGAGGCTAGCCTGGAGGATATCTTTATTGCCATGACCGGCCGGGGGCTTTGATATGAAGGCAAAGCGGCCATCGCGGCCGGCCATCGTGCTGGCCATACTTCGTAAGGACTTGCTTCAATTTTCCAGGGACAGGCTTTATATGATCCTGTCCATTGCGGGGCTAATTCTTTTTACAAGCGCTTTCTGGCTCATTCCTCCTACCGTTGAGGATTTCGCCGTCGTCGGCATCGCCCATAGCGGTCTTGGCCCTCTGGAAGAAGCGTTGGAAGAAGAGGCCGAGGGTGGCCTTAAGATAGTGCGCTTCCCCGACGGCGACAGCCTCCGTCGGGTAATGGCGAAGGAAGCCCAGGCCTGGAGCGATCAAGCAGGCCGGCTCCTCATCCTGGATCGTGATGACCGCGCCGCCCGGCCTAAGGGAGGCCGTAGGGAGAAGCCGGTAATCGGCCTGGACTTTTCTCCCGGCTTCTTAGAGGACATCGCGTCCGGCGTTGTCCCTGAACTCAGGATTTACGTTAATAACGATACGCCGGCGGAGATACAGGGAGCCATGACCAGCATGGTACGGGAATTGGCTTACATGATGGCCGGCCAGGCTATGCCGGTGAGCGAGCCGCCGGAGGATACCATAATCCTTGGCGTGGATCGTTCCGGTTCGCAATTGCCCATGCGTGACCGTATGCGTCCCCTCCTGGTATTCTTCGTGCTCATGGTGGAAACCTTCGCCCTGTCTTCGCTTATATCCGTCGAGATACTCCACCGCACCGTGGTAGCCGTCACCGCTACTCCTGCCAGAACGGGCGATGTGCTTATCGCCAAGATTATCTTTGGCGCCCTGCTAGCCTTTGTCCAGGCTCTCATATTGCTTCTCGCCACCGGATCCTTTGCCGCGGGTAATCCCTTGATACTACTGCTTGCGGCCATCTCAGGCGCCCTTATGTTCGCCGGCATAGCCATGGCGGTGGGCTCTATGGGCAGGGATTTCATGGGCACGCTTGCTTGGACCATGACCGTCATTCTGCCCTTCGCCATCCCGGCGATCACCGCCCTCTTTCCGGGTAGCGCGCCTCTGTGGGTACGTTTCGTGCCGAGCTGGGGCATCATACAGATTCTCAATACTACCGCGAATTACGGCGGTACATGGGCCGATGCGGGCTCCCACTTCGCCGTGGTACTTGCCTGGGTGGCTGCCCTCCTCGGCATAGGCCTCTGGACCCTGTCTAGGAAGGTGGCGCGACTATGAAGTTACAACGCGTGTGGTTCCTGTTCCTTAAGGACCTCGCCATAGGTCCCCGGTCTCCTCTACTCCTATTCGTCCTTGCCATGCCGGTGTTGATCGCGCTGGTACTTCACCTGGTATTCGGCGGCTTGGCCGCCCCTAAGCCCCGCCTGGCTATCGTGGATGAAGGCGGCTCTGCCCTTGCCTCCATGCTCGAAGCCCTGCCCGGAGTCAATACCACCCGGCTGGGCTCTCGCGAAGCGCTTCTCAAAAAGGTGGAGGCTAATGATTATGATGCCGGCCTTATCCTGCCTGAGGGCTTTGATCGGGAGCTTAGAGCGGGCCGCAAGCCTATCCTTCAGCTCCACTTTTCCGGTGAAAGCTACGCCGTGAGCCGCCTCGTGCTTGCGGTGGGCGCTATCGACGGCATACGGGCGGTGGAGGGTAAGGAGCCTCCCGTACGCGTGGATATTCTGCGGGTCGAGCAGGGGGATCCGGTACCGCTTACTACCCGCTTCGTGCCGATTATCGTGTTCTATGCCTTCATCATGGCCGGACTCTTCGTACCCGCGTCCCTTCTGGTGGAGGAGAAGGAGCGCCGCACCCTGACTGCGGTCCTGGCCAGCCCTGCCCGGATACAGGAGGTCCTCGCCGCTAAGGGTCTTCTTGGTTTGGTTCTGTCCTTTCTACTCGCGCTTGCCAGCCTCGTCCTAAACGGCGTAACGGTCCGTGACTTCCCGGGACTGATGGTGGTCCTTCTGGTGGCGGGAAGCTTCTGGGCCGTCCTTGGCAATCTGATCGGTATCGTAGCGCGTAGCTCCGAGATGCTCTTCGCCATCGTGAAAGGCGCGGGAGCCTTCCTGTTCGCCCCGATTATTTTTTACCTTTTCCCGGATTGGCCCCAGTGGATAGCCCGGCTCTTCCCCACCTGGTGGGCTATTGACCCCCTGTGGCAAATGGTGGCCAACGACGCTGTATTGGCTGATGTCCTGGTTCCCCTTGGGGTGGTGATTCTTATGAGCCTAGCCATGGTGCCGCTCCTGGCTTTCCTGGGCGCTCGGATGCAGAAACACTTAGCATAAGCGAGAGCACGCCTTGGCGCGCGCGTTACTTGCCGATATCAGAAAATATCTATATTATTTTATAACCGTACACGCGGTGCCGGCGCGTGCCGCCGCTTATTCCGATTACTTTGGATGTAGAATGAAGAAGCTTATCGTTTTAATGGCGGCTATAGCCATGCTGTCCCTGTCATGCGACAGTCGTGCAAAGCCTGCTGAAGGCGCGATTACGGCGGAGGCCAGTTATGCCTTCGGCATGGCGATTGCATATAACCTAAAAGAAATATCGATTGAGCTGGATTATTCGGCGTTTCTCGAGGGCATGAAGGATGTTCTGGATAAGGACAATCCCAAGTTCAGTCTACAAGAAGCCGATACCATTATCCAGACCGCTATATCCGCGGCCAGGATCAAGCAGGCGGAGCTCGCGAGCGCAAAAGAGCAGGCATTCTTCGCCGAAAACGGAAAGAAGCAAGGCGTCGTTACCACCGCGAGCGGCCTTCAGTACGAGGTGCTTAAGGCCGGTACAGGACCCAAGCCCAGCGCTACGGATGTAGTAACGGTACACTATACCGGTTCCTTCATAAACGGCGATATCTTTGACAGCTCAATCCCCCGGGGCGAGCCCACGGTTCTCCATCTGCACGCGGTCATAGCCGGCTGGACTGAAGGCATACAGCTTATGAATGTCGGCTCAACCTATAAGCTCTATATACCTTCAGCTCTCGCCTACGGCGTCGAAGGCGCTCAAGGGGCTATCGGCCCTAACGAGACTCTGATATTTGAAGTTGAACTCTTGGCTACCGAGGAAGACTACGGTCATTAAGCCATAGCTAGTTCCCCGAAGCTTGTGAATAGTATAGTAATTACACAAGCTGTTGTAGCGATGCTTAAGATTGGATAAGGTCCGGAATAGGCGCGGCCAAGAACTGTAAACTCAATTATCGCCTTGGCGCTTCATACCCGGATCAAGGCTTTTTCTCGTCCTAAGCAGGGCTACCAGAAGCCCGAGCCCCAGCACGACGAGTATCGCGGCAGAGACGAAGCCGGCGCGATAGGCTGCCGCTTGCCCCGTTCCTCGGCGGATGAGCCCGTCTATCAGGGGGCCTGTCACGAAGCTTGCGGATATGCCCCAGCTTAAGAAGAAGGTGGCGTTATAGGCCGCGAACCAGCGGCCCCGTTTCTCGGGCGGTATGAGCGAAGCGGCAAAGGCGTACGATGAGGCGCCTATGCTCGCGTCAGCCGCTCCTTTAAAGGCCGCCGCCGCGAATACCCAGGCCAGGCTCGGCGCGGCCGCATGGAGGGCCAGCGATACGAAGCCGGAGAGGGCCCCCGCGACGAGGAGCTTCCTGACTCCCAGCCATGAGCCGAGCATGCCGGCCAGAAGGCCGAATACGATTATCGCGAGGGATTCGACATTGCAGGCTAAGGCGATGAGCGACGGGGATGTGGCGAAGCCTTCTGCCAGGTCCATGAACTGCCCGCGAAAGGCGCCTACGGAGTTGACGCCTGAGTTGATAAGCAGCATGGCCGCTAAGAAAATAACGAACAGCTTGAGTTGGCCGGGCCTCAATGCGGTGGCGGGGTTTTGGCTAGCCTTAAGACCCGCGGCTAAGGATGAGTCCATGTCCGCCGATGCCTTTTTTACTCCCCCCTCGGGCATGAAGAGCAACGGGATTACCGATATGAACATGACGCCGGCGGCTACGAAGAAGATGGCGCCGGAGCGGAAGCCCCAGCCGGGGTACATGAGCTTAAGCCCGTCATACAATAGGCCGCCGAGCACCGCGCCTAGGATGCGCCCAACGCCGCCTATGGCCGCCAAGCGCCCCTGAATGGCGTTACGCTCCCGCGGTTCATAGACATCCGCTATGTATGCGCTCCAGCCAATATTGGACATCGACCAGAATATCTCGATAACGCTTAAGGTAGCTATAATCACCCAGCCGGCTTGCCTTCCGTCGGGCATGCGGGCATGCAGGAACCACATGGCTAGATGGCCGATTCCCGCCAGGATTTCCCCGCTGACTATAAGGCTGCGGCGCTTTTGCAGGCGGTCGGTCAGTCTTCCCCATACGAGGGTTTGGAACAGCACGTTGAGCACCATGGGTATGGTTTCGAACAGCGTGGTCTCGGTAACCGACAAGCCCAGGTTAGCCCTGAGATATACCGCCAAAAACGTATAAAAGATGCCCCGCCGGAACATGGCCAAGGCCTGGAAAGAGGAGAGGCCGAGGAAAATCGCCCGCATGGGGCGAGCGGACGACGCAGGGCTGAGCTTGACTCGGCTTTGGTCCACGGAAACTCCTTGGAGTGGATAGCTTGAGCAGGGTAGCTAGATTTCTCTTCTATGCCAAGGCTATGTACGGGCGTTCATGAAACTAGTATTGAACGTTGATTCCCGCGCCATCAGCACCGGTTCCGGAGGAAGCGTGAAGCGGGCTTCGGGCTCTTCGCCGCTTATCAGGCTGTTGATGAGGGCTAGCGCCCGTTCGCCCAAGGGCATTACATCCAGCTGTATGGAACTTAGTGAAGGCTGAAACAAGGCGCTGTGCGGCAGGTCGTCGGTTCCTATAAGCGCGATATCCTGGGGCACCTTGATGCCGTGTTCACGCAGCCGGGCCATGAGCGGATAGGCATAGTCGTCGCTATAGGTATATATGCCGGTAGGACGTTTTCGCCCCTGTGGGAGGGATCGCACGAAGTGCTCAGCATACTCCAGGGTAGGGCGTATGTTTTCCGCTGGCCAGTCCAGTATCTGGAGGGATACGCCACGATATGAATCCATGGCCCGCCGCATGCCTGCAAGGCGCAGGTTAAAGGCTCTGGCTTGCACCGGGTCTGAGGGGTGTATGAGGCCGAGGCGCCGATGACCTCGCTCGAGGAGATGCTTGGCCGCGATGTATCCTGCCGGCTCCGCGGGTATGTAGAGGGTGGCGTATTCGCTATGTTGTTCAACGTCGAGGACAAGTATATGCCTAATGCCTTTGTCCCTGGCCAGGCTTATCTCCCGTTCGCTTATATCCATAAGGCTGCAAAAGAGACCGCGAGGACGACGGGCGATGAGCATGTTGAAGGCCTCGAGCATGCGGGCCGGGTCGCGGTAAGAATTGAAGGAATACTGGGTGGCCACGCAGTCCTGGGTAAGCCCTTTTTCGTGGATAGTACCGAGTATTTCGTTTATACGGGGCGTGTAGGGCGCCGGGAAAAACATGCAGAACTCGTTGCTAAAGCCCCTGCGCAAGGCTTGGGCCGACTGGTGGGGGACGTAGCGCAGCTCTTTGGCCGCTTCGAAGATGCGCCTGCGCTTGTCGGCGCTGACGTGCGCGGTACCGGTGTTATTGAGTACATATGACACCTGGGTACGTGAAACGCCTGCTAGGCGCGCCACATCCGCGCTCGTAGGGCGGCGCTGGGTCGTTGCGGCTGGTATCGCTGAGCTTCGTTTAAGCATAAATTTATCCCTTGACGGCATTCTTCACTGCTGGTATGCTTTAGTCAAGCAAGTGACACGTGTCACATACATATACCTTGTGTGGGAGGCCCTATGATTAAGAGAAGTTTTATCATCATATGCTTGATTCTTCTGGGATTCGTAAGCGGCGTAGCAGCCGATGATACCCAGATAGCTCAGGCAGCGCAGAGCCCTGCCGGCCGTATCCTGCCGGCTGGCTCTAAATCCAGCGTCGATACGAGCTGGGTACAGAAAAAGTATTTGGACGTACCTTATGCATCTCTTTCGGCTACCCAGAAGCTGGATCTGTATATTCCGAACGAGGGGAGCGGCCCTTACCCGCTGATAATAGAGATACATGGAGGCGGCTTCATCAGCGGCTCCAAGTCCAGCCAGATAAGCCCTATGCTTGAGGCGGTAAAAAAAGGATATGCCCTCGCCTCGATAAACTATCGCCTGAGCGCTGAGGCTATCTGGCCGGCTCAAATCAATGACGTAAAAGCCGCTATACGCTTTCTGCGAGCCAATGCGGCCCGGTATGGTCTTGATCCCGAGCGTTTCGCCACCTGGGGAGCGTCCGCGGGCGGCAGCCTATCGGCTCTAGCCGGCGTATCGGGGGGCGTATCGAAGCTGGCCGACCCGGCGCTTGGCAATGCGACGGTATCCGATCGCGTGCAGGCTGCCGTGGACTGGTTCGGCCCCATTTACTTCTCAACGATGGATGCGGAATTTAGCGCGCTCGGCACGAGCGGCGCGATGGGGCTGACTAATGCCGCGACCTCGGCCGAGTCAAAGTACCTGGGCAAGGTCATAGGCACGCCTGAAGCCCAGCCCCTGGTGGAAGCCGCCAGCCCGCGCAGCTATATAAGCGCGGACGACCCGCCCTTCTTCATTCAGCATGGAACGGCGGATCGAAATATTCCTATAACCCAATCCATCGATTTTGCCCGGGCTTTGGCGCAGGCCATCGGCGGCGGCAAGGTCGTGTATGAAGCTCTTGAAGGCGCCGGGCATGGAGGCAGCCAGTTCGAGTCCGCGCAGAATGTGGCTAAGGTCATAGCCTTTTTAGATAAAGTCTTGCGTTAATTTTGATATAATTGTGACACGATTCACAATTAATCATAGCTTTATGTGGAGGCACCATTATGGAGGGCACCATGAAGAAATCAATCGGGTTACTTATCGTCTTAGCCATGTGCGTGAGCGCTACCGTTTTCGCGGCGGGAAGCTCTGAGAGCAAGCCTGCCGGCATAGACATCGGCTACAGCATTCCGGACACCGCTAACCCCTTTCTTGGCTGGCTGACCACTGAGGTCAAGAAGCTGGCCGATGCCGATGGGGTACGCATACAGATAGCCGATGCTGGCAATAGCGGCGCGAAACAGATTGAGCAGATCGAGAACTTCATCGCCATGAAGGTCAAGGTCATAAACATCATGCCCATAGATCCGAACAATGTGCAGGCGGTTATCCAAAAGGCGCAGCGCCAGGGCATAAAGGTATTAGTCGCCGGAACGGATACCGGTTACTACGACGTAATGATGAACATGAACCAGTTCCAGTGCGGCGAAATGATAGCCGAGATGGCTATAGATTGGATCATAAAAACCTATTCGAGCGACGGTACCGCGGCGGGGCTGCCGGCGGAGAAAAAGAAGGTAATAGTGCTTAAGTGCACAGAGACCGTGGATATGACACGGCGGTCTGAAGGCATGCTCTCCAAGATGAATGCCTGGGGCAAGGCGAATGTGGTCGTGGCTACGGCCGAAGCCAGGACTACGGCCGCTGCGACGGCTATCATGGAAAACATGTGGCAGCAGAACAGCGACGCCGTCGCCGTCCTGTGCTACAACGCAGATGGAGGCCTTGGCGTCAATGAATACATCATGGGGCAAGTGGGCGTGAACAAGGCTCGCTTCGGGGTATTCGCCGGAGACTGGTCGCCGCCCATACAGGAGATCATAGATAATTCTTCCAGCAACAAATCCGTTTTCCGCGGAACCATACAGATAGTCGGCCCCAAGATAAACAACCAACAGGTTCCTCTTGAACAGGCTACCTATATGCTCCTTAAGGATCTGTATCAAGGCAAATTGAGTTATGGCAAGGTCATTGAGGATAGCATAACCAAGGCTTATCCCGCCAAATAGCGCTTCCGCATTAGGGCGATGGCGCGGCCCGATAAGCCGCTCCGCGTCATCTCGTGGGTCTTGCGCCGGCCTATCCGAGTATCGGGATAGGCCGGTTTCCCGAGTTAGGAGTATGGTAATGAAGGCCAGCGCAGCGCTTGTATCGCTTAGGAACGTCACCAAGACCTATCCTGGAGTCACCGCGCTCAGGGATTTGAGCCTGGACTTCTATCCGGGCGAGGTCCATGCCTTGTTAGGCGAAAATGGGGCGGGCAAATCTACCCTCATCAAAATCATCGCCGGCGCGGTAGAGCCCGATTCGGGGAGCATACAGTTCGGAGACAAGGTATATGAGCGGCTGAGCCCCCATGAAGCCAGGATGAATGGCGTGGAGGTTATCTACCAAGAGTTTAATCTTATTGGCTCTCTCTCCGCGGCGGAGAACATTGCCTTGGGCGAGCGAGCGGGAATGTTCGTGGATTTCAAGCTCATGGAAACGAGAGCCAGGGAGCTGTTCGACCAGTTCGGTATAGAGCTTGATCCTGCGAGCCTGGTACGCGACCTTACGTCATCTCAGCAGCAAATCGTGGAAATAGCAAAAGCCGTCTCAAAAAAAGCCCGCATATTGATCATGGATGAACCCACGGCGCCCCTTTCCGTAAGCGAGGTTGATAGCCTTTTTAGAATTATACGCATGTTTAGGGATAGGGGCGTTTCTATCATCTATATATCGCACCGCATAGACGAGCTTTTTGAGATCGCCGATCGCATAAGCGTATTGCGGGATGGCGCCTTCGTAGCCGATAAAGCCGTCGCCGATACGGATAGGCGGGAATTGATAAGCCTGATGGTGGGCCGCGAGCTAAAAGAGTCCTACCCCGCGCGCGCGCGACCGCCAGCTGAAGCACTGCTTGAACTCCAAAACCTCTGTGGCAATGGCGACGAGGATATATCTTTCTCTATACGCAAGGGCGAGATATTCGGCCTGGCGGGCTTAGTTGGCGCGGGACGGACCGAGCTGGCAAAGCTGGTATACGGAGCGGCCAAGCTTGATAGCGGATCGCTCCTGATGGATGGGAAGGCCTTGCATATTCGCTCACCCCGCGATGCAATTAAAAACGGGATCGGCCTTATCCCGGAAAATCGCAAGGAAGAAGGCTGCTTCCTCGATATGCCCATTGACTGGAATATTTCTTTCCCATCAATACGCAGCATATCGAGGCATGCCATCGTCGACTTGAAGCAGGAACGAAAAATGGCTGAGCACTTTTCCGCACTCCTTCGTATCCGAACACCTTCCTTAGCCCAGAAGGTAAAGAACTTGAGCGGAGGGAATCAGCAGAAGGTAGTGCTGGCCAAGACTCTAGCCACGGATTCAAAGCTTCTTATCTTCGATGAGCCAACCCGAGGCATTGATGTCGGAGCCAGGCAGGAAATATACAAGCTGATGACCGACCTAGCCAACAAAGGGCATGCAATCATGATGATCAGTTCCGACATGGAAGAATTGCTCGGCATGTCAGATCGCATAGCAGTGCTGGCGGAGGGCCGCCTTATGGGCATACTCGAGCGGCCACAATTTTCACAGAAACTTATACTCGAACTCGCGTCGGGAATTATTGATATGGAGGTAACGGCATGAACGGCAAGAATTGGCTCGGTATGATTCCGGCTATCCTTAAGAAATTCGCCATCGTCTTCGTGTTACTTGGTTTGCTGGTGTTCTTTGCCGCGCTGTCGCCATATTTCTTCACGATTGAAAACCTTACCAATATCTTTGTGCAACAATCCTATGTAATCATAGCCGCGGTAGGGCTTTCGTTCGTCATGATAAGCGGAGGCATGGATCTATCCATTGGCTATCAAATGTCGCTGGTGGGCGTAGCCACCGCCGCGATGATGAAATGGTATAATATCCCGTTGCCGGTATCCCTAGCATTGGGAGTACTGCTCGGTATATGCCTCGGCCTTGGCAACGGCATAGCCTCTATTAAGCTCAAGGTGCATCCCCTCATCGTTACCCTGGGTACCATGACGGTATTCCAAGGCCTATCATACATCGTATCCAGGCAAAGCGTTATACTTAATTTACCGGCGACCTTCAAATTCATAGGGCAGGGCTACGTTTTTGGCTTTATACCCTTTAGCGTCATTCTAATGTTCCTTACGGTCGGCTTTGCATCATTCATACTTAACAAGACCTATCTTGGCCGCTATATATACGCCATCGGCGGCAACGAGGAAGCGACCAGGCTCGCCGGCGTCAATGTAGGCATGGTTAAATTGATAGTATTCGGGCTATGCGGCTTCTTCGTGGCCATTTCGGCTATGGTTCTCTTTGCCAGGTCAGGTTCTGCGGCTTCTTCAACGGGGCCAGGAACTGAGTTTAACTGCATAACCGCCGCCGTGCTCGGGGGAATTTCCTTTAAAGGCGGCGAGGGCAAGATGTGGGGGCTGGTTACCGGCGTCTTTATCCTAGGGGTGCTCGGTAACGGCATGCAACTCATAGGTATGGGAACGTATGCCCAGTACATAGTAAAGGGGCTTGTCCTGCTGTCGGCGGTCGGCTTTGATGTGTATCAGAAAAGCGTACGAACGATAAGGCATCATGCCAAAATCACAGAAGCCGCATAAGGCTGAGGTTAACATTATGAAGGCTCTACTGGTGCCCCTTGGCGTCGGCTTGGTCATAGGAATTATTTTCAGGCTGCTTAAATTGCCGGTACCGGTGCCCCATGGCTGGGGCGGTTTGCTTGGCCTGATTGGCATGTTCATAGGAAGCGAAGTAATGCCAATGATCTTGCAGCGTATCGCGCAAAAATAAGGACATGAACATGGATAAACCTGATAGCCCTGGAGGTATATTCGTTTTGCCTGAGGCCGACATCAGTGGCATAGAGCGGAAATACCTAGACCTGGTGTATGGCAGCGTCTCGCCGCTCCAGAAACTGGATGTATATTTGCCCGCTACCGGCGATGGCCCATTTCCGGTAGTCATGGCTATCCATGGCGGGGCCTGGATGATGTGCGACAAACGGGATAGGCAATTAGTCCCTATGCTCAGCAGCCTAGAGCGGGGCTACGCGGTGGTGGCCGTCAATTATCGCCTAAGCGCTGAGGCTAAGTTCCCGGCGCAGATACGGGATGTGAAGGCTGCCATACGCTGGGTAAAAAATAATGGCAAGGCATATATGCTCGATACGGGCCGTATCGCCTTATGGGGAGGATCGGCAGGGGCTCATCTCTCCATGCTGGCAGGCTTGACTTCTCGGCCGGTTAAGCAGCTAAGCCAAGAGTGTGCGCCGCTTGACGATCCGGACGCCGCTAAGCAATCGCTACCTGGCCCCATTAAGGCCATCGTGTCATGGTACGGTCCGACTGACTTTTTAATGATGGATAGCTATCTTGCCGCTAGCGGATTAGGCCCTTGCGATCACGGCGCTCCAGACTCGCCTGAGTCCCGCCTGCTTGGCGTTACCATAGGCGAGGCGCCGGATATGGTACGAGCGGCTAATCCTGAACGCTATATAAGCGAGCTGGCGCCGCCGCTCTTTATCCAGCATGGCCTTAAGGACTCCACGGTGCCCTATCAGCATTCGCTTGAGCTGGCCCGGCTGGCCCGGCTGGCCATTGGACCTGAACGGGTTTTTCTTGAATTGCTTGAGCATGCCGAACACGCCGATCCTGCCTTTGAGACGGCTGAAAACTTAAAGAAGGTTATGGCTTTCCTTGATGAATTTCTGTGCTGATAAGCAAGGCGGGTAGGGCCGTGTACACTCTTTGTTAGTTCAAAATTCCCTCGGGGCCGCCTATGCTATTCACGCCTAAGGCTCGGTAGAGCCTGAAGGCGGCGCTGGCCGAAAGCGCTACCTGGGCGTGCTCATAATTCCATATAGTGTTCGGATGAACTGCGGCGCTGGCCGCGAGGGCCCGTAGGCTTAAGCCTGCTTCCAGACGGCGGGTGCGGAAGCTGGCGCTGTGCACGGCAATGGCTCCCGGCTTCCATACCAGCTCAGGGAAATCTTTGGGGGGAGCAATGCCCCGGGGACCGGGCTCAGGGATAAAGGATAGCTCGCCTAAGCGTATCCGGGGACAGCCCAAAGCCAGGCACAGGAGACCTACCGAGAAAATGGAAGCCTCGCATAGGCCTCGCTCGATGTTGGAGATAGTATTGACATGCAATCGCGTGGCTTCCGCCAGTTCCGCCTGGGTTAGCCCGACTTCCTCGCGTATCGAGGCGAAGGCGGAGCCTAGGCGTGTGAGAACTTCATGGTTTTCCCTAGTAATCGATGGCATGATGTACCTCTGTAATCAGCGCTGTAATAGCGTTAATCAATGCTCAGGCGATTATACCATCTAATGCGACTTGTCGTGCACTCCCCGCACGGCCCGGCCTGAGGGGTCGGCAAGCTTGGCCCACTCGGCGTCCCAGCGTACGGCGGTGGGGGTGGAGCAGGCTATGGACGGCCCGTCCGGAATCAGGTCCACGGCCGTGGGGTTTGGGAAATGCTCTTCGAAGATAGTACGGAACCAATAGGCTTCCTTGCTTAGGGGCGTCTTTACCGGGAAGCGATGCTTGGCGTTGGCCATGGCCGAGTCGGATACTTCCTTTTCCGCGTGAGCCTTGATGGAGTCTATCCAGGAGTATCCCACGCCGTCGGAGAACTGCTCTTTCTGCCTCCAGAGGACTTCGTCGGGCACCCAGCCGTCGAAGGCCTTGCGCAGGATATGTTTCTCCATGCGGCCTTCGTCCTTGTTTATCATTTTGTGGGCGGGGTCTATGCTCATGGCTACGTCCAGGAACTCGGGGTCCAGGAAGGGTACCCGGGCTTCCACGCCCCAGGCGCACATGGCCTTGTTCGCGCGGGTGCAGTCATAGAGGTGCAGGAGCGAGAGCTTGCGTACCAGTTCCTCGTGGAATTCCGTCGGGTTTGGGGCCTTGTGGAAGTACAGGTAGCCGCCGAAGATCTCGTCGGCCCCTTCTCCGGATAGCACCATCTTGATGCCCATGGACTTGATAACCCGTGACATGAGGTACATGGGCGTGCCCGCCCGTATGGTCGTCACGTCGAAGGTTTCCAGGTGGTAGATGACGTCGGGTATGGCGTCTAGCGCTTCCTGGATGGTGAACTCGATCTCGTGGTGCTGGCTGCCTATACGCTCGGCCACTTTGCGGGCGTACTTCGTGTCCGGGGCGCCCGGCAGGCCCACGGAGAAGGAATGCATGCGGGGCCACCATGCCCGCTCGGTATCCCCGCTTTCTACGCGCTTCTCGGAGAACTTAGCCGCTATGGCGGCGATGATGGAGGAGTCCACGCCGCCGGATATAAGGAGGCCATAGGGCACGTCGCACATGAGCTGGCGCTTGACCGCGGCTACCAAGGCTTCCTGGAGCTTTTCCAGGTCCGCTTTTTCTGAGGGAATCTTTCCGGGAACTGCCCAGGCCGGCTCGTACCACGGTACCAGCTTTCCTTCGGAGCCTTTGAAGTAGTGTCCCGGCGGGAACACTTCCACCTTGGGACATACGTCAAAGAGAGTCTTCATCTCCGAGGCTACGAAGAGATTGCCTTCGCCGTCCCGGCCCCAATACAGCGGGTTGATGCCTATGTGGTCACGCGCGATAAAATAGTCCCCATCGCGCGGATCGTAGATAACGAAGGCGAATATGCCGTTCAGGAGCTTGACGAAGTCCGGCCCGAGCTCATCGTAGAGGTAGAGTATAGGCTCGCAGTCGGAGGCCGTCTGAAAGTCGTGGGGCTGCTTGAGCTTTTCCGCCCGCAGTTCCAGGTGATTATAGATTTCTCCGTTTACCGACAGGACGCGGCCCGTGCCCTTATCGATGAGGGGTTGGGCTCCGTGCGTTACGTCCACGATAGCGAGCCTCTCGTGGCATATCACGGCCCTCTCGTCGGAATAAACTCCGCTCCAGTCGGGGCCGCGGTGCCTGATGCGCTTTACCCTATTGATGGCGAGCTTCCGCAGCTCAACCGGCTTACCCTTGATGTCCAGGACCGTCAATATTCCGCACATGAAAACCCCCGAAGCCAAAGCGTGTTGCCGGATTATCCAATAAACGGAAAGGCTAGACAATAGCTGTTACTGTTAAAAGATACAAAATTCGATAGAAAAACGACCTGTTCGCTCAGCTAGCGCCGTAGAATCGGCCTATGTGGGCGTGGTTTGTATAGCTGCCCTAGGGCCAAGTTAAGCGCTCAGGTAGGGCGAGAGCTGCTTGCGCAGTTCGGCTGAGGCTACGAAGCCGTGGTTCATCCGACGAGCGGCGCCGTCCGCGTCCACGATGAGGAGGGTGGGAATACTTAGGATACCGTAGCGCTTGGCCAGCTCAGGGCGCTGCGTAACGTCGAATTCAAGGATTTGCACGCTCTCGCCCAGTTCGCCAGAGAGTTTCCTTAGAGCGGGTTTCTGGGCATAAACGCAGCTGCGGCAGTCCGGCGAGCCAAATGACAGTACGCCGGGCTTGCCGGGCACGAAGCCTTCCGGAAGCGTATCGCTTTCCTTGCCCGAGGCGCCCGCGGCGCGCAGTGAACGCTGGTTGATAATGCGCCAGGCGAGGAAGCTCACGGCGATTATGGCAAGGGCGATCACCATGCGTACGATGCTCTGGTTAAACATTGACGGCCTCCTCCGCTGGGCGCTTGACGGGTTTGAAGCCCGCGCGGCTTCCTTGAGGCGGGTTCTGCGTGAAGCCAGGCAGGCGCAAGCGGGATAAGCGGTAATAAATAAAGCATCCGACGCAGAAGCCGGCAAAGGCATTGAGGGCGGCGAGGAAGATAACCAGCCAAACCAAGGCCCAGCCGGCCAGCTGCGCCCCGGCCAAAGCCAAGAGCGAAGCGCCAAGCAGAACGACGCCGCCGAAGCCCTGGGCGAAGCGGTGCGGGGCAGCGTTGTCCTCAATAGGATCGGGCTTAAGCAGGCCGAGCGGCTTGAGCGCAAGGGTATAGATGGGGATAAAGCCTGGTTTTCCGATAAGGGTGCCGAGTATCATGACTGCCGCAGTACTCAGGGCTATGACAGGCAGGTCCAACACGAAGGCGGATAAAGCGAGAAAGATGATACTATATTGGTTAGCCTTTAAGGCACTGTGGTCTATTATTGCGTTTTGCTGATTCATATCGCTGCTCCTTACCAATAAAAGACTAAAAAGGTCTAAATAACCTTAAAATTAAGGTAGCGTTTTATATACGAGTTGTCAAGTAATCAAATAGGCGTATACTAAAGCTTAATCGCTTGCATGACCTGTACTCTGGCGTACAATCTAGGCAGCCGCTCTTCGGCCTGGGTCAGATGAGCTCGGTTTGTTAAGGTAGGGAGGTTTTTATGAAAGAGGTTCTAGCCGCCATGGCCGCGTACAACGCCAAGGCTTTCGACGCGTTGCTCGATATACTGGCAACGCTCTCATCCCCGCTGCGCGCAAAGGATACAGGCGCGTACTTTAAGAGCATAGACGGCATAGCGGAGCATATGGCCTGGGCTCAGGCGCTGTGGCTGAAGCGCTTTGCGAGTTTTGGCCGCTATGCCTGCCTAGAGGATAGCCCGCTCTTGGCGCGCTCCCTCGACGAGTTGAAGGCGGAACTCAAGGGAGATAGCGAAGGTCTCCGTTCGCTACTGCGCGATACGAGCGACTTGCTCGCCCGTTTTATCGATGAACTGCCCGAGGAGGAGTTCGAACGGCGCGTGCGCTATCGCACCACCGACGGCAACGAGCTTGAGCGCACCTTCTGGCATACCATAATGCAGGTACTGAACCATGGCACCCATCATCGCGGAGAGCTGTCCGCCATCCTCGATATGAACGGGGTTAAGAACGATCTAAACAGCTTCGTCAGCTACATGCCCTAGGCCGCTGCTATGCCCCGGCGGCGGCTACCGTGACGAGGCCGAGCCAGCCGTCCACGCGTACGCTTACGCCCTCGGGGAGCATGCCCGCGTCGCGAACGCCGCTTACGCAGGGAAGGCCCGCTTCCCTGGCAAGGAGAGCGCCGGCGCCGATACGGCCTCCCAGGCTTTCTATGACGGCAACGGGCTTAAGCGCCAGCAGTTCAGGGCTGAAACGCTCGCAGCCGAGCACGAGCGCCTGGGCGCCGCCTTCTCCCGCGCCTTGGCAGGCGCCTGGCGCGCGACCCAGTACGCCGGCCGCGCGTCCGGGCGACGAGGGCGAGCCTATGAGCTGCTGGGCATGGATCGTATGTCCGCCGGCGCTCGTCGGCGCGGGGCCGAGGGCGGCAAGGCCCCGCTCCAGCGCAGCCGCCCCTGGGCCGAAAGGCTTGTCGGGCGGCGCGCCTATATAAGACGGGGCCGCTAGGCTCGAGGAGCCATAGCTATCGCCTACGGCGCGCGTCGCGTCCGCCTGTGCTCTCCGCGTTTCCAGGGCAAGAGCGCGCGCGGCGAGTTCAAGGTAGGCCTGTCCCTCGGCCCTGCCGCTGGCTTGGCTCAGCGCGAGGTAGCGCTCGCGCAGCGCCGCGCCGCCGGTATCGCCGGTACCGCCCGGCGAGAGCAGCTTAAGGAACTCGAAGGGATCGTCGGGGGCAAGCATGCTGTTGTAGCTGCAGCCGAGCGCATAACGCGCGTACGCGCCGATTTCGGATAGCGGCGCAGGCTCGGCCCCATCCACCGGACCGGCCCCGGCCGCGGCGGACTCGAGCTTTAGTTCCAAGTCCCGCGGAGCCATGCCCAGGCTTCGGCCGTCCGATAGGCGCTCGCTCCAGAACTCGGCTAGGGCTAGTTCCGAAGCGGGCGCAGAGCCGCGCTCGAGGACGGCTATCGTGGGCCAGGCGGGCGCGCGACCGGCTGACGGAGAATAAGCCCGTGACCAGGCAGCCCTGATGGCGTTGAGCAGAGCGGCCCTCGTGCCCGCCGGCCAGAGCTCCAGGCCCGACGCTCCGCAGGCCGGGCCGCTCGCCCGCACGAGCAGTTCGCCTTCCATGGCGTCCGTGGCCGCCAATATACGCGCCGCTAAGTCCTCCGGAAAGGGAAAGCGCTGAAAGAGCCAATAGGCTTCCAGGCTCAGCTCGAGCGCCGCTTCCAGGCTGGCGGGGGGCATGGGAAAGCGTCCGGCCAGTATCGACAGCCTGGCTCCCAGGCCTTTATACGCCAGATACTCCTCCAGCCAGGCATCGGGCACAATCACGGCCGCGCTCCCTCTGGCCCTTCGGGCGTGCCTACGCTTAAGACCAGCACATGCTGGAAGTGGTCGACCATGTCATAACGCTCTATGCTCAGGCGCATTAGGGCGCTGCCCGGCGCGTCCACGAAGGAAGCCATGTCCGGGTGGCGCGCGAGAAAGATGCCGCGGTAATCCTCGCGTTCGCGGCCTAATAGTTCTCGGACCCTGCCCTGCGCTTCCAGGCCGCTTACGTCCATGATTTCTTCTTTGCGAGCGCGTCGGTCGTCTATGAAGAACGCTACGCGATCGCGGGCCAGCATATAGGCGTATTTGCGGGTATTGCGCGGCGTGGCGAATACTAAGGACGATAAGTCGTCCGCGCTCGCGAAGGCTATGATGGAGGCATGGGGCAGGCCGCCCTCGCCTTGCGTGGACAGCACGCCGTAGAGTTGGCTATGCAACAAGCCCTTTATGCGGGTACGCAGTTCATGCTCGTTCATTCTGGCTTTCCTTTCCGTTTAAGAGCCGTTCATAGAAGCCTTGGTATTTCGCAGCCATGGACTCAAGCGAATAGCTTTCTTCCACGCTATGCTTCGCCTCCGTCCGCAGGCTTTCCAGCCTGTCCTGCTCAAGGGCGTTCTGGCGGAAGAGGGCGCTCAGTTCGCGACCAAGGCTGGCCGCGTCGCGGGTGTCTACGAGAAAGCCGTTTACGCCGTGCCGCAGGTAGCTTCGGGCTCCTCCGTTGAGCGGGGCGCATACAGGCAGGCCGGCGGCCATGGCTTCCAAAATCGAGAGGCCGAACTCCTCTTTTATGCTTGGGCATACATAGAGGTCGCTGCCTGTAGCGGGGCGACGAGAGCCCCACCATGCTAGGAGGCGGCGCACGACGGCGTTATCCTGGGACGGCAGCTGGCAGAGCTTGCCTTCCGTATCGCGGGATAGAAGCGCGCGTATGCCGTCGCGCTGCGCCCGTTCCTCATCGCTAGGCATGTCCAGCTCGCCGCCTATCAGTATGAGATTCCAGCGTTTACGGAGCGGTCCCGCGGCCCATGCGCGGGCCAGGTTGACTTGGCCCTTAAGCGCGTTGAGCCTGCCCACGCAGATAATAGCCGGCTCGTCCAGGCGCGAGGGATCCAGGGGCAGGGCCAGCGCGGGGTCGCAGAGCAGGCGCGCCGGGTCGCCTATGGGCAATATCTCGGCCGTGTCCACGCCCTCGTCTATGCCCGCCCGAGCGATGCCGCGGGCGTCTTCCAGTTGGGGGAAAAACTCAGGCAGGGTGTCTATAAAGGCGTTGCGGCCTATGCCGACCAGCCCGCGCGACCAGCCGAGCAATTCGTCGCCTATGAGTATGCGGTTGAAAAGCTCCCGCGTATCTTCTATGCCGCGTAAGGCTATGCGCCCATCGGGGCCGCATACGCCGCGGTGAGGGTCGGGCGTGAGGGTAAGGGCTATGCTGAGCTTTAATTGGCGGGCCGCATACGCCGCGGCGCGAGAGGCGTCGTCCAGATAGCGTATGTGCACGATGCTTCCTGCGCCGGCATAGACGCGCAGGGCCGCTTCCGCGGCCGCTTCTATCCGCCGGTAGGCTAAAAGGAAGGCCTTGGGATTGCGCTCGAGGAGGGCGAGCGGCAAGCGCCTTAGCTCGTGGCCTTCGTCGAGGGTTTCGCTTGACGGAAGCGCTCCTCCCTGAGCATCCGCGCTTTGGGCGGCCAGGGTAAGGACGGGTAAGCCGCGCCGGGCCATTGCCCGGCCTAGCGAGCGGATAAGCGTGCCTAAGCCTCCGCCTGAAGCGCCGCCGGGCGAGACGGGATCGCCGTAAAACAGCGGCTGTACGATAGTCGCCCGCATAGGCCCGGTTTCCGCGATACGGCCGCGCCCCTCCTCCTGGCGATCGCGGCCACGGAAGGCGGTATAGAGATAGCGATCGATATAGGGCGAAGATCCTGCCCTCTCCTTTAAAGCCTTAAGCGCATGTTCTTCGGCCGCCGCGGCGTAAGGGCTATCGCCGAGTTCGCGCGCCTGGCTGTATGCCTGTAATATCGCCATGTCTTTAAGCTCGGTATCGAGCTCGTCCGCCTGAGTCGACAGCGCGCGCGCCAGGCGCAGGTAGCCTTCTGGGTCGTCGGGGCCATGGTTGAGGTATATTGATTTCCGCAGTTCCGCGAAATCATTCACGTGCAGTCCTTTTATGGGCATGGCCGTTTTGCGTATCCCGCATTAATATACTAGCATTGCGCGCGCAAAGCGCCAAAAAGGGGCGGTGGCGATGAAAATATCCATGTTCAGCGTAGAGGGCCGTAACGGCATAGGGCTATGGCGGGAGGGGCGCCTCTATGGATTTATGGAAGGCGATGCTTCCTATCCCGGCGACCTGGATACGATACTGGCTCGCGGCGAAGGTTTGGCCGCCGCCGGCGAAGCGCTTGGTTCCGCGCCTGAATTGGATAGTAGTCGCATACGTTACCTGCCGCCGCTGCAACGGCCGTCCAAGATACTCTGCTCGGGACTCAATTATCGCGACCACGCCGAGGAGACGGGCATGAAGCTGCCCGAATGGCCTGCCGTATTCGCGCGCTTTGCCAGTTGCCTAGTGGGGCATGGCGAGGCCTTGCTCCGGCCGCAGCTGTCCGAGCAATTCGATTACGAGGGCGAGCTTGCCTTCGTCATCGGTAAAAAGGCTCGATCGGTACGCAAGGCCGATGCGCTTTCGTACGTAGCCGCCTATTCCATATTCAATGACGCGTCGCTGCGCGACTGGCAGTTGCGCGCCAGCCAATGGACCCTGGGCAAGAACTTCGACGCCACCGGTGGCTTCGGTCCCTGGCTCGTCACTCCCGATGAGCTGGCTCCCGGCGCAGAGGGCCTCCGCTTACGGACGCAGCTTAACGGGCTCTGCGTGCAGGACGGCAATACCGCGAACATGGTATTCGGCGTGGCTTCGCTTATAGAAATACTCAGCCAGGCCATGACCCTAATGCCTGGAGACCTTGTCATTACGGGCACTCCCGCCGGCGTGGGCTTTACCCGCAAGCCGCCCCTGTTCATGAAACCGGGAGACCTCTGCGAGGTGGAAATTGAGGGTATAGGTATGCTCCGGAATACGGTAGGCGTATCCTCATAGCCTGCGCTACGTAAAAGTCCGTATATTCAAGGGCTAGGGGGCCTAAGGTGAAAAGAAATAAGTGTACGCTGAAGACGGTAGCTAGCTTTGGCGTTCTTGCGCTGGCATTCGGCCTTGGCTCCTGCGCCGGAGCCGCGTCGGCTAACGGGGGGCAGTCGAGCGGGGCTACGGCAATGGCGCGCACAGGCATCGTTGATGGGGCGTTCTTACCCTGCCCGGGCTCGCCTAATTGCGTGTCATCCATGGACAGCTCTGGTTCCGCGGCCATTACGCCACTGGACTACGGCGCCTTAAGCCGGGAAGAGGCTTTGCTTCGGCTGCTCGCGCTGCTGGAGGCCGACGCTAATTGCCTGATTGTGGCTCGTGAAGAATTGCTGGATGGCTCTATTTATATACACGCCGAATACCGGTCCAAGCTGTTCCGCTTCGTGGACGACGTGGAATTCTACTTTCCGCCTGCATTGAGCCTTATTCACGTAAAATCGGCATCGCGCGTGGGCTACTCCGATATGGGGGTAAACCGTAAGCGGGTTGAGGATATACGCGCGCGCTTTATGCAGGGCTAAGGACCCCTGGCTATGATATGGTAAAAAACAACGGCCGGGCTTAACCCGGCCGTTCGCATATAATGAGCGGCTACCGGCTACTTTACCGGCTGCCGCGAATCATGGATCGGGGCGCTGCGTACAGTATGCATGGCAGCCTCCTTCCAAGATCGTTATGTACTAAGCTTAAGCGCTAAGCGGGGCTTTGGCAAGCCGCTTTATCCGGTGCTAATCCGGCTATTACTGTTCTTATGGACTTATCTTTGAGGATTTTAGCCTAAGCTCCAAGCCTACAAACATAGGATAAGAAAAAATATGCCCTTGCGCTAACGCTAGCTGTGCCTGAAAATTAGCCTATGCCGAGCCCATCGTGTTTTGTACCTACAAAGCCTTCTCGCCGCGCTTTGCTCTGCGTCTTCCTGTTCTTCGCGTCAGCTCTCTCCTGGGCAGGAACTCCTGACCGTTCGGCCATTCCGTCCGTCCTCTGGTGGGTACTGGGAGGAACGGCAGCCCTGGCCTTATTAGGCCTTGGCTGGAACTTGAGCCTCAATAGCCGCGTCGAAGCCAAGACCGGCGCACTGCTCAAGGAAAAAGAGAAAGCGCAGGACTACCTGGACATAGCCGAGGTCATATTGCTGGCCTTTGATACGAAAGGCGCGATAAGCCTCTTGAATCGCAAGGGTTACCAACTGCTGGGCTACGAGTACGGCGAGCTCGAAGGGAAGAACTGGTTTGAGCTTTGCGTGCCCCCCGATGCGCGGCCCGGTCTCCTCTCTAAATATGCAGACATTTTCTCTGGCCGGGAACCGCTGCATGAAGAGAATGAGAACGAAGTGCTTATGAAGAGCGGCGGACGCAGGCTTATTTCCTGGCGCAACGCGGTAATCAAGGACGCCGATGGAGCCATAATCGGCGGCCTGAGTTCCGGCCTCGACATAACGGAGTCTAAAAAATCGGAATTATTACTGGCCGCCTATCGCGAGCATCTGGAAGTACTGGTACGAGAGCGCACTGTCGAACTGGAGCAGGCCCGCAATGCGGCGGAAGAGGCGTACAAGGTTAAAAGCGTGTTTTTGGCGAATATGAGCCACGAGATACGCACGCCTATGAATGCCGTGCTCGGTTTTGCACAATTGCTCATAAGCGACCCCTCGCTGAGCGAGGATACCGTGGACATGGTGCGTATTATCCATCACAGCGGCGAGCACCTTCTATCCATCATCAATAATATTCTTGAGATGTCCCGCATAGAGTCGGGGAAAACTATCTTAAACCTGGATCGCTGCACCTTGGATACTATGCTGCGGGATATGGTGGCCATGTTTATGATAGAAGCTAAGGATAAGGGCCTCTACCTTGAGCTGGTAATCATGGATCCCTTGCCGACGGCGATACGCAGCGACCCGGGCAAGTTGCGGCAGATAGTGATAAATCTACTTGGTAACGCCATAAAGTTCACGCCAACAGGCGGCGTGCGCCTGATGGTGAGCAGGCCCCAGTCCACGCTCTTCCGGATAGACGTGGAGGATACGGGCATAGGCGTACCCGCAGATGAAATGGACCGCCTTTTTAAGCCCTTTGAGCGCACGAGCATAGGCCAGAAAACCGCGAACGGCACGGGCTTAGGCTTGGCTATCAGCAGGAGCCATGCGCTGCTGCTCGGGGGAGACATAACCATACCCTGGACTTCTGAAGCGGGAAGCTGTTTTAGGTTCCAGTTCAGCGCGGAGAGCCTGGACGAGGCGGAGCAGGACGCGGAGAGCGGTCGAGAGCCGAAGCCCTAAGCGATGGGGGAGCGTGCCAGCAGGCAGGCTCCTTCTTCCGCGCTTGCGATACGGGGTACTATGCCCAGGTTTGGGCACCGCGTCCTAAGCTGATCGCTCGTGAGCCTGCGTAGCGTTTCATTGTTATCCAGGAGGCCGCCGCAAAGCGCAAGATCGGTGCTCTTCACGCTGGCGCTAAAACGTTCGTATACCGACGCGACGAGGATTGCCAGTTCGCGCGCCGCTTCGGCGAAGAGCCCGTTTGCCACCAAGTCGCCTGCTTTGCGCTCTTCTTCCACTCTAACGGCGAAGCGGGCTATGGCGGCCTTATTGAAGCCCGAATAGAGGAGCGGCTTAAAATCAGCGGCTTCTCTTAAGCCGAAAAACTCCAGGGCGGCCGCGTAGAGGCTCGTTGTCTCCGCCCGGCCTTCGTAGCCGCGTAGGCCCCGCTTGATAGCCTCGAAGGCCAGCCAGAAGGCGGAGCCCTCGTCGCCTAAGTAATGGCCCCAGCCGCCGGCGCGGCATGTGCGGCCCTCTCTCGACCTGCCTAAGGCTATGGAGCCGGTGCCCGCTATGAGCAGGTAGCCCTCCGGCGAGCCTAAAGCTCCGGCAAGCGCCGCTTCAGCGTCGCTGCCGGCGTATAGGACAGCGGGTAAAGCGCTGGCGGCCGCTACCAGGCGGCAGATTTCCGCCCGTTCATCAACGGTATCCACGCCGGCGCAGGCGATAAAGCCTGCCGTGCACGCGTGAAGCGCGAGCCCCGCGCTTTGACTAGCCTCATTTATGAGCGCCGCTATAGTGGCGCTTGCCGCCTTCATGGAGCCGGCATGAGGGTTGCAGCCGCCGCCCTCTGCCCGATAGAGCAACGATCCGTCCATGCCTTCCACGCGTATACGGGAATTCGTCCCGCCTCCGTCGATGCCAAAGAGCCATTCGGTCATAGACCCTCCCTTGAATCAGGGCAGATGCAGGGCGCCTGCGCAGGCGGCGCGGAAAGCGCCGGTGGCGCGGGGTTCCGTATTCGGCAGGCCCAGCTGCCGCAATAGCCCGAAGAGGCCGAAAGCCAGGGCTTCCATATAGTCTACTGAAAGCCCCGCCTTATCAGCGTCCAACACTTCTGTGGTAGGCAGGGCCATACGCAGGCCATCCATGATGAGGGGGTTGCGCGCCCCGCCCCCGCTGACTATGACCTGGCGCGGTTTCTGCGGCAGGAAGCGATCGTAGGCGTCGGCTATGCTCAAGGCGCAATAGTCCTCCGCGCTTCGCACAAGGTCAAGGATGAATTTCTGGTCTCCCCGTTGTTTGGCCTCACGTATAGCCGTAGCCAGTTCCTCGCGGTAGAAGGCCTGGCCGAATTCCTCGCGCCCGGTGCTCTTTGGCGGAGACTTGAGCAGGTAGGGGTGAGCTCGCCAACGATCGAGCAGCGCGGCCTGCGGCCTTCCCTGGCTGCCTAGCTCTCCGTCCTTGTCGTAGCTAAGGAGACCGTCCGTGGCTTCTCTTGCCAAGGTATCGGCTATCATATTGCCCGGGCCGGTGTCGAAGGCTATGAGCTCGTCCTTATCGCCTATATAGCAAACATTGCCTATGCCGCCTATGTTTTGAAAGGCTATGGGCTTAGCCATAGACTTAGCCAGCATGCGGTTAAAGAGGGGGACGAGAGGAGCGCCGGTGCCGCCAGCGGCCACATCGCCGGGACGGAAGTCGCAGGCCGTGGCTATGCCGGTACGCTGCGCGATTACCGCGCCTGAGCCTATCTGCAGGCTGGCCCGCCCCGGCTGTCCCGGCAGGCCCGCTTTATGGCGTATGGTTTGGCCGTGGCTGCCTATGACGCGTATATCGGCGGATTTTACGCCCGAGGAGGCCATAAGGCCAAGGGCCGCCTGGGCGAAGAGCTCGCCGAGTTCCTGGTCGAGCGTGGCCAGTTCGTCGAGCGAGCCCCGTTCGTCTTCAAAGAGCCTGAATATACGCTCCGGCATACCGGCCGGGAAGGGGCTCATGGCGGCCGCTATAAGTTCGAGCTTGAGGCCGCCGTCGGCTTGCAGGGTATAGCGGGCGAGCGAAGCGTCTATGCCGTCGACGCTGGTGCCCGACATGAGGCCTAGGGCAAGATATGTGTGTTCCATGGCCTCTCCTAGCTATACAGCAGAAACGGGCGTCGTTTCATTTCATAGGCCCGCAGGTAGTCGCCGTAGCGCGCCGACGGCCTTTCGCCGGGGCTTCCGTCCGCCAGGTCGTCGCTGCCCCAGAGCAGGCTTATGGGGCGTTTGGCCCCGGGCGACCAGGGCGGAAGGAACTCGAAATCCCTGGGGTACAAGGCGCGCAGTATCGTGAGCAGCTCAAACGCTATATCGATGAGGCGGGCGAAGGCGGGCGAGTCGGGGTCTATATAGAGCTGAACGCCTTCGCAGCGCTGACCCTGGTATTTTGAGAAGCTCGGCACGAAGAATACCGGCCGGCACGAGAGGCCTGCTATGCCCAGAGCGTCTATGGCTTCGCGCAGCTCGGGCCCGCTTACCCAGGGCGCCCCCAGCATTTCAAAGGGATTGGCTGTGCCTCTGCCTTCCGAGACATTGGTGCCCTCCAGAAGGCAGCTCAGCGCATAGGCGGGCAGCGATGCGAGGCTGGGCAAGTTGGGCGAAGGCGGTATCCATGCTTCTTTCCATGAGCCTATGCCCATGCCGCGGCTCCAGCCTTCAACGGCTAGCGCATCCACGGACAAACCAAGCCCGGCTCCGCGCATGCGGGCATATTCGCCTAAGCTGAGCCCATGTCGTATGGGTAGGTCGTATGGACCCACAAGCGACTCAAAGCCCGCTACCAGGCCGGGGCCTTCTACGATGGCGCCTGAGAGGGGGTTGGGCCTATCGAGCACCAGCACTCTGGGGTACGGCCTTCCCTCCGCCTTCAGTTCCGCCAGGGTTTCGAGTATGCGCGTTAGCGTGCCTAGATAGGTATACCAGCGGAGCCCCACGTCCTGCAGGTCATAGACGAGGAGGTCGAGGCCCGAAAGGCTTTCTTTGCGCGGCCGTTTCGATTCGTTATAGAGGCTTACGACTGGTATGCCGCTCGCCTTGTCTACGCTATCGGGCACCCGCTGCCCGGCTTGAGCCTCGCCGTAGAAGCCGTGCTCAGGCCCGAAGAGCCGAACGAGGCTGCATCCTGTCTTCTCGCAGGCGCGGGCGAGCACCGCATGGGCGGGCACGAAGCCCCGGGCTTGGGCGCTGGGATTGGCCACGAGTCCCAGTCGGTCGCCCCTGCCCGCATAGGCGCTCAGAAGCGCGCTTTCGCGGGCAAGCCGCGTTAGGCCGCTTACGGTCATAGAGCGTCCGCTCCCTCGCCTCCGTCCTTAAAAGCCTGTACCGCCATGGACAGGTGGCCGTCGTACCTGTCTACGAGCCGCTCAGCTTCCTCGTCTCCTATGCCGAGCAATACCATCAGTATGGCTATCTTTGGCCTTTTGCCGGATTTTAAGAATGCCGCCTCAGCCGTGGCGCGGTCGCATTCCCCGGCCCGCATGATGAGGTTCTTGGACCGCTCCACGAGCTTTTTATTGACGGGGCTTAAATCGATCATGAGGTTTTTATATACCTTGCCCAGCTTTATCATGGCGGTGGTAGTTATCATATTGAGGACGAGCTTCTGTGCGGTGCCCGATTTGAGCCTCGTCGATCCGGTGAGCACTTCAGGGCCTACATCCACGAAAATTTTATGGCGGGCATACTTGAAGGTCTCGGAATTCTGATTGCACGATATGGCGCCTACCACGGCGCCGAGTTCCCTGGCATGCTCAAGGGCGCCAAGGACATAGGGAGCCTGGCCTGAAGCGGTAATGCCTATAAGGACATCATTGGCGTTAAAGCTTATCGCTTCTAAGTCGGCTATGCCCTGCTCCGGCTTATCCTCCGCCCATTCAACGGCGCGGGTAAGCGCTTCCCTGCCGCCGGCTATAAGCCCCTGTACCATGGCGGGCGGCGTGCCGAAGGTGGGCGGGCATTCGGAGGCGTCCAGGACGCCGAGCCTGCCCGAGGTTCCCGCGCCTATATACACAAGCTTGCCGCCCCGCTTGAACGAGGCTACAACGTCATCTACCAGCGCGGCAAGGTCGGGCAGGGCCGCTTCCACCGCGTAGGGGACTTTTTTATCCTCGCTGTTGATCAGCGCCAGCACCTCGAAGGTGGTCCTGGCGTCTATATCGCGGGAGTGCGGGTTCTCTTTTTCCGTGGTGAGCAGGCTTAGATCCATGCCCGCTTCTGTCGCGCCTCTTCCCGTTACGCCGTGCTCGTCGTTCATAGCCTTAGGTCCTGTCTTTCTTTTAGCCTTGTCCGGCCTTTAAGCCCGCTGAATTATGCAAGCTCGTCCATATGCGCTTTGTTGTGTACTGCCTTCATGCTGCGCTCTAGCCGCGGTATCGATCGCTCTATGCTTCTGCATACGATGGTGGTGTAGAGTATATCGACGATGGCCAGCTGCGTACTGCGAGAGAGCGATGCGCCGGTCCGTAATAGCGGCTCGGTCTTAGGAACCTGCAGTACGAGTCCTGCCATTTTTTCCAGGGGATTGCTGCCCACGCTCGTTACTGCGATGAGGGCGGCGCCGGACTTTTTCGCTTCTAAGGCGCTGGCGTTGGTGGCCGCGGTGCGTCCTGAGTAGGAGAATGCTACGCCGAGGTCGCGCTCGTCCAAGCCGCAGGCTATGCTGGTCTGCACGTCCGCGTCGAAAGAGAAGTTGGCGACTATGCCTATACGGGTAAGTTTCTGGAAAAAATCATAGGCCACGTTGGCGCTGGCGCCCGCGCCTAGTATGGCTACCGAACGCGCCTGCAGGATGAGCGCGGCCGCGTTTTCTATAGCGCCTGGATTTACCAGTGAGAGGGCCCTGTCCAGGGCTTCCTTGCTTTTCTGTATCACGGCCTGCGCTATGGTTTCCACGGTAAGGCTTGAATCAAGCTCTATGGCTAATTGAGGGCTGTCGTCGGATCCGTCCTGGCCCGTATCCGGGGAGTAGAGGTCCTTCGTGAGCAGGAGCTGCAGTTCACGGTAACCGGATAGGCCCGCGCGTTTACAGAGCCGTATGGCCGCGGAAGGATTGCTGCCGGCTTGATGCGCTAACTCCGCTATGGTGCAAAATACGGCGGTTTTTGGGTTATCTATGAGGTGATCGGCGATTTTACGCTCAGCGTCCGTGCAGGAAGCCTGAATTTCCTTTAATAAGGCTAAGCCGCTCGTCATGGTGCCTCCGCAGCATATCGTTCGCAGTAGGATCAGTGTAGCATAGTTTATGGCGCTATGGAATAATATTTCATTAAAATATAAAAAAGACTAAAATATTGTTGCGTTATTTTAAAAGTCAGGAGATACTAAGCTCATGTCGCATGCAATGCCCGGCTTGGAAGCTCTCTCCTTGGACGAAAAAATAGGACAGCTCTTTTTGGTCGGCATTCCTGCGGGCAGCGAGGGGCTGGCCTCGTTCAAAGAACGGCTTGGCAAGCGGCCCTTTGGCAATATCATACTCTTCTCCCGGAACATATCGAATCCTTCGGGGGTATACCGACAGAATATGCTGCTGCGCGAGGCCGTACGGCGCCGCAGCGGCCTGGTTCCCTATATTGCCGTAGACCAGGAAGGCGGTATAGTAGCCCGCTTAGTCGAAGGGCTTAGCCCTCTGCCCGGCGCCATGGCCCTGAGCGCCGCGCTTGGCGGCGGCGGGGTAAGCATCGAAGATGTGACTGCTTTGGCCGCCGTCAACGGCAGCGAGCTTGCCGCCCTTGGCCTTAACCTTAACCTTGCCCCCGTAGCGGATGTTAATATCAATCCCGCAAATCCCGTGATTGGTGTACGCAGTTTCGGCGAGGATCCGGACCGGGTAGCCGCGCTCGCCTCGGCCTATGCGCGCGGGCTTTCCGCTCGGGGGGTTCTCGCCTGCGCCAAGCATTTTCCCGGGCATGGCGATACCACCGTCGATTCGCACCTGGGCCTTCCTCTTGTGTCGGCCTCGCGCCAGCGCTTGGACGAGGTGGAGTTGGTTCCGTTCCGCCGCCTCATATCCGAGGGCGTTCCGGCCATCATGAGCGCCCATGTGCTCTTCCCCGCGGTGGAGCCTGAGGAGCTTCCCGCTACGCTGTCGGCTAAGGTGCTCACCGGTCTATTGCGGGAACGCTTAGGCTTTTCCGGCCTCATCATAAGCGACTGCCTGGAAATGAAGGCCGTGCATGAGCGTTATGATGACTTGGCCTTGCGCGCCTTCCTGGCCGGCGCCGACCTCGTATGCATTAGCCATACGGCGGCGCTGCAGGACGAGGCTTTTGATTCCATAAAGCGCGCCGTACTGGACGGCCGGCTGAGCATGGCGCGACTTGACGAATCGATAGCGCGCATACTCGCCGCTAAGGAAAACATGGCCGCGCCCGCGGCCGATGTAGATACGGCCTTGCAGGCCCTCCGCACGCCCGCCGCGCTTGCTTTGTCATCGCGGCTTTCGAGGGCGAGCCTGAGTATCATGCAAGGCGCGGCTCCAGGCTCGTCTTTTAGGGCGTCAGGCTGGCTAGCCGAAGGCGGCTGCTATATCGATATGCTTCCCGATAATTTGACCGGCGTGGAAGACAGGGCTTTACGGGCCTTGACGGTATCTTCAATTATAGAAAGCCTTGATGCCCGTTTGCTTTGTATACGCCTTCCGCAGAATCCGAACGCAGGCGATATTGAGCGCTGCCTGGCCGGGCTCAAGGACGGAGCCGTGGTGCTGGGGCTCTATGCCCCCGATAAGAACGAAGGGCAGCGCCTCCTTATGTCGGCGCTAGCGAGCCTGCGGCGTGAACGCCGCCTGGCTATAGCCTGCCTATCCATGCGCAGCCCCTACGATACGGCTCTAGTACGAAAGCTGCTGGGCGAAGATACGCCTGTGGCCTGCGTCTATGAGTATAGCGAAGGCTCCGCCCGCGCCGCGGCGGATTTTTTACATGGTTCACTGGACGCGCAGGGCCGCTGTCCCGTACGGGTAGTACACCCCGCGGGCATGAACTCTCGCGCCGCGGTAGGCGCATAGCCGGCCGGACGGCCGGCGGCGCTGATATATACAAGGAGGAAGAAATGAAACGAATCAGGTTGGCCGTACTCATCGTCATGGCCATACTCGCCTGCGCTTCGGCCTATGCCCAAGCCACTGCCTTGACCCCGGCGTCCAGAGCTAAGCTCGTCGTGCAAACCAAGGAAGCCAAGGTCGTGGATATTCAGCTCACCGCCGACGCCGCTCCCAATCGCGGCGGCACGGTGTCCCTGCGCCTGCCAGGCGCTCCCCAGACCTTCAACTACTATGGCGTGCTGGGCGACAATAATACCTACACCATACAGCAGCAGGCTCTCGACAGGCTCGTGGAGATGAACCCGGTCAATAACGCCCTTGAGCCCGGCTTGGCAAAATCCTGGAAGATAGAGGGCAACAGCGTTATCTTCAACCTTCGCGACATCAAATGGTCGGACGGCGTGCCCTTTACCGCCGACGACGTCATATTCACCATGGAATACTATGTGCAGAACAAAAATGCGCTAGGAAATCAGTCCACGGTATTTATGGTGGACGGCAAGCCCTTCGAGTGGAGCAAGATAAACGACCGCACCGTAAAGGTGACGATGGCGCGCCCCGTGGGCACCATCTTTACCTCGCTTACCTTCGTGCTCATGGTACCCAAGCACAAGCTCGAGCCTCTCATCAACAAGGCCGACATGAGCTCGGTGAACAATCCCTGGACCACTAACTCCGACTTAAGCCAGATAGTCGGCACCGGCGCCTATGTGCTCGACCGCTACATCGTCGACCAGCGCGTTATCCTTAAGCGCAATCCTAATTCCTGGCGCGTGGACAGCAGGGGCAACCTGCTGCCCTATGCCGATTTCCTGGAGTACCTCATCGTAAAAGACAATGAGGCCGCCATGCTCAAATTCGAGGCCGGCGAGATCAGCTATACGGATAATATTTCTGCCGCCCAGTTTCCCGCCCTCAAGGAAAAGGAACTAAGCAAGAAGGCGCCCTTCGTCATATTCCGCACCGAGCCCACCAAGCCTACGCCTTCTCCTATGCACATAGCGTTTAATTTCGATTCCAAGGATCCGGTACTGCAGAAATTGCTCCGCACCAAGGAATTCCGCATGGCGGTTGAGCGTTCGCTGGATCGCAAGAAGATTATCGAGCAGGTATACAGCGGCTTGGCCGTATTGGGCGGCACGCCGGTATTGCCCTCCAACAAGGCCTTCTATAATCCTGCCGTCGAGAAACTGCGCAGGACCTTTGACCTGAACGCCGCCAAGGCTCTCTTGGCGGGCATAGGCCTGAAGGACGCCAACGGCGACGGCTGGCTCGACCGCTCCGACGGCAAGCCCCTTGAGATCGTCCTTATGGTAGATACTACCAAGGAGCATGTCGAGACGGCCATGTTGCTCTCCGAGAACCTCAAGAAAATCGGGGTTAAGCTCGAGATGCAGTCCGTGGACGCCAAGCTCTTCGGCGAGAAGATAAACTCAGGCACCTTCGACATGTGCATACGCGCGTTCGGCAATCAGCCCGACCCGCACCTGCGCAAGGGCATATACCAGCCGACGGGCAACCTGTACTACTGGCACATATCCACCAAGGACGCGGATACCAAGCCCGTGTTCGCCGAGATGTATCCCTGGGAGAAAGAGCTCTACGACATATTCGAGCAGGGAGCCATAGAGATGGACCAGGCCAAGCGCAAGGCCCTCTATGACCGCTTCCAGGCCATATACGCCGATGAGATACCCATCATCTTCGTGGTAAAGAGCATGAATCTCTACGGCGCAAGCAACAAGGTAGGCAACTTCTACATCAACAAGCAGGGCCTGATCGTGTTCTCGCCCTATACGGTTTACCTTAAGAACTAATACGGTATCTATGCCGGCGCCTCCGGGCGCCGGCTTCCCCTGCTATGGCTGCCCGGGCGCGATTCGGGCGCCGGCAGCACACCAAGTCCAGGAGCCCCGCCATGTGGTCCTTCGTCATCCGGCGTGTACTCATCATGATACCCATGATGCTCGTCGTGTCCATGATTTGCTTTGCCGTGGTGGAGCTGCAGCCGGGCGATTACGTTACGCAATTCCTGTCGAACCCCGATATCACCAAAGAGCAGATAGAAACCATACGATTGGAATACGGCCTCGATAAGGGGCCGGTGGAACGCTACGGCCTATGGATAGGCGGCATCGTCAGCCGAGGAGATTTCGGCTGGTCCTTCGCTTCGCGGCGCCCCGTATGGGACCTTATAGCCGAGCGCATGGGCTGGACCATAGTCATAGCCCTGCTCGCCATCGTTTTCCAATGGCTCTTAGCCATACCCCTGGGCGTATATTCGGCCACGCACCCCCGGAGCGTAGGCGACTACGCGCTTACCGGCGGGGCCTTCTTAGGTTTGTCCGTACCCGACTTTTTCCTGGCCATACTGATTATGTTCGCCCTGGTAAGCATGGGTTCCACGAGCGTAGGCGGCCTCTTCTCCAGCGCCTATGTGAGCGCGCCTTGGTCCCTGGCTAAGCTCTGGGACCTCATTAAGCACCTCTGGGTACCCGTCGTCGTCATAGGCGCGGCCGGCGTCGCTTCGCTCCTGCGCGTCATGCGCGGCAACTTCCTGGACGCATCGAGCGCGCCTTATGTGGAAGCCCTGCGCGCCCGCGGCCTAAAAGATTCGGCCGTGCGCGGGCACGTACTTAAGAACGCCATCAATCCCATGATAAGCATAGCGGGCATGCAGCTGCCCGAAGTATTCTCAGGGACTATAACCGCATCCATAGTCATAGGCCTGCCTACTATAGGGCCTTTTTTCTACGAGGCCCTGCTCAATAGCGACCAATACCTGGTCATGGCCTTTCTCATGTTTATTGCCTTTATTACCCAAGTCGGCAGCCTGCTTGCCGACCTAGCCCTTGCCGTGCTGGATCCCCGCATCCGTATGAGCTAAGCAATGGAGAAACCACGCATGAAACGGGATCGCAGGCTGACGAGCTTCTTGAAACACAAGCTGGGCAGGGTAGGGCTCGTATGCCTTGCCGTACTCTACTTCGGCGCTATCTTCGCCGACTTTATAGCCCCCTACGGCATGAAGGACAGCAACGAGCTGGCCGCCTATGCCGCTCCTACTACCTTGCATTGGATACACGAGGGCCGTTTCATCGGCCCCTTCGTATACGCTAAGAGACAAAGCCGTAACCCCGATACCTTCAGGCTGGAATACCGGGAGGACGAGAGCGTCGCCTATCCCCTGCGCTTCTTCGTTAAAGGATCCCCCTATAAGCTCTTTGGCCTCATAAACGTCGATATCCACCTCTTCGGGCTCGGAGACGCGAAGCTGATCATAGAGGCGGACGAGGGTTCAGGCGAGGAGGCCAGGACTCACGCGGTTCCCCTCAATATATGGGGCGGCGACCAATTCGGCCGAGATGTATTCTCGCGCATATTGCATGGCTCGCGGGTATCTCTTTCCGCCGGTTTGATAGGAACCGCCCTATCCGTGGTAATCGGCGCCATCGTAGGCGCCATATCCGGATACTTTGGCGGCGTATTGGACACGCTTATACAACGCTTCATAGAAATACTCCGGTCGTTTCCGCGCATACCGTTATGGTTGGCCCTGGCGGTCATCATACCGCCCACCTGGCCGAGTACCTATCTCTATTTCGGCATCGTCATCGTCCTGTCGTTCATAGGGTGGATGGGCGTGGCGCGCGTGGTGCGGGGCATGGCCTTAAGCCTGCGCGAGAAAGAATACGTGCTCGCGGCCAAGTCAGCCGGCGTGAAGCCCTTTAAGATCATACGGGCGCATATCATACCCAACGTGGCCAGCTACCTGATCGTGGTATCCACGCTGTCGGTTCCCGGCATGATACTCGGCGAGAGCACGATAAGCTTTCTCGGGCTCGGCATTAAAGAGCCTATGACCAGCTGGGGCCTGCTCCTTAAGCAGGCGCAGTCTATAAGCGCCATACAGAGCTATCCCTGGCTCATGCTGCCGGGGCTCTTCATTATGATAGCCGTGCTCTCCTTCAATTTCGTGGGCGACGCCTTCAGGGACGCCCTCGATCCGAACGGCACCGTGGAAAAGCTGGAGGCTTAGGGCATGGCTACGCTATTGGAACTAAAGGATAGTCGCACGCATTTCTGTACCTTCGACGGTATCGTGAAGGCCTCGGACGGCGTATCGTTTCATATCGATGAAGGCGAAGTGCTTGCGCTCGTGGGCGAATCGGGCAGCGGCAAGAGCGTAACCGCCCGCAGCATCATGGGCCTGTATTCGGGCTCCAAGATACGGCAGTCGGGGAGCATAGTATTCAAGGGAGAAGACCTGTCAAAGGCGAACCCGCAGCGCAGAAGGGAATTGCGCGGCCGCGACATGGGCATGATCTTCCAGGAGCCTATGTCCGCTTTCGATCCTCTCTCTAGCATAAGCGAACAGATGGTGGAGGCCCGCCTTACGCATTTTAAGGAGAGCCGTGAAGAGGCCAGGGCGCTCGCCATAGAGTCCCTGCGGCAGGTCGGTATACCCGAGCCTGAGAAGCGCATAGACGACTATCCGCATCGCCTGTCCGGCGGCATGCTGCAGCGGGTGCTCATATCGATAGCCATCATGAACAAGCCTAAGCTGCTTATCGCCGACGAGCCCACCACGGCCCTCGACGTGACCATACAGGCCCAGGTGCTTAGGCTCTTGAACGGCCTGCGTAAGGAGATGGGCGCGTCGCTCCTCTTTATCACGCATGACCTTGGCGTCGTAGCCGAGATAGCCGATCGCGTGCACGTCATGTACGCGGGCAAGATCGTTGAAAAAGCCAGCGTGCGCGCGCTCTTTTCCTCTGCCCTTCATCCGTACAGCAAAGGGCTGCTCGACGCGCGGGTTACCGGAGAGCGCAAGGGCAAACCCCTGCCTGCCATACCCGGCTCGGTGCCAAGGCCCAGCGAGATAGCCGAGGACTGCTGCCGCTTCGCGCCGCGCTGCCCACATGCGGGGCCGCGTTGCCTGCGAGAAGAGCCGCCCCTCGCGGCGGCGCCCGCGGCCGGGGGCCCGCGTAATGACGAAGGCCGGGAACTCGCCTGTTGGCTGTATAACGGAGGCACCGAATGAGCGCTACTACCTTACTGAGCGGACGGGGGCTGCGTAAAAGCTTCCCCGTGCGCAGGGGCGTGCTCATGCTGGTACGCGGCCAACTGAAGGCTCTGCACAGTTTTGACTTCGATATACGCGCGGGAGAAACCCTGGGCGTGGTAGGCGAGTCCGGCTGCGGAAAGACTACCCTAGGCCGCGTGCTCGCGCGCATACACGAGGGAGAAGGCTCCCTGGAGTACACCGGCCGCGACGGACAGCGTTACGATGCGCTAGGCAAGCTCGACCCTAAACGGGAGCTGGCCTTCAGGCGCGACGTGCAGATGGTGTTCCAGGACCCCTATTCGTCCCTTGATCCCCGCATGACCGTTGAAAAAATCCTGCTTGAACCGCTCGAAGCCCACGGCATGGCCAAGGACAAGGCCGCCGCCAAGGCCTATCTCTGCGAGCTGCTTGCGCGCGTCGGGCTCCACGCCGATGCCTTGCAGCGCTATCCCCACGAATTTTCTGGCGGCCAGCGGCAGCGCATAGCCGTGGCGCGGGCCCTTGCTTTGAAGCCCAGGCTCATTATATGCGATGAGCCTACGAGCGCGTTGGACGTTTCCGTGCAGAGCCAGGTAATAAACCTGCTCAAGGAGATACAGGAACGCGAGGGGCTTGCCTATATCTTCATATCCCATAACCTGGATCTAGTGCGCTACGTATCCGACAGGATATACGTGATGTATCTTGGCCGGGTCGTTGAGGCCGGCGAGTCGGAGCTGCTCTTCTCCGACCCCGCCCACCCGTATACCCAGGCCCTGCTCAGATCCATACCAAACTGGGATCCACAGGCGCGCAGCCTGCTTAACGCGGAACTGCGTGGCGAAGCCCCGAGCCCGCTGTGGGATCCGCCCGGCTGCCCCTTTGAGCCGCGCTGCCCCAAGGCGGCCGCCCGATGCAGAAGCGAGGCCCCGGCTCAGCGCGATGTGCGCGGCAGGCTTGTCGCCTGCCACTTCGCGTAATCCCGCGTGTTGTTCCCCGAAGCTTGTGTCTGGTATTGCGGCTACGCAATAGAGCGTAGTAAAACTCTCCTTGCGCATACTACTGAATGTGGTATATGCATGGAACAACAAGCTTCGGGGAACTAGTTAAGGAGCGCGAAACGATGAGACTCATAATACGCAAGGACTACGACGCGGTATCGGATTGGGCTGCCAACTATGTGGCCAGGCGCGTCATAGGCGCGGATGCCGGCCGCAATTTTACCCTGGGCCTGCCCACGGGCTCGAGTCCGCTTGGCATGTATAGCCGTCTCGCGGCTCTTCACAAAGCGGGTAAGCTTAGTTTTTCCCGGGTGAGCAGCTTCAATATGGACGAATATGTGGACCTGCCCGAGGACCATCCGCAGAGCTACCATAGCTTTATGCGCGAGCGCCTGTTCTCGCACGTGGATATCAAGCCGGAGAACGTTCATATACCAGACGGCAACGCCCCCGATCCCGTGCTTGCCTGCGAAAATTACGAACGGGCCATAGAGGCAGCAGGCGGCATAGACCTTTTCGTTGGCGGCGTTGGCACGGACGGCCACATTGCCTTCAATGAGCCAGGCTCGTCGCTTAATTCGCGCACCCGCGTGAAGACCCTGACCATGGATACCAAGCTTGCCAACTCGCGCTTCTTTGGGGGGGACCCTGCGGCGGTGCCGCCTACGGCCCTTACCGTAGGGGTCGGCACCATCATGGCTGCCCGCGAGGTGCTCATCATCGTCAGCGGCCGCAATAAAGCCCGCGCCTTGCGGCACGCCATAGAGGAGGGGGTGAACCACCTCTGGACTTTCTCCTGCCTGCAATTGCATCCCCGCGGCCTGGTGGTATGCGACGAGGACGCCACCGAGGAACTGCGCGTAGGCACGGTGCGTTACTTTAACGAAATAGAAGCCGCCAACTTTAATAACGCGCTCTAGGGGCGGGCTGAGCGCGGCGGGGTGATATACAAGCTTCGTGGAAGCACAAAAGGAGTACCCATGCTGATACGCGATTATGCCTTGAGCGACCTGCCCTATCTCTATGACATATGCCTGCGTACCGGCGACAGCGGCAAAGACGCGACGGCGCTCTATACGGACCCCTTTCTCGTAGGCCAGTACTACGCGGCGCCTTATGCCCACTGCGACCCGCGTTCCGTACTGATCCTTGAAGGTGAGCTTGGAGGGGTTAAGCGCCCCCTAGGGTATATCCTGGGCACGCCCGATACCGCCGCCTATAACGCATGGTTCGACCGCGCATGGCGGCCCGGGGCCGCGGCGCTCTACGGCGAGGGGCCGGAAAAGTCCGCCCTTGAAAAAAGCCTTCGCGCGCTCTTTTCGTCCCCCTTGGCTTTGCCGGACTTCTACGCGGACTATCCGGGCCACATGCATATAGACCTCTTACCCGAGGCGCAAGGCTCGGGCTGGGGCCGTAAGCTCATCGACGCCTTTAGCGAGCGCCTGCGCTTTATGGGCTGCCCGGGCTTTCATCTAGGCGTGGGCAAGGGCAACGGGAACGGCATAGCCTTTTACCGGCGCTACGGCATGACCGAGCTTGGCGCGCCGGATTGGGGCTATTACTTCGGCAAGAGGCTTGTGTAGTTCCCCGAAGCTTGTGTTTTAAGCGTAGGGACGCTTGTTCTAGCGTTTAGGCGATCTAAGCTACGCTAGATAATGCGGTACTCCGCACCGAGACACAAGCTTCGGGGAACTAATTATAGGAATCCCAGAGGTTCATGCAGCGCAGGCCGCTTAACAGAGCCTCGGGGCTTAGCGCTTCCTCCCCCTTGAGGGGCCGATACTCTATCGTCTTTGTTTCCCCAGGTAACAGTAGGAAGCCTTCGTCGCTGAAGCCGCCCGCCGGGGCGGGCAGCTGGGGAGTCAGCCAGAACGCGGGCGCTTCGCAGCGCAGGCTTAGGGCTATGCGCCCGCCTCCAAGTGCTTTGGCTTCCACCCTGATTGTAGGGTCTCGGGGCTCGCAGCGCTTTGGCTCCGTCAGGAAGAGCCAGGCGCGGCTGGGCTGCTCTGCGCCAGGTCCCCGCAATTCGGCTACGGCGAAACAGTCCTGCGGCAAGGCAGCTAGCCGCGCTAGCGGCAGGGCCCATGCCACCTGGGCCGAGAGTTGCCCAAGCTCAAGCTCCTTGGCTTCCTCCATGAGGGTAGAGCCAGCGAAGTCGATGATACGCAGCCGTATCGAACCCTGCCACATCGTAGAGCCGTCATTGGAGGCGCCCGCGTGCAGCGCGCCGTCTTTTACGTAGAGGTAGGGGGCGACGCTCTCGTAGAAGCGTTTTGCGTCATGGTGCAGGAGCTTCCAGCGCCCGCCGTATTCAAGGCTGGACCAGCTGGCGCAAGGCCATACGTCGTTGAGTTGCCAGTAGAGCGTGCCCATGCAGCGCGGCATGGTGCTGCGCCAATAATCCACGGCCGTGCGTATGGCCATGGCCTGCTGCACCTGCGACAGGTACAGCGTCTCCTCAAAGCCCTTGGGCATGCGGAAGTAGCGCAGCATGGTGGTCATGATGAGCTCGTTGCCGCGAGGATGGCGCTGATGGTGCTCGAATACCGGGCTCGTCACGTTACGCTGGCTTGGCTCCGCGAATACCGCGACGCTGTGCGACGAGGGCAGCGATTGGAAGCCGAATTCCGAGCATAGCCGCGGGCGTACGTCTAAATAGGCGCTGAAGCTCTTGCCCTCGTGCCATACCGACCAGTAATGCATGTCGCCCGCGTTGTCCGCGTGCCAGTTGTCAGAATAGTCTCCCGGGCCGGCTGAGGGCGAGCTCGGCCACCAGGGGCGGTCGGGGTCCAGGCTCCGTACAAGCCTACCGAGCACGCCTTCGTTGAGGCGGTCGTAGTCCACCAGGTAGCGCGAGGGCTGGGCCCTCGACTCGTCGAACCAGCCTATGGCGCCTAAGTCTTCGTTGTTGCCGCACCACAGTATGATGCTCGGGTGATCCTTGAGGCGCAGGATTTGGCTTTCCGCCTCGCGTTCCACGTTTTTAAGGAATTCGGGCAGGGCCGGATAGGTGGCGCAGGAGAACATGAAATCCTGCCATACGAGCATGCCTTTCGCGTCACAGTAATCGTAAAAGGAATCGCTCTCATAACGGCCGCCGCCCCATACGCGCAGGCAGTTCATATAGGCTTCCAGTGCCGCGTCTATGAGGCTTTTTTCAACGCTATCGTTCCAGCGTGAAGGCAGTGCGTCCTGGGGTATCCAGTTGGCGCCCTTTAGGAAGATGCGCCTGCCGTTAATCTCAAAGGCCATGGATCGTCCCTGTTCGTCGGCCTCGTTTATGAGACGTAGGCTGCGGAAGCCCAGGCGCTTGGCCAGGCTAGTGCTGCGGCCTTTGCCGTCGGAAGCCTCTACGTTGAGCTCGTAGAGCCTCTGGCCGCCATGGCCCGCCGGCCACCACAATTCGGGCTTATGCACGGAGATGTCTAGGGTATGGCTTGATGAGCCGGCAGGGGCGTCTACGCTTAACCCGCCTTGCGCTCCGGCCAGCTTTGCGACCAGGTTTACGCGTTGGGCTGTGGCCATATTGAGCTCGATTGCGCAGGATACAAGCCACTCGTCGCCCTTGTTCCGCATGCTGGTATGAACTCGCGTAATGCGCGGGCCGCTTGTAGCCTGTATGCGTAGCCCGTCATAGAGGCCGCCGGTCATCAGGCAGGGGCCCCAGTCCCAGCCCGCCATGCACTGCGCCTTTCGTATGAGGTTGCGGTGGGGCGAGCATACGGGGTAGGTAGAGGCGGGCACGGGGTAGGGCAGGAGGGCCGCCGCCGCGAGCGCCGCCTTTTCAGGCGATCGTATCGTTATGGAAAGGGTGTTGATTCCTTCCTTGGCCAAAGCCGCAATATCCGCGGAAAAGGGTATGAACATATTAGCGCTAGCGCCGATGTCCTGGCCGTTCAATCGGAGATCGGCCAGGGTATCGATCATATCCAGTTCAAGGACTAAGCGCTCTGCGCCAGCGAGTTCCGCGCTCAGCTCAAAGTCCCGCTCCAGGAGCCAGTCCTCGCGGCCTATCCACTGGGCGTCCAGTTCAGCCATGCCCCGGTAGGGCTCGGAAAGTTCCCCCGAGGCTATGAGAGCGCTCGCTATGTCGCCGGGCAGGGGGCAGGGCCGCACGCTGCCGTCCGCTATGCGTATGAGCTTCCAAATGCCTGACAAATCGAGCGTAGCCATGCTGCCTCCGAAAAAATCGTCTTTTTTTAGGTTGACGAGTGGAATAAGTCATGGTATACCACAGTTGGTTGAATAAATCAACTAACAAACGTTCGGAAGGAGCTGCGGTGTTTAGAAAAGACGGCGATACGAAACTCAGCAGCGCCGCGCGCATACTCCGCAGCATATGGAAGCATCCCAAGAGCAGCAGGATAGCCATCGCCGAACGACTGAACCTGGATAAATCTACCGTTACCAATCAGGTGAACGCCCTCCTTGAGCTGGGCATCATAGAAGAAATAGAAGAAGGAGAGTCGTCCAGCCGCGGCGGCCGCAAGCCCATTTACCTGGGCATACGTAAGTCGTACGGCCGCATACTCGGCATAGAGATACAATCGCGCGCTTACGTGGCGGTCGAGGTGGACCTGGCCGGCAATATACTGTCGGAACGCCGCGGCAAGGTTATAACGACGCCTGAAAGCATAGTCGATATCGTGGCCGCCATCGTGGCGGAGAGCGAAGCCAGCACGGGCGGCAGCTTAGGGCCGCTCTTAGGCGTCGGCGTAGGCACGGGCGGCTTAATCGACCAGAAACGGAACCGCATACGCTATTCGGTGCCGCTCGATATATACGAACCTGTAGAGCTGGCCGCGGCCTTCTCTGAGCGCATACCCTATCCCTGCTTTATAGAGAACGACGCCAATTGCTGCGCCTGGGGCGAGCTTGCCTTCGCGCGGAGCGACGACCCGCGTAATTTCCTGTTCGCGCTCGTGGAGTACCGCAGGGACAATGAAGCTCTCAGCGAGTACGGCGGCATAGGCGTGGGCTTCGGCATCGTGCTCGGCGGCAAGGTGTATCCGGGCTCGCATGGCAACGCCGGCGAGTTTAGGAGCGCCTTCTGCGACGGCAGGGGCGAGGTGCAGTTTTCCCAGGGCAAGGACGAACTGTCCCGCCTGTCCCAGGATCCGGCCATATTGGCGCGGGTAGCCGACGAGCTTGCCCGCAACATGGCCCTGCTCATCAATACCATGGATTTTGAGAGCGTATACGTAGGCGGCGATATCGAGGAATTCGGCATAGACTTCCCCTCTATACTCCGCCGCCGCCTTGAAGAGAACTGGATGTATCCCTTTCCTAAGAATATAGCCATACGGTACTCGAGCCTCGGCGGCAAGGCCGTGGCTTATGGGGCGGCGGGGCTGCTGCTCGACAAGCTTGCCAGCGAGAGCCTTCTGCCCGGGCTGTAAGGCCGCGGCTCTCCCTGCTTAATAGTGGTTTCAATGACCGCGCGTAGCGCGGGCTTAGATAGTGCGAGGAGGTTTCTGTATGAAACGTTTCATTCTTGTGTTGATGGTACTGGCCCTGGTAGTACCAGCTTTCGCTGCCGGTCAGAAGGAAGCAGCACCCGGCCAGATCGTCGTAAAGACCATGGCCTACGGCGACAACTCCAACCCCGAAGGCGTCAATTGGGTACGCATCGTGGATGCGTTCCACAAGGCCAATCCCGGGATCAAGATCGACTACGAGCTGCTCTATGACGAGGCCTACCACCAGAAAGTGGCCGCGCGCCTGGCTTCCGGCGACGTGCCCCACCTGGCCTACATGGGCGCCGACGCGCGCTGGGGAGCTCCCTGGAAAGAAGCCAGCCAACAGTTTGATCACCGCCCCTTCATCGATGGCAAGGTATTTGACCTTAACCTCATCCCCCCCATGGGCCCGAAGAACGAGATCTTCGTGCTGCCCCTGGGCACCAGCAACATAACCACCGTGCTCTACATGAATGAGGCCCTGGTTAAGTCGCTGGGCTTTGCCGAGCCCAAGACCTATGAAGACCTCGTGGCCATGGTACCCAAGGCCAAGGCGGCCGGGCTTGAAGTCGTATCCATAGACGGCGCCGACGGCTGGGCATGGGGCTCCTGCTACATGTCCGCTATCATTGCCAGGCTTTCAGGCGACGCTAACTGGGTGTCCAAGGCCGTAGCCGGCCAGTACAAATTTACCGATCAGGTATTCGTGGACTCCTTAGCCATGATTACCCGCATGGTAAAAGACGGCGTCATAGCCGAAAAGTCCGTGCTCGTGGATTACGGCGCCAACCTCTCCACCTTCAGCAACAAGAAGGCTCTCTTCGTGGTGCAGGGCCAGTGGGCCGCCGGCAGCATAGACCCCGCCGTTGCCGATACCACCAAGATGCTCGCCTGGCCCAAGCTCCCCGGCGAGAAGCCCGCCATGGCCGGCTCCGTAGCAGCCGCCATACAGGTAGGCTATGGCCTTACCAAGGCCGGCGCCGCCGATGCCAAGGTACGCGACGCGGCCCTCAAGTTCATGATGTATTTCTACAGCGTGGAAGAGACCACCCTCCGCTTACGCGAGGGCGCCATCGTGGCCCCCATACTCAAGAACTACCAGGTTCCCGCCGACCTTCCCCTCATCGTTAAGCAGAAGGTAAGCCTGGCCCAGAGCGCCAAGAACACCGACGTTATCGACGCCTTCTTAGGCGGCGCCGCCAATGACGCGCTGAACGCCGGCATGCAGAAGATCGTTACCGGAGCGGCCACCCCCGCCCAGGTAGCTGCCGAGGTGGAGAAGCTTCTCCGCAAGTAAGCGCCCGAGCTTTTCTGGCTTGAATGAACTAGACTGGACGGAGAGCCCGTATGGGCTCTCCGTCCAGCCGCCGCGGACACGGGACGCCTATCCTTAAGCCCCTATCCCTTCCGGCGGCGTCTGCGAAACCCATACGCTTATTACCTACCCTAGGAGCTTGGCATGAGAGGTCGCAACGGCAGGAATTTGCCGGTATATATCGGGATGGTCGTGCCTGCGCTGTCCATCTTTCTCTTTATCGTGGCATATCCCATTATCTATTCCTTTTGGCTGAGCCTTACTGACTTTAACCCCAACCGCGGCGGGGAATGGAATTTCGTCGGCATAGCGCAGTATGCCAAGATGTTTAATGACCCCAATTTCTGGCACGCCCTTAAGAATAACCTTATCGTCGTGGGCGTATCGGTATTCGGGCAGATACCGCTGGGCTTCGGCCTTGCCTACATACTGTTCCGCAAGCACGTGCGCGCATCGGGCTTCTTTCAGTCCATGCTTTTTCTGCCCCACTTTTTATCCACTATCGTCATAGGCATATTGTGGAAACGCATGTTCCAGGCAGATGGCCCGGTGTCCACCCTGCTTCAATACCTAAGCGGCGACCCCTCCGCCCAGTTCACCCTTATGCTCCGCGCGGAAACGGTCATGTATCCCATAGGCTTCGCCCTTATATGGATATATACCGGCCTCTATATGGTTATATTCCTAGCGAACCTACAGAAACTGGATAAGGAAATGCTCGAGGCCGCCCAGATAGACGGTGCCAGCGAGTTCCAGATCTTCATGCGCGTCGTCGTGCCCGCCCTCTCAGGCACCATATTGGTGTCCAGCATACTGGCTATAGCCGGTTCGCTGCGCGGCTTCGACCTCATATACTCCATAACGACCCAGGGCCTGCAGCGCAATAACGCCATGGTCCTTCCCATATTCATGTACCAGACGGCCTTTCAGGATTTCAATAACGACTCCCGCTTTGCTTACGGCGCGGCCATATCGAACGCGATTATCCTCATCAGCGTATCGCTCATCATCATCAGCAATATAATAGGCAAGAGGCTCAAGGCCGGGGAGGAAAACTAAATGAGGGCTAACCCCGCCGCTGCCGCGCGGCTTAAACGGCTACCCGGGTCTATCGCGTCCTATACCATATTCATAGCCTGGACCCTAATTACCCTGGTGCCTCTGCTCTGGATGGGCTACTCATCCTTCAAGTCGAACGAGGAATTGACGCTGGATATTTACGCGCTTCCCAAAGCGCTCTTCGATAACCGCAACGACGAGTACGTCGTTATTCCAAAGACCCTGAACGTTATCCTGCCCTACGACCCTGAGTTGGATACGCGGGAGCGCCTTATCATCGAATCCACCACCATAGCGCCCACCCGCCGCATGATGGTGCATTTCCTGGTAAAGGATGACTTGCCGGCGGAACTGGCGGGCCTGCAGCCGGGAGACAAGCTCCTGGTATCCCAATTGCCGCGCGCCATGCAGAAGGATATAAACCGCAGGACGATATGGTTTAACTATAGCTCGGCCTGGAATCGCGGCAACTTGGGATCCAAGTTTCTCAACAGCATACTGTACGCCGGCGTGTCCACGACGCTTATCGTGCTCTTAGGCCTTATGATGGGCTTTGCCCTGGGCAAGATGGGCTATAAGAAGATTTCGCTCATCCTCGCGGGGCTTATTGGCTTCGGCTACCTCATCAGCAATAACTCGGTTATCATACCCCTGTTCCTGCTCCTGTCTAAGCTTAAGCTTACGGACACCCACCTCGGCATGATACTCGTGTATACCGCCTTCGGCCTGCCGCTTTCGGTCATGCTTTCCGCCCAGTTCATACGGGGCCTGCCGGACAGCCTCATAGAGTCGGCCTTCATGGACGGCGCGGGCTATTTCCGCATGTTCTTCAGCATCATCATGCCTATGTCGGTGCCCGTAGTAACGACCGTGGCCATCATAAGCGCTCTGGGCATATGGAACGAGTTCCTGCTCGTGCTGGTGCTGGCTACTTCGGAGCTTACCAAGTCGCTGCCCGTGGGGGTATTCTCCTTCTCGAGCCTGCAAAGCACGCAACTCGGGTGGCAGTTGGCCGCCCTGGTAATAGCCGTCGTGCCGGTCATGCTCGTATACTTCATATTCAACAAGCGGCTGACCCAGGGAGTCGTGGCAGGCGCGGTAAAGGGCTAATGTATGGAACAGCGACGATCTACTCTCGGCCCCGGCTTCCTGTGGGGCGTGTCCACGGCCAGCTATCAGATAGAGGGCTCGATTACGGCGGATGGCCGCGGCAAATCGATATGGGACAGCTTTTGCGAAACGCCCGGCCGCGTCAAGAACGGCGATTCAGGCGAAATCGCCTGCGACTCATATAGGCGCTGGCCGGAGGACATAGAGCTCTTGCGCGAGCTCGGCGTGGGGGCCTACCGCTTTTCTATAGCCTGGCCCCGCGTGCAGCCTTCGGGTTCGGGCAAGCCCAACCAAGCCGGCCTCGATTATTATAAAAGGCTTGCCGACGCCGTGAGGGCGGCGGGCATAGAGCCCTGGGCGGCCCTCTACCATTGGGACCTGCCCCAGACGCTTGAGGACGCAGGCGGCTGGCCCGCGCGCGATACCGCCCTGCGCTTCGCCGAGTACGCGAGCCTGTGCTTCGAAGCGCTCGGCGGCTCCATACGCAACTGGGCCACCTTCAACGAACCCTGGTGTTCCGCCTTCTTAGGCTACGGCAGCGGCGAGCACGCGCCGGGCAAGCGCGACCGCGCAAAGGCCTATGCGGCTACGCACCACCTCCTACTCGCGCACGGGCTTGCCCTGCGCGCGTTCAGGGAAGGCGACGCCAAGGGCTCCATAGGCATAGTTATTAATCCGGCCAAGCCTCGGCCGGCTACGGCGCGCGCCGAGGACCAGGAGGCATCGGAACGGGCTTCCGTCGAGCGCACGGGACTATGGCTCGAACCCCTGTTCAAGGGCGCGTATCCCGAAGAGCACCTGCGCGACCACGGCGTTCGCATGCCCATCGAAGCTGGCGATATGGCCTTGATATCCGCGCCTATAGATTACCTCGGCGTGAACTACTATAACGAAGATGCGGTGCAGGCGGTTCAGAAGAGCGCTGCCCATCCTGAAGGCTTTGCCTATGTGCCTACCTGGCAGCCTAAGACGGCCATGGGCTGGGACGTGGAGCCCGAGGGCCTTACGCGCATACTCAAATTCATGGCAGACGGCTGGCCAATCAAGGCCATGTACGTTACCGAGAACGGCGCGGCCTACGAGGATGCTCTCGGCGCGGACGGCAGGATACATGACGCACAGCGCATTGAGTATTACCAGGGGCACGTGGCCGCGATAGAGCGTGCCGTAGCCGCCGGGGTGCCGCTCAAGGGCTACTTCGCCTGGACCCTCATGGATAACTTCGAGTGGGCCCACGGCTACGATAAGCGCTTCGGCCTCGTCGCCGTGGACAGGGCTACGGGAAAGCGCGTAAAGAAAGACAGCTATTACTATTACCGCGACGCGGTGGCGGGCTACCGCCCCTAGAAGGAAGTCCCCATGTACGGTCTTATACCGCTGCCTCTGCAGATCCATGAACGCAAAGGGCGCCTGGCCTTGCCCGCCAACCCGCTTATAGAGGCCGCGCCCGGCCTGGAAGCCGAGCGGGATTTGCTTCAAGGCTGGCTGCGTTCCGCCCTGGACAAGGCTCCGCCAACGGCCGTGGACAGCGTGCCCGGCCCCGCCATTCGCCTGGAACTGGACCCCTCCGTAGGCGCGAGCGAGGCATACGCGCTGTCCATAGGGCCGGACGCGGTGTTGCTGCGCGGCGCTGATGCGGCGGGCGTAGCGCGCGGCGCGGCCACGCTCTATCAGCTTGCCCTTTCAGAAGGCCGCGAGCTGCCCTGCCTGGATATAGCCGACGCGCCGCGCTTTGCCTGGCGGGGCTTCATGCTGGACTGCGCCCGCGCCTTCTACCGCGTGGAGTTTCTTGAACGCCTTATTGACCTTGCCGCCCTCCATAAGCTCAACGTGTTCCATTGGCACCTAAGCGACGACCAGGCATGGCGCCTCGACCTGCCCGGCCTGCCTGAGTTGGCCGCCCAGGGCGGGCGGCGCCTGGATCGGCGCTTCAACGCCGTGCGCTATCGCGAGGGCAGCTATACCATGGCGGATGTGCGGCGCCTGGTCGCCTATGCCGCCGCCAGGCACATGGAAGTGGTGCCAGAAATAGACGTGCCCGGGCATTCGTCGGCCTTACTGGCCTCGCACCCGGAACTCTGGTGCGACGCCGACCATAGCGACCGCCGCTTTGAGCCGGAAGACCGCTTTGGCGTGTTCGACGGCGTGCTCTGCGCCGGCAGGAACGAAAGCTATGAGCTCTTAGGATCCGTATTCAAGGAAATGTCCGGGCTCTTCCCCTCTGCCTACGTACACGCCGGCGGCGACGAGGTTCCCAAAGCCAGCTGGCTGTCCTGCGACCATTGCCGCAAGGCTATGAAGGAAGAAGGCCTGCGCGACGAGGGCGGCGCCCTTGATCCTGAGCGCCTGCAGGCGTATTTTATGGACCGCGTAGCTAAGAGCCTTTCCGCGCTCGGCAAGCGCATGATAGGCTGGGACGAGGTGGTGGACGGAGCCTGCTCCAAGGATGTGCTTATCATGGCCTGGCGCAGTCCGGAACACGGATATAAGGCCGCGGAGCAGGGCTATGACGTGGTTATGTGCCCGCAGACGAAATCTTGTTATCTTGATCATAAGCACTTGGACCTCTTTGAGGAGCCAGGCCAGCTCGGGGTATGTACGGTACGGGATTCGTATGCTTTCGACCCGGCGCCGGCGTGGCTGCCCGATGCGTCGAAGGACCGTATACGGGGCGGGCAGGCGAACCTGTGGAGCGAGCTTATGTATTTTGGCCGCCAAGCCGAGTACATGCTTTACCCCAGGCTCTGCGCCATAGCCGAGGCGCTCTGGACGCCGAGCGGGCTCAAGGATTTTAGCGATTTCTCGCTCAGAATGGACACGCATGAGCGCCGCCTGGACGCGCTCGGCGTCAATCGTTATCGCGGCGCTCTGGAGTAAAGCACAGACGCCGCGCAAGGAGACCAAACATGCCCGGCATCTGCATACATAACGCCACCCTGCTCGCCGGCTACGCTAAAATGGAGCGTTGCGCCATACTGGTGGAAGGGCGCCGTATAGTAGACGTGTTCAGCGAGCGGCGATTTCTGCAAAAGCGCTTCCCTTCCGATTATCAGCGCTATGACGTGGAAGGCGCTTATGTGGCGCCCGGCTGTATCGATACCCATATACACGGCTTCGCCGGCTACGGCACCGAGGACGCGTCGGTGGACGCCATGGTGGCTATGTCAGAAGGCCTCGGCCAATATGGGGTGACGAGCTTCTGCCCTACGCTCTATCCCATGTCAGTAGAGGATATGGACGCGTCCATACGCGCCTGCGT
>DHVU01000016.1 GCA_002412825.1 Spirochaetaceae bacterium UBA5200
ACACAAGCTTCGTGGAACTAATAAAACCTATAGAAACCCTAAAATCATAGTAATTCCGTATTCAACTTCATTCATTATGCGTGTTTCTATTACGCCGATACGCTCAATAAGTCTATGTTTATCTATCGCCGATACTTGGGATACTACGAGCACTGAATCCTTTGATAATCCGGATTCTTCTTTTTCCACCATTACATTTCCTGGCGCGTCCCCCAACGCAAGATTGGTCGTCAAAGGTATGACGATAACGGTTCCGATCGCGCTTCGATTAAATGAATCGTCCTGAATAATCAAAACAAGCCTTCGAAATCCCGTCTCGCTTCCGAAGGGTAGGCCAAAATCGGCCCACCACAGTTCACCACGAATCATTTTTTGTTAACTTTCTCATAGACTCAAGCGAACTATCTAATATTTCGCTATTCTGATCACCATTCCGATATACGGCATTCAAGCGCTCAGTAATCGCTTCTTTCTTGTGATGAACGATAAACTCCTCCAGCGCTTTCGCGAAGAGCTGACTACGAGGGATACCCATAGATAAGGCGATTTTCTGGGCATCGGCGTATAAAGCGTCTGGTAAGGAAATAGCAGTTTTCATAATCCAAAGTATAACTATGGTATAACCACTGGTCAAGTTAAGGATTCCACGCCTAGGTCATTCCCGGGCGCTATAGCCCGCGCCAGGCCCGCACGGCCTCGGCCCAGGCCACAGCCGAATTCTCTATGGTTTCTTCGGGCACGCAGTAGGAGAGGCGGAACCAGCCGGGATAGCCGAAGCCCGTGCCGGGCACGGCCAGGATTTTAAAGGCTTTCAGGTGCATGGCGAAGGCCACGTCGGCGCTTTCGCCTTGGTCTGGCCGGAGCCGGTCGGGCACTTTGCAGAAGAGGTAGAAGGCGCCTTCGGCCTTGGCGTGTTCGATTTCCGCTATACGCAGAATTCCGGCCAGCATGGTGCGGCGGCGTTCGTAGCGGGATACGTCGGCTTTGGCCCGCCAGCTGGCGGCCACGGCTCGCTGCATAAGGGCGGGGGCGTTGACGAAGCCGAGGATGCGGTTGGCCATGACGAGGCCGGCCAGCACATGGCTTTTGTCGCTTATGGCGGGGTTGAGGCCTATGTAGCCTATGCGCTCGCCGGGCACGGAGAGGGTCTTGCTGAAGCTTGAGGCTACGATGGCCTCGGCGTAGGCGTCCAGGACGGGCGGGGCGACGCGGCCGTCGTATACTATGTCGCGGTAGGGCTCGTCTATGACGAGGTAAGGCGCGCGGCCGCAGGCTTTTGCGTGGGCACGGAGCACGGCGGCGAGGCGCTCAAGCTCGGCGCGTGGGTATACGCGGCCGGTGGGGTTGTTGGGGGTATTGATGATGACGGCGGCCGTCTTAGGGCTCAAGGCGACCGCTACGGCCTCGGGGTCCAGGGAAAAGTCAGGCGCGGCGGGTACGGCCTTCATGACGCCGCCGTGATTGTTTATATAGAAGGAATACTCGGCAAAATAGGGCTTAATGACGATGATTTCGTCGCCGGGGTTCAGTATGGTTTTGAGTATGACGTTGAGGGCGCCCGCCGCTCCTACGGTAAGGACCACGTCGTCCTGGCTGAGCGTAAGAGCGTGCTCTTCGCTGATTTTCTGGGCCATGGCGGCGCGCGCGAAGGGGTAGCCCTGGTTGGGCATGTAGGAGTGGGTGCCCGCCTCGTCGGAGAGGGCGGCGGCCTTGAGGGCGGCCACGAACTCGGGCGGGGGCTCTAGGTCGGGGTTGCCTAAGGAGAAGTCGAACACCTGGGCCTCGCCGAACTCGGCCTTGAGCTTGCGGCCCTCTTCGAACATCCTGCGTATCCAGGAACTATGCTCTAGATTGGCTCGTACTGCGTCGGCTATGGGCACGGGCGCCTCCTCGTCGTTATCATCGTATTCTATAGCGGCGGGCACGAGCCTACCATCATTTCATCTATAAAAACGTCGTTTCAACATACGATTTTAGTATAGCACAGGCGGGGATGAGCGGCTATACTAGAAGCATAAATCTAGCGCCGCAAGGAGCCGACTATGGCCTGGTATAGCGATTGGGTACGGGACAATATGCTTGTTTCCGCGTTCGCGCAATTTTTTATCCTAGGAAGCTTGGGTGAGCTCCTGGGCGTGCTTGCGTCCAAGCGAAAACCTTCCAAAAACGTCGTCGAATGGCTCGTCAAGGCGGTGGTGTGGGGCTTTTTAGGCATACTGGTCAAGTACGCCTTTAAGGGCTTCGAGGGCTTCCTCCACGCGCTCGTCGATAAGGGCCTTTTGCCCGCCCTCGCATGGGAGAGCCAAGCGCTGCGCGCTTTCTGTTTGTCGGCCCTCATGAACGCGCAGTTCGGCCCCCTCCTCATGTTCCTGCACCGCAGCACGGACAACCTCATAACCGGCGCGCGCGGCTATACGGGCATAAACCGTAGCTTCTGGACCCTGCTCTGGTTCTGGCTGCCCGCCCATACGCTCACCTTCATGCTGCCTTCGGACTACCAGATAGGGCTGGCAGCCCTCTGGTCGGTGGCCCTTGGGCTCATCATGGGCTTTACCAAGCGGCCCAAGGCCTAAGGCCATGGCAGAAGCGCTTAACGACGCCGCCGCCAGGGCGGCCGCCTTTAACGGGCTCCTGTCCGCCCTGCTGGCCGGCGGCTCATCCAAGGACAGCCTGGAACGCTACCGCCTTTATATCGACGACGCCCGCCCGGAAGACCTGGTGGAGGCCGTGGACGCGGCCGTCGCGCGCGACGAGGGCTTCGATAGCCTCAAGCCAGCCGTGTCCAAGCTCATCAACCTCATCTACCCCTCGCTGTCGCGCCGCCGATACGCTTTAAGCGGCGGCAACGCCTTCCTGGACTCCCTGGCCGCGGAGAACGCCGGGCTTTCGGCGCTGCTCGCCCGCGGAAAACCCCTGATACAGGCGCTCAACGGCAAGGCGGCAGGGGTAGCCGGAGCCGCCGCCGCGTCGGCCCTCGACGCGCTGGAGGCCTGGCTCGCCGAGCTCGGCGCGGTGGAGATACACTATCGCAAAAAGGAAAACCTGCTCTTTCCCTGGTTCGAGGCGCGCTATCCGGAGTATCGCTGCGTGCGGCTCATGTGGGATATACAGGACGACGCGCGCCGCGGGCTTAAGGAGCTGGCTTCCTGGCTAGCCGCCGCCCGCGCCATGCCGAAGCCGGATCCTGAGCTCGCCGCCTTTAACGCCATCGCGGGCAGGCTGTACTTTGACTTGAACGCCAATATCACGCGCGAGGAATGCGCGCTCTTTCCCGTCATGGCCCGCCTCATGGACGAGGCGGACTCCGGCGCCCTGCTTGCCCAGGGCCGCGACTACGGCTGGGCCTTCATGGACGCTCAGGGCGCGGCGCGCTTCTGCCCGGCGGCCGTGCCCGGCTCAGACGCGCTGGGCGGCGCTATGCTTGGCGCGGCGGAAACGCCGCCGTCGATCGGCGGTTTCATAGGCCGCACCGGCGCCCTGCCGCCCGAAGTGCTGGGAGCCCTGTTCGCCGCCCTGCCGGTGGACATGACCTACGTGGACGCCGAGGACCGCGTGCGCTGGTTCTCCGACTCGCCCCACCGCATATTCCCGCGCAGCCCGGCCATCATAGGCCGCGACGTGCATAATTGCCATCCTGGCGCCAGCGTGGGCCGGGTGCTGGCCATACTGGAAGCCTTCAAGTCGGGCGCCAAGGATAAGGAGTCTTTTTGGATAAACATGGGCGGCCGCTTCATATCCATCGAGTACTTCGCCTTGCGCGCCCCGGACGGCCGCTATTTGGGCACCCTGGAAGCCAGCCAGGACTTAAGCGAGAAGCGCGCCTTAAGCGGAGAAAAGCGCCTGGCCACCTAGCGTGCCGGGAGCCGATGCCGCTTGCCATATTCTGACAATTCTATATACTTGGAGGGGTCGGGCCCCTGCCGAATGCATTACAAAGAAATCCCCCGCAAGGAGCGTTTCGTGTTCCAAAAACAACCAATGATGCGGAAAGTGCTGTATGCCCTTGCGCCCATAGCGGCGTTCTCGGTGTACCAGTACGGCCCCCGCGTACTTGCCGTCCTGGCAGTTAGCTTAGGCGCGGGTTTCCTTACCGAGTACCTGTTCGAGAAAAAGAAGGGCGGTAAGGTAAGCGAGGCCGTATTCGTAACGGCCAGCCTCTTCGCGCTGTCCATGCCTCCGGCCGTGCCGCTCTGGATAGTGGCCGTGGGCATCATATTCGCCGTGTTCATGGCCAAGGAAGTGTATGGCGGCTTTGGCCGCAACGTATTCAACCCCGCCATAGCCGGCCGCCTCTTCGTGTACATATCCTTCGCCGGCGTGCTTGGCGGCTCGTTCTACGAATCGGGCAGTTTCGGCGCGGCCGCGGGTAGCCTCTTCGGCCGACCGGATGCGCTCAGCGCCGTTACCCCGCTGGCCCAGCTGGGCGCGGGCAAGGGTGTAAACATCATTAACCTGCTCTTAGGCTTCCGCTCCGGGTCCATAGGCGAGGCGAGCATCGTTCTCATAGCCTTAGCGGCCATCTACCTGATAGCCACCAAGACCGCGCAGTGGCGGCTCATATTATCCACCCTGCTCGGCGGCCTTATCATGGCCGGCGGCCTGCTCCTGGCGGGCGTCCAGAAGGCGCTGCCCCTTGAGGCCCTGCTCGCGGGCAGCTTCCTCTTCGTGGCGGTGTTCATGAGCACGGACCCGGTATCCGGCCCCAAGAAAAAAGGCGCGCAGTGGGCCTACGGCCTCCTCATAGGCGGGGTCATCGTCATCATACGTACCTTCAGCCTCTTTCCCGAGGGCACGAGCTTCGCCCTGCTCATAGGCAATACCTTCGCGAGCCTCTTCGATAAGATCGTAACGGACGCGGCCAAGCGCAAACAGCTGGCGGCCCGCCCCGCCGCGGCGTCAAGCGCGGGCAACGGCAAGGAGGCGTCCAAATGAAGAGAGATTCCATACCCTACGTGGTGCTCTTCACCTTCGTGGTGTCCGCCGTTTTCGTTACCCTGCTTGCCCTTGCCAACGAGGGCACTAAGCCGCTTGTTGAGGCCAACAAGGCCTATACGGCGCAGGCGGCCGTGCTGGACGCGCTGGGCATACCCTACGCGGACAAGGCCGAGGCGCAACGCCTCTACGCCGCTTCGGTAACGGCCATTGAGGGGACGAACCCGCGCGCCTACCGGGCCACGCTTGAAGGCCAAGACTACATAGCCGTGGAGCAGACGGGAGCCGGACTCTGGGGCGCCATTACCATAGTGCTGGCGGCGGACCCTGCGGCCGGGCGCATACGCGGCGTGCAGCTCGTGGCCCAGAACGAGACGCCCGGGCTTGGCGGCCGCATAGAAGAAGCGTGGTTCCTTAACCAGTTCCGCGGCGAGGCGGCCGCGGACGGTATACGCATAGCCGTAGGCGCAGAATCCAAGGGCACAGGCGACCGCGACAGCGATAACAGCCTCGTAGACGGCGTAACGGGCGCATCGCGTACCAGCAGCTCCTTTGAAGTAATCGTGAATGAGGCGCTAAAGCGCGTGCGCGCCGTAGCCGGAGGAGCACAATGAGCCAATCCAAGACCATGGCCATACTCAAAGACAATCTGTGGACGAACAACCCCATTTTCATACAAATCCTGGGTATATGCTCCACCTTAGCGGTTACCAACAATCTTCGTAACACCGCCATCATGACCATAGGCGTGGCCCTTACCACGGCCTTCTCGAGCATGACCCTCTCTGCCATGAAGGAGCTCATACCCCGCAAGGTGCGCATGATAGTGCAGGTGCTCGTCATATCCTTTTACGTCATCATCATAGACATACTCTTGCGCGCCTACCTGCCCGACGTGTCCAAGCAGCTGGGGCCCTACGTAGGCCTTATCATTACCAACTGCATAATCATGGGGCGGGCGGAAGCCTTCGCGCCGGCCAATCCTCCTCTGCTGTCGTTCTGGGATGGCCTAACGAGCGGCTTCGGCTACATGGCGGTGCTCATGGCCATAGCCTTCGTGCGCGAGCTTTTGGGCTTCGGCACGCTCTTCGGCCTCCGGGTTATGCCCGAGGGCTTCGTGCCCTGGACCATCATGATCATGGCGCCCAGCGCCTTCTTCCTGGTGGCTCTGGTCATGTGGTGGGCCAAGAACATGCAGGCCAAGGGCCAGGCCAAGCCCGCAGCACCATCGGCCGCCCAGCCGGCCAAGGCTTAAGGAGGACGCCCATGATACCGCTTATCAACCCTATCACCCTGTTCTTCGCGTCCATAGTAACGAGCAACATATTGCTCACCAATTTCTTAGGCATGTGCTCCTTCATATCCATATCCAAGGATTGGAAGAGCTCCTTCGGCTTGGGCATGGCCGTCACCTTTGTCCTGACCATTACGACCGCGGTAAGCTGGCTGGTGCTCAAGTACCTGCTCGTGCCGCTGCAGCTGGAGTACCTGTCCTTCATCGTGTTCATCATCGTGATAGCCGCGGTGGTCCAGATACTGGAAATGGTGATAGACCGCGCCAGTCCCGCGCTCTACCTGAGCCTGGGCATATTCCTGCCCCTCATAACGGTGAACTGCGCCATACTGGGCGCCATACTCTTCATGCAGATACGCAACTACGGCTTTTTGCAGTCGGTAAGCTTCGGCGCGGGCTCAGGCTTAGGCTGGTGGCTGGCCATACTACTCCTGGCCGCCATACGCGAGCGCACCGAGAAGAGCCCCGTGCCCGCCGGCCTCAAGGGCCCCGGCATTACCATCATAACCATAGGCTTCATGGCCATGGCTTTCATCGGCTTTTCCGGCATGATAGCCGTACAGTAGGAGGCGAGCCTTGAGTCCCATCATAGTCGGGCCCCTGGTGGCCGCCGGCCTGTCGGCCTTCCTCGCCCTCGTCATTGCCCTTATAGACCGCGTGGTCAACGATTACGGCGAGGTTACTATAGACATCAACGGCGGCAAGCGCAGCTATACGGTGCGCGGCGGCTCGCCTCTCTTAGGCACCCTAGCCGCGGAAGGCCTCTTCGTGCCCTCTGCCTGCGGCGGCCGCGGCTCCTGCGGCGCCTGCAAGGTGCGCGTGCTGTCCGACGTAGGCCCCCACCTGCCCACGGAAATGCCCTACTTGAACCCCGAAGAAGTCAGCCAGAACGTGCGCCTGTCCTGCCAGATCAAGCTGAAGAAAAACATAGACATAGAGCTGCCCGAAGAGCTCTTCAGCGTCAAGAAATTTTCCTCCACCGTTGAATCCATACGCGAGCTTACCTACGACATAAAGGAAGTGCTCTTTAAGCTCGACGAGCCCAAGGCTATCGAGTTCGTAGCCGGCCAGTACATACAGATCGTGGTGCCGCCCTACGGCGAGATTAAGGAGAGCGTGCAGCGCGCCTATTCCATGTCTTCGCGCCCGCGGGACGACGGGCACGTAGAGCTGCTCGTGCGCCTGGTGCCTGGCGGCATAGCAACCACCTGGGTGCATAAGTATCTTAAAGTGGGACAAAAAGTGGAGCTGGTTGGCCCCTTCGGCGACTTCCAGGTGCACGATACGCCCGCGGCGATGCTCTGCGTGGCCGGCGGCTCGGGCATGGCCCCCTTCAAGTCCATGTTCTACGAGATGAAGGAGAACAACAGCTTCCCCGATAAGGAAATCTGGTATTTCTTCGGCGCCCGTACCACCCGCGACATGTTCTACCTGGATGAATTACGGCAACTGGAGAAGGACTGGCCGCGTTTCCACTTCGTGGCGGCCCTTTCAGAGCCTAAGGCCGACGAGGCCTGGCAGGGGGATACCGGCCTCATAACCGACGTGCTTGATAAGTATATAAAGGAAAAGATAGGCAAGGATAAGGGCCTAGAGGGTTACCTCTGCGGCAGCCCGGGCATGATCAACGCCTGCATAAACGTCATGACCAAGAACGGCGTAGCCGAGCGGGATATTTACTTCGATAAGTTCGCCTAAGGCGGGGGGAAAAGCCATGAAGAATACCGAAGCCGAGAAGAACGCGCTTGAGCGCATGAGGCCGGGCCACATAACGGCTCAGGGCTTCCTGGGCACGGATACCCGCGGCCTGGCCGACATAGTCGAGGCCGATATCGAGGAACTGCGCCGCCTGGGAGTCGATCCCGATGAGGCCGCCGCCAGGCTCGAACTGCTGCGCGACGAGGGGCAGAAGGGCTTGGGCGAGCCCATAAGCGTGGGCAAGCGCTGGGTGGTAAGCACGGGCGACGCGCGCGGCATGCTGCCCTGCCCCTGGAACGACGGGCTGTACCACAAGAATTCCATACGCGTGCAGGAGCAGGACGGCGCGCTGGTGCTCATATATAGCGACCTTTCCATACACCTCCTTAAGGAGCACCGCTTTCTGCAAGGCAGGGGCAGCCCCTTTAGGCTTGAGCCTTCTATACTGGCCCAGCTGCTGCGCGACGAATAGGAATGAGCCGGCCACTCGCCCGCGTCTTTAAGTCGACCGTACAACGGGCGCTCTTCTGCCTTGAGCAGTTTGCCCGTCACGAGATGGCCAACCACGCGGCTGCCGGCGCCTACGCCTTCCTCCTCTCGGCCCTGCCCGCCCTGCTCGTCATTCTGTACCTGGCGTCCCTGGCGGCCGGAGCGTTCGCACTCGACGCGGACGGCATACTGCGGCTGCTGGGTCCCTACCTGGACGCCTTCGGCGGCCGCCAAGCGCTGGCGCCGCTCTTAAGCCGGCCCATAGCGGGCTTCGCCGGCGCCTTCGGCCTTATCAACCTGATATGGGCGGCGCGGCTCTTCATCGTATCCATACAACGGGGCATACGCGTAGTGTACTCAGGCAGCGCGTCCATCAATCCCGTGCGGGAAAACGCGCTTACCTTCATCCTCGAGCTCATAATGCTGCTGGCCGCGATAAGCCTGCTGGCCGTGGGGCAGGCGCTCCGCGCCGCGCAGGCGGGCATAGCCTGGGCGCCCATGAAGGCCGTCTTCGGCTGGCTTGTATCCGCGGGCCTGTTTATGCTGCCGGCCATAGTGCTCTGGCTCTTCGTATACGGCACCTACTTGAACGTGCCGCCTAAGCGCCCCGCCAAGCGCCACGCCCTCGTATCGTCGCTGCTCTGCATAGCGCTCTACCTAGGCATAAGCGCCTTCGTCGGTATCTTTATCGACACTGAACGCTATGGCCTCCTCTATGGCATCTTAGGCAACCTGATCGCGGGCCTCATCAAGGTATACTCGTTTTTCTGGTTCTATTTTTTCTTTGCCGAGCTCTGTTACACGCTGGAATATTACGATTCCCTCCTGTTCGCTCGTTTTCATCGCCTGGACACGGCGGAAAAAACGCCCAACGCCTTGGAACGCGGGCTGTTTGCCAAGCCCCAGCGGCTCTTTAGGCGCTACGCCAAGGACTACCGCTCAGGCCAAGCCATCTTTTGCAAGGGCCAAAAGGGCGACGAGGCCTATTACCTGTATAAGGGCAGCGTGGCTATTTACCTGGACGATCCGGCAAGCGGCGCAACGCCGGTATCGCGCGTAGGCGAAGGCGAGTTCTTCGGCGAGATGGCCAGCATACTCAAGGAGAGCCGCTCCGCCTGGGCTTTGGCCGAAGCGGAAGCGACCGTCTTCGTCTTGCCCGCTGCCATGTTCGAGCGCATACTATCCCAGGATCCGGAGGCTTCGCGCAGGCTCGTGAACATCATGGCCAGCCGACTCCTGGCTAATAACGACCTTATGCGCGGGGGCGATGGGGCATGAGGATACTGGTGGTATCCGACACGCACGGCGACCCCCGGGGGCTCGTAGCGGTGCTCGGCAAGCTCGGCCGCTCGGTACAGCTCCTCGTGCACTTGGGCGACGGCGCGGAGGACCTTGATGCGGCGGCCCGCTACGGCTCGCCCATGCCGCCCTGCCGCTCGGTCGAGGGCAACATGGACCGGGACTCGGGGCTGCCCTCCTTTCTCTCTCTCTGGGCCTACGACCGCAAGATACTGGCCGCCCATGGCCACCATTACCTGGGCGGCGACTCCTACCGGCCCCTCCTGGCGGCGGCCAAGCGCGAGGATGCCTCCGCCTTCCTCTTCGGCCACACCCATCTGCCCTTCTGGGAGCTGATGCAAGGCGTGCTCTTGCTCAACCCCGGCAGCCTCTCAAGGCCACGCGGGTCGTATGGTCCGAGTTTCGCCGTCCTTGAAGCGCCGCCGCTAGGCATGGGCGCCATTGACGTTAAGATGTACGAACTGTCGGGCGGCGCGGCGCGCCCGCGCTTTACCCTGATACGGCCATAAGCAGCGCGGGGGCCGAGCAAAGGAGGCTGATGGTGCCTACAGACAAAAAAAAAGGGCTAAGCCCCAGGACCGCCCTGTGGCTGGGAGCAGGGGCCGCCGCCCTCATACTCGTCCTGGGCATACTGCTCGGCACGGGGCTCTTGGGCAGGGGCATCTTCGGGCGCCCCGACAGGGCTGAGGTGGAGCGCTCCTTCAGCTCGTATTTGAGCGGCATTGCCGAAGCCGGCTATCTCGTGCTGGTCGAGGCCAAACACGAACTGTACCTGCGCGACGTAGTGGCGGGCAGGCTCTTCGGCGACGGGGCGGTAGGCCGTTTTCTGGATATACGATCCGATGCCGTCATAGAGCTATCCGCCTGGGCAGACCTGTACTTCGTTGTGGACTTAAGCCGTACTGAACTCTGGTCGCTGCGCTACGAACCGGCCTCGGGCGGCCGGCTTATACTGGCCCTGCCGCCCCTGTCCTTCCTTACGCCCGCGCTGCGCAGCGACACCATACAGGCGCGCGCCGCGAACCGCTCCCTCTTCCTGAACGAGGCTACCCTCATAGACAGCGCCAAGCGGGCGCTAAGCGCGCGCTTCGTCGAGGCCGCGAGCGCCATGCTGGACGACCCTGAGCTGCGCGCCAAGGCGGCCTCCGCGCTGCAGGGCTTGGCGAAGGCCTTCGCCGATAAAACCGGCGTGCCCATAGCCAGGGTGGAGACTTCCTTCGCTCCTCCGGACCGCTAGGAAGGCAGAGCCATGGGCATAATCCTATTCTCAGGCGATAGGGGCTTGGGAAAAAGCAGCGTGCTTGTCGAGCTTGCCGCTATCCTTGGGCATAAAGCCCGCGGCGTCGTATGCCCCGGCCTCTATACCGAAGGCCGCAAGAGCGCGGTGTGCTGGCTGGACCTTGCCCGCGCCGGGCACGATGCTGCGGGGCATTCGGAGGCAAAAGCTCTGGCGCGGGAATTGCCCGGCTATACGGGCATGACGGGGCAAGCGCGCATAGACCTCCGCGACGAGAAACTCGTACGGTACGGTAAATGGGAATTTAGCCGGGAGGCCCTGGCTTGCGCCGATGAAGCCTGCCTGCGGGCGATTGAGGACCCGTCGGCGCGGCTCGCCATCGTGGACGAACTGGGGCCACTGGAGCTTTCGTACGGGCAGGGCTACGTAAGGACGCTGCAGCGCCTCGACGAGCTTTTCGGAGCGCGGCCGGCGGCAACCCACGGTCCCGGCGATGGCGGCGGCCGAGCGAATAAGGCGGTCATCGTGGCCCTGCGCCCCGATCTTGCTCCGCTTTTAGCCGAGCGCTGGCGGGGCAGCTATCTCTTCGAGCTTAGCAAGGATAACAGGGCAGGGGCTGCGGCCGCTCTGGCCGCGCGTATCAGTTCCTGGCTATGAGCAGCTCGGATACCGGCCTGCCGTCGGAACCGTACATAAGCCTGCGATTAAGCGGGTCCGCCAGGCGCTCGCCTTTATACACGAACACATAGTAATACGCGCCGGGAGGCAACGGCAGGTTCAGTTCGTAGCGGCCGGGAGCGCTTTCCTGCATTTCATGAATAAAGGGATCCCAGGAATTGAAGCTGCCCGCCACGCTCACGCGCTGGCCGCTCTCTCCCAGAAAGACGAAGGTGGCCATGCCCTTGGAGGCGGGATCCCAGGCGCCCAGCGCGAGGCGCGAGCGCAGAGGCAGTTCGGCTATGGACAGGGCCGCTCCGGTTCTCTCGTCGCGGGCGCGCAGGGGATTGGCAGGATCGGCCGCCCACGCTCCGTCGAGCACCAGGCGGTAACTTATGGCGCGCGCCTCCCCATAGGGCACGGGCACGGCCAGCACGAACACGCCATAACGGTTGCGTTCAAAAGAATATATCGTGCGCCAGTCTTCATGGGAAAAGGCCGCCCCCACGTAACGATAGGGGCCGGTGGCGCTGAGCACCAGGAAATCGTCCACGATATGCGGAGCCGTCGCTTCCCGCAGACCCGTCAGGTGCAGGTGCAGGCTCAGCGAGGACTGGTCGAGGGCATGCGCGGCTATAGAGAAACAGAGCAGGGCCGCTAGCGCTAGGTATAGGCGACTTTTCATTGGGTCTCCTCAAATAGTATCGGCGCGGCGCCATAATTACTTAAAACGATGCCCTTCTGCGCATTCCCCTATACAATCGGCATTTTTCGCCGTTAATATACGAAGAGAGACAGGATGCCCACACTTAAGGATATAGAACAGTTTAAATCCTCGCTATTCGAACTCGGCCGCGAGCAGGAGACCCTGGCGCGCTGGGGCGAGCAGCTTGAGGACGTCCCGCCTCCTCCCCAGGTCATGTCGGACGACCTTGCCTCGCTGCTCGGGCCTTCCGCCGAGGACGAAGCGCCGCCGCCGGATCTCGGCCTTGATACGGCTAGCGGCGATGAGCCGGATTTTTCTGCCTTTCTCGAAGATATACCCCTGGAAACCATCCCCGACGCGCCGACGAGGGACGAGGAGGCGCTGTCAGGCTTCGACGACGCGGATTTTGCATCGTCCGGTTATGAAGCGGGCGGGGGCTTCGGCGCCGCTGACGATCAATTCGGGGTACCCGACGCCCTGCTTTCCGGCCTGGGCGATGAGCTGGGCGAAGAGCCCGCCGAGGAAGCCTTCGCAAGCTCGGCCGACGAAGGCTTCGAAGCGGACGCCGAAGCCCCAATAGACGAGCCGGCTGAAGGGCTCTCCGAGCTGGGCGATTTTAGCATGCCTGATTTCTCCGACGAGGCTGCGGCCGCTCCCGACGGCGGCATGGACGCGCCTCCGGGCGCCATTGAAGAGAGCGATGAGTTTGCGATGCCGGACTTCAGCATGCCTGAACCTGGCGGAGAGCCGCCTGAACTTGACGCCGATATGGACCTTCCCGCAGATCGTCCGCCGGAAGCGAAGGACGACGCGTTCTCTGCCGAGGAATTCAGCCTGGGATCCGAATCGCTGGAAGGCGATTCCTTTGACCAGTTCAAGCTCGGCGCGGACGAGGCCATGGATTTCAGCGCCGCCGCCCTTCCCGAGCTTGGAGAAAACGATTTCGCGCCGCCAAAGGACGATATAGACAGCCAGTTAGCCGCGCTCGACGGAGGCCTGCCCTCCAGCGATAATTTCTCTCTAGACGGCGGCTGGGGCGCGGACTTCTCCATACCCGGCTTTGAGATGGGGGATGCTCCGCCTAAGAAAGCCGAAAAGAAACCCTCGCCCGCGGCTATAGCCTCCATGGAAGCCGCCTTCGGCTCAGGAGCGCCTAAGCAGCCCGAGGCCAAACCCATAGACCTCAATGATGCCCAGGTGGACGCGCTGCAGGACAGCCTGCTTTCCTACCCGCTCAACCTGCGCCTGGCTATCGAAGACATTATAGCCAATGCCAAGGGCAGCGACGAACAGCAAGCCGCGCTCATCTGGCTCCTTGTAGGAAGGGGCAACGCGAAAGATGCGGCCAAGCTCGCGGGCAAGGTGCTCAAACGCTATATTGAGATACCGGCGGGCTTCGAGAAACGCACCGGAGCCGCCTTTGAGGCAGAAAAAGGCAGCCTTGCCTACGCCTTCAAACACTCTATACTGCCCATGCTCCAGGCCATAGTCCTCGCCGCCGCCGCGGCGGGAGCCCTCTTCTTTCTTGGCTACAATTTCGCCTACCGGCCGCTTAAGGCCGATTCGCTCTACGCCGAGGGGCGCCGCCAGATAAACCAACAGCTGTATCGCGAATCTGAAACCCTTTTTGACCGCGCCGACCTGCTCTGGACCATGAAGCGCTGGCATTACCGTTATGCGCAGGCCTATGCGGAGGCCGGCCAATATACGCGGGCAGAGGCCATGTATGAGCGCCTGCTTCAGCGCTGGCCGCGCGACACCGCGGCGGCTCTGGAGTACGCGGCCATGGAATCCGTCGAACTGCAGGCCTTCGAGAAAGCTGAATCCGTGCTCCAGCGTTTTGTGCTCCAGCGCGACTACTTCAACAAAGAAGCTCTCCTGCTCTCTGCGGATAACTTTATGGCCTGGGCCGACTTTGAGGAACAGCGTTATGAAGGGCCCGATACGGCGCTCATACAGAGCCTCTACGAAAACGCCCGGCGCCGCCTCGCCATTATCATGGAAAAACACGGCCGCAGCGACGGCTACCTTGAGCGCATGCTCGTCTACTTCATGCGCGTGGAACGCGCAGGCGCCGCTGACAAAGCCGGCGAGGTAGAAGCCTTAGCAAAATATTTCGATGAAAACAAGCGCAGTCAGTTCTCGGCGGCCACCCTTGCAGAGACGGCTCAGTACCTTATGGATAAAGACCGCCTGGACTACGTCAACCGCCTGCTCCTGGCGGCGGTAGACCGTGACGGCCGCTATCCGGAAAGCTATGCCGCTCTAGCCAGGCTCAACCGCAGGACCGGCTTCCCCGCTGAAGAACGCAAGGCTCTGGAACTGTCAGCCCGCTTCTTCGGCGAAGCCGATAGGCACGGCCCGCTCTCTCAGCGGAGAATACGGACCTATCTGGGCTCGCTTATCAGGCTTGGCGAAGTCCGCATCTCCTCCGCGGAGAACCTATCGGCCGAGGAAGTACTGGCAGAGGCCATAGCCCGTTACGAGCGCGCCGTTACCGAGCGTATACTCAGGCGTGAAGCATCATTCGGCAAGGCATATTCTCTCATGGGAGACCTGCATTTCCTGGGCCGACGCGACTTCCAGAGCGCGGAAGCCCTCTATGCGAAGGCCGAATATGACGGCTACGTGACGCCTGACACCGACTATCGCAGCGGCTATATGCAGTATTACGGCCAAAATCCCAATCCTGAACGGGCATTGGGCTACTTTCACCGGGCAAGCCTAGACAGGGAGCCTTCTCCGTACCTGCTTTGGGCAAGCGCTAACGCCCTCTTCGAGCGGGGCGACTTCTTTGCCGCCCAGGGCTATTTCAGCATGCTGGTAGAACGCCTGCAGTTCGAGCTAAGCACCATTACCCTCATCGAGCCGCAGTATCGCCCCTCGCATGAAGAAATAGTCGAGCTCCTGGCCATGGCTCAGAACAACCTCGGCGTAAGCCTCTATCGCGTAGCTGACCGCATGGGCGACGCCAGCCGCCGCGCCGGCGCTATGGTAGCCTTTACCGAGTCCGCCCGGCTCTACGATTCGCTCTCACGGGATCAATTTTCTATGCTCCGTTCCGAAAGCAAGAATCTGGGCTTCTTGAACCTGGATTTCGTGCTGCATCCATTACGCGGCATAGACATAGCCACCTATAGGCAATTGCCCATAGACATGAGCTACCCGAGGAAATAGTACTTACTGGGATTGTCGCTAAACGCGCTTAACAAGTAAAAGCATTGTATGGGCGATACTGGGATTGTCGCCAAACGTGCCTAACAAAAAAAAGCATTGTATGGGCGATACTGGGATTGTCGCCAAACGTGCCTAACAAAAAAAGCATTGTATGGGCGATACTGGGATTGAACCAGTGACTTCTACCGTGTGAAGGTAGCACTCTCCCGCTGAGTTAATCGCCCATACAATGCTCTATCAAAAATCAGCGTTTGGCATCGCGTTTGTACCTTAGAACCAAAATCGTACAAACGCGCACCAGTGACTTCTACCGTGTGAAGGTAGCACTCTCCCGCTGAGTTAATCGCCCATACAATGCTCTAAAACAAAGGCGTTACGGCGCCGCAGGCACTCAATTTAGCGCAGACGCTTAGGTGTTGTCAACGGCACTTAGGGTATCGAGAGCATAAGCCCTGTATACTAAATCATATCGAAGTAAATAATGTTTTACTATTTTTGCCCTTGTTATTGACCTAAGTTTATACGATAATAGTATTTATATTTATATGTTAATTTTAATAATAGTTGGATCGATTATTGCATAATAAAAAACATTATGAGGTGGAGCAATTGGAAGAGTTACTTGGCGCTTTGATGGGAAATACGCGGGCCCCTCCCTGGGCGCGCGAAATACGTACAGAACTCATTAGAAAAAGCATTCATCTTCTCATAGGCCTTACGCCGACCCTAGCCGCGTTCAATTTTGGTTTTACGGTTGCCCTGCTCAGTTCTGGCATACTCGTGTATTCCTATGCCGAACTTCTGCGCGTAAACGGTTACGAAGTAGCCGTTCTCAGCAAGATTACCGCCATGGCAGCCCGCAAGCGGGACATGGGCAAGTTCGTTATGGGGCCCGTTACCCTAGGCCTTGGCGCTCTCATGTCGTTGGCCCTCTATCCGCAACCCGTAGCCGCTATAGCTATCTACGCCCTTGCCTTTGGCGACGGCCTCTCCAGCCTGGTAGGCAGAACCTTCGGCACCATACGCCTGCCCTTTACCGGCGGCAAGAGCCTTGAGGGCAGCATTACCTGCTTTATCGCGGTGCTGTCCTCAGCCTATGCGGTTTCAAACAAATTCGGGGCTTCGCTAATTATAGCCTTCACCGCCTCCGTGGTAGAGGCCGCACCCACCAAGGATATGGATAATATCCTCTTACCGTTGGCTACCGGAATCGTTGCCATGATTACCCTGCTCTGAATGCATCCTTAGTTCAACGCCAGAGGTAATAGGAATACATGCTCTTAAGATAGAGCCAGCTTCCGACGCAGAGCCCGGCTATGGCGACGGCGCTTATTATGATTGAGAGGGAGGATCTGCCCAGCCAGATACCGGCTATGCACAGCGCGGCTCCCCCTGCGGCTCGCAGGAAGGCCTTATCCCGGTTTTCCTTCCAGGCTATGCCATAATTGGCGAGGGTAAGCAGAGCCAGCCCGATTTCCAATAAGCGCAGCAAACGGGAATAGCCGAGCTCCACCACCAACAGCGAGTTGTTCGTGCCCTGGTTTATCGGGTGTATCGAGGTAAAAAATAGAGCGGCTATAAGAGCTGCGGACAGTATCACGCCGGAGCGTTCTGGTTTCAAGCCCGCTGGAAACATACTGCCCATGAACAGCGCGATAAATGAAAGATAGCGGCCAAAGATGGCAAATCGCTCCACGATGCTTACAGCGCTCAATCCAGCGCCGCTTAGCGCCATCCATAGTGACATAGCCCTGGCCAGCTCAAAACAGATGGCCAGGCACCAGAGAGAAAAGAAGAATATTTCCAGCGACGCTGAACGGGCTGCCCTAAACGCAATGATGCCAAGCATGACCAGGGCGTACAGCACGCAAAAAACTATAAAAAGCAGCTGAGCATATAAAGCCCAGGAATCCTGAAATAAGGCGCCGGCCTTGGCAAGAGTATCCGCGCTAAAGCTAGCTTTGGACATCAGATAGAACTGCCCGATGGCTAGCGTGAGCAATGCGATGAAAAACATGGCTTTGAGCGCGCGCTCCCTATAGCTTGTCGTCATCGCTCTACCCTACTACCAAGAAGCTTTTCTCTCAAGGGCGCTAGCTGGATTCCGATACTCAAAAGAGGATACGGAGCTTCGTATCCCCCGGGAGCGTACAATGAAAAGAATGCTTATACTGGTATCGATCATCCTAGGCCTCGCGGCGGCCGTTTTTGCCGGCGATGTGGCTACGCTGGTAAACCTGGGCTTCTCCCCGGATTCCGGCCATTTCATGTTCGGCTTCTACGGGCTCGATATATCCGCGGGCAAGCCCTACGCGGAGATCTATGTGGTCGATACGAAGAAAAACGATTTCGTGCGCGACGGCGTGTACAAAGGCCTTTATTCGGTAAGCCTTGAGCCGGGCTGGGACCCTTCAGGGGCTTTCTATAAACTTCTGTCCACGACCCTGGGCACGGCCGCAAAATATAAGATAGACCATTTACAGCAGGGCAGGCTGATCTACCTTTCCATAAATGGCGATGATACTGGCGACGCGCTATCCTTTAAGGACTTTAAAACCCAGGCACAGTGGGATATACGCCTTAACCAGAAGGCCGAGGAAAAAAACGGCTCGCCTGTTTCGTCCTTCGGCATAGAGCTCTCCATCGTAGATACCGCAGGCAAAAAAAGCGCCTTGAGCATAGGCAACCCCCAGATACGGCGCACGGGAGTGCTCACCTACGCCATAAGGCAGATACTGGTAGCCCCGGACGGCAAGACCGTGGTCATACTGGTGGAGCGAAGCGAAAAACAGGGCGCGAGCAAGGGCATACGCTATATGGTGGAGACCTTCCGCCTGCCCTAGGGCTTTTTTGCGCGGCGTTGAAAAAGCCGCCGCTTTCCTATACTATCATGACGCTCAAGCATGAGCCGACCCTTTGGACGATCCGTCCCGGGGGTCGGCGGCTTTATATATCGAACAGAGAGAGGTTCCCGATGGCAAACAAGATCACAGCCAGGAGCGTCGATTACTCGCAGTGGTATATCGACATCGTCCTTAACGCAAAGCTCGCCGACTATTCGCCGGTAAAGGGCTGCATGGTGATCCGGCCTCGGGGCTACGCCATATGGGAGCGCCTGCGCGACGAGCTGGATCGCCGCTTTAAGGCCACCGGCCATCAGAATTGTTATTTTCCTATGCTCATACCCGAGAGTTTCCTCAAAAAAGAGGCCGAGCATGTAGAGGGCTTTAGCCCCGAGCTGGCGGTGGTTACCCACGCAGGCGGCGAGAAGCTGGATGAGCCTTTAGTGCTGCGCCCCACGAGCGAGACCATAATCTGGAACGCCTACAAGGGCTGGATACAGTCATGGCGCGACCTGCCCCTGCTCTATAACCAGTGGGCCAATGTCATACGCTGGGAGAAGCGCACGAGGCTTTTCCTGCGCACTACGGAATTTCTCTGGCAGGAGGGCCATACGGCCCATGAAACCAAGGCCGAGGCGGTCAAGGAAACCGAGCTTATGCTTGAGGTGTACCGCCGCTTCGCCGAGGAAGTGCTCTGCCTGCCCGTAATAGCGGGCAAGAAGAGCGACGCGGAAAAATTCGCAGGCGCCGTGGATACCTACTCCATCGAAGCCATGATGCAGGACAAAAAGGCCCTCCAAGCGGGCACCAGCCACTTCCTCGGGCAGAATTTCGCCAAGGCCTTCGATGTGCAGTTCCAGAACCGCGAAGGAAGCCTGGACTATGTGTGGGCCACCAGCTGGGGCGTATCCACCAGGCTCATAGGCGCGGTCATCATGACGCATTCCGACGACAAGGGCCTGGTCGTGCCTCCCATGCTGGCGCAGGATGAACTCGTGGTCATACCCATATTCAAGACGGAAAATAAGGACGAGGTACTCGCCTACGCCAAGAGGGTAGCCGATGCGCTTAAGGCTGACGGGCGACGCGTCGCCTTCGACGACGATGATTCTACTTCTCCCGGCTGGAAGTTCGCCGAATGGGAGATGCGCGGCGTGCCGCTGCGTATAGAGGCCGGCCCCAAAGACGCCGCCTCGGGCAACGTGGTCATGGTGCGCCGCGACAGCGGCGAGAAGCTCGTGGTAAAGGCAGAGGACGTGCCCGCCAAGGCCGCCGAGCTGCTGGCCGCCATACAGACGAACCTGCTCGAGCGCGCCCGCGCCTTCCGCGACGCGAATACCAAGCCCGTGGCCGACATGGCCGAGATCCTCGCCTTCTTCGGCAAGGAGAAGAAGGCCAAGGCCGCGGCGGCGGACGGCGAAAGCCACGAGGGTACCGCGGAGGCCACGGGCGGCTTCGCGGAAGGGCTCTGGTGCGGCGGCCGGGATTGCGAAGCCAAGCTCAAGGCTGATCTCAAGGTAACCATACGCAATCTGCCCTTTGACAGGCAGGCCGATTGCGAAGGCAGCTGCTGCCTTTGCGGCGCGCCTTCAAAGCACCGGGCCATATTCGCCCGATCCTACTAGGCGCCGCGCCGCGATGATACCCTTCCGGCGGGCGACTTTACTTTATAAAGCCGCCCGCCGTTCTTATTGTAAGCGGATAGGCGCGTTAAGCGCCCTCTTCGTTTCCGCCCTGCTCTGCGGCTTAGCCTTTAGCTCTTGCGGAAGGCCGGCCGGCGACCCGCCCGCTGCCCTTGCCGCCGCGGAGGGGCAAGGCTGGCCGCTGCAAAACGGCCGCCTCGCGCTGGCCCTTGCTAGCGACGGAACGCTGGCCCCTGTTCAAGGCGCGGAATATTTTAACGAACCCCGCCCGGAGCCCCGGCCTTACGCCACCCAGGAGGCTCTGGCCGCCATCGCCGTTCAGGGCAGGCGCTTGGTGCTCGCCCTAAACCGCATTGGCCTACAATCGCTTACGCTTCGCAGCGAGCCGGAGGGGAAAAACGGCGCTGCCGGCCAGGCTGGCGGGGCGCGCGTCTTTATCGATGCCCTGGGCAGCCCCGCAGGGCTCTTCCTATCGCGCAGCGTAGGCAAATTCTGGCCCTTCGGCGCTACGCTCAGGCTCTTCCTCTATCGTCACCCCTATTTTGAGACTGAGCCGAAGACAGATACAAGCCACATCTTCCTCGAGCTGGCTTCAGAGAGCGCCGAAGAAGCCACTGAGCAGGCCAGCAGCCTCCAGCACGCGCAAATCGGCGGGGCCGATATATACGCGATCTATCCGCTGGGGCAGGGGAAACTGCTCTACCAGACCCGCGAAGAGCGGGGCGAACGCGTACTGAGCGCGTATGGCCGCTTCGACGAGCGGGCGGGCACGGCCCAAGCGATGGGCAAGCAGGCCTTCGAGGCGGCGTTACAGCCCCTGCCCCTATCGGCCGCTCCTAAAGAGCTGCGGACGCTCGCCGACCTGGTTCCCGGCGATATCGTCATAGAACTGACTAGGGCCGACGCTTCGACGCAAAGCTACTCGAGGGGCTCTTTAGCCGAATCGACGCAGGCATGGGCCCGCCTGAGCGCGGGCGGTGCAATACTCGCCGCCGCCGATGGACGCGGCGCCTACCTTCCGGCAGCGGGCGGCGCGTCGGGGCAGCCGCGGGCTTTTAATTTAAGCGTTGAGCTGGGCTGGCCAGGCATGCGCTTTAGGGATCCGTGCTTGTTCGACGGCTTGGCCGCTTTTATCTGGGAAGAAGAGCTCTTCCCCCTATTGGGGCGCTCGGGGCTCCTGCTCGTAGATTGCACAGAGCTAGGCCTATGAAAGCCGAAGCCGCCGCGCTATAGTAGTATATGATGAAAACGAAACTCGTATTGGCGCTAGCCTGCCTCTGCGCCGCGACGGCGGGGGCCCTTGATTTCGATGCCGTCACGGGTAAATTCGGCGTTGCTATTATCAATATCGAGCGGCTCGACGATACGGCGCCTAGCGCGCCAACGCCGGTGGTTAATACGCTCGGCGCGTCCTTCAACCTCAGCCTCAGCCCCGATTCGCCCTGGGCCTTCGTACCCGCGCTAGACCTGCTCTGGACAAATTACGAATGGTCGGCCGGCGAAAATCGCGCCTTGCCCACAGAATCCGAGCAAAACGGCCTTAACAATATCTTCATGCTCGGTCTCATGCTCGACGCGCCCATGGTACGGTCATTCCGTTTCAGCGAGCGCCTCGGAGGCGCGGCCCAGGCGGGCTTGGCCTTTCTCGTACGCCTGTCCTTTCCCGGCGACTCCCAGACCGCGGACGCTGAGGAGCTGAAAGCCAACCTTGCTAAGGTTTCCTCCTATTTCTGGGGCAAGGCGCGCTGGCTCTATCCCTCATTCGGCCTGCGCATGGACGTATTCCTGCAGGAGGGTTTCACCTTCGCGCTGGGCTTCCGCTATTTCCTCCCCCTGTTCAACGCATGGATCGGCGATGCCCCGTTCTTTGACCACAGCACCCTGCATATCACCCTTGGCATGCGGATAGGCTTATAATGCAGGAAGCCGAAAGCGACGCCGACGCGGTATTGCGCGTTGCCGCCGAGGCGGGACGCATAGTGCTGGAGGCGGGGGGAGAAACCTATCGCGCCGAAGACGTGATAGGAGCCCTGGCTTCCGCGCTCGGCGCGCTCAACATAGAGAGTTTCGCTACCCCCACCGGCCTCATGGTATCCTGCGAGGATCAATATGGCCGCCACCGTAGCCTCATACGGCGCATACGCAAACGGCAGATGAATCTGGACAAGATTGCCCGCGTTAACGCCCTGGCGCGGGACGCCGTCGCGGGGAGCGTAGGACTGGACGAGGCCGATAGGCGTCTCTGCGAGATAGACGTGCTCGGCACCTACGCCGCGCCTATTCCCGCCCTAAGCGCCAGCCTAGTAACCGGTTTTTTCTGCCTGCTCTTCGGAGGCTCCTGGAACGACGCCATCGTGGCCGGGCTCATAGGCCTGTTCATGGGCAGAATAACCAGCTGGTTCGCTCAAATGCGGCTATCCGGTTTCTTTATCAATATAGCCGGAGGCTCTTTCGCCGCCCTCGTCGCGCTGGCCGCGCTGAGCATAGGCCTAGCCTCGCACCTTGATACCGTCATCATAGGCGCCATCATGCTCCTCGTGCCCGGGGTCATGATCGTGAACGCCATACGCGATACCATTGCGGGGGATCTCGTGGCCGGCGTGGCGAGAGGGGCCGAAGCCTTCATATCGGCGGCCGGCATTTCCATAGGCGTGGGCGTCATGCTCAAGCTTTGGGATTTAGCCGGAGGCGCGCTATGAGTCGGGTAACGCTATGCTAGCGATCACGCTACCCCTACTCTGGGCCCTCCTGGCAACCATGGGCTTCGGCCTGCTCTTCAGGGCTCCGCTCCGCGACCTTCCCTTTGCGGCGCTCGGCGGCGCCTTAGCCTGGGGAGCCTATATGGGCATGCGCGCCGTATCCGATTCGGATGCCTTCTCCTATTTCGCCGCGAGCATAGCGGTGGGCCTCTACGCCGAAACCCTTGCCGGCCTATTAAAGCGTCCCGCGGCCCTCTTCATACTCTGCTCGATCATTCCGCTCGTACCCGGCGGCGGCATGTATTACACCATGTTCTACGCGGTGTCGGGCAGGGCCCCAGAAGCATCAAGCGCCTTATTCGCCACGCTGAGCGCCGCCGGGGCCATAGCCGCGGGCCTTGCCGTAGCCTCCGCCATTGCCCGTATTATCTGGATAAAGAAACCGCGTCCGTTCTTCGGCGGCAAAAAGGAATAAGAGCTATGGATCTGGTCATACCCTTAGATTCTGACCGGCCGAGCCGCGCGGAAATACGCCTTGGAGCCTTGCGAAGAAATTTCGCCAGGGCCCGCGCCCTTGCCGGAGGCGCCCTCGTCATGGCCGTGGTAAAGGCTGACGCCTATGGGCATGGCCTTTTGCGCTGCGCCCGCGAATTCCGCGACGCCGGCGCAGATTACTTGGGCGTTGCCCTGGTAGAGGAAGGCGCATACCTCCGGGAAAACGGCATAGGGCTACCCATACTCGTGCTCGGGCCCTTGGCCCTGTCCCAGGCGGAACGCTTTATACGCCATGGGCTTGATATAACGCTGCCCTCGCTTGAAAAGGCCAAAGCCGTATCGGACGCCGCCATGGCCTTAGGACGCAAGGCGCGCGTGCAGCTCAAATTCGATACGGGTATGGGCCGTATAGGCGCCCAATGGGATCGGGATCCGCTGGGCTTCTTTTTAGCGGTGCAGGCCCTGCCAGGTTTGGATATAATCGGGCTATTCTCCCATTTCTCGTCGGCAGACGAGGACGAAGCCTACAGCGGAGAACAGGAGCGGCGCTTTAAAGAAGTTCTCGCGCTCATAGGGCCGCGCTGCGCCGAGCCGCTCATCGCGCACATGGCAAATTCGGCCGCCCTCGCCGCGCGCCCCTCCTCGCGCTTCGGCATGGTGCGGCCCGGCCTCATGCTCTACGGTTACGAGCCCACGCCTTTCGCTCATACGGGGGTGGAGCCGGTCATGCGCCTCGTATCCCGGGTAGCCTACTTTAAAATCCTCGATGAGGGCGCCAGGATAAGCTATGGCGGCCGCTACCGCCTAAGGCAGGCTAGCCGCATAGCCACCGTGCCCCTAGGCTATGCAGATGGCTATCCGAGGGGCTTAAGCGGCCTTGGCCGCGCCATGGTGCGCGGCAAGAGCTATCCTATAGCGGGCGCGATATGCATGGATCAGCTCATGCTGGACTTAGGGCCCGAAGGCGAAGCCTACAATGGCGACGATGTGCTGTTCTTCGGCCCGGGCAGAGATGGTCGGCCTGAGAGCGGCATAGCCTTGCAAGAACTCTGCGACGCGCTGGGAACCATACCCTACGAGCTGTTATGCAGGGTAAGCGCGCGCGTGCCGCGTATCTACGTGGACGAATAAACGCCGCGGCTTAGCGCTCCAGGCCACCGCGCCGCGCGTTCTCAGGGCAAGAGAGACATAACGGCGAAGAAATGCAATATCGTGCCAGCTGCCACGAAAAGGTGCCAGACGGGGTGGGACCAGCGCCAGCGTTTCATCACGTAAAAAACCGCGCCGGCCGTATAGGCGATGCCGCCTGCCATGAGCAGGGTCAGGGTAGCGGGGCCGATGGACTGCGTTAGCGCTTTCCAAGCAAACGCGACTATCCAGCCCATGGCTATGTATATCAAGGCGGAAAGCGCCTTGGCCTTTCCTACGACAAAGGGCTCGAGCGCTATGCCCAGGGCCGCCGCGCCCCATACCACGCCGAATACGAGCCAGCCCACGCTGGAACGGAGCGCCACGAGAGCGAACGGCGTATAGGTGCCGGCTATGAGCAGGTAGATGGATATGTGATCGAGCACCTTGAACACGCGCTTAGTCTTGGAATCAGGGAAGGAATGGTAGAGGGTGGACATCGTGTAGAGCATAAGGGCGGATAGCCCGAAGAGGCTAAAGGATACGATATGCCAGGCATCGCCGCGGCTGGCCGAGGCTACGATCAGTATAACGAGCCCCGCTATTGAGAGCAGCGCGCCTACGCCATGGGTAATGGCATTGCTTAACTCAGCGGCAAAGGTGTAGGCAGGCGCGGTCGAGCTTGAAGAATCAGTGCTGTTGTGCATGGATGGTGAGAACCGCCTTTCAAAGGGTACACAGCTATAGACGGAAATGCGACAGTCAGGTTGCGAAATCATTGCATCGCAGCAAATAAAAAACGGAACGCCGGCCCTGGCGTTCCGTTTCACGGGTTATGCACCCTCTTTTACCTGTCCCGCTACGAGTTTTTACCTAAGCAACTTTTTGTTTTAGTAATATTTTTACCTGCTCGGGGACTCTACCAACGCTTTTATTATTGCAACAAGCATGCCAACCCAACAATACTTCCTTCCAATCTTATCGATTTTATTTCATTGTATAGTATAGAGTTATTATAATGGCATCGGGGCTTGGCCCTCACGCCCTATACAAGGGGCTGTGCAATAATGCACAGGCAAAGCGGGCTTATACGATAAAAGAAACTATATTTCTATATATAAAAACAATTTGCACTGGTGTTCAAAAGCAAACCAGAGTGCAAAATCACACAGGCCTATGGCTGCTCGTCATAACCATCTCCGCTCTTTATACGCCGGTTCAAGGCAGTACGCGATATGCCCAAGAGCGCCGCGGCAACGCCCTGATTGCCGCCTGAGCGTCGCAGGGCTTCCCGTATAAGTTCGTCGGACGCTTCTCGCAGGCTCGGCAGGACGGGCAACGCCGCGAAGGCATTGAGCGCGCGCTTTTGCGCTTGGCGAGCGGGAGCTCCTTGCTTAAATATTTTATCCTTAAAAGAAGACAGGGCTAATACCGGAGTATCGCTCCTGCCCACCGCGTCATGAATCATGGACTCAAGCTCCCGCACATTGCCGGGAAAATCATGCGCGCCTAAGAGCTCATACAATTCAGGCGGCACGGCCGGTCTTTTTTTTGCGAATTTGCCCGCCGCCTGCTCGACGAAACGCTCAACGAGGAGTACCAGGTCATCGGGACGCTCTCGCAGCGGGGGGATATGTATGCGATGGGTTCCCAGCCTATAAAACAGATCCTGCCTAAACGACCCTCCCGCCGCCATGGCCTCTACATCCTTATTCGTAGCCGCCACGATCAGGGCATCCGATGAGCGCGTAAGATCGGCACCTAGCGGGTAGTACAGGCGCTGCTCGATAAGCCGCAATAGCTTTACCTGGCTTTGGGGAGACAGGTCTCCTATTTCATCAAGGAACAGCGTGCCGCCCGAGGCGCGCTCGATAAGGCCCGGACGGTCTCCGTCCGCGCCGGTGAAGGCGCCGCGCTTATGCCCAAAAAGCGTGTCGCTGAACATCGTGTCATCGAGTCCCGCGATGTTCAAGGACACCAGGGGGCCGCGTCGGCCGGAAGCGGCATGTATAGCAGCGGCGAACAGTTCCTTGCCGGTGCCCGATTCTCCCGTAAGCAAAATCGCCTTGTCGCTTTTAGCTATAGCCTCTATATAGCGGAAAATGGCGAGCATGCGGCTGTCTCGGGTGATGATGGCATTGAAATAACCGGGCAGGGCTCGGTCGCCAGCGAGCAGGGTATCGCGGAGGGATTTATTGTATTCCTGAAGGCTGCCGATGAGGGCTGCATGCTCGATGCTGGCAATGAGGCGCGTGCTCTCAGCGGATTTCGGCACATAGTCGAAGGCGCCCGCCTTCATGCAGCGAACGACCGCGTCCAGATCATCGAGGGCGGTAGCCACGATCACCGGCACTTCGGGATGCTCCCGCCGCATAGCTTCGAGGACTTCATAGCCGTCCGCGTCGGGCATCAGGAGATCCAGCACGAGCGCTACGGCCTTACGCTCTTTTAGTAGGGGCCAAATTTCCCGCGCATGCTCGCAAAGGACTACCTCGCTAAAACCCTCAAAACGCAACAGCCTATCCAGACGCTTGAGCACGCCTACGTCATCGTCGAGGCACAGGATCAAGCCGTCTTTTTCTATCATGCATTTCCTCCGGAGGCGCCGGCTTGGGCCGGTAGCCGTATAAGCAGTTCGGTGCCCGCCCCGGGGCTTGAGTGTATTTCCATGTTGCCGCCTAAATCCCGTACTATGCCCACGGCCACCGCCAATCCGAGCCCCGTGCCCCCCCGCTCCCGTTTGGTCGAGAAGAAGGGATCAAAGGCGGAGGCAAGCGTGCGCTCATCCATGCCGACGCCCTCATCCCGCACGAGCACCTTGAGCCAAGAGCCCGTCGCGTCGTTTGAGCTATCCAAGCGGCTTCGCACCAACACGGCGCGGGAGCGGTCGGGCAGGGCCTGCAAGGCATTCTCAAGCACATTGACCATAACCTGGGTTAGCTTAAGCCTGTCGGCCAGCACCGGCGGCAGATCGTCAGCCAGCTCGAAGCTGACCGCGTCGCTGGCAAGCGCTATATCATGCTTCAAGAGCCGCGCCGCGTACAAGATGGCCTGGTTGATATCGGTGGGCGCCCTGCCGCCCGGATCGGGGCCGCGCGCGTAGTCCTTAAGGTCTGTCACGATTTTGCGTATATGCTGCGCGCCCATATAGAGGTCATTGAGAATCTCCGGAACCTCGCTAAGCAGATCCTCGTAGCTAAAGCCCCGTATGCGGAAATCGCCTTCGGCCTTGTATATGCGTTCCAGGGGCTCGAGCAGCTCAGCCCATACTTCCTTAAGCAGGGGGACGTTACGCAGCGCGGAATTGTTCGGCGTGTTTATCTCATGCGCCACGCCGGCGGTTAGCCAGCCTAGGGTCTTAAACTTGTCCACCTCGGCCATACGCGCCCGCTGGTCCAGATCCCGCTGGATGCCGGAGGCCAGATCCACATGGGTTTGTACGCGGGCCAAGAGCTCTCCGCCCCCTATGGGACGGATCAGGTAATCGTTAGCGCCGGCAGCGAAGGCCGCCTCTATATCCTCGGGGCGGGCCGAGTCTATTACCAGGATGACAGGGAGCAAGTCCCGGCCGCTTCTACGCCTGAGCGCTTTACAGAACTCCAGGCCGCTTTGGCCCGGCAGATTCGTGTTGGCAAGAATCAAGGTACAGACCATGCCATCAAGCTCATCGATAAGGCCCGCGGCGCTCAGCCTGCCCTCGACGAACCAGCCTCCGGCCTCAAGCCTTCTCTTAAGCGTGAACAGGCTGAGGGGGTCGCCGTCTACGAGGAGTATGGTGCCGCGCGAGTTCTTCCGCTTAGCGGATAGCGTACCAGGTACCGAGGGTGAGCTCAAAACCGGTATGTCGATCAGGGCGAAACGCCTGCGCGCGGCGGCTTCAGCGTCAGCCGCCGCATCAGGGGGTATATCTGCCGCAGGCTGCTCATCCCAACGCATGGAGCGGGGAAACACTAAGGAATAGCAGTTGAGCCCCCCCCTGCGTTCATAGTTGAGGCTGCCGCCAAGGTTCTTAGCCAGCCTGGCGCAGAAGGCAAGATCAAAGGGCGCGCGGCTCAGGGATTCAAGCCCATGGGACCTAAAACCTGAGGCAAGAGAAAAGGGCGCGGGGCCATCGTCGTCTATATCTACCATGATCAAGTGGAGGTCGGAAGTCGCGCGTATGCCCAGGCGCGATAGGCTCTGTCCACGCAGGGCGCGCGCCAGCACCGTATAGAAGAGCAGATGCATGCAGCCTAAGTCATTGCGCAATTCGATGATAGGAAGATCAAGCGGCTCGATGCGCGGCGAAGCCGTTCCCAATTGTCGCGCCTGACTAAGGCAGGTATGGATGAGCGCGGCAAGGTTAAAATTCTCGTCGTGCAGCCGCAGCTGGCCGCTTCGCAAGCGCAGATAAAGCAGCGCGTTATTGGCTAAGGCTAGAATACGCAGGGTTTCTGCGCGCGCCAGGTTCGTAAGCGCCGTTTTCTCCGGATCGGGAAAGCCTTCCGCAAGCTCATCGAGGAGCGCCACTACATTGTCCAGGCCCGGCATGTAGGCCCCCGCTGCTGATAGGGCAAAACGTTCATCTTCGCTCTTTCCCGGCGTCGCGGACGGGGCTATGGCCGTTTCGCCGCGGCTGCCCAGAGCAAATAGAACTAGGCTCGAGACAAGAGCCTGCAGGCACAAGGTAACCGCCAAGACGCGATAGGTTAAATCTAGGAGTGCTTGCGGCGGCAGGAACGAGCCATAGAGCCCAAAGCCCAAGCCAATGGCGCTGAGCAGCCATAAGGCCTTGAGCGGGGCCGCGTTAGCCTTCCCGCGCATTAAGCCGAAAAACCCCATACAGGCGATGGCTAAGGTTAGCAGGAAACTCAGGGCGTTAAGGAGCGTACCGGGCCATAATCCTGGTATGCGGGTAAGACCGAATACCATAAGCGAATAGCTTATGGCGACTAAAGTAAAAAACAACAGGGCATAAGGAAAATAGCCAAGCCGGCGGTAGGGCCGCAGAGCAGAAAAAACGAGAACAAGCAGGCTCAGAGCGGCCGCCGCGCTGCCGAGCAATGCGAAGCCGATATTCGCCGACGCTACCCGGCGCACGAAGGCCCCATAACGCCAAAAGCTTAGGTCGAGCCAGGGGTAGGCCGCGCCGCTCAAGCGCAAGTATACGCTGCCCTTCTCCGAAGCGCTTAACGGAAGCCGCAGAGCCACGGCGTCCGATATGCCGGGATCTACGCGCAAGGCGTTGAGCGCGCTTCCCGACCAGCTGCGCAATGAACCATCCTCGCCGACTATCCTGAGCTCCGTAGCCCTCAAGGCGGCCCTATAGGCGCTGAGCAGCCAGTCATCGTGGCCCGACGAATTAAGCACGGTAAATACCAGCCACATATCGCGGGAGGGATTTCGCAGCGCCTCCCGCCAGCGAATGGTATGGGAAGCAGGCTTTAGATACCTGGAGTCAGGATAAAAGGAGAACTCGAAAGGCGGTTCGCCTCCCTCGACATCCTCATACATACGCACATTGCCTAAGGCCGTTACGTTCTGCGCGCCTTGCCACAATACCAGCGTAGGTATAACGGGAGGTCGGGATTCACGCTTTATGCGGTCAAGGTCGAACGCGTCAGGCTCCTGCGCTTCCAATGAAACGGCCACGGCGAAGCGCAGCATGACGAAGCAGAGCGCGTAGAGGGCGGATCGCCTGTAGCTAATCATGGCTATGCCCGCATAGGCAGCTGCACCCTGCCCCCAGCCAGTGCATCCGCTATCAGCGCAAGCCGAACGCTGCCGTCAGGGGCCAGCCAGCCGGTGTCCAGGTCAAGGCCGAAAGGACGCCGGGCTACATGTTCCGGATAATGCGCGTCCGAGCCGCAAATGCGGGTATAGCCGCCCGCCATGCCGGAGGCCAGCGGCCGCAGGGATTCCACCGCCGCGTACGGCCCCTCGGGCAGGAAGCCCAACTGCGCTATGGCTCCAAACATGGGCCTGTCTATATGGGCGGGAATGACCAGCGCGCCGCGGGAGGAAGCCAAGGCACACAGTTCGTCATAGCCTAGATCCAGGGCCGCTCCCAGGTAGGTATCGGGAAGGTCCAGCACGTTTTCATCGGCATCGACGACAACCTGGTCTCCAAGGGCTTCCGCGCTGTAAGGATACGAGGGTATGCGGGCGGCTAGGTACGAGCCGAAATCCAAGGCCTCATCGGGCAGGGAGAAAAGGCAGAGCACATGCACTTCCTCGGCGCTGCAGGCTTCCATGCCGTAGAGGGCGGCCAAGCCCTCCCTGCGCGCGCACTCGGCGAAGGCAGGCGCGTTGAGCGCGCTATTGTGGTCGGTAAGGGCGACGATATCGAGCCCGCGCAGCCTGGCCAGGCGGGCGAGTACGGCCGGAGACAGTTCCAGGCTGCCGCAGGGAGACAGGCAGCTATGGTTATGGAAATCGCATGCCAGAATCAACGCGTTAGCCCGCTCGTGGAAGCGTCCTACTGACCGAGGGCTTGATACAGCAGCCCGGACACCTTGAACTGCGTCATATCGGTGCGGAAGAGCGCTATGCCCTCCTCGCGTGCGCTGTCTACCATATCCTGGGGCACAGGCCGTTGATTGCACAGCACGATGGCGGCCAAGCCTATGAGCGATGCTACGGCTACCGTATTTTTGTGCGCCTGTATGGTTATCAGCACCTGATCCTTCTCTGCCTTGGCCATAACGTCGGACAGCAGGTCAGATGTGTATCCGCCGGCAAGAGGCCTATCCTCAAACGCATCCTGCACTGCCTCGAAGCCTAAGCGCGCTGATAAATCGCGTATGTTCATTGCGTCTCCTTGTTGTGAATCTTAAGCACGGCGCGTACCGTGGTGCCGGAACCCAGGCTCGAATCTATAGAGAATTCATCGGACGAGCGCTTCGCGTTGGGCAGGCCCAGGCCAGCGCCGAAACCCATGGACCGTATCCATTGATTCGCTGTGGAGTAGCCCTCGGTAAGCGCAGCTTCCAGGTCGGGAATACCGGGGCCGGTGTCGCGCGCCACGATTTCTATAGCCTCGCCGTCAATGCGGAATTCCATGACGCCGCCCTGCGAATGTATCACCTGGTTAAGCTCGAGTTCATAGCTGGCCACCGCGGCGCGCCGCACGAGCGCGCTGTCCAGTTCAGCTCGCTTCAAGGCTTTCTTAAGCTCGGCCGAAGCCTTGCCCGCGTTCTCGAAATCGAAGCGCCGTATGGGAAAGCTCATGATCGTTGGCCCGGCCTTGCCCGCGTTCAAAGGGTCGGACCCCTCGGCCAGCAGGCGTTCCTTACGCTTGCGGGCCAGGCCTTCTTCAAGCCGTTCCACTTCGCGGTTCATTTCCACCAGGAGGGCTTTGATAATATCGACGGCGGTGATAATGCCGACAAGCTCGCCCTCTTTCGACAGCACGGGAAAGCGGCGGTAGCCATAGCGGTTCAGGTAGCTGATCGCGAAGCTCAGCGGCATGTCAGCCTCAAGCACGATAACCGCCCGCGTCATATGGCCTTCCGCAGAGGCCTCTATCCAGCCGCCGTCTAAGGCCTCGATAATATCGCCTATAGATATGATACCCACCAGCCGCTTGCCTTCAAGTATGGGCACGCCGGTAATGCCCTTATCGCGCATGAGCACCTGTATGCTGCGCAGGCTGTCGCCCGGAGCCGCGCGTACTACATCGCGCGTCATCACGTCAGCCAGCTTGAGCCGATAGATGAGTTCCAGCACTACCTGGGAGCCGCTCTCGGTATCTATAGGAATTGAGTCCATTAACATCGATTCTAGACGCAAAGAGCCCGGTGCACAAGAACAAGCATGGCCCTCCGTGTCGGCTTGCATACGCGCTGCGCCGAGGTCATACTAAGAGGAGCGGAGGCTCTTATGCTACTCAAGCTTTTAGCCAAGATTATCGTCATGCTCAATTCCAATACCAGCTCAAGCCAGGTAGCGGCGGGCCTGGCATCTGGCTTGCTCTTCGCGCTCCTGCCCACGGGCAATCTCCTGTGGATAGCGCTCTTCCTCGCGGTCTTCTTCACCAAGGCGCATTATGGCATGCTCATGCTAGCGAGCGCCGGATTCAAGCTGGCGCTGCCCCTGCTCGCGGGGCCGCTGGACGCGCTTGGCTGGTTCATCCTAAGCCTGCCCGCGCTGCAGGACGCCTTCACCTGGCTCTACAACCAACCCATAGCGCCCCTGACGCGCTTCAATAATACCCTGGTCATGGGAGGCTTAGCCGCGGGCCTAGCGCTGTGGCTGCCCGCCTTCTTCGCTTTCCGGGCTCTTATACGGCTCTATAGGCGTACGCTTGCGGACAAACTAGCCAATAGCAAATTTATGCTTTCAATTAAAAAACTCCCCCTCGTCAAAGCGCTTAGCGGCGCTATCAAGAGCGCTCAGCGCGTTCAGAGCGCTCTAGAATAGGCGGCATGGCATGAAAAAAGAAAAGACCGTTAAGCTCAACAAGCTCTTTTCCAAGCCAATAAAGGAAGCTCATTTTCAAAAGCGTTTCCTTGGCGCCCTGGAAATCAAAAAAGACAAGGAATTCCTTGACGCCTCCTTCGAATCGCATGGCGGCATGCGCACGGCTCGCGCCGATCTTGACGCAACGGCCCTGCAACGGATTAACAAGCTTGCGCCCTATATTAAGGCTAATCGCGGCGCGGTTAAAGGCGCCCCGCTTGTAGCCGCCGGCATCCTAGCGGCGGGGCTTACGGTATTCAGCCTCTTCTTCATGAATCCACTTTTAGAAAAGGGCATAGAAACGGGGCTCGAGGGTATATTCGGCGCGAGAGCCGAGCTGGACGGGCTCAAATTCCAGCCCCTGCGCTTCCGCCTGGCTATAGAAGCGCTACGCGTGGCCGACGCTGAAAAACCCATGACCAATCTCTTCGAGAGCGGCAAGCTGGAGTTTCGCCTTAACCCGGCCGCCCTCTTCCGCGGCAAAGTCTACATAGAAGAAGCCAGCGCCGCCAGCATAGCGCTTGGCACCCCCAGGCAAAGCTCGGGCGCCCTGCCCGGCAAGGAAACGCCGCCCGTCAAGGCGGCCAAAGAAAAACCCGAAAGCCCGCCGCTTATCGACTTTGCGCGTTTTGACGCGAAGGCCCTCCTTGAGCAGGAGAAATCCAAGCTGGCGGTAAGCGCCGCGTACGCTCAAAGCGCGAAAGCCTATGACGAGGCGGCGGCGCGATGGGAAGGCAGGGTGGAAGCCTCCACCGCGGCACTTCAAAACGCGCAACAGTCCTCGAAAGCAGTGCTTTCGCTCGACCTTAACTCTATTCGCACCCTCGACCAGGCGAGCAAAGCCATCGGCGATACAAAAGCCGCTATAAGCGCCGCCTCCGCTGTGGGCAACGAAGCCGCTGCCATATCGAGCGGCATAGCCACGGACGCAGAGGCCCTGTCCGAGCTCAGTAAGGCTACGCGGGCGGCATTCAACAAGGACGCTGATTACCTGAAGGCCCTGGTAAATCCCAAGAGCGGCGCCGCCATGGCGGCGCTTGAGCCTTCGCTCAGGGCCATGCTATCAGACAAGGCCGAACTCTATCTCGATTACGGCATCAAGATCCTTGACGCGGCACTTAAGCTCAAAGCCTCAGGCGGCGCTCAAGACGCGACGAAGGACAAAAAAAGCCTCGCGGCCCGCGGACGGACCGTACCCTTTCCCTCTGTCGGCTATGCCGCCTTCAGGCTCGGACTCTTAAGGTCGGATTTTACCGTTGAGGGAAGCAGCTGGGCCGTAGAACTCAAGGAACTCAGCAGCGAGCCGGAATTATCGGCCGGGCCGAGCGCGCTCTTGGTGTCGATGAGCAGGGCGAACGGCTTTGCCGTAAAGAACGCTTTAGAAGCCGATCTGCGCTCATCGTCAAAAGCGAGCTACACAGGCAAGGCGGACATAGAAAGGCTCCCCATAGACCTAGGTAGCGCGCTCGCCGACGTCGGCCTCGACGGCTTCTCAGGCAGCGCATCAGGCAGCCTGAGCCTCTCTGGCGAAAAGGACGGCGCAAGCGCGGGCCGCCTTGCCCTTACCGTGAGGGAGCCGAACGTAGCGCGTCCCGCTGGCAGCATAGGCATGGCCGTAAGCTCAGCGCTGAAAAAAACCGGCAGCGTCACACTGGACGCGGCCTGGGAGAACGCAGGCGGCAACGAACGCTTCAGCTTGAGCACCAATATCGACGCCATAGTCGAGGAGGCTCTACGCGAATTGGCCTCGAGTTACGCAAAACAGGCATCGGCAGAGCTTGAGAAGGAATTGCGCTCGTACGTGGCGGAAGAATTAGAAGGAAGCATCGCCTCAAAAGAAGAGTTTGACGCGCTGTTCGCCGCGACCAAGGGCGATAAAGCGGCGAGCGATTCGCTTAAGAAATCCCTGGATACCAAGCTTAAGGATTTGGAGAATAAGGCAAAGGCTTTGGGCACGAGCGCCCTTCAAGGCATAAGCCTGCCCAAAATAGGGCCATAAGCGAGCGTAGCCGGCCATAGGCGGGCCGGCGCGCCTCTTAAAGCGACTTTAAGCGCCTAAAAAGCCTGGGCAACAGGGCCAGCTTCTCAAAGCGCTTTTCTTCGCCCCGGCGCAGGCGCCCGATATTGGCGCGATGGGTAAAAAAGATAAACGGGCTGGCAAAGATACCGAAGCCCACGAGCCAGGGCGACTGTCCCTGGCCGAGAAGCGCAGGCAGGATAAGGGTAAGGCTTAAGCTCAGGGCTGCGGCCATGGATGCCAGCGACACGATGCCGCTGGACAAGAGGGTCAACGCGAAGGCTGCCAGGGCCACCGCGAAGCCCAGCGGCGCGAAGGCGAGTACCGCGCCCGCGGCCGTGGCTACGCCTTTACCGCCCTTAAAACCGGCAAATATCGTCCACACATGGCCCAGGGTAGCGGCTACGCCGCAGAGCAGCATGGAGCCCTCGCGCGATACGGGGCCGGCTGACGCCAGGCGGCTTATAATGGCCGCGGCCAGGAAACCCTTGAAGAGGTCGATGAGCGCTACGGCCGTACCGGCCTTCCAGCCGAATACCCTGAAGGCGTTCGTGCCTCCCGCGTTACCCGAGCCTTCGAGCCTGGGATCCCGCTTAAAGAAGAGCTTGCCTATGACGATGGCGCTGGGAAACGAGCCCGCGAGGTACGAAAGCACGATAGCGAGGGCTAAGGCCATCAAGAGCCGGCCTCGGGCAGGAAGTACGCAAGGGCGACGGCTCCCAGGCCTCCGTGCACCGCGAGCGCGGGACCGAGCGTAGTAATTGCCGGAGGCGTGGCGAAGCTATAGCGCTCAGTCAGTCCCCTGGCCAGGCTAGCCGCGTCTTCGTGGGCGTCCACATGGGCTATGATCGCTTCCATGGCGCTGCCTTCGGGAATATCCTTTGCCACGAGCTCAAGAAGCTTGGCTATGCCGTTGCGCGGGCCGAGATACATGCCCGCTGAGGCTGCCTTGCCGTCTTTGCCCACGGTAAGTATGGGACGTAGGCCGAAGGCGCGGGCCGCCAAGCCCTTTACGCCCTTGAGCCTGCCGCTACGCATGAGGCCATCAAGCGTAGGCGCCGCTACGAGCAGCTTCACCCTTCCCGCCGCCTCTTCCGCCGCCTTGAGCACCCCCTCGGCGTTCGCTCCCGCAGCCGCGGCCTCGGCGGCTTTTTTAGCCACGAGCCCAGCCGATACCGACAATTGCCTTGAGTCGAACACCCGTAGCCTGGACGCGTCTTTTGACCCATACGCGCTGCGCCTGCCCGCCTCGAGCGTGCCCGACAGGGCTTCGGAAATGCCTATGTATACGGCCTCGTCGGCATGGCCCAAGGCCAGGTCGTACTTTCTCTGGAAGGCGGCGGCCGTAGGCTGGGAAGTCGTGGGGTAGCGGGCTGGCTTCGTCTTTAAATACGCGGTAAACTCGTCCGCGCTCAGCCCCAGGCCGTCCAGATACGAGCGGTTCTCGATAATGACCTGCACGGGCACGGTCTCTATGCCCAGAGCCAGCTTAAGCTCATCGGGTATATCGCCGGCCGAATCGGCTATGACCGCGCAGGGTTTGCGCCCGGCGGCCGCCCGCCTCGTCTGCAGGAGCATATCGTCTACCTTAGGCTGTTCCACCTGACCGTAGCGCTCCATGGCGGCGAAGGCCTTGGACGGGCTGTCGCTGTGCAGATGCGCCTTGATAAAGCGCTCGGAACCGGCCACCACGATTGAATCGCCGAATTGCGTCAGCGCTTCCCGCAGGGCGGCCATGTCCATATCTTTCCCGGCTATCAAAGCCTCTATGCAGTAACGGTACCGCGGATCGCTTCCGTCCAGCGGCAGGTCTTCATCAAGGCTGATGCCCGCGTCGGCGAAGTCGCCGCCTGCTTGTTCGGAAAGCTCCCGTATGCGGCCCTGATGTATAAAATTGGCTACGCCCTCTATGAGGCGCACAAAGCCGAGCGCGCCCGCGTCCACCACGCCGGCTTTTTTAAGCTCGGGCAACAGCTCGGTGGTGCGTTCCAGCGACGCGCGCGCCGCCTCGAGCCCCGCTTTGAGCATTTCAATGAAATCGTCGCTGCGTTGAGCGACCCTATGCACGGCTTCGGCCCAGTCATGCAGCACCGTGATGATCGTGCCCTCTTTTGGCGACGAGAGCGCGGCGCGAGCCGACGCGGAAGCGCTGCGCACCGCGCGGGCAAAGCGCCGCGTGCCGACGCGCGCCTCTTCCGCCAGATCCTCGGCTAAACCTTGGAAAAACTGGGCCAGTATGGCTCCCGAGTTGCCGCGCGCGCCTGAAAGCGCGGCATCCGCCGCCAGGCGCGCCGTACCCCCGATAGAGGGCGAAGCGGACACGGCCAGGCCGTTGGACAGCGCTCGTATCGTGGCGGCCATGTTTGCCCCGGTGTCGCCGTCGGCTACGGGGAATACATTGATTCTATCGAGGAGGCCGGCGCTCTCTACCAGGCGTCGGGCTCCGGCTTCCAAACCGCGCCTTAAGCGTCGGCCGTCAATATACGCTATTCTCATGACATTAAAAGATATCGTGTCAAACCCTAAAGGTCAAGGAGCTTCGCGGGCGTACAGAATTGGGGCTCTAGCTCCGATAGTAGTAGTATATGGAAGCAATGCGCCGTTCTTACGCCCTTCTAGCCTTAGTTGCCCTCGTCGCCATGGCCGCGGCGCAAAGCGCCACCGCGCAAGGCGCGAGCGCAGGCTCATCGCAGGGCGACAGCATAGAGAGCGGGCTAGCATCCTGGTATGGCCAGCCCTTCCACGGGCGCCTTACCGCCAGCGGTGAAGTATACGATATGGAAGCCATGACCGCCGCGCACAAAACCCTGCCCTTTGGCACGGTCGTACGCGTCCTCTGCCTTGATACGGGAGCAAACGTGGTCGTGCGCATAAACGATCGGGGACCCTTCGTGGCTGGGCGCATCATAGACCTTAGCGCGGCGGCGGCAAGGGTACTGGGCTTAGACCGGCGCGGCCTAAGCCGCGTGTCGCTCAGCATAGTATCATCGGCCGCGGCCAAGCCCCCAAGTTCCGCTAGCGGCACGCTACGCGTACAAGTCGCCAGCTTCTCAGCCGAGCCAAAAGCCCGCGAATTGGCCGCTTCTTTAGCGGGCAGGGGTTTTCAGGCAGCCGTAGAACAATCAGGCGCCGGGCTCTACCGGGTGATAGTGCCCGCAAAAGACCGGAACGCCGCCGGCCTGCAGCTGGAGCGGATAAAAGCCTTAGGCTATACGGACGCATTTATCAAGTCAGGCGACTAAACCGACGCTCGATACGCTCAACCATGAGGCCGATCCAGGGCGAAGGCGCCTTCTTCTGCCCGAAATCCCAGGCCTTATACGGCATATAGACCGAATCCGCCCAGTAGCCGCCATCGCCTTTGCGCTTGGCGCGTATGGCGGCAAGCATTTCCTCGAATCTCGGGTCCTTGAGCGCCTCGGGGAAGCGCGACAGCGCGTCGGCCGCGTGCAGCAGGTCATACCAGATGAACGGGGCCTTGAGCTTGCGAAAGTCCGTGCCCGCGTAAAATATATAGGGATGCCAATCAAGGCTCCGCTCCCAGCAGGAAAGGAGCGAGGAAATGCCTGCGTTTAGAGCGTCCTGCTTGAGTATACCGTCGGGGAAGGGGTCCGCTCCCGGCGTTTCCACGCAGGCCGCCGCTAGATCCAGGCAAATTAGGTTGGCGAAGGGACAGGGGTCTTCCTTACGCCCCGGCCCGCGGAAGCCGCCCAGCTCCGGAGAAACAGCGCAGGGCCAGCCGAAGGGCTGAGCCAAGCTGAATACGGTACGCACGCCTGCCGCTACCCTCGGATCAGCGCCATGGCCCAAGCGCACTAAGGCTTTTAGCACGATAGGGGCGTCGCATAGGGCCCAGCACCATTCCTCTTTGCCCGAGCCCCCGAAATGCTCAGGGTAGGTCATAGGCAGGCGGGGCATGCCGTCCTCGCCCATGCGGCTATGCACGGCCTTGAGCGCGGCGGCAAGGGCCGGCTGCTCCGGCGACACGCCGAGCTCCGCCAGGAAGCTAAGGCTGTGGAAGCCCTGGCTGGCGCTCTTATGGCTATTCAACACCGTGCCCGGCCAGGGCATAATGCTCTCAAGCAAGGCCTTAAGCTGCGGGCTTTGCTCCATGGCGAGCCGAGCCTTCACCGCTTCGGGCGCCTTGGGCGATAGACCTTCCAGATCAAGCAGGGCGCGGTAGCGCACCCAGGGCAGATCGTCGCGGTCAATAAAGCGATTCTGATCCATAGAGCACATTCTCGTTCGCTTAAGCGATTGCCGCAAGCGGGAAATCATGCGACGATAGCGAACCCGATATGGGGAATATGGAGGGAAGCCATGACCATAGACAGCGAAAAGCTCGGCGCCATGCTCTTGACCCTTATAGATGAAGGCTACGAAGGCCCGGCCGATCCCCGCATGACCTGGTTCGCCGACAATGAGAAAGACTGCGGGCTCCTGGGTACGCTCGAAAAGCTCAGCGCCGCCGAAGCCTCAAGACCTTTCCGCGAGGGCGAGCGGGCCAGCGCTGCCATGCACGCCGGCCATATACGCTTTGCCCTCAACCTTGCCAACAGAGCGCTTCGCGGCGAGAACGCGCATGAAAACGCGGCGTGGGGGGATAGCTGGCGCTATGACAGGGTTAACGAAGAAGAATGGAAAAGCCTGCTTGCCGGCCTCCGCGCCGAATACACGGGGATACGGGAAGCCATAGGGCAGGGCCTGCCCTGGGCTAACGATATGAATATGACCGGTATTTTCGGTCAGCTCGCGCATGGCGCCTGGCATCTCGGGGCACTAAGGCAGGGACTCGGGCTCATACGCCTGCCCCAGGCTTAAGGCCGGCCGGGTTCAGACCAGGCTCAGGCGCGCGGCCTGCTTGGCATGCAGAATGGTCGTATCAAACAGCGGCACGAGCGGATGGCTCTGTATGAGCAAGCCTATCTCGGTACAGCCAAGGATTACCCCCTCAGCGCCACGGGCGGCTAGATCGTCTATGACGGCCGCGTAGCGCTCGCGCGACTCATCGCGCAGCTGTCCGCGCACCAGCTCGCCGTAGATGATGTCGTTTACCGCATCCCGGTCGCCGGGCTCGGGAACGATAACGTCGAGGCCGTAGCGCTCGCGTAGCCGATCGGCGTAGAAACCGCCCTCCATAGTAAAGCGCGTGCCCAACAGTCCCAGGTGCTTGAGCCCATCCTTTTTGATAGCATCCCCGGCCGCATCCACGATATGCAGAAAGGGCAGGCCGAGCTCGGCCTCGACGCCCTCCATTACCTTATGCATGGTATTGGTGCACAGGACCAGAAGCTCGGCCCCGGCGGCCTTAAGCGAGCGGCCCGCGGCGAACATACGCTTGCGCAATGCCGCCCAGTCGCCGGCATACTGGAGTTCCTCTATGTCCTGAAAGTCAAAGGAGTACATAAGGCAGGAAGCCGAATGGCTCTTGCCAAGCAATTCACGTATCTCCCGGTTAATCAGGCTGTAGTACACGGCCGAGGATTCCCAGCTCATGCCGCCTATAAGGCCTATGGTCTTCATTCGTCGCCTCGCTACTAAGCATCGTTCGTTAATAATGGGGCCATACCGGCGCTTTTGCAAGCACGGGCCGCCCGCCCGGCGTATACGCACGCGAGCCATCGAAGCTCTCGACAAACGCTTGCGAACCGGGCGCTATGGATTTATAGTGAGGGCTATACGGGGAGGCCTTTATGCGCGGCAAACCCTTGTTTTTCCTGCTCGCACTCTTCTCCTGCCTGTCACTACCCGCCCAGAGCCTCCGGGTTGCGGTGCTTCCCTTCCAGGCCGACGGCATAGCGGCGCAGGATGCGCGGGCGCTTACGCTTTTCTTCGAGACGGCACTGCAAAATACCGGCCGCTGCCAGATAGTCGAGCAGTCCGAAGTCAGCAAAATACTCGCCGCCCATGAATACGCCATGGCGGATTTCAACGATCCGGACAAGGCCATTGCCATAGGCAAGCTTATTCCGGCCAATACCATAGCCCTAGGCAATGCGGGCAAGCTGGGTTCCAAGCCCTATGTAAACGTTAAGCTCATCGACCTTAAGACAGGCACGGTGCTATCGGCTAAGAACGCGAGCGCGGACACGGTTGAGGCCCTGGCAGCAACTTTTAAGGAACTATCCGCGGCTATGCTCGGCCTCTCGTACGCTCCTGAGGCGGCCAAGCCGAGTCTGCCGGCCATCAAGCAAGCCGTGCTGGCCTGTTTCGAAAGCGGCCCGGGCGTGCCCGCCCCCGAACTGCGCGCCTACGATACCGTTTTTTACAGCGGCTATACGCGTTTTATTAATTGGGATCTTTATTTAGAATTTGTAGCCCCGCTTGCCGGGGCGATCGATGTACCGCTTCGTGCGCAGTATTACCGCGCCGATGGCAGCCTGCACGCCAGCCAGGACCTTAGCGCCAACTTGCAGGCTGGCTGGGTGTGGTATCGCACGGCCAATGGTTGGGGTTCTCCGAATACGGGAACCTGGCTGCCGGGTAAGTACAGCGTCAGCGTGAGCCTAGGCGGCAGCACGATAGCCAGCGCTTCGTTTACCGTCCGCTAAAAAACCGGGGCCATGCCAGGTAAGCGGGAGAGCGGCCGTACCATAGACGGCTCGGGGTTCCGCCATAGGGCTTCCGCTATACTCAGCCAGGCAAGCGCATGGGATTCGTCGTTCAGTATAGGCTCATCCTCCCGCGCTATGAGCAGAAAGCGGGCATCGTAGTGATAATGCGCCGGCTCCTGCCCACGCTCCGGTATGGGGTGTATATCCAGGTCAAAGAGCGCGCCGCCTAAGGCAACCCTGCCAGCAATGCCGGTTTCTTCATGCGCCTCGCGCTGGGCAGCAAGCAGCGCGCTTTCGCCGCGCTCGCAATGCCCGCCCGGCTGCAGCCATTTATCAAGCTTACGATGGTGGACGAGCAGCACTTTATCCAAAGCTTCGTTAACGATGAATGCCGAACCCGTCACATGCCCTTCAAGGCAGGAACGGAGAAAGCACGAAGCGCGAGCGCCGATAAAGGCAAGATACCGGTCTATCGTCGCCGTTTCTTCCGCGTGAAGGGGATGTTCCCGGTACGAGCGCACGAGCGCTGCTAAATCGGCTTTTGCCTCATCATTCGTCATAAGCGTTTCCTTAAGGTGAGTCATACGCATCGGCGACCAGCGCTTTAAGCTCAGCCAGGATCATTGCGGTAGCGCCCCACACGCGCTGCCCGCCCAAAGCAAAGTAGGGCACACGCCAAGTTTCGCCGTCCAATACCGCGCTGTCTTGGCGGATAGCCTCTGGGGCAAGGAGCTCACGCAGGCCGGGTTCGAAAAAACCCGCCACTTCGGCCGGCTCCGGGGTAAAAAAAGGCCTTTCTCCAATATGCGCGACGAAGGGATGCACGATAAAGCCGCTGGGAGCCACCTCAAGAGGGCTCAGTTCCCGTAAAATCCTAAGCCCGTCGAGGGATACCCCAAGTTCTTCCCTGCACTCCCGTAACGCGCAGGCGGCAAGGCTCTCGCCCGCCTCCAGAGCGCCTCCGGGCAATCCTACCTGTCCCGCATGCACGCCATAGCCCTGCGTACGCAGTATGAGCGGAAAATGAAGGTCGCCGTCGAATTCATAGAGCAGTATCAATACCGCCGCCTTACGCCAGTTCATACGCCCTGCGCTTTGAGGCTGGCCGCGGCGATATCCGGGCATGAGGGCTTCACGCGCCTCCTGGCCGGGCAGCGGCAAGCCCGGTTCCAGGCAAGCGGCCAATTTTTTTATGCTCATGCTCATTGGCCTACTATGCCCCTATATAAAGAGGTTTCGCAAGAGCGTAAGCTATGCTACCCTTACCCTCCCCCGTAAGCGTGGCCGATAAAAAACCAGCTTATGTCACCCGAACACAGGAGGATAGCGGTGCTTATAGCCCTCAGTATTATCGCTGGACTGGCATGCGCCTTGGCCTTGCTGGCGTTTTTGTCCAGGATGTCCGCCGCCAAGAGCCTCGCTTCGGCATTGAGCCGCCTGGCGAACACCGAATTGGAACGGGCGGCCCTGGTAGAGCGGGAGCGCGAAGCATTGTTAGTCAGGGCGGCCTTCGACGAGAAACTTAAGCAGAGCCTTAACGCCGCTCTACGCGAATTTAAAGACCTGCTCGATAAAGCGGCGGCGGTAGGGGCAAAAACAGACCGAGAGAAAGAACTCATACTGAGTTCTAGCGACGTGCTCACGGGGATTCTGTCCGCCTTCGGCATCATGATGGAAGGCCTCGATAAGAATGTATGCTCATTCCAGGAAAGCAGCGCGTCCATACGCTCCTTAGCCGCAAGCGCGGAACGCATGAAGGAACAAGCCGATCAAGCAGCCGATCGCACCGGCCCGCTCGTACGCGACGTAGAACTCGGCAACGAGTCGGTGGCCAAGACCGCCCAGGCTATAAGCGAAATCGAGCTAGCCTCTAAGCAAGTACGCGAAAGCCTTAAGGAAATCGCCTCGGTGGCCGCCCGCACCAATCTCCTGGCCATGAATGCGGCAATTGAGGCGGCGCACGCGGGCGATTCCGGAGCGGGCTTCGCGGTAGTCGCCGGCGAGGTGCGCAACCTTGCCGAAAGCAGCGCGAGGAGCGTTAAATCCGTCGACAGCCTCATGCGGGAAATGGAAGCCAAGGTAAGCCGCGGGCTCGAACTCTCTTCCCATACTAAGGAGCACTTCGCCTCTATAGCCGAAGGCATACGCCACACATCAGAGGCGGCGCTAGAGCTTGCGCGGGGCATGGATATACGGAGGGCGGAAACCTTAAGCGTACTGCCAGAACTAGACCAGCTCGCGGAGCGCCTCTGCGCCCTCCAAGCGCAGTACTCCGATCGCCGCAGCGCCCGGGAAAGCATAGAAGCCTCGCTTGAAGAGATACGAATACTTTCCGAAGACATACACGAGGCCGAGCGCCGCCTCGTCGAACAGGATTACGTCATACTGGCCATGCTTGAAGAGGCCAGGGCAAACGTGGCGCGCGATGGGGAGTAAGGCGTCAGCTTAAGCCTTACCCTTAAGCAGAAAGTAGCGCGTGCGCAGGAGATGGTCGGCCATGCCGAGCTGCGCGGCGCGGCCGTCGCCCCGTACTATGGCGTCTACTATGGCCCTGTGCTCGGGCAGGGTGTCGGAGGGGCTGCGCACCAGTCCATGCTCGTAGGATCGGCTGGAGAGCCCGAAGGAGCTTTCCACCTCGACAAGGCGGCTGCTGCCGGCAAGGCGTATGATACTGCTATGGAATTCCTTGTCGGCTGCGAGGTACGCTCCCTCCATGCCGGGCTCGACTGTTTCGCCGAAGCGCCCAAAAAGGCGGAGGAAGGCCTTGCGCTCCGCTTCGGGCGCCTCTTCAGCGCAGAGCCTGGCGGCGATGGACTCAAAGCCCGCGCGCGCGGTAAACAGGTCCGCGAGCTCCTCGTCGTTATAATCGGGCACGAAGAACCCATCCCGCTGGCGGCTCTCCACGAGGCCCTCTCCGGTCAGCCTGTTCAGGGCGTCGTTTATGGGGGTCTGGCTTATGCCAAAGCTCTCCGCCAGGGCTTTGCGGTCTATGCGCGAGCCTGGGGGCCAGTCGCCGTTAAAGAGCGCCTTCTTTATTTCTTCGTATATCTCGACCGATACGATGGTCCTGCGTATTACGCTCATGCGCGAGCTGACGCGCCCGCGGTATGGGGCATGCGCGCGCCTTCGGCGACGAGCCGCGCGGCTACGTTCCGCGACTCGCTCAAGTGCTCATACATGAGCTTCTCGGCCAAGGCGGCGTCATGAGCGGCTATAGCATCCCGCAGCGCATCGTGCTCGGTCAGGCTCTTAGCGGCTGACTTCATGAGTCCCTGCTGATTGCTCTTGGATACGATGGCGAACGAGGAGAGGATGCGCTCAAGCACCGTGTTGCCCGCTATGCGCATGATGCCCATATGGAAACGGAAATCCGCCATCCGCACTTCGGGAATGGCCCCGTTCTCAACGGCTTTTCGGTGGGCTTCAAGCACGGCGTCCAGGGTCTTTAGCCCTTTGGCATCGATATGCCTGGCAGCTTCAAAAGCGCCAAGCGGCTCAAGGCGGAGCCGTACTTCATAGAGCTCAAGAAGCTCGGCCGGAGACAGGCGCTTTACGAAGGCGCCGCGCCTGGGAACCAGTTCGACGAGCATCTCCTTTTCCAGTTTAGAGAAGGCGGCCAGAAGAGGCGTGCGCGACACGCCGAGCCGCTCGGATAGCGCTTCCTGCACTAATTTCTGCCCCGGCACGAGCTCGCCGGCCAGGATCATATCCCGCAGCGTTTTATATACCTGTTCCGCCAGATCCTCAAACTTTGTTGCCACCATAAAAAGCATTCTAGACAGTACGGCAAGGCGCGTCAATGGATTTTGTATTCAATATATCTATTGACAAGATCGCTAGGCGGGTCTATTTTTGTATACAATATTTTGAATGGAGTTGCTATGATAGGGGTATCGCCAGCCTATGTACTCTCTTCCTACGGCCCCTCGTTCGGGCCATACGACAGCCTCGCGGGTCTGCCTTTGCTCGCCGAACTCGGCTTTGAAAGCTTTCAGGCGGAGGTATTCAAAGAAGAGCTCCTGGAAGCATGGACTCCCCTCTCTACGCAGGCATTAAAGAATAAAGCGGAAAGCCTAGGCCTATGCTGCGGCGTGTTTGTCGCCCATTTCCTGGGCAGCGATTTCGCGACGGCCGAGGCCCTTAATGGAAAGCTAGACGAGGAGAAGGTGCGGAAGGCGCTGCAACTGGGCGCCACGCTCTGCGCCAATGGTATAATCGCCGTACCCCTGCCCCCGCTGGACGCCGCGCATTCCACGAAGCCGCGCGATGCCCTCTTAAAAAAACTAGGTCGGCTCAGCGAAATGACGAGCGCGGCGGGCCTTAGGCTGGCCCTTGAGCTTATGCCGGGCAATGCCTTAGGCGGTTCGCGGGACTTCCTCAGGCTCTGCGAGCAGCCGGGCTTCGCCGACCTGGGTATCGTCTTCGATACGGGACACTTTTGGGCCATGGGCGAAGCGCCGCAGGGCCTACCCGCTCTCCTTGGCCGGCGCATCGTCGCCACCCACCTCTGCGATAACGACGGTATACGCAATCTCTCGCTCTGCCCCGGCGACGGCACCATAGCTTTCCGGGAAACCCTCTCCGCGCTAAAAGCCTGCGGCTATAACGGCAGCCTGGACGTGGAAATAGTATGCCCGAAGGAAGCTGTGGAGCGCGAGTACGGCAAGGCAATGAGAATAATGCGCGGCCTGACGGCGGACAATGCCCGCCTTCCAGGAACCAAAGCGCTCTTACACGGTTGAAGGAGTATCTATGACAGCAAACACCCAAGCCAAGCCAGGAGAGCGCTTGCGCGCGCTTAAAGGGCATGCGCAGGACTTAAGGCGCGCCATCGTTTCCATGGTGCATACGGCGCAGTCAGGCCATTGCGGCGGCAGCCTATCGGCCGCGGACATCGTAAGCGCGCTCTACTTTGACATCATGAACATCGATCCGTCCCAGCCGCGCATGCCGGGCAGGGATCGCTTCGTGCTCTCTAAGGGTCACGCCTGTCCGGTGCTCTATGGGGCGCTCGCCCTGCGCGGCTACTTTCCCGTGGATGAACTAAGCACCCTGCGAAAAAACGACAGCCGCCTGCAGGGGCATCCAGTCTCTACCTATCTGCCGGGCGTGGACGCGACCGCCGGCTCGCTGGGCCTGGGATTTGCCCAAGCCGTAGGCATGGCCCTCGAAGGCCGTATGCTCAAGGCCCCTTACTTCGTATACGCGCTCTTAGGCGACGGAGAGCTCAATGAAGGCGTCGTGTGGGAGGCAGCTTCCACCGCCTCCAAATTCGGCCTTGAAAGGCTCATAGCCATCGTGGACCGAAACAATCTGCAGAACGACGGCAAAGCCGACGATATCATGCCCATGGAGCCCATAGACAAAAAATTCGAAGCCTTCAACTGGCGCGTGCTCGCCGTGGACGGGCACGATATGGCCGCCGTGCTGGCCGCGCTTGAGGAAGCGCGGAAGCCCGCCGGCAAGCCCACCTGCATAATCGCGCGCACCATAAAGGGCAAGGGCGTAAGCTTCATGGAAGATAAACGGGAATGGCACGGCAAGCCGCCCTCTGACGACGAATACGGCATAGCCTGCAAAGACATAGAAGGAGGCTGCGTATGAGCCTGGCCAAATCAACCAAGCCCACGCGCAGGGCCATAGCCGACCGCATGCTGGAAGCCGGCGGGGAACGAAACGACTTCGTCGTATTCGAATCCGACATAGGCTACTCCACCTACTCCTATCTCTTCGGCGACGCCTACCCCGAGCGCTATTTCAACTTAGGCATAGCGGAGCTGGGCACCATGGCGGCCGCGGCGGGCATGGCGGCGGAAGGCAGGCCGGCCATCGTGTGCGGCTACGGCGTATTCCTCTCTATGCGCGCCCTTGAGGCGGTCCGATCCTTTATCTGCTATCCCCGCTTGAACGTTAAAATCTTCTCCAGCCACGGCGGCGTTACCGCCGCCATAGACGGGGTTACCCATCAGGCAACCGAGGATATAGCCTTTATGTCCACCCTGCCCAACATGACCGTGCTGGTGCCCTGCGACAGCGCGAGCGCGCGGGCCGCCTTCGACCTGGCGCTGGGCATACAAAGCCCCGTGTTCGTGCGCCTCATGCGCGATCCCCTGGCGGAATTGTATCCTGAAGGCACGGAGTTCAGGATAGGCGGCAGCCATACGCCGAAGAAGGGCGACGATGTTACCATAGTGTCGTACGGCGACCTCGTGTTCCAGGCCCTTGAAGCGGCCGAACAACTAGCGGCTCAAGGCATAAGCGCCGAAGTCCTTGACTTCTACTCGATAAAGCCCTGGGACGAGAAGGCCCTCCGCGAATCGCTAGGCCGCACCAAGGCCCTGCTCGTCGCGGAAAACCATCAGAGGAAGAACGGCTTAGGCTATGAGCTGGCCGCCTGGTGCATGCGCGAAGGCGTGCACGTGCCCTTCGCCCAGCTCGGCCTTGACGACAGCTTCGCCGAAAGCGGCAGCTATCCCCTTACCATACAGAAATTCGGCATGGACGCGGCGAGCATTAGCGCCGCGGCTAAAAAACTGGCTGCAGCCAAACGATAAGGAGCGCATATGAAACTGGCGGTTATAACGGGCTTCCTTGGCAAGACCAAGGATCGCTTCCACGAATACAATAAGGAGCTTGACCTAGACGGCAAGTTTGCCCTGCTAAAGAGCATACCCGGCTACTCCGGCGTCGAAGTGGTCTATCCCTACGAGACGCCCCCGGCGGCCGAGCTTAAGGCCCTGCTTGCCAAGCATGGCCTTGAAGTGGCGGCCATAAACGTGAACGTAAAGGGCGAGCCGGAATTCCGCAATGGCGGCCTAACCTCATCCGACGCCGCGGTCAGGGCCAAGGCCGTCCGTTTCTTGAAGGAAGCCAAGGACTACGCCGCCGCCGTAGGAGCGGACAAGGTTACCTGCTGCCCCCTAGGCGACGGCTACGAGTTTTCGTTCCAGTACGACTACGCGGCCGCGTGGAAGCATCTGGTACAGGCCTTCGCCGAGGCGGCCGCCCACCGGCCGGAGATTACGCTCTTCATAGAATACAAGCCCTCTGAGACCCGCGGCCGCTGCTTCGTGGATTCGGCGGCTAAAACCGTATGCCTCGTGCGGGACGCCGGCACGAAAGGCCTAGGCGTCACCCTGGACTTCGGCCACTCGGTATACGGCGGCGAGAACCCCGCCGAGGCCGCGGCTCTCGTGCACGCCAGCGGCATACCGCTCTACATCCATATAAACGACAACGACGGCAAATGGGACTGGGACTATTTCTGCGGCACCAAGCATTACATAGAATACGTAGAGTTCATCTGGCAGCTCAGGCGCATAGGCTACAGCGGCTGGTACACCTCCGACACGAGCCCCACCCGCTGGGACGTGGCGGGTACCTTCGAGGCGAACGCGCGCCTCTCCGCCAAGATAGAGCGCCTCCTTGATAAGCTTGGCGATAGCGCCTTACAGGAACTCGTGGACAAGGGCGATTACCTAGCCACTTGGCGCTTCATAGAAGCCAAGCTCTTAGGCTTGGGCAAGTAGGGGGCGGCTATGGCTGCATGGAAGGTACTGGTAACCAGGCGCATACCGGATGAGGGCCTTGAGCTCCTTGCGCCGCACTGCGCGCTAGAGCTCAACCCATTCGACCGCCCCATGAGCAGGGCCGAGCTGATCGCCTCCGTAGCCGATAAGGACGGCGTTCTGTGCCTCCTTACCGACAAGATAGACGCCGAACTCTTCGACGCCGCGCCTAAGGCCAAGGGCTTCGCCAATTACGCCGTGGGCTTCGACAATATGGATGTTCCCGAGGCCACTAGGCGAGGCATCCCCCTCTCAAACACCCCGGACGTGCTTACCGACGCTACCGCCGACATGGCCTGGGCCCTGCTCTTCGCCGTGGCCAGGCGCGTAGTAGAATCAGACGCGGTCATGCGCTCAGGCGCCTGGCCGGGCTGGGGCCCGCTTCAGTTCATAGGCGGCGACATAAGCGGCGCCACCCTAGGCATCGTAGGCGCGGGCCGCATAGGTGCGGCCATGGCGGCAAAAAGCAAGGGCTTTAACATGCGCGTGCTCTATACGGACGCCAGGCGCAACGAGGCGCTTGAAAAGGACTGCGGAGCACGTTTCGTGGACTTCGACGAACTTTTGCGCCTGTCCGACTACGTAAGCGTACACGTTCCTCTGCTCCCTGAAACGAGGCATCTCTTCTCTTACGAAACCTTCGGCAAGATGAAGAAGACCGCCTACCTCATCAACACCGCCCGCGGGCCGGTGCTGGATGAGGCGGCACTGGTACGGGCTTTAAAAGACGGCCTCATAGCCGGCGCGGGCCTGGACGTATACGAGCGCGAGCCCGCTATGGCCGAAGGCCTTGCCGCCCTGCCCAACGTGGTGCTAACCCCCCACACGGCCAGCGCCACCTTCGCCAGCCGCAGGGGCATGGCTTTGAAAGCGGCCACTAACCTGCTGGCCATGCTCCGCGGCGAGAAGGCCCCGGACTGCCTGAACCCCCAGGCGTACGGAGCAGGGTCATAAGGCCTGATACATATTCGGCTTGGCCTGACTAAGGGGCACAGCAAGAAAAGGCGACAGCCCGGAGTAGCGAAAGCCTCCGGGCTGTTTTCTTTATTTAGTTCCTCGAAGCTTGTGTTTGAGCTTGCTACGGCGCTTCCGCTGGTGTAGCGGGATGCCAGCCTCCGCTGCCTGGCGCGGCAGCTAGCCCCGAAACACAAGCTTCGGGGAACTAAGCGAGGCCTGCGCCTCGTCTCCCTGCCAATAAAACGACCCGCCTTTCGGCGGGCCGTTTATACACGGAACGATTGTCTTTAGCCCTTCTTTTTTACGGCAGCGGCTATGAAGCCATACAGGCCCTTAAAGTTAGCCTTGGCCGCTATGCGCTCGGGCAAGAGCTGCTTGAGGATAACCACGGCTATAATCAGCACGAATACCACGGATATCCAGCTGTTCGTAAAGAAGAAGCTCGGGTCGCCCTTGTTCACGATCAGCGCGCGCCTAAAGTTCTCGTCTATCATAGTGCCTAAAATGATGCCCAGCACGATGGGCGCGGCCGAGTACTTCATCTTATCCAGGATGTAGCCGATGATGCCGAAGGCTACCACCACGAGGATGTCGAAACGCTTAAGGTTGAGCGCGTACGCGCCTACTATGGACAGCACCGCTATGATGGGCATGAGGTACACCGAGGGTATCTTCAGGATGCTGCTCATGGGCTTAGCAAGGAGCATGCCCACTACCCAGAGCGCTATGACCGCGGCCAGGATGAGCGCGGCTATGTAGAAGATAAAGCGGGGGCTGTCCACCATGATCATGGGACCAGGCCTTATATTGTGTATCATGAAGGCGCCGAGCAGAACGGCCGCGGGGGGACTGCCGGGCACGGCCAGGGTAAGGAGGGGTATAGTGGCGCCGCCTATGGCGGCGTTATTGGACACCTCGGGCGCTATGATGGCCTCATAGCATTCGCCTGTACCCCAAGTCTCCTTGTGCTTGCTGGACTTCTTGGCGTTGTCATAGCCTATCCAGGCCGCCACGTCCTCGCCTACGCCGGGCAGGGCCCCTATGCCCACGCCTATGAGCGCTGAGCGTAGAATAAGCGGTATATGCTTCAGGGTAATGAGCCAGGAATTGGGGTCTTTTTCCTTGGCGGCTGCCAATTTTTTCGTCGCCGCTTCCTCGCTAAGCGCGGGCGCCGCGCCGGATTTTACCAAAGACAGCGCCTTGATCACCTCCGGTATGGCGTAAAAGCCTATCATGGCCGGGATGAGCGATATGCCGCCCGAAAGGTTAATGTTGCCAAAATCAAATCGGGGCGCGCCGGATATGACGTCATAGCCTATGAACGATATTGCTAGGCCTATGAGCCCGCCTATCCAGCCCTTTATGGTAAGGTCGCTCGTTACTATGCTGCCGCACATGAGCACGCCGAACACCGCCAAGAGGAAGTACTCCACCGCGCTGAACTGCAGGGCTATGCGTGACAGCTGAGGGGCGATGAGCGCCAGGGCTAGGACGCCTATGAGCGTGCCTACGATGGAGGCCGAGCGGGTAACCTTGATGGCCAGGGGCGCTTTGCCGCGCTTGGCGAACAAGTTGCCCTCTATGGCCGTGGCGGCGGCCGAGGCGGTACCGGGTATATTGAGCAAGATGGCTGATATGGAGCCGCCGTATATGCCGCCCACGTATATGCCCATCAATATGGCGAAGGTATAGGCTACCGGCACCTTATAGGTAAGGCCGGTGAGCAGGGCTATGCCCATGGTGGCGGTAAGGCCCGGCAGGGCGCCAATGATCGTACCGAGCGCGGTGGCGGCGAACAGGACGATGAGGACGCCGGGGTTTAGGAGGATCTTTACGAATTCCTCAATAAGATAAAGCAGTTCCATGCGTCACTCCTGATTACGGCAAAGGTATCTTGGCCAGGGTTCCGAACGCGTAGGTAACGAAGCCGGAGGCCAGTAGCGATACGAGCAAAGATTTTAGTAGATGGCGTTTCTGCTTATCGCCGAAGGCCATCATCATGGCGAAGAGGTATAAGAACGTGGCCACGAAGAAAGGAAAGCCCCTGAAACCGCGAAATACGTTGAGATAGCTTCTGCACAGGGGTATTAAGGCGAATGCGTACACGCACAAGAGGAGAGCCGTAATAATAAAGGCCCTGAATTCCGCGTTTCGGAGAAACGCGGCTATCTTTTCTTTCTTGATAAAATCCAGTTTTGCGCCTTCTTTGCGGGCTATGTGCATGAGCACGAGCGCGCATAGGAGGAGCAGTATAGACACGAGGAAGGGCAACAGGGCGGGCGACTTATACCAGAAGGTTAAGGTATCCTTTACCGCCTCGGCGGGCACGGCTTCCCACGTGCGCCTGAAAGGATTGACGAACAACTTAAGAGATTCAAGAAAATAGAAAAATGACCCGAAGATGAGGAACACGCTAAACACGAGGTCGGCTCGCCTCAAACTGCTCTTTTCCACGATACACCACCCCACTATCAAGATTGTGCGCGCTACGCTGCAGACTCTGGCCCTCAGCTACTTGAATAAAACCGATCGCGTAGGCCGCTAGCCCGCGCGATCGGTTGTGAAAGCCTAGGCCGCGCCGTAGCGCGGCATTAAGTATAGGGCCCCTATCAGGGCTTTGCTATACCGCGTTCGGCGGGAGAATAGGTGGTCTTGCCCAGGTCGAAGAGTATCCAGCACAGGTTGGATTCGGACTTCTGGGCCATGGCTTTGGCCTCGGCGCCGGACTTGTTGAATATGACCGCTATCTGGTCTTTAGCGAACTGGGTCATGTCGGGCTGGGCCATGGCCGCCTTAAAGGCGCTGGCAAGCTTAGCCTTGACGTCGGCGGGGGTATCGGCCGGCACCTTGAAACCCAGCCACTGCTGGAGCGGAAGGTACTTGGCTATGCCGGGTATGGCCTTGGTGATGGCGGGTATGGCTATGGGAGCCGCGGCGGCGGTGAAGGTGTAGGCGGCAGTATCCATGTGAGCCAGGGGAATAAGCTGGCCCGAGCGTATGTAGTCCTTTACCTCGCCCGCTGAGGCGACGACCAGGTCGGCGTCTATGCCGCCCACGGTGGCCAGTATGGCGGGGCCGGAGCCGCCGTAGGATACCCAGGTGAAAGGCCAGTTGCCGTAGTTCTTATCGGACACGAGGCTGGCCAGCGCGAACCAGAGGCCGCCGGTTGTGCCCGCTATCTTAAGCTCGCTCTTCTTACCGTAGGCGGCAAGCTTATCAAGCGTGTCTATGCCGCGCGCGGCGGCGACCTTGGCGTTTACGCAGAGCAGGCCGGGCGAACCGGCGGCTATGAAGTAATCCCAATCCTTGGAGGTCTGAGTGATAGGTGTGGTTACCGGTATGGTAAGCGGAGTCTCGGAGGTGGCGGCCAGCACGTAGCCGTCATGGGGGGAGGTCCATACCTGGGAAATACCGATGGAGCCGGCGCTGCCTCCGGTAACATTGGTAACGGTTATGGCTACGCCCAGTTCCTTGGCCATGGCCTCCATTACCTTGCGGCCCCATACGTCGGTGCCGCCGCCCTGGCCGAAGGGCACAATGGCGCTTATATCCCTTTCAGGATAGGCGATTTCCTTCGCGCCGGTGGCGAAAACAGCCGTAACCGCCAGCAGCATAATAACGAGTAACGCAATGCTCTTGGACATCTTCATATAATCCTCCTAGACCGTGTTGGAACATCGGATCCCCGTAAGGCCGATAGTACCGTATATGCTCTCCCTATGGACGATTCAGCCTAAACTGTATGGAGAGTTTTGTATACAGAATTATAGTAGCAGGATATCCGCGTATGTCAAGAGAAAATTTCAAAGGCGGAACAATTAACCATGAGAGCTAAAAATTTGCTTATACGTCGATGATAAGCGAAACTTGTATATACCGCATCACGTAAACGCGGCGCAAACATAGCTCAAAGGAGCCCTTATGAAACGTATCGCTTTGGTTCTTTTCATCGCCTTAGTCGCTTTTGCCCCGGCCTTCGCCCAAGGCATCAATCTAGGGAATTTCCCCCTGGGTACCTGGCTCGACGCCAACTATGACGCCGTATGGGAGTTCAGCTCGGGCAACATCCGCATACTCGCCCCGGACGGCACCCTGCATTTCGACTTTAGCGCCGAGGGTATTCAGGATTTCAAAGTGGGAGCGGGCGGCGATGGCCCGTTTATCACGTTCTCATGCGCGGCAGTCGGCAAGAGCTACAAGCTTACCAAGCCCCTGCTCAAGCCTGAGATGACCTTGGAGATAACGCGTACCGGATTGCCAGCCTACTCGGTGGTGATGGCCAAGCGCTAGTCTCGAACTCAAGTACAAGCCCTCGCGATCGATACTAAGGAGCGTTGCCGGTGATAGAACTATGGAGCGTCCTGATCGCGAGCGGCGTGCTCTCCGTCGCTTTTATCCTGTTATCCATATTTACCTGGCTCAACGCTCGCGGCCAGATACACGGCCCGGGTAGCTGGCTGCTCGGCTTCATGTTCCTAGCCTTGGGCATCGTGCTCGTGGCCCTGCGCGGACGGATAAGCGATTTCAGCTCTATCTTCATCGCGAATGTACTCATACTCCTAGGCGTCATGCTCAAGGCCTTGGGCTTTCTACGCTTTCTGAACGCCGGTTCGAAGCGGATACGCGCCTTCCTCGTCTTTATACTATCCGCAGCCGCCCTCCTCCTCTTAATCTTCCTGGAAATAGCGCCGAGCCTGCAGGCGCGCATGATAGTAACGAGCGGCGCCGATGTCATCTTCGGCCTCATAACCGCCTACTACCTGTTCTGCAAGGCTCCAGAGGAACTGCGGAGCTATGCGCGCGTGGCAGCGATCTTTTTCGCCATCTACGCAGCTATCTATCTTTATAGAATCCTCAATGCGCTACGCTGGACGGCGGGCGAAAGCTGGTTACGCTCAGGGGACGCTACCGAGGCCGTGATCATGCTCGCTGTAACGACCCTGCTGGCCGCCATAGCGGTTACCGAGATGCAGCTTCTCCATGGCCGTCTTCGGGCGGACCTTAAGCACGCGGCGGAGGATATGGCCAAGGCGAACCGCGAGCTTATGGAGGAGGTACGGCGGCGCACGATGGCCGAGACCCAGCTTCTGGCAGTTAACCGCGAATTAAGCTCAACCCAGAAAGAGATCATGGTAACCCTGTCCGAGGTCGTTGAATTTCGATCAAAGGAGACGGCCCGCCATGTGGCTCGCGTAGGGGAGTACGTGCGCGTGCTCTGCGCGGCACGGAACATACCCGCCGAGGAAACCCAGCTCATAGCAGACGCCGCCCCCATGCATGATATAGGCAAGATATCGGTAAGCGACGATATACTGAACAAGCCTGCCGGCTTAAGCGATGCCGAGATGACCATCATGCGCGAGCACACGCTCGTGGGCTTTAACCTGCTTAACAAATCCGACCGTCCGCTCATAAAGATGGCCGCGCTTATAGCCTTGGAGCACCATGAGTACTGGAACGGCTCAGGCTATCCCTACGGCAAGGCAGGCCAGTCTATATCGTTTGCCGGCCGCGTCGTCTGCCTCTGCGACGTTTTCGACGCGCTCTCCTCATACCGCCCCTATAAGGAAGCATGGGAACTAGCGCGCATACTCGACTATCTGCGCGAAGAGCGCGGCAGAATGTTCGACCCCGAACTGGTTGACGCGCTCTTTCTCCGGCTCGACGAGTTCTTGGCCATAGCCAAAAACCTCAAAGACGAAGACTAGCGCGCCGCTTCAACCGTGGCTCCTTGACATTCCAAGCGCATTTAAGCGACTATCGGTATAATGGTTAACCTTATTACCGGCGTTTCAGTTAACAAAGTACGTATGCTATGAGGCAAGCAGGCCAGGCTCAGCCCGATGAGGGGGACAGGCTCATCGTTGAACGGCTGCGCGCCCAAGCGGCTTCGGTATCGGGAGAGAGCTTGGCGCGAGAGTTAGGCGTGTCGCGGGTAGCCCTTTGGAAGCGCATTCAGGCCCTAAACGCCTGGGGTTACGGCATACAGGCTACGCACAGGGGCTACGAGCTCATGTGCGACGACGGACTGGCGCCCTGGGAACTCAATGCCCCGGGAAGGCTGCGGGTCCTTGCCAAGACCGGATCCACCATGGACGACGCCCGCGAACTGGCTCATGGCAATGCGCCGAACGGCTCCTTGGCTATTGCGCTGGAACAGGAACGGGGCAGGGATAAGGGCGGCGGAAGCTGGCTAAGCCCGCCGGGAGGCCTCTACTGCTCAATAGTGCTGCGTTCAAGCTTACCGCCCTCGCATGCGGGAGCCGTGGCGCTCGAAGCGGCCGCGACCGTGCTGGAGCTGCTTAAAGGGGCGGGCGCGCGGGGCCTGGCCTATCGCTGGCCAAGCGCCTTGCTAGCGGAAGCCCGCGACGGAAAGCCAAAACGCATAGGCGGCATTCTTTTGGAATCCGCGGGTAGCGCGCTGGGAAGCAACTGCTATCTGATAGGAATTGGGCTCAATATGGCTGACCCCGGTCTTTCCGGAAAAGCGGCGGGAGGCCTCAGCGAACTCTGCTCCCAAGCGCCGAAACGCGCAAAGCTGGCTATTGCGGCCGCCGAAGCCCTGGCACGATGGGCCGCACAACCTGTACTAGAGGTAGGGCGCTGGGCGGCTCTTGCGCCGAACCCCGTTCACACGCTGCGCTGCAGACTCTGGGACGGCAGCGAACGCGATATACGGCCGCAGGGTTTCAACGAACGCGGCGAACTCGTATCCGCTGACGCTAGCCCCGCCCTGTCTATCGGTGAATGCGTAGATTTATATGACCGAGGAGTAGAACCGTGAACGACAACGTGCACCGACTCGTATTAGCGGCCCTGCTTGCGGCTCTCGTGGCCGCCGGGGCCGTGTTTTCTATACCCTTGCCCCCTCCCCTACCGCCGGTAACGCTGGCCGTGTTCTTCGCCCTCTTAGCGGGGCTCCTCTTGGGACCGCTGTGGGGCACGGCTTCGCTGGGCCTCTATCTCCTGATAGGCAGCCTAGGCTTACCGGTGTTCGCAAACGCTTCAGGAGGCCTTGGCCACTTTGCCGGCCCTACGGGCGGCTTTCTGCTTGGCTATATGGCGGCCGCTTTCTGCGCCGGGCTGTTAGCCGACCGCCGCGGCTGGTCCTTCTCGCGGGCCCTGCTAGCCGCCCTACTAGGCATCGCGGCCTTGTACCTTTTAGGCTTGCCCTGGTTTCGCGCCGTGCTCGACGCGAGGCCTGACCGCGAACTCTCGCTCTGGGCAGCCTTCCTCATCATGCTGCCCTATCTCGTCGGCGATATCGTAAAAGCCGTAGCCGCGGCCGCGCTGGTGCGGGCGCTCAAACCTCTCCTTGTAAACCTGCTGCCTATAACGGCCAAGGCTAAAGCCAGGCCATGATCATAGAAGCGCGCGGGCTGTCCCGCGTATTCCCTGACGGGACACGGGGCCTCGACCGCCTCGAACTAAGCCTGGGAGAGCCTGGCTTCACCCTGCTCTCGGGGCGGAACGGCAGCGGCAAGTCGCTCTTCATACGCCACATCCTGGGCCTGGAACGGCCTGACGAAGGCGGTATATACATAGACGGCGTAGCCCTTGAGCGCTGCTTAAGCTTAGCCCGCTCGCGCATAGCCCTATTGTTCCAGGAGCCCGAGCACCAGATATTGGGCATAACGGTGCGGGAAGACGCGGAGTTCGGACCACGGGCAGCGGGCCTTAAGCCCAAGGCCTACACGGCGCTGGTGGACGACGCGCTAAGGAGCGCCGGGCTGGCTGGCATGGATAATCGACTGAGCTCAGCGCTTTCGGGCGGAGAGAAGCGGCGCCTGGCGCTTGCCTCGGTACTTGTGGGCAAGCCGGAACTCATCATTCTGGACGAGCCGTTTAACGACCTCGACTGGCAAGGCGCGTCGGACCTGCTCGCGGCGCTCTTGCGCCTGCGGAAAGACGGCATAGCCATACTCATCGTCACCCATGACTTGGAGAAGTGCCTTGCCCACGCCGATCGCCTCATAGTCATGGAGCAAGGGCGCGTGCTGCGCGACGCTAGCCCCGCAGCGCTCTGGGACGAGCTGCCGGCCTTAGGCTTACGGAGGCCGCGCGGAGGGCCATCCCTCTTATCCGGCATGACCTGGCTCAAAGCAGGTCAGCAAGCAGCGCCATGAGCGCCGCACCCTCCCGGCCCCGCCAGGTCCATTGTGTAAGGAGCTACAGAGGATTGAGGGGCGTAGGGCGTTTCGCCCTCTATGCGACCCTGCAGATAGCCCTTTTTTCTGTCCCCCCGGCCGCTTTGGGAGCAGTCGCGCTGCTCATATTGGGCTTAGGCTATTATGAAGGCTTGGCATGGGCAGCCTGGCTCCGCCGGTCCTGGCCCGCGCTGCTCATAGCGCTGGGCCCGGCCTTAGCGGCCATCCCCTTCAAAGCCCTAACGCAAGGCGCGGGCACCGCGCACTGGTGGCCGCTTTGGCTACCCGGCCTTATGCGTAGCGCGCGTTTTTTCCTCGTGCTGTCCTCGGCCGCCTGGCTGTCCTACGGCATGAGCCCGGTGGACTTGCGAGACCTGATCGCCAGGCTGCTCAAGCCTCTGGGCAAGCGCTTAAGCGGCGGCATAGCGCGCGCGGCCTCCCTTATGCTCGCCTTTCTGCCTTGGACCATGGCGGAGTTAAAGCGCGCCGACGAGGCCGCCAGGCTCCGCGGCTCCGATCCGGCACAACGCCCTTTAAAGCATTTGGCAGCCCTGTCCGTACCGCTGGCTGTGCGCACGCTTGAGAAAGCCCGCCGCTCAGCGGAAGCCCTCTCGCTGCGAGATACCGGCATGGCGGCCGCTCCCTTTGAAAACGCCGCGACCAGCATCGCGGCATCCGTAGATAAGGCTCGCCGTCAATAGCCGAATAAGGCCGTGGATACAGGATACACCTGAACTGAAAAATCATGGGCGGCGGCCATAGAGCGTATGCGTATAGCGGGCACGTCAAAGCTCTTGCCCCGCTCCGTATCGGTATACCGGCGCCGTTCAAGTACGCCAAAGACGCGCAGAGCCGCGCCATCCTCCGGCAACGAGCCAGCTCCGAAGGCTACATAACCGACAAAGTCCGCATCGTCCTCACAGCACCATATAAGCGAGCGTCCTATCAAAAAAGCGTCGCCGCCCATGTCGTCATCCCGCATCACTATGCCCGCAAGCTCTATGGCGCGGCCGTAATGGCGTTCCTTGTCTTTATAGAGCAGCTCGTAGTAGGACATAAAATCATCGTCGCCGGGTATGAGGGTGCCGCTATCCGGTATGGCAGCAACGCTTCCCCTCTTCTGCTGGGCGGGAAGCTGCGGGTTCTCCGCAAGCCAGGCCTCCGACCAGGGCTCGGCCGCCTGCCCGGATTCAGCTATCGCCGATGCTCCCGGGCTTCGAAGCCGCGTATACGCGCCGCGGAAAAAGGGCAGCGCAAAGAGCAGGGCCAGGAGGAGCGCCGGCACGGCTATGATTAAAAAAGAAAAGCGCTCCGGCTTCCGTCCCGCGGCCACAGGCTTAGGCTCTTTGCAAAGAGGCATATCAGGCCGCATATCTTGAGCGTTTTTATCAGCGTTCATGGCTATCCATGAGCTTACCATAGCCATTGGGCCTTGCTTGTTCAAGCGGCGGGATATGCGCTTTACCTTGACTTAAGCTGACTGGTATACTATTCTATTTAAAGATTATTTTGGTCTTTTTAGTATTTTTTATCGGGAGCGCTAATGAAAATCAGCACGCGTTCGCGTTACGGCCTGCGGCTGCTCATCGAGCTATGCGGAAGGCAGGGCGCTACGGTACAGGTAAGCGAGCTAGCGGCCGCGCAGGATATACCACTGGCTTACGCGGCCAAGCTCATTGATCCTCTACGCGTAGCCGGCATAGTGCGTAGCCTGCGCGGTTCAGGCGGCGGCATAAGCCTGGCCCGCGACGCGCGCGCCATAAGCGCGCTGGAGGCTGTTGAAGCGCTCGAGGGGGGACTAGCCCTCGTAGAATGCAACGCCGCTGACGGATCCTGCGAACGCGAAGCGGCCTGCCCCACCGGCGCGCTCTGGAAAGGGCTTGAACAGGCCATGAGGGACTACCTTGCCCAGCACAGCCTGCAAGAATTAGCAGCCGTCGGAAGCGGCCTCGATTATTCTATTTGACCTGCCCGCGAACGCGGAGCGAAAGGAACTAACCATGATTTACGATGATATAACCAAGCTCATAGGCAGGACGCCGCTCGTGCGTCTAGGCCGCAGCAACACGACCGGAGCGAAAGTGCTGCTCAAGATGGAGTCCTTGAATCCTTTCTCCAGCGTGAAGGATCGCATAGGCCTTGCCATGATAGAAGATGCTGAGGCCCGGGGCTTACTTAAGCCCGGTTCGACGATAATAGAGCCCACCAGCGGCAATACGGGCATAGCCTTGGCCGCCGTAGCCGCAGCCCGCGGTTATAAGGTGATTCTGACCATGCCAGAGACCATGAGCGTAGAGCGCCGTAAGATATTGATCGCGTATGGGGCTGAACTGGTGCTCACCGAGGGAGCCAAGGGCATGAAGGGTTCTATAGCCAAAGCCGAAGAAATTTTAGCGGCTACCCCCGGAGGCTTCATACCTATGCAATTCGCCAATAAGGCCAATCCCGACATCCACAGGAAGACCACCGCAGAAGAACTGTGGTCAGACAGCGAAGGCGTCATAGACGCCTTCGTGGCGGGCGTGGGAACGGGCGGCACCCTAACCGGCGTCGGATCTGCGCTTAAAAAGAAGAACCCGAATATCAAGCTTATAGCGGTTGAGCCGGTGGACTCGCCGGTGCTCTCCGGGGGACAGCCGGGGCCGCATAAGATACAGGGCATAGGCGCGGGTTTCATCCCCGAGGTGCTCGACCGCTCCCTCATCGATGAAATTATACAGGCCAGGCACGAGGATGCCGGCGCTACCGCGAAGGCTCTCGCCCGTAACGAAGCCATACTCTGCGGCATTTCAGCTGGGGCCAACGTATGGGCCGCCTTGGAGCTTGCCAAGCGCCCCGAGTACCAGGGCAAGACTATAGTGACGGTAATATGCGATACAGGCGAGCGTTACTTATCGACCTGGCTCTGGGATTAAGGCATACTCAAGCTCTTTAAATACAAAAAGCCGGCTTAAGGGTTAGCAACCTTCAAGCCGGCTTTATCCAGTAAGAGCGACTTAAGGCAGATTTACCATGAGATCCTTGGCTATGGTATCCCTGGCCACCTGCTGCAGGGCGGCGCGCCTTGCGCCCGCTTCGTCGGAAGCTACGGCTATCGCGGTTTTCTCCGTGGCATAGAGTATTATGCCCGTGGCAAGATCAACGCATTTAACGCTCATGCGGGCGCTTGCCTGCCACATGGATCCGTCCTTGACGGCGCTTTCTACCTTGGCGCTGCCATAGATGATGCGCCCAAGGGCGGAGCCGTAATCGCGCTTGGCAAGCGTTAGTATACGGGCGTCGTCGCCTGACGCAAGCACGGCCGGATCGATAGGAGCCAGGCCTGCCTTAAATTTTTCTTTAGCGAGGGTCTCGAACAGGCCGCTCTGGGCTATCACCGTGCTTGCCGGCTTGCCGTCGTCAAGCAGATCAATAACCACGACGCCGGTGGCTATATCCTTGGCGGCGCTTGTTATCGTGTAGTCAAAATTGAGTATGCGCCTGCCCATGTCGTCGGCAAGGGCCTGCACATAGGCATCATATTTTAGCGGTATACGATCCATGAGGTCGCGCAGCGAATCGAAATTAAGCCTGTAGCTGAAGCTGGCCTTGCCCACAAAGTCAGGCGGCGGCGGCGAGAAGCTCACGACGCCGCGGGCATCGGTAAGGCCGCGCTCGGTACGCGTCAGGATACGTCCGGCGGCATTACGGGTTTGGTATATCATCGCTACTTCAGCTCCCGGTATGCCGGGAGCTGCGTCACCTTCGCCGTATACCAAGCGCGCCTGGAAGGGCTTAGGGTAAGCCTTGCCCAGGGCGGCGGCAGTAGGGCTGTCCACGCGCACGAAGCGAAGCTTAGCCAGCACGGCGCGGGCCTTGTTGATGGTGCGCTCCATCTTTACGTCCGCGTTGTCTATATCGGAGCCTGAAGCCGCAACGGCAGCCTCAACATAGCTTTTTACCGCGTCGAACCAGCGCCCTGCGCTCACGGCTGCATCGCCGGCAGCCTCGGGTTTAGCCACGGCGTCCTCGCGCTCGCGGAATAGCGCGGCTATGCGGGCTTTTTCCTTTTCAAGGTCGGCAGTCTTATACGCCGCCAGAATAAACTGCGTAACGGCGCCGCTCTTTTCCTTGAGCTGATAGCGCTCTTTAATGCTAAAGCCGGAAAGCCTGCCGCCTGACTCGCTGCGTACCGACTGGACTATATCCGCCTGGTAAGAATCCAGCGAAGCCTTGGCGGTGGCGTTGGTTTCCACCGTTACCTTAACGCCAAGGTAGTTCATGATGCCGGCTACGAGGTTGGCCGTAGCGTCTTCCAGGGCCGTGGCCGTATCCCCGCTCTTAACTGAGGCTGAGCCTACAAAATAGGTAAAAGTGGAATCCGCGGGCGGCGTTTTCAAGGCCCATGCTGGAGGGGTGTCAGAGGCGCTGGGGGACGATACGCAGGATCCCAAAAGGGCGATGCTTGCCGCTACGAGCGTTGCTATGCGTAACGCCGAATGCGGACGCTTAATTCCACTACATTTCTTCATATGATCCTCCATAAGCTTACGATACAACCATGAGCCAAAGCGCCGCAGAAGGCGTTCAAGGAGCGTGATCGATCCTATCGGGATTGATAACGCCGCCAGACTGTCCTCATAGGCATAGGAACGGGCACCCGGCCGTGGCCGGGCGCCCGTCCTTCATAGACCGTTTAAAACACTAGAATCCTTCGTAGAAAGCGTTCTGTACTGCCTGTATGGCCCGCTCTTTCTCAGGAGTCTTGGGCTCATTGGCTGCTTCGCCCTTGAGAATAGAATCAAGCTGCTTCTCGAGCGCGGCCTTGGACATAGTCCAGAGCTGTATGACGCGATAGGTGCGCTTGTCGGCCTTGCCTTCGGGGGTATAGGTCTGAAGATAGGTCCACCAGCTGTCTTCCATCATGAAGCCGGAGAATCTGGTCTCGGAAGCCACTTTTACCACGCGTTCCATGTAGGTTTCGATCTTATCCTTGTCGCCTACCTGGGCGCCGGCAAAGGTGTCCTTAACGCGCAGCCCCATAAGGGTGGATATGCGGGGTATGGCATCGAGGCGGGAGGCGGCAAGCTCGGCGCCCTCGCGGGATTCGCCGTCCTGCTCCACGATTACCACGATCTTGCCCTGATAGTCGGCCATGCGCTCAACGAACTTGTAGCCTTTAAGCGCTTCCATGAGCCATGCCGGGGGATTGGCTCCCCAAGCGGTGCCCTTGTGCTCAAGGATCTTGGGAGGATAGGCCACCGTCGCGTCCAGGGGGCTATCTTTTTTTGGAGCCGGCTCGCTCACGCACGAAGCGATGGCGAAAACGGCTAATACGACTAAAAGCAAGCCAAAAATCTTCTTCACAATAAAACCTCCTTAAAGGTCATTCAAAATTAAGAGTCGATTAAGGTCTCGACCTATAAACCGCTATTGAAGGTGAACGCCTTGCCGCGGCTGAACACCAGATACACGTCGGGCATGCCGGAACGCTCGGCGGCGTCGTATATGGCATCTTCCACCTTGGTGCTATTTTGGAAGGTATACAGGTTAAGCTTGGTCTCCTCAGCGGAGTACGATACCTGTTCTACCTCGCGTATGGTGCGCGCCAACGCACGGCGTAAATTGCTTATCACGCGGGAATCGGGCGTCTTCTGTATAACCAGTTCATAACGCACGCCGCGCGAGAGCGTGCCTTTGATAAGCGCCTTGGACTGATCCATCATACGGGGCATGGCAGTCCATACCGAAGCGGTAATGGCATTGCTCACGGCGGCGTCCAGTGAATTCGGGTCCATCGACTGCGGGCTTTGGAATGCCACGGCGCCGAGAAGCTGAGCGGTCGAGGTCTCGAAAATCTTCATGGAACCTTGAGCCGTAGCGTAGTGCCTGGAACCGGTGGTGGAACTGCTTACATTGAAGGCGAGCTCGACGTACACGTCAGCGTTGTTCTTCTGGGCTATGTACTGGATGATGCTTATGGAGCCGCCGGTCTCCGCCTGGTAGGCGGTAAGCTGGTCTTTCTTATTCTGTTCTATCTTGTCGAAATCGATGACCGACAGACCATGCTTTTCGATAAGATAGCGGTTTGCCTGGGTAACGGCAGTCTTGGCGAGCTGCGGCGCTATGCCGGCCTTTTCATCGTAGTAGACCATATACTGTAGCCTAGCCAGATAATTGGTAAGAAAAGCCTGTTCATCGGCCGTCAGCGGCGCCCCGGCCGATGGCGCGGGCTGGTCGTTGCTGGGGCTTGCCGCAGGGGCCGCCGTAGCTGAGCTTCCCGTCGCCGAGCTTGATGATGAAGCGGAAAACGAAGAGCCAGAGGCGGTAGACGAACCGCCCTGCACAAGAGCCACGGCCCGGTCTTTATATTCCTGATTGGTACCGGCAGCTTCCTGGCTTTCCGTAGCGGGAGCCGGGCTCGGCTCGGGCTGGCTAACGCAGGACGCAAAAAACAAGGTAGCTACAATAAGCACTATACCTGAACGTTTCATTAAAACCTTCCTAATGTCACGGATTGCACTATAGCGCGCGAATCGATTAAAAACAAATGACACTATAATTTTATACAAAATCTTTTAGAAATCAAGGGAGAGGGCTCTACAGTTCGGCGAAGCCGCAGCTTTATTTTTTTAAGGACACATGTTCCACGACGAGCGCCGAATCGACCGCGAGCAGGCGGGGCAACGATGCAAAGCGAAGGCTGGCCGGCAGCTGCACGCTGGCCCCTCCCGCGCTTAGCGAGGAGCTTTGCGCGTTGAAGCTTATTGCCACATCCAGCGGGTTAGCAAAGGCGACAGTGCCGAGCATTTCGTCGCCGGGCAGAAGAAGGACGCGCCCATCGGAAAGCACGCGCAGTCCGCGGCCATCGTTTAGATCAAGGTTCAGTCGCCACGCCGGCCTGTCCATGCGCGCACTGAAGACAAAGCCAGAGCCGTCTGCATACTGGGCGAGGAAGCTCAGCATCGACGCGGCAGACAGATATAAGCCCCGCTCGGTTATGCTGTACGGGCCGTCCACGCTGAGGCCTGCGTCAAGCACGGGCGTCTCGAAACCTGAGGCGGCTATGAAGGCCTGCCCCTGCTCCGCCCCGAACGAAGCCTTGAAGGCAGGATAAGGCCCCGCGATGCTTGCCAGTCTCAGATAGTTCGCCCGCACGGCGTCCTGTCCGCCAAGCAACGCATAACCTTGCGACAAAAATGAGCCAAAGGCTTCCGCGACGAAGCCCAGAGACTGCCGTTTGCCGTCTACGTAGAAGCTGACGCTCGTGCCTTCGCGCATACGGCTCAAGCTCAGGGCAAGAATGCTGCTCCTGTTTACCAAAGGCGTGGCGGCTTCAGTCTCAATGCCATTAATGCGGTAGAAGGGGAAGCCTTCGCGCAGGCCGAGGGCATAGAGCTCGTTACCGTCCTCGGTCATGCGGCGCAGGAGGAGGCCGCTGGCCTTATCCAGCCGCGGAGAGCCCGCAAAAGGCGCTACCGACAGGGCGACGGAGAAGGAACCTGGCACGGCATCAAGTTCCAGCGCCTTGGCAGGAACCATAATGCCGTCGCCCTCTCCTAATACATAGGCAAAACCCAGGCCGCTGGCCTCGGGGTAACTCGAACCCAAGAGCCGGGAGCCGGGCAGGTCGGCAAGCGCCTCCTCAAGAGAGTAAGAGTCCTGAAGAACGAGTCTGCTCAGATAGGGCAAGCCTTCATCCCAGGCGGTGGCTGAAAGGGCTACGGCCTTTACCGGAACGTTTATGCGAGCGCTTAGGGGCGGGGAAAAATCTACCCCCAGGGGGGGCTTAAACGGATAGACGGCCGCCGTCACCGAATGGAGGTCGGGCATGCGCGAAGCCCTCCACACGAGGCGATCCATGCCCGCGGATGCGTAGCCTTCCGCCACCGGCTGGCCGTCCACAAGCCAGCGAATCCAGGGCTCGGCGGGAACCCCGGCGAGGTCACGAAGTCGCAGCAATACCGCGCCTTCAGTAAGCGCGGTTCCTGGATGCGCGCTGATGGTGGGTATAAATGATGGGCCGCGGTATACGAGCAGGACGCGGCGGGAAGAGAAGAGCCGTGCCCCCGCGTCATCCTTAGCCTCCAGCTTGAGTATATAGTAGCCGTCAGAAAGGTCGGCCGGAAGCAGGAGCGGCGGGAGGGTAGCCAGTATATCGCTGACGATAAGGGTATTCGGGGACAGGGTAGCCGAGCGGAAGGATTGATCGACGAACACGCGGCGCGCTTCCTCGCCGCCCTGGCTGTTTTCCAGCACGAGCTCAAGAGCGGCCGGATCGGGGGCGCTTTGTCTGGCTTCAATGCGTAAGTCGAGGGCTTCCGTTACCAGGGCCGATGCGCCGTTGCTCAGGGTAACGCCTTTTTGGCTCAACTGCACCCGGTACAGCCCGTCAAGCTCGTCGCTCGTGAGCACAGAGGGGCCAAGATCGCAGGAAGCGAACAAAACACCGAGCAGGGTAAAAATCGCGAGGCGTTTTGTGCTATTCACGCTAATCCTTTGTGTAGAATATAGCACGCCCGGGCTATGGCGTCCAAGAAAAGCTGAGGCTAAAAACGGATGGTGCCGAGTGAGGCTTCTATCTCAAGTACCGTATCCAAGGCCTTAGCGCGCGCCTGCAGCTTGCGGAGCATGAGCTGCGCATCCGCCCCCGTCGCGGGAAAGGGCCTGTACGTTTTGCGCTCGATGCGTAACGGCACGACTTCGGCTCGCTTAATGAGGCCCTCGGCGAGCACGAACCTGAGAGCCATGCTCTCATACGTGCTATCGCTGGCCATATCGAACACGAAATTCCCTAGCGAGTAGGCTATGATCCCATCCTTATAGCGTTCAATGGACTGCAGTACGTGGGGGTGGTGGCCCAGCACGGCCGTGGCCCCCGCGTTTATGGCGGCGCGCCCGAAAGCCCTCTGAAACGCGCCGGGGTAATGCTCATGCTCCTCGCCCCAATGCACCGACACGAATACATAGTCCGCGCCGTAGCGCTCGCGGGCGCCGCGCACATCCGCCTGCATATCGGGTATGCGGGCTAGGGCCAGGCCTGCCCTGCTAAAGCGCGCCCTATCCAAGTCCGGCAGCGCTCCCGGCTCCGGCTTCATGCCATACAGGCGTTTTTCAACCCGGCCGAGCGCCTCGCTAGCGGCCGCGCTACGCGCCTCAATAACGCTCCACATCTCCTCAACGTACGCGAATACGAGCACGCGCAAGCCTGCGCGCTCGATCACGGCAGGCCTGCGGGCCTCTTCGGCGTTTCTGCCCGCTCCCGCGCGCTCTATGCCGAGCAGTTCCAGATAATCAAGGGTCTCTTCTAAAGCGCGCGGGCCATAGTCGTTCATGTGGTTATTTGCCAAGGAAACGACGTCGAAGCCGGCCCAGGACAGGCCGAAAAGCGTAGCCGGGTCGGCGCGGAAGGTCACGTTCTCGGGCTTCCAGGGGTAGGGCTTGCCCAGATAGGAGGCCGGCGTTTCCAGGTTGGCAAAAGCTATGTCGGCCCCGGACACCAAGTCCCGTACCCCCTCGAAGAGGTAACGAAAACCGTGTTCTGCCGCTCGCGCACCCGGCGTGCGCGCCAGGAGTATATCGCCGCAGGCTAGAAGGCTGATCGTGCGATCGAGGGGTGCGGGCTCAGGGGCCGGGCCGTCCGACGATGCCGCCTGGCTTTGGGCAAACTCGCCGTGGGCCTCCGCGCCTGGCGTCTCCGCGAGAGTGCGTGGCGCGCAGGAAAAGGCCAGAGCCGCGTATAGAGCCGCGGGCAGCACACTCAGCGCAGCGCGCCTCCGGCTAAAGGCGCAAAGGCTCATGCCTAGTCGGCCTCGTAGGCGGCGCGGGCCATGGGCATGCGCCTGCCGACGCCGAAGGCGCGCGGGGACAGCTTAAGCACCGGCGCCGCCTGCCTGCGCTTGTACTCCGCCCGGGCGGTCATGCGGAGCACCCTGCGGGTCATGGACTCGTCATGGCCCAGCGCGATTATGGCGTCCGCGTCCATATCCCGGTCTATATAGAGCCTGAGTACCGCATCCAAGTCCGCGTACGGCGGCAGGGAATCCTGGTCCAACTGATTGGGCCGCAATTCGGCGCTCGGCGGCTTGTCTATGATGGCACGGGGTATGAGCCCGTCGCGCTGGTACAGGCGCTCGCACAGGGCGAACACTTCGGTCTTTAAAAGGTCGCCTATAGGAGCCAGGGCGCCGCACATATCGCCATAGAGCGTGCAATAGCCTACAGCCAGTTCGCTCTTGTTGCCGGTGGTAAGGAGCATGGAATCGAACTTATTGGACCAGGCCATGAGTATGTCGCCGCGTATGCGGGCCTGCAGGTTCTCTTCGGTAAGGCCAAAGGGCGAGCCGGCAAAATGGCTCTCCATAATGGAAAGGAAGGCCGAGAACGGCGCTTCTATGGCTATATGCTCCATGCGGCAGCCCAATTGAGCGCAGAGCGCGGCGCTATCGTCGACCGAGCCCGATGAGCTGAAGCGGGAGGGCATGGTAATGCATACCAGGTTCTCAGGGCCTATAGCCTTGGCGGCCAGGACGGCCACCAGGGCCGAATCTATGCCTCCGGATAAGCCAAGATGAGCCTTAGTAAAGCCGCACTTAGCCATATAGCCGCGTATACCCTCGACCAGGGCGCGTTCGGCCTCGTCCCAGCGCTCAGGAAGGGCGGGCAAGCCCTGCTTTGCAGCCGGGCTAGGCTTTTTATCCGCCGCGGCCAAGCCGGCCTCGACATCCGTAAGGATATCGACGATGAGCTCGCCGCGCCCGAAGGGGCCGAGCGCCTCAACGGTCCCGCTTGAGCCTACCAGGAAGGAGCGTCCGTCGAAAATAAGCGAATCGTTAGCGCCCGCCACGTTGCAATAGGCCACGGGCACGCCGCCTCTTCGGGCAAGGTCTGAGCAAAGCCGCTGGCGCAGCGCCAACTTGTCCATTTGGAAGGGAGAGGCTGAAGGCACGACTATGAGCCGCGCGCCGGCGTCTAACAGCTCGCGGGGAGGGTCGATAGGATAGCGCAGGCCGGGAACCGGCTCGGTCTCGCTCCACAGGTCCTCGCATACGGCAAAGCCTATGCGCAGGCCCTTATAGATCCACACCCTGCGTTCGCGCGCGGGCTCGAAATAGCGGGCTTCGTCGAACACGTCGTAGGTGGGCAACAGGGTCTTGGCCTGGCGGAAGGCTACCTGCCCGTCCAGCAAAACCGCCACCTCGTTGGTAAGGGGGCGACCTAAACCCGATTCGTTGCGGCCGATGTGGCCTACGGCTACGGCGATGCCGGAAGGCAGGGAGCGCTGCAGGCGGCGGAACGCGTCCTGCTCGCGCTCGGCGAAGCCAGGCTGGCCAAGCAGATCCATGGGCGGATAGCCGGCTATGGCCATTTCTGGGAATACCACTAAATCGGGTTGCCGCGGAGCCACCGTATCCAGGGCCGCGAGTATTGCGTCGACATTGGCGTCGAAGGCCCCGATAAGGGGATCGATCTGGCACAGTGCTAATCTCATGAACGCTCCCGGCGCCTTGCGCCCGCTCGGCGGTCATAGTACACTGAGGCCGTGAAAAAGACAACGTTAGCACTTCCAGCCGGCCTTCCTGAACTGGAGGCTTTTTGCTCCGAGGCGCGTATTCTAGGCAGGCAGCTCGCGCTCGCCGCCAAGGATGGCGCGACTCCGGGAGGCTCGCCGGGCGGCGCCGCCACGGGCGGCACGGGCCAAGCTGATGCTCAGCAGGACGCCGGCGGCTCTAGTCCGCCTCTGCGCTGGAACCCCTTGAGCTTCGCTTCCGCGCGCGCTCTCGTACTCGAGGCTGAAAACGCCTTGGGCGGCCGCCTTGACGAGCTGGTTATCTTCGCCGACCCAGCGCCCGATACCCTGCCCTTGGCGGACGCGGCGCCCCGCGACATAGAGGCGGGCATACTGGCCTGGGCCGCCGGCCACGCCGAGCTTATACGAGAAGCCGCGCGCCGCTTTCGCGATCAGGGGGGCGGCACCATAGCCTTAGTCCTTACCGAGCGGGCAAATCGAGGGCCTTTGTCGTCCATGGCCGCAGGGGCGCTCGTAGGCCTTGCCGAGGGCCTGCTCGCGGCAGCGGGCGGCGCTTCGTCGTCATGGCGTTTTATAGCGCTCAGGGACGAATCGGGCCAGCCCGATATAGTCGCGCGCCACCTTGCCAAGCTGCTGGAAGAGCCGCCCAAAGACCTGGGCAAGATGCAGCGCTGCGGCAGCCGCGCCGGGCTCTTCGGAGCCCGTTAACGCTAAGGAGAGCCGCCGTGGCCAAAAATAAGGTAAAGCGCTTTGGCATATTGACGAGCGGCGGCGACTGCCCCGGACTCAACGCGGCCATACGCGGCGTGGCAAAGGCGGCCTCAAGCCGCTTCGGCATGGAAGTCATAGGCATATCGAACGGCTACCGGGGCCTTATAAACGGCGACGCGCGGCCGCTCTCGCAGGAAGACTTCTCCGGCATACTTACGCTGGGCGGCACCATCTTAGGCTCGTCGCGCGAGAAACCCTTCAAGGCCTGCGACGACGGCAATTGTTCGGATGCCCGCGCGGGGCAAGACAAGCCCGAACGCATCTTCGAAAACGTTGAGCGCCTTGGCTTAGACGCCCTTGTAGTGCTAGGCGGAAACGGCACCAATACGACCGCCCACCTTTTAGCCAAGGCAGGCCTTGCCGTCATTGGCCTACCTAAGACCATAGACAACGATATATGGGGCACCGAGTTAAGCTTCGGCTTCCATTCAGCCGTGGACATAGCCGCCGAGTCCATAGACCGCCTGCACTCCACGGCCAGTTCCCATAATCGCGCCATGGTTATAGAGCTCATGGGGCACAAGGCCGGCTGGCTGGCCCTCTACGCGGGCATAGCGGGCGGCGGCGACATCATACTCATACCCGAGTTGCCTTATTCCATTAAATCGGTAACGGCCAGCCTTGAACGGAGGCAGGCCGAGGGCAAGCGCTTCAGCATCGTGGTCGTAGCCGAGGGCGCCATGTCCGAGGAAGAGGCGCTCTTGCCGAAAAAAGAGCGGAAACGAAGGCGCGAGACCATGCCCTATCCGTCCATCGGCTACCGCGTAGCCGCCGAGATTGAGGCCGCTACCGGCATGGAGGCGCGCGTTACCGTGCTTGGCTATCTGCAGCGGGGCGGTACGCCGAGCCCCTACGACCGCGTGCTGGCCACCGCCTTTGGCACCGCGGCCGCCGAGCTGCTGGAGCGAGGCAGCTTCGGCCGTATGGTGGCCATGCAGGATGGCCGCATCACCACCATAGCGCTGTCTGAAGTAGCCGACCGCGTCAAAACCGTGCCAGCCGACCACCCCCTGGTGGATACGGCCCGGCTGGTAGGCACCTGCTTCGGCGACAGCTAGGGCAGCGCGCAGCCTAGCGTTTTTTTAGGGCTCGCTTGGCTTTTTCAAGGCGATGGCGCCCGGCCTCCGCGCTGGCGAGCAGTGACGCCTCCCGCTTAGTGGCCTTGGCGCGGTAGAGTATGAACAGGCCGCCGCCGAGCATCATAAGGAAGCAGAGCAGCTGGCCCATAGAGAAATTCCAGGGCGTCGTGAACAGGTGGATTGACGCGTCCGGGTCGCCCAGTTTTATGATGTAGCCAAGATCCGCGTCAGGCTCCCTAAAATACTCGATAATAAAGCGGACAAAGCCATAACCGAAGACGTAAGCGCCCACGGCGAAGCCCTTGAAGGGCTTGCGGGGCCGCACGATGAACCAGAGCACCAGCCACAGGAATATGCCTTCAAAAAAGGCCTCGTAGAGCTGCGAGGGATGCCTTGGCAGGTTAACCAGCGCCTGATCTATAACCAGGTTCGCCTTTTCCGCAACCCCCCGCACCCAGGGTTCGCTCGCGGGGAAGCGCTGCGCGTCGGGAAATATCATGGCCCAGGGAGCGGAGCTTACCTTGCCCCAGAGCTCGGCATTTATAAAGTTGCCCAAGCGCCCGAAGGTATAGCCTAGAGGCGCGGCTATGGCCACCATATCCGCCCAATCCAGATAGTCGGTTTTCTTTACCTTGCTATGGATGAGGGTGCCTACGATGACGCCTATAAGGCCGCCATGGAAAGACATGCCCATGAAGCCTATGAATTGCCCGCCTTCGGCAAAGGGCCAGAAGATGAGCCAGGGTTTCAGCCAGTACATGCCGGAGGGATCGTAGAGCAGGGTGCCGAACAGCCTTGCCCCCAGTATGAGGCCGAGTATAGCGGCGAGAAAAAAACCCGAAATATCGTCATCGCTATAGCCCAGCTTACGCTCGCGCACCTGCCGTTTAAAGAGGAGGTAGCTTATGCCGAAGGCCACGAGGTACATGAGGCCGTACCAGCGCAGGGGAAACTGGGGCAGGAAGGGAAGGACTTCCGGCTTTATCCATGAGGGAAACTGAATGGCGGCTATCATGAAAGCGCTCCAGGATAAGAGATTCATCCATGGCGGATGGCGTTTTAACTATATCGGCCTAAGGCAGTCGGCGCAAGACAAACGGCTGCGCGCTCCGTTGGGCGCTTACGCGGGAGCGCTACGCTAGAGGGCGTTCTACGATGCGCCCGAGCGATACGTCAAAAGAGAACACGACCCGCTGTTTCTTCGTTCGCACCTCATGGAAGCGGTTATGGCTTTCAAGCACGACGCCCGGATATACCGTTCCGCGCACGACGATCTCCGCGGGAAAATGCTCCTCAAACTTTTCGTTAAACTGAAAAAACCGCATGCTGCGCTTCTCAAGGAGCTTAACCAGCTTGAGCTTCTCCTGCCGTATGGAGCTCAGGTCCTTGCCGTCGCGCTCATATTCGCGCATGGTCTTGTCGGCCTGCAATATCAGCGCTTTGACCCGTTCCATTTCGCGTTCTTCGGCCTCGGCGGCGTCCTTAATCAGATAATCCTGACCGAAGGATATCGTGGTCTTTGAATTGTTCTCAGCGCCGAGGTTCTGCAGTTCGACGCCCATTTTTGCCCGGCACTGGCCGCCCACCAGCGAGCCCTTGTCCCCGGCCAGGCTCAGCTTGCCGTTGGTCTTGATGACGCACAGAAGCGCCGAGCTCTTAAGGGTGATATTGCCCACCGCCATGAGCTGCGCCTGTTCGGCGAAGCCGGCTTCTATGGTCGTGCGTGCGCGCACGGTACCCCGGCGCGCGCCTTTTACGCCCTCGGTTACCCGTACCGCGCCATCCGCGCTTACCAGGGCGGCCTCTATGGAACCGCCTATGAACACGTCGCCGCCGGCGACAAGGGCAAAGCCGGTAAGCACGCTGCCGCTTACGGCTACGGGACCGGGGAAGCGCACGTTGCCGGTTACCGGGCCTATGTTGTCGTTAATTTTCCAGGCCGCGTCTATGCTTAAGCGGTTCTTCTCGAATTTCAATTCGCCGCTCTTAGCGGCCACGAGGCGGCGGTCGCCGCTCTCGGTCTTCTCTTCGCGTATCGTATCGTCCCACTCGGGCGGATCGGTAGCACGCGGGTCCTTTGGCGGCTTGATTGGCTTACCGTACACATCCGTGCCGTCCTGCCCCTCGCGGCCTATGGCTAAAAGCTCCAGGATGGGTTGCCCCTCGGCTACTACCGTGGCGCGGTCCTGGTTCTTAAAGTCGGCGGAACCGTCCGAGCGTAGGGTAAGCGCCGCGCCGCTGGCCATACGCGTTATCCAGTTTATATTCCAGCCGCCCGAGGGTATGGGCTCTTTGCCATAGGCCACCGGCCGCGCTTTTACCGGCTGACCGGCCCTGGCTTCGGTAAGCGCGGCAGAAAGATCCTTAAGCTCTATGCCGAAGACGACGCCAGCATCCTTTAAGACCTCCTGCACCGCCTCAAGGCTCAAGTCCTTACCGAGTCCGTACTCTTGCTCAAGGCTTAAGGTGGCCCGCATGCCGTCATCGGCTACATCCAGCTCTATAAGGGCGTCACGGTAGGGAACAACGCGCATAAGAGTTAGGTCGTCTTTATCACCTACGAGGACGAGGCCATCCTCTTCGCTCTCCAGCGACTCTTTAGAAAAACGTATATTTTCATAACGCCCAAGCTGGGGGTCGTTGCCCGGCGAACCCGGCAACACCATGCCCTGAACATCTAAGCCCGGGGTACCGGGCGAGGGAGGGGAGAAACGGGCCACTTCCTGACCCTTCTTCACGACCGCTACGTCGCTTACCGCCGATAAAGGGAATTCCGCCAGGCTAGGAACGAGCCGCGCAACAGCGGGATCGGCCTGCAGGTTTTTAAGATAGTTCTGGGCCTGAGCCTCGGGCAAAAATGCCACGGAGAAGCCTAAGGTCCTATCCTTGCCGCGCAGCGGAGCCTTTCCCTCGACGAGAAGGTAATCCCGCAATTCATGTTCCGTGCCCTTATAGAAAGCGAGCACGTCAGTTTTAAGCTTGTCACTTTTAATGCCTTTTAATTGCGCCTGGGCTAGTGCCGCGCTGATTTCCGCAAGTTGGAGGGCTTTGCCGTTGCCGCGTCCTTTGACCAGGCTGAGGGTGGCCTTGAGCCTATCCGGGCTAATATCGATGCGAATCTCGGCATCCCGGTTATTGGACAGGCTGTAGCCCGTCAGCGCCTGGCCGGCCCGTACCGCCCTCTGCACGGCGGACGCGATATCCTCTTCAGGCAACAGGCCCTCGTCGGTCGCGCCGAGTTCCGCGGCTTGCGCCAGAATAGCTCTCGTATCCGGCGGCGGCAGCCTCCTGTCCCCGGGAACCAGGTCCAAAAGCAGGGTCGTGCCGTCGTCGCTTCTACGCAGGGCTATAGTATGCGGGGCAAAGGGTACGATATCCGCCCAACGGGTTCCTACGCGCACCCAGCCGGCCGCCTTGGTGCTGATCTCTCCTTTGCCGCGCTCTAAACCAACGCCGAGGTAAAAAGCCGGGTCATCGTCCTGCGGCGCGGGTACGGGCTTGCCATAAATGCTCTTGCCGGCCTTGCCTGGCTTAGGGGCATTGAGCCGCGCCACCAGGGTATCCGCGGGGGCCCAGAAGGAACGCAGCACCTTACGGTCCAGGATGACCGGTTCTTTGCGCTCGACCTTCTCGGACTCGACGACCTTTTCTTCCTTGCCCTTGAGGAAGGGCAGAAAGCCTGCCTTCTTCACGATACGCTCGCGCGTTACCCGCTCCACGCGTATCCTGAACAGCTCAGGAGGGGCGGCCTCTGCCAGGACTTTGTCCTGGAAGGCCTTGTATTCTTCAGGCGTTTCGAGGGGAAGCCAATCCGCTTCCTCCGGCTGGCCCGAACTGGGCATAGTACCTCGCGCCATGCAAACGCGCAGAGGAGCCTTAGCTCCGGCGAATTTCTGGATGGTGTCGGCTATAAGCTTGGTGGGAACGGCATTGATGCGGGAATCGCTGAGCGCCTTTGCCAGGGAATCGGCGGTCCATTCGGCTCCGCCCTCGGGGTCCGGCGTGAATTCAAAGGCGGCCTCAAGGCCCAGTTCATCGACGTCGAGCTTAAGCTCGCCTTTAGCGACCTGCAGCGCCATGTCCGGCTCCCCTATACCTTAAAGCCCTGAGCCAGCGCCTTTGCCAGCTTGGATTTAACGAACTGATTTTCTTTGCGCAGCTGCGTAAGCTCGAACTGCTGCATTTTGACGGTTTCGATCAGGTCGCCCGTGCTCAGGGCGCCGCTCTGCAGCAGTTCTTCCACATAGCCCATCTTGGAATCGAAATCCAGCTCGGCTTCGCTATTCGCCGCGCCATAGCTATCGTCCAAATATTCGGGATCAAGGAAATCGTCCTGGTCTCCCTCGGTGGACACCAGCTTATCCGCCACGCGGTAGATGGCTTGGGACAGTATGGATTTGGGCTTATAGCGCAGTATGGGTATGCGGCTGCTGAGCGCTACGGTCTGCATATCGTCCCGATACAATACGCCTAAATGCTCAAGATCCAGGCCCAGGTATTCCTTGCAGGAGCGGCGTATTTTCTGCGCCTTGTCGGCATCCGTGGGATCCTCAAGCATATTCATGACTAAACGCGGCGAGAAGCGCGACATGCGCATATCGAAGGCGGCGCGGCTTACCGGATCGGCCTCCGCAACCCTGCCTAATATCTCAGGTACATAGGCGCGCTGCAGGGAGCCGCCGTCCTTGCGAAGCGACTCGAGTATGGCCCGCGCACGGGTGCGCGGCTTAAAGCTGTCCCACATGAGCCGGAAGATGGCGTTTTTCAGGAACAGATAGGCATTGAGCGTGGCGGTAAGGGCGGGGGCGGTAACGACGATGCCGCGCCCGGACAAGAGGAAAAAATCCAGTATATTAGCGCCGCTGCCCGCCCCAAGGTCCATGATGAGGTAATCGGCCTCCATGGAAAGCAGGCGCCTTGCCAGCATGGCTTTCTGTTTGGCGTTGAGGTTGGCCAGTCCCGGTATCTCGGCGTCCCCGGCTATGAAGCGTAGATGGGGGTAATCGGTGGGGTGGACAAGATCCTCGAAATCGCCGTGCGAGCCGGAGAGAAAGGTGCCTATGCCGTTTTTGGGTGAAGGGAAGCCAAGAGACAGGTGGAGATTCGAGGCGCCAAGATCCAGGTCCGCAAGCACGACCTCTTTGCCTGCCTGGGCAAGGGCTATGGAGAGGTTGGCGGCCAACAGGGATTTACCGACCCCTCCCTTGCCGCTGGCTATGGGGATGACGCGCACTAGCGTTCCTCCACTGGCTCTATAACAGAGCCGCGATCGGGCAAGGCCCCTACCCTGTCGCCCACAGGCGGCTCGCGATAGAGGAAGAGCAGGTACGCCGCGCTCAGGATGTCCCACAGGGCAATGCCGCCAAAGCTTATCGCCAGGCCGGGGCCCTCGCTGGGCATATGGCTCAGCTTCGTAAGCAGGGCGGGAGCCCCCAAAAGTATGCTAAAAATGCTTATTGCCCTTGCCACAAGCACAAGGGGCCGGAATGCCGTGTATTTTCTTGCGTCCAGCCCTAAAAAAAACAGGGCCGCGGCGACGATGAGGTTGGGCGCGAGCACTAAGCGCAGTTCCGGTACCTGAAGGCTGGCGCCGGCCAGAGCCGCGATGCCCTGCGATAGAAAGTAATAACGGGCCAGTTCGGCCGCGGCGAAGGGAAAAAACACGGTATTCTGCTTCATAGTAGTTGGTTTAGTGTACTCGCTCGCTTCCGGCGGAGTCAAGGAAGCGCGCTCGGTTGACAGAAAGGCGTGCAAAGCGAGATATTATTGAAACTATGGAAGATAAAACCCGTAAGCGCGACCAGATCGCGTGGAGCGCAATAACCGTCGTAGCCGTGCTGTGCTCGGCTTTAATCGTCAATGTGCCGTCCGCCTATGCCCAGGACGGCCAATCGGACACACAGCGCTACTTTAACCTCTTCCAAAGCGCCTTTAACTTTATACTCCAGAACTACGTGGAAGAAGTCGATTCAAAAAAGCTCTATGAAGGCGCCATGCAGGGCCTGTTCGATTCGCTCGGCGATCCCTATTCAAGCTTCCTTACCGAAGCCATGGTTAATGACCTGAACGATACCACCGTTGGCCAGTTCGGCGGCATTGGTCTCTATATCAACAAACCGCTCCCCGATCCGAAAACCCCGGACAAACGAAGCTACGTTGAAATCGTATCGCCCATAGAGGACACGCCAGGCTGGCGGGCGGGTATTCAGCCCGGGGATCAGATCACCCACATAAACGGCGAGCCTACCGAACCCTTGGTCATGGACGAGGTGCTTAAGCGCCTGCGCGGCACGCCTGGCAGCACGGTTACCATTACCATTTTACGCGGCACCAGCGTGATATTCGACGAGAAGATAGTGCGGGCCATGATAGAAGTACCCACGGTCAAGCGCGCCATGCTGCCCGACGGTTCCGGATACCTCCGCATTATCGAGTTTACCCCCCAGACCGTTACCCGCGTCCGCGAGTCTTTGGACTGGTTCAAGACGAACAAGTACAACGGCATAGTCATAGACCTGCGCAATAATCCCGGCGGACTGCTTCAGTCCGTCATACAGGTGGCCGACCTCTTCCTTTCTGAGGGTATAATCGTATCCACCAAATCGCGTACCCGGTCCGAGAACGCCGTGTATCGCGCGCGCGCGGATGCCGTGGTGCCCAAAGGCCTGCCCATAATCGTGCTGATAAACCGGGGTTCTGCGAGCGCTTCGGAAATATTGGCCGGCGCCCTCAAAGATAACAAGCGCGCCTATCTCATAGGCGAAAACAGTTACGGCAAAGGCTCGGTGCAACAGGTATTGAGCCTTGGCGATACGGGCTTTAAGCTTACCATGTCGCGCTACTACACCCCCAGCGACGCCAATATCGACAAGGTGGGCATTGCGCCGGATCTCCAAGTCAAGGAGCCTGAGCTCAGCCCCGCGGAGGAAGAATCCCTCAATAACCTGATGAGCCGCAACGTGTTCGAGCAGTTTGCCAAGACCAATCCCGGCGCCACGCCCGCCCAGGTGGATATGTTCGTGCGCGGCCTGCGTTCGGCAGGATCGCCGCTCAGCGAGCGCGTGCTCAAGCGTCTGGTGCGGAATCAGCTGCTGAGAACGAGCATAGCGCCCGAATACGACCTGGAGTATGACCTGCAGCTCAAGGCCGCCCTCGATGTGCTCGCAAGCGGACAGTTCGCCACCCTGGTGGCCAGCAGCATGTCCGTACACGACCTGCAGGCGACGGTATCAGCCGCCGCGGGTAAATAAGAACTAAGCCCGATGCGGCAATTCGTCCTGCCTCCGTCCTGGGAAAGCGACGCCCGGGACGGATCCCTTTTGTTGCGCGGCAAGGAGGCCAAGCGCCTTGCCGCGGTCTTAAGGCTTAATACAGAGGACAGCCTGCCCGCCCTTGCGCCTGATGGGCGCCGCTTCACTGCCATGGTTAAAACCGTCTCCCCCTCATCGGTAGAGCTCATCCTTAAGCCCCTAGACGGCAAGCCCGGTTTTCTGCCGGATATACGCGCAGGCAAGGCAAGCTCGTCAGCCGCGGCCAAGATGGACGGGCTGGAAGCCCTCGGCCTGCCCCGCCTCATACTCGCCGTAGGGCTACTCAAGGGCTCCAAGCTCGACGAGCTGGCCAGGGCGGCCGTGGAAGCGGGAGCGGCCGCGTTGGTGACGCTGGCGACCAGCCGTTCGGTTCCACGGGGCGAGTATGCGGGCCGCATGGACCGCCTGCGCAGGGTAATAGCGGAAGCGCTCGGCCAAAGCGGCTCAGCCACGCCCACCGCGCTTATTGGCCCGCTGAGCTTAGGGGAATTCGTCGAGCGCTACCCCGCTACGGATGCCGTTCCCGCATCTAGCGCCGAAGCGGCATACGAGCGCAGGGGCATCGTTTTCCACGAACTGCCCCTTGGCAAATCATCGCTCCATCGCTATTGTACCGGTACGCCCGATGAAATAGTCGCCTGCGTCGGCCCCGAAGGCGGCTTTTCCGACGAGGAACTGGACGCGCTTACTATGAAGGGCTACCAAACAGCATGGCTGGGCCCCACGGTACTGCGCGCCGAGACCGCGGCGCTCTTTGCCTTGGCATCTATACGTATACTCTGCCTGGAGCGATCCTCATGGATAACGACAAAGTCCGACGGATAAGCGTACTCAAGGTTCCGGTGGATATAGTCCAGCCCGAAGACCTTGAAGAGGTCGTCAAAGCCCTCTATTCCGACGGTAAGAATCATCAAATAGTGCTCTTATCTATGGCCGATCTCATGCGGGCCCGCCGCTCAGGCGAATTCCGCACGATGATCAACGGCGCTTCGCTGGTGCTGCCCATATCGCTGTCCATCATCAAGGCGGCCCGCTTTACCAAGCGGCCTCTGCCCGTGCGCTACGAACCCTTTGACTTGATTATCCGCCTGCTTAATATCCTGGAGCAGTGGCATAAGTCGGTATACCTCTTCGGCGCGAGCCCGAAAAGCCTAGTTAAAGCCGAGAAGAATATTAAGGCAACCTTTAGGGGCTTAAGCGTGGTGGGCAGGCATTCAAGCCACATACCCAAGGGCTTCATGCCTAAGATCATAGAGGCCATACGGAAATCCACGCCTACCCTATTGCTCGTAGGCAAAGGCGTACCCGGCAGCGAAAAATGGATACCGCGGAACCTGAAAAATTTCGCCTCTGGGCTGTATATATGGTGCTCCGACGTGCTTGATGTGTTCGCCGAGCGCCGCGCAAGACCTCCTGCAATGCTTTTCGAGCGGGGCACGGAATGGCTCTACTACCTGCCCCATCACCCGCTGCGTATCTTCCGCTTTTTTACCCTGTTTCGTATGAAATTTTTGTCGCTCTGGTATAGGTTGCGCCGACGCTAGACTAAGCTTGGAGCCCTATCTGCTTGCATGTCGGCCCTATATTCATTATTCATTATAGTACCGCCGGCTCCTGGCTAGCCGGTTAATCATATTGAGGGAAAAACGCATGAAACGCTCCACAATAGCATTGCTCTCTGCCGTTGCCGCCCTGCTGGCATCCTGCGTATCCGCGCCGCCGGGAACCAAAACCGCGCAGGCTGAGGCCGCTCCACAGCGCAAAGAACGTATTGAGGAATATAGAACCGCGCTTGTTAGCAAGGAGACGCGTAGCTTCTCCGATGGGCTCGTTGACAGGATAAGCAGCTACGAGTATAGCCCCGGCCTTGAGCGCCTTCTCTGGGTACACATAGCCAAGCCCTCGGTGGCAGTCCCGGTGGAAAAGCAGGACTTTAGCTATGATGCCAATGGTAGGCTAAGCCAGAAGAGCGTATTCGGCCCTGACGCCGCCCTCGTATCGTCGAGCGGCTATGAATATGACGGGCAGGGCCGCCTGACGCGCGAAGTATTCAAGGATGCCCGCGGAGCCGTGCTCACGCAGTCCGTATGGAGCTACCAAACAGACCTGAAGTCGGCCTGGCGCGTGCTGGATGCCAGCGGCGTGTCCCTTGCCCGCACGGACTACCTCTACGATGGCGCTATGCTCGTCGAAAGCCGTATGTTCAGCGGCGGCGGCGCCCTTACAGGGTCTATACGCTACGAATATAAAGAATACCCGTCGCAGGAACGCCGTATCGTCGCCGAACGCTACCTCAACGCCGCCGGCGGGCCGGACGGCGGGAAGGTCTACGAGCGGAATGCGGACGGACGGCTACTGCAGGAGACCCATACGCGGGCAGACGGACGACGTGAACGCATCATAAGCTATGAGTACGGCCCCCAGGGAGAACTGCTCAAGGCCGTGTATAAGGATGGCGCAGGCACGCCACGCGAGTACATCGCCTACGAGTATGTTTGGCGCACCGATACCCGAAGCGTCGTATACTTTGAATAAGGAAGCACTATGCGCAAAGCAATAGCATTAATGACGTTCGCGTTGGCGGGCCTGATACTGGCGGCAGGCGCCAGCGAACGCGTACGGGTATACGCCTTCATACTCTCGCAAGCAGATTCCGTGCAGCAGAAGCAGTCCGTCGTTACCTCAATGGTTGACCTGGGCGACGAGGCCGCGGCTCCATACCTGGCTGACACGCTGGACGCGCTCCTAGCGGCCCGCAGCACGGTGGCGCGGGGCTCGCAGACCGAAGAGTACGAGCGGCTCGTACGCACGCTTGTAAAAGCCCTTGGTGATTGGCGCTACGCCAACGCGGCTCCTTCACTTATGCGGGTAGTCGAGGATTCCGCGGATCCCTTGAGCCGCGCGGAGGCTCTCATAGGCCTAGGCTCGATGCGCGCGGTCGAGTACGCGGAAAAGATAGCCTTGCTCCTGCGTAACCTAACCTTTACGCCGCCCGCCGACCGCGACGGTAGTGAAAAAGTAGCCTACGGGGCCGTGCTGGCCTTGGAGCGCATGCGCTCTCCCCTGGGCTTTGAGCAGCTCTTCGCCGCATCCGAGGGCTGGTACAGTAAACGCGTAAAGGATCAGGCCGAGCGTTCGCTGGAACTGGTGCTTCCCGATCCAAGCGACGCTATCAAGGCAATCATAGCGGTGGGCAGTCCCGACAGGATAAGCAGAGCCCTGGCTTTGGCGCTCCGCTCCCAGGCTCCGCAGAATCGGCAGCGAGAATTGGCATCCCTGGCCCTCGAGCGCGGCATAGCCCTATCGCCGGGCCGGACCCGAGCCGAGCAGCTGAGCCTGGCAGAGCTGCGCACCCGCGCCATGAACGCCCTCGTCGCCCTTGCGGATACCGAGGGCCGTAATGCGGCGTTCTTAGCCGAGGCCTACCGCATCGGCTCCACCGACGAGAGGCTCGTCGCCTTGCGTGCCCTTGGAACGAACAGAAGCCCGGAAGCGGCCGGCGCCCTCTCTGACATTATTGTGCGCCTCAATTCAGACATGAGCGCTGGCATAGTCAACGACACGCAGAATACCCTCATGCGGGCAGCCCTCCAGAACGCGGCCGTCAACAAACAGAAGAGCCTTGCCACCGCCCTGCTCATCGTGCAGAATAACTCGCAGAAACTTTCAAACGCTATAATACGCTTAGCGAGCGATAGCCTTAAAGCGTTGGAATAGGAGCCCGAATGAACGCATTTGAAGCGCGTAGAAAAAAACTTGCCGCCACCCTTGGCCCCCGCGGCCTAGCCTTGGCTCTCTTTGAGGATACAGAAGGCCGCCGCGACCCATCGATACGCTATTTCACCGGGCATCCCATGGATGCATTGCTCTTCATTACAGCGGATGGACGCTCGCTGCTCGTGCCTTGGGACGTGAACATGGCAGCCTCCATGGCAAGCGTCGATCGCGTAATCGCCTATACCGACTACCAGCGCAGTCCCTACAAGGCTATGGCCGGCGCGCTGGCCGAACTCGGCATTCAAGCCGGCTCCAAGGTTGACCTGCCCTCCATCACCCCCTACCCCATGTACATAAAGTACGTGGAAGAGAATCCCGAGTACGACTTTGAGTGCGCAGAAGACAGTTCGCGCGAGACCGCCATAGGCATGCGCGCGGTAAAAGACGCCGACGAGCTGGCCATTTACCGCACGGTATCGTCAATAACCGATACGGTCATGGACAGAATCGAGAAGGGCGTACGCGAAGGCAGCCTCAAGACCGAGACGGACGTGGGGCTCTTCATTGAGCGGGCTCTGCGCGAGCAGGGCTGCGAAGGCGTAGGTTTCGAGAGCATCATAGCCGGCCCCTCGCGCAGCTTCGGCATACACGCTTTTCCAAGCTATACGGCGGCGCCCTTCGCCTCCGAAGGCATGTCCATACTTGACTTCGGCCTCGTGTATAAGGGCTACACCTCAGACGTGACGATGACTTTCGTGCGAGGCGAGCCTACGGCCCAGCGCAAAGAGATGATTTCACTGGTGCAGAAGGCCCACGACGAAGCGGTAGCGCTCTGCGCCCCCGGCGTAAAGAGCCGGGACGTGGCGTTGCGCGTCGATCAGATTTTTTCGGAGAAGGGCTACGTCATGCCCCACGGGCTCGGCCATGGCGTAGGCCTTGAGGCCCATGAAATGCCCGCGGTGCGCAGCCGCGAGGACAATGCCTGGGTACTCGCGCCAGGACATATCATAACCATAGAACCGGGACTCTACGACCCCAAGGCCGGCGGCGTGCGTCTAGAGAACGACGTGCTCATTACCGAAACAGGCCATGAAGTGCTCACGCATTCGCGTATAGTGCAGCTGTAGAGCACAAGCCATAAAAGCTATGAGGCGGCCCCCGCAGGGGGCCGCCTCTGTTTTTAACCGGTAGCTAGGCCTGGCCGATCGTTACGAGCCGCCTCAGCCGCATATTGCGGGCTTAGCCGACGCGGCGCTCTATGCGCGCGCCGAGCTCCTGCAAGCGCTCCGATATGCGCTCGTAGCCGCGCTCTATCTGATACACGTTCTTTATGGTGCTCTGCCCCTCGGCGCAGAGCGCGGCTATGACCATGGCCATGCCCGCACGCACGTCGGGGGATACGAGCTCCGAGCCCTGCAGTCGGGCGGGGCCGGACACCACGGCGCGGTGAGGGTCGCAGAGCACGATTTTTGCGCCCATGCCTATGAGCTTGTCCACGAAGAACATGCGCGACTCGAACATCTTCTCGTGGATGAGCACGGTGCCCTCCACTTGGGTGGCCACCACGGTCATGATTGAGGTGAGGTCGGGCGGAAAGCCGGGCCAGGGCGCGTCGTCTATCTTGGGTATCTGCCCGCCTAAATCGGGCACTACCCGCAAAGCCTGGCCCGCGCGCACAAGGAGGCGGCCTGCCTCTATGCTCCACGTTATGCCGAGCTTGGCAAAGGCAAGCTTGATCATGCGGAGGTCATCGGCCACGACGCCTTCTATAGCAAGCTCTCCGCGGGTTACCGCGGCCAGGCCTATGAACGACCCTATCTCCATAAAATCGGGGCCTATGGCGTAATCGGCGCCGTGCAGGGCCTTCACGCCCTTTATGGTCAGGATGTTCGAGCCTATGCCGCTTATGTCCGCGCCCATGGCGTTGAGCAGGCGGCAGAGATCCTGTACGTGGGGTTCGCTGGCTACGTTGCGGAGCAGGGTATTGCCTTCGGCGAGGCTTGCCGCCATCACGGCATTTTCCGTGGCGGTTACCGACGCCTCGTCGAGGAAGATATCGGCGCCCACGAGCTTGTTGGCGGTGAACTCAAAAGCGCCGTTTATCTCTATACGGGCGCCAAGCTCCTCCAGAGCCAAAAGATGGGTATCGAGGCGCCGCCGCCCTATGACGTCGCCGCCGGGGGGCGGCAGGCTTACCCTGCCGAAGCGCGCTAAAAGCGGGCCGGCGAAGAGTATGGAGGCGCGCACCTTGGCCGAAAGCGCGCCGGGCACGTCCGCGCCGGCTACGCCTTTGGCGTCTATGCGCCAGGCGTTCTTGTCCAGGCGCTCCACGCTTGCGCCGAGGGCGCGGCATATATCGAGCATAACCGATACGTCTTCTATCTCGGGTATATTCCTAAGGGTGACCGGCTCACGGGCCATGAGCGCGGCGGCTATACAGGGCAGGGCGGCGTTTTTATTGCCGCTGGCGCGGACCGTGCCCTTTACCGGGTGGCCGCCTTCAATAATGTACTGGTACATATTTGCACTGTACCCTGGCCGTAAAAATTGGTCAACGCGAGCAAGCTGGCGTGTATATGCGATTGACCGCAGGAGCTTTAGGCATTAGCTTAGTACATTGCACCTGCTCTATATAAGCGAATTCGGTGCAAAAACCAGCAGGAGGAATAGATGGCGATAGAACGCAAAAAGCCGGTACCCAGCGATATAGACATCGCGCAGGCCGCGGTCATACGACCGATCGCGCAGGTAGCCAAGAGCTACGGCATCGATGAAGACAGCATCGATTTTTACGGCAAGTACAAAGCCAAGGTCCACCTGGACTTCCTGACCAAGAACGCGGCCCTGCCTAAGAAGGCTAAATATATCGACGTTACCGCCATTACCCCTACCCCGCTGGGCGAAGGCAAGACCACGACCACCGTGGGCCTTACCCAGGGCCTGGGACGCATAGGCAAGAAGGCCATAGCCGCTATACGCCAGCCTTCCATGGGACCCACCTTCGGCATAAAGGGCGGCGCCGCGGGCGGCGGCTATAGCCAGATCGTACCCATGGAGGACTTCAACCTTCACCTTACCGGCGACATACACGCCGTATCCGCGGCGCACAATCTCTGCGCCACCGCCCTGGACGCGCGCATGTACCATGAGGGCCGCTGGTCCGACGCCTTCTTTGAGAAGCAGGGCATGACTAAGCTCAACCTTGATCCCTATCAGGTGCTCTGGCGCCGCGTCATGGACATGAACGACCGCGCTCTGCGCAACGTCATACTGGGCCTGGACGGCGTGGACAACGGCCCCTTGCGCCAGAGCGGCTTCGATATAGCCGTGGCCAGCGAGGTCATGGCTATACTCGCCCTGTCCAAAGACCTGGCAGACCTGCGCGCCCGCATAGGCAAGATAGTCGTGGGCATAGACAAGTCGGGCAAGGCCGTTACCACCGAGATGCTCGGGGTAGCCGGGGCCATGACCATTTTAATGAAAGATGCACTCAATCCCAACATACTGCAGACCCTCGAAGAGCAACTGGCCTTCGTGCACGCAGGCCCCTTCGCCAATATAGCGCACGGAAACTCGTCAATCGTGGCCGATCTCATAGCGGTAAAGATTGGCGACTACGTCGTTACCGAGAGCGGCTTCGGCGCGGACATGGGTTTTGAGAAATTCGTGGACATCAAGTGCCGCAACTCAGGCGCCTTCCCCGACGCCGTAGTTATCGTCGCGACCGTGCGGGCGCTCAAGATGCACGGCGGCGGCCCCAAGGTAAGCCCGGGCAAAAGCCTTGCCAAAGAATACACCGAGGAAAACGTTGAGTTAGTAAAGAAGGGCGTGGCTAACCTAGTGGCCCACCTCAATATCGTGGCGAAATTCGGCGTACAGGCCGTGGTGGCCATAAACGCCTTCCCCAGCGACACCGAGGCAGAATGGGCCATCATCAAGGAAGCGGCCATAAAAGCCGGCGCGGTGGACGCGGTGGTAACCCGCAATTGGGCGGAAGGCGGCGACGGCGCGGTAGAACTAGCACAGGCGGTGGTAAAGGCGGCGGAAATGCCCAGCGGCGCCAAGCCCCTCTATGCCTTGGAACTGTCCATCAAGGATAAAATCGACACCATAGCGCGCGAGGTATACGGAGCCGACCACGTAGCCTATTCGCCGGACGCCGAGAAGGCCATCGACAAATTCAGCGCGCTCGGCTATGACAGGCTGCCTATATGCATGGCCAAAACCCAGTACTCGCTGTCTCACGACCCGCTTGTAAAAGGCGCTCCGCGCGGCTTTGAGTTCCCGGTAAACGACGTGCGCCTTGCCGCTGGCGCGGGCTTCGTGTACCCGCTTTCAGGCGAGATCAACACCATGCCCGGCCTCTCCAGCAAACCCGGATACCTCGGCATGGATATAGACCCCAAGACCGGACGGATAAGCGGCCTGTCGTAAGTCAACGCTCCGTATGCCGTAGCCCCTCCCGTTTGGAAGGGGCTTTTTTTACGCGGCAAGCAGGTGCTCAATGAGTATCTTGAACGCTATAGCTATGAGCACGGCGCCGCCGGCTATCTCAGCGCCGCGCTCGAAGCGCGCGCCTAAGCGCTTGCCGAATTCACAGCCCACGAGGCAGAGCGCGAAGGTTATAACGCCTATGATGCCCGCGGCCAGCCAAATAGGAGCCCTTAAGGCGCTATAGCTCATGCCCACGGCCAGCGCGTCTATGCTCGTGGCGACGGCCAAAGCAAGCAGGGTACGCGGGTCGAGCACGTTCTTCTTTTTAAGCTCATCCTCGCTGCAGCTCGCCTCGTCCTTTATAGAGAAAGACTCACGTATCATCTTAGCGCCCACAAAGACAAGCAAGCCAAAGGCGAGCCAATGATCCCAGGGCTCTATGAGCCCGGAGAAGCTAATGCCGGCTGCATAGCCTACAAGGGGCATAATGAATTGGAAGAGCCCGAAGCATAGGGCCGTTCGCAGGGCGTGCCGAAAGCTCATATCGGCTATGCATACGCCCGCCGATACGGATACCGCGAAGGCGTCCATGGCCAGGGCAAAGCCCGCTACAACATAGGTAAGCATGGATTCGGTCCTCAGGCTCGTTAATAGCGGCGGTCGAGGAGCTTGCTGACGAGCTTGCGAAGAGCATCCCGGGCAGGACCTTTAGGCAAGCGCTCTACCTCGCGCAAGGCGCGCTCGGTATAGCGCCGGGCGTAGCTTCGTGACTCATCGAGCGCGCCTGAGTCGCGCACCTGCTTAACAACGGTCTCTACCGCGTCGTCGTCGGGCCTACAGGATACGAGCAGCGGCCGGATGGCCTGCCCGTTGGTCCGCAGGGCCAAAATAAGGGGCAGGGTACAGAGGCCTTCGCAGAGATCTTTGCCCACGGGCTTTCGCATGGCCCCTTCGCTGGATTCGTAGTCGAGTATGTCATCGATAATCTGAAAAGCCATGCCCACGTCATAGCCTATGCGCGACAAGGTAGCGCTGGCGCGCAGGGGAACCTTGGACTCGCGAGCGCCGGCCTGCACGGCCAGGGCGAAGAGGAGCGCGGTCTTGCCGGCTATCTTGCGCAGGTAATTGCGCACGCTTTCCGACCATACGAATTTTTCGAGGTCCTGGTGGATTTCCGCGGAGCATATGCCGCCTACGAGCCTGGCTAAAAGCTTGGCGTTCTCCGGGCTGGAAGCCTCGGCGGCGAGCCTGAAGCAGCGCGAAAAAAGCCAATCGCCCGCGAGCACCGCGTCTTTGGCGCTATAGCGCGCATGCACGGTAGGCCTGCCGCGCCGCGTAGCCGCCTCGTCTATGACGTCGTCATGAATCAGGGTGGCCACATGCAAAAGCTCGACGGCCGCCGCAAGCTCAAGCAAGGCCGCCTTTTTCTTGCCGAAATCGCCGGCCATAAGGAGAAAGGCGGGCCTGAGCATCTTGCCGTTTGCGTCGATAAGCGCTTCCACGGCGTCAGCCAGGGGGAAGCGTTCAGTGCGAAGGGTATCCCGCATGCAGCGCTGCACATCGGAGAGGCGTTGGGACATGCCGGGTATATCGCTCCAGAAATCGCTCATCGTGTCGTTCTAGTTCCCTTCCGATCGGCTGCGGGCGGCCGTGAGTACCGGCACGCAATCCGCCGGAAATGAGAACCGAGGCCGTTAAGCCTCGGTCCCGCTTAGTTCGTCAAATCCTACTTTGAAGGATCATCGGCGTAGAAGTGCCATTTTCGGGCGAACTTCGTGCCGTTCCACCAGCGCTTAAAGAAAGGCACGGACCAATAGTCCATACCGAAGGCGCGACCTAAGCCGCCCATCATCAGGATGCCCGCAAAGACGAACCAGAGCTGGTCCCAGGCGAACATACCCGAGAGCGTAAAGATAACGCACAGGCCTATGCTGGCCACGGCAGCGAACCAGGTAAAGAAACCGCCGAAAAGCGCGAGGCCTATGGCGATCTCTACGACGACTATCATGAGCTGAAAGAGCTCAAAGGGCAGGAAGGCGAACATGCCGTCCATGAAGGTGGTGCGGAACCAGGTGGCGACAGGGCCGCTAAAGCTGAATATCGGCTTGGTAAGGTCCCATACCTTCGCAAAGGCCTGGGTAGCGCCTTCTACCGCGCCTTCCACCCATTCGCCTGAACTAGCGCTTACCGCTTCTACGGCGCCAGTCGCTGCGCTCGTAGCCTCCACGGCGCCTGTAGCGGCGGCGGTAGCGTCAGCCGCCCAATCGCCTGAGGCGGCGGCTACTGCCTCGGCCCCTTCAACCGCTTTGGCCAGGGTAGCCTGCACGGTGCCCGAGCTGAACATCCAGCTACTCTTGCTGCCGGCGCTCCACTTAAGCCAGCCTTCGCCTATCTTATTGACGCCCTCCAT
>DHVU01000021.1 GCA_002412825.1 Spirochaetaceae bacterium UBA5200
GCAAGGGCAAAGAGCTCCTTGCCGATGACCGGGTAAGGGCCGCATATCTGGGTGAAGCCAACTAAAAATCAGCATGCTGCCGGCGGGATATACGCTTGGCGCCGGCAGCATGACGTTTCCTTACTAGATTAGTTTTAATATTCGAAACAAAATATAGCATTAATAATTTACGCTATATTATTTCTACAGTAAAAATAAATATTTCCCTTCCCAAAAGTGAAGAAAAGCCTTACTATCATATTTATGAGTAGAGAACAAACGATTTTCGGGGAACGCTGGCCATACTCCCGGGCTAAGTCCGCGCTCTTGCGCTCGGCGTCCATGGTTATGCGGGAAGGCGGCCCTCGCGCCGCTACCCTTAAGAACATAGCCGGCAAAGCGGGCGTCACGGAACCGGCCATCTTCCGGCATTTCGACGGCGTAGACGGGCTTTTTGAGTCCCTGTTTACGGTAGTAGAGCTCTTCTATGAGGAGTTCCAAACCTACTATAAGGCCGACGGCCTTATAGGCCTAGACAGGCTTGAAGACGCGTACTTCAGGATCATAGCGGCGCTTAAGGACAATGAGGATTTCTGCTATCTGGTCGTGCATCCGGATGGCATATTCCGCCAGTATCCCAAGCTCCGCGACCGCCTGGCTGAGATCAAGAAGCGCGACAAGCAATCGGTCATGGACTGCATGAAAGAAGCCCGTTCCAAGGGGCAACTGCTTGCCGGCACCGACATAGAATCGGCGGCCTACAGCCTCGTCGGTTCCGCGCTGCTCATACTCCAATCCTGGGTAGCCGGAGCTTCAGAATCGGACCCGCTGAAAGACTGCAAGAAGGTATGGAACAGTATACGGGGCTGTATAGGCAATCCGGATAGCGTCAAGGCGCCCAAGCCGGCGGCCAAGGCAACGAAGACTAAGAAGTAATAGGCAAAGCTCCGCCTTGACGACTGGGCGCCCTACGGTTATGGTCGAACCATGACTACCCTACTGACAGGCGGCGTAAAGTCCGGCAAATCGAGCCGAGCTCTTGCGCTCGCCGGGGACTTTCCCCCCGGCGAGCGTTTTTTTCTGGCTACGGCCACGGCCTTTGACGACGAAATGGCCGAGCGCATACGAAGGCACCGCGAGGAACGCGCCGGATCCTTCATCACCATAGAAGAACCCATAGCCATAGATAGCGCGCTGCGCCCTTCCATGATCGTTGACTGCATTCCTATGTGGCTTAATAATCTGTTCTTCCAGGACCGTGAACGGGAATGGGAGTCCATACTGGAGCGCTTCATGGCCGCCCTGCCCCGCGATATCGTCATCGTAAGCAATGAGACGGGCATGGGCGTCATACCCGCGGATCCTATGACGAGGCGCTACGGCCTTACGCTGGGGCTCATCAACGCCAGGCTCGCGGCGGCCGTGGATCGCGTGGAGCTCCTGGTCGCGGGCTTGCCGCTCCGGATCAAATAAGCGGCCGCGCCATGAGACTTTCCGTTCCTTCTTATGTAGTGCCAGGGAGCTACTTGGAAAATTTAGCCTGGCTAAAGGCCAACACGGCCATGCGCCGAGTGGAACTGCTCTTCTTCATCTATGACGGCGATACGCAAGCCCTGCTGAAGGCCGAAATAGAAGGCCTGCGCGAGTACCGGCGCGACTTCAGCTACAGCGCCCATCTGCCTGATGAAGTGCTGCCCGAGCATGAAGAACTGCTTCTATCGATAGACGGCCTGGTGGACAGCTACGTGGTGCATCCGCCTCGCGATAGCGCTACGCTGCCCGCGTTCTGCGCGCTTATGGACGATTGGCGCGAGCGCTACGGGCCGGAGCGTTTTTTTCTCGAGAACACGCGCCTTTCGCTGTTCGAAGCGGCGGATGCCGCCCTGGCTTCGTCGCGCTTCGGCCGGCCGCCTCTATGCGCAGACCTAGGCCACCTCGTTATGGAAGGCGTAGACCCGAGCTCCTGGCTGGAGAGCCGCATCGAGCGGGTGGCGGAATTCCACATTCACGGCTATAACGGCAGTAGCGATCATGTGCCCTTTAGCGGCGACGAGGCATGGTTCAAGAAGCTCGACAGCGTATTCAGGGGCTTTGCCGGTATAGTCGAGATAGAGCTTTTCTCCTGGCCAGACATCGAACCAGCGCTTAAAGCGCTAGAGCCTTACCAGAGGAGCAGTTGATGCACGACCTACGTCATCGCGCGGCCAGCGTATTCTCGCTTATGTCTCGCCTGCCCATACGCATGGCCCATGAACCGGATTATCGTGACGCCGACTGGATGGTGCCGCTCGTAGCTCTGCCCGCGGCCGCTTTCGCCTGCGCAGGAGCCGCCCTTGGGCTACTAGCCTTCAGGCCCGGTTTACTCGCCGCCGCCTGTGCCCTAGCGGCGCAGTATGCCGCGTTTAACCTCTTTCATTTTGACGGGTTGGTGGATAGCGCGGACGCGCTCGGCGCTTTCGGCGACGCGGACAAGCGCAGGACGGCGCTCAAGGATCCGCGCGTTGGATCGTTCGGGCTCTTCGTGGGCGCGATAGCCATAGTAGCGCGCCTAGCGGCCACGGCCGGCCTGCTCCGCGCCGGCTCTGTCCTGCCCTGGGCTGCCCTCGCCATGGCCCCGGCCGCAGGCAGGCTGGCAGCCATGGTCGTGCTTTGTTCGGGAGAAGCCGCCGCCGAGGGAGGCCTTGGCTCGGCGCTCGCAGGCGCCCGCCCCGAACGCGCCGCCCTAGGCTATATCGTAGCAAGCGCCCCAGCCGCCCTGCTCTTCGGCATGTACGCCGGCCCGCTGGCCGCGGGCTTAAGCATACTCATAGGCGCCCTACTCGCCATAGCCGCCGGCTTAGCCGTAGGGCTATGGTATCGGAAAACCTTCGGAGGCTATTCCGGAGACGCGCTCGGCGCGGCCGTAGAACTTGGCGAGCTCGCCCTGCTCTGCGCCGCCGCCGCTATTTTCGGAGCGGGCTACTAGGCGGCTTAAGCGCCGAAAGCCCGCTATGAAAAAAAGGCCGCCCCCGAAACGGGAGCGGCCTTATCGTTACCGGAACCTTTGGCGCGTATCGCTTGCGCGAGAGCCCTAGGCTGGTTGCAGCTTAAATATTGTCTACCGTGATGTTGCCGAGCTTTCGGATGTACAACATGAACACCTCGGCGTCGCTAGGATACTCGTTGACCAGCTTCTTGTCTTTTAGCATGGTGTACTCATCCCCGCCGGCGATAGTGAAGTTAGGCGCTACGAGTATATAGGTCTTCGCCATGTCGAGAGCCTTGCCCTTGATCTGGATATTCGACACTCTGCTGCCAACAGGCTGCGAAGCGTCAACGCTGAAGGTGGCTCCCGCGACGTGAGGATAGCGGCCATCGGGGGCGGGCAGCTTGCCAACGCCGTTTTCAAGCGCGGCCTTTATATCGGCGCCGCTAACTTCTATAGTCTGCGCATAGTTGCCGAAGGGCAGTACCGTGAATATGTGCCTCTTGGTTATGGGGCCGGCGGGTATGGAATCGCGTATGCCGCCGCCGTTCATGAGGGCAATGTCCGCACCGGAAATATCGAGCATGGACTTGGCGATAAGCGTACCCAAATTGGTCTGGCTCGCGCGTACGTTATTACGAACGCCAATAAGCTCTACGGCCGTCGTACCGACCTGCTCGGCGAGCATGGGATCCTGGATAGCCTTGATCTCGTCGCTGATGGCGAGCACGGCAGGGTCCGGCTTGAGGTCGGGGCTATTTGCCACGGTAAGGCTACTAGCCTTCTTGCTGAGTACCGTGCGATCCATGCCTATAAGCACGTCGATCTTGCCAAGTGCGGTGCCATATGAACCGGTGCTGGCGATAAGCGTGCCGGTCGTGTTCGCTTTAAGCGCGCTTTCTAGGGTAGTGTGGCTATGGCCATCGACTAGTATATCGATGCCGGGCACCATGGTCGCTATATCTATACTCGTCGGGTCGCTAGACTCATCCATACCGACGTGAGATATACAGATTATTATATCGGTCTTCTTTGCCAGTTCAGCCACGACCTTTTTTGCCTCAGCAACCGGATCGGTAAAGCTAAGGCCCTCGATGCCCTTGGGGTCGGTCTTGTAGCTATTCTCGGGAGAGGTAAGGCCGAAGATACCTACGCGAACGCCGCCGATTACCTTGATTTCATAGGCCTTAAATACGCGCTTGCCGTTCTTGTACACATTGGCGGCGAGTATGGGGAAATTAAGCTGCTTCTCGAGCTCATAGAGCCTGTCCTGGCCGTAGTTAAAATCATGATTACCCACGGTCATAAAATCATAGCCGACGGCGTTCATGAGCCTGGTTATGCTCGCGCCGCGTTCAAGATTCGCGATGGGCAGACCGTGCAGGGTATCGCCGGCATCCAATACCAGGGTATTGGGGTTGGCAGCGCGTGCGTTCTTTACCAGAGTACCTATCCGTGCGTAGCCTAGCTCGGCATTGTTCGCCACGGCTCTTGAGTGGATGTCATTGGTATGCAAGATAGTGATCGCGACTTCGCCCTCAAGGGGCGGGAGCGAAGGCCCGCTCGCGCAGGCACCGGCAAAGAGCGCGGCCACTAGGGCGAGCAGTACAGCAAAACGTTTCATAAAACCTCCTTAAGGTTGCACGGGCGATTAAGCGCCCGCCCCCGGCTATGCGCGCCTGTGCGGCGTGGAAGAGAGGGGGCATTGATCATACCATCCCCCCAGGCGTACCGCAAGCGCTTTATGAGTTTTGAGTTAGGATTTCCTTGGCACCCGATTGCATCTTGTAGACGTACAGGCTATCACTATGTCGTTATTGTCTGTACGGAATTTGACATATAACTAAACCGGTTTTATAACTACAGTACAGAGAGCCTCGTATTCGCATACAGGCAAGAATGTGCTACTATGGGGAGATACCATGAATATACAACGAACAAGCGGCATACTGCTTCACCCCAGTTCCCTGCCCGGCCCTTATGGCATAGGCGACCTTGGCCCCCAGGCCGAGCTATTCATCGATTGGCTCAGCGCGGCCGGCCAGGGCGTATGGCAAGTACTGCCCCTCGGCCCCACCGGCTACGGCGATTCTCCCTATGCTCCGTTTTCAAGTTTCGCGGGCAATGAATTCCTCATATCGCCCGAGCTCTTGGAACGGGACGGACTCCTGGACCGGGGCGACCTGGCAGGGCTCGTTCTCCCTTCCAGCAATAAGATCGATTATGGCGCCATCATTCCGCGTAAAAAAGCCGCGGTACGCTTAGCCGCCCAACGCTTCATAAGCGCGGCATCAACGGCGGACCGGGCGGCTTTTACCGCCTTCAAGCGGGAAAACTCGTTCTGGCTCGACGATTACGCGCTATTCATGGACATAAAAGAGGAATTCGACGCAAAGGCGGCCGCCGAAGGCGTGCGCGATTCATCATGGAACCGTTACTGGCCAAAGGCATACGCCCAGCGCGATGGCGCGATGCTCACTGCGCGCCGCCAGGACAGGGAGGCTGAGCTGGAAGTACGCGCGGCGGCCCAGTTCCTGTTCTACCGCCAATGGGATACGCTCCACGGTAAGGCATTGAGCAAGGGCATACGCATCATAGGCGACCTGCCCATCTTCGTGGCTATGGACTCTTCGGACGCCTGGTCGCATCCCGAACTCTTCGACTTAGACGAAGAAGGCCATCCGCGCGAGGTGGCAGGGGTTCCGCCGGACTATTTCTCGGCGGACGGCCAACTATGGGGCAACCCGCTATACGCGTGGGAACGCCATCTGAGCGAGGGCTTCTCATGGTGGCTCTCCCGCATCGAGGCGGCCTTACGGCTCTATGACATCGTGCGCATAGACCACTTCCGTGGACTGGACGCGTACTGGGCGGTACCGGCCGGCGAGTTGACCGCGCGTACCGGCAGCTGGAAGAAGGCGCCGGGCAGAGAACTCTTAAGCGCGCTTAAGAAGCGGCTTGGCGGCGATGTGCCCATCATAGCCGAGGACTTAGGCTTCATAACCGACGAGGTGCGCGCGCTGCGCGACGAGTTCAGCCTTCCAGGCATGCGCATACTCCAGTTCGCCTTTGACGCTAAAGAGTCGGGCAAAGGCTTAGATGCATCGAATTCCTTCCTGCCCCACAACTACTCGGCCAATGCCGTCGTATACACCGGCACTCATGATAACGATACCATGGCAGGCTGGCTGGCTACGGCAAGCGAAGCGGAACTAGGCTATATCGAGGGCTATCTGGGCTACGCACCGGCCGATCTCGTGCGCGCGCTTATACGCGAGGCGCTAAAAAGCATAGCCGCCATTGCCGTATTTCCCGCGCAGGACCTCTTGGGCCTGGGCAAGGAGGCGCGCATGAACATACCCAGCACCCTGGGGGGGAACTGGGACTGGCGGCTGCGAGAAGGGCAGCTGACTAAAGATCTAGCGGACGAGTACTACGCCCTCGCAGCGCTCTACGGCCGCGTGCGCTAGCCTTTCGCGGCTAGGGAGCCTTGCGTCGCACCTTGAGGTCCAAGACGCCCGAACGATCGTTGAGCTTCTTAACGTTCTCCGAGCGCTCAGCATAGAAGTAGCTCTGAACCGCGAAGGGCTCCTCGCCCTCCGCGGGCTTAAGCCGTTTCCAGTGGCCAGAAGGGCCGAGCACCCGCGCCGAGTGGTTGTCCAGGAAATACGACATGAGCACGTCATACACCCGCTCCCTGGCGGCCGCTCCTCCAACGGGGAACAGCAGTTCTATGCGCCGCTCGAGATTCCGCGCCATCCAATCCGCGCTAGATAGGTAGAGCTCCTCAGCGCCGCCGTTGCGGAAGTAGTGTATTCGCGCATGCTCAAGGAAACGCCCTATGATCGACACTACCCGAATATTCTCCGACAGTCCTTTAACGCCGGGCACAAGCTGGCAAACGCCGCGAACGTTGAGCATAACACGCACGCCTGCCTGCGAGGCCCTATAGAGCGCGTCGATTATTTCTTTGTCGCACAGCGAATTCATCTTTGCGGCTATGAGCCCCGGCGATTCGGGCGAGGAGCGCTCCGTTTCCCGCTCGATGAGCATGAGCAGGCGGCGCTTTAAATCGAAAGGGGCCACACAGAGGCTCTTGAGCTCGGTAACGGAGGAAAGCCCGGTAAGCACATTGAAGAAGAGCCCCAAATCCGCGGCAAGGGCCGGATTCGCGCTGAATATGGAAAGGTCCGAATAGAGCCCGGCGGTCTTCTCGTTATAGTTGCCGGTAGAGAGGTGCACGTAGCGCATAACCGAGCCGTCTTCCTCGCGGCGCACCACGAAGATGGCCTTGGCATGCACTTTGAGCTTGGCCACGCCGTATACGACTATAGCCCCCGCCTGCTCGAGTCGCGCCGCCCAGGCTATATTGCGTTCCTCGTCGAAGCGCGCCTTAAGCTCCACGATTACCGTTACCTGCTTGCCATTGCGCGCGGCGCGCATAAGCGAACGTATTACCGATGAATCGCCCGAAATGCGGTAGAGGGTCATTTTAATAGCCAGTACGCTGGGATCGCGGCTGGCGTTCTCTAGGAAGCCGAGCACCAGCTTGAAAGACTCGTAAGGCACGTGCAACAAGAGGTCGTTTTTCTTAATCTCGTCCCAGAATGAGGCATCATCGCCCATCTGCAGCGTATCGAGTGGCGTATGCGCCTTGAATCGCAGGCCGTCGAATTCCTTGAGTTCCGCAAGATCCATAAAGCTTCTTAAGTCGATGGGGCCAGGTAAAAGATACACGTCATCAGGGCTGAGGCCAAGGGCCTCGGTGAGTATGCCCTCCAGAAGGCCTGAATCGCTCGATATGGTCATCCGTACGGGCCAGGAATTCTGCCTGTTGACCAGAACTTCTTCCATGGCGGCGACAAAGTCGTCATCACGGTCTTCATCCACGCCTATATCGGCGTCCCTCGTCACCTTGAATAAGGTGCGGTCCATGACAGCGCTGCCTTGAAACAGGCGGTGGCCGAAGCTGAGCACTAAATCGTCCGTAAGGGCGAATTTTATGCGGTCGCCGATTTCACCCGGCAGTCGCACGAAGCGGCCAAGGTTGGGCGGCACCTGGATAATGGCGAGCCTGTCGGTCTCGCCGTTTTTCTGCCTAAGGAGGAAAGCCGCATGAATGCGCAGATTGCCGGTGGAGGGAAAGCTGCCGCCTTCTTCAGCGGAGGGCACCGCTAGGGGCGTAAGGCAGGGCTCTACCTGCGTGGCGAAGTAGTCCTCAAGCCAGCGGCGCTCCTGCAATGAATAATCGCCGGGGCGAAGCACGACCAGCCCGCGCTGGGCAAGAGAAGGAAGGATTTCTCCGCTCAGGCAATCGTACTGCCTGCCGCTAATCTCCCGAGCGCGCCTGGTTACCGCGTTTAAGAGCTCGCGCGGGCTTAAGCCGGCTATGTCGGGGCTTTCGTCTCCGGCCCGCGCGCGCGCTTTGAGAGCCGCCACGCGCACCATAAAAAACTCGTCAAAATTGCTGGCGACTATAGAGAGGAAACGCAGGCGCTCCAGCAAGGGGACAGTCTTGTCTAAGCCTTCCTCCAGCACGCGCGCGTTGAACTCCAGCCAGGACAGCTCGCGGCTCAGGTAGTAGGCCTTATGCGTTTTGCCGCTCATGCCAGTAATACCTTAAGCCCGAACACATCCTCAAAGAGATCCGCCTTTTCAGTCAGGGACAGGCGCTCGAGCGACAGATCCATCTGACCCGTCGTCTTTATGAGCAGGCTGTCCTCGCGCAGCTCCAACTCAGAGAAGGACACGCGCTGAGTATGGCCGCGATCCAGAGAGTCCGCTACGCGCAAGAAACTTGCCAGTTTGATGACTATGGCTCTGTCCATGCGGGGCAGGCTCATATAGCCCAGGTGAGAACGCGCGGGCAGCGATTTGCGATGATAGCGCACCAACTCGGCCAGTATGGCAATGTCGTCGCGTTGCAGGCCAAATATCTCGCTATTCTTTACGATGTACTCGGAATGATGATGATGAGCGCTCGCGCGTATGAAGGTGCCTATATCATGGAGCAGGGCTGCCGCTTCGAGCAGCATGCGCTCGCGTGAACCCATACCGTGCAGGCTTACGAGCTTATCGAAGAGAAAGAGGCTGAGCGAGGCCACATGCAGCGCGTGCGCTTCGTCAAAATGGTAACGCCGGCCCAGGCTGAGCGTGGACGCTAAGGCCTGCTTGGCGATTTCCGCCGCGATTTCGTCGCGCTTGCCGCCGGCTATGGCTATGAGAAGGCCCTCTCGTATCGATACGCTCGGCACGACCAGCTCTTCGGCGCCGGTGCGCTCAAGGAAAAGCCCGGTTATAACGAGGCCGGGCAGCAGGGCCTCAGCCTCGGCATAGGGCAGCCTAAATTCGGCGACTATGGCTTCAGGGCTCAGGCCCTTGAGCCTATCCACCAGGGCCTCAAAATCGGCGCGCGGTATTACCCGGTAATCGGCCCGGCCGTCCATGCCGGCTAGCCCGGCGGCAAAACGGGCGTCGCTTCCTATAACGATGAACGAGCGTATGCCGGAGAGCGGCAGGTCATCGTCGAGGCTGTCGCATATGGTGCGTACATTGTCGGCCAGATAACGCATAAGATAGCCCGCCGAGCCCACCGAGCCGCGCATTTGTTCGTCGGCCCGTACCGTGCCGAGGTGCAGGCTGTGCACCGCCACGATCTTGCCGCGCCGCAAGAGCATAAGCTCGGTCGATCCGCCGCCTATTTCAATGATGATGGAATTTGACCGGGAAAAAAACTTGGCATCCTCGCCTAGCGCATGCTGCACCGCAAGGTACATATAATGGTTTTCTTCAATGTCCTCGACGATATCGACCTTAAAGCCCGTCTGCATGGCTATGCGGTCGACGAGGGCATCCCGGTTATCGGCTTCGCGTATGGCGCTCGTGCCTATTACGCGTACGTCTTCGGGCTTTAGGCCATAGCTTTGAATCAGTTCCTTAAAGCCGCGGAGCACGGCTATGCATTCGCGCACCGATTCCTTGCTTAGTGACCCCGAAGTAAACACGTCGCGCCCAAGGGGTACCGGCTTGCCCGCGCTATCTAAAGCGGAGAATGAGCCGTCGCCGTGCACATCGGCTATAAGGGCGCGTATGCCCGTTGAGCCTATCTCGATAACCGCCTGCGTCTTGGTTGCCACAACGCCTCCGTCGTTCTGTAAGTATCGCCTCAGCGGGCACCGTATGGCAAGGGTGACAAAACACCCGCTCCTCCGTTATAACTAGTACTATGAAGCATTCCGCAGTACGTTCAAGCGTAATAGCGCTTATTATGATGATGCTCGCCTCCTCCTGTTCACGGACCATAGGGTGGGGCATCGTGCTCTGGCCTCCTGAAGGCTCCGCCCTGGGCTATGGCGAGGCGGTGCCGGTGTACTTCATGTCCAACATCACCAAGACCTACGCCGTTGATGTTCCCTCTACTGGCGGCAAGGAAGAACTCGAGCTGTGGCGCATAGAGCTGCATAAAAACAAGAAGTCCGCCGAACAGCGCAAAGCGGAGTACGCGAGCCTAGCGCCAATATTCGGCCTCGTAGCCCGCGACGGCCTCATACTGCGCACCGAGGCGACGAATATCGCCGAGCAGGTATACAGGCTTAAGCTGGACGAGGAAGTAAAGCTCCTGGCCAAGACCGAGGGCGCCTTGGTGGAAACCGGCGGCGAACGCCTGCCCGGAGACTGGTACCTGGCCCTGGCCGTCGACGGCACCCGGGGCTATATCTATTCCAACCAGCTCATGCTCTGGGACGCGTCGCTTGAACCGCGGCCCAGCATAGCTTCAAGCGCCCTGCTCATTTCCGCGCAGGAAGCGGACTTGTTCGAGAAAACCTGGCGCCCCGACTACTTCCTCTCCATGGTGGACCGCTCCCAGGTTGACCTTGCGTCCTACCAGCAGCGCTTCGGCATTTTCACCGACCCGCAGCGCCGTCAGATACGCATTGAGCGGCCCGAATTCTCCAAGTTCTACAGCTACACCGCTATTGAGCGCCAAGATGACGGTTCCTTTCTATTGCAGCCAGCCGGCCTGCGCTTTAGCTTCACCCAGGGTGGAGAGCTGCTGATAACGCCGCCGGTCGACGACCTGCGCCCGGAGGATAAACGCGCGGCCGAGGAATCGGGCGTGCCGCGGAGCTTCGTGTTCGTGCCGCAGCGCGAGGATCCGCGCGCGGTGATCAGCTCCGAGGAGCGGCGCAGACTCAACCTGCTGTCCGCCCTCGTGGCGGACGGAGAGCTCTTCGAGACCGATACTGGCGGCTCGCTCGTGTTGTCGCGCACGGGGCGCTTCACCTGGCTGGGCTATGAGAGCCTGTCGCCCCTGCCCATACCGCCGGAATCGGGCTCCACCGGCAATATAGCCATGGACCTCTTCCTAGGCCCCGAGCTTACGAGCATATGGCAGGGAGCCTTCACCCTGCGCTTCGACGCGAACCTGCGGCAGGCCATATCCTTCGCCTACCGGGCCGGGCCGTACGCCATGGAATTGGGGTACATAGCGCCTGAGCTTATACGCAACGGCGTCGTCACCGCCCCCGAGGGACTCGACGGCTCCATCGTATTCAGCCGGTACCGATAGTCCATGGCCTTCGTACAATTCTCCGGCGTATCGCTGGCCTTCGGCTCCCGCGACCTCCTGATGGATGCCACGCTCTACATGGCCTCGGGCACCAAGGCTGCGCTCGCCGGGCCGAACGGCGCGGGCAAGACCACGCTTATGCGCATCATCACCGGCCAGATAGCGCCGGACTCAGGCGACCGGGCCATACAGAAAGACACCAGGGTGTCCTATCTGCCGCAGACGGGCGTCAGCTATGCCGGCTGCAGCGTATACGAGGAGGCCGAGAAGGCCTATAACGCCGTCGAGCGCCTCGTCGCCGAGCGCGACGCCATAGGCGCGGAACTCGAGCGTATCGTGCAGGGGGACCAAAGGCTGGAAGCCCTGCTTGAAGCCTACCATCACCTTGACGAGGCCATAAACGACTCGGGCTACTACCGGCGCGCCGACCGCATACGCGAGGTGCTCGTGGGCCTAGGCTTTAACCAGTTCGAGCTTGCGCGGCGCGTGGAGGAACTATCGGGAGGCTGGCAGATGCGCGTCGCGCTGGCCAAGGTGCTCCTTGAGAACCCCGACATCATGCTCCTCGACGAGCCGACGAATTACCTGGACCTTGAGGCGCGCGATTGGCTCGAGGCCTTCCTGATAGGCTATAAGGGCGGCTTCCTCGTCGTGTCCCACGACCGCTCCTTCCTGGACGCCACGGTTAACGAGGTATATGAACTGTGGAACGGGCGCCTCTCCCGCTACAGCGGTTCCTACTCCGCCTACGAGCGCCAGCGGGCGCAGGAGCTGGAGAGCCTCTTTAAATCCTGGGAGGCCCAGCAGGAAGAAATGGCCAGGCTCGAGGATTTCATACGGCGCTTCCGTTACCAGGCAAGCAAAGCCGCCCAGGTACAGAGCAGGGTAAAGCAGCTTGAGAAGATAGAGCCCATAGTCATACCCGAGGGCATGAAGAAGGTGCATTTTTCCTTTCCGCCGCCGCCCCACTCGGGCCGCATAGCCCTGACCATAGAGGGCCTGCACAAGGCCTACGGCGATGCCACCGTGGTGGACGAGCTGTCGCTCATCATAGACTCAGGCAGCAAAATAGCCTTCGTGGGACGCAACGGCGCGGGCAAGTCCACCCTAATGCGCCTTATAGCCGGGCGCGACCGCGATTACCGCGGCCTCATACGCTACGGCACGGGCATAAGCGCAGGCTATTTTTCGCAGGACGTGGCGGACGAGCTTGATGACAGCCTAAACGTGGAGGAGGAGGCGGAATCCGCCTGCCCCACAGCCCTGCTGCCGGGCATACGGAGCCTACTTGGAGCCTTCCTGTTCCGGGGCGACGACGTGCATAAGAGCGTGCGCGTGCTCTCAGGCGGCGAGCGATCGCGCCTGGCCCTGCTCAAGATGCTCCTGCATCCGGCTAACCTGCTCATACTCGACGAGCCCACCAACCACCTCGACCTTGACTCAAAAGACGTGCTCCTCGAAGCCCTCAAGCGCTTCCAAGGCACGGTGCTCTTCGTTTCCCATGACCGCTTCTTCATAGACGGCCTTGCCGACCAGGTGCTTGAGCTGTCCTGCGGCAGCTCGCCGCGGCTTTTCCTAGGCGATTACGCCTACTATTTAGACAAAAAGGCTCGGGAAGCGGCAGGTCAGGACAGCATGGGGCCGTCGGCGCTGAGCACGCTGCCCCGCGCGCAGGCTTCTATACAGCAGGCCGCTCCGCTAGACGCCAAGTCCGCGCGCGAACTGGACAAGAAACGCAAGGCGGATCGCAACCGGTTAGCTAAGCGCGAGGCCGAACTGCTCGAGCGCATAGACGCCCTTGAAGCGAACAAGGCCTCGCTCACGGCGGCCATGGCCCTTCCAGAGAATTACTCGGACGGAACGGCTATACGGTCGCTGCAACAGCAAGCCTCTGCCATCGAAGCGGAACTCTCGGCCTTAAGCGAGGAATGGGAAGGCGTGGCGGCGGAACTGGAAGGATTAGGCCCCTTAACCATAAGCTAACTCTGGGCTCACGGCTTATACATATCCAAAATCTATACTCTCTCGTATGAACGTGAGGATAGCGACCCCAGCGCAGGGCAAAGCGCCTAATATCGCTCTCCCCGGGAGGGCTATGCTCGAAAATTTACCGTCATATTCCTATTCCGCCTCTCCGCAGGATACGGTAGCGAGCGTAGTCGCCGCCCTTGAAGCCAATACGGCGCTGCCAGGCGTGCTTATATTGGAGGGCAGCCGCTTCATAACGGTTCTATCCCGGGAACGGCTCTTCGAAACGCTCGGCAAGCCATATGGCGTAGCCGTTTATATGAATAGGCCCATCATTGAGCTGCTCTCCGGTAGCGCGGCCATCCCGTCGTCGAAAAGGCAAGCCTTGCCCAGTTCGGTAAATATCGACCAAGCGGTACGCATAGCCCTCAACCGCCCGCCATCGGAGCGTTACGGGCCCTTGCCTATACGGAAAGCGGATGGCAACTTTGCCCTCATAGACCTCAGGACGCTATTGCTGGCGCAAACCCGCCTTCTTGAGAGCGCGGCCACCATAGTAGCCAAGCAAGGAGAGCTGGCTCGTACGCTAGCCTCGACGCAGGATTTATCAACCGTGCTGGACGCCGTGCTCGACGGTCTTTCGGAGCTCATAAGCTTCGACAAAGCGGTCATCTATACGACGAACTCCGCCGGCGTGGAGCGGGCGGCCGAGCGGAGCTGCCTCCACGATACTGCGGCGCATGACGAAGCTGAAGCTACGCCGCTGTCCATGTTGCCGGGCGAAGGCTGGACGAGCTTCACGCTGGACCGCGGGGGCAAGGTCTTAGGCTTCCTATGCGTGCGCATCGCGAAAAGCATTGCGGAGAAGAGTTGGCGGGATATCGTGGAGAGCTACGCCGCCAGCGCGGCCGTAGCCATTGGCAATGCCAGCCTCTATAAAGAGCTGGAGCAATTAGCGAGCATAGACGCCCTGACGGGCTTCGCTAACCGGCGAGCCTTCCTTGAAGAGGCGAATCGGGCATTAGAGCGGGCTTTGCGGAATAATGCCCCTATAGCGGCAATTATGATGGATATGGACCGCTTTAAATCGATAAACGATGAATTCGGCCATGCGGCCGGCGACAGCGCGCTCAAAGACGCGGCTCTTACCGCCTTAGGCGAACTGCGCGCCGGCGATATAGCGGGCAGGCTCGGAGGCGAGGAATTCGCCTTCATCCTGCCTGATTCCAGCCTGGAAGCCGCGGCCGGAGCGGCAGAGCGTATACGCAGCAGGCTCGCTTCGCTGGTGAATCCGCTCTTGGGTAGGGCTGCCACGGCCAGCTTCGGCATAGCGGCCATCGATCCCTGCCTGCCGCAAAGCTTCGACCTAAAGGCCGCGAGGAACCTCGACGAACTGCTGGCGCAGGCGGATAAGGCACTCTACGCCGCGAAGCGCTCGGGACGCAATCGCGTCGCCTTAAGCCCGGAGCAGGGAACGCCTAAGCGACAAGTCCCCAAGAGAGGCAAGAACGTCGCGCAAGGTGAAGCCTCGCCTCAGGAAACGCTCAGCGACCCCATCGTGGTCAGCGCCTACGCCATGGCTCGGGGAGAGCGCTTTGAGGACATTGCCGCGATAGCGGCGCAGGCGCTCGCCGTGGAACAGCCAGGCCGCGCGGTCACCATATTGCGCCGCGACCGCGACGGACAGCGCATAGAGCTCTGCGCGCAGGGCGGCTTCTTCAACGATAAGATACTGGAGGGGGGCTTGCGCCTTGGGCAAGGCTGCGCGGGCATAGCGGCGCTTGAGCGCAGAGAAATGGCTTTCACCCTGCCCAACGCCGGCATAGCCGAAGCTTCGCTCATCGCCTATATGGCGGCGCGGGGCTACGGCTCATACCGGGCCATACCCTTCGGCGGCCCATCTGAAAGCGCCGGCGTCATCGAGATATTCGACCGCTCCATACAAGCGCGTGAAGATAACGCAAAATCCTTAAGCGCCATACTCGCGGCCGCCGACGCTCATGATCGCTCGATACGGAGGGCGGAGGAGGCGAGCGATGCCATGGCATCCTCGATCGACGAGACCTTGGAGGCTTGGGCGCGCGTTTTAGAGCTCCGCGATCAGGAAACCGAAGGGCATTCAAGGAGAGTAAGCGCGCTTAGCCTGCAACTGGCCAAAAGCCTGGGCGTGCCAGAATCCGAGTACCCTATGATACGGCGCGGCGCGCTCCTGCATGATATTGGCAAGATGGGCGTACCCGATGCCGTTCTCCTAAAGCCTGGCGCGCTATCGCTTGAGGAACGGGCCATCATGGCCCAGCATCCGGGGCTCGCTCAGGAAATATTGTCCCGCATAGCCTTTTTAGGCAACGCGGTGGATATTCCGTATTGTCATCACGAGCGCTGGGACGGCTCGGGCTATCCGCGCGGATTAAAGGCCCAGGACATACCGCTCAGCGCCCGTATTTTCGCCATCGTCGACGTGTGGGACGCCTTGCGCTCGGACCGGCCGTATAGGCAGGCCATGAGCGAAGAGCAAGCCTCCGCCATTATCGCCGAAGGATCTGGCTCCCATTTCGATCCCCGCGTGGCCAAGCATTTCTTTCAGATAATAGGCTTAGGCGCTACGCGTAAGCGACAGCCTGCCCTCTCTCCCTAAAGCCTCGTAAGAGGCTATAGCTCCGTCGGCAGCGTAATATGCGCAGAGCTCCGCCTTTTCCAAGACATGGCCCGCCATGGCGTTCCACAGGGCGTCCAGGCGCGGGCTCTCCGGGCGTACGAGGCAGTCCAGGGCATAGAGGCTAAATTGATAGCGGTGAAGGCCCAGGGGGGGACAGGGGCCGCCCCAACCGAATTCCAGAAAATCGTTCAGGCCCTGCTCGCAGCCGTCGTCCAGGCATGCATAGGGCGCGAGTCCCGGCAGCCTCCGCGTCTCATAGGCGGGGATGTTCCATTGGAGCCAATGCACCCAGCCCACGGGGTTGGGCGAAGAATGGTCAATGCAGCTTAACGCGAACGATTGCGTGCCCGCTGGCGCTCCGCTCCAGGATAGGGCAGGCGATGCGTTAGCCCCTTCATAGGCGCACTCATAGGGCAACAAGGCGCTATCGGCGAAACTCGGGCTGGTCAGTATCATGGCATCCTCCACAAGACAGCTATCCTGTCTTTGATAGAGTATTTGACGATATGTGTCTTTTTGTCAAGTTAGCAGCCGCCCGAAAACGAGATTAGAGCGCCTGAAAACAGACGGTACGCATACGGGCGGCGAGCCGGAGCTAGGGTATCGGCAGGCTTAAGCCAGGGGCGTGCTTATAGCCTCGTCTACCCGGTCTATGCGTAGGGCTTCTTTGACCAGGCTCCGCAAGCGCCGCAAGGCAAAAAGCAAAACCGCCAAAGCCGCAAACGCGAGCAGGCTGCCGGTAAAGAGGAAGAAATCATAGAAGCCATGTATGGCTACCGCCGACCAAAAGCCGCGGCGCGCCAGAGCCTTCGATTCGGGACCAGGCCCGCTACGCTTGGCCAGGCCCAGATAGTATCCCATGATGCCGGTGGCCGCCGCGTGCATAGGGACGGCGGTAAAGGCGCGGAGCAGAAGCGCGCTCGCGTCTCCCAAGCCATAGAGTATATTCTCCGCGAAGGCAAAGCCCAGGCTCACGCATACCGCGTAGAGTATGCCGTCCATAACCTCATCGAAGTGCTTATTGGTGTAGAGGTAGCGCTTCAGGAAAAAATACTTGACGCCCTCCTCGACCAGGGCGGCGGTAACGAAGGCGGTCCAGATTATGGAGAAGGGAAACGGCAGAGCGCCCGCGGGCAGGTCGACGATCAGCTCTATGGCTATGGCCGGGGCCGCGGCTAGAAAGCCAAACAGCACGCTGCGGCCAATAAGGCCCACCGGCTCGGGGCGCAGCCTGTCCATTCGGTAAAACCATATGACGATAACGAGTGAAGGCAGGGCCGCGCCGGCCATAAGGATGAGTAAATCGCTCATGCGCACAGTATACTACGCAGGCCAGAGTTTACAGAAGCCCGGTCTTTTCCTGCGCTTGAACAGCGCGGCGGCTACGTATTACTGTATTGCATACCGTTATTAAGTAGCGTTTTTTATCAAGGAGTTTATATGGATGCCCAAAGCCTTAACGAAACAGCTAAAACCATACGTTGCCTCTCCATGGACGCCATACAGGAAGCCAATTCCGGCCATCCGGGACTGCCCCTAGGAGCCGCCGAGCTCGGCGCGCTTTTGTATGGCGAATTCCTGCGCCACGATCCGGCCGCGCCCGCATGGCTGGACCGGGACCGCTTCGTGCTATCGGCCGGCCACGGATCCATGTTCCTCTACAGCCTCCTGTACCTGGCCGGCTACGGCCTTAGCCTGGACGATATTAAGAGCTTCAGGCAATTGGGCTCGAAATGCGCCGGCCACCCCGAATATGGCTTCATACCGGGTATAGAGACCACCACGGGGCCGCTAGGCCAGGGCATAGCCAACGCGGTAGGCATGGCCATAGCCGAGTCCATGATGGCGGCCCGCTACAACCAGCCCGGCCATGAGATTATCAACCATTACACCTATACGCTCGCCGGAGACGGCTGCATGCAGGAAGGGGTAGCCTCCGAGGCCGTTTCACTGGCCGGACATCTGGGCCTGGGCAAGCTGGTGGTTTTCTATGACGACAACCGCATAACCATAGACGGGGCCACCAGCCTGTCCTTCAGCGAAGACGTAGGAGCCCGCTTTGCCGCCTGCGGCTGGCAAGTGCTCAAGGGCGACATGTACGATGCCGATGGACTGCGAAGCCTGCTGGCCAAGGCCAAGGCCGAGACGGGCAAGCCCAGCCTCATCGCGCTCAAGAGCGTTATAGGCAAAGGCGCTCCTACTATGCAGGGCTCGCACAAGGTGCACGGCGCGCCGCTTGGAGCCGAGGAGATAGCCCGCGCCAAGGAAGCCATGGGCGTTCCCGCTGACGCGCGCTTCTGGGTAAGCCCCCAAGCCAAGGACTTTTTCAGCGCGCGGGCCAAGGAATTGGCCGCCGAGCGCGCCGCCTGGGAAGGCCGCTACGCCGCGTGGAAAAAAGCGTATCCCGAATCCGCCGCGGAACTGGAAGCGAGCCTTCGGGGAGATACGGCCCTAACCGTCCAATGGCCTTCGTACAAAGCCGGCGATTCGCTCGCCACGCGGGCGGCCTCGGGCAAAGCGCTCGTAGCCGCCGCGGCGGCCTGGCCGCAGCTCGTAGGCGGCTCGGCGGACCTTACCGGCCCCAATTCCACCCAGCTGCCCGGCGAGCCCTACTCGACCGCGAACAGGGCCGGCCGCATGATCCATTACGGCGTGCGCGAGCATGCCATGGCCGCCATATCCAACGGGCTTGCCCTGCACGGCGGCTTTAGGCCCTTCTGCGCCACCTTCCTCGTATTCGCCGACTACCTGCGGCCCGCCCTGCGGCTGTCCGCCCTCATGGGCCTGCCCGTCATATACGTGCTTACCCACGACTCGGTGTTCGTGGGCGAGGACGGCCCCACCCATCAGCCCATCGAGCATATAGCCGCCCTGCGGGCCATACCCGGCTTGCAGCTCCTGCGCCCCGCCGACGCCGAGGAGACTAACGCGGCCTGGGCCTGGGCCATGGCCAGGCGCGACGGCCCCACGCTGCTCATATTGTCGCGGCAGAACCTTCCGGTACTGGCCAAGGCCGATCCCGATTGGATGGAAACGATAAAGACGGGCGCATACGTGGTGCGCAACACGAGCGACGAGCCCGACGGGGTCATACTTGCCAGCGGCTCGGAAGTGGAAGTGGCGCTCAAGGCCGCCGATTTGCTGCCGGCTAAGAGCATACGCGTCATTTCCGTGCTCTGCAAAGAAGCCTTCCTCGCCCAGCCCCAGGCCTTGCGCAACGCCATGATACCCGCGGGCTGTCGCGTGCTAGCCTGCGAGGCCGGCAGGGGCTTAGGCTGGGAAGGCATCGCCGACGCATTCCTGGGCATAGAGCGCTTCGGAGAATCCGGCCCCGGCGCTCAGGTAGCGAAGCACCTAGGCTTGAGCCCCGAAGCCCTCGCGGCGCTTTTCTAGGCTGAATATGATTTGAGCCGGGGCGGCCGTCAATGCCGCCCCGTTATCCTTCCAATGCGTTCCCGTCCTTCCGTAATCTTCCATCCATCCCGCGCGTTGAAATAGAGGTACCACAGGCCATCGGCTTCCCTGAAGCGGCAATCGCAGGCGTATACGTGCGAACTCATCCAGCCCGTCGTCGGGGCTAGGAGGGCTTCTTTACGCGCGCGGCGCCAGGAAACGCCGTCAGCCGAGCGCAGGATAAAGATAGCGGAGCGCGACCGGCCGCTTGCGTCTTTATATATCGTGTTCTGTAGGCCCAGCCATCCATCGTCGAGCTTAAGGACCTTTATGGAACCCGCGCCTAAAGGCGCAAGCTCGGGCTGAGCATCGGGATCTATGCAGGGCACGTTCGCGGGCTTAAAAGGGCCGCCGGGTTCCAGCGCGTCGGCGTAGCCTATGGAGCGCGGCTCGCAGAAGCCGCAATCGTCTATATACGACAGTGAAGCGGAGTAGTAGAGTCGCCAGGCGTCGCCGTAGCGCGCAAGGCAGGGATTGGAAAGCGCCGCCCCGAGCCCCTCGGCACGCATCCAGGGCTGATCGGGTTCCATGAGCGTCCCAAGGTCCTGCCAGCGCTTCAAGTCCGGGCTCGTAGACAGCGCAAGTGCGGAGCGCCAACGAGGCCGCCAGGGTAGCGCGGTCATAGGGAGGGCGAAGGGCCGGTACCGTTCATAGTATAGGTAGTAGTCCTGGCCAAGCTTGCGCAGGAAGGGTCGCATGGCATGCCGCGCGGCCAGGCCTCGATCCCGCCAGGACAGGCCATCATTAGAGCGGTATACATGCACGCCCCAGGCGGAATGCGCGGCCAGGGTCCACTGCCCTTCTGCGCTTTCTTCAGGAAAAAGGAAGCTCGGATCGGCGATTATTGGGGAGTATCGGGGCGCTTCGATAAGGGGTTCGCCGGGAGCCGTCCAGGACAGGGCCAAAAACTCGTCGATTTTCATACCATCAGTATAGACAAAAAAAAGCGGCCCGCTAGAGGCCGCTTCTTCATAAGTCTCGCCGGCCTACGAAGGCAGGCGAGCGTTCAGACTACCACCAGCCGAAGGCGGTACCGCAACGGGTAAGATACCATACCGTGATTATTCCCGCTATGACCGCATAGCTAAAGAACCAGACGGCCATGGCCTCTCCGCCCTTTTGAGCCATGATGCCATTAAACAGGGATCCAGCGAGGCATACGACGAAACCAAGCAGGGCCAGCACTCCATACAGAGTATTCGATTGCGATAATGCGTCGATCGAGAACACGAAGGCAAAGACGAAAATAAAAACAAACAGCGTGAAGTTAACGAGGCCGTTTCGCGTATCCATAGTGTGAACTCCTTTTCCTATGCTGACTGGAACGAAACTAGTATACTCCGCCCTATTTGATTTGTCCAGAAATGGCTTATAGTAAAGAAAGGCGGGCATCCGTTCCGTTAAGGAGGCTCTCTTGAAGAAAATATGCGTTATACTCGCCGACGGCTGCGAGGAAGTTGAAGCCGTAACGCCCATAGACTACCTGCGCCGGGCAGGCTTTGCCGTGACGAGCGCCGGGCTTGCCAGCCGCGAGATAATAGGCGGGCACGGCATAGGCATAGCGGCGGACAGCGTTTTGGACGAACTGGATGATGAGAATTTCGATTGCGTGGTCGTGCCAGGCGGCGGCAAGGGTTCCGAGGCGATTGCCGCGGATACTCTGGCGCGCGGCTTCATACAGCGGCATGCCGAAGCCGGCGCCCTCATTGGAGCGCTGTGCGCCGCGCCAGCCCTCGTGCTGGGCAAAGCCTGCGGCCTGCTCGAAGGCAGGGATTTTACCTGCTATCCGGGCCTTGAAGGCTCGGTGCCCGGCGGCCGCTATAAGGCGGAACGCACGGTTCGGGATGGGCGCATCGTGACCGGGGCGGGAGCGGGTTGCGCGGGAGAATTTTCCATAGCTCTCGTGGAAGAACTGGCGGGCAAGAACGCCGCCAAAAAGCTAGCGGCCGCGCTCCTGCTGAGCTAAGCCTAACGAGCGTCGGTCCTTAGTGAAGCGCGCTATGAGGGGCTTTATTCTCCTGCCAGAGGCGTAATGACCGGCCTGCGCCCAAGCCGGCCGCGCTTAGAGGCAAAGACCGCGCCGAGCAGGCCAAGCGCTATGCCGCCCAGGCCAAGGAGAGCCGGAAGGCCCTCGCCCTGTCCCGGCGCTAAAGCGCTGCCGGCAGCGTAGCCTGCGCCGAAAAGCGCGAGAGGCAAGAGCACGATCCAAGCCACAGCCGCCGCCTGTACCCCGCGGGGCAGCTCTATCAGAACGGTGTCGCCCAAGCGTATGGCGGAATCGGCGGGCATATCAGCCTCGAGCTGCGCCCCTACGAGTGAACATTCGCCTTTTGAGTTGCAGCTTGTACAGCCTTCGCCCATCGTTATGCCAACAGTCGCCGTAGCGCCGTCTATCTTAGTTACTATGCCCATCTCTCTCATGGAATTCCTCCTTGCAGGCGATACGGAGCGGCCGTATGGAACGGGCCTTCCTATCGTCGCCTAGCTCTATCATGCAGCCCTGCAACTCCGGCGATAGCGTAGCGTCCTTAGCCCATGCGGGTATGCCGCTCATGAACTCGCGTATCCGCGTGGGCCCGTCCATCCCGCACACCGATTGTATGCTACCCGTCATGCCCGCATCCGTGATGTAGGCGGTACCGCCCTCGCCCAGCTGAGCGTCCGCGCTCAGGGTGCGAGAATGCGAGCCTATGACCGCCGACACCCGTCCATCGGCGTAGCGGAACATAGCGTTTTTCTCCGCGGTGGTACCGGCGCGGAATTCGAGGAATACGGCGCCTGGTTCCGGGCCTATGTCTTTAAGTATGGCATCCAGGATATGGAAGGGGTTGTCCAAGTGTATGCGGCCGAAGCCAGACTGCCCGAGCAGCTGTATGACCGCTACATTGGCATTAGGCAGCTTATGGATGCGAAGCCCCCTGCCAGGCACGCCCTGAGGGTGGTTGGCGGGGCGCAAGAGCCAAGGCGAGCTGGGAAAGGCTTCTACGATGTCTTTTTTGTAAAAAGCCGCTTCTCCCGTGGTAATGATATCGATGCCCAGCTTACGCAGGTATACCGAATGGGCCTTGCCAAGGCCCGTGCCGCCCGTCGTACCGCTGCCGTTGGCTATGACCAGATCCGGGCGCTCTCGCTCGCGCAGGCCTGGAAGGATCTTTTTGACGGCGAAAACACCCGCCCGTCCCACTATCTCCGCTATGTAAAGTATACGTATGCTCACAGGATCAAAGTACAGTAAAAAAGCGCGGCCTTCAAGCGCATGGCGCGCCAGGGGGAGCGCTTCTTATTGGTTATCGTAACGCTCGACGCTCTCATTAGCGTATTCCACGGTTACGCCGGCCTTGGCGAACATGCCCTCGCTCTCCGCGCCGTCATGATACTTTTTCTGGCATACCACGCGCACGATACCGCAGTTGATTATCATCATGGCGCAGGCGCGGCAGGGCGTCATGCGGCAATAGAGCGTAGCTCCGCCTATGCCTATGCCCCGCCTGGCGGCCTGACAGATGGCGTTCTGCTCCGCGTGCACAGTACGCACGCAATGCTTGGTTACGCTTCCATCCTCATGCATCAGCTGTTTAAGCTGATGGCCCGCCTCGTCGCAATGGGGCAGCCCTGAAGGAGCGCCTACGTAGCCGGTAGCCAGAATCTGATGGTCGCGCGCTATGACGCAACCGGAACGCCCGCGGTCGCAGGTGGCGCGTTTGGCTATGGCGTCGCATACCTCCATGAAATACTCGTCCCAGCTGGGCCTCCGGTAGTTTTCCTCAGACATGGCGCTACCCTCCGGGCACAGTATACGCGACGATGTGGCGGCATGCTAGCAGTGTTACGAAGCTTGTTAGCGTTACGAAGCTTGTTCGTGCGGCTTCTTTCATGCTACCGTTCTTTTCTTCCCGCGCCTCTGCGCAGCTGCAACGCATAGGCCATATCTATACCCGGAGGATGTCATGAATACCCGATTCCGCCCTGCCTTCCTGTTACCAGCCCTTGCGCTCGCCCTGTCCGTATCGTGCGGCGGCGAGCCCAGGCTCCCGGCAGGCATATACGCCCGCATAGATACGACGCGAGGCGTCGTGTACGCTTACTTAGATTACGAGCACGCTCCGCTTGCCGCCGCTAATTTTATCGGCCTTGCCGAGGGTAGCCTGGACGCCACCTTTGGCAAGCCCTTCTACGACGGCCTCAGCTTCCACCGCGTGCAGGAAGATTTGCTGATTCAAGGAGGAGACCCTGCCGGCGACGGTTCAGGCGGACCCGGCTATATATTCCCCGACGAGTACCATGAGAGGCTCAAGCACGACGCGCCCGGCGTGCTCGGCATGGCAAAGTACGCGCCGAACACCAACGGCAGCCAGTTTTACATCACCCTTGAGGCCATACCCTCGCTTGACGGCAAGTACACCAGTTTCGGCCGCGTCGTAGAAGGCTTTAAGGCCGTTAAGGCGATGCGCGAGGGCGATGTCATGAAGAGCGTAACCATACTGCGGATAGGCGCAGAGGCGCAGGCCTTTAAGACTGACCAGGCGGCTTGGAACGGCTATATGGAACGCGCGACCTTTGCCCTAATTCAGCAAAAGCGCGCGCAAAAGGAACTGGACATAACGCAGATAATAAGCCGCTGGCCTGAACTGCAGCGCCGGGAAGACGGGTTCCTCGTTCAGGTGCTCAAAGAAGGTACCGGACCTACCATACGGCGCTTCTGGCTGGCCAAGGTATCCTATAAAGGCATGCTTTCCAACGGGCTTGTGTTCGACGATTCTTCGCTTCACGGGGGGCCTCTGGAATTTGAAGTGGGTTCCGGGCAGGTAATAGCGGGCTGGGACCGCATGGTAATGGAGATGAAAAAAGGTGAAAAGCGCCTCGTGGCCATACCGCCAGAGTACGCCTATGGCTCAGCGGCCGCCGCCGGGGGCGTTATACCGCCTGATTCTTTCCTCATATTCGAGCTGGAAGTCAGCGACTACACCGAATAAGGCCAAAAAACGGGGGATGCGCGCAAGCGATCCCCCATGACAGAAAAATTACTCGATCACTTCTGATCTTCGTCCAATAAGGCCCATTTGCCTTCCCGCTGAACGAAGCGCTCCGCTTTGGCCTCCACATAGCGGCCATCCTCGCCAGACAGCCTGAGCCTGCCGGCTGGTACATTTACCTCGATAACGCGCAGCATGGTGCCGTCATAGGGTATACGCGTGCCTTCATTAGGCATGCCCCGACGCGCCTCGCGATAGAAACCGAATTCGTAGGCCAGGCAACAGAGCAGGCGCCCGCAGGGTCCGGAAATCTTGAGCGAATTGAGCGAAAGATTTTGATCCTTGGCCATCTTTATGGAAACGGGCACGAGCTTATCGGTTACGCCATGACAGCAGAGCACGCGGCCGCATACGCCGCAGCCGCCCACCACCCGCGCCTCGTCGCGTACCCCTATCTGACGCAACTCGATGCGCATCTTGAATACCGACACGAGGTCCTTTACAAGGTCTCTAAAGTCAACGCGGGAATCGGCGGTAAAGAAAAATAGAACTTTGGAATCATCCAGAAGATAGTGGGCGAATACCAGCTTCATAGGCAGGGCATGCGCCTTGATCTTCTCTTGGCAGAGCTCGTAGGCCTTCTTTTCCTTTTCTTTATCCTGGTTCCTACGGTCTATGTCAGCCTGGTTAGCAAGACGCTCGATCTTGAGTATATCCTCGGCGCGCACAAAGCCGGGAAAGCTCACGCGGCCGAGTACGGTACACAGATCTCGGCCGTAGCGGGTAGGGGCGAGCACCTTGCTGCCAGCCTCAAGGGGCGTGTCGAAACTGGCGAAATAGGTCTCGTTATAGGGCTCCGCCTTGATGCGGTAGAGTATATCCGGAAGCACGGCGCTTTGGCCCTTCTCTTCCTGGTGCTCCACATGATCGTCTTCGAGGTGCCTGAGGTCTTCCTCCGACATCTCCTGATATGAGTAATCGTCCATACGTCCATCTCCTAGCCCAGCCGCATTGAAGGCTGGTTCAAAATAACCCAGGTCGACGGGCTAGCGCAGTAGGTCGACGAGCAATCCGTGTATCTCGTCCAGGCGCCTCAATATATCAAGCCGATCGCGTTGAGCCGAGAGTACGTCAGCGGCAAGCCTCTCCAGCTTCTCGTCAATTATGGCTACGGTCGTGAACTTCTTACGCTTAAGAATATTCCCGCCGGATACCTTTTCCTCCACCGCGTAGGCCCGTTCGACTACGTAGTGGACAAAATCGCGCACGGCTTTTTTGTAGTTCTTGATATTCTCGGTAGAGGCGTCCCGCTTGAGCGCTTCGCCGTATACATGCACGCTGTCGAGCAGCTCGGAGGCTTCGCCCTCGGAAAAGGGCAGGGCAAGAGCCGCTGGCGTAGCCTCAAGCTCCTCAGCCTTTTTTAACGCCGAGCTAAAGGCGCCGGCCTTAGGCGTATCCTTCTTTCGCTCGGCCTTACGCCCCGTCAGTCCGGGAACGAGACCGGCTATCAGGCTATCCGGCGCGTCTATCTTAGCCACGGAGCCGCGTCACCCGCGCGCGCTCTCAAGCGCCCAAGGCCGTATGCCCATATCATGGCGCTTCATGAACGCCAGCATAGCTTCTTCAACGCCGTCGGTCTTGCCGGATACTTCCACGTCGCCATGGATGATAATCTCCGCCTCCGCGTCGAGAAAAGGCGCGAACACGTTGCCGACGATCACGCCGCCATCGAGCAGGGTAAGCTTGTCGGTAACGCACACATCGCCCTTCACCACGCCACCAATAACGGCGGACCGTGCCACGAGCGATGCGTGGCAACGCGCGTCTGAGCTTACGACAAGCTTGCCGCTCGTGCGCAGAGATCCGGAGAAGTCGCCGTCTACGCGGACGAAACCGTCTACGACTATATCGCCCCTAAAGGAACTGTCGGGCCCGAGTATGGTATTTACTAAGCTATCTTTCGCTGCGGCCATGCTCGGCGTATACTCCGGCCGCTTACTTATTCGAGGCAGAAGCGCCGGAGCGGTTCTTAAGGAATTGAAGCGGATCTATGGTTTCAGTGCCTAAATGTATCTCGTAATGCAGATGGGGCCCGGTGGACAAGCCGGTATTGCCAATATAGCCGATAACGTCGCCCTGCCGCACTACCTGCCCCTTCTGTACCCGGGAAGCCTTTAAATGGGCATAGCGGGTAAGAAAACCGTATTTATGCTCGATGATAACGTAATTGCCCAAGCCTATATCATAGGCGACGGTAACCACTTTGCCGTCGGCGGTGGAAAGGACGGAGTCCCCGGAGCGGAAGGTGGATATATCGATACCCTTATGCATATACCAAGAACCGAAGATAGGATTCTCATTCTGGCCATAGTACATCGATATATGGCCTATGCCGCCCTTAACGGGCCATAGATTGGGAATCTCGGTAAGCGTAGCGCCTTGCGCGGCTATGATTTCGCCGAGCTCCTGTATAGGCTGCACGCTCTGCTCAAGATAGCGAGTGACGCGCTCTATCTCGGCCGCCTCGCGTAGGCGGCCGGTGCCCGTGTCGCTCAGCTCGAAGAAGGCGGCAAGGTCTCCATCGCGGCTGGCATTGGCGCTAGCGTTCGGTTTGGCGCCAATTTTTGCGAGCGTAGAATCCAGCGCAAGCTGAAAGGATCGCGCCGCTTTTACGAGCCGGGTAGAGGTATCGCGCATGGCGTCAAGCTGGGCTTGCGTATCGTTAAGGCTGTCCGCTTTACCGGCAAGCTTTGACAGCGCTTCGGAGTAATCCAAGGCGGCGAAACTCAGGGCGCTTACGCCACCAATCAAGAGAACCAGCACCAAAGCGAGGCCGAAAAAGCTTATCTGCACGTTCAGTATGCGCCGTTCCGTATGAGGAACGAGCATTATGGTTAGTTTCTGGCTGCCGGCCTTGGCCATGCGTCCGAAAAAGGCGCTAACAGAGGAAAAAAAGCCCCGCACGGAACGCGCGAAACGCTTAGTAAACGTCTTTTCCAGATCTTTATATCGTCGTAAAGTCGACAATCATGCCTCCAGCCCAATTAGTACAATCCACAAGACTATATCATGTAGATTATCGGCCTGTCAAACCAAGAAAAAACGGTCCTAAGCGCTCTTTTCTTGGAAAATCAGCGCATTGTACTGTATAGTTTTGTCGACCATGTGTACAACTCAGCACGACACATCAGCAGCCGCCGCGCCAGCCCTCACGCTTCAAACCGAAGGACAGCTCAGGCTCGTCTTCATAGGCGCGGGCAGCGCGTTTACCAAGAAGAACTACCAGAACAATCTGCTCGTAATCAAAGGCCCAGACCATGTGCTCATCGACTGCGGGACGCGAGCGCCTGAAGCGCTCTCGCAGCTAGGCTTGCCGGTAAGCGTCATACGCAATTATCTCATCACCCACTCGCACGCCGACCATGTGGGCGGGCTTGAGGAAGTGATGCTCCTTAATCGCTATATGGCCAGGCAGAAAACCACTATGATAGCGCCCGAGCGCTACCGGCGCTTCCTGTGGAATAAATCCCTTGCTGGCGGCGCCGCCTATAACGAGCGCACTGACGGACGCCTGCTCAAGTTTGAGGATTTTTGGGACGTCATTGAGCCCCTGCCAGTACCCGGCGCGGACAGGCAACTCTGCGAAGCCTCGCTCGGCGGCATTAAGCTGTCCATGTTCCGCACCATGCACATACCCGACTCGGCGCCCAGTTGGCGCTCCTCGTCATTAAGCTACGGCGTGGTAATAGACGACCGCATAGCCTACACAAGCGACACCCGTTTTGATCCAGAGCTCATAGATTTCCTAGAGAGCCGCTACCGCCTGGAAACGATATTCCACGACTGCCAGCTCTTTAAGGGCGGGGTGCATGCGTCGCTTGAAGAGCTCGCGGAACTTCCTGCCGCGATCAGGGCAAAGACCTTCCTTATGCACTACGGCGATGCCGCGGATGCGCATGCGCAAAAGGTGGCCGACCTGGGATTTAAAGGCTTTGCCGCCCAGTGGCAGCCCTATGACTACCCCGTAAAACGCTAAAGCCCTTGCCCTTACGGGTCTTTCATCGTTATCTTTAGCCCTCGAACCCTTCAATAAGCTCACAGGAGAAATCCATGTCCACACACCAGTTTCAGGCGGAAGTAAACGAACTTCTGCAACTCATCATCCATTCGCTGTATAGCCATCGGGAAATATTCCTCCGGGAACTCGTTTCGAACGCCTCGGATGCCATAGACAAGCTGCGCTATCTATCGGCCTCCGACGATGCCTATAAAGGCATAGCATTCGACCCCCTCATACGCATGCGCTTTGACCAGGCGGCCGGAACCTTAACGATAGAGGACAACGGCATAGGCATGAACGAGGCTGAGCTCGTGGAAAACCTCGGCACCATAGCCCGCTCAGGCACCCGGCGTTTTCTCTCGGCCCTGTCTCAGGATAAGCGCCGCGACTCCAACCTTATAGGCCAGTTCGGCGTAGGCTTCTACGCCAGCTACATGGTGGCCGATAGCGTAAGCGTACTTACCCGCAAGGCAGGCGAAGAGAGCGCTTGGCTCTGGACCAGCGACGGCAAGGGCTCCTACGCCATCGAGCCCGCAGCCCGCGAAGGTCATGGCGCAACGATAACCCTCTCCATGAACGACGACGGCCGCGAGTACCTCTCACGCTGGCGACTCGAAGAGCTCGTCAAGAAATATTCCAACCATGTAGCCTTTCCCATACGCTTGTCGTATGAGGAAGAAGAGTACGACGACAAGGGCAAGAAGAGCGGCAACAAGCTTCAAAAGGACGAGCAGATAAACAGCGCCCAGGCGCTCTGGAGTCGCGCTAAAAACGACATAAGCAAAGAAGACTACATAGACTTCTACAAGAACATAGCGGACGCTGAAGAGGAGCCCCTGCTCTGGATGCACACCAAAGCCGAGGGCACCCAGGAATATACCACCCTCTTCTTCGTGCCCGCCAAGGCCCCCTTCGACCTCTACTATGCGGACTACAAGCCCGGCGTTAAGCTCTATGTGCGGCGCGTATTCATTACCGACGACGACAAAGAGCTCCTGCCTCCCTACCTGCGCTTCCTGCGCGGCGTCATAGATTCTGAGGACCTGCCCCTCAACGTATCGCGAGAGATACTCCAGCAGAATCGGGTCATGGCCAACATACGCAACTCGTCGGTAAAAAAGGTGCTGTCAGAGCTCAAGGATTTCGCCGCCCGCGACCCGCAGGGCTACGGCAAATTCTCCGACGAGTTTAACCGCCCGCTCAAGGAAGGCCTTTACTCCGACTATGCAAATAAGGAAGCTCTCATGGAGCTCGTGCGCTTCAAAAGCACGGCCGCTGACGGCTGGACCAGCCTGGCCGATTACAAGACGCGCATGAAAGACAGCCAGAAAGCCATCTACTACATAAGCGGCGATCAGGAAGCGCGCCTTCGCAAGTCTCCTTTATTGGAAATGTACCGGAAAGAAGGCATAGAGGTACTGCTCTGTTCAGACGAGATAGACGAGCTCGTTATGCCCATGGCCGGAAAATATGGCGAATTTGAGTTCAAAGCCGTCAATCGCGCTGGCTCGGAAAAAGAATTCGAGGGCAAGAAGGACAAGAAAAAAGAAAAAGACCTAGCCCCTCTCGTGGAGAAGCTGAAGAAAGCCCTCGGCGATCAGGTAAAAGACGTAAAACTTTCCTCCCGCCTTTCGGAAAGCCCCTCCTGCATAGTCGTGGACGAGAACGATCCATCCATGCAGATGATGCAGTTTATGAAAAGCATGGGCCGCGACGCAGGCGTAGACGTTAAGCCCATACTCGAGGTTAACGGTGAGCATCCCCTCGTGCTCGGCCTCGTCGAAGAGAGCGACGAAGCACGCATAGCGGATCTGGCTTTCGTGCTCCTGTCCCAGGCCCTGCTCGTAGAAGGCAGCCAGCTTAAGGATCCTGCCGATTTCGTGGCTCGCCTTAATCGGCTTATAGTCAAGTAAGCGCCGATCGGAATCGCCCTGCGGCTTTCGGCGTCCTGCCTCAAGCCTCCGGGCCGGGGAGCTCGCTTTCGGCACCATCCATGGTGCCTCTTCGGAGCTATCGCGTCGCGCTCGCTCCCTTCGATTCCTCTCGGCGCTTTATAAAGCAAAACGGCCCGGCTAAAGCCGGGCTGTTTTGTTTAGGCGCCGATCGGAATCGAACCGATGCATGAAGGTTTTGCAGGCCGCTTGCGGCTTAGCTTGCCTTTGCTCGCTTTCCCATAATTCTATTCTAGGACTAGACTTCATTTTTCACGTGCAAAAATAGAGTAAACCAAAATAAACCAAAACACAAGAGAATAAGGCTGTTTTGTCTGACATTCTTCTGACAGTCTTTTTTCTTGTCGCGGCGGCGTTATGCTTGTATAACAAAATGGCCCTTAGCATATGCTAAAGGCCATAGGTGAAGGTTTTTCGGGCGCATCATCTCCGCCGGCGGGCGGTAACGCATCGGCAAAGGGCTTCTACTTCGCATTGACGAATTCTTTCCCTGCTCAAGCCGCCTAGACGTTGTCCTACTTCGTCAAGGGTAAAGCCGGATGCGCGTAGAGTGAGTATCGTTCTCTCTCGGGGGCGGGCATGGCGTAGCACGTCCGCAGCGGCCAGGGAAGCGGCTGCTTGCTCATCGGGGCCGGGGCCATCATCCGCGATTGATTCAATTATGGGCGATCCGTCCACGCCATCCGCCGGCGCGTCTAATGAGGCTACGGGCTGCCCTCCGCCTAGGCGCTGGACCCTGGCCGCTGCTCGCAGTGTAAAGGCTGCATTGCGACAATATGCCGCCACAAGGCTAGATTCCGCGCCCCTGGCCGGATCGTGAACCTGTAGCGCGCGCCAGGCTGCCAGGCGTAACTCTTGGAGCACGTCGTTATAGTCAGGGCTTGAGCGGTATGCGGCTGCTCTGGCGGCCATACGTATGATTCCCTCGTGCCGTGCCAGGCGTCGGGCAAGGGCTTGCTGTTCTCTCATTGCGCGGCTATCCATGAGCCTTCGTAGCCAATTTTAACGCCGTCCCGGGCCAGGTTCCGGCGTAGCTTTTTCGATCTCTCGGCGCGGGCCAGGGCTTCCAATTCCGGCAGGGCATCGGTCGATACCTGGCCATCGACGGCAAAGAGCCGGCCGCAGCGGATCGCGCGCGCGGCGACACCTAGGGGCAGCCTGGCTTGACGGCAAGCGGTCGCAAGGGGGATCGTCGAGCTCATGCGGGCCGCCTGGCGAGTATGTACGCCTCTACGGCTACGAAGTCCACGGGAACGCGGCAGCCGTAGCCTAGGCGCAAGGCAGCGGATATGTTCGCGCCTATTTCATCATCGGAAAGCTCATCCGGCGCGCTCCGGACCGTCACTTCGCGCAGCTCTGCCGGCCTGTATGATGATCCGCCATCGAGTGAAGAGCGCCATCCGGCGAATTGATCGCCGCGGGCGGGGATCGTTACTAAAACGCTTCTCAAGTCCATGTTCGTATCCTTTCCATGA
>DHVU01000019.1:0-101388 GCA_002412825.1 Spirochaetaceae bacterium UBA5200
GACTGTCAATCACGCCAGGGCAGAATTCGGCTATTTAAGCTGGGAATACGCAAGGTATGCGATATATGCCAGATATACCGATAGCAAGGTCAAACCCTCCAGCCTATTTATCCTTCCTTGACGCCGTATGCCTATGCCCATGACCAGGGCGAGCAGCGTTAGGGCAAACATAAGGCCCCAGTCGCGAATCAACACGGCCGCATCCAGTTCGATAGGCCTTATAGCACCCGCTAGCCCTACCACCGCCAAAACATTGAAAAGATTCGAACCTATGACATTGCCTATGGCCAAGTCATGCTCGTTGCGGCTGATAGCTACCAATGACGATGCAAGTTCTGGCAGGGAAGTGCCAAGAGCGACGATAGTAAGACCTATGATGAGATCGCTGACGCCCCAGGTTTTAGCGATACCTACGGCGCCCCACACCAAGGCGCGGGAAGAGGCGAGCAATACAGCAAACCCGGCTACAAGCGAAAGTATGGCCTTGAAGGGGGACATCATCTGCTTGCTTAGCTCCTGCTCATATTCGCGCTCGAGTTCGTCGCCTTTAGCCTTGCGCGCGGAATAGATGGTCCAGCCTATAAGGATGGTAAACAGTACCAAGAGAATTATGCTATCCGTGCGGCTCAGTACCCGATCGTAGGCGAGTAAGCCCACGATAGCGGTTGCGCCAAGCAGGAGCGGTAATTCTTTTTTTACGACGGCTGAGGCTACGGCTATGGGCTTGATAAGCGCGGTAAGCCCCAATATCAAACCAATATTTACGATGTTCGAGCCAAAAGCGTTGCCAAGGGCAACGCCTGGATTGTTTTGAATAGACGATATGGCCGATACGAGCAACTCCGGCATGGAAGTGCCAAAGCCTATGATGACCATGCCTATAACCAGGGATGGAATACGTAGATAGCGGGCTATGCAGGATGCTCCGCCTACGAAAAGCCGCGCGCTCCATACCATTGCCGCGAGGCCGATGCCTACGGCTAGAAATTGAACCAGCATGGTATTCATAGAAGGTATAATAGCGAATTCTTACGGCGAGCGCCACTGTGATAGGTTCAAGTCCTCTTCGCCGCTATTCCGAAAACGCAAAAGCCCGACCTTTCGGTCGGGCTTTTCATTTTCGTGCGGCGAAGAGGACTTTCCCTACTGCGCTCGACCTCGTATCTCGCGCTTCCGGGCGCCTACGCTCGCTTCCGCGCCCGTCCATGGGCGCTCTTCCTCACTATCGTTCGGCGCTCGCTTCGGTTCAAGTCCTCTTTGCCGCTATTCCGAAAACGCAAAAGCCCGACCTTTCGGTCGGGCTTTTCATTTTCGTGCGGCGAAGAGGACTTGAACCTCCATACCTCTCGGCACTAGCACCTCAAGCTAGCGTGTCTACCAATTCCACCATCGCCGCAGACGATGGGAGATTATATATCCGAAAGGCACTCGGCATGTCAAGGGATCTGTCATTGAAAACGGAAAAATGAGATCCACAGGGTGAGGCCGCCTAAGCCGAGCGAAAAGGCGGCAAAGAGACCATGGAAACCCCTCGGCCGCTCGCGTATGCGCGCAGCGATACGCTTGCCTATGCCGGTGAGAGCCAGCTTATACAGTACATACCCTGCCAAAACGATACCGCCCGTTTTTAAGAGGGAATCAAGATCATAGAGTCGTAAAACGCCGATGCTGTAGTGCCCGCCCGAAAGGAGGCGCCCCACGAAGCGATAGAACCAAGGGCCGGCAAGGCCGCTGGCCACGCAGGCAAGAGCAAGGACAGCCTGCGCCGTCATTACCGTTTTTTTTGCCGTATAGCCGGGCAAGGAAGAGGCGGCCGCTATCCCCGCCCCCCGCTTAGGCGGAGCGAATATTCCGGCAAGCTTGATGAATGAGGCCGTGGTGCCGATGCCCGCAATAAAGAGAAAAATATACTCCCATCGTCCTTTTAAGACATACGAGAGCGCGGCCTTGCTTACGAAGCCGTTAAATGGCGGCAAGGCGCTTATAGAAAGGGCTCCCACCGCAAACGAAAGCAGCGTAAAGGGAAGGCGCTCACCTGATTTTTTCAGGATAGCCCCGGCTCCCCGCAAGACATACACGTCGCGCTCAGCCGCCGCATCGGTAGCCGTACCTACGGTTAAGAACAGGAGGCCTTTAAAAAGCGCATGGTAGAACGCATGTAAAAAGGCCGCGCTTAAGAGCGCATAGCCCACGGCCTCTCCCCGGGAAAGGGCTGAAACCCCGGCGCCCCAGGCGCTTACGACATAGCCTATCTGGCTTATGGAGTGATAGGCGAGCAAGCGCTTTGCGTCTTTTTGCGAAAGAGCTATGATGACGCCGCCTAGAGCGGTTATCGCGCCTGCATAGCCGAACAACTGGCCTGCCATACCGCCGCCAGGCATGGCCAGCAAGAAGCGCGACAGCGCGAACAGCGGCGTCTTTATTAGTACGCCGGAAAGAACGGCGGACACCGCGTGCGGAGCAAGGGCGTGCGCGTCAGGCAGCCAACCGTAGAGCGGCATAACCGCCACCCGCAGAGCTACCGCGGCGCTTATGCAGGCCAGGGATACGACAGCCGTGTAGCCGCCGCCATCGGGCAGTAGGGCTAAGGCAGCAGCAATGCTGCTATAGGATAGGGTGCCGGTAAGCCTGTACAAGCCGTACACGCCTAGAAGGAAGAATACCATGGCGGCGGCGCTCACCATAAGGTAGGAAAAGGCGGCAAGAAAGGCGCCGGGCTTTTCCGAGCTCGTTACCAATACGTACGAAGCCATGCCGAGCACTTCAAGGCATACGAAGAGGTTGAACAGGTCGGTAGTAGCGGCGGTGGCGGCAAGCGCGGAAGCTTGAATAAGGTAAATCGTCGTGAATGCCGGCCCCTTGGGACCCGCGCCAACGGAGTAGAGCCAGGCCATGCCGGCCACCGAAAAACCCAGCATATCGACCAGCCAGGTAAGGCCGTCAAAGCGGAAGCTAATGCCTACGAGCGGCGACCAGGAGCCTATGATAGCCTGCACGCTGCCGCCACTCAGCACGAGAGGCGCAAGGACCGCCAAGGCCAGCCAGGGCAGGGCCAGGCCGACGAAGGCGCCCAGGTATTCAAATAAGCTGGCCCAAGGGCCTTTTTTTATGAAGGCCTTAGCTAAAAGCGACAAAGCCGCCCCAAGCAGGGGAAGGGCCACGGGCATCATAGCCCAATCGCTGGGACTCATGATCGACTCAGCGATGCCCGTCATCAAGCCGCTCCCTCACTTCATCAATATCGAAACTTCCCGTGGCTTTATACAGCCGGTAAGCCATAGCCAGGGCCAGCGCGGTCACGCACACGCCTATGACTATGGCGGTGAGCATAAGGGCCTGGGGAACGGGGTCGACGATGTCCCGTACGCCCGGCTCGAGTATGGGCGCGGAACTGCCGGCCTTTCCTCCCTCCATGATAAAGAGAATAACGACGGCCGCGTTAATTATGGACAGGCCGAATACTTTCTTTATCAGGTTCCTTTTTCCTATGAGGCCCCACAAGCCGACGAGGAATATCAGGCCGACAATAATCCGGTCAATCATAGTCAGCCTCCCCGAGCATAGCTACGCACAGGAAGCCTATGCCCGCGCCTACTTTGAGCCCAATGACCGTATTAAGGGCTATTATGAAGCCCAGCGGCGAAGTTCCCGCTAGCGGAGGCGCAAAAAAACCCGTGCCGCTGGCAAGCCCTAAAAATCCGCCTGCTATAAGCGCGGCAAAGCCTGCCGCCTCCAATTTAGCCAGCGTTGAAGCGCTCGATAGGCCGCCGCCGGGCTTGCCCTTGCTGCCCAGGGCAAGGAACACGATACCCGAGGCAACAACCACGCCGCCTTGAAAGCCGCCCCCTGGCGACACATGGCCGAAGAGCATGACATAGAAACCGAAAAGCAGCACGACAGGCCCAAGCTTACCCGTCACGACTTCTATAAGATCGGTGCGGTTTTTCTTCGCTTTTCTGCGTATCGGCTTCTCGGCTTCGCCGCCATCCACGGCACCATCTTTAGCCGGATAGGAGTAATCGATGGCCAGCGTCGTACCCGCGGCGGCTATCATGCCTATGGCTCCGCTTACCGCCACGAGCAGCACGATAGTCTCGCCGAGCGTATCATACGCCCGGTAACCCAGATATATGGCGCTGACAAGGTTGCGCGCGCCGGATTCTTCCAAGCCCCGCGATTCCAGATAAGCGCCCAGTTCACGGGGCCAGGGGCCGTCGAAGGCTACGAGAGGCCATAGTATAGCCGCGGCTACCAAGATCGAAAGCACGGCCGCCGCCACAGGCGCTCTCTTAGCCTGCGCGTTCACGATATATCCTTTCGTTCTGTAGCCTTAATCGCCCAAACATAGACAACGGTGGACACGCCTGCCCCCACGGCCGCCTCCGTTATAGCTACATCAGGAGCCTTAAGCAGGTAAAACAACAGGGCGGAGAGCAGGCTTATTGCCGAGAGCGCTATGGTGCCGAAGAGCAGATCCTTCGATTCCACTGTATACAGGCAGAGCGCCAGTATGCAGATAAGCAGGACTTCTATCATGCGCGCTTCCACCAGCGGCGGCGAGGACGCTCCGTACGTTCGGGCCTCCAGGGGTCAATGCCGGAATTCCAAGCGAATTTGGCCACGATATGCCCGCCTGTGGGGCTGGATATGAGGAAAAACATGATAATGACCAGGAGACGCGCCGCAATGGCCAAGGATGAGGCAAGCGCGAGGCAACCGATGAATATAGAAAATACCGCGGTGGTACCGCAGAGCGAAGAAGCTTGTAAGCGCGCGTAGGGATCAGGAAAGCGGTACAGCCCTACGATGCCGGCTGTGCCGAATATAGCAGCGGCGATGAAGGCAATAAGCGCAATGAACTCACCGACGATACCCATCAGTCCTCCTCCCCATCGGCCATGGCTTTGTCCTTTAAGAAGCGGGCTATGGCTAAGAGCCCTAAAAAACCGAAGATATCATAGACTAAGGCCACGTCCAGGTAGATTGCCCGCTCCTGGCGCACGCCGCGCAGGGCCAGAAAGGCCAGCACGATGCCGGAAAGCACGTTAAGCGCCACCAGTCTATCCGCCGCGCTCGGCCCTGCAAGCAGGCGCAGGAGGGCGCCTATGGCACAGGCGAGTAAAAACCACTGCATGGCGTCCAGCATGAAGGCCCTCACGACCATACCCTACGCAGCCTGTCCTCAAACTTGCCCTTGACTATATCGCCGGCCGCCCGCGAATGCCGCGTCGTGGCAAGGAACCAATGAACCGTCAGGTGGTCGTCATTGAGGTCGAGCGTAATGGTGCCCGGCGTAAAGGTAATAGAATTGGCCAGCACCATGCGCGCAAGGTCAGTTTTTAGGCGCGTGCGAAAGTGGACGACGCGGGGGTTCGCCCTGCCGCGTATCAAGGCTACCAGCATCTGGACGCTGGATAGGTACATGCTGTAGACGAGGAAAGCCAGGAAGCCCACCAGAACGAGGGGCCTCGGGACGAAAGCGCGAAGGGACGCCTCATGCTGCGCGATGAATATATCATGGGTTAACGCGGCGATAGCCAGCGAGCCAATGGCGCCGGTGAACAGAGAAAACGCGTCGACGCTCGCGGTAAAGACTATCCATACCGCGTAGAGCGCTCCGAAGCTTATGCCGAAGCGCATGAGGCGCCATGCGTTTACGGTTCTCACCGTCAGCTATCCCTATCGAAAATAAGCTGAGCCAGGATACCGGCATCAGGCGCGGCCAGCGCCGCTGCCCTAAAATCGGCATCGTGCAGCATACGGGCCAGCTTGGATAAGAGCTTTAAGTGCAGCCCGGCGGAATCCCTCGGCCCCGCCATTAACACGACGAGGTGCGCATCCTTATCGTCGGGAGCGCCGAAATCCACCGGTGCCGCAAGGCGGGCAAAAACCAGCCGCGTATCGGCTATGCCATCGGAATGGGCATGGGGCACGGCGCATGACTCGCCGAGCCCCGTGGGCGCTAAGCGCTCACGCTCCAATATATCGCGTACAAGCAGTTCCGGGTCTTTTACCCCAGCCGCGCTATCGGCGATATGCACTAAAGCCCGAATGGCCTCTTCTTTATCGGCAGCGCGCACGTCGACGGCCACGCAGGCAGGATCCAGATATTCTCGAAGACTTGCCACCCTTATACCTCCTCTTCCTCGCGCACGAGCCCCGTGGACCAATCCACGGGCACGGTGAACATGATGCCGGTACCCGGGTTATCAAGGCCTCCGACTACTTCATCGACCAGCTTCTTCAGTTTTTCAATCACCCCTTCGTTGCGGATGACGGATAAAATGGTTTTATTGTAGGGTTTATTGCCCTTCATGAATTCCTTAAAGCCGGCAAAAATAGGCACCTCATAGGCGAGGAAACGACCCATACCTTCTGAATCGACAATGGTAGCGCCAGCTACGCCGGCTTCCACGTAGGCTTCCAGCACTTCTTCGAGGAACTCTTCCTTATTCAGGACAAACACCAAGAGCTTCATGGCTTCCCCCGGGCTTAGTATCCAGGGGAAACGCCGCTTTTGTCAAATCGAATGCCAGCCCGTATCTGCCTGAGTCATACTGCGCCTGCCTAGAGCGGCCGGATTTAGTAGCCGTCGCCCGATGGCTCCGCGTAAATCCCGGAACCCTGGCCTGGGACAGAATCGGCCTGTGGCGGCAAAGCAGGGGTATCCATGCCGGGCACGAAGAACACAAAGTCGCGGAACGAACCCATAGGATTGAGGTCGGCATAGGGGTGCGCTTCATTGGCGTTCGCGTGGCAGCGGTAGCAAAAATCGCTCGTAAATACCATCTCCGATGCCGTTGCCGTATCCTTTACTATCCAAAGCCAGCCGCCCCGCGCGCGCTCATCCTCAGGCGCTTTAACCATGACGGTAAGCATAGGAGCGGGCATTGCGGCCGTTACCTGGCCTAATGGCCGTATTTCTTTAATTATGACCGTGCCTTGGGGAAATTCGGTTCCGGACGCGTCTGTTTGAAAGAGAAACCCTGCGGGGTTCATAAAAATGGTGCGTGCGCTCGCCTCATGGCCTGGTATAGTGTAGCTCAGTTCCTGTTCGGTACTGCGGCGCCAAGCGCTATAATCGTCAGGCACCAGCGCGCGGGACGCACCCCCACGGGCACAGGAAACGCCGGCTAAAGAACAGCCGAGCAGGGCAATACTGAAGCAGACTAAGCCTGATGCTGTATGAAAACGGCTCATAGGGATACTCCCATCCGTACGTCGCGAGGCACCAAAAGGTATACCCGCTGGGCTTCCGCCTTGCCCTTAAGCGTGGCCTTGAACGGCCCCTTGAATGCAAAGCGTTTCTTATTGGGAAGCGCGTCATAGCTGCAATCGCAGATAACGGTCTGCCCGGCCTTAGCCACCGAGCAGAGACGGGCGGCTATATTTACCGGATCGCCAATGACGGTAAAATCCGCCCTGAGGCTAGAGCCCACCATACCCTGGATGACCATGCCCGTAGCTATGCCTACGCCGACGGCCAAGCCATCGTATTCGGCGGCCCGCTTGGCCATGTCCATGATATCGAGCGCCGCGAGGCAGGCTCGCTCAGCCGCGTCTTCTCCCGCGAACACGGAAACCACCTCATCGCCCACGAATTTGTCTATATCGCCCCCGTGCGCCTGTATAATTCGCGCCTGATCTTCCAGCAGTTTGTTCAATATGCCCACGACGGCGTCCGCGCCGTGCCGTTCCGTATAGGAGGTAAAACCCCGCACATCGCTGAAGAGCAGGCTCCTCTGCACGCGCCTGGGTTCCTGGCCGGCCGCGAGCGACGAAAGGGTGCCCGCCGACACGTACTTGGTAAGCTCGAAGCGCTCATAGAGCCCCTGCACCATGGTATTCACCGTTCCGGCGAGCACTCCTACCTCGTCGCCGCTTTTGGCCTCTACCCTGCCGGAAAAATCGCCGGCGCTTACCGCGCTGCATACCCGACCTATGGCGCGGACAGGGTTCACCACGACGATATGGATGAAGCGCGTGATAATAAGGGCAAGAGCAAGCATCATCAGCGTGAAACCGCCCACGGACAAGCCCACGGCGGCCCGCTGCGCGGACAGGAAGGGCGTAATGTCCGAACGCAGGTCGATAACGCCGCGCACGGTATGGTCTGAGCCGTGGCAGCTCGTGCATTTGGGCAGATTGAGCAGGGGCCGGTAAATGCGGTCATAACTGCGTCCCGCCTCTTCCCAGCGGAAGAATACGGTTTCGGGGGGCATACCCGCCGAAGACTCAAAATAAGGGCGCTCTGGCTCGCTTACCATGGGCGGCAGGCTGAGCTTCTTCTCGAAGCGCTGTCGGCCAAGCTTAGTATTGACCGTTTCTATCGTCTCGTTGTCGACGAAGGCGCCCATGCCATTGCGGCGATAGAGGCCTACCTGGTATCCGCCCTCTATCTGACGCAGATCGGTGAAGAATTTTAGCGCTACCGGCGCTTCGCCTATCAACATGAAATTCTCGATAGAGGCGTAGAGCAGTTCCGATTGCCTGGCCAGCGCCTGGTTGCTCATATCCTGCCTAGTGGATACCAGGCTGGTGGCGAACACGAACGCCGCTATGCCAAGTCCGAGCGCTAAGGAACCGGCGGTGATAAGGTTGATCTTACCCGTGAGCGAGAGGCTTTTCATAGCGCTAGTCTATAGTCGAATAGCCGGAACGCAAGCTTTTTTTGCGCGGCTTTATCATTGTCGAAGCGCCATTATGGTGCTAGCTTTAACGGCATGATCTTTTACGACAGCCTTGTGCAGATATATGACGAACTCTTTCCGGTCAATCCAGCCACCCTTGCCTTCATTGGCAAGCCGCCGCGGCGCGGCGCCCTGGCGCTGGACCTAGGCTGCGCAAGCGGAGGCCATAGCCTGGCGCTGGCCCAAGGATCCTGGCAGGTACTCGGCCTGGAGCCTGCCGCCCTCATGCTCGCCGAGGCGAAAAGAAGGGCGGAAGAGCTTGGCCTAAGCCAACGCATAGAGTTCAGGCAGGCAGGCATGCTGGACGTGCATATGGAGCTGGCGCCTGGAAGCGCCTCGCTCGTACTCTGCATAGGCAATACCCTGCCCCACCTGAAGGATGGAAGCGAGCTGGCTCTTTTCTTTAAGGAAGCGGCGCGAGCGCTGGAACCTGGCGGCCGGCTCATACTGCAGGTCCTCAACTACCAGAAAATACTTGCGGATAAGCCCGCTAAGCTTCCGGACCTACGGCTTGGAGACAAGGTATTCTCCCGCCGCTACCAGTACAGGGGCGACGGAAGCGTAGACTTTTTTAGCTCGTTCGGCCCCAAGACCGCCGGAGAGCGGCCTGAGAATGCCGTGCGTCTCTATCCCTTTACGCCCGGTGCGCTGGTAGCGGCGGCAGATGGGCAGGGTTTCGTGCCGCGCGGCATATACGCGTCGTGGAACGAGGAAGACTTTGATCCGCAGGCGAGCGATATGCTCGTCCTGGACCTTGAAACGCCGCGCGCACAACGCCGCTAGGCCTCGCCCAGGGGCGGGGCGCCTAAGGGGGAACCGAGCCACTCTACCAGGCTTTACAGTAGGCGAACGCGCTCGATGCAGATACAGCGGCCGTCAAGGCCGAATTCAAAGAGAGCGCCATTAATCATGGAATGGCCCTCCGCGCTTTCCATCTTGATGGGCATGTGGGTAAGATTGCGCTTCAGGCAACTGTCTATGCGAACGCCTATGATGGAATCCACCGGCCCGCACATACCCAGGTCGCTTATGTAGCCGGTACCGCCGGGCAGTATGCGTTCGTCCATGGTCTGCACATGGGTATGGGTACCCGCGAGCGCGGATATCCTGCCGTCCAGATGCAGGCCGAGCGCTTGTTTCTCGGCAAAGGATTCCGCATGGAAATCCACGAGCACGAAGCGCGGTAGCGCAGCGTCCTCGCTTCCCTTTGCGCTTGAACCATCCTTGTCGTCGGCAAGGGCAGACAAAAAAGCATCCGCGTAACGGAACGGGCAGTCTATGGGCTTCATGCCCTCCCGGCCCTGCAGGTTGAGCACCACCCAGCTGGCGCTTTCCTTGCGTAGGGTAAGGGAGCCCCTTCCTGGCGCGCCCGGCGGATAATTGGCGGGCCGCAGCAGCGGCAAGCCGGCGTTAAGAAGCTCGGTAGAGCCTTTTTTCTCCCAAATGTGGTTCCCGCCTGTAAGCACGTCTACGCCGGCAGCAAAAAGCTGCCGCGCGTTATCCTCGCTGAGGCCGAAGCCGCCGCTGGCGTTTTCTCCGTTGGCGATGACGATATCAGCTTCCAAGTCCCGCACGAGGGCGGGCAAACGCAGTTGCACGGCATGTATGCCGGAATCACCTATAACATCGCCCAACATAAGGGCCTTAAAGCTAGCCGGCATCTATCCTCCGCTTCCTTTGAATATCCTACACCACACGGGGGCGCAAGGAATAGAAGCGGCCGCCCTTAAGGACGGCCGCGTTTAAGAGCTAATCAAGAGGCGAAGCGCTCGAGCGTAGCGCCTTGCCTTAGCGCGCGTATTCCACGATACGCGTTTCCCGAATAATAGTTACCTTTATCCTGCCGGGGTAGCGCATATCGGTCTCGATCTTCTTGGCTATAGACTTGCAGAGTTCTTTAGCGTCTTCGTCCGATACTTTTTCATTATTGACGAGTATGCGCAGTTCGCGGCCCGCCTGTATGGCGAAGGCCTTGTCCACGCCAGAGAAGCCCTCGGCTATGCTCTCCAGGTTCTCGAGCCTCTTTACGTAGTTATCCAGCGTCTCCCTGCGGGCGCCGGGTCGCGCGGCGGATATGGCGTCCGCTATCTGGCAGAGCACGCTCTCTATGCATATGGGCTCTACGTCGGCGTGATGGGAACCTATGGCGTTGACGATACGCGGGTCCTCGCCCATCTTACGGGCCAGTTCCATGCCGATCTCGGCGTGGTTCTGATCGGAATCCGACTCGACGCCCTTGCCTATATCGTGGAGCAGGGCTCCGCGCTTAGCCAGTTCGCGGTTGGCGCCTATCTCGGAGGCGAGCATACCGGCTATGACGGCCACTTCCTTCGAGTGCGATAGCACGTTCTGGCCGTAGCTTGTCCGGTAATGCAGGCGGCCTAAGGCGCGTATAAGCTCGGGATTCATGTTATGCAGGCCGAGGTCAAACACGACCTTCTCGCCTTCTTCATAAATCTTCTGCGATATTTCGCGCGTAACCTTCTGCACGACCTCTTCTATGCGCGCCGGATGTATGCGGCCGTCCGCCACGAGGCGTTCAAGGGATACGCGGGCTATCTCCCTGCGCACCGGATCGAAGCAGGATATGACTACCGCTTCCGGGGTGTCGTCGATGATGACGTCGACGCCGGTAAGGGTCTCCAGGGTGCGTATGTTGCGGCCTTCCCTGCCTATGATGCGGCCCTTCATCTCGTCGCCGGGCAAGGCCACGCTGGTAACGGTAACCTCGGCGGTTACGTCCGCGGCCATGCGCTGCATCGTGGTAACGAGTATGTCGCGGGTTCGTTTCTCGGCGCCGGTCTGGGCTTCCTGCTCGATCTTATTGAGCAGAACCTGGGCGTCTCGCTTAGCCTCGTTCTCGAGGCCCTGAATGATGAGTTTCTTGGCGTCCTCGGCGCTAAGGCCGGATATGCGCTCGAGTTCCTTGCGGTAGCGCTCTTCCTGGCCGGCTAGGAACTCTTCTTTTGTACCGATTACCTTGACGCGTTCGTTAAGGGCCTGTTCGTCTTTCTCCAAGGCCTCAATTTTCTTGTCGAGATTTTCTTCTTTTTGGACCAGTCGTCGCTCATAACGCTGGATTTCAGCCCGTCGTTCGCGGTTCTCCCGCTCTTGCTGGTTTCTCTCCCTGATGAGTTGATCTTTCGCCTCGAGCAGGATTTCTCTCTTTTGCGCTTCTGCCTGCTTTACCGCTTCTTGCATTATACGTTCCGCTTTTTGTTCGGCGGCCGTAAGTTGAAATCTGGCGTACAGCCAGCGGATCATCCATCCCAGAAAAACACCGGCAAGCGGGAGGGCTACATATAAAATAGCCATGGGGGTCCTCCTGCTTAGGTATATAGATTGCAATGCTATTATAGTGAACCATAACGCTTTGTCAAGAAAGACCTTGCATTGACCTGGCCCCCTCTTGCGGTTATAGTCCAACGAGAGGTCGAGCCCTATGTCCCGTAAGATATACGTGGGAAATCTTAACTACGCCACCGACGCCGCAAGCCTGCGAGAACTATTTTCTCACTATGGCAGGGTATGCTCCGTAGAATTGCCGCCCGACCCTATGAGCGGCATGCCCAGAGGCTTCGCCTTCATAGAGATGCAGAGCGACGATGAAGCTGAAAAAGCCATCGAGGCCCTAAACGGCAGCGATTACGAGGGTCGTAAAATTAGGGTAAACTCCGCGCAGGAACGGGCAAAAAGGCCTTCTCCCCAACGATAAATCCTTATTAAACAAGCGTTTCTAAGGCTAAAAGCCTGAGTATTCGCAAGAAGCGCTCAGGTATAGGCGCGGAGAACACCCTGGCTTCGGCTTCTCCTGGCAGCGTTATCATAAGCTCGCGCGCATGGAGCATGAGCGTAGCCTCAGGAAAGCGCTTGTCCTTTCTGCCGTAGATGGGGTCGCCCAGTATGGGACAGCCCAGCCGCTTGCAATGCACGCGCAGCTGATGGGTCCTGCCCGTCCTCGGCCTCAGCGCGAGCAGCGCATAGCCCTCCGCGCTTCCGAGCAGCTTATAATCGCTCTGCGCGTGCTTTCCATCGCCCTCTGCCGATACGCAAAATCGCTTGCGGTCTCGCGGATCCCTGGCCAGCCAGGTATCGATGCGCCCGCTCGCGGCCGCGGGAACGCCTTGGCATACGGCCAGATATATCTTGCGCGTGGTCCTATCCCTAAACTGCGCGGCCAGGAACTCTTGCGCCGCGGCGGTCTTGGCCGCGATAATAAGCCCCGAAGTGTCCTTGTCCAGGCGATGCACGATACCCGCCCTCGAAGGCGCTTCGGCGGCATCGCGCTGCGCCTTGAACAGCCCTAACAGCCCGTTTGCCAGCGTACCGCGCCAATTGCCGTGGGCAGGATGCGTTACCATGCCCTGCGCTTTGTTGAGTACGATTACGCTGGCGTCCTCGTAGAGTATATCGAGTTCCAGCTCTTCTGCTGCCTCGCCGGCGGCTTCCTCGTCCTTAAGGACTATGGCGAAGCTATCGCCGGGCTTTACCAGGCGGCTGAGCTTGGCCTCCCTGCCATTGACGCGTATGGCCAGGCTCCTCAGTTTGAGCTGACTCCGGCTGAGGGAGCCTAGTTCATCGGCAATATAGCGGTCAAGCCGCATTTCCGCCTCGCCCTGCACAAGCCCTTCCAGTTCAGCCATACACTGTATCCACCCTTTGCGCTTTACCCGGACGCACCGGGACCGTATACTACCAGGGGTCGAGTATATCCTAAAAACCATGGACTTGAGGAGCGCCTAGCTTTATGTGGACGGAGTGGACCCTACCAAAAAACGAAGGCACGCGCATACACCGCTTCGGAAAAGCGATGCTCTGCGTATCGGCCGACATGGCTGGAGAAGGCGATGTGCTTGCGGCCATGCCCTTTTATCCGGAGAGCAGCCATGCGCAGAGCGCCTCGGGCAGAAAGAAAGCGCCGCCGGCCCTATGCCTGCCTCCCCTTGCCGACCCCGCCTGGACGCGGTACTACATGGGCAAGACGCAGGAGTACCGGCTTTCGCCGGGCTACCCCACCCTGCCCGTATGCATACGGCTGCGCGAATCTTTCTCCTTGCCGCCGGGCGCCGACATACAGGGCTGGATATTCTCGCATATAGAAGCCCGTATTATGGTGGGGGGGGCATTAGTAGCCTCGTTTCCCTTGAGAAAACCCTTTAAAACCATGTACGGAACTCCCGAGTCAGGCGTCGTGTGCCGCTTCGATGAAGCCGATTTCCTGGATATTAGCGAGCCCACCCTGGATTCGCTGCACCAGGATCCCGCCTTGGTAGCGCACCCGGTGCGCCTTAAAAACAGCTCGCTTGAGCCGGTATTAGTCAGCGAGCTCTGCATATACGGCGAGCAGCTGTCCGTGTACGGCGTGGGAACGAGCATGCAGAGCGAGCGCCTATCCTTCGTTTTCAGCGAATCTGGCGTGCGCATGAGGCTGGATGGACAGGGGGCGCTGCCGCCCAAGGCTATACTCCTTACCAAACCAAAGGTATCGGGAGAAGAGCGCTTCATCGAGCGCTCCTTCGAGCTCTTTAAAGCGATGACGAGGCTGTAGGCTAATGGAAGAAACGATTGACGCCGCAGCAGCGGCAAAAAGCGCGGAGAGAGGCGGATTCTGGGATCTGCTGCCCGATGACGGCATACTAGGCAGGCTCTTTACCTTTGATAGCGTGCTTACCACCTTCAAGGTAGTACTGGCCATCGTACTCGGCCTCATGGCAGTCGGGCTGGTGGTAACCGTATTAAAACGCGTTACGAGGAAGAGCCTTGACGCCCGCACGTCAAGCCTCGTCGTCAAAATTGTTCAATACCTTGGCTTGGCGCTTATCGCGATCAATGCCTTCGATGCCGCGAACGTGGACTTGTCAGCCCTGCTCGGCGCGGCGGGCATAGCGGGTATAGCCCTGGGCTTCGCCGCGCAGACGACGGTATCCAATTTCATCAGCGGCTTTTTCCTGGTATCGGAGAAAACCTTTTCGCAGGGCGACGTGCTCAATGTCGACGGCACCGTCGGCGTCGTGCATTCGGTGGACGCCCTGTCTATCAAGCTCAGGACCTTCGACAATCAACTCGTTCGCATACCCAACGAAATATTGATCAAGGCCAAAGTAATCAATATCACCCGTTTCCCGGCGAGGCGGCTCAATATTGACCTTAGCGTCGTTTATGGCACTGATATCAACACGGTACGGCGCGTTCTTATGGAAGTAGCGGATCAAAATCAAGAGGTGCTACGAAACCCTGAGCCTCTCTTCCTCGTTAAGCGCTTCGGGGATAACGCCATAGAAATACTGTACGGGGTATGGCTGCCCAAAGAAGACTGGCTTAAGGGCTTAAACTCCATCCACGTCGACATACAGCGGCACTTTGCCCAGGAAGGCATAGCTTTCGCCTTCCCGACCATGACCATTCATATGCCGGCAGCCAAGAAGGGCGAGCGTTAGCGCGGGCTTTTATTGACTGCCAGCCGGCTATAGCGTATCTTGGGGGATCAGCACACAGTAACGTGGAATCGAGTCTTGAAAGAAGGAGCATCTATGGACAAAGAAAACGCGCTGGCTAAAGTAGCCTTATTCGCCAACCTGGACAGCAAGTATATAAAAGGCATAGCGCAGATTTGCACGGAACGCAACTTTCAGCCCGGCGAGTCGCTCATGAAGCAGGGCGAAGACGGCATAGGCCTCTTCATCATACTGAGCGGCAGGGTGCGGGTGGAGAAGGTCGACATGTCGGGCAAACAAGTAGAGATTGCAAGCAACGGCTCAGGCGACATACTCGGCGAATTCGCCGTGCTCGACGGAGCTAAGCGCACCGCCACGGTTACGGCCACCGAGCCCACGAGCTGCCTCGTATTGGCATCGTGGGAATTCACCTCGTTCATGAAGGCCCATCCCGAAGTGGCCATAGACATACTGCCCATCGTCGTCAAGCGCTTTAGGGAAACCAACGACGCGCTTATCGGCATGTCGGGCGTCCGCAGCTAAGCTACAGCCCCCTACATCGTTAGCCTTACGCAAGCGCCCGCTGAGTACAAGCGGGCGCTTGCTCTATGCCTTATCCTTTTTTCCTGTCGTCCTTGGCCTTGGCTACCAGGGCAAAGAGCCTGCGCAGCAGGCCAAGCTTGCCAAAGCTCAGCCACCATAAGAGCGCGGCGAGCAACAGGGCGGGCACGCCATAGACTATAATGCCTACCAGCACGACGACTGCGCTTCGGGCTACATCGCCCACGCCAGCGAAAAGATCCGAGAGCGCTTTACCTAAGCTCGGCCGCGAAGGATCGATGGCGCGCAAAGGCCGTATCGTTATGTTCAGGGTGGCCAGTTCTATACGTCGCGACAGGTCGCGAAAACTGCCTTCCAGCCACTCTATCTCCGTGGTGGTATCGGAGAGGCTACGTTCCACCGCGAGTATATCCTCAAGGCTCGCCGAGCGTTTAAGGTATTCGCGGTAGCGCTCCTCAAGGAGTCGCTTGTTCCGCAGCCTGCCCTCAAGGTCGAAGTACTGGTCGGTAACGTCCTGCGCCGACAGGCTCCGCGCCAGGGTCTTAGCCTGGCCGGCCAGCAGGTCCATAAGGCCCTCGAGCGCTGCCACGGGCACGCGGAGCTGCAGATAGGTGGCGTATTCGTCGACGTTGCGGCTGGCGGCGTAGCCTCCGGCCGCGGCCAGAGCCTTGAGCACAGCCGCCTCTACGAGCGCGGGATCCTTCGCCTCGACGCTCATAGACGGGTCGTATACCAGCTTGCGGCCCGCGGTATTAGGCGCGGCGGCAGGCTGCGAGGCATCGAGGCTGGCTTGAGGGGAGCCGGCGGCGAGCTTGGCCATGGAGCGCGCAGGCGCGGCCGGCGCGTTTACCGCGGAGGCTTCTGCCATGTAGCCGTCGGCCCAAGGCTCTTCAGAGCTTTTCTGCCCGCAGGAAAAGAGCGATAAGGCTAAGAACAGGACGAGCGCGGCGATCGCCGCGCATGAGTATAGACCGGACGCTTTGCGTAGCTGCATGCGATACTCCTTGACCGCGAGCGTAGGCTCGCTATTAAATCCAGCCATGGCCGGGCACTAAGCGCCTGACGCCGGCTTCTACCTGCGCCTCTTGAGGCCTCGGCCTGCCCGACTCTAGGCCGAGCGTATCCTGAGGCCGCTTAGGCGGATCATAATAGGCGACGTTCCATAAGAAAAGGCCGCGGGCAGGCGCGGTGGCTCCGGCGGCGCTCCTGTCCTTGGCATCGAGTATGGCCTTGAGCGCTCCATCAGGCGCTCCGGCATGCTCAAGGCCTACCAGGGTGCCCACAAGGGAGCGCACCATGCGCCAGAGGAAGGCATTTGCCGCTATGTCGAATACGAGGCCATCTCCTTCCGCGTAGAAGGCCGCATGGTGCAGATAGCGGAAGCGGTGCTCGCTGGGATCTTTGGCCGCCGCAAAAGCCGTACAGTCCAGTTCGCCGCGCAGGCAGGATGCCAGGCGGTTGAGCTTAAGCAAATCGGGCCTATGGCCTATGCGCCAGGCAAAGCGGTCGCGATGGGGCAAGGCTCGGGTAGCGTGGTAGAGAAAATACTTGTAGCGGCGGAAGCGGGCATCATAGCGCGCATGAAAATCGGAATGGGCTTCCTGGGCCTGCACCACGCGCACGTCTGGAGGCAGGTGCTTATTGAGGGCCAGCGTGAAGCGCTCGGCGGGTATGCTGGCAATATCGCTATGGAAATGCGCTATTTGCCCGGCCGCATGCACGCCCGTGTCCGTCCTGCCCGCCCCGATTAATTGGACCTGGTGGCCGTGCATTTTAGCAAGGGCCTTTTCCACTTCCTCCTGCACCGACCGGTTCGCGCTCTGCCGCTGCCATCCTGAAAAATCCGTGCCGTCGTATGCCAGGCACAGCCGTATGGTCCGGCTATTCCTCATCGTCATCGTCCTGCAATTCCGTCTTGAGCCTCTCGTAGAGTTCTCGCGCCTTGTCCAACAGGGGGCCGGGCTTGGATTTAGTCTTCTTGCCCAGGCCGAACATGCGCGCGACGGCTATCTTAGCCGACGCAAGATGATCCCTGCGCGCCGCATGGTCCTCTTTGGGGCCGTACTTGAGTTCCAGAATGGAGAACATATAGACGACGCCCTCGTGGCCGTAATTCTTGTCCGTGTCGGGGCCAAGGTTACGCTGCGCCGAGTATACTTCCTTGCCGCTTGCCTCAAGCTCTATGGCCAGGCGGTAGAAGTACCGGGCCTTGCGATAGAAGAGGCCGGCCACATAGTCCCAATTCTCATTCGGGCTTTTGCGGTGCAGGTCGTTACAGAGCCAAGCTGAGCGCACCGCGCATAGAGCGGACTTGATGGTTGGGGAGAAATCCTTGCCCACATGCTCATAGCAGAGCATAGCCAGATAGTAGCTTGCCGCCCCCTCAATAAGCCGTCTGGCGCCTTGATAGTCGAGGCCGGAGAATATGCGTTGCACTTCCTCTACGCGGTACTCGATGCGATCCTGTAAAACCGAGCCGGCTTTTATGGCCATGGGCATAAAATCGGCCTTGAAGGCCGCATAGAAACATGCCGGGCATACCTCGATCTCATAGCACAGGGGATAGACGTCCCCATAGGCATGCAGGGGTTTATAGGTTCGGTGAAGCTCATCGGTAAGCTCGTCGGCGTTTACGCGCCCGGAGAACAGCTCCTCGCGGTGGAAAGACGCATCGCATACGGGGCAGCGGGTGGCCTCCTTAGCGTAGAAACTAATCTTTCGTTCTTTTTCCGGCTTTTTGGCCGCCTGGGTCCTGAGCACCTTAAGCCTCCATCACGATCATGGCTATGGCGTTATCGCGTTCATGGGTAAGGGACAAATGTATAGTCTTTGCGCCGCTGGCCTGGAAGCGCGCCAGCGCGCTGCCGTAGAGCTCCATGCCGGGCTGGCCATTGTGGTTATTGATAACCCGTATATCCGCAAGCCGTATGCCCATGAGACCGGTGCCAAGGGCCTTGCCCAGGGCCTCCTTGGCGGCGAAGCGAGCCGCCAGGGAAAGCGCGGCCGAAGAACCCCTCGATAGCGCCGTGCTCAGTTCCAGCGGATGGAAGAAGCGTTCGGTAAGCCCGGGTACCGAGAGCCAGTGCTCTATGCGCCGCACGTGCACGACGTCCACCCCTATGCCAACGATCACGGCCGCGCCTCGCCGCTCGTGGGCAGGTAGGTTTCAACGCTTACCGTTATGACCATGGGCAGCCAGGATTCAACGCTCATGCCTTCGGGGAAACGGGGCATAACCGCCACGGTATGCACGCCAGGCCCTTCAATGCCCGATAGGTCAGCCACGAGCACGTCGTCGGCGGGTTCGTAGTTCTCCAATTCCGAACGGGCGGCCGCTATGCGTACTGAGGCCAGCGGCAATTCCGATACAAGCTGTAATCCCGCCTTAAGCCCCTGCGGGCTTATAGCCAGCTCCCCAAAGGATTTATAGACGACCGCCTTGCGCACTTCCGCGATGAATTCCACGCTATCGCTGCCAAGGAACTCCACCAGAGGATCTTTCTGCTGCAATTGCACCCGCAGGCTAAAGTCGCCCGAACGGCCAGAAAGCTGCACAGATTCGGTGGACGCGTCGGCCAAGCCGGCCATTACGCTGGCGGGGCCTGCCGCCTCCACCGCAGGAGGGCTCAGCGAGAAGCCCACGAGCTCATAGCCGGGCTCAAGGAAACCGCGGAAGCTCGGCAACACCGCGAGCTGCTTGACCACGCGGGCCTCCAGCGCGAGCGCCAACTCGCCGGGCTCCACGCTTATCTCCAGCGGGTCTATGCCGAGCGCCGAGCCGCGTTTCTCTATGATAACCGGCACGCGGAACACGCCGGGCGCCGTAAAGGGCCGCAGATCAAGGGTAGCCACAAGGTCGCGCTCGAGCACCGCGTAAATAGCGTTCGATTCGCCCCGGAGCACCAGGCGCACCGTGCGCGGGTACTGGCTCGCGGGCACGAACTGGCCGTTATTCAGCACGGTAAGAGGGACTGAAAGCGGGCGCTCCTCCAGCTTGTTCAGCTGATAGAACGAGAACAGGGCTACGGCCGCTGCCAGGCTCAGTACTTTAGCCGCCCAATCGTCGAAAAGCTTCTCCAGCTGGGGCTTAGGCATCGAGCCCCCCTTCCTCGGCCTTGGAAGAGCCGCTGAAATCCAGAAGGCGGGTAAGCCTGCGCCGCAGTTCGGGCATGGGCAGGTCATAATAGAGCCGCGCGTCATAGACGAGCGAGAGGGCCCCGGACTCCTCGGATACCACCAGCACGACCGCGTCGGACTCTTCGCTTATGCCCAAAGCGGCGCGGTGCCGCGTGCCGAAGCTGCTCATGATATCCTGCTGCTGCGACAAAGGCAGGAAGCAGCCGGCCGCCGCTATGCGCGCTTCTTTTATGATTACCGCGCCGTCATGCAGCGGAGTGTCGAATTCGAAGATCGAAAGGAGCAGGCTCGTGCTCAGTTCGCCGTCTATCCTGGTGCCGCGCTCTACGATGTCTTCCAGTGCCACGAAGCGCGTAAATACGATGAGGGCGCCGCGACGCTTACCCGAGAGGATTTCGGCGGCGTGCAGTATAGAGTCGAGCTGGGTGGAACGCGGAGCGTTGCTGCGGCGGAAGAAGCCGCCCTGCCCGAGCTTAATAAAGATCTTGCGCAGCTCGGGCTGGAAAATAATCGCGAGCGCGATGACGAGGCCCGGAGCGAGGAGGTTCAGTACCCATGAGAGGGTGTCAAGCTTTAAGAAGAAAGCCATGGCGTAGACTATGACCAGCAGGGCGGCCCCCCGCGCCAGCTGTACCGCCTGGGTCTTTATGAGCAGCCTATAGGTACGGTAGATAAGGAAGGCGAGTATGAGTATATCCAAAGTCGGGCGCGCCCATGCGTTGAAGAACGCGGCGACGGCGTTTATGCTCATTCGTACCCTCTATGCCTTTCATCATCCGGGCCCTGTACGCGTATCATGCCCTGCGCTCCCAGTCGGGCTCGGGCTTGCCCGCGCAGGCCTGAAATACGCGCAAGGCATCGACGGTCTGGGCCACGTCATGCACCCTGAATATGCTAGCGCCTTTAGCCAAGGCGGCGCAAGCCGCAGCCAGGCTTCCCGCCATGCGCCCGGCGGGATCGCGACCCGTTATCGATCCTATGAAAGACTTGCGCGATAAGCCTACCAATACAGGATAGCCTCCCCCGCACAATTCATCAAGGCGAGCGAGCAGCGCAAGGTTATCATCGAGCCGTTTACCAAAGCCTATGCCCGGGTCAAGTATGATATTCTCCGCCTTTATGCCCGCCGCGATGGCGCGCCTGGCAGCGGTGGCCAGGTACGAGAATACCTCGGCGGGGCAATCATCATAATAAGGCTCATCCTGCATAGTCTTGGGCACGCCTTTTTTATGCATGAGCACGACGGGAACGCCAGAGGCGGCGCATAAGGGCGCCATCGCCGGGTCGTCCTCAAGGGCAGCGACGTCGTTCACGATATCGGCGCCGGCGGCTATGGCGGCGCGCGCCACGACGGACTTGCGCGTGTCTACGGACAAGGCGATATCCCAGCGCGAACGGAGCGCCTCTATAGCCGGCGCCACGCGCTCAAGCTCAGCGTCCGGGCTTAAGTACGCCGCACCGGGCCGCGTAGACTCCCCGCCTATGTCGAGTATGGCGGCGCCAGCGGCTATCATATCGGCCGCTATGTCCGTCACCGCCTCCGCCCGCGCCCTGCTGCCTTCCCAAAACGAATCGGGCGTGACATTGATAACGCCCATGACGGCAAAGCCGCCTCGTAAGTCCAGGACGCGGCCCCGCGGCAGGGCTATGGTCCGTGTATGGCCGACACTCATGCGTGAAGCGCCCGCGCGCTTAGGTGGGGCTCAGGCGGCCGACGGGGGTAATTCCGCGCCACGGCCGCGGCTATGCCCCTCGCGTCGAGGCCTGCCAAAGCCAGGAGCTCAGCCCTGGAACCCTGCGGCAGAGGCTGCTCGCTAAAGCCGAGCGCTACGGCGCGCAGGCCTTGGGCCTGGGCAAGCGCGGCCAAATCCGCGGCCACGCTGCCGGTAAGCACGCCCTCTTCAGCCGCCACGACCAGCTCATAGCCGCCCATTATGCGAGCAAGCCCCTCAGGGTCGAAAGGCTTAAGGAAGCGCAGGTGATAGACATCGCAGCCTATGCCTTCAGCCTCAACAATATCGGCCGCGGCATCGCAACTCTCGCTTAGCGGGCCTGATCCTATGAGCAATACCTTTCTCTGCCGACCCGTAGAGCCCCGGGCTTCGGCGGCCTGCCTCAGAAAGACGCCCTGAGCGCTTTCAAAAGGCAGCGCGTAGCATGCGCGCTCTCCGGGGCAAAAGTCCTTGGGAAAACGCAGCATAAGCGGCGCATCGCGCGTTAAGGCCCAGGCAAGCGCGGCCTTTAGTTCCAGCGCGCTGGCCGGCGCCACGATACTCAAACCCGGAACCGCGCGGAAGAGCTGTATATCGTATATGCCCTGGTGGGTCTCGCCGTCGTCGGGCACGGCTCCCGCCCGGTCGAGGGCGAAGATCACCGGCAGGCCGCCTAGGGCTATGTCGTGCTGCACCTGGTCCACCGCGCGCTGCATAAAGGTGGAATAAATGGCTACCACGGGGCGTAGCCCTCCGGCCGCCATGCCGGCGGCCAAAGTTACCGCATGCTCCTCGGCTATGCCCACGTCAAAGAAGCGCTTAGGAAAGCGCCGCTGAAAATCAGAGAGGCCGGTACCCTTGGCCATGGCCGCGCTCACGGCCATTACGCGCTCGTCCGCAAGCGCGCATTCGACCATGGCCGCGCCGAAGGCCTGTGTGAAGCTTTGGCTGGTCGCTCCGGAAGCCAAGGAAGCGAGAGCGTCCGCGGGGGCCACGCCATGCCAGGTGGAAGGATCATCCTCCGCGCCTTTATGGCCGCGTCCCTTTTTGGTAGTTACGTGAACCACCACCGGTTTATCGATGGCGCGGGCTTGCCTGAGCACGTCCTCCAGCACGGCTATATTATGGCCGTCTATAGGCCCGGCATATTCGAAGCCCAGATCGGCAAAGAGGCTTTCCTTGAAGAAAAATGCCTTTACCGATTTCTTGGCGCGCTGCACCGAGTCGTGGATAAGCGTGCCCGCCAGCGGTATCATGAGCATGGCCTTGTCCGCCAGGCGGCGGAAATTCTGGTAGCTTACCGTCGTGGTAAGGCGCGAAAGGTAGCTCGAAACGGCGCCTACGTTGGGAGAAATGGACATAGAGTTATCGTTGAGTATGACGATGAGAGGGAGCCCGAGCTGGCCGGCGTGGCTCAAGGCCTCGTAGGCCATGCCTCCGGTAAGGGCGCCGTCGCCTATCACGGCTATGACCGCGTCCTTCTTGGCCAAGGCGCGCTTCGCTATGAGCAGGCCGAGCGCGGCCGAGAGCGAGGTGGAGGCGTGGCCCGCGTCAAAGGCGTCGTGCGCGCTCTCGGCGCGCTTGGGAAAGCCGGATAGGCCGCCGGAGCGGCGTATCGTGCTAAAGGCAGCCCTGCGGCCGGTTATGATCTTGTGCGTGTAGCTTTGGTGCCCCACGTCCCAGACTATAGAATCCAGCGGGGTGCTGAATACGCGATGAAGCGCCAGCGTAAGCTCGACGGTGCCAAGGTTCGAGGCAAGATGGCCGCCGTTGACCGCCACGGTGGCGACGATGTACTGCCGCAGTTCGCCGGCAAGCCTGTAGGCATCCTCAAGGGAGAGGCGCTTAACGTCCTCCGGCCCCTGTATGCCCGTAAGTATATCCATATGCCATGGACTGTAGCACGCGCTATGCTTTCGCACAAGAATACGAGCTAAGCCGCTTTACCCGTCCGCTCATACGCGGCATACTGCGGGCATGGAACTCTATACCCTGCATCTGCAAAAAGCCCTGCGCTACGAGCGCCTTTGCGTGCCCAGCCTTGACGCTCTCCTTGGCAGGATGGGCGAATCGGGCGAAGGCAGCGAAAGCCTTGCATTTTGGGATATCGATACCCTTGCGCTTGAGGGCGACGATGGCCCGACACTGCGAGAGCCCCTACCAGCCCCACTATGGGCGGGAAGCGCCTCGACGGCGCTTGAGGCGACGGCTCTGCCCTTAAGCGCCGGTATAAATTCCCCTTTGGAAGCTACGCAGGATACGGGAATATACACGCTAGATAAAGGACGCTACCTCTTCTGCCAGGCTAGGGCGGCGAGCGCCGCGGATCTGCGCGATCAGCTTGAATGGTTCGTCCGGGAAGGCTGGTGGAGCGGAACGCCCATACGGCATAGGATTTACCTGCGTCTCGTGCGCGAGGACGGTAAGACTGCTGCTCAAGTCCTAGCGCGGAATACTCAGCTCTAGCTGCAGGCCCGCGGAACCGTCCGCGTCCGGCGGCAGGTTTCTCAGAGAGAGGCTCCCCTTAAGCTGCAGAGCCAGGGCCTTTACCAGCTGAAAGCCCAAGCCTTCCGACTGATCGATAGAGAAGCCCCCGGGTAGTCCCGGGCCGTTATCCGATATGCGGAGGCACATACGCTCGTCCGCAATCGTGGCTTCCACCCGTATCCTGAGGACCGTTCCCGGCTTCGCCGCGTATTTAAAGGAGTTGGTAAGAGCCTCATTGACCGCGAGCCCCAGGCTCACGGCCCGGCTCGAATCCATAGTCATTTCGTCAAGCACAAGCTCGATAGCCGCGCCTTCCTTAGCCATGGCTCCGGCAGCTCCTGTCGGCGTATAGGCCTGCATGAGCCCCGCGCAGAGTTCCTTAAGGTAAGCGGTAAAATCTATGGAACCCTGCGCCGTCGATTTCAGCAAGCGCTCATAGAGCAGGGACATGGCATGCACTCTGCTCTGTGATTCCTCAAAAAGCTCTCCGTCGGCCTCGTCGCGCACCTTGGACTTGGCCAGAGACAGCAGGCTGCTCGTAAGGCTCAGGGTATTCTTGATGCGGTGGCCGAGCTCGCTCAGGAGGATATCGCGTTCCTGGAGCGCCGCCTTGAGCGCCTTATCCGCGACCACGCGATCGGTGGCGTCGCGCGATACGCCCAGTACTGCCTCCGGTTGCCCCTGCGCGTCGAGCAGCACCGTAGTGGTAATTTCTACGCTACGCAGGGAGCCGTCTTTATGCCGCTGCTCATAGAGGTCAGTGAGGGGAACGAGTTTGCCGCCGGCCATGTACTTTTCCATGAGCTGGGCCATCTGCCCGCGGGCTTTAGCCGCCGACGCCGGCGTAAGGGAATCCTCAAGCTTCTCGGCCAGCGCTTCTTCGACGCTGAAGCCGCGCAGGCGCGTGATGGTAGGGCTTATATAGTCGAAGCGGTTCGCCTCAATATTCCAGGTCCATATAACGTCGCCCACGTTTTCGGCTATGAAGCGGAAGCGGGATTCGCTCTCGTGGAGCCGCTTCTCGAGGTCCCAGCGCTTCGACGCGGCGAGTATGGTAGCCCTTAGTACGGGAGGCTCGTCTTCTACTATGCAATAGGCGTGCGCGCTGCCTGCCGCCTCTATCACGTCTCTATATTCCAGGTCCTTTACGGTAATCACGGCTACGAGGGGTCCCGGCGTGCCGGCGGACAAACGGAATTTCGCCGCGCTGCTGCGGTCAAGGCCGCATACCAAGGGCAAGCCCGCGGGCCAATGCTCGTCGGCGGGGAAGGGAGTAAAGCCGGCAGCCTCCATAAGGGTCGAGCAGAGCTCAGGAAAGGGTCCGGTATAATCAACTGCTATTCTTGTTATATTAAACATCGTCTATGGTGTAGCTTAACTTAGCGATTTTGTAAAGTCTAATAAGTCCATTTATCCTAAATATTCAAGGAGAGCCTGGTATGGCCCTCCTTGTCGTCTATGCAAAACCGGGGCGGCGGCTAGAGCCAGGCTATTCCAAGACCGCCCTGATGCGGCGCACGCCGGCGCTGGAACTCTGTTCCTTCTGTATGGTGAACCTGCCGAGGCTTCCGGTGCGATCCACGTGGGGGCCGCCGCACACTTCCTTGCTGAAGTCCCCCATGCTGTACACCTTGACCACCGCCTCATACTTTTCGCCGAACAGGGCCATCGCCCCGGACGACTTAGCCTCATCGAGGGGCATCATGACCATGCTTACCGGCAGGTCGCGTTTTATCTGCTCGTTCACGATATCCTCGACGCGCTTGATCTCTTCCGGGCTCATAGGCGCGGGATGGCTAAAGTCGAAGCGCAGGCGCTCCGCGGTAATATTGGAGCCTTTCTGCGCTACGTGCTCGCCGAGCACCATGCGCAGGGCCTTATGCAGAAGGTGCGTGGCGCTGTGATACCTGGTGGCCATCTCGGATTGGTCGGCCATGCCGCCCTTAAAAGTCTGCTCGGCGCCGGCTCGGGACAGTTCCTGATGCTTCTTAAATGCATCATCGAACTCTTCCCGGTTCACCGTCATGCCGTTTTCGGCGGCCAGTTCCAGGGTAAGCTCGATAGGGAAGCCGTAGGTATCGTAGAGCTTGAAAGCAAGGCGGCCGGACATAATCTTCTGCGGATTCTTAAGAAGATTGGGCAGCATCTTCTCAAACTCATGCTCGCCCTTCTGCAGGGTCTCAAGGAACTTCGCTTCCTCACGCTCCAGCTCGGCCATGATGCGCTCGCGGTTTTCCTTTAGCTCAGGATAAGCGCCCGACAGCAGCTTGATGACGACCTCAGCGGGCTTTCCAAGGAAGCTGGCCTCTATCCCGAGCTTCTTGCCGTGGCGCACGGCCCGGCGTATGAGGCGTCGCAGCACGTAGCCCGCGCCTACGTTGGACGGTGATACGCCCTTAGGGTCTCCTATGATGAGCGTCGACGCGCGCACATGGTCGGCGATAATGCGCACGGACGGATCCTTGGCGGCATCGCTGCCGTACGCATAGCCGGACACGGCCTCTATGGCGGCGATTATGGGCGTGAAGCTTTCTGTTTGGTACACGCTCGTCTTGCCGTTAAGCACGGTTACCGTGCGCTCTAGGCCCATGCCGGTGTCCACGTTCTGCGCAGGCAGCTTTACCAGGGTCTTCTCGTCTACCCGGTTATACTCCATAAAGACGTTGTTCCAGATTTCCATCCAGTTAGCGTTGTCCGTGCCCTTATTGGAATCCTCGGCGGGCAGGCCCTCGCCCACCCAATAAAAGATTTCCGTGTCGGGGCCGCAGGGGCCAACGGGGCCTGCCGCCCACCAGTTGTCGCTGGCGGGGAGATAGGCTATGCGGCCGGCGGGCACGCCAACGTCCTTCCAATAGCCGGAGGACTGATCGTCGCGCGGCGCGTTCTCGTCGCCCATGAACACGGTAACGGACAGCTTCCTGGGGTCCAGGCCGAGCCAATCCTTGGAAGTAAGGAATTCCCAGGAATAGGCTATGGATTCCTTCTTAAAGTAGTCGCCGAGCGACCAGTTGCCGAGCATCTCGAAACAGGTAAGGTGGCTCGGGTCGCCTACCTCGTCTATGTCGCCGGTGCGCACGCATTTCTGGTAGTCCACCAGGCGTTTGCCCGCGGGATGCGCCTCGCCAAGGAGGTAAGGCACCAGGGGATGCATGCCAGCGGTGGTGAATAGAACGGTGGGATCGTTCTCGGGTATAAGGGACTTGCCCGATATGACGGCATGGTCCTTGGTCTTGAAGAAGTCCAGGTATTTCTGGCGTAATTGGTCAGGAGTTATCATGGCTCGATGATAATAACGGAAGGCCGGGCAGGTCAATGCCGTGGCGCGGCGGAGAGCTTAATCCTCCTCCGGATATCGGGCGCGTATTTCCCGTATGCGCGGCAGGACTTGGAAGAATATTTCGATAAGATCAGGATCGAACTTGATCGTCTTAGGCTGCTCGAGGAAGCCGCCAAGGCGTTCCTTCTGCGCGTCATACTCCCGCCCGCTGAGCTCGCACAGGGTCTTGAACACCTCTTCTTCGCCCCAGGGCTCCTTATAGACGCGGCGGGATATGAGCGCGTCAAACACGTCGGCTATGGCCACGATGCGGCCCCACACGGGTATTTCCTTACCCTTGCGCCTTATACAGCGGCCCTGGTCGTCCATGCGCTCGCAGAGCCCCGTTTGAGGGTCAACCCAGCCAGGATAACCAGTGCCGTCCCAGTTTTCATGGTGGGTAAGCGCCACCTCAGCCGCTATCGTGTCGAAATCCGACAAGAGGTCATCAAAGAGCCTTGCTCCGGCGGTAGTATGCGTCTGCATGATCACATACTCTTCGGGCGTAAAGCTGGCGGGCTTCTTTAGTATGAGGTCGGATATGGCTACCTTGCCCACGTCATGAAGCATGGCAGCCAGCTTGAAGATATCCTTTTCCTTGTTGATACGCTTCTGGTCATAGCCTTGCTTGAAGGCCCAGCGCTCATAGAGCTCAAGAGAATAACTGGCCACGCGGTTCACGTGGGCGTTCGTTTCCTTGGGGTCGCGCATTTCAGCCATGCGTATCATGCGCATGATCATAGAGCGCGTCATATAGGCGCGCTGCAGGGCAACGGTGGCCTTCTCAGCCAGATGCGTAACCGCGGCCTCATCCTCTTTGGTAAAGGAACGCACGCCTCCTTTGCCATTGAGGGCGTTTATAATCTGGATAACGCCGAGCACCTTGTTATTCTCGGTCTTGAGCGGCAGGGTGAGCATGGACTTGGACTTGTAGCCCGATTGCCGGTCATAGTCCGCGTTGTAGCTGTAGGGAGAGCCTTTAGGCAAGCTATATACGTTCTTTATATTGAGCAGTTCGCCCGTCATGGCCACGTAGCCCGATATGGTTTTTTCGCTGATAGGGATGGTAAAATGGGGATATGCCTGCTTCTCGCCCTCAGGAAGCAGCTTCTGCTTCGTGTCGTTATGGGCGAACTTAATGGCTATAAAATCGCCTTCTTTAACATAGATGGAGCCGGCGTCCGCATTGGCCAGCTTGCGCGCCTCGAAGAGCACGCGGTCGAGCAGTATATCGTAATCCCGGATTTTGTTCAGCTCCGAATCAATTGCGAGGATGCGCTGCGCGCTCAAGAGATCCAATGCCACCGGGAGTCCTCCAGGACCTTGAGGATAAATGAGGCGAGCGCCTTGAGCGCTGGCCTTCATTCTTTATTATCGACAGCCAAGACGAAAGTATAGGACAAAGAACAGGGCGGAGCAAATTTTCTCTGCCGTTACGAAGCTTGTTAGGGCTTCAGCGCCATTATTATCTGGGCTGAGGCGGAAGCTCAGGCAGGCGTATGCCGAAACTAGCCTCTATGATGAGGGATATGAACGATATAACGTCGCGCTCGCTTATGGGTATGCCGGTAAGCCGCGACAGCCGTATCGTGTCCAGGCTGCCTAAAAAGAAGATGGACAGAGCGGACACGGCCTGCTTGGGCGAGAGGGCTACGGCCATGCCCCGCTCTTTGGCTAGGTCATTCACCACGGCGCCTATGAGCCGGGCCAGGCTTTCCAGCTTGACGTGGAGATCCGTAAAACGAAGCCCTTCCGATAGGAACAGGGATATAAGCTCGACGTCCTTGAAGAGCCTCGGCAGGAAGCCGTACACGACCAGCGACATGCGAAGCGACGGAGATGGCTCGGCGGCCAGGGCGTCCTCGAGTGATCGGTAAAACTCAGCCCAGCCCTCGTCTATAGCGCAGCGTATGATATCATCCTTGTTCTCGAAGTAGGTATAGACGGAGCCTACCGGTATATCGATGCCCTTGACGATGTCCTGCACGCTCGTGGCGTGAAAACCATGCTCGGCGAAGAGCCGTTTGGCCTCAGCGAGAATGACTTTCCGCTTGCCTTCGTCGCGCTCGCGGGCCATAACTAGCTCCGTACCGCTTGAAACATACCCCGCTCGAAATCCTTGCGCACATTGTCCCAGGCGTAGGCGCGGCCGTTCATGGCTATGTACACGCCGGGAGGCAGAAGACGCACGGCCATAAATGCGGAGCCCAGGTTAAAAAGGGCGTCAGAGCCTGAAATCTTAAACGGTACCATGGCTCCGGTAAGCACTATGGTCTTATTGAGCGCGGCGGGCCCAAGCACCTTGGCGGTCTCGGGCATGCGATCCGTGCCGTGCGTTATCACGATACGCGACTCAGGCGACTGTGCGCAGGCACCCAGGATATCGGAGCGGTGCTCGTCGGTCATATGAAGGCTGTCGATAAGCTGCACGATTTGGAATACCACCGGCGAGCTTATCCGCACCTGTTTGACAATCTCGGGCAGATGGGTATCCCTAAAAGTTAGTTCGCCTTTTATTTCATCGTATTGCTTATCAAAGGTGCCGCCCGTTATGATAAGCCGTATAGGATCGTCGTTCATGCCGCGCTCCTCGCTGGTACTCTGAGGCCATAGTATCACTTTATGGCGCTTTTTTGGCAAGATAAGGGCGATAGCTGGCGAAGCGGATTTATAGGAGGATTTTTATGATACACGCCATAGGCAAGGATATTCCCCGGGTGCACGCTTCGGCCTTCGTGGCCTGGAACGCCGAAGTGGCCGGCAAGGTGAGCTTAGGCGAGCGCTGCTCGGTATGGTTTAACGCCACGCTGCGCGGCGATATGGACTCGATAACGGTGGGCAATGGCTCCAATATACAGGACGGCGCGGTCGTACACATGGACTCTGGCAGTCCCTGCGTTATCGGGGAGAACGTGACCGTGGGGCATAGGGCCATACTGCACGGCTGTACGGTAGGCGATGGCTGCCTCATAGGCATGGGCTCCATAGTGCTCGATGGCGCGGAAATAGGCGCAGAGTCAGTGGTAGGCGCCGGAGCCCTGGTAACCCAAGGAAAGAAATTCCCGCCGCGCTCGCTTATCATAGGCAGCCCGGCGCGCGCCGTACGGAGCCTGGCCGACGAAGACGTGGAGCGCCTGCGCGCGAACGCCGGGCGCTACGTGCAGCTTGCCGCCGAAGCGGACGATTATAGGGTCGTGGAAGCTTGATAGCGGCGTATCAAGGTGCTATGGTGTAGCCATGCCCCATGACAGCGCGCTTTTTGGGAAGAAAGTTTTCTTCCTCAACCCCCACTCGGTACTTGGTGAGGTGTTGCATCTGCTTGCCGCTGCTGAATTTGAAGTGTATACCACCAGCGACCACGGCAAGCTGGCCCGCTACCTTAGCAAAAACCCCGAGAGCCTCGTGTTCGTCAATGTCGACGAAGGCGAGGACGAGGGCAAGTGGCGCAGCTGGATAGCCGCGATTAAAGAAGCCATACCGAGCGGCGGCCCCGGCTTCGGCGTGCTTACTATGCAGCCGGACGACGACAAGCGCTCGGCCTACTTACTGACCCTGGGCGTGGAGTGCGGCTTTATCACGGTAAAGCAGGGAGCGGCCAAGACGGCCGACATACTATTGCGCACGCTTGAAGCCAACGAGGCGCGCGGCAGAAGGCGCTTCGTGCGCGCGATTTGTCCCGCAGATGCCGGCGATTTTAACTATTCGGGCATAAGCGGCACGGTGCGGGGCAGCTTGCGCGATATGAGCGTGGTAGGCATGTCCGCGTTTTTTCCTGAAGGCGACGCGCCTAAGACGGGCACCCGCATCAAGGATCTCCAGCTCAACCTCAAAGGCACGCGCGTTATACTGAACGGCGTCGTGCTCGGCGGCCGCGACGACGCGCAGAGCGACGCCTTACGCGTCCTTATGTTCGAGCCAGGAAGCCTTGACGACGATAAGCGCGGTAAGCTGCGGCTCTTCATACGCAAAGTCCTGCAGAGCACCATGGAGCAAGAACTAGCCCTGGCCTAGATCCGGTTGAAGCCATCCAAAGCCATGATCCCGAGGGGATACAAGCCCCCCTGCCGGGAATTAAGGCGCGACGGGCTTAACCGGTAACGCACGCGGCTAATGAAGGCGCGTTATCCGGTTGAAGCCATCCAAAGCCAAGCTCCCGAGGGGATACAAGCCCCCCTGCCGGGAGTTAAGGCTTTTATTTTTTGTACGGTTTCTTAAAGGGCTTGTCGCCCTTGTATCCGCCGCCATGGCCGCCTTCGGCCTTGGGGCCGCCTTTGTATCCGCCTTTATACGCGCCTTTGCCGAAGGGAGCCTTGCTCTGAGGGCGCTTGGCTCCGTCGGTTTTCGTGCTTGCTATGCGGACGAAGGGCGCTCCCCTATGGTTCCTGGCCTCGGCTATGGCACGCTCAGCCGCCTCAAAGGGCACGGTTGCGAAGGAGAAGCGTTCTAGCACCTCGATCTCGTCGATAAGCCTGTCGGGCAGTCCGGTAAGCTTCTTTACCGCCTCGGCTATATCTTTAGGCCATACGCCGTCCTTCTTGCCAAGGCCCACGTAGAGACGGGCAGTACCCGTTTGGTCAACCGATACGTCGCGCACGTCGCCGTAGCGCTTGGGGTCAAGATCGTTGGCGTAGGCCGCTGCGGCAAGGGCGGCAAGGGCATCGCGGGGCTCAAGTTCAGTAAGGAGCTCGTCGGCCAGGGCATAGAAAGCCTTTACGCGGGAACGGTCAAGCGTATGGGCTTCCTTGGCGCTGGGTTCAGGCGCCGACAATTCCGCTAAATCAGCAATATCGGCCGCCTCGGTAGCTTCGGCGCTCAGTTTTGCCAGGTCGCTGGGCTTTGGCGGGGCTATGCCCAGCAGTTCTCGGGCGGCGGCGCTGGCTTTTAGCACGATGCGGCCGCGCTTGGCCGCTATCACTTCAAGGACGGAGGGCACCGAACCCTTGCGCAGGCCGTCGCCCGAGGCGCGGCGCAGGTGGAAGAGGCGCCTATTCTCTTCGGGCGTGACGAAGGTAATGGCCGTGCCCTTATTGCCCGCCCTGCCGGTGCGGCCTATGCGGTGCGTATACGACTCGGGGTCGAAGGGCAGATTGAAGTTGACCACATGGGTAAGGCGTTCGACGTCTATGCCCCTGGCCGCCACGTCGGTGGCCACCAGGATAAGGGTCTTGCGTTCCTTAAAGCGGGCAAGCACGCGCTCGCGCATGTCCTGCGACACGTCGCCATGCAGCGCCTCGGCCGCGTAGCCGCGCTCGCTTAAGGCGCGCGCCACGCCATCGGTCTCTATCTTAGTATGGCAGAACACAAGGCCGTAAAATTCGTCCTCGGAATCTGCTATGCGGCACAGGGCCTCGAGCTTGTCGCGCTCGCGCACTTCCAGCCATATCTGGTCGGTAAGGCCGGCTTGAACCGGGTTGGTTTCGTCCTCGACGCGCTCGAACTCGCCCAGGTGCTCGCGCGCTATGCGCAATATGGCAGAGGGCATGGTAGCGGAGAAGAGCACGACGCGGCGCGCGGGGTTGGCAGCCTCGATTACCTTTTCTATATCCTCGATAAAGCCCATGTCGAGCATCTCGTCGGCCTCGTCAAGGACGAGCCATTCAAGGCCGGACAGGTCGAGGGTGCCGCGGTCGAGGTGGTCAAGCACGCGGCCCGGCGTGCCCACGACGAGATCCACGCCGCGGGATAGGCGACGCAGCTGCTCGCCCATGGATGCGCCGCCATAGATGGTAGCTATGCGCGGGAGACCCTTGGTGCAGAAACTTGCTATTTCGGCGGATACCTGAAGGGCCAGTTCACGCGTGGGCACGAGCACGATGGCGCGCACCTTAGGCTGCGGCTCGGCTAAGCGCTCTACGAGGGGCAGGCCAAACGCTGCGGTCTTTCCGGTGCCCGTGCGCGCCTTGGCTAAGAGGTGGGCGCTGCCCTGCAAAAGCTTAGGAATAGCGAGCGCCTGTATGGGAGTGGGCTCTTCGAAGCCCTTGCGGACGAGGGCTTCGACCAGGGACGGCGATAAGCCAAAATCATTAAACGTGAGCGTTGTCATTACGTTCCTTCGGTTCTCGGGGAGCGTACGACGCACACTAGAGTCGGCCCCTCGGTTTTTTCAAGTATATAGCATTGTCTGCGGTATATTCAAGCACACACGGCAGAATGCGTAATACGCGAAGAAACACTCAAGGAGCGGGAAGGCGGATGAGGCGTATATAACCGTCGGAACGGCTCCGAACCAGATCCCCCCAGTCCATGGCCTTACGGGATTCGGCGTCGAAAGCGAACAGAGCGTACGAGCCACGTTCGGTACGGTACGGAAATAATACGAGCTTGTAGGGGTAACGGCCGTCGCCGCTGTCCACATAGCCCAAGAATACCGAGCCATCGGCAAGGCGGGACAGCATGACGGCCGTGGCGGCGGCTAAGGGCAAACCGCGCTCGGCGCTCCAGACGGCGGCCTTAGCCTTTGCCGTCTCCCTGCCGTCGGCCATGACGGCGCTCTGCGCAAAGGCAGGCTTCGTTTCTTCTTCGGGCAGGGCGGTCCTAAGCGAGCTTGCCGCTATGTACGTGCTAACATAGCTAAAGTCCAGGCTCGACCGTACCAGGGCTGCCGCGGATCCCCGCGAAGCGGCTATATCCGCCGCGAAGCGCGGCAGCCCGGCAGCGCCGGGCTCGCCAAGGACCAGGGTCCAGTCCAGCGTCGTTCTCGTCATGTCATGGAGATGAATGAAGGGCTGCAGGAAGAAATAGTAGAGCAGGCTCGATACGGAAAGCCCCGAGCGAACCACTGAACCGCCAACCACATACTCTACGATGGTCCGCTCATTATTCGGCGTTAAGCTTATCCATGACAGGCCGTCGTCGCTGAGCACCCATTTAATCTCCCGTATGAAGTTGGTCGTAGCGTCGCGGCGCACGATGATGTTGCCTTGACTGCCGTAAGGATATGCGCCGTCCCGCTCGCGAAGGAAAAGGACGTAGAGCTGCTGCCCTTCGCGCTCCACCGACACCCGCACGCGGCCCGAAGCGGTATCGCGGTACACGGTCTTAAAGGCGCTCGCCGTAGCGGCGGGGGCGGTTACCACGGCGGAAAGAAATTCAGATCTCACGGCAAGGTAATCGGGAAAGACCGCCAAGGCACTAGGGTCGGCCGGAATAGCATGGATACTGCCCCCTGTTACTATGAGGAGGATACTAGCCAGCGCAGCCCTAATAGTCCCAGCACTCTTCATGTTGTTAACTCCATTGTTGTTGATAACGCACGGCCGCATACAATACCAATAATAAGCGCCGCTTGCTTAGTTGCGTACCTTAGCACAAAACAAGCGCGCTATTCAAACGATACAGGCTTTTCTATGATAGCTGCCGCTACATTGAATATAGCCGATTAAATTGCTATGCTACGAGCAATGAACGACATAGAACTGAGCCGATTCAAAGACAAGACCGTTGCCGTCGGACTATCGGGCGGGGTGGACTCATCCCTTGCCGCCGCGTTGCTTCACAACGCAGGCGCCCGCGTTCTAGGCATAACCATGAAAATATTCAGGCCCGGCGCTATTTCCTTTCCTGAAGGCATGAACGCCGATGCCTGCTATGGCCCCGGCGAGGAACAGGACATAGAAGCCTGCGAGAGCTTCTGTAAAAGCCTGGGCATACCCTACCATACCGTAGACCTTGCCGCTGAATACGAAGAGCGCATCCTCGAATATTTCCGCTCTGAATACCGCGCGGGCAGGACGCCCAATCCCTGCGTGCGGTGTAACCGCGACATGAAATTCGGTTTCATGCTCGAAAAAGCGCGCGCCTCGGGCCTGGATTTCGAGTATTTCGCCACCGGGCACTACGCGCGTATAGAGGAGAAAGGCGGCATACTGAAGCTGCGCAAAGCCGTCGACGAAAGCAAAGACCAGACCTACTTCATCCATAGGCTCACGCCGGACACCCTGGCAAAGGTAATATTCCCCCTTGGGGGCATCAGCAAGGCAAAGGCGCGAGAGCTCGCGGCTGAGCTGGGTTTGCCCATGGCGGACAAGGCCGAGAGCCAGGATTTCGTAGCCGGCGGCTACGGCGCCCTCTTTGGCGACGAGGAGCCGGGCGACATCGTCGACGAAAGCGGCAAGGTGCTCGGACGCCACCGCGGCATAGCCCACTACACCGTGGGCCAGCGCAGGGGCATAGGCGTAAGCCTCGGGCCCAAGCCCATGTATGTAGCCGCGCTGGATGCCAAAGCCAACCGGGTCATCGTATCGGACAACGACGCCCTCTTCTCGGCGGGCCTCATAGGCAGCGAAGCCTTTAGCTCCGACCCCGCGCTTGAAGGCGTACGCTTCGATGCCTTCGCGCGCATACGGCAGAACCATAAACCCGCAGCCGCGTCCATACTCGTTAGCGATGGCCGGGCAGAACTGCGCTTCGAAACCCCGCAACGCGCCGTAGCCCCCGGCCAATCCGCGGTATTCTATGACGCCGAAGGCTTCGTGCTCGGCGCCTGCGTCATAGAATCGGGCATAAAGCTCGACGCTTCCGGCGCTCCATAAGAAGAGCCCCCTACCCTCCTCCGTCCTTGACCCTCAAGGCCAAGGACGGTACATTAAAGCCTAATGGGGGTGCCCCGGTTTCGACTGGTACGGTCAGGACCGTTGGTGGCAGGTGGAGTGCCGTACTCCTGATCGCGGCAAAACTTCAATTGCCAACGACAACGGCAATTTCGCCCTCGCTGCGTAAGCACCGATGACGACGGGCCCAGCGGCGCGCTGTTCCGAGCGCCGTGACGGCCTGTAACCCAACCGGGACTAGCCCTGGATCCAGCCCGCGGGATTCAGGGGACACTCAGCGGGATACGGAAGGAAACGCGCGACGGTCCGCCGCCCCCTTCCCGACAACCCAAAAGGCCGCCTAAACCTGTAGAGGCCTCCGATTCGCGTACTAGGACGCGGGTTCGACTCCCGCCACCTCCAATAAGACGGCTACCGTTCAGCAATGATCGGTAGCCGTTTTGTTTATACTGGCGGGAGTCGAACGGGTGAGCGCGACCCGAAGGTTCCGAGACATCGAGGAACCGTAGGGACAGCGCTCAGGGATGAGCGCTGAGCGCTCACCCCGGCCCGGAGCAAGGAGCCAGGATGGCTCCGCAGCGTAGGGTCGACTCCCGCCACCTCCAAAAAAATTAAGCCCCTCCATAAGGCGGGGTTTATTTTTTTTATAAAGAGGCGGCGGGAGTCGAACCAAGCGAGCGACGGCGGAGTTCCGAGTCAACGAGGAACGTAGCCGGCCACGCCCACGGATGGGCGTGGAGCGAGCGCGGCGGCCCGTAAGGAGCGCGCAGGATGCGCGCGACTGAAGGGCGACTCCCGCCACCTCCAATAAGACGGCTACCGTTCAGCAATGATCGGTAGCCGTTTTGTTTATACTGGCGGGAGTCGAACGGGTGAGCGCGACCCGAAGGTTCCGAGACATCGAGGAACCGTAGGGACAGCGCTCAGGGATGAGCGCTGAGCGCTCACCCCGGCCCGGAGCAAGGAGCCAGGAGCCAGGATGGCTCCGCAGCGGAGGGTCGACTCCCGCCACCTCCAAAAAAATTAAGCCCCGCCATAAGGCGTCCACGAATGCTGGGATAGTAGTTCGCCCTCGGCTTAATTGGTTACATGGCTGTAATCATGTAGAGCGCCGCTGATTATGAGCATGACACCTGGGCTATCTGTAAATCATTAGCTGCTTTTGCTAAGGCCTTAACAGTCTCGCCGATCTTGTCCGCATATAGATTTCTCTCTATCAATGAGGTCAAATATTGATTAAGCGAGCAACCTTCCTCGCGAGCTCGTTCAACTACCGTTCGATGAATTTCAGGAGATAGACGAAGTGAAATATTTCCCTTGAACTCTCGTTGGGAGAACGGCATGGGTATATCTTTGTCTTCAGAAATCAGTATTTCAACCGAGGTCGTAACAACCGCCTTGAGTTCCTCCAGAGCTTCCACCATGGTGGAGCCATCAGCGCTAAGGTAAGGGAACTCTGATACCGTAGCGACATAGGACTGATCTTCGGCTGAATATGCCACCTTGTACTGATACTCTTCAATGTGATTCATAGCTCTCATTCCCCCTTCTGACGACGAAGGAGCTTTGCAACCTGCCGTTGCTGATAGGGTTTAGCATCCCCGCTTGGCATCGGTTGGATATTCACAGGCTCCTCAGGTATACCTGACAGATAGAATCTATGGCTACCTGATGTTCTTTTGTACTCAAAAAACGTATCACAAATTCGCTGGAGCACTTCAAATTTGACGACACCACGCTCAAGTAACGCGATAGCCTGGTCTCTATCATACTTCGGCATTAGCTCCTACTCCTATAATAGCATTAATGATAGCACTCATCAACTATTCAAACAAGCATAATTAAAAACCAGTCTCTACTCGCAAGATAGCTACCTTATTGTCTTTGCTTATACAATGTATATTCACCGATCACTCTACGAGGAAACAAGAGCAGCATGGGCATTTAAGCCGAAAGATGTTGAATTTGATTTGGGATAAAAAAAAGAAGACCAAAAGGGCAAAAAACAACCCCATCGAACCTACATAAATATCCGACGCACGGCGTTGGACTTCGGTTCAACAGGGCTAAATAAATAGTGCTCCATAATTGAGCATCTTTCAAGTGTTATACTGCAATATATTTTAATGGCCTGATACGCAGAACCAACTGACGACAAACGCACTTTGGCGTACCCATCCTTCTTCTTGTCCTCCGGGTGAGGCTCAAGTCCGATGACGGTGATTTCTTGCCTACCAGGCCCGTACAACCAGTAGAGCCGGCCGGTTCCGGGAATATTGTTCAGGGATTCCGAGGCGGATGACGTACATGTGACGGAGCTATTCCATATCCGCTAAAGCGGACAGATCCACAGGCGTAGAAACCTTGCCATCCTTGAAGTTCACCATAGAGGCGTCCATCATCGTTAAGCTACGCTTGGAGAGCTCGAACGGTACGACGAGCTCCCGAGGTTCGAGCACTATCCTGCCATCGGCAAATTCGGTGACATGGTAGTGGTCATAATGAGCGCCCCTAATTGTCACTCGTTTCTTAAGATCGATCCTGGCATCGTATTCCTTTACCGCGTTCATAAGCGCTCCTCTCTAGGTGGGATAAGCCACCCAGTCTAGAGCAATACCTATTCCTCGTACACATCCTTCCGATGACCGATCGTAACGGCCACGATGACCAATTCCTGATCAAGGATTTGACAAAGGACTCTGTAATCCCCTACCCGAAAACGCCACAACCCCTTCTTGTCACCAACAAGCGCTTTTCCTTTTTCTCGCGGGTTTGCCAGCGGAGCGACTTCATCTTCCAGGTAGTCGAGGATATTGCTCTGCCAAGTTCTATCGAGCTTCCGAAGTTGCTTTCGGGCAGTCACCGTCAGTTCAACGCTCCAGGCCAAGTTCTTTTCTCACGTCTGCCAAAGAGATCCGAGGCTCGTTGCGTTCAAGGACTGAGAGCGCCAAGAGATAGTCTTCTCTTTCCTCGAGAAAATCCTCAATAGCCCGCTTTACATAGTAACTCTTGCTCCGTCCAGTCTGCTTGGCAAGATGGGCGAGGCGCTGTTCTGTATCCAAATCAAGACGCACAGCAAGCATGCCAGCCACCCTCCTGTATAACAAGTATAACACATGATATTGTGATTGACAACTGGCCGTTTAGAATCTGCCTAGTTCTAGGTCAGGGACTCCTTCGGAGTCCTGATGTATGGAAAGGTTAAATGCGCCGCTGAAAGCGGCGCGACATCATACCAGCGGGCGTTGAAGTAATACAGGCCTAAAACATGGGGTAAAATTAGAAAAACGGGCGGTTTTAGGATAGAGCCGGCCTCTAGCTGTCAAAGAACATTAGGAAATAGTAAAATCCGTAAGGCGCAAACACTACCTTTGCAAATAGTTTACAGCAACAATCGTTTCCGCGCCAGTTATAGTTCTTGAACCAAGCGGCGGTTGTTTCTGAGTAGGACCTGAGCAATGCATACGACGCGAAATTTTGAGCATCCTAAGGTCCGGGGTATCCCCGGCCGTGCGTAGCCCCTGCCATAGGAACCGGGCTTCCTCAGATAGCGACGAATATCAGCCAGAACGTCGTCAGCACGATACCCAGAACGGTAAGCGGGAATCCTACCTTCAGGTATTGGGAAAAACCAAGCTGTACCTTTCTTCTTGCGGCAAGTTCAGCGACTATCAGGTTGGCGACGCTGCCTAACAAGGTAAGGTTCCCCGCCAGGGTCGTAGCCGAGGAAAGCGCCAGCCAGCCCAGCCGAGGGTCAGGCATCCCCGGCACCAGAGGCCGCAGCAGCATTACCGTTGGCACGTTGGATATCAGCTGGCTCATGGACGCCGACAGCAGGGCCAGCACCGGTATGCTGTTGCTCATAGCCTCCACTGCCCAGGCGTAAAAATGTCCGAACAGCCATGAATCCTGGGCAGCCCGGGTAATCACGAACAGGCTCGGGAAGAGTACCAGCAGGGACCAGTCCACATCCGCGAACACTCGCTCCGGCTTGATCCTGCGGGTAATCAACAGCAGGGCGGCACCCGAAAGGCCGGCAAGGCTGACTGGTAGCCCGGCGATCAAAGCTGCGGCCATGAACAGGAAGGACGCCAGGGATTTGAGGAGCAGGGGCTTGTAGATGAAAACCTTGCCAGGCGCTACGAGCGGAAAGCGGATATTCCTAAACTCCCGGGGAAAGACCAGTAGAATCAGTAGATAGGCAAGCAATAATATAATCAATGCCGGAGGAGCCAAGGCCAGGGAAAAATCGCCAAAGGACAAGCCTGAACTTGCGCCGATCAGTATATTCTGCGGATTCCCGATTATGGTTGCCATAGATCCGACATTTGCGCTGACGGCCAAACCTATCAAATAAGGGACGGGGTTTATTCCCGTGGCAAGGGCAACGTCGAGGACTATGGGCGTAAGCATCATCACCAAGGTATCATTGATGAATAATGCGGAAAGCACGCTGGAAAAGGCAATCAACAGGGCCAGCAGTACCGCCGGCGACCTGGCTGAGCGCCTCAGGGTATGCCCTACCAACTGGAAGAACCCTGCCATGCGGAGGTTGGCATTGAACACCATCATGGCAAACAGGAGCACTATTGTATTGAGGTCAACCGCCGCATAGGCTTGTTCAAGGCTTATGCATCCGGTAAGGACTATGAGGGTAGCGCCGACCAGGGCGATGGTGGATCGGTTCATCCGGACTGCGGGAAAACGCCCCACCGCTATGCCAACCAGGCTCAGAACTACAAGGATATCGGTCATGATGCAGTACTATCCACTTTGGAGACTTCCATGATCAAGAGGCTTATCTGGATTTAAGCGCATCATGACCTTAATAGCCGCATTCTCTAGGCCCAAGCCTGCGTCTTCAAGGATGAGCCGGTGTACTCTTGTCATTGCGCGGCGGTGCCGGTAATCCTGAAAAAAATTCCGTAGAGACCGTTCCTGAAAAGGCTTGATTTTTTGCCTTTACTGCGATATTACTTGAATGATTGTTCATTCATTTAAGGCTCGCCATAAGTGAGCCATGATGCATGGGAGCGGCAGTATGGATCGTATCGTCGTTACGGGAGCCTTTGGCAATGTCGGTAGAAGCGTCCTCTCCGCGCTCGCGGAACAACGCGCCAAAAAAGAAATCGAGGTCATCGCATTCGAACGCCCATCGCGGGCAAACAGGGCCTATGCCCGGCAAGCGGGAGCCTGGCTACGCGTAGTCTGGGGCTCGGTTACCGATCCCTCGGCCCTAGAGGCCGCGATATCGGGGGCTACCGGCGTCATCCATCTGGCGGCGATCATACCTCCTGCCGCCGACCGTGATCCCGAAGAGGCGCGCCGCGTGAACGAGGGAGGCACGGCCTCGGTAGTGGCGGCGATCAAGGCGCGGGCGCCGGGGGCCCGGCTCGTGTTCTCGTCCTCCGTTGCGATATACGGCGACAGGGTGGCGGATTATCATATAAGCGCCGATGACGAACCGGCCCCCTGCGAGGATGACCCCTACGCCAAGCAGAAGGTTCGCTGTGAAGATCTTGTCCGCTCGAGCGGCATAGAATGGGTCATTTGCCGCCTATCCTATATTGTATGGCGCAAGAAGCTGCGGCTCGACCCGCTCATGTTCCGCATGCCCCTGGCAACGCATGTGGAGCTATGCCATACGCGTGATACCGGGCTGGCTCTCGTCAACGCCCTTTGGAGCGACGAGGCACGCTACAGGATACTCAATATCGCCGGCGGCCCTTCGTGCCGCACGACCTTCAGGGAATATCTGCGGCGCATGCTCGGGCTGTTCGGCTTGGGCTCGTCCTCCTTTCTGCGAGAAGAGGCTTTCTCTCGGCGGGGCTATCACTGCGCCTACCTGGATAGCGAGGTATCAGAGCGCATCCTGCACTATCAACGCACGGGCATCGAAGACTATTACGATGAAGTGCGCAAGGAAACGCGCTTTCTCCGTCCTTTCATTGCCCTCGTCCGCCCGCTTGCGCGAGCCTGGCTCTTAGCCAAATCTCCCTACCTAAACGGCAAGGGCGTTTGCCATAAGGCGCTAAGCCACGGCATGCCGCAGGCCCACGGCTAAGGCGCAAGAGCCCTACCTCACGCCATGCCGAAAGCCGCTATCGCTCCATATTGTGCGGGTCTCCTCGGTCTCGTACGAAGCTACGGAAAAACCCGCTTGAGCAGGTCAGGGCGGTTGGACGTGATGAAATCGAGCCCGAGCGCCGCGAGCTGGCGCATGCGTGTAGGTTCGTCCACGGTCCACGCGCCGATGACCAGGCCTGCGCGGCGCAGCGCCTCGTAGAGGCCGCGGTCCAGGTTTTGCTCGCGAACGCCTACGCCGTCCACGCCGAAATTAGCGAGGCTACGGGCTACCTGGTCGGGCGTTATCGCGGCGGCGGACTTGAAAAATTCCTTGCCGGCCAAAGCGTAAACGCGTAGGCCCGGCTCGAGCCGCTTCACGGCCTGTAGACTCGGAAAATCAAAGGAAATGACGGCGGTCCTGTCGACGAGGCGCCATGCGCGCAGCGCGAGCACCAGGGCTTCCTCTATGCCAGCGTAGCGTGAGCCGTCGGCGCGCGGTTTTATTTCCACCTGGAGCCCGATGCGCTCGTTGCCGGCCGCTGCGAGCAAAGCCAGTACCTCCTCAAGCGTAGGGATTTCCTGCCGGACCTGGGCAGGTCCCTTGAAGCGCGCGCCCGCGTCCAGCGCCTTAAGCTCCGCAAGGCTCAAGTCGGCGATAAAGCCTGCGCCGTCGGTGGTACGGTCCACGGAAGGGTCGTGCATGACGATGAGGCGGCCGTCCTGGCTCAGGTGAATATCGAGTTCCAGCGCGTCCGCGCCCTGCGCGATGCCGGAACGGAAGGCCGCGAGGGTGTTCTCAGGGGCTAAAGCGGCGCCGCCGCGGTGGGCTACGCGCAGGGGCGTCGGGCTAGCCCTCTCCGGGCTATTGAGCGCTGAAGGCGCGGCGCCGCCTGTGCAAGAGGCCGCGACAAAGATTGTAAGCGAAAGCGAAGCGAGCAGCCGTATCATAGTTAGCGGCTTACGCAGAACGCGCTGCGCTACTCCTTGGTTTCCCGTATGTCCACGACCTCGATGCCGGCCTTGGAGAAGGCGGCGGAAACGGCTTTCTTGCTCAGGTCCTGAACCTTCAGGGTCATATGCCAGTAGTCTCCGGGTATGCCCTGGGCTTCGCTTACCCCGAGGCCGACGATGTCGCCGCCCGCAGCGGATATGATGCCGGTGATTTTAGTAAAGGTGCCCTTGGCGCCGGGAATCTGCACCGTAACGCGCACCCCGGACCTGCGGCCGCCTAAGAGCTGCAGCAGGGCGCGGAACAGGTCGGTCTCGGTAACGATGCCCACGAGCTTGCCGCCCTTCATGACGGGAAGGCCGCCTATCTTTCTGTCCGCCATGATGCGGCCGGCTTCCTCCACGGGGAGGTCCTCCGTAATGGTCAGGACCTTCTTGGTCATGACATGGGCCACGGTGATCTTAGCCATAAGGGTATTGATCTCGAATACGCTCAGTGAGGTGGCCGGGGAAGGGGACGCGTACAACAGATCCTGGTCTGACACTATGCCCACCAGCTTTCCGGCCTTGTCCAGCACGGGCAGGCGGCGTACCTTTTTCTGGCGCATGAGCGACAGGGCGTCGGATACCGGCGTATCGGCTGAGGTAGTCAGGGGATTCTTGGTCATGAGTTCGTGGACGAGCATGGAAGCCTCCTTGTGGCCGCGGGCGTAGCTACGAATCGAGTGTAGAGCGGGGGAGTATCGCCGTCAAGGCGAGAATCTCGCGGGGCCGCGCCAAAGCCCTCTAGGGCGAAACGCTCCCCGCCCCACTATGGGCTCAAGCTAAGAACGCGCGTACAGCGGGCGCTCGCCTCATGCGCCGTTGCGCTTTGACAAGACACGAAACCTAACCTATAGTTTAAATCATATTAATCGTTATATTTCATTTTAACTCGGCAGGAAGGGCAAGCCCCATGCAAGCGCGCTGTATACAAGCGAGAACCAGCCGCGTACTGCTCTTATGGTCGCTCGGCGCGGTGTTCTTAATCACGGCGGTATTCTTGGCCATCGCCATCAGCTTCACGATGAGGAACCAGGCGACCATAGAGGCTGAGTCCAAGGCCAGGATACTCATGGATCAGGCCCTGGCTATACATACCTTCTACACGAAAGATTTAAAGCCCCAGCTTTTCGAACTGACGGACGCAACGCGGCCTGAAGGCTATTTCGAGCCAAGCTGGATGTCATCCTCGTACGCGGTAAGGCGTATCGGGGAGTACTTCCATACCTTTAGCCCCATCGGCTACTACTACAAAGACGCCGTGATAGACGCGCGCAACCCCGGGAATGAGGCGAATGAGCTTGAGCGCGCATTCATCCAGGATCTCAACGCGGATCCCAAACTCGTTACGCGCTCAAGCGTAGTGAAGGAAGGCGACGAATCGTATTTCGTCTATTTACGCCGCGGCGAAGTACTAGAGGAATCGTGCCTCCGTTGCCATGGCGAGCCGTACGCGGCTCCGGAAGACCTCCTCGCGGCCTATGGGGCCGAGCGTGGCTTCCATCGCGCACCGGAGCTCGGTTCGACCATTTCGGCCATATCCATCCGTATACCGCTTACTGAGTCCTACGCGAAGGCTAAGCTCTTCGCGACCCTAGGATCCGGCGCGATATTTGGCGTCCTTGCCCTGTTGCTGTTCATTCAGGGCGTACTCTCGAATAAGATGTTCTTTAAGCCCCTTGAGGCCATCCGCGCCAAGGCTCTTCTCATATCGACCGACGAGAGCCAGCTCGGCGAAAGCCTTACGCTCCCTAGAGGGCGGGAACTCGGCGAAATGGTGAAGGCCTTCAACGCTATGTCCGCGGCCTTGCGCCGCAGCCACGACCTACTTGAGGAACGTATAGCGGCGCGAACGGCCGAGCTCACCGAGTCCAATGCCAAGCTGGAATGGGAACTGGCGGAGAGAGGCCGCGCGGAGGCCGCCTTGCGCGATACGCTGCAGGCGAACGAACGCTTGCTTCACGAGCTGCAGCATAGAGCCAAGAACAGCTTTAGCATGATAGGGGCGATGATCCAACTGGCCGCCACGCAGGATTCCTCCGACGCGGCACGGAACGCGCTCGATAGCCTCAACTCCCGCGTGCGCTCGATTTCCGAACTCTATAGCCTACTCTACTCTTCCGACAGCTTCGACGCGATCAAGCTCGACGACTACTGCGTCCACGTCGCGGCCCCGATAGTCGCGCTCGCCGAGAACCTAAGCCTGAAAGCCGAGCTTGAAACCCTGTATATTCCGGCCAAGGACGCGGCGCCCATCGGCCTTATCGTCAACGAACTCGTCACCAACGCCGTGAAGTACGCCTTCCCGGGCAAGCGAAAGGGAACGATAAGCCTTTCGCTCCGCGCTTCAGCCGGCGTGGCTACTCTCGAAATCAGGGACGACGGCGTAGGCCTGGCCTCGCCGCTAAAGCCCGCGCACGAAGGCGGCGGGATGGGCCTGGGCCTCGTGAAGGCCCTCGCGGAGCAAGTCCATGGCTCCTTCGCCATTAGCGATGAGCCAGGGGGGGCGCGCTTTTCCATCGCGTTCCCCGTAGGCGGCGGATAAAGCCTTTGATGCGCGCGCCCTTTACAGCGCGTATCATCGCCATGTTCGCACAGCTCCCGGCTATGGCCGAGCCGGTAGGCCGCTTAGTTACCTTGCCGACCCTACGCGGCTCAAGCACAACCGCCTAAGCCTCCTTTGTACCGCCCAGCTTATCGGCCAGCCAGATAATCAGAAAGAATACGGTAAGGGTGGCGAACACCCCAATAAGGCCGCCAAGGCTTACGGCCATTGCCTGGGCCGTATCGCCCGCCTGCCTAAGGCTTTCTATCGTGCTTTCCATGCGTTGCTCCTTATTTGGCGAAGAGGGGCACTAAGGCTAGTACCATGCCGCCGGCTATGATGGAGCCCAGCTGGCCCGATACGTTGGCGCCTATGGCGTGCATCAGGATGATGTTGCCGCGCTCCTCCTCGGCCGCCATTTTCTGTATGACGCGGCCGGACATGGGAAAGGCCGATATGCCGCAGGCGCCTATCATGGGGTTGATCTTGCGGTCGGCGGGCAGGAAGAGGTTGATGAGCTTGGCGAAGAGCACGCCGCCGGCGGTATCGAAGACGAAGGCCACGAGCCCCATGCCCAGGATCATGAGCGTGGTCAGGTTAAGGAATTTGTCCGCGCGCATGCTCGATCCTATGGTTATGCCNNAGCACGCCGGATTCCCGTATGAGGTTGCCGAACATGAGCGAGCCTACGAGGGGCACCGATATGGGCGCCACGATGCCGGATATCATCGTCACCGATATAGGAAAGAAGATCTTGAGCCACTTAGGCACGCCGCTCTCATGGTAGGCCATGTGTATCCTGCGCTCCTTCTTGGTGGTAAGGAGGCGTATCACCGGCGGCTGAATGAGGGGCACCAGGGCCATATAAGAATACGCGGCCACCGATATAGGCCCCAGGTAATCCTTGGCGAATTTATTGGCCACGTATATGGCCGTGGGGCCGTCCGCCGCTCCAATTATGCCTATGCTCGCCGCCGCCTTCAGGTCAAAGCCCAAAAGGGTGGCTATGATCATGGTGGCGAATATGCCCAGCTGGGCGGCAGCCCCGAAGAAGATCATGAAGGGGTTCTTGAAGAGCGGGCCGAAGTCTATCATGGCCCCTACCGCTATGAAGATGAGTATGGGAAAGAGCTCGTTGGCTATGCCGCCCTCGTAGAGCACCTTGAGGAAGCCTGCGCTGCCTTCGTGCTCCCACACCACGGAGAGGGGCAAATTGACCAGGATAGCGCCAAAGCCTATGGGCAGAAGCAGCATGGGCTCGTATTCTTTATGGACGGCCAGCCATATAAGAGCCAGCCCTACGGCGTACATAAGAGCCTGTTGCCAGCCGAGCGAGGTAAAACCGATAAATAAGTCGTGCATGTGTGGGCCTTCCTGCGCGCATTGTAGTCAGGGGGGGCCGGGCGTGGCAAGCGCCAGAAAGGGCTCAACCCGCGCCCGATTCCGCCGAAAATAAGAGTGGGCGCGTACGCGAAGGCTATCGATGCTGCATCGTATGCCCGGCGCCGCCTGAAGGTCCAAGGAGGAAGGCATGAAAACATTCGCGATCAAAAGCGCCAACGAAGCGCCATCCATACTCGAGCTCGTCAACGAAAGCGAGAATGGCTACGTGGTCCGCATCGTGCGCCACCGCGAAGACTGGGACGACGTGAGCGAGGAGTTCATGACCCATGAGCTCTTCGACACCTGCATGCGCACCGGCTACATAGCGGAACTCTCCGCTTAACGGCCGGCCCGGCAACGCCGGCTAGAGATACAAAAAAGGTCGCGGCGCCCCGTAATCGGGGCGCTGTTTTTTAATCCCCCGTCAGGAAGGCGTACAGGGCTTCCGCGCTGCGGCGCTCCTGCTCGGCTTTGGGCATAGTGGCAACCCCGTCGCCCTTTTGCGCCCCGTAATGGCCGAAGCCCGCGTGGTTTGCCCCTTCAAGCACGATCGATACCGTATCGCGGGGCAGGTAGGCGCTTGCCGCCTCAAACTTCTCAAGCGTAGCCAATCCATCGCGGTCGGCGGCTATGGACAGCGCCCTGCCCTGCCAGGAGGAGAGGTCGGCCTGCTCCGAGGGGTAGGAGGCGAGGAAGGCTATCCCTTCTACCGTCTCGGGGTATTTACCTGCGAAAAAGGCCGCCGAAGCGCCTCCAAGCGAATGGCCGCCCAGGTACCAGCGCGTAATGTCCGGATTTGCATCTATGATCGAGCTCGCGCGGTCAATAGCAAAGATGGCAAAATTGAAGGGTAGCTGGGGAATGAACACGGCTATGCCCCGCTCGGCCAGGGGCCGCAGCAGAGGGGCGTAGGCTGCCGGGGGCACGCGGGCTCCCGCGTAAAAGATAAAGCCTATATCGGCCTGCGCCTGGGGAAGCATGCTTATGCCGCCCTTGTCCCGCAGTACCCGCAGGTCGCTATCGGAGGCCAGGGCCAAGGCCGCGCTCTCCTCGAGGCCCGCCGGCGCGAGGTAGGCGGCAATGGCGGCCGTCAGGATTATGGCGATGAGCGCGGCTATGCCGAGCGCCCGCTTAGTATTTCGTTTCATGATCCCCTCTTTCTCCATTAATAGCGCAAATGCAATATAACTAATGCCGGGCCGGCCGGCCAGGGCAAAAGCGCGACGAGCCTTCCTAAATGCCTTTTTTCGTGCTATCGTGCAGGGGCCGGCCGGCCAAGGCCTGCGACGAGGAGGATCCGTGTACGACGAGACGAGCTTGATCCGCTTCTTAGCCTCGGGCGACGGGAAAAGCGTCCTGCGCGAGCTCTACGGCGAGGATGCCGCGGCCCGCCAAGAAGGGCGCTGGACAGGCCTTGCCCGGGAGTTCTTCGGCGGCGAAGGCGGCGATACTGCGCGCGTCATTTCCAGCCCCGGACGCAGCGAGCTGGGGGGCAACCATACCGATCACAACCACGGCCGCGTGCTCTGCGCGGCCGTCCATATGGATATACTGGCCTTCGCCGCTCCACGAAATGACGGCAAGGCCGTGCTCCGCTCGCGCGGCTGGGACAAGCCCTTCGTGGTGGACCTTAACGACCTACAACCAAGGGCAGAAGAGCGCGGCCGCACCGAAGCATTGATACGCGGCGTCGCGGCCAGCCTCGTTAAGCGCGGCGGCAAGATTGGCGGCTTTTACGCCCTGGCCGACTCATCCGTGCCCGCCGGCTCGGGCCTCTCAAGCTCCGCGGCCTTCGAGCTGCTCATAGGGCAACTGCAGAACGCTCTGTACAACGGCGGTTCGCGCGGCCCCGAGGAACTGGCCATCATAGGCAAAGAGGCCGAGAACGAGTACTTCGGCAAACCCTGCGGGCTTATGGACCAGATGGCCAGCGCGCTCGGAGCCATAAGCGCCATCGATTTTAACGACCCGGCCAAGCCCAGCTGGCGCCGCGTGGGCTTTGACCTGCATAAGGCCGGCTACGCGCTGGCCATAGTCAACGCGGGCGACAGCCACGAGGACCTTACCGACGAGTATTCGTCCATACCGAGCGATATGAAGGCCATAGCCGGTTTCTTCGGCAAGCCCGTGCTCCGCGGCATAGCGGAGGCGGACTTGCTCGATAACGCGGCGGCGCTACGGGCCAAGGCGGGCGACCGCGCCTTCCTGCGCGCCCTGCACTTCGCGGCCGAGGACCAGAGGGCCGCCGCCATGGCGGACAGCCTGGACGGAGGCGACCTTGCCGGATTCCTTAAGCTCGTGCGGGAATCGGGGGACTCCTCCTGGCGGCTCTTACAGAACGTGCTGCCATCGGGCGCCACGCGCAGCCAGGCCGTAGCCTGCGCCATAGCGCTGTCCCAGCGTTTCTTAGGGAGCGAGGGAGCCGTACGCGTCCATGGCGGGGGCTTCGCGGGCACGATACAAGCCTACCTTCCCCTGGGCAGGGAACGGGCCTATATAGACTTTATGAACGGAGCGCTGGGAACGGGCGCCGCGTCTATCATGCATATAAGGCCGCGCGGGGCCATGGAGGTAACGATATGACAAAGGAAACGACGGGTTTTAAACGCTATCTGGGGCTGACCTTCCTCATAGGCTTCGGCTTCTTCACCATGGGGCTCATGGATCCTCTGTACGACACCTACGTACCCGCCTTCCTGGGCAAGTACATAGAATCAAAGTCGCTCATAGGCCTGGTCATGACCCTGGACAATGTGCTGCAGCTCTTCCTCATACCCATCGTGGCGGTGTGGAGCGACAGGACGCGGACGCGCATAGGCAGGCGCATGCCCTTTATTCTGATCATGTTGCCGGCGGCCGCCTTCTTCTTCGGCCTCGTGCCCTACGCCGCCGCCGCTTCCTTGGCCGCCCTTATAGCCATACTCTTCTTCCTGAATATCTTTAAGACCAGCGTGCGCGGCCCGGTGGTGGCCCTCATGCCCGACACCATACCCGGCGAATACCGCTCGGAGGCGAACGGCGTTATCAACACCATGGGCGGCCTGGGAACCATATTGGGCACCCTGGTGCTGGCGCGCTTCATGGACATCGACATCGTGCTGCCCGTCATTGGCGCTACGAAAGATCGCCTGCCCTTCCCTCTGGCCAGCCTCTTCGTCGTCCTTGCCGTAATCATACTCTTCCTCTTCGTGCGGGAGCGCAAGCACGATGCGGAAGCGGTGGAAAAGCGCGTGCGGGTCATCGATTCCATCAAGCAGGTAATAGCGCAAAAGGATAAGAGCGCTTTCTATATACTCGCCTCTATTTTCCTGTGGTTCATGGCTCACGAGGGAGTGAAGCCCTTCCTGGGCCTCTATGCCCGCGACGCGCTTGGCGCCAGCTCGGGCATGATGGCGCTGCCCCAGGGCATAGCCGGCATATCCTACGCGCTGGCGGCCATACCCATGGGCTACCTGGCCCATAAGCTGGGCCGCAGGAAAATCATACGAGGCTCGCTCATAGGGCTCGTCGCCATAACCGCTATCTTCGCCCTTTTTAGCGTAGCGGGGCCGTCCATGGGACTTGCCGGCTCAGGCGCCTTCTACCTCTTCCTGGGCATGATGCTCGTATACGGCGTGTTCTGGGGCTCGGTTATCACGAACTCCTTTCCTATGCTATGGCAGCTGTCCACCTTCGGGAACATAGGCATTTTTACCGGCCTGTACTATACCTTCTCACAGAGCGCGAGCATCTTAGCCCCGCCGGTAACGGGCCTGGTCATCGATATCACCAATCTCTTTAAGCCCGCTCCCGAGTACCAGTACACCGGCATATTCGTATTCGCCAGCCTCTGCATGCTGGCGGCCTTCCTTGTCATGTTTAAAGTAAAGAAGGGCGAGCCCGGCGACGCGGCTATGGGCGCCGAGAGCGGAGCGGCCGGCGCATGAAATGGGCTCTCGTGCTATCGGGAGGCGGGGCCAGGGGCCTGGCCCACATAGGGCTCTTGCGCGGGCTCGAACGGTTGGGCTGTCCCCCGCCCTCCTTTATCGCGGGCACGTCCATGGGCGCCATCGTAGGCGCGCTCTACGCGGCCGGCTGGAGCGCCGACCGTATAGAAAGCTACGCGCATAAGTTCGAAATTAGGCATTTTCTTGAAAACCCCGGGTACAGGCTGCCGGACTTTGCCCTATCTAGGCTCCTGCGCGCGGGCATAGCCATGGGAGCGCTGGCTACGGGCAGGTCTATGGATTCCGGCTCTAAGGTGCTGGCCGAGCTTGAGCGGCTGCTGGAAGGCCAGCGCTTCGAAGACTTGGCCATACCCTTCGCCTGCGTGGCCACCGAACTATGCAGCGGCAAGGAACGCGTATTCGATAGCGGGCCGCTGGCTATAGCGCTGCGCGCGAGCATGTCGGTGCCCGGCGTCTTTGCCCCGGTGGCGCTGGGCGGTGAATACTTAGTGGATGGCGGCATCGTGAACAACCTGCCTTGCTCCGTGGCATACGCCAGAGGGTTTAAAAAAATACTGGCATCGGACGTGTCGCCCTTCTTAACGCAGAGTCCGACCATGCTAGCCAGCGGCGTATCCATACTTTTGCGCTCTTTCGACGTGGCGGCTAACGCCGCGCAAGCTCCCTCGCAGGCCTTAGCCAGCCTTGTCGTCGTCTCCGACGGCGATCTTACCAGCTATCAATTCGATGAAGTGGATAAAGCCATATCGATGGGAGCAGACGGCTTTAGCGCTTCGCTGCCGGAAATACGGCGCTTCTTCAGGCTGAAGCCATTCCATTTAGGTGAATTTGTAGCTAAGCTATTGAGATGGAACGATTCAACGGCGCCATAGAGGCGCTCATAGCATCCTATGACCTCGATGGCGGCATAAACCACCGCGCGGGCAAGAACCTCCCCTCCAAAGAGGCCGTACACGCCATCGTGGCCGACCTTGAGACCCTGGCCTTTCCCGGCTACAGGCAGGAAGACGGCATAGACGACAGTACCATGCCCTACGTTATAGGCGAGCTGGCCCATCGCACGGCCGGCGCCCTCATAGAGGAGTGCGCCAAGAGCCTCGAGTACCGCTACCGGGTAGAAGGCAAGTCCGGCTGCCCCGCGGCCTGTCACCTTGAGGCGCGCGAAGCGGTGCAGGGCTTTTTTGAGTCCATGCCGGCTATACGGCGCGTGCTCATGACCGACGTACAGGCCTGCTTCGACGGCGACCCCGCGGCCAAGTCCATAGAAGAAGTCATACTCTCCTACCCGGGGCTCGAAGCCATAACGGTGCACCGCTTCGCCCACAGGCTCTGGGAGCTCAAGGTGCCCCTTATACCCCGCATGATGAGCGAATACGTGCACGGCAAGACAGGCATCGACATACACCCCGGGGCTGCCATAGCCGAGCGCTTTTTCATAGACCACGGCACCGGCGTGGTCATAGGCGAAACGAGCGTCATAGGCTCGGGCGTAAAGGTGTATCAGGGCGTTACCCTCGGCGCCTTGAGCGTCAAGAAGCATAAGGGCAACGTAAAGCGCCACCCCACTATAGAGGAGGGCGTTACGATATACTCAGGCGCCACTATACTCGGCGGCGATACGGTCATAGGCAAGGGCTGCGTCATAGGCGGCAACGTGTGGCTCACGGCCTCGCTTCCACCCTATTCGCGCGTATACGTGCCCCAGGGCGATTTTATCGTCGCCTGCGGCGACGACGAGAAACGCATGCGCGACGGCTGCTAGGGCCGGGTAAACAGGGTTACCGGCCCGCTTTCTTCACGCTTTATCACCCGCAGGTAGGCGTTTTCCTCCCGCTCAAGCAGCACGATGGCCTGGCCGCCGAAGCGCTTGAGCAGCACCTTGCCGCTCTTTACGAAAAAAAACACCTTGCGGGGCCGCAGGCCGCCAAGGTCGCTCGAAACGACCGGTATGCGCTCGCGCTCGAGGTAGGCCTGGGCGAACTCGATATTATCCGTGGGCACCTTGGTGGGCCCTCCGGGCAGATTGAGTACCGAGGCGCCGCCGAAGAGCTTGGCCACCATATCCTGCTTGCGGGAGCCGGCCTTGAGCATTTCATTATACAGGAGTTCTATGGCGAACATGCCGTATTTGGCATTCCGGCTATGCGCTATGTCCGGGTCATCCAGGCCGCCGGGCAGCATGAAGTGATTGAGGCCGCCCAAGCGAAGGCGCGTATCGTAGAGCGCTACGGCCACGCAGGAGCCGAGCACCGTGGCTATGATGATATCGTCGGCGCTCACGTGGTATTCGCCCGGATGTATGGTGAAGACTTCCTGGCTAAAATGGCTCAGCTTGAGTTTAAACACTACACCGCCTAAAAGAGCGTAACGTCTCCGCTCTCGGCGCCTACGTTATCGAGCTCCTGGCCGAGACCGGTCATTTGAGAAGCCGCTTGCTTGTGGTTGAAAATAGTAAAGCGCTCGACTATGGCCTTGAGCCTATGGTTATGGATAGAGTCCGCCGACAGACCCTGCTTACTGGCTCCGGATAAGTCCGCCCTATGCTGCAATTCGCCCCGCATATCGTCCAAGTCCCGCGCAAGCCCTTCGATGCGCAGAGCCTCGTCCTGAGCTCCGCCTATGGCCGCGTTAAAATCGTCGGAGAAGGGGACGAAACCCGCTTCCGCGTCGCAAAGACGCATGCGCGAATTCTCCATGCGGCCGAACTCGCCCTTAAGCCGGGCGAGTTCGCGCTCAAGGAGCTCCCTGCTGTCTTCAGCGTTGCCTAAGTACTCGCTTACGCCTGCGGTAAGAGCCTTGGAAAAGCCCCGCGTTACCTCGCCCGCGGCGTTGATGTCCGTGGCAAGGCGCTCGGTAAGATCCATCATGCCGGCCACGGTATTCGATACGATGGAAAGCGCCTTATTGCGCGCGGTCTCTATGCGCGAGGCGGTAACGATATTCCTAAAGCGCGACAATATGGAATTGACGGCCTTAAAGCGTTCGGCCAGGTTAAGCACGCCCACGGCGATCCGGGCGCTCCTCGTACTAGCCTCTGTCTTGGCGTGCAGGTAGGCGCTCGACAAGCCGTCGAAGTCTATAGTATCGAAGCACATGGCCCGCGAGCTCGGAGGGGCGGCGCGCTTGGCGTCCAGCTCGGCGATAATGCGCTGAATGCCAGAAAAATCACCGCGCAGGCGTGAAAGGCTCATGGCCACCTGGTTGTGGATATCGTCGAGCAGCGCGGCCGACAGTCGCGTTATCTCGCCTAAGAACAGCTCTTCCTCGCCGCGGTCGATGTTCGCGCCAAAGCTGTCTTCCGAGGCCGCGCCAAGCGATAGGAGCACATGGTCGAGCGACTGGCGAATAATATCCTGCACCTGCACGCTCTGCATGATATCGGATACCGGCTCGCGCACGCGCTGAGCCTCAGAAGCCAGGAGCCGCAGCCAGTTCGCGGCGCTATCCACCGCCTCATCAAGCTCGCGAAAGCCATGCTCAAGCGTTTCTCGCACCGCGCTGAAGAAGGCGTTCTGTTTCTCGGTCAGTTCGCTGAGCGCGAACTGCAGGGCGGCAAGCTCCTCCATGAGGCTCGAACCGGAGCGCGACAGGTCATTGGCGTGTTGTATGGTACGTCCTGATAGACGCTTAAGCTCATCGGTAATCACGGAAAAGGCCCTGCCCGCGGCGCCTGACTTGAGCGCTACCGTCATGGCGTTAAGCGATACGATCTCCATCTCTTCGGAGTCCGCGCGTATGCGGTCTATGATATCGTCCAGCTGGGACAGGTTTTCTATGCTCGCCTCTATGGCGTTGAGAAAGCCGCTTTCCGTCTGGGACGCCTTGTCGAAAAAGAAGGTGGCGTCTTCAAGGAAGTCCTCGCTCCTGCGCTTTGCCAGCTCCGCGCTCGCGCCGCCGCGATGCGCGAAGAGCACGGCGCGTATGGCATCTTCAGCCAGCTGCGCGCTCTGGTCCACGCCCGACTTGATAGCGGGAAAGAGCTTTCCTAATTTGAGGTAGATGGACTCGGTAACCCGCTCGATGGTCTTTATTCTATCGATGAAGGGCGCAAGCGATGCATGAACGGTATCAGCCATGGATCAACTATACGACAAGGGCCCCGCCCTTCGCAAGGACGGAGCCCATTTCTTATTCGATAGCGTTTATTTACTTAGCCTTAACCTCTACGAGATCCACGGGCAGTATGGACATTTCCGTTTCGCCGTCGAAATAACGCGCCTTGCTCATAAGAGGAGCAAAGGATACCTCATCGCCTATGCGGAAATTGTGGTGGGGCGGCACCCGGGAAATAACCTGATGCGAAGCGGTCTGCGCCCAGAGGTGGATTTCAGCGCCCAGGGGCTCCACGACGGTAATCTTGGTCTTGATGGAGTTCGCGGCCTTCTTCTCGTCGTACGGAAGGTCCTCGGGGCGTATGCCCATCACGATGTCTTTGCCTACGTAGGGCTTAAGCAGGGCAACGTGGGCGGCGTCGGGCTTGAGCCTTGAAGAACCCTCGTCGAGCACCAGCTCGCCGCCTTCGCTCAATACGCGGACCTTTACGAAATTCATAGGCGGGCTGCCTATGAAGCCGGCCACGAACTTGTTGATGGGGTGGTTGTAGAGATAGAGCGGAGAGCCTATCTGCTGCACGATGCCATCCTTCATGACGACGATCTTATCGCCCATGGTCATGGCTTCCACCTGATCATGGGTAACGTAGATCATGGTGGCCTGCAGCCGGTTATGCAGCTCGATGATCTCGGCGCGCATCTGCACGCGGAGCTTGGCGTCCAGGTTGGATAGGGGCTCGTCGAAGAGGAACACCTTGGGGTTGCGCACGATAGCGCGGCCTACGGCCACGCGCTGGCGCTGTCCGCCGGAAAGCTGCTTGGGCTTGCGGTCGAGGTATTTCTCTATATCCAGTATCCTGGCCGCTTCGCGCACGCGCTTGTCGATCTCGCCCTTGTCGATCTTGCGGATCTTTAGGCCGAAGGCCATGTTGTCGTACACGCTCATGTGGGGATAGAGCGCGTAGTTCTGGAACACCATGGCGATATTCCTGTCCTTGGGCGGCACGTCGTTGACGAGCTCGTCGTCGATGCGTATGTCGCCGCCGCTTATGTCTTCCAGGCCGGCTATCATGCGCAGCGTGGTGGACTTTCCGCAGCCCGATGGGCCCACGAACACGACGAACTCCTTGTCATCGATGACAATGTTCACCTTATCAACCGCTTTTACGTCACCGTCGTAAATTTTAGTGACGTCTTTGAGTACTACCTTGGCCATCTGGCCCTCCTCTGTAGAGGCTATATTATGGGGCCATTGTACGGCCGTTTCCGCGAGCTGTCAATTTGAATCGGGCTTTAGGCTTGGCTCTCAGGCTCTATGCCGCGCTCCAGGAGCGAGCGCCGCCAGGCGTCCATGAGCACGCCGAAGGCCACGCCCACGTTGAGGCTGCCCTTGGCGCCCAGCATGGGTATGCTTACCCGCCGGGAGCAGAGGGCCAGGGCCTCGGGCGATACGCCCAGTTCCTCGGAGCCTAAGACGGCTATGCCGCGTTCGGGAAAGTCAAAGCCGTCTATGCTTTCGCCGCGCAGCTCCAAAGCGAAGACAGCCTCCGCGCCGTCTTCCGCCCTGCAGGCCTCGAGCGCTTCAAGGCCTGCCCTGCGCCAGCTCACCATGGCTATGGCCCCAAGGGCGCTGCGCTGAGCGCGGGGGTGGCTGGGCTCGGGCACGAAGCCGGACAGGTACAGTTCACGTACGCCAAAGGCATCGGCGGTCCTGAATATGGAGCCGACGTTAAAGGGCGAGCGCAGGTCCTCAAGGTAGGCGCGCACGCCGGGAAAGACCCTGCGCGTCCGCTCGCCGGGGGCCAGGCCGAGGGGTTCCATAAAGTCCCAATCCGCCGGAGATACGCCGCCGTAGGCCTCAAGCCCGCGGCGCAGACGATTGGCAAGCCGGGCGCCCTGCTCGGGCTCGCCCAGGCCCGCGTACTCGTCGTGGCTTAGCCGTCCTGCGGGCGCCGAAGGCGCAGGCGCGGGTGCGGCGCACGCGGCCATGAGGGCGCGCAGCTCGGGGCTAAGGTGCTCCACGCTGGCGTAGGCGGCGCAGAACTCGCGTATCCAGGGGGCGTAGGAGCAGTCGCCGGCGCGGTAGGCCCGCTCGGCTAAGTCCAGGGTATTGGCGGCCTTGCGCGCGCCGTGCTTGGGGCTGAGGCTTAGGAGTTTCCTGACGGCTATCATGGCGGAAAAGAGTCCCGGGTCAGTACACGGTCTTGATGAAGTCGAACACGTCATCCACCGTCATGGCCCGCGGCAGGAAGTTCATGAAATCGAAGCGCCTTGCCGTCTCGGCGCTCTCGATGAGGCGCTCCAGCTCAAGGTCAAAATCTTTTAGGCGCGATGGTATCTTGAGCACGCCGAGGCGGGTGCGCAGGGCCTCGACCGCCCGAGCCGCTTTAGTGGCGGCGGCTTCGTTCGGATCCATGTCGCAGAATAGGGGCGCCAGCAGAGCGGCCTTTTCCAGCTTGGAGCGCGTAAGAAACTCAAAAAGATAGGGAAGGAGCACCGCGGCCATATTGGCCTTGGGTACGTTCCAACGGGCGTTTACCGCGTAGGATACGGCGCTGCCCAAGCCCGGCGAGCTTGAGGCTAGCCCAAGGCCGGAAAGGAAGAAAGCGCGGGCAGCGTCCGCCTTGGCCTGCGGGTCGTCGGGCCGTACCATAAGCACATCCAAGGCGCGGATATAGAGCGCTATGGACTCCTGCAGGGCCATGTCCGCAAGGAAATTGTCCTTGGATGACATGAAGCCCTCGAGCGAGCACATAACGCCGTCTAAGAGCGCGGCCGCGGCGGCCTTAGCGGAAGGCGCGCCGAGCAGGTTCACGTCGAGCACTATGGCCGATTCTATGCCCTTCTGGGCCTGCAGGAAAACGGCCTGGCCGCTGCGCGCGTCTCCCAGCACAAGGCCGCCCGACATGATGAAGGGGTCCCGGTAGCTCGTGGGTATGAGCACGAGGGGCAAAGGCTGGCGCGTGGGCGCCTCGCCGTCCATCCAGTGCTCTATGGCGCAGTCGCCAGGGGCAAGCGCCGCTATGGCCTTGGCAGCGTGTATGGCCCGTATGCCGCCTAAGCCTATGATAAGCGGCGCTCGGGAACCGCGCACCATGGCGGTGGCGGACTCTACGGCGGCGCTGGTGGGGCGCTCATCCAGATCGTCAAAAAGTATGATTTTTACGCCCCTGGCTTCCAGCACGGTTACCAAGCGCTCGGCGCTTTTAGCGTCCTTAAGGTCGGGATCGGCCACGAGTACGGCGCGGTCTATGCCTTCGCCGAGCATGAGCGGTATCTTAAAAATAGCGTCGTTGCCCACGAAGCATTCAGCGGGAACGTGATAACGGAAATCTGCCATGTACCTGTCCTCCAGCGCCTGCCGGGGTTAAAAAAAGGGCGGAAGTATACTTCCGCCCGTCACGTGCAGCCGTAGTGTGCGCTTACAGGAGCTGATCGAGTATGCGATCGGCGGTTGCGGATAGTATGGTGTCGTTAATATAGTTAGGGTCGTCTATGCGCGCCTTAAGCTCAGCTATGCGGTCGGCCCGCTCGTCGGGGGCGGCCTTAGCAAGCTCGATAGCAGAAAAGAGCTCCGCCTTCTCGATCGCTTCCGATGAGAGATTGACGGAATCGCTCCTTGAACTCCTATCTATGTGGGACGCTGAGGCGGGTTTCTTCGTCTGGATAGGATCCAGGGGGTTCAGTCTGTCTATAGTCATCGGACAACTCCTGCCTTTCTCTCATGCAGAATATCGGCATTACCCATGAATAAGTTTACGACTTTTTCCCGATTACTACAAGGGCTCATCGGATTCTTCCTCATCGCGGTAGCCGGGGCGGCTTTCGGCCCTGGCCTTGCGCGCCTTTTTTGGCCCGCCCGCCACCAGTACCGCCAGCTCGCCCTTTATTTCTTTTCGGGCCTCGTAATCGGCCGCTATGTCGGCGGCCGCGCCTACGCTGAATTCCTCGTGCAGCTTGGTAAGCTCCCTGCCCACGCAGATCCGGCGCCCGGCGTCTACCGCCGCTATGTCGGCCAGGAGTTTCACGATGCGGTGGGGGCTTTCGTACATAATGAAAGCCTCTTCGCGCTCCATGAGCTCTCGTACGCGGCTTCGCCTGCGTCCGGGTTTGGGCGAGGGAAAGCCGTCGAAGGTGACGGCCTTAAAAAAAACGCCTGCGGCGGAAGCTAGGGCGGCAAGCGCGCTGGGGCCTGGAATGGGCACGACTTCGTGCCCCTGCTCGCGGGCCAGCTGCGCGGCGAGTACGCCGGGGTCGCTGATGCCCGGCGTGCCCGCATCCGAACAGTAGGCCACGTTCCTACCCTGGTTCAACAAGCCCAGTATGCGCGCCGAGCCCTTTTCCTCTTCATAGGCATAGCAGGCTATGAGCGGCTTCTTTATGCCTAAATGATTGAGAAGCTTGAGCGTATGGCGGGTGTCCTCGCAGGCTACCGTATCCACCTCGCCGAGTATGCGTAGCGCCCGAAGGGTAATGTCCTCAAGGTTTCCTATGGGCGTCGCGACCATATAAAGGGTAGCCATACGGCCATTATCGGCAGGCCTGCGCCCCTGGTCAATACGCTTTCCATGCCGGCGGCCCCCGTGCTACCCTTTATACATGATAGATTTAGCGTTCGCCGCCGCCCTGGCCGGAATAGGCGCTTTCCTGCTCTGGCTCTTCTGGGTACTCCTTTACAAGCCCGCGGCCGTACGCAAAGAACGGCAATCGCCTCGATTGGTAAAAGACAATGAGGGTACGGTTCGCGAAAAAGGCGTGGGCGTACGCAGCTGCCCCGTATGCGGGGAGAAGCTTGCCCCTGGCATGCTGGTAAAGTCCAAGCTCTACTCCCAGAAAGGCGTAGACCGCATCATGCACGTATACGGCTGCCCATACTGCTGGCCGTACAACACCGAGTACCGCCGCATTTGCCCGGTATGCGAAAAAGTAGTGCCCAAAGAGGGCTATCTTATAGCCCGGTACTTTGAAAACCCGCAGCGCAGGCACGTGCATGTCTTAGGCTGCTCCGGCTGCCGCATGGGCTAATCAGGCCATCCTAACGTTCCAATGCCGCCAGGTAGCCATCGTCGATGGGCCGGGCTCCGGCCGTGCGGCCTAAGCGCCGGTCAGGCCTGCTCGGGCCATGGTAATCGCTGCCAGCGCTTATCCTGAAGCCAAACTCGCGCCCCAAGGCTTCGAGCCGCTCACAGTCCACGACGCGGGCGGTGGGATGCCAGGCCTCTATGCCATCGAGCCCCAGCTCCTTCCACTCCCCCATAAGTACGCGCATGCGCGTCCAGCTTACGAACAGCGACAGGGGATGCGCCACGATGGCGAGCCCTCCTGAGTCTTTTATCAAAGCGACGGCTCGCTCGAGCTGCAGGCAGGCCTTCTGCACGAAAAAAGGCCGGCCCTTGGCCAGGTAGCGGTCGAAGGCGTCCTGCTTAGTCTTTACTATGCCCTTACGCACCAGGTAATCGGCTATATGGGGTCGGCCTATCATGCCCGTGCCCTGCTCCCGCTTGAACGCGTCATAGTCAAGATCCAGTCCCAACTCGCCCAACTTGTCGAATACCGAGCGGTTGCGCTCGTCGCGGGATAAGGCCAGCTCCTTGGCGGCGTCGACGAGCTCTTGCTGGATGCGGCCGAAATCAAGGCCAAGGAGATGGAATTCTCCGGGCGCGAAGGCTATCTCAATTTCTATGCCGGGCACGAAGCGAAGACCCAGGCTTTTTGCCGCTTCCGCCGCTTCGTCCAGGCCGTCGAGGCTATCGTGATCGGTAAGGGCTAAGGCGCTTAAGCCTTCGGCAGCGGCTTTTTCCACCAGCGCGCTCGGGCTGAATACGCCGTCGCTTGCGGTAGAATGCGTATGCAAATCTATCATGAGGCTTTAAGTGTGCCGCATAGAGCCGCGCGTGGATAGCCCCTAGGGCAGGAGGCTCCGTATCTTCTCAAGATTAGCCCGCGTCGATCCGTTCGTGGGGTCAAGCGTAGCCGCCCGTTCCAGGCAGGACAGGGCCTTGGCTAGGCTGCCCATGCGTTTGTATGCTATACCCAGGTTGTTGAAAGCCTGGGCATCCTTGGGCCGCTGGACGATAAGCGCTTCCAGTATGCGCGAGGCAAGCTCAGGCCGGCCGGCATTGAGCGCAGCGGCCGCCCGCCTGTGCGCGTCGCGTACGCTTACGCTGGTCGTGCTCCGCGCGGCCGCCGCCTGCCTGCGCGCGCGTTTCATCCCGTGCTTGCCATCGTCCGGGCCGCCATCCAGGCTTCCATCCGCTCCTGCCTGAGGATCAAGCTCGCCGGTATCGCCCCCGCTATCATCGGCGTTTCCGTCCGCCTCAGCCTCGGCCTCCAGCCTGGCTCTTAAGTCCGCCCGCTTTTCTTTGGAGCGCCTGCCCGCCTGTACAAAAAGCCAGGGACAGACGAGCAAAAGCGCTAGGCCCGGTAGAGCCAGCAGCAAGCGCGTGACGCTGAAGGCAGGACGCCTGAATAAAGAGCGCGGCGTCGGGCTCAGGGAAAATTCGAGCAGGGCGGCAACCGAGCCCTGCTTCTCGATAGAGGCGGCCGCGGCGAGCCAACGCCCCTGCGGGTCTTCCACTATGCCGTAGCCGCTCGAGCCCCCCTCAAACAAGGACCGGTACGAGGGCAGGGCGTAGCGCTGCGGCAGGCCGACGCGCGGCTGCCCGGCCTCGTCGCTTATAAAGCGCAGCGTTCCCGAGCCCAGGCCGTAGAGCGCGGCGAAGGAGCCTTCGGGCAGGCCCGGCGAACGGGCTAAGCCCGCTAGGTAGGCGGAAAGCCGGCCCCGCGCATCCGCGCTTAACGTTCCTGGCCGCAAGGAAGCGGGCAGCAGAGCCGTATCGAAATTCGCGGCGGCCAGCTCGACGCCGTTGCGCAGGCCTTCAAGCAGCTTCGCGTCGCGGGAGGCGGCCTCGGCCTGCGCGTCATGGTAAGAAAAGTAGCCAAGCAGCGCTCCGAGCGCCAGAAGGCCGGGCAGGGCGCCAATGAGCAGGGCGATGAAGGCCGGCGCCGCGCGCACGACCATGGATAGAAGCAGGGCAAGGGCGGCCGCCGCGAACGCGAGTGCTCCTACGGCGGCGTACCACGCGAGCATGGCGAGCCGCACGCGTTCCGGATCGGCGCGGGGAGCCGGCAGGGTCCTAAAGGCCCCGTTGGCCGGATTGTAGCTAAGCACGGTAGACGAAGCCTGCTCCACGAATACTAGGGTGCCTTCGTACAGAGAGAAGGTATCGACGATGGGAAAGCCCGCCCCGTTTCCAAACGCGGCAAGGGCCGCCGGCTCTAAAACTTTTTTAATGCCGCCATCGGGCGCTACCGTGAACAGGCCAGCTATATAGGCGTCCGCCACCATGAGACTGCCGTCTTCAAGGTAACGCAGTTCGCTGGGATAGGGAAAATCGTCGAGGTACTCGCTTAGGAGCTCAAATCGGCCTTGAGCGTAGCGTACGATACCGCCGCCGGTGGCTATGGCCACGGATCCGTCGGGGCCGCCAGGAGCGATGGACGCAGATTCCAATGACCAATCGGTCTTTATAACGATGCGTTCCCTGCCCTCGGCAACGCTTACCCGGGCAAGAGAGACGAAATTGTCGTCGCTGGCGAAGAGGTACCACAGAGTATCGCCGTAAGCGCGCAAGGCGCCCTTGGTAAAGCCTCCCTTACCCAAGAAGCGCTTCTGTACGAGCACGCCGGCCGGCTTGCCTTCAGGGCTCAGCCGCACGATGCGCTCAAAGCGCGGTACCCGATCGCCGGAAGCGTCCATGCTAGGCCGCTCGAGGCGGTCTAGTACATAAATAGAGCCCTTCTGATCCACGTCCACGGCCAGTACATCGCCTATGAGCCCATCCCGGCCAGCGGTCCACCGTACGATGCCGTCCGGGCTTAAGCGTACCAGCCTGCCCCCGTCCTCCGCCACGAGGAAGTCGCCGCCTGGCAGCAGAAAGGCGGCGCGGGGAAAGCGCAGGGCAAAATCGACGGAAGGATAGCCCAGCGCGGCATGATCCTTAAGTAGGTATACCCCTCCCGCGCAGATAGCCGAGAGCAGGATAAGGACAAAAAACCAAGCCGCCGATCGTTTCATAATCACCGCCGTAGCTTCGAAATAGCGCACGAAAAACGCGCCGGGCCCATCGTTTAGAGTATCGGCCGATTTTTACGCCAAAGCCAGTGCTGAGCGCAGGCTAGGCGATTTTCCTTTGTGTCGCGCGCATCCGGGGTTTATACTCTCTGCAAAGAGGAGGAAGCATGACGGTCAGTTTTGCCATCGTCGCCGCTATCGTAGGAGGGCTCCTAGCCCTGCTTTACGCCATCGCTAAAACCCGATGGATATATGCCATACCCGTTGAGCTTGAACCGCTGAGGCGCATATCCGGTTATATAGCCGAAGGAGCCCAGGCCTTCTTGAGCCGGGAGTATACCGTACTCGTGCCCTTCGTGCTGCTTACCGCGGCCTTCCTCGCGCTGGCGAACGGCGGCGCGCTGCGCCTGCAAGCCCTGTCCTTCGTTTTAGGAGCGCTCTGCTCGGCGGCCGCCGGCTTCTTCGGCATGCGGGTAGCCACCGCGGCAAACTCCCGCACGGCTATGCGGGCCACCCTCGGCATAGACGCAGCGCTCAAGGTAGCCTTCGCAGGCGGTTCAGTGATGGGCATGACGGTGGTTGGGCTCGCGCTCCTCGGCATAGCCTTGGTCCTCGGCATAGCCATAAGCCTCTTCGGCGAAAGCGTAGGCTCTCTTTCAAGCACCGTATTCCCAATACTTTCGGGCTTCAGCCTCGGAGCGTCTACCATAGCGCTGTTCGCGCGCGTAGGCGGCGGTATCTTCACCAAGGCGGCCGACGTAGGCGCGGACCTCGTGGGCAAGGTAGAAGCGGGCATACCCGAAGACGACCCGCGCAACCCGGCCGTCATAGCCGATAACGTGGGCGACAATGTTGGCGACGTGGCCGGCATGGGCGCCGACCTCTTCGAGTCGTATGTGGGCTCCATCGTAGGCTGCGTGGTACTGGGCATAGCCGCCCAAAACACCAGCGACCCTGTGCGGCTGCGCCTTGCCGTCTTTCCTATAGTCATGGCCGCGGTCGGCGTAGGCGCATCGATACTGGGCACCTTCCTCGTGCGCGCAAAAAAAGGACGCTCGCCCCAGGCGGCCCTCAATAGAGGCACCTTCGGAGCCGCCGGCATAGCCGCTCTGCTCATGTACCCTGTGGCGGCGCTGGTCATGGGCGGCGGCGTATTCGACGGCAGCCGTAACGCCGTCAATATAGCGCTGGCCTCCGCCTTCGGCTTAGTGGCCGGCAGCGCCATAGGCATACTGACCGAATTCTTCACCGGCACGAACACGCCGCCGGTGCTCAAGATAGCCAAGGCCTGCGACACGGGTCCGGCGACGACTATCATCACCGGCATGGGCGTGGGCATGCTGTCCACCCTGCCTCCGGTGCTCGTCATAAGCGCCGCCATACTGGGCGCCCATGCCTTGGGCGGCCTGTACGGCGTAGGCATGGCTGCCCTGGGCATGCTGCTTACCCTGGGCATAGAGCTATCGGTGGACGCCTACGGGCCTATAGCCGACAACGCGGGCGGGCTGGCGGTCATGTCGGCCATGGAGCCCGGCGTGCGCGAGATCACCGATAAGCTCGACGCGGTAGGCAACACCACCGCAGCCATAGGCAAAGGCTTTGCCATAGGCTCGGCTGCGCTCACCTCTATCATCCTATTCAGCGCCTTTACCCAGGCCGCCGTAAGCGGCGCGGGCCTTAGCTTCAGCGTAACCGACCCACAGGTGCTCGTGGGCCTCTTCTTAGGCGCTATGGTGCCCTTCCTCTTCTCCTCTCTTGCCATGGACGCCATAGGCGTATCGGCCTTCGCCATGATAGAGGAGGTGCGGCGCCAGTTCAGGGAGAGGCCGGGCATCCTTTTAGAAACCGAGACACCCGACTATCGCGCTTGCGTGGATATTTCCACGAAGGCAGCCCTGAAGAAAATGATACTTCCGGGGGCTATTGCCGCGCTTACGCCGCTGCTGGTAGGCTTCCTAGGCGGCATAGAGATGCTCGCGGGTCTGCTTGCCGGCGTAACGGTAACGGGCGTACTGCTCGCGATATTCATGTCCAACACGGGAGGCGCTTGGGATAATGCCAAGAAGCTTATAGAGGGCAGGGCCTTTGGCAAGGGCTCGGACGCGCATAAGGCGGCTGTGGTCGGCGATACCGTGGGAGACCCGTTCAAGGACACCGCGGGCCCGGCCATCAATATACTTATTAAGCTGATGGCGATCATATCGCTCGTGATCGCTCCTATGCTTAAAACCTACTGGGGGTAAGATATGAATGAAGACAAGCATCTGTACATGGTGGTCCATCCTAACCACGCGCTCATAGCGAGCCAGCTCGATCCCGAGCGCTTCGCCAAGCATTATACCCAAGGCTCCACCCGATATTTCGAGGGCAGGCTTATATTCGTAGAGCTGGATCCTGATTTTCGCCATCCCTATTTCCACATAGACAAGGCCTATGAGGAACTGAAAGCCCATGAGGACGGCAGGCCCAAGGCCACTAAGTTCATTTCCAGCTACCGCACCATGGAGCACGTGGATTTCAGCGCCTTAGGCGACCTATACTACTGCAACTCGCTGGGCGATTACGTGAATCTCAAGGCCGCCGACTATGACCCGAAGATGCGCGGGGACGAGATGCGCATCATACTGGAAATAAACCCCATCAAGATGATGGTGCTAACCAAGTATAACTTCCTTCAGTATGCCGACTACATTACCGATCCGGACATGCCAAAAGGCGCGCCGAAAATGTTCTACGCGCAGCTTGAGTTCAACGTGGACGACTTCCTAAAAGAGTTCCAGGAGAATCCCTTCATACGCTGTTTCGTGCCGGGCATACACCCGGCGCGCCTGCGCGAGGCCATCCTAGAAGTGCGTTCCAAGCCTGGCAAGAACGTAAAAGGCCTGTCGCTCGATTGCCCCGTGGATCGCATATCCTACAAATTCCTTCGCCACGGCTTTATGTTCGCCTCCCACGGGAACGCCAAGTTCTACCCGCTCTTGTCCGTTGAGGACGTGGAACGCAACTACTATAAATTCTGGAAGAACATGTAAGGAGAGGCCCATGCTCGATAATGAAGTATTAGCCGGCATAAAAGCCGGCATGAAGGGCGAACTCGATTCCGTGACCGTGTACGAGAACGCGGCCAAGAGCGCCACGGGCGAGGTGAAGCAGTTCTTCGAGGAACGGGCCGCCACCGAGAAGCAGCACTTTAACTACCTGCTGGAGTACTACAAGACCAAGACCATAAACCTGAACCCCGAGCGCAACGCGGCCGCGGAGCTGCAGGGAGCTTGGAAATCCGCAATAATAGGAGAAGCTTTCATCAAGCAGCTCGCTTCGTCGCGTCAGCTCAGCGCGGCGGTAGCGGCCGCTCTGCACCTGGAAGCGGACGCCATGCGCCTGTACCGCGACTGGGCGGGCAGGGCCCAGGCGCCTGAGCTAAAAAAGCTTCTCAACACCCTTGCCGATTGGGAAAAGCAGCACTACGAGGACCTCCTGCTCATGCAGGAACAAATGGAGCGCTACTATTTCGACATCAATAATTTCGAGCCCTTCTAAATAAAAGCGGCGGCGCCAGGTCGGTGCCGCCGTTTTTTACCCAGCGCTTGTTACAGGCTAGTGGGCGCCGTCTTTATGGTTACCCCCGTCTCTCCTGCGCCATCCGTCGCCGCGCCAGGCCTGCCTTCGGGAGTTCCGCCTGCGTTTATGCCTTCAAGCTTTCTGCCTAGGCCGGCAAGGGTATGCTGGTTTATAAGGCCTGCCTCTTGTACCTTAGCCGCCTCGTCCGCGAGGCTTTGCAGGCGCTCGGTCATATCCTTGATTGAGCCGGCGATGGCCGCAGCGGCCCGTTCCTGGGAGCGCAGCCCCTGCTCCACTTCGCTCACCCTGTCATTGACCGATACTACCGCTTCCTTCACCGCCTGCGTGGCTTGCACCGATTGCGTGGTGCCCTTGTTTATCTCGTCAGTGCCCGAAGAGAGTTCGGACACGCCCTGCGCGATCTCGCTTATGGCCCCCGCTACGTTCTTTACTTCTACGCGCACCCGCTCGTAGGCTATCGCCGCCTCTTCGTTGGTGCCGGCAGCCTGCCCTATCGAGGCGGTAACGGAGCCGAGCGTTTCGGCTATTATCTTGGCGTTCTTGGCCGTCTCGTCGGCGAGCTTTCGTATCTCCGCTGCCACCACCGCAAAGCCGCCGCCCGCGTCGCCCGCATGGGCCGCCTCTATCGACGCGTTCATGGCAAGGAGGCCTGTCTGCGTCGCCACCTTCTTAATGACCTTAACGACCTCGCCGGTATCGGCGACGCGCCCTTTGAGCCCTGCCATGGCCTCGGTTACCCGGGCTATGGCGGCGGAGCCATGCTCGGCCTCCCGCGCCAATTCGTTTATGGCTTCCTGCCGCTCCACCGCTATGCGCGATATGGATTCTATAGAAGCGGTCATCTCCACCACGGCCGCGCTGGTCTCTTCTATGACCGCCACCTGCTCAATTACCGAGTTACTGGTAGAGTCCGAAGCCTTGGCCATGGCCACGCTGGCCGCCTCTACCCGCCGGCCTTCATCGTGCAGCGCTTCTACGTTGTGCCGCATCAGCTCGCTATTATCAAGCATTTCCTTGACAAGCTTATTCGTGCGCTCGGCGCTCGCGGTAAGGCCGGAGCCCGCGTCGAGGCTCTTACGGGCCTCTACCACTATGCCGGCGTACTGCTCCGCCCGGTGGTGCTCATGTGCCGCCTGCGCGGCGCTGCGCGCCAGCAGTTCGCGGTTGCGCGCGGACACGCCGCGCAGTATCACGCCCGACATGCCAAAGATAATCAGTACCACGGCATAGCCCGATATATTGCTGGCCGTTAGCGGATCCGGGCTCGGTAGCCTGCGGAAAACCAATTGAAGAGCTATAGCGATTAAGCCGAGGGCGCCGAGTATATAAAACGTCAGGTTCTTCCGCGTAACGAGACTCGCCAGCACCAAGGAGAAGAGCCCGAAAATACCCAGCTGGTAAATTTCAATATTGTGCTGAAAGGGTACGGTGAACAGCGTAGCGTAGCTTAATATGGCTACCGACGATGTCATGAGGACGACGCCAAAGTCGAGCTTGCCGAAATGCAACAAGACGAGGCACAGCAGGCTGCTCAGGGTAATAAGCGATACGGCCAGCCGCTCGCCTTGCCGGGGTATTATCGCCGCCAGCAATACCGAGAGGACTACGAGCCCAAGGAGTATATAGCCGAGCATCCTGCCCCTATACCGGTCTTCTTTGTCGGCTATGCGTTCGAGCTTAAAAACCACCCGCTCTATGAATTTGAACACGCTAACCTCCCTGGGTATATACGCTTCGTAGTATAAGGCTCATGGGCCGTCAGGGTCAAATGGAGGGCTCTCTTACCAACGGTTATACACATCCTCGGCAAAGCCTAAGAAGCGTTCAAGCTTAAGCTCTTGGCCATCATCGAGCCTTGCGCTGCCTGAAAATTCACCGAACACCTGGTGCTGCTGCGAGCGTATAGGGCCGAGCGTGGTGGACGATTGCCTGTCCACCAGAGGCTTGAAATCCATTTCTAAGCGGCCGTCCGAACTCGAGAAGCGCCAGGGCTTCATATAGTCCGCTGTATCGATATGGAAGGCTATATCCTCAAGCTTATGGATGCGGCCTTCGTAGACGAGAGCGTTTTCGCTGGCGGGACTGCGGTCGGAAAAGCCATAGCCCAGGTTGAAGCCGAAAGCCTTGCCTCCTAGATAACCCGATGCGGAAGCCCAGTACCAGCGGTTTTCGTAGGTCCATCGGCCGCGTCCCCAATCCAGCGCGCCAAAATCCTTAGCGGGGCTAAAGGTATAGATATCGCCGCCTATGCTGAATGAGCCTGAGGCCGGCATGCAGTTAATCTTGCGATTGTAATAAAATGCGCGCCGGTTTTCGGCCCAGGACGTCGCTATATTCATGCTCTCGAGCGCGGGAGGCTGCTCAAGCGCAATACGCCCCTCAAGGCCCAGCTTACCGTTAGCGGCGCGCATGTCGGGAGCGGAAAAGCTCAGGATCCTCAAGCCAGGCTTATACTCAAAGTCCAGGGACAACGCCTTATCGGCGTAGCGTAGCCGGCCTTGGTCGCTATCCGGGCCAAAGCCCGCCCTGCCGAGCGGCAGGACGCGCAGGGTGTCGGCTTGATGACTGTAGCCTCGGTCAAAATCCAGGAAACACAGGGCGTAGAGGCCGGCATAGCCTAGGTCGCTCGCGGTAAGGGTGATGCCGTAGCGGCCCTCATGGGATAGTATCGAGTAGTAGTCCCACTCTTTAATGCGCAAGGCGCTGGCGCGTATGGCGCCGCGCTCGTAGCGCCAGTACGGCCGTCGCGCCCAACCCTCTGTGCGCAGGCAGCCTTTGCTATCGAGCAGTTCAAGCGCAGCCGTTATCTCAGTTTGCATAGCGCATCCTCCATAAAACGTTCGAGTGCAGTGCGATCGCCGAAGGCCGCCTGGAAAAAGGAGGCGCCGCCGCCGCCCTTTGCGCCGCTCTCCTTGAGCGTATCCTTAAGCGCGGCGGCTACATCCGGGCCGGCGGCCGGCGCGCCTATAGCGAGCTTAAGGTCGGGGCCGCTCGCTATGAGGGCAAGGCGCCCTTCGCTGGCAAGAGCCTTGGCCAGTCGCATAGCCGCCAGAAAGTCGCCATCGCCGAGTACAAGGCTCAAGGGGCCGTCAGGCTGGCCCAGGCTCATTAGCCGCGCGCTGGCCGCGGCCTCGGCTTCCTGGGCCTCCTTGAGCTTGTAGCCCAACCCTTTGTTCGCTTCCAAAGCCTCCGCGAGCGCCGCGGCTACGCCGCGCTCATGCGTGCCGGCCGCCGCAGCCGCGTTTCGTAATTCGGCTGCCGTAGCGCGGTAATCGGCGTAGGCCCTGAGCCCCGCAAGGAAATAGAGCCTCGTCATGCCTTTATATTTTTCCCAGCGCACCAGCCTGAATAGGCCCAGCTCGGCCGTATTCCGTACATGGGTACCGGCGCAGGGCGTATAGTCCAGGCCGTCTATCTCGAGTATGCGCAACTGAGCCTCGCCTTCCGGAGGCTTGCGGCGAAGGGGAAAACTGGCAGGGTCTTCAGGTGGGCAGAGATGCGTAATTACCGGATAGCCTTCCCGTATTGCCTCGAGTACGGCTAACTCTACGGCGTCCGCATCGTCTCTTGATAGCGATGGCAGATCTATATCCACCGAACAATAGTCTTCGCCTAGATGAAAGGATCTGGTGGGACCGCCGAGCAGCCTGAGCACCGTCGCGGATAAAAGATGCTGAGCGCTATGCTGCTCCGTATGGTCGCGGCGCCTGCGCTCGTCGAGCATGCAGCGTACGCGCTGGCCCGGGCTGGCGTTAAATCCATCATGCGGGGCTACGGCAAGGTAGTGGACTATATCCGGGCCCTCGTAGAGCACCCGGTGCAGGGCCTGACCTTCTATACTGCCTAGGTCGCAGGGCTGGCCGCCCCCCTCGGGATAGAACGGGCTTGCGTCGAGTACGAGGCCCATTCTGCCGTCGGCGTCCGTGCGGAGTTCAAGTATGGCGGCATCGCATTCGCTAAGGGCGGGGGCCTCATAGAAAAGGCAGCGTGTTTTCATGTCCTCATCCTACCATACTTCGTGTTACGAAGCTTGTAAAAGCCGCGCTTGAGCCTTCTTAAACCCCAGCATCGCGGCGCAGCGCAGCCCCTGCACAGGCCAACGAGGCGGCAGCACCCAAGGCTCTATATAAAAAATAATGAGAAGCGCGTGCCTTTGCCCCCAGGCGGCGTATCGAAGGCATAGAGCGCTTTAAGCTGAGATGCCAGCAGGTCTATGAGCATAAGGCCTAGGCTTGAGCCTGGAGGGGGCAAGCCGCCGATATCGAAGCCGGGGCCGTCGTCGCACAGCTCCACAAGGTGATAGAGCGTGCCGCTTTCCTCGCGCGCTCCTTCTTTGAGGCTTACCCTTAGCCTCCCGCGGCCGTCAGGGAAGCCATGGTCAAAGGAGTTGCTCGCGGCCTCGCTTACGATAAGGGCAAGAGGGATGGCCCTGTCGACGTCAAGGAAGAGGTCGGGACAACTCATGTCGAAGGCCAGCTCTACGGAGGGCTTGCCAGCGTCGTAATAAAGCGCGTTTACAAGCTGGGTAACGAGTTCGCAAAGATCCACATCCGCAAAGCGATCAGCCTGGAGCAATTGTCCGTATACCATGCCCATAGTGTCTATGCGGCGCTTGGTACGCGAAAAGGCGGCCGCCTCAAGTTCGGAGGAAATGGAGCCTAAACCAAGGTTAAGAAGGCTTCCTATGATCTGGAAATTATTCTTAACCCTATGGTGCACTTCCTTGAGCAGGAGATTCTTCTCCTCCACGAGGAGTTCCAATTCGCTCTCACGCTCTTCAAGGGTTCGCACCGTATCCATAAGGGTAAGCTGTTTGCTCTCCAGGTCGCGGATTTTTTCCTGCAGCTGGGGATAATAGCTTTTGCGCGCGGATCCGGCGCCAAGGCCAATAATCTTGGCTCGCTGCGCCTCGGCGTCGGATCCTTCGCTATGCTCGGGGGAGGATCGCCGCATATATGCCTACAATATCTGCCCCGCTAGCAGCCCTGGGATTGGTTAGCAGGCAGGGATCGCTCAGCGCCCGCCGGGCAAGCTCGTCAAGCTGCGCGGCGGACACCGGGGCAGCCTCGAGCCTATCGCCAAGTCCTAAGGAGCGTCTGAGCTTAAATAGAGCCTCGGCTATGGCGTCGGAAGCGCCGTGAAAGGGGCCCTGCGTCGTTTCCGCGGGCTTACCCCGTAAGAGCGAGGCAACGCGATCGTAGCGTTCAGGGACGGCTTCATAGTTAAAGGCGATGACGTGTTCGAGAAGCAAAGCGTTACACAGGCCGTGGGGCAGGTCCAGTAAGCCGCCGAGCGCGTGCGCCATAGCGTGCACGAGTCCCAGGCTTGCGTTGGAGAAAGCCAGGCCGGCCAACAGGCTGCCCATCATCACCCCGGCGCGCGCTTCCGTATCATAAGGGCTACGCAAGGCCTGCGGCAGGTATGTTATCAGGTATTCAATGGCTTTGAGGGCGTTTAGGTCGGTAATCGGGCTCGCCGCGTTCGATGCGTAAGCCTCGATTGCGTGGGTAAGCGCGTCCATACCGGTGGCTGCGCTTAAGTCGGCATCCATCGTACAGCTAGTCTCAGGGTCTATAAGGCTTATGTCCGGCACTACGCCCTTGCTGATAATGGCTATTTTATTTAAACGGACGCTATCGAGGATGATAGCGAACTGGGAGACGTCGGCGGCGGTTCCTGCGGTCGTAGGTATGCACAAAAGAGGCGGCATGGGTATGGGCACATTGTCTACGCCTTCGAAATCGAGCACATGGCCGCCGTTAGCCGCTACGACGCCTATGCCCTTAGCGCAGTCCATAGGGCTGCCTCCGCCCACGGCCACGATCATATCGCAACCTTGCTTACGGTAAAAATCCGCGCCATCCATGACTTCGCCGTCGCGGGGATTGGGGCTTACCCCATCGAAACGCGCGAAGTCTATGCCCGCGCCTTTGAACAGGCCTTCTACCTTAGGCGTCCAGCCGGCGCGCACGAGGCCTTCGTCGCTTACGACCAGCAGCTTCGACGCGCCAAAGGTGCGCACATAATCGGCGCATTTAGCCAGGGCGCCATTACCGAATATAAATTCCGGCGCTACGAATTTGCGTAGCGCGGTAAGCGGATTCTCCATAGCCTAAGTATAAGCGAGTACGGGCCGAGCGCAAGGCCACGCGCCTTACGGCGCTCGTAACGGCGCTCAGCGCGGCTCTGTGGGCGCGAAGCGTATGATATCCCAGCCGCGCTGGCGGGCTATGCGCTTAAGGCGGCGGTCGGGATTGACCGCTACGGGTCGTGCCACGGCCTCAAGGAGCGGAAGGTCATGCACGCTGTCCGAGTAGAACGCGCAGTCGGCCCCGCTCAATCCTAAGCGGCTTATAAGCGCGCGCGCCCTATTCAGTTTTTCGGCGCCGAAGGCCGGGCCGTTCACGATGCCGCCTGTAGCGATATCGTCTACGAATTCCAGCTCGGAGGCTACTATGCCATCGACGCCAAGATAGTCTGCCAAGGGCTGAATGAACAAATCTACGGAAGAACTGGCAAGATAGACGGGAATTGCCTCTCGCTTATAGTCGGCGATGATGCCCAGAAGCCGAGCGCAGAGCGCATCCTGCTTGTACTTGGCGAATGCGGTTTCGGCCACCGCCAAAAATTGGCCGCGCGGAATGCCGCGAAAGCCGTCTATAACCACATCGCTGGTATTCCACTCGAGCTTACCGAAAAAATAGCGGAAGTACAGGCCTATCGCCGATACGAGCATGGACAGCGGCACAAGCCGCCTACGGTAGGCCTCGGCAAGGAAATACTCTCCGGTAGAGCGCTTAATGAGCGTGTGATCAACGTCGAAGAGGGCAAGCCGTTCACGCATAGCGCGGCCTTGTCGGGCTATCCGCCAAGCCGTCGGCAAGGACGAAAAGAAGGCTCGTATCGCGCTTAGCAATTCCCGCCATGGGCCAAAATATGAGCGCGCCGGTCTTGGTCATAGAGCCTCCGGATAGAAAGACACGAAATCAGTAAACCTAGTCTGGGTTTACAAAGCACGCTGGACAACGAAACGGCGAAGTTATTTTAGGCCGTAGTAATGCCGCTCCATATAAGCTACACGCTCGGCGGCGGTTTTCCAGCGCGCGCTGCGCGGATACTCGTCGCGTACGCGTTTGTAGTTCGCGTACGAGAGCTTGATGTCCCTGAAAGGCGTATCCTGTTCATAGGCAAGGCCGTATAGGTAGAATAGTTCATCGCTGCCGCGTTTAAAGAGCTCAATGTAGCGGTCAAGCGCGTCGAGCGACGACCGCACCCGCTTGGCGTCGAGTTCGCCGCGCGCGTATGCAAGTAAGGCCGCAGGCTCGCTAAGCGCGAGGAGCGCATCATTGGATTGCGGCGGAGACCCGGCCGCGCCGCTTCCCGCCGCCGCGCCTGCTGAACCGGCCGAGGATGCAGGCGCCGCAGCCGCGGAACCTGCGCTTGTGGCCGCCGAAGCCGCGGACGACGCCATGTCCGCAGTCGTCGCGGGCGTGACGGGAACGGCTGGCGCTGCCGCCTGCAGCGGCGCCTGCGTTTGAGCCTGTGCCGAGGCCGCGCCGGCATTGTCGGCGCTCCTCGTACCCGGTTCTCGTACGCTTACGCGCACGAGGCTCGTCTGCCTATCGCCGCTTACCGGATCCTGCCTCTGGAAGCGCAGGAGATAATCGTCGCTTTTTTCAGGGCGCAAGGCAAAAATCGCCTCATTGCCCTCAAAGCGCCGCGTTTCATAGCGTATGCCGTCTTTGGAATCCTCGTCGCCTAGATAGGTCCAGCCCGAGCCGTTGAAGCGCAGCTCAAAGCGTTCGCCGCGCACCGCGTCCACGCGTATCTCGGCCACGGGAGCAACGGCGGCATCCACGGAGCGGGTCGAGGACGTAGGCGCGCTTGGCAGGGAGAACGCCGTGCTTGGCGCGGGAGAGCTAGGGGAAGGCGTGCTTGCCGCGGGCGGCGTAGAAGGCGTAGAGCTTGCCGGAGCGGAAGGCGCGGCCGGCGCGGGCGCTACGGCAGGAGCCTTAGCAGCCGGGCTCGGCGTAGGAGCCTTGCTTACGGGAGCTGGGGCCGCCTTGGGAGTTACTGCAGGCGCAGCCTCAGCCGCTTTGGGGGGAGCAAGCGGCTCATCCATAGCGCCGGCGAGCGCGGGGCTTTCCGGGCCGGATGGCGAGGCTGCGCGTATATCGTCGGGGGCTGCGGGTTCGGTTGCTGACAAGGCTGGCATGGCGCTGGCTACCGGAGCTAGGGGCAGAGGCAAATCTAGGATCAGCGCGACGGCGCCGGGAGGAGCAAGAAGGTATTCATTAAGCTCCGGCGTCTCGACAGCTTCGGCAGGAGCGTCTTCGGGAAGCGCTTTAGCGCTCACGCAGGAAGCGATCAGGACGACGCTAAGAGCCAGCATCAAGGAGAGTAGGCTCTGCCTAGTCCACCGCATTATAGATAGCTTCAAGCTCTGCCTTCCTGCGTTCGACGGAATCGCCTAGGTTTAGGCCGCCCAAATCCGGGCGAAGGTTCTGGACTTCCGCCTCAGTATATCGCGACTTACGCTCCCGCGCCAGCGGGAAGGGAAGCTCGCCGGGCAGGGGAGCCGGCATAATCAGGGCTTCAATATAGGGTTTTGAGCTGGAGGCTTCTTGTAAAGTTAGGGTTTCCGCCTCCTGCGACCGTGCCCTAGAGCCGATGGACAGGAGCAAAAGCAGCACGACGAGCGAAAACGTAAGCGCGGCCGCGGCTATAAACGCTAGGCGCTTCGCGTCCCCGCCGTTTGCCCTGGTTTTGGCGAGCGCGGCAGCGGCGGCCTTGGCCTTGGCGCTGGCTATGCTCAAAGCCCTAGAGCTAGCGGCCTTGGCTATGCCCGCGAGTCGGCGCTCCGTAGCCAGAAGCTTCGCGGCGAAGCCAGGCAGCTGCATGGCTAGGCGTTCTCAACTATGGCCGCATCGTCGCCTGAGGCCGCGGCATCGCTAAGAGAGGGGTATCCCGCAGTATCAGGCTCAGGTTTATCCGCTTCAGGCGCTGGTTCTGCAGCCGCTGGCGCAGCTGCTACAGGAGCGGCGTTAGCGGCCGCGAGCGCCCTCTTTGCCGCGCTCTTCCTGGCCTGCAGCTCTTCCTCGCTCGGCAGTTCCCTACCCTGCTCGTACTCGACTTCCTCCTCATCGAAGAAGCCCACCGGTTCGGGCACGCGCACTTCCTGGCCGTCCGAGCGCTCGAGGCGCACGGATATCACCTTGGTTATACCCGACTCTTCCATGGTAACGCCGAGCAAGGCATCAGCGCCCGTAACGGTTTTCTTGTTGTGGGTAATGACGATGAACTGGCTGCTCTTGCCGAACTCCCGCAGGAGATTGACGAAGCGTATGACGTTCTGCTCGTCTAAGGCCGCGTCTATCTCGTCGAGAAAACAGAAGGGCGAGGGGCGCACCATATAGGTGGCGAAGAGGAGGCCTATGGCGGTAAGGCTCTTCTCGCCGCCCGACAGGAGCGATATGTTTTCCAGCTTCTTCCCCGGCGGCTGCGCGTATATCTCTATGCCCGATTCAAGCACGTGGTCAGGGTCGACGAGCCTTAGTTCGCCGCGGCCGCCTCCAAAGAGGCGGCGGAACATATTGTGGAAGTTCTTCTTTACCCGGTTATAGGTGTCCAGGAACATTTGGGCGCTTTCGTCGCGTATTTCCTGGGTAATGCGCCGCAGGTCGTCGCGCGCTTTGGAAAGATCGTCTATCTGGCCCGAGAGGAACTCGTAGCGCTCTTTTACCTCGACGAACTCTTCGGGCGCCATGAGGTTCACCGAGCCTAGATCTTTCAGCTTCATCTTGCGCTCGGCAAGCCGGTCGCGGAGATCGGCTACCGAATCGCGTATCTCGTACATGCGCTCCTCAAACTCCACGAGGTCGCGGCCGTACTGCTCCTTGAAATTTTCCTTTATGTTGCGTATCTCGGTCTCGGTCTGAGCTAAGCCTAGGTGCAGGCGCTCTAGCTCATTCTGGTAAGAACCGAGCCTGTCCATCTTCTTGCGCAGCTCTTCCTGGCGCTTGCCAAGGTCCGAGTTCTTTATGGCTATGTCTTTTTCTAGGCGCTCGAGCTCGGCGGTAAGCTCCCTGCCCTTCTTCTCGATATCGGCTATATCCTCATCGATGCAGGACAGGTCTTCCTGAGCCTCGGCAAGCCGTTTCTCGTCCAGGGCTACTTCGCTATCAAGCTCGCGGTAGTAGCCTTCCTGGCTGGCAAGCTCCCTGCGTATAAGCGCCAAGGATTCCTCGGCCGCCTGCACCTGGGTCTGCATGCGTATGCGATTGCCGCGCAGCTCCTCAAGGGTGTGCCGGTACTCGTCTATGCGCAGGGCCAGCTCGCGGTTCTCCTCGCGCAGGGCCGCTATGCGGTCGCGGCGGCCGGCTATGCCGTCCTTGATGGCATTCATAGCCGCGTCCAAGGCGCGCTTCTTGGTCATGATGCCTTCGGGCGACAAAAACTCGTCGATGAAGCTCGGCGTCGTTTGCCTGTAGCTTTCGTAACGCTCCTTGAGCTCCTTGGCGCGAACGGCGGCCTCGGCCATGGCGCTCCTGGCGCTTTCGAGCAGGGCGCGTGCCTGGGGCGAGCCATAGTCCTTTATAGTGGCAAGGTCGTCCAAAATGGCTGCCTTGCCCGACAGGCGCGCGATTATGCCCGCTATGAGGGCGTCTATGGCCTCCTCGGCCGCCTTGCGCTCGGAGGCGGAATAGCCGCTTTCCTTAAGGCGCGCGTCCAGCTCGCTCACGATATCGTCGGTAATTGCGTCAAGCGCCGCCTGGGCGCTTACGAGTTCGCCCTCGAAATCGCGTATATCCTGCTCTGCCCTGGCAATACCCGCCTCGTTAGTCTGTACCCGCTCCTCCGCCGTTCGTATCGAGCCCTCGAAGCCTTGTATATTCTTCTCTATCTCCGCTATGCGGCTCTTGTGGCCGCGCAAGATCTCCTGCTTCTCATCCTCGTCCTCGCGCAGGGACTCGAGCTTCTCGGCCAGAGCCTTAAGCTTGAGCCTGGACTGGTCGATCTTGGCGCGGGACTCGCTGACGCGCTCGGACAGGAGCTTGCGCTCCTTCTCCTTGCCTACGCGCTCAACGGCAAGGCCGTACACGGTCTTCTGCACGTCGACGAGCTTCGCCTCCATGCTGTTGACTATGTCGAGATTCTCCTCAAGCGACATATTGATATCGTCTATCTGCCGCTTTACCGTGTCGCGCTCTACGGTCTTGGTGGCTATGTCGCCGTCGCGCCGCTCCTTTTCGTTCACGAAGCCGCGTAGCTTGATCAGGTGCAGGTCAAGCTCGGCGTTGAATACCTCGTCGCGGAGCGATCGATAGGACAGGGTCTTCTCAGACTGAACCTTAAGCGTATCGTAGCTGCGCTTTACCTCGCCGAGTATGCCCTCCACCTGGCGCATATTCTCCTCGGTGCGCTCAAGCTTAAGTTCGGCCTCGCGGGAGCGCACTTTATGCTTGGTTATGCCCGCGGCTTCCTCGAAGAGGTAGCGCCGCTCCTCGGGCTTGCTGGACAGTATCTGGTCTATGCGCCCCTGCTCCATGACCGAATAGGCGCTCTTGCCTATGCCCGTGTCCCAGAAGAGCTCGCGCAGCTCCTTGAGCTTGGCCAGCTGGCCGTTTATATAGTACTCGCTCTCGCCGGAGCGATAGAGGCGACGTTTTATGGCTATCTCGGGCATGTCCAGCTGGAGCACGCCGCGTTCGTTGGATATGGTAAGGGTTACCTCGGCCACATTGAGGGCCTTGCGGCTCTCCGTGCCGTTAAAAATGATATCTTCCATGGACTCGGCGCGCAGGGAGCGGGCCGATTGCTCGCCCACCACCCATTTTATGGCGTCCACGACATTGGACTTGCCGCAGCCGTTAGGCCCGAGCAGGGCGGATATGCCCTCGGAAAAGTCAATCTTGGTGCGGTCGGCGAAGCTTTTAAAGCCGAATACCTCGAGGCTTTTTAGGAACACGGATAGGGTACCTCGTTCTTTACTGGCTAGGATCGAGGGAGGATACTAGCACGAAGGAAGGGCTCCTGACAATAAAGTGCTTCGGCTCCCGCGCGAAAACTCTTACTGAGAGTTCCATCATCAAGGGAACCATCCGTGATGCTGACTGAATTATTAAGGTTATGACAAGGCGGCGCTTATACGCCATCTCCCGGCCTCTATAAAAAAGGGCGCTCGATCCTGCAAGCGGTACATTTCCTATAAGGTAGAACCTGGCCGACAAGCTATGCTCTCAGCTAGCTATAGAGCCGCCAATGCTACTCTCTGGCGCCCTTAACCAACCGAACCTTAGTCTGTTTCCAGACAATAGCGCTTTTAAATTATTATATATACTTTTTCAAATATATGCCGGTGCAGCACTAAAACCAACACTAAGGCTCGCGTAAGTCCGCAATGTCAGCGGGAAAGCCACCACAGGCTCGTTTTAGCGCTGCGGTAGCAAGCTCGCGCTAACGCCCGCCCTTGTCACCTAAGGACAAACACCCTCTGTCCAGGGAATATTATACCGAAGAAGCTTAACGCGAAGCCTACCGCTACGATAATTACCACGATGTTAAGAATCTTCTTAATACCAGCGTTCATAGGTATCATGGTGTTAATTGCCCACAACCCTACCCCAATGATAATAAGCCCGACGATCAGCTGTACTAGTGTCATACGATTTCCTCCACAAAAGAGATATAGAATAAGCCTTGCGGCCATTGCGCACTCAATCGATCTATAAGCAGAACTCATCACAGGCCGTACCACGTTCTTACATGCCGACGCGATCCTTAGCCGAGGATATCAAACTATAGCCAGAACAACAGATGAGCCCCGAGTAGTCCGGTCTTCGTTCCTATAGCAATAGTATCCTCTATATTGAAAGCCGTAATATACGAGATGCCTAGCGAATTCATTCCCATCAACACATCCAAGCCGAACCTGGCATTAAGGCCTGCCTGCACGGGTCGTGAACCATTAAAATTACCGGTAAAATTCGGACCAACGCCAAAAGATAGCGTCACAAGGTTAAGGTTAACGGCGAGTCCCGCGTCAAGAAACATATTGACGCTATGAACCTCTCCTACACTGACAAGGGCCAGAGCCTCTGCCTTGAACCAACCCATACGGAATCGAAAGTCAGCGCCAAGGCTGATCTGATTCGTATTCAATGCCTCGATGTCAATATCCTGTCCTAATAGGATAGGAGACTTAAAGAAGACCGCCGGGCCAAGCCCTATTTGAGCAGTTTGGGCAAAAACCAGGGCAGGCAATAGCGTCAAAGCTAAAAAGAAGATGCGCATTTTCCTCATAAAGAAAACTCCTTATATCGAACTAGGATAAATATACTTCCCGCTCGACAGATGGTCTGTTCGCTTGCGCACAGACAGTCCGATAGTAATTTTATAGTTTATAGGGAAGAGAAGACGAAAGGATGGACTTTATGAAAAGCTCAGAACGAATAGTAGCCATGCCCTGCCAACCAGCGCAGCCAGGCGTGCCTGAGAAAAAGCGGGTGCTCTATAAAATCATGGAGCGGGGCTATCTGGCAATATTCCCTTTAGTAGAGAAGCTTAAAACCCGTGCGGGGCAATATTACAAACGATTGAGCTAGGCTACCAGGCCTAATAACTAAGCGGTACAAAAATCTTTGAACAGGAGGAATACATGGGAATACTATCAATCTTAGGCATCGTGCTAATCGTCATCATAGTCATGGCTATATTGTAGAAACGTCGATACAGCCAACACGCTCCGGTGTTCCAAATAAATTATTCTTTTTCGGCTTTATGGCAGCAAAGCAGGGGACTCACTCTGCTTTGCTGTTGACATTATAGGGTTTAAGGAACTATCAGGGGTAAAAAACTATCGTAGCCGAACAGACATAGTAGTAATAAGATGCACATCCCGTACCATTGTCTAACTGATACCTCCGCTTAAGGCAACGCAGGAGTAGTTCCCATAACGAAATTCAAGCCGCTCGATATTAAAACTATACTATGTGCGCAGGCGAACATAAGCGTGTGAATATATTAGCTACTATTAACAATAGGCCCGCAAGCAGTCCATGCGTTAGCGCTGCCCATCATCCTGTTTGCCATTGCCAGATTACCATACAGGAACTCGGCTAGGCGACTAATAGGAGAGAGAGAATGCCAAGAAGCCTTAACAAGAATTCAGTCCATGGTATTATTAAGAATATCATCCCTCGACATAGTCGAAAACTCGAAGAACCTTTGCGATCAGAATTATTCAGCGTCGAACAAATGCAGCATTATGGCAAGGTACTTGCTACGTCGCACGATATTAGCCGATCTCCGTTTCATAGAGACAGGCTCCTCACTCGACTCGTCGAGAACGCTGCTGTACTCAGCGATACAAGGGCGGTACTCACTGAGGCCGCTACGGCGAAGCGACGCATTCTGCCTGCCGCGGACTGGCTACTCGATAACTTCTATTTAATTGAAGAGCACATCGACACGAGCAAGAGAGACCTGCCTAAGGGCTATAGCCGAGGCTTACCGAGGCTTTCCTCTGGCAATTCAATCGGGCTACCTCGCGTCTATGATATAGCTCTTGAGAGGATCGCTCATGGGGATGGCCTCGTCGATCCTGATACGCTCCTTGGCTTTATCGAAGCATACCAATCAGTATCCGTCCTGACCTTAGGAGAACTCTGGGCCATCCCTATAATGCTACGACTAGCGCTCATAGAAAACCTTAGGAGGGTAGCCATACGGATATCTTCCGAAATGAGCGCGCAAAACGAGGCAGAATCATGGGCGGACAGGATGACGGCGTCCTTAGCATCGGATCCAAAAAACTTAATTCTGGTTATCGCCGATATGGCGAGATCAGACCCTCCTATGATCAATTCTTTTGTCGCTGAATTGGCGCGCAAGCTGCAAGGCAAGGGCACGGCGCTTTCCTTGCCGCTTACCTGGATAGAACAGAGGCTATCGGAAGCGGGGCTTACTATCGAACTTCTTGTCCAATCCGCCATGCGGCAGCAGGCCGCCGATCAAGTTTCGATCAGTAATAGCATCCGGGGCCTACGGTCGCTCAGTTCGATGAATTGGAAAATGCTCGTTGAGAATTCAAGCGTAGTAGAGAAGATCTTGCGTACCGATCCATCATGTACCTATGGCAAAATGGATTTTGCTACGCGCGACCGATATCGTCATATAATAGAGAAAACCGCCAACAGAGCGAACCTTTCCGAGGAAGTCGTAGCCGGACAGGCTATTCGGCTAGCGCTTGAGGCCTGTAAGCATGCCGGGAAGGATAATCGCCAAGCGCATGTGGGCTATTACCTAATAGACAAAGGGCTTACTTCTTTGCTGCTAGCGGTTCAGCTTAGGCCCCGAGCATTAGAAAGCTCAAAGGCCTATGGTTTTAAGCCTACGCTGGCATTATACCTTGGATCGATAGGCCTATTAACAGCTATCGCAAGCGCGGGGCTTGCCTTGCTTGCGCATAGAGGGGGAATAGAAGCCGTAACGCTGTGGGCGATCGCGCTTCCCATTTTGGCCTGCACAGCCGGATCTTCCATCGCCCTCATCAATTTTTTCGCTACCACCTTTGCCGAACCGCATATACTGCCCCGTTTAGATTTTTCAGAAGGCGTACCCGCAGGATCGCGAACGCTTGTCGTAGTGCCATCGATGCTCAGCGACGCAAGCCATATCGACCGCCTTGTAGACGCGCTTGAAGTACGTTTCCTGGCAAATCGCGATGACAACATACTATTCGGACTCCTAACCGATTTTCAGGACTGCGCCAATCAGACAACGCCTTTAGACGGCGACTTAGTAAAGCGGGCAGAGCAAAAGATAGAAACGCTGAATGAACAGTATGCCGACAAGCATGGAAATCCGTTCTGTCTTTTCCACAGGCCAAGGCGCTGGAATGCTAGCGAAAGAATATGGATGGGATATGAACGGAAACGCGGGAAGCTCGCGGAGCTGAACGCTCTCCTTCGAGGTGGAAATGGCGATGGATTCGAGTTGATCATCGGCAACATAAAGCGGTTAAAATCGGTCAAGTACGTCATTACCCTCGATACAGACACGCAACTGCCGCGCGATTGCGCTCGAGAACTTATTGGAATCATGGCCCATCCTCTCAATCATGCTCGATACGACGAGGCAGTACATCGCGTCGTGGAAGGCTATTGCATAGTGCAGCCCCGCGTCGCGACGAGTCTTCCCGGAGCGCGACGATCCTTATTCGCGATGCTCAACAACAGTGATCCAGGCCTCGATCCATATACCAGAGCCGTCTCCGATGTCTATCAGGATTTATTTGACGAAGGTTCCTTTACAGGCAAGGGAATATACAAAGTCGACTCCTTTGAACACGCGCTTAAGGGGCGATTCCCAGAGAACAGGATACTCAGCCACGATCTTCTTGAAGGTTGTTATGCCCGATCAGGGCTAGCGAGCGACGTGCAGCTGTACGAAGATCCGCCTGCTGCCTATGCCGAGGATGTAGAACGCCGACGACGTTGGATACGGGGCGATTGGCAGATCGCGCGTTGGGTACTCAGAACCGTCCCGAGCGCTGAAGGCGGATCAAGAGAAAACGCTCTTTCCGTATTATCGAAGTGGAAAATATTCGACAACTTACGCAGAAGCCTACAAGCTCCCGCCCTTAGCTCTTTGCTGATCTTCGGCTGGCTAGGCGTCGATAAGCCCCTATTGTGGACTATAGCGCTTACTGGGCTCGTTTTCCTTCCAGCGTTGCTGAGCTCATGCGTAGGCGTACTTAATAGAGCGCATGGGTCGCCCCTTAGGGCACACTTGAGCGGCGCGATACGATCAACGCTCGTGCGACTGGCGCAAACCTCATTTACTCTAGCCTGCCTGCCCTATGAGGCCGCGCTGAATCTAGGCACTATCCTTAGGACATCGTGGAGGACGCTCGTTACGCATAGGCACCTTCTTGCGTGGAAACCATCCGGCGAGCGCGACGGAATCGATCGTACGAGCCTCTTGGCATCGTTTAGGATTATGTGGAGCGCTACCCTAGGCGCTACGGCACTATTCGCTGCGCTTTTCTTCCTACGACCCGCCTCTCTCGCTATCGCCGCACCGTTCATCGCGCTTTGGTTTTGCTCACCGTTAATCGTATGGAAACTTAGCCGCCCTATCGGCGCAAAAGCCGCTTCCATCACCCTAAGCCAATTTGAATACCTGGGGCGCTTGGCCCGTAAAACTTGGCATTTTTTTGAAACCTTTGTCAATGACGACGAGAATTGGCTGCCGCCGGATAATTTCCAGGAAGTACCCGAGGCGAAGCTGGCGCACAGAACCTCACCGACTAATATTGGGCTCTCCTTGCTTGCAAACTTAACGGCCCATGACCTAGGATACATATCGATCGGGCGTACGCTGTTCCGCACCGAGCGTACATTTCGCTCAATGCAGCGCCTCGAGCGCTACAAAAACCATCTTTACAACTGGTACGATACGCAGACGCTCCAGCCTCTCATGCCCCGTTACGTGTCCACGGTGGATAGCGGAAACCTGTCGGCACACTTACTAACGCTTAGCGCCGGCATCGGGGAGCTCGCGGATGAACCGATACTGAGTGAAAAATTCTGGGCAGGCTTACTCGATACCGATCGGATTCTTTCCGAGTTGACAGGGGAAGACAAGCCCCAAGAGCTTTTTAGATTCCGGCAAGAATTGCGCATGATCACGGATGCCCGACCTGAATCGCTATCCTCAAGCTATCTTGAGTTGAAAAGGCTAGCCGCATTTGCCGATAGCGCCAGCGCATTCATGGGGCCAAATCTAATTGCTCCACTAACGCGATGGACAGAATCATTGGCTTTGCAATTAAAGGATGCCTTCGAAGAGCTTGAATATCTAGCGCCGTGGTTATGTAAAGGTATCGTTCTTCAAGCGGGGAACAATTATAGCGATTGCGATGCCATGCTTAGCCTGCGAGAATTACATGCATTAGAGATGGAATGGCTCAGGAAAGCCCGTGAAGAACGGCCGATACGGCTTGATGCCGAAACAAGCTATATACAAAACGAATTGGAAGCTTTGGTTAGCGAAGGCCTTGAAAGATCTGAAGCCCGGCTTGCCCTGATCGGCAATCTAGCGCAAGACCTGGAAATATTCGGGCAAGCTGATTATTCATTCCTCTACAGCAAACGGAGACATCTCCTGGCGATCGGCTATGATGTGGACGGCCACAGAAGGGATCCAGGGCATTATGACCTTCTAGCTTCTGAGGCAAGGATCGCCAGCTTCATCGCTATCGCATTGGAAGAGATACCACAGGAAAACTGGTTTTCGCTGGGGCGGCTCCTCGTCGAAGCCAAAGGTAAATCGCTCCTCTTCTCATGGAGCGGATCGATGTTCGAATACTTGATGCCATTGCTGGTTATGCCAGAATACGAACGCACTCTCCTAGGGCAAACGTGCAGGGCCGCCGTCGAGCGCCAAATAGCCTATGGAAGGCAACGAGGAGTTCCATGGGGAATCTCCGAATCTGGATACAATTCCTTTGACCTCGGCCATAATTATCGATATCGCGCTTTCGGAGTCCCAGGCCTCGGCCTCAAACGTGGCTTGGACAATGACCTCGTCATAGCTCCATACGCGACGGCGCTTGCATTGATGATCATGCCGGAGAAAGCATGCCTCAATCTGCAAAGGCTTACGGCCGAGGGATTCGAAGGCGATTATGGATTATACGAAGCGATCGATTATACGGCAACGCGCGTGCCGTCAGGCGAGGAGCACGCGATAGTACGGTCTTTTATGGCGCATCACCAAGCGATGAGCTTTATATCGTTCGCCTCCCTGCTCCTTGATCGACCCATGCAACGGCGCTTCCAGTCGAGCCCCCTCGTTCGAGCCAACACCTTACTGTTAGAGGAAAAGGTCCCGCATGCCAGCCGCTTTGCCAGCCAGACGGCAATATTGCCAGAGTTTCGATTAGCTAACGATAAGCTGCGTTCATCCGCAAGGATTTTCACCGATCCTGAGACGATAAGCCCAGCGGTGCATATCCTTTCCAATGGAAGGTACCACGTCATGGTAACCAATACGGGCAGCGGATACAGTCGTTGGAACGGGCTAGCGGTCACGCGCTGGACGGAAGACTCCACCGCGGACAACAAGGGCAACTTCCTGTTTATTCAAGATGTAAAAACCGGGAGGTTTTGGTCGAATTCATTTCAGCCTAGCTTGATGCGACCGGAACACTACGAAGCGATCTTTTCAGAAGGACGGGCCGAATTCCGCAGGCGAGACCAAGACTTAATCACTTATACCGAGATATCGGTATCGCCGGAAGACGACATCGAGTTACGAAGAATACGCATTGAAAACCGTTCAAAAAACCAGAGGACAATAGAGCTTACCAGCTATGCCGAAGTGGTATTAGCCACTCCTTCCAGCGACGCCGCGCATCCAGGCTTTAGCAACCTCTTTATCCAAACCGAAATACTCGAAGAAAAAAAGGCTATCCTTTGTACGCGCAGGCCGCGGTCGCACAATGACGCTATACCGTGGATGGTGCATCTTATGAATGTAAGGGACGCTAAGGTACTCGAAATATCGTACGAGACAAACCGCTTGACTTTCATGGGACGAGGAAGAACCATAGCTTCTCCAAAAGCGATGCAGAAGCCAGGATCGCTGTCAGGCACGAGCGGATCGGTCCTTGACCCTATCGTGGCTATCCGCCAAAGGATAGTCATCGACCCCGATTCGACCGCGACGATAGACCTCGTTATCGGCATGGCGGACTCCCGGGAAAAGAGCGCTTTTCTTATAGACCGTTATCAGGATAAACATTTCGCGAACCGCGCATTCGAACTCGCGCGAACGCACAGCCAAGTAATCCTTCAACAGATCAACGGAACCGAAGCCGACGCTCAACTCTACAGCCAGCTCGCCTCGTATATCCTGTATGCCCAGGCAACCCTCCGCGCTGAATCGAGCGTTATCGAAGCAAACCGCCGCGGCCAAGCAGCCTTGTGGGGCCATTCCATCTCAGGCGACATACCTATAGTCCTATTGAAGATCAAGGATCCTGCTAATATCGAGCTTATCCGCCAACTTGTACAGGCTCACGCATATTGGCGGCAAAAAGGCCTCGCGGTCGATCTTTTAGTCTGGAATGAAGAGCGAGGCGGTTACCAGCAACAACTTCAAAATCAAATACTCGGTTTGATCACGGCGAACGACCATGCAAATATCATGGACCGATCGGGCGGCATATTCGTTCGTTCCGCGGATCAAATCGCGGCGGAAGACCGTACCCTGATTCAAGCTGCCGCGCGCGTAATCATCAGCGACGGCTACGGCTCTCTCGAAGAGCAAATAGGGGGCCGCCTTAAGCTTAAAGCGAAAATACCTAGCCTGCTGGCTACGAGACCATCGAAAGATCATCCCGTCGCGAAAGAAACCAATCATCGAGAACTGCTCTTTCCCAACGGCTATGGAGGCTTTTCGCCAGATGGCAGAGAGTACATTATAACGTTGGATTATGATTCGGTAACGCCGGCCCCTTGGGTCAACATATTGGCGAACCCGTTTTTCGGAACCGTCGTGTCGGAAGCGGGTATGGCCTATACCTGGTGCGGAAACGCGCATGAATTCAGGGTTACCCCCTGGCATGATGATCCGGTTTGCGACACGAGCGGCGAAGCCATGTATATCAGAGACGAGGAGAATGGAGAATTCTGGTCCCCTACTCCCTTGCCGCGCAAAGGGGAAACGCCCTACCTATGCAGACACGGCTTTGGGTACAGCGTGTTCGAGCATAGCGAGCACGGCATTTCTACGGAGCTTTGGATATATGTTGCAAGGGATGCGCCGGTTAAATTCCTAAGCTTAAAGGTTAAAAACGAATCGGGGCGGCCTAGGCGTCTTTCCGCTACTGCTTACGCTCAGCTTGTTCTTGGGGAGTTGGCGTCTAAATCATCCATGCACGTAGTCACCGAGCTCGATGAACAGACTGGAGCGCTATTCGCCCGCAATTGGTACAATACCGAATTCTCCGGCCGCGTCGTATTCCTGGATGCTATCGGAAAAGGGCGCACGATCACCGGAGACAGGACTGAGTTCATAGGGCGGAACAGAGACCTAGGAAAGCCCGAGGCCATGAGTCGCGCTTGTCTATCCGGCAGAACCGGCGCGGCCCTTGATCCCTGCGCTGCTATCCAGATTCCCTTCGATCTGGCTGATGGGCAGTCCTACGAACTTGTCTTCAGGCTTGGGAGCGGGCGCGATAGCGATGAAGCGGCATGCTTGATAAAGCGCTACAGGGGCCCTGGCGAGGCCAAGAAAGCGCTAGAAGCGGTATGGGAGTATTGGAATAGTACGCTTGGCGCGGTACAGGTCGAGACTCCTGACCTAGCCTTGAATGTCCTGGCAAACGGCTGGCTTATCTATCAAGTGCTATCCAGCAGGATGTGGGGTCGTAGCGGCTATTACCAGTCCGGTGGCGCCTTCGGATTCCGGGATCAACTCCAGGATGCCATGGCGCTAATTCATGTAGAACCCGATCTCCTCCGATCGCAAATCCTGCTCTGCGCGGGGCGACAATTCCCGGAAGGGGATGTCCAGCATTGGTGGCATCCTCCGGCTGGCAGGGGCTCTAGGACGCGTTGCTCTGACGACTTCCTCTGGTTAGCCCTTGCAAGCTGCCGCTATATCGAAAGCACCGGGGACAAGGAAATACTCGGACAAATCGTACCTTACATCGAGGGAAGGCCACTCGGACCCGAGGAAGAATCATACTATGACCTTCCCGAGGGATCAGCGCTAAAAAGCAATGTATATGAGCATTGCGTACGGGCAATTAAAAACGGGATGCGGCGCGGCATGCACGGCCTGCCGCTTATGGGATCCGGCGATTGGAATGACGGAATGAATATGGTAGGCGAAAAAGGCGAAGGCGAAAGCGTATGGCTAGCCTTTTTCCAATATGAGGTCTTGACCCGCTTTAGCGATATTTCGCTGTTGAACAATGACCGTGACTTTTCCGCATATTGCCTTAGGGAAGCGGCCAAGCTCATTACAGCTATAGAACAGCACGCATGGGATGGGGCGTGGTATCGCCGGGCGTATTTCGATGACGGAACGCCGCTAGGCTCGGCCAAAAATAACGAATGCCGTATCGATTCCATATCGCAAAGCTGGTCTGTGCTATCGGGAGCAGGAAGCGCTTTGCGATCTAGCATCGGTATGGATTCAATGTATAGGCACTTAGTATCACCGAAGGGCGGATTAATCCGATTGCTTGAGCCGCCCTTCGACGTAGGGGAGCCAAATCCAGGGTATATACAGGGCTATGTTCCGGGAGTACGAGAAAACGGAGGACAGTATACGCACGCGGCGATATGGGCGATCATGGCATTTGCGAAGCTAGGCAATACCGAGCGAGCATGGGAACTCTTCACGATGATCAATCCCGTCAATCACTCTAAATCGCCTGAAGCCGTCGAGACATATATGGTTGAACCATATGTAATGCCGGCTGATATATACTCGCTCGAGCCACATACCGGGCGCGGTGGGTGGACCTGGTATACTGGTTCCGCCTCTTGGATGTATCGCCTTATCTTAGAATCCCTTTTAGGCCTAAGCCTTGTTTCCGATAAGCTTCATATCGAACCGAAGATCCCGAACGCCTGGAATACATATACAATTCGTTACCGCTATAGGCAAACGCTTTATATAATTAGAGTTCGAGCTATACAGGCGCAGGAGAAGAGCATTTCGCTCACGTTAGACGGCCTCCTCCAAACGGGCGACACCATCACTCTCGTCGATGACCACGCAGAACATCAAGCAGATCTTTTGATTTGCAGGCTTCCATATTCAAAAGAAGGAGGCAATACAAATTGCTAAGTCTCAACGTGACGGCCATGACCATATTCCTTTATTTTAGTAATGAACAGCCGGCTACAAACGACAATGATAACGCGCAGCGCGGTTACGAAAAATTGAAGCATGCTAGCTATATGGACGAAACACTTGAAGAAAATGCCGAGATAGAGCATATAAACATAACTATAACTTTCTGCAAACCAGTACCGTGCCGCCCTAGATTAAAGCGGTTATTGCATAGCAATACAGAACCTCAAGCAAACACCTTCAGGCTCTTGGCTCGTTTAAAGTCGAGATACTACCTACGCATTGCAATGCTCAACAATCTAAACTCAAAGAAAATTGGCTATAAAGATCAAAACCCTTTTATCCTAAAACTCGTCGATTATTATATTACGCCAGGCACGGCCATCAAGAATCGCCTTAAGGCGCTCGGCATAAATCATATCGACTTTAAGCAAACTAAGGTTGAGCTTGCTGCTATCGGATTACGGGACTATTAGCTTTTCTCATGATATTTTTTTCGCCATATGTTCGTGAGCGTACAGATAGATGCTAAATAGCGCGGTATATTATTAGTAACGGACGGTCAGCGATGGCTTTATCCGAAAGTGGCCAATTCGCCTGATCATCGATACGGCGGCTATCTTATTTTGCTTAAAACAGGAATAACAAATGAAGAGGACAATCGGAATCGCGATATTATTCGCGTTGATACTCAGCAGCTGCAACTTTGTAGGCTCGATAGTGAATCCCGTAATCGGCACGTGGGAAACGACCATACTAGGCGTTTCGGTGAACAGCGTCTTTAATGCCGACAATAGCTTTACGGATACCAATTCCCTAGGCGCGATCGGCGTTACCGAGAGCGGTACCTGGTCTTCCGATTCCACGACTATTACCAAGACTTGGGCGGATGACACTACCGACATCTTTAGCTACTCCTTCAACTCCGACAACTCTGAGATGACGCTTGCGCCGTACCCCAGCGGCGCCTCAATCACCTACAGCAGGCAGTAAACCAAATTAAATAAATAAAGCGAAATAGAGGAGCCGCGCCTACCAAGCACGGCTCTTGCTAAGTGAACATGGCAGTGCTTTAGACGTCCTGGGCTTCCACGGGCGATAGTTAATTTTATTTTGCTCCTATGTACGCTGGCGAACAGACAGCAATCAAAGCATAAACTATAATACACTATTAACTCGTCGCCCTGCCGAAATCGGCTCGATTTAAGCCGGAGGAGGTTTTTATGATTGAAAATTACGATTGGATAAGTTGGGAAGCGAAAATGTGCGGCCTTGAAACCAATTGGCAAGACAGAATGACTGACCTTAGAAACGAATATAAAGACCAATTCGCATACTTATATGGTGTTTCGATTTTAGCCGATCAAGAAATTCCTGATTCGGATTAATCATATCGAGATTTTCCATGCAAATAATCGTCTTATCAAAAGACACGCCTATTGTAGCTCCCCTGTAGTTTTCCAGCTTGATTCCAGCGACTAGCGCATCAAACGGGTGTATGTTAGCCAGCGTACCGACTTATGGCGCTCATTATATTAATTTTATTATACAAAGGGGATATACGACAGCTTGCTGTTGCCCCGTTGAATCCATTATCAGGAGGCGATGTATGAACGCTGATCAGGTCAAAGGAAGAGCCAATTCGGTAAAAGGAAAAGTAGAAGAGTCGGCCGGTAAGATACTGAATGACAAGAAATTGGAAAGGAAAGGCAAATTAAAAAAGAATGCGGGCAAAATACAAGCTCTATTCGGCGACCTCAAGGACGAAGCCGCAAAAGGATAATCGATTAAAGGACTTGCAACTATATGCAAGCTAAGGCAAACGCAGCCAAAACGAAAAATTGTGTTTGCCAACAATCGATGGCATACAGTAATATTCTAAGGAGATAATCTATGAAATCTAAGTTTTTATTTATCCCTGTCATGCTCGTATTAAGCTTTGGAATCGGTTCATGCGCTACCGCAAAATCCAGGTCAGCGAAGATGTCTGGAACAGAACGGGCAGCGGCTGCTAGCAGTACCATGGAACTGGTAGAAAACGATATCAGGCTGCTTGTCATGCAGATAAGCACAACGAATTCCGCGCTTCAAACTCTCGTTCAGACCGAGCAAGTTGACATTGAAAAAGCCTATAAAGAATACGTAGCGACGTTTAATGCTACTAAGGACACCGCCGAACGCTTCTTTGCCCACAGCGACAAGCAGAATCAACAGATCAGGGATTATTTTGACGAATGGCAAACGCAAGCCAATGCATATGCCAATCCCGAAGTGCAAGCTCTAAGCGAACAGCGCCGCGTTGAATTAAGCGCTGTAAACGCTAGCATAGCCGAGGCGAATGTCGGCGTAATGGGCACGCTCAATCAATACATCACGACTACCAATGAAATTAAAACATACTTCTCTACAGACCTAACAACGAAGGGCGTTGAGGCTATCGTGCCCGTAGCTCAATCCGCGATTGTCAATGGGATTTTCCTTAGGTCTTCCCTCGAAAGCTTATATACATCTATAGCCACATTACGCGCCGAGCTATCAACTAGCACTATTCAATAACTAAGCTTGTTTTTGCTTAACCCGGTCGCGAGGCCGGCTGCATTGCTCCCTAGCGCTGATCGTGGCTCGTCTTCGTATACGGCACTACTAGGTTTTGACTTTATCTTACGTTCGCGAGTGAATAGAGGGCGCCAACGGAATCGTTACATTTTCCATGGACGCTATAGGCGGCTTAATGCCTTAAGTAGTTCATTTTTATTCATAAGGAGTTTTACATGAAAAGAATCGCAGTAATGGCTTTATTGCTCGCCATGGTTAGCGCACTGGCTTTCGGCCAGATTAGGATTGACGCGGGTATCGCCGTGCCGATAGGCATCGGGGCCGTATTAGACGGAAGCTCGCTAGAAATGAGCAGCTCGATAGGAGAATTCCTCTCAAGGACTTTTTTACCCTTACCGGAGGCGGCGCTACACTATCAGTTCGACCTAGGCAAACTAAAGATGGGCATAGGAGCCAGGGCCTTTACCCTGATTCTTGAAACCATGGTTTGGCCTAACGCATTCGTCGAGTATGATTTTGGACCTGTCGTCGCGGAAGCGCAGCTTGGCGGCGGAGCTTTCTTACTGCTCGGCCTGGTAAGTGATTTTCAGGCTGGCGACGTATTCTTTCCCGATCTTTCCGTTTGGATGAAATTAGGCTCAAAGCAAGACCTTCGCATTGGCGCTGGCGTGATAGGCATTTATCTCCCTGAACAGAGCTCTTCATTCCCCGTAGTCGTATATCTCGGAGGAAAAATAACGATAGCGTCAGACTAAGCTATCTCTCCATCATTATTACTTCAGGCTATCATACTAAAAAATAGCATAATAGAATGGATTCGCGATGCGATTAAAGGCAGCCGATCGCCTGACAAGCGATTCGGCTGCCATCCATTATTCTTTATTTATAGTAGAGGTTTTTATGCAATCAACCTTAAATAGGAATTGTTGCACGCTAGCGACCGTTTGCCGGATGCTCAAATGAAAGCGTTACTAGCATGAAAACACTAGCCTGGATACTTATTCAGCTATTGCCGGCCCTTGGATTCTTTCTTGCGTTGGCGCTACTGGTGCATCAAAACAAGCCGCGGCGCTCGCCGTCGAGCACTATAGCGTGGCTGCTTGCCATCGTCCTTGTACCCTGGCTTGGCGTTCCGGCATATATTTTTTTTGGCGGAAGAAAATCCCAAAAAATGATACGAGGAAAGCGTAGCTTTGGAATAGGCGCTATCGATGCTACTAAGCACTTGCCTTTACAGATGACAGGAAGCAATTTCCCTATACGCTCCGATAACGGAATCACCCTACTCCAAACGGGAGAAGAAGCCTTTATTGCCCTTAATGATTTACTCGAACAGGCGGAAACCAGCATCGATATCGCGACGTATATCTTAAGTAACGATAATACGGGCGCTATTGTATTAGCTACCCTCGCGCGCAAAGCGAGCGAGGGCGTTCGCGTTCGCCTATTGCTTGATGCCTTGGGATCGTTCAGCATAAACAAGGACGCGCTCTCTTCTTTGCGATCAAATGGAGGCCAGTGCGCATTCTTCATGCCCATGATACACCTGCCGTTTCGCGGCAGGGCAAACCTGAGAAATCATCGCAAAATAGCTATCGTCGATAGCAGAAACGCCATCCTGGGCGGCATGAATATCGCTCAAGAGTATATGGGACCGGCTATCGACGATGATCGTTGGCAGGATTTGTCATTTTTCCTCATGGGATCAGCGATAGCAGATTTACAGAGCGTCTTTAACTCAGACTGGAGCTTTGCCGCGAAGCAGGAAGTTATTGACGTTAAGGTTGTGGATTTTTCTAATAGCCATGCGATTACGACAATTCAAGTAGTTCCAAGCGGACCCGATGTAGGGGGCGACCAGTTATATGAAAATATATTAAGCATGCTTTTTAGCGCCAAGCAGCGCGTATGGATAGTAACGCCTTATTTCGTTCCAGACGAAATGCTCATAAAGGCTATATGTATCGCCGCCAAAAGGGGCGTCGATGTACGCATCCTCGTACCGTTGGCATCGAACCATCGCATAGCCGATTTGGTACGGCGGAGCTTTCTGCGTCAAATGCAAGAAAGCGGCGCTACAGTCTATAAGTTCACGCCCGGGATGATGCACGGAAAGGCTATCTTAATCGACGACGGGCTGGCGGTAGTAGGCTCAATGAATATGGATTTGCGGAGCTTTTTCCTCAACTACGAAATAGCGCTCTATATTTATGATAAAAATGTAGTTCAAAAACTTGATTCCTGGGCAAGAGGCTTAATGAAACGATCAACGACTGGCGTTAGAACCGTAGGCTTCGCCATAGAGATGATCGAAGGAGTAGCCCGATTATTGGCGCCGCTCCTTTAATTGGTCTCAGCCCTCTTGCAAGGGTTTCTCAATCCACGCTTTTGCCGTAAATTCGATCAATCCCCGAATCATGCCTATAGCGATGATCTCGATAAGCGCTAATGTTGGATAACGCACAGACCTACTCCCTCAATTTCAATAAATTTATCCAAATGCCTACCCATGAGGAAAACCATATGCCAAGACTTAAAACCGACCATCCGGTTTATAGCCAAGCCAATCAGTCTGCGCAGCATGGTGCAAAGATCCGGGCGAAATCGCGCGCCCGATTCAAAAGCGACGAAGCCTCAGCCTTGGAGTGTCTACTATGACCCGAAGAATAGTTCAAATCCTCGCCTTTCTATGTTGTATGGCTCTCATGTATTCAAACGCGTACGCACAAGCTCTCCCTGATAAGCCGCGGCCGAGCGTCGCGCTGGTCTTAGAAGGAGGAGGAGCTCTTGGCTTAGCGCACATCGGCGTCATAAAGGTGCTCGAAGAACTTGGCATTCCCGTCGATATGGTCGTAGGCACCAGCATGGGCGCCATAGTGGGCGGATTTTACGCGCAAGGCCTAGATGCTGCCCGCTTAGAAAAAGTGGCTTTGTCCGTAGATTGGACTGATATACTCCTGGAACGCGTGAACTCCAGCGAAGAGCGCTTTCGGAGTAGAATTGACCGTTCCCGTTATTTTGCCAGCATTGATTTCGACAGCCGCGGCTTCAAGCTGCCAGGAAGCTTGCTATCGGGAAGAAAGCTCCTCTATTTCCTTGATCGGTCGACGATATCGGTAGCTGCTCCGGTGGATTTTGATTCCTTGCATCGACGATACCGCGCCGTATCCGCCGATCTTGCCACAGGAGAGCGGGTCGTTATTGACCATGGTTCTCTTGCTGAAGTAATGAGGGCGAGCATGGGCATACCCGGCGTCCTTGCCCCGCACCTGATTGGAAACCAGTATCTCGTGGATGGAGGAATGGTCGATAATCTTCCCATCAGCACGGCCAGAGAACTTGGGGCCGATCTGATCATCGCGGTCGATCTTCTTGGAGGGATTCCCTTCGCGCCGGAAGAATTCGAGCGCAACCCGATAGACGCTCTTTATCGGACTATGGAGATCATGATCCGGTCAAACGTTATCAAGCAGCTTCCAGGCGCAGATTTGGTTCTGACCGTGGACTTGTCAGGGTACTTGACTACCGACTTTAAGGACGCGGCAGCAATAATGAAGCGCGGAGAAGATACCGCTAGGAGCCAGCTATCTGAACTAGAATCGTTTAGGCTCAAGCTTGGCAGCAATGCGTCGGGCAAGGCGGCTATTAGCCCAGTACGGCAATCCGCCATCCAAAGAGTAACCATAACGGGAGGCAACCAAAAGGATAGAGCGCTAGCCTACCTCTTATTCGCGCCGTTTATCGGCACGATACCAGATGAGCTACTGCTCGAGGAGGCCCTAGCTACGCTAGAGGCTTTAGGCATATATGAATACATACGCGTACGGAGGACGAACGAGGGCTTGGTCCCTACGATGACGGTAACGCTAAACAAACGGGTAGCACCTGGCCATTCCCTGCATCTTGGCATCGAATACGCCTCAACCTATTCCGCTTCTACGGAGAGTAGTTTGAGCCTATCGCCGGGGATAGTCTTGCGCGGCCTTACGACGGACGATTCCAGGCTTGCCGTCAATGTACGCATACTAGATTCACCTGACTTCGAAGCCTCTTTCGTACAGCCCTTAAGCGCTTACTGGTTCGCCGAAGTGTTTATCGACGCCTCCCATGAGTCACGATCTTATACCGATGACTCCGCTATTAGTTTTCTTCATGAAACTAATACCTTAGACCTAGGCGTTAATATCGGGCTTAATCCGGTCAAATGGATGGAATTGTCGCTTGGCCTGAGCTACCAATGGATGGAGTCCGAGTATCTGACTGATATAATTGCGGGCGACGGGATAGCCTCCGCGCTCATGGGTCATGCTTTCTTCTCGATGCGGCGCTTTGACTCCCCGGTATTTCCCACTGAAGGCGTAGGATTCAAGCTCCGCTACGATGCGGCGTTGCCTGGAGCGTGGGCGACGCGAAGCTTCCACACTATTAAGAGCGAGGGTATCTTTATACCAAGGGTTAACATCCCCTTCTCGTTCGCCATATGGGGAAAGGCCGGGTCCGATTTCAGCGCATACGCCGACGGCGCGACGGCCGCTCCTCAAAGCCATAAGCTAGAGCTTAGGAACCGCCAATTCTTTCCCGGCCCTTTAAAAGTCGGTGAGTCTATAGGCAGCCATATGGCGGGTATTGGCGGGGAGCTAAAATTCCTGCTGCCATGGGCTTCGCAAACGATAGGCTTACCGTCTTTCCTCATAGCCCAGATCGCTACGGGAAGCGTTTTGCAGGATTTGACCGACATCGACAGGATAAGCGCGTTCTCGCACTGGAATGCCGCTATCGGATTAGGCGCTCGCATTAACGACGGTTTTGGAATATCGCTACGGATCGGCGTCGTACAGGGCTTTGATAACGAGCTCCGCCCCTATCTAGCCTTGGATCTTGGCGCAATCGGTTTTTAAGGCGCTATTTAAAGCTTGACTTATTAATACTCTTAGTCTATTTTATTTTTTCGTCCAGTTTGGCCATTAATAGCGAACTATAAGCATATCGTTTACGGAACATGCTCACCTTTAGGGCTTCATTCACTTTGCTTCTTATCTTGGTACTTTCGTGGCTCGCGACCTTGTTTTTTCAGCATTGCCAATTGTACTAGTCAGCCTTAGGTCAAATTTTTAATGTTGGAGTTGGAATGGCGATACCACAGGCTCAGAAGTCTAATGATCCGCGCACCAATCGCCTGCTTTCCGTTCTTTCCGAAGAGGAGTACGGACGCCTAGTCCCGCAAATGGAATTGGTATCGCTTCCCCTTGGAAAGTGCCTTTCAGAATCCGGCGGACAGATGAAATACGTATATTTCCCTACTACCGCGATCGTATCCCTGCTTCACGTCATGGACAATGGGGCATCCGGCGAAATCGCTATCGTCGGCAACGATGGCATCGTAGGCATAGCGGTATTTATGGGCGGAGAGACGACGCCTAACAGGGCTATCGTGCAAAGCGCCGGAGAAGCGTACAAGCTCAATGGCGGCGCATTAAGGGCGGAATTCAACCGATCGGGAACCCTTCAGCAGCTCCTCCTTCGCTACACCATGGCCCTCTTAGCGCAAATGGCTCAAACTGCGGCCTGTAACCGACATCACTCGGTCGATCAACAGCTATGCCGCTGGCTACTCCTGAGCATAGATAGGTTGCCCACAAACGAGCTCGTAATGACGCAGGAATTGATTGCGAACATGCTCGGCGTCCGCCGCGAGGGCGTGACGGTAGCCGCGGGAAAACTCCAGAAAGCGGGGCTTATCGATTATAGCAGAGGCCGCATTACCGTACTCGACAGGCCAGGCCTCGAGGAGCGGGTCTGCGAATGTTACGATGTAGTAAAAAAAGAATTTACCCGCCTGCTTCCCGATCTTGTTTCGGAATAGAAACGGCTATCGAAGGGTCTCACTAAACCTTTATCGTATTTAAACAGGAAGCGAAACTAGCCGCACAGGGATAAAAAAGGCTGCCGCGCATTTTCTTGCACGACAGCCTTTTCCGACGATTAGCCTATTTAATCAGTCTTCGTCCTGTTTTATAAGGAGTTCATAGACTGCAGCGGGATCGGCGGCCGACAGTATGCCCTCGCGCAGCTCGTTGTTCTTGAGCTTGGCGCTAAAATAAGACAGGGTCTGCAGGTAGTAGGCGTGCTGATTATAGGCGGCCGCTATCATGAACAGAAGGCGCACGGGCTGGTCGTCGAAGGCGTTGAAGTCCTGTATGTCGCATTTGCTCACGCCCACGGCAACCACGAGATCGGTGACGCTGGACAGGCGCACGTGCGGTATGGCTATGCCGCGGCCTATGGCCGTGCTCATGAGGTCTTCGCGGCGTAGTATTTCCGATACGATTTCCTGCTTGCTCTTGATCTGCGGCGCGGCGGCCAGGCGCTCGGACAGGGCCACGAGGGCATCGCGCTTGCGGGAATAGTCGAGGAAGACGACGCGGTCGGGCGACAGCACGTTGCGCATGCGCACCGGGTGGATAGAGGCGACGGGTTTATTCGAAGACAGGCGCTCGTTTACCCAGCGCTCTATCTCGGATTTTTTGAAGCGCCATACCGTGCCGATTTTTCCGGCGGGTATTTCGCCCTTCTGGGCCCAATCGTACACGGTACGCTCGGAAACCCGAAGATACTTGGCGACTTCTTCTATAGTAAGGATGTCGTCATCCATATTGACGCCCCCAGACAGTATGATTTGCGTTGATTTTCTAGTAAAAGTGAAAGAATGTCAAGATAGGACTACGCAAGGGGATAGGCGCAAGCTAGCTGCGCTCATAGAGCTCGTCGATCTCCGCGCTTTTCCATCCAAGCTTTTTAAGGGACCTGCGCATATCGTCGTCATTATGGCCGCCAAGGAGCCCGCAAGCCTGCTCCAAGAGCTCCGAACGCTGCCCTTCGTCAAACTCAGCCGCTATGGCCAGGGCAAGCGCGTCGCGGGACAGGCCCTTGGCGGCGAGCGCGGCCTTTACGCTGAGCGGCCCCTCGGCATGCCTGCGCATGCGCTGCCGTATCCAGGCTTGGGCATAGCGCCGGTCGGATAGCCAGCCGCGCTCCTCAAGGTAATCCAGGGCCGCGGCTATGGCCGCGCGCGAGAATTTCTTTGCCATGAGCTTCCGCTCCAGGCCGGCGCGGTATTGCTCGGCCCGCGCGAGCAGGGCCTGTGCCTTATCCTCGGCCTCCTGGGCCTCGGCCGCGCGCTCGAGCAGGCCATCGACTACGGCCGCGCCTACGGCCAAGTCGGGAAGCCCGCCGCCTTCATCGGCCTGTTCCATATAGAGCCTGCGGAAACGAAAAAGGGAGCCCCCCGCCACCGTCAGACTGACGATGCCATGGGCTCCCTCTTGCAAGGCTTCGATGACGGCCACTATAGACCGGTCGATTCCGCTTTTTAGCGCTTAGAGAACTGGAAGCGCCTGCGGGCGCCGCGCTGACCGTACTTCTTGCGCTCGACCATGCGGGAGTCGCGGGTAAGCATACCGTTGGTCCGCAGCGAAACGCTGGAAGCAGGATCGACCTGGCTCAGGGCCCTGGCGATGCCGTGGGTGCACGCGCCGGCCTGTCCGTGAGGACCGCCGCCGGTTACCGTGATGACTATGTCGAACTTATTCTCGTTCGCGGTTACCATGAGGGGCCTGCGCACGGCGTTTGCCTCTTCCGCGATGGGGAAATATTTCTCGATTTCTATGCCGTTTACGAGTATCTTCCCGTTGCCCTCGCGGAGGTAAACGCGGGCGACCGCGGTCTTGCGGCGGCCGGTGCCAATGCCAAGATTCCTGATCATCCTTAATACCTCTCTAGACTTCGATAGCTACGGGCTTCTGAGCCGCGTGCGGGTGGTCGGATTCGGCGTACACCTTGCAGTTCAGGGCGAGCTTGCGGCCCAGGGGACCCTTGGGAAGCATGCCGCGAATGGCCTTCTCAAGGGGCTCGGTGGGATGGCGCTCGATGAGCTTGGCGAACGTGACTTCCTTAAGGCCACCGGGGAAACCGGTATGCCGATAATACACCTTGTTCTCGTGCTTGCGGCCGGTCACCTCTATTTGAGCGGCATTGACTACGATAACGTAATCGCCGATCTCCTGGTGAGCGGTAAAAAACGGCTTGTGCTTGCCGCGGAGCAAGTGCGCTACCTTGACGGCCACGCGACCGAGGCGCTGACCCTTGGCGTCGATAATGAACCAAGAGCGGGGTGCCTCAGCGGGCTTTACGAATAGGGTCTTCATGGATCTGTACCTTCACCTAAAAAAGAGGCGCAGGAAGAACCGACGGGGCTCGGCATTCCGTGCACTTCCGAAATGTAGCAAGCATCCTACGAATCATTATAATCCGCGGACTTTGCCAGGTTCGCTCGCATAAGCATCATGCTTGCTGAACCCAGTTAGCGATTCAACGGTCTAAACAGCGAGCGGAATAATCCCATACTACGCGAAAGATGTCAAGGTATGGGGAGCTGCGCGCTCAGCCGCGCTAGTCTTTTTTTTCCGCCTTGGCTTCCTCGGCTTCTTCCTTCTTCGCTTCCATCCTATCCTTCAGGTCGGCTATGCCTATAAACACGGCTATAAGGCCTATAAAGGCCGCCAGTACGGGGACGGAGCCGCGGAGAAAGGCCAGTACGTCAGCCCACCAGCCCAAGGGACCGGGCAGCACGGCGAACACGGCAAAGGCTATAAATACGATACCGACAATTAAAGCTACCATCGTTAGGCTCCTCTATAGGCGGCGGCATCGCGGCCGCGGCGGTGGTTAAAGAATAGCAGATTAGGATTTTTCGTCAAGGGAGCCGCGCTAAGGCCGGCGCATTGATGGAGGGGCGTTATTAGCCGTATACTCAATCCGGCGGGACTCGAGGCCCTCGTAGCTTCCGCCGCCTGAAAGGATAGCCATGATTACGAGCGGAGCACTCGTCTCCTATAAAAATAAACCCGCCCTTGCCAAGCGCGACGGCGACCGCCTTGAGTTGTCCATACGGGGCAAAGAAAGCACCCGCGTGCGCGACAAAGACGTTGAACTTATCCATCCCGGCCCCCTGGCGTCGCTTCCGCAAGCCGCGGAGGGCGGCGACTTTGACACGGCCTGGGAGATGACGGCGGGCGGCTCCGTGCCCCTAGAGGAGCTCGCGGAGCTTGTCTTTGGCAGGGACGGCCCCGCCGAGCGGCTCGCCTGCTGGGAACGGGCCTTGGACGGCCTGCCCTTCCGCTGGGAGGAAGGCGCGGTGCGCGCCCTTGCCCCGGATGAGCGGGAAAAAGAAGAAGCCAAACGGGCCAAGAAAGAGAACGAAGCCGGCGAGCGGGCCGATTTTCTTGCCCGGGCCAAACAGAAGAATTTCCAGGCCGGAGACGAGCGCTGGCTGGGCGAGGTCGAAGCCCTGGCCCTGGGCAAGACCCAGAAATCAAAGAACGCGGCCGAACTTGGCGCGGGCGACAGCCCCGAGAGCGCCCATGCATGGCT
>DHVU01000019.1:101411-539274 GCA_002412825.1 Spirochaetaceae bacterium UBA5200
GGCAGGCAGGACCTCTGCGCCATGCAGGCCTGGGCCATAGACAACGCCTGGAGCAAGGACCCCGACGACGCCATATCCTGGGACGGCACGGCGCTATGGGTGCACGTGGCCGATCCGGCTTCGGCGATAGCCCCGGACAGCCCCGCCGACAAAGAGGCGGGCGACCGCTCAGGCACCCTCTACCTGCCAGAAGGCACTATACCCATGCTTCCCGACGAGGCTCTGCATCGTTTCGGATTAGGCCTGGCGGAGCGCTCGCGGGCGCTCTCGTTCCGCATAGAGCTGGACGAGGCGGGGCTCGTGGGCGATGTGCTGGTTACGCCGAGCTGGGTGCGGGTAACGCGGCTGTCCTACGAACAGGCCGACCCGCTGCTCAGCGAGGGTCCGCTCGCTAGCCTGTCGGCCATAGCGGAGCTCCGCGCCGCGTATCGCGCCAAGAACGGCGCGGTTGATATAGCCATACCCGAGGTACGCGCCTGGCTCGACGGCGGCAAGCCGCGCGTTGACGCCATAGCCCATTACCGCTCCAGCGACCTAGTGCGGGAGATGATGGTCATGGCCGGCGAAGGAGCGGCGCGCTGGGCCTTCAAGCGCGGGCTGCCCTTCCCCTACTACAGCCAGGAAGCGCCCGGCTCCCAGGATGGCCTGCCGCCTGGCCTCGCCGGCGAGTTCGCCAAGCGCCGTCTCATGCGCGCGGGCATGGCCGGCGCCCAGCCGCGGGCGCACCAGGGCCTGGGCGTTACCATGTACGCCCAGATTACCAGCCCCCTGCGCCGCTACGCGGACCTGCTGGGGCACCAGCAGCTGCGCGCCGCGCTGGCCCAGGACAGGGGCACAGGCGGCCAGCTCCCACTGCCCGCTGACGAGCTGTCCATGCGCCTGGCCCGCGCGGCCGCGGGCGCCCAGGCCTTACGCAAGGCGGAGCGCGCAAGCGAAGCCCATTGGACCCTGGCCTACCTGCTTGACCATCCCGACTGGCGCGGCGAGGGCGTCGTCGTGCAGCAAGGCAACGAAGCGCTCGTGTATATGCCCGCCCTTGGGCTTGAGACGCGGGTGCGCGACAGCGGCCTGGAACTGAACCAAAGCCTCACTATGCGTTTCCTAAAGGCGGATATAGCCAGGCTCGACGCGGCTTTCGCGCCAGAGGGACGTTAATTCATCGATAATAGGGGCTAAGGAGCCAGGACTAGCCTTTAATGCCGTTGACCCTGCGGTTAAGGTATTCTATTCTTGCCCTGATTATGGAACATAAAGACTATCGCCTGGCGGCGATTATGTACACGGACATCGTAGGCTTCTCTCGCATGATGGAGAAAGATGAAGCAGGCACGCTCGAGCTGCTCCACTTCCACAACAGGCTCGTAGAGAAGGCCGCCGCGCTGCGCCATGGCACGGTCATCAAAACCATAGGCGACGCCTTCCTCGTGGATTTCCGCAACACGGTGGAAGCGCTGCAATGCGCCATGGAAATACAGGAAACGCTCTATGCCTACAATAAGGATAGCGGCAAGCAGCCGCTCTTGCTCCGCATAGGCGTACACCTTGGCGACATATACTTTTACGAGAATGACGCCTTAGGCGAAGGCATCAATATAGCCAGCAGGCTCCAGTCGCTGGCCAGGCCGGGCTGCATATGCTTCTCGCAGGACGTCTATAACCAGGTGCTCAACAAGATAGACTTCAGGGCCGACAAGCTTGGCAAGGTATCGCTTAAGAATATAAGCAAGGAAATCCACGGCTACGAGATAACCAGCGCCAACGCGGAATTCGATCCCGACAGGGACAAGCCGCGCGTGGGCTTCATCGCCGACAAGGATGTCGTTAAGCCGGCAAGCCCGCCCAGCCCCGAGCAGGCTAAGGCGGATATGGAAGCCATACGCACGTCCATACTCGATGACATCAAGAAAGCCGGCCGCAGGCTCACCGTCCAAGAGGCGCGGGCAAAATATGGCGACCGGGGCGTAGAGGCGCAGGAAGTCATCGCCAGCCTGGCCGAACGCGGCTTGCTCCTCAAAGCTGGCCCCGAGCCCGCCGCACCTTCGGCGCCGGGAGACATAGCATCCGACATAGGCAAGGCCGTCGAGGGCATAGCACGCGCCATACAGGAGCAGGTTACCAACTGGCAGGACGCGGGCAAACAGGGCGGCCGCGGCGCTTCAGGCGGCTATGGCGCTTCAGGCGGCCATGGCGCGCGCAACCATGCGGGCAGCCATATAGGCAGGGAAATACGCGCCGAGATACGCGCCGCCATGAGCCCCGTCATGGACGAAAAGCGCGCCTTAAAGGCGGAGCTTAAGCGCCATAGCGAAGAAGTGGGAACGGGCAAATGGGACTCGGAGCTCAGGGATTCCGATTACTTCAAGCCGGGAACCGAGGAGCTTGAGACGGATTTCAGCCGCTACCGGGACAAGGTAGATGAAAAAGCCCAGAAAACCGGGGCCGGCTTCATAGGCAACCTTCTATCCTTCGTAGGCGTTAACGCCTTGCTTTGGTACGTGAATACCCGCTTCTCTCCCGGCTTCATGTGGGCGGCCATCGTTACGGCTGCCTGGGGCACCGGCGTGGTGAGCAATCTTTTTGCCATGGCGAGGGGCAGGGCAAAGAGCGCGGAGATGGAAAAAATGCCCAATTTGAGCGGCGACTCGCTCGACACCTACAAGAAACTCAACCGGGTAAAAGACAGCATGGCCATGCACCTGGCAAGCATACTGTCCGTGCCTGCCATGCTCTTCACGATTAATTACATAACATCGTCTCAATTCTGGTGGGCGGCCATACCCTCGGGCATCATGGCCTTAAGCTTCCTCGGCCACCTAGCATCCTATCCCATAACCAAGCGCGGGCTTGAAAAGAAGCTCTTCAGGCTCTTGGGCGTAAGCTCCTGGCGCGAACTGTTCTCCGGAGCGAGAGACAAGAGGCAGGCGGGAGAGGCTGCAGGCCCTTACGCCGATATCTATGCGGAGGCCGCCGCCGCCCGCGACGATATCGTACGCGCCATTAAGACCGACAAGGCCTACGCGGCCGAGTTCGGCAAGGACATGATACCAACCCTGGATCGCTACGTGGGCCAGGTAAAGCTGCTCACCCAGTCCATTAACGAGATAGACGGCATCGTGGCGAGCATACCGCTGGCCGACCTGGCGCGCGACAAGGAAAAACTCCACGCTAAAATGGGCAGCACCGATACGCCCGCGCTCAAGACCGAGTACAAACGCTCTATAGATGAGATTGAACGACAGGAAAAGGCTTCCAAAGACCTTGAGGACCAGCGCGAACTGCTCAAGTTGCGCCTTGGCTCCTCGGTCAATTCCCTCAAACAGCTCAAGATAGACATGGCGCGCATGAAGGCTTTGCCCGAGGCCAGCGAACACGAGGCGCTTGAGTCCATACGCCGCAAGGCAGAGGCTATGGCCGGTTATCTGGATGACCTGAAAATCGGCTACGACGAGAGCCTAAAAGATCCCTATGAAGAGCTTGAGCGCCTGGCCGCCGAAGCCGATGAGCGCAAACGGCTAGAGGACCAGAGCGGCCAAAACCGTTGACAGGTAGGGCTCCTTCGCTCTACACTGCGCCTCGACCGTTCGACTCGGTAGCTCAGTTGGATAGAGCGGCTGCCTCCTAAGCAGCAGGTCGCAGGTTCGATTCCTGTCCGGGTCAGTAGTCTGGATTTTGCCGTCCTGGCAAAATCCAGACATCGCAGTTTGCTAAAGCAAACTGCGGGTAACGTGCGCCCGCCATCCTTGGCGGGACCGTGTTCTGTAATCTGGATTTTGCCGTCCTGGCAAAATCCAGACATCGCAGTTTGCTAAAGCATACTGCGGGTAACGTGCGCCCGCCATCCTTGGCGGGACCGTAGTCTGAAATCTATAGTTTGCCATCTTGGCAAAATCCAGACATCGCAGTTTGCTAAAGCAAACTGCGGGTAACGTGCGCCCGCCATCCTTGGCGGGACCGTAGTCTGAAATCTATAGTTTGCCGTCCTGGCAAAATCCAGACATCGCAGTTTGCTAAAGCAAACTGCGGGTGACCTGCGCTTGACGGCGGATAGCGGGCGCGGGTATGCTCCGGCAATGAAAATCTGGCTAAAATACCTTATCGCGACCATACTGGGCATAGCGCTCGGCCTGGTGGTTCCCGCAGGCGGCGCCCTTCTAGACACCATAGCCGGGCTGTTCATGAACGCGGCGCGCGCCATACTTATACCCCTGCTCTTCTTTTCGATCATCATAGCCACCCAAGAGCTCCGCGAAGACCGTCGGCTCCTGCGGGTACTCTCCCGTTCCGTAGTCTATTCGCTGGCGGGGCTTTTTCTTATGAGCCTGGTGGGCATAGTAGGCGCCTTCGCCTTGAGCCCTGAACGTATACCGCTCAATGCCGACAGCGCAGCCTTGAACGCGGGGCTCCCTAAGCTAAGCGAGCTTTTTAAGGCCATCTTTCCCGCTAACGCATTGTCGGTTTTTCTTAATAGCGACTATCTGCTGCCCTTGCTCATCGTAAGCATCATAGCGGGCGTAGGCCTATGCTTTGACCGCTCGATAACCAAGTCGCTCAGTACGCTCATCGACGCCGCGTCCCGTGTGCTTTGGCAGATCAACAGCTTTATCGTTGAGCTTTTGCCCCTGCCTATCATAGTGCTCGCAGCGGCCAGGGTGGTAAGCCTGCGCGGCATACCACGTCTCCAGCTGTACGGCAACCTTATACTCATCGTAGTCGCCGAACTCGCCTTCGTCACCCTCATACTCCTGCCGCTCATACTCTTCCTGCATGAGCGCAAGAGCAACCCCTTTAAGACTCTATACGGCCTCATCGGCCCCGCCTTCCTGGCCCTGGTAGCCGGCCACGCGCTCGTGCCGGCAGGCGCGCTGCTCAAGCACCTCAAGGAGAGCCTGGGCGTACGGCGCCGCGCCGGCGCGCTGAGCCTTACCGTGGCCCTCTCTATGGGCAGAGCGGGTAGCGCCATGGTGAGCGCTACGGCCTTCATCGTCGTATTGAGCTCTTATTCCAGCCTGGGCTTAGGTTCGGGCACTATAGCCTGGATGCTCGCGTTCGTGCCGCTCAGCGCGTTGCTGCTCTCCGCGGTGCCGGCCTCAGGTCCATTGGCCGCGCTGCTCTTCCTCTCTGCCAGCTATGGCAGGGGGTTTGAATCGGGTTATCTCCTCATGGTGCCCGCGGCCCTGCCCCTCATGGCTCTTTCCTCATTCCTGGACACCCTGTTCGCCGGCTGCGTAACGCGACTGGCCGCCGGGCAGGAAGGGTATGCCGGAGAAAAGGCCGCCAGGCACTTCATATAGCGCGGTACGCGGGCGCTTCAAGCGCCGCGTGGCCGTCAAGATTGACTTTTAAGAATAGGCGATTTACAATCCCTGCCATGACGCTCAGGAACGCACTAACCGCCCAGACCGTGGCTATTGGGCTTACAGCAACAACCAAGGCAGAGGTGATAGAAAGCCTTTTAGAGCTTCTTGACCATGCGGGCAAGCTCAAAGATCGCGCTGCGGCCCGGGCGGCCGTGCTGTCCCGCGAGCAAAAAATGTCCACCGGCATGAAAAATGGCATAGCCATACCGCACGGCAAGACCGATGCGGTCGATGGCTTGGTCGCCTGCGTAGCCGTTAGCCGGGAAGCCGTGGATTTCAACGCGCTTGACGGCCAGGGCTGCCGTATATTCATCATGACGCTGTCGCCGCCTGAAAAGACCGGCCCTCACCTGCAATTCCTCGCCGAGGTAAGCCAGCTCTTCAAGAGCCCCGAACAGCGCCAGGCGGTGCTCGACGCAAAGAGCTCGGACGAACTCCTGGCCATCATGCTCCCCTAGGCCGAAGCCTGGTTATCCTACTCGTACCAAATAAAACGGCCGCTCAAACCCTCGGGGCTTTGAGCGGCCGCTCCTTTTAGTAAGCGCTACGCTTAGTCGAGTATAGCCAGTACGTCGGCCATCTTTACGATAAGGTGCTCGGCGCCATCGATCTTAAGCTGGGTGCCCGCATACTTGTCGTACATGACCTTGTCATCCTTCTTTACCTTGATGACATCGGTATCGGTGCCTACGGCAACGACTACGCCTGTCTGGGTCTTTTCCTGGGCGGTCTGGGGGATGATAATGCCGGAAGCGGTTTTAGTATCGCCCTCCAACACCTTGATAAGAACGCGGTCGCCTAATGGACTAACCTTCATGAGTATTCCTCCTGAGCTTATTTTGTGAGCTTATAGATACGCGAAAGGAATGTACTAAAATCATGGTGCGAGGGTCAAGGATAATGCGGCCTCAAGGCGCAATCTGGCGCAAAGCGCCTGAATTATCCGGCTATCCTGGCCTCCGCGCTGCTTTTTTCGTATTTTCTTAAGCGGAGGTCTCGATGGCTAAGAAGGATGAGTCCTGGAATTCCAACAAGCCCCGCAAGGATTCCGGGGGACCTAAGCTGCCGCCTATGAATGGCTGGCCTTTTTCGTTGGGATATATTTTCGTCGCGGTCATAGCGATTAGCGTATTTAATTGGCTCATCGTATCGTCGGACAGCTCCGTCGTGCCCTATAGCGAATTCAAGGCCATGGTATCCTCCGGCCAAATAGTGCGTATAGAAATGGACGCAAACTATTATACCGGCTATCCTAGCGGCTCCAGCTCCAACAACGCGCCGGGCAGCACCGGCTTTCCCGTGCAGCGCTCGACTCGTACCCTGTACAAAACCGTGCCTGTTTATGACCCTGACTTTACTAAACTGCTCGACGCTAAGAACGTCGAATACGCGGCAGTGCCGCGCGAGGGCAACGCGGTATTGGGCTTCGTGCTTAACTGGGTGGTGCCTTTCGGCTTCCTCTTCTTCCTCTGGCGACTGGTACAGAAGCGCATGAGCGGCTTTGGCTCCAACGTGCTCTCGGTAGGACAGAATAAGGCTACTATCGTGGCTGAAGGCGACGTTCACACCCGCTTCATAGACGTGGCGGGCGTAGACGAGGCCAAGGAAGAACTCGTCGAAGTGGTGGACTTCCTTAAAAACCCAAAGAAATATACGGATATAGGCGGCAAGATACCCAAAGGCGTGCTGCTCGTAGGTCCGCCGGGTACGGGCAAGACCCTGCTGGCCCGCGCGGTGGCCGGCGAGGCCGGCGTGCCCTTCTTCCGTATGAGCGGCGCCGATTTCGTGGAAATGTTCGTAGGCGTCGGCGCGGCCCGCGTACGCGACCTGTTCAAGCAGGCTCGGGAAAAGGCGCCCTGCATAATCTTCATAGACGAGCTCGACGCCATAGGCAAGAGCAGGGTATCGGGCGTCATGGGCGGCAACGACGAGCGCGAACAGACCCTGAATCAGCTGCTCGTGGAAATGGACGGCTTTGACGCTACCAGCGGGCTTATCATACTGGCCGCCACCAACCGGCCCGACGTCCTTGACCCCGCCCTGCTTCGCCCCGGGCGCTTCGACCGGCAAGTAGCCGTGGACAGGCCGGACCTCGTAGGCAGGCAGGCCATCCTGACCATACATTCCAAGAACGTTAAGCTTGATCCCGGCGTGGACATAACCAAAATAGCCCGAAGCACGCCGGGCTTCGTAGGAGCCGACCTGGCCAATGTCGTAAATGAGTCAGCCCTTCTGGCGGTGCGGGCGGGCAGGAAGCGCGTGCACCAGGAGGATTTCGAGCGGGCCATCGAAAAAATAATGACCGGACTCGAGAAGAAGAGCCGCGTCATGAACCCAGACGAGCGCCGGGTTATAGCCTACCACGAAGCCGGCCACGCGGTAGTGGCGGCCTTCACACCCGACGCCGATCCTGTGCAGAAGGTAAGCATAGTGCCGCGCGGCTTTGGCGCTTTAGGCTTTACCCTGCAGGTACCCCTCGAGGACCGCTACATCGTAACCGAGGACAAGCTCTTAGGCGAGATAGACGTACTCTTAGGCGGACGCGCCGCCGAGGATATCGTGTTTCAGAGGATTTCAACCGGTGCGTCCAACGATATTACCCGGGCAACCGATATAGCCAGGCGCATGATCACGGACTACGGCATGTCCGAGCGCTTTAAGAACGTCGCGCTTACCAAGCGAGGAGCCGGCATTATGGGGCCGAGCGCCGAACCCATGATGGCGCGGGAGTACGCCGAAGTAACGCAGCTCTATATAGACGAGACCATAGCCGCGGCCATAGCCGCCCATTACGACAAGGCCAAGTCTCTGCTCATAGACAAGCGCGCTCTGCTTGAAACCCTCGCCGAGGAGCTCCTTGAGAAAGAAACGGTGGACGAGGCCCGCTTCAAGCTCTTGATGAACAGCGTATAACGGGGGCCGCGGGCCGCGTAAAGGGCTGTCACGGAATTACTTCCAGGACAGCTCTTTTTTAGTATCCCCTAGACACACCGATACACTTTACAATACACTTTTTTGTGTAAAGACACTACTTTATCGGAGGACCGTATGCTTCCTACTATCCTGCTTATCGCTTACGGCATAGCCCTGCTTGCCATAGCGTTCGCAAGCCTCAAATACGCCGATACCATGGATAACTTCCTGGTAGCCGGCAGAAAGCAGCGCCGACTGCTCGTAAGCGTATCCATGCTCGCTTCTACCATAGGAGGCGGCATTACCATAGGCACCGTTACCCGCGCCTTTAACATAGGCTTTCCCGCCTTCTGGTTCGTGGCGGCCGGCGGCCTGGCGCACTTTCTGCAAGGCGCGCTGCTTTCGCGCAAAGTACGCGAAACCGAGGCCCTTACCCTGCCCGACCTTGCCGATAAGCTCGTAGGCCCTTCGCTGCGCACCCTGAGCTCAGTCATAATCATGGTCACCTGGATAGGTATAGCCACGGCCCAGTTCGTGGCGGCCGCCAAGATCATCAGCGCGATAACCGGCCTTGCCCACCAGCCCGCTGTCCTAGCGGCGGCCCTATTTATGGTGGTGTATACCCTCATAGGCGGGCAGAAATCCGTGCTGCGTACCGACCTGTTCCAGTTCGGCTTCCTGGCCATAGCCATCGTATCGGCGCTGCTTTGGCTCTATATAGGCAAGCCGCCCGCGCCGGGAAGCGTGGCCGTGGAAATCTTCAATGCTAAATTCGATGCGCTCGACCTGCTCTACTATATAATCGTGCTCGGCGGATCCTACTTTATCTGCCCCATGATGTTTAACCGTATACTGAGCGCCGACAGCGCGGCTAACGCGCGCAAGAGCTCCTTTATATCGGGCTTCGGCATGCTCTTCTTCGCGCTTGCCATAACCTTCGTAGGCCTGTGGGCCCGCGCGTCGCTGCCGCCTGAAGCCTTAGGCGGCGTCGACCCCTTAAACTACCTGGCCAGGAACAGCCTGCCCACCGGGCTCGGCATGCTGCTCATCTTCGGCCTCTTTGCCGCCATCATGTCTACCGGCGACACCGTTTTGCTTACCGCTGCCGGTATCATGGAACACGACCTCATGAAGCGCAACAAGGTAGGCGGGGTGCGCCTGTGGACGCTTGGCGTAGGCGCCATAGCGGCCCTCATAGCCCTTTTCCAAACCGATATCATTGGCATACTGATAAAGACCTATAACGGCTACACGGCGGGTATAGTACCCGCGCTCTTCGTGGCCATCATGCTCAAAGACAAGCGCAGGCTTGATCCGACGCTTACCTTCATAGCGGTAAGCGGCGGTTATGCCCTGGGCCTGGGGGGAAGCTTCATTCCGGAAGGCCAAGTCTTGGCCAAGCTTCTGCCCATGGCGGGACTAGCCTTCTCCGCCTTATTCGCCCTTGCGGCGGCAAAAAAAGGCCAGAGGGCCAGCGTCTAAGCCGCAACCCAAAAGAGATTCCTGAACCTAATAAGGCGATGCGTGGGTACCCTACCCCGCGTCGCCCTTATTCTTTTGGGCATCTTACATATTGACACTTACTGCCACATACGTCATCATCGCCTGAGTGACATTTTAGGCTGTAATGTCAAGGAGGCATATAAATGTCTGTAACCATTAAAAGCATAGGATCCTGCATACCGAGCATGCGCTTCAGCAATGAAGAGCTTGCCGCCCGGGTCGATACCACCGATGAATGGATACGTTCGCATACAGGCATAGGCGCGCGTCACTACGCCGCCGAGGGTCAGCAGACCAGCGATCTCGCGCTTGTGGCCGCCCGCAACGCGCTGGCCAAGGCCGGCATGGAAGCTAACGATGTCGATATTATCGTACTGGCCAGCGCTACTCCTGATTATTTCGGCTTTCCCTCTACCGCCTGCATCGTGCAGGACAAGCTGGGCGCGCAGAACGCGGCCGCGTTCGACGTAAACGCGGGCTGTACCGGCTTCATATACGGGCTCGACGTGGCCGCTTCCATGCTGCATACGAACGGCCGCAAGCGCGCCCTGGTCATAGGGGCTGAGACCCTGTCGCGTATCGTGGATTGGGAAGACCGCTCCACCTGCGTGCTCTTCGGCGACGGAGCGGGGGCGGCGGTGCTGGAATGGGACGATAAGGCCGGCGATCGCGGCGTGCTGCATTCATGGCTGCGCGCGAGGGGCTCAGGAGCGTCAAGCCTGCTTTTGCGCACGCCTAAGCGCGACAGCGCCTTCCTGCGGGACGAAGACTACCATAGGCCTGCCAAGCTCGAGATGGACGGCAAAAACGTATACATCTTCGCGGTAAAGGCCATAACCGACGTCATTGAAACCCTGCTCAAGGAATCGGGCCTGGATATTAACGACTTTCGCTGGATAGTGCCGCACCAGGCGAACCTCCGCATCGTACAGGCGGCGGCTAAGCGTTTCGGCCTGCCCGATGATCGTTTTTACATGAACATAGAAGAGTATGCGAACACCTCCGCCGCATCCATACCCATAGCCCTCGACGAGCTCGACGGCAAGGGTCTCTTAAAGCGGGGCGACTTGATCATGATGATGGGCTTTGGGGCCGGCCTCACCTATGGCGGCACGATAGTGCGTTGGTAAAAGGAGTATGCATATGAAGAAGGTAGTAATCAGCGGTATGGGCGTCGTGACGCCGATAGGCAACGATATCGATTCGTTCTGGGCCTCTATACAGGCGGGAAAAAGCGGCCTCGGCCCGGTAACGCGCTTCGACGCGTCCAGGCTGGATTCACGCGTGGCGGCCGAGGTAAAAGATTTTGACGCCTCGCTGTATATGGACAAGAAGGAATCGCGCAAGATGGCTTCCTTCTCCCAGTTCGCGGTGGCCGCCGCCGTGCAGGCATGGCGTGACGCCGGCCTCGACGGCGCGTCCGTGCCCGCCAAGACCGCCATCGTGCTGGGCAACGGCATAGGCGGCCTTGAGGTATTCGAGGAGAGCCATAAGAAGCTCCTTGAATCGGGCCCGTCCCGCATGCCCCCCATGACCGTGCCCCTCATGATCATGAACGAGGCGGCGGGTAATATAGCCATGCGTTTAGGCATACACGGCCCCGCGATTACCATAGCCACGGCCTGCGCCTCGGGCACCGACGCCTTAGGACATGCCCTGGACATGATACGCTCCGGCCGCGCCGAAGTCGTTATTACCGGCGGCACCGAAGCCGCCGTTACCGAGTTCGCCATGGGCGGCTTCTGCATGCTCAAAGCCCTGTCCACGGCCTATAACGACGACCCCACCAAGGCGAGCCGCCCCTTTGACAAGGACCGCGACGGCTTCGTCATAGGCGAAGGCGCGGGCATCGTGGTTATAGAAAGCGAGGAGCACGCCAAGGCGCGCGGCGCCCGCATTCACGTGGAGCTGGCCGGCTACGGCGCAAGCTGCGACGCCTACCACCTTACCGCTCCCGATCCTGAAGGCACGGGCGGGGCTTCAGCCATAAGCCAGGCTATAGCCGACGCGGGGCTCAAACCCGTAGATATAGCCTACTACAACGCCCATGGCACGAGCACCCAGATGAATGACCCCATCGAAACCCTTATGGTCAAGAAGTCCTTCGGCGAACACGCCAAGAAGATACGGATTTCCTCAACCAAGAGCATGACCGGCCACCTTATCGCGGCGGCGGGCGCCGTAGAGGCCATCGTATGCGCCCTGGCCATCAAGCACGGCTACTTCCCCCCCACGATTAACCTTGGCGAGGCCGACCCTGCCTGCGACCTCGACTACATACCGAACAAGGGGGCACAGGGTGTCATCAACGCCACGGCCAGCGCTTCACTGGGTTTTGGTGGACATAATGCCTGTATCGTGTTAAAGAAATACGCATGAAAGCTGGAAAAGTTGAGATCGAGGGCTTCCTGCCCCACCGGGATCCCTTCCTTTTTATTGACGAGGTAGAGGTGATCGACGAGCACAACATAGTCGCCAAGCGGCTATGGAAGGGCGACGAGTTCTTCTTTGCGGGCCATTTTCCGCACTACCCCGTCGTGCCCGGCGTCATACTGGTAGAGACCATGGCCCAGGCCGGCGGCGTAGGCGTAAAGCTGCAGGGCATAAGCGCCGCGGGCACCTTCTTCCTGGCCGCCATCAACAACGTTAAATTCCGCCGCCAGGTGCGCCCAGGCGACCTCTTCGAGATGAAGATACACAACCTTCGCGCAAGCGCCCGCCTTATCAAGCAGAAGGGCGTGGGCTACGTGAACGGCGAGGAAGCCGTAGAGGCCGACTGGCTCTGCATCGTAGGGGGGGAGACGGTATGATAGTAAAGCCTATGATACGCAGCATGATATGCATAAACGCCCATCCTGCCGGCTGCGAGGCCATGGTAGGCGACTGGGTGGAACGGGCTATAGAGGCGCGCTCCTCCGTAAGCGCGGCAGCCAAGGCTTCGGGCAAGCCCCTGCCTAAGGCCGTGCTCGTGCTCGGCTGCTCCACCGGCTATGGCTTGGCAAGCCGCGTCACCGCGGCCTTCTCCGCTGGGGCTAAGACCATAGGCGTATCGCTCGAGCGCGAGCCCAGCGACAAGAAGCCGGCCAGCCCCGGCTGGTACGACAATCGCGCCTTCGACCGCCAAGCCGCCTCCCATGGCATATACAGCGTTACCTTCAATATGGACGCCTTTTCCGACGAGGCACGGGCAGAGGTCATACGCCGCGCCCGCCTGGACGGCCTGCAGTTCGACCAGGTCATATACTCTCTGGCCAGCCCCGTGCGCACCGACCCCAAGACCGGCGTCATGCATAAGTCCTCGCTCAAGCCCCTGAGCAAGCCTTTTAGCGGGATAAGCGTCGACGCCTTCTCAGGCGAGATAAAGACCGTGAGCATAGAACCCGCCACTGAAGAGGACGCCGCAGAGACCGTGAAGGTAATGGGCGGCGAGGATTGGGAACTCTGGATAAAGGCGCTCGCGGACGCCGGCGTATTGGCCCGCGGCTGCGTAACCCTGGCCTATTCCTACATAGGTTCCGAGCATTCCTGGCCAATCTATCGCTATGGCACTATAGGCCGCGCCAAAGAGCACCTGGAGCGCACCGCTCCAGCCCTTAACGCCGCGCTCAAGGACTTGGGCGGCAAGGCCTACGTGTCGGTGAACAAGGCCCTGGTAACCCGCGCGAGCGCCGTCATTCCGGTAATCCCCCTGTACGTAGCCGCCCTCTTCAAGACTATGAAGGGCATGGGCCTGCACGAGGACTGCCTAGATCAAATATTCAGGCTCTACCGGGACCGTCTGCTCGCTGCCGGCGCGCCCGCCGTAGACGAGGAAGGACGCATACGCCTGGACGACTGGGAAATGCGTTTCGACGTGCAGGAAGAGACTACCCGCCGTATGCGCGAAGCCCAGGAAGGCAAGCTTGAGGAGGCCACCGACATGGAAGGCTTCCGGCGCGACTTCCTGCAGGCGCACGGCTTCGACCTGCCAGGCGTGGACTACGACGCCGACGTCAGCTACATATAGCCGCGCGGGGCCGCCACCGCCCCGCCGGCCAGTTTTAAGCGGACCTGCCGCCGCCATGCCGAATCCGTAGAGTCCTTAGGAGGTACACGCGCCGGAGTAAAACCCATTCCCTACGGATACGCCCCGTACAGCCATACGGGGAGCCCGCTACAGGCGGGAATCCGCCGACGCGACGGCGGAAACTGCGCCATATGTGGCGCAGGCTCTACGAACATTCGGCATGGTGGTTTTTTTTCGCTCCCTCCATATCCGCGCATGTGTATGCTTGGCGCAGATTTCGGCCGGCTTGCGCAGGCAGGCCCTTTAGTTGCATGCTTCCCTATCATGAACATGCTCATCATTGACCGTGAGTCCGATGACTTCAAGCTCCCGGCGACCGGCCCAAAAGCCAGGCACATAGTCAAAATCTTAAAAAAAGGCCCGGGTGACGAGCTGGCCGCCGGCTGCACGGACGGCAGGATAGGCACGGCCCGCATAGAGGCCCACGACGATACAGGCCTCTGCCTGCGCTTTTTCCCCAACGCCATAGCGGACAGCCTCCTGCCCCTAACCCTGCTCCTTGGCTTTCCCCGCCCCATACAGGCCAAGCGTATACTCAAAGACCTTACCAGCCTAGGCGTGGCCCATATCATGCTCTGCGGCACCGAACTCGGCGAAAAGTCCTATATAGAGAGCGATTTCTTCAAGAAAGGCGAGTACCGAGAGGCGCTGCTCGAAGGCGCGGAACAGGCGGCCAATCCCCGGCTGCCCGAAGTAGAGAGCCACTGGACGCTCAAGCGCGCGCTGGATGCCCTGGATACGCGCTATGGCCCTGCGGACAAGCAAGGCGCGGCGCGCTGCTGCCTGGACCCCTATAGAGGCGAGCAAGCCCTGAGCGCCGTGGCCGCGCGGCTAAGCCGCGAGAGGCAAACGCCATTCATACTCGGCATAGGCAGCGAGCGCGGCTGGACCGACGCCGAGTTGTCCATGATGGAAGAGCGGGGCTTCCGCTTTGCTAGCCTCGGCCGGCGCATACTCAAGAGCGAGACCGCGGCCGTGGCCGCCGTAGCCATAAGCCTAGCGGGACTTGGCCTGCTCTAGCCAGAGCCCCGCCTACTATCAGCGGCTCGAACGAAAAAAAGCAGCCCGAACGCATTTCAATTAGCGGAACGGGACGCTACACTGAAGCCTATGGATACTGCCTGCGACGACCCCGTACGCGACGCGATCATGGACGTGCTCAAGCCACTTACCGGCCTCCTCGTGGCGCTGGACGAGGACGAGCGCATCCTTGGCATACTGCCCGAGCAGAACCCTATACCCTTTACCCAGGGCGCCGCGCTCATAGGATCGTCCCTTATAAAAGCCTTTAAAGCCGATTTCGTGCGCGTATTCGACGGCCGGGAAGGCTGGGACGAGATAGGCTACTTTATGGACGGCAAAGACATACGCCGCCCCTACCAAGTGCATCGCTTCAAGGCGCAGGCCAGCTCCTTTGCCCTGATCTTTCCGCAGGCGGCGAGCTTCCTCTTAGCCTCTCCCATAGCGGCTTACGGCTCCCTGGAGAACGCCCACGAGAAGACCCTGGCCAACCATGCCCAGGAACTTGAGACGATGAACCGCAAGCTCACGCGGCGATCGCGCAGGCTAAAAAAGGCCATGGACATACTCGAGGCCAGGAACAAGCAGATCATCAGCGAAATGAACCTGGCCGTTGAGCTGCAGAAAAGCCTCTTGCCCAAGTCCTACCCCGATACCGACCTCATAAGCTTCACCCATCGCTATATACCGCTGGCCATGGTGGGCGGCGACTTCTTCGATATCATCAAGCTGTCCGAAGAGCGCATAGGCGTCATGGTAAGCGACGTGTCAGGCCACGGCGTAGCGCCGGCCTTCATTACCGCCATGATACGGAGCTCCTTCGACTACCTTGTGCCGCTCGAGGACTCTCCGGGCAGGGTAATAACAAGGCTCAACCAGGAATTTTCCAAGATCATCGACACGGACCACTTCGTATCTGCCTTCTACGCCATCTTCGACTTTGCCACGATGCGCTGCCGCTACTGCAATGCCGGCCACCCCTCGCAGCTCATAGCCAAGCGCGACGGCGGCTTTCTCGAGCTTGCCCCCACCAATCCCATCATAGGCATGATAGACGACTACGCGTACGAGGATTGCGAAATTGAATTCGGCTACGGGGATACGCTCTGCTTCTTTACCGACGGCGTGTTGGAAGCCCGCGATGCCGCCGGAGCGCTCTTTGGCACGGAAGGCATAGAGCGCGCCATAAGCGCCTCCATGAACGGAAGCGCCGACGATATGGCCGACCGGCTTATCACCGACATTATCGAGTATATGAAAGACCCCTATTTTGAGGATGACGTGACCATACTGATAGGCCAGATCATGGACAGCCTCTAAGCGCGCAAAGCAGGCGCGCGTTTATACAAGCTTCGTAACACTGAGCATGAGCAAAAATGCCGTAGCCCGCGTCAGCCTGCCAAGGCCCGGACCCGCAGCGCGCCCAGCGCATTCAGCGCTTTATCCATCAGGCTAAAGGCGCTCGCCGTATAAAGATCGGGCAGGTCATCGGCGCTATGGAGGAGGCGCCAGGTGGCGGGCTTCTTGTGCTTGGGATGCAGGGGCGAGGCCCAGGGCGGCAGGCCGTCCGCGCCTGCGAGTTCCTCCGCCTCAGCCCTCGGCAATACCGTAAGCGCCAGAGCGGGCACGCCTGCCCGCAGGAAGCCTAGGTCTTCGCCGAAGGGCACGCGCGCGCGGTACAGGGGCATGCGCCCGGAGAGACAGCGGCTGGCCTCAGCGGCAACCGTATCCAGCTCCGCGGCCAGCCTGGCCATGGCCGCTCCCTCCGAGCGCAGAGCCTGGGCGGCCTGGCTTATGACCAGGGCATCGCCCCTTCCCGTTACGTCAAAGGTGAACACCAGGGGCAGGCCCAGGCCCAGCGAGCTGAAGGCCTTACCCAGCGCATACGAACCCTGCTCGGTGGCGTCGCGGCCGGAAAGCTCCTCGCGGTCGGTAAACACCACGGTCGTGTTAAAAGCGCCGCGGCCGAGCTCCAGGTAGTCCATGAGCTGCAGGCAGGCGGCAGAATTATCCAGGGCGCCGGGGGTATCGGGCACGCGGTCGTAATGCGCGGTGAATACCTTGGCGCGATAGTGCGTATCCGTCTTGTTTGCCTTAGGATGGGCGATAATAAAGGAACCTGCGGCGCTTTCGAAGCTTTGATGGTCTATAGAGGCGCTCGCAAGCGTCTGCATGAGCATAGCGTAGCGGTCCGCCTTTTCATGCAAGAAGCCGATAAACCATGCGGGCAGCGCTCGGCCGTCGGTCACGCCTTTGTTCCGGCCGCCGCCGCGAAAGGCAAGGCGCGCGCCGCGTCGCTGCTTAGCGCGGCGGCGGAGCCGCGCACGATAAGCTCCGCATTCATGCTTATCTGCTCAGGCTCGGCGCCCTTGAGCATGCCCAGCAGCACCCTGCCCGCCTCATAGCCCTTATCAAAGCCCGGCTGCCGCACCGTGGTAAGCCCTGGCGGCAGTAAAGCGGCCATTTCTATATCGTCAAAAGCCACGATGCTTATATCAGCGGGTATGGACAGGCCGCACGCCGCGCAGTGCTCCATGATGCCCAGGGCCACGATGTCGGCCATGGCTACGATAGCGCTCGCCTTACCGTCGGCCAGTATACGAGCGGCGGCTGCCCTGCCGCCTTCTACGGAACATACCGCCGAATACACGCGCGGCGAGAGGGAGCCCGCCTCTTGTAAGGCGCGGCCGAACCCGGCTCTTCGGCGGTCACGCACCAGAGAAGAGCGCTCGGCGGGCTCGTTATAGGATTCGGTCTCAAGCTCGACTATAGCGATATCGCGATGGCCAAGGCCGGTTACATAGCGCATGAGGGTATAGGCGGCCTCTTCGTCGTCTATGCCTACGTTAGCCATGCCTGCCGAGGGTTTGCCGTCTATGGTTAGGAGGGGTATGTGGCGCTTGCGTATAAGGTCGACGATGGAATGGTCAGGGCCCACGCCTATGGCCAGAAGCGCGTCCACGGCGGCGCGGCTGGCCGCTTCAAGGAGGCGGCCTTTTATAGGAGGCACGATGAGGAGCGAGGTCTCATGCTCGAGGCAGGCTGCTCCTATGCCCTGGAGCAGCTCGGTAAGGTAAGGGTTCTTCAAGGCCTCGTGCATGGGCTGCGGCAGTAGAAGGCCTATGGCGCCAATGCGCTTGGTGGTAAGGGTACGGGCCACCGGATCTGGTACGTAGCCTAATTCGTCCGCTATAGCCATGACGCGCTCGCAGGTAGCCTTGGATATTTTTCTCGGATCGTTAAACGCGAAGGATACGGTCGTCTTGGATACGCCGGCCCGCTCGGCTATGTCTTTAATGGTGATGCGCATGCGAGCCATGATACGGCCCGGCGCGGAAAAAGTAAACCATAAAGCTAAACCGCTTTAGGCTCGGGCCGCTCCCGACAGAGCGCATCGGGTACGCGGCGCGGGCCGCATCAGTCGGTTACCACGCGGTTCTTGCCAGTTTCCTTGGCCTTGTACAGCCTGGTATCGGCAAGCTCAAGCAGCTCCATGGTATCCATAGTGCCCTTATACGCGGCTATTCCGCAGGATAGGGTCATGGCTATGCCCATAGCCTCGAACGCGCTCGTAGCCGTCACCGCAATCCGTATGCGTTCCGCCAGTATGAGCGCTCCTTCAAGCGGCGTTTCCGGCAGCACGACCAGGAATTCCTCGCCGCCGTAGCGGCCGGCTATATCGCTGGCCCGCAGGTGCAGGCGTATGGTGCGGGCGATCTCGGCCAGTACAGCGTCGCCTGAGCGGTGGCCGCGCTCGTCGTTTATGCGCTTAAAGTCATCAACGTCTATCATGATAACGCAGAGTTCACGGCCGTAGCGCTGCGCCGTCTTCATCTCGCGCTCGAGCAAGGCGAAGCTGTGCCTGCGGTTATAGAGACCGGTAAGCCCGTCGCTTATAGCCAGCTTTTCGAGCTCACGGGTACGGCGCAGAACTTGCTCTTCCAGGCGCTTGTTCCAGGCCAGTATCATATCCTTGTACTCTTTTTCGCGCTTCGCGTAGCTGCGCACTTCGGCGAGCGCTTTCTCAAGCTCGGCGCCTTTGGCCTTAAGCTCCACGTTCTTAAGCCGGTATATCTCGGCTTCTTTGGCCGTGTTCGCCTCCTCCATGCGCCGCGCGTTCTTTATGGCCACGGCTATGAATGAGCATAGTACGCGGAGGGCGGCCAGCGAGGCTTCGTCATAGGCATCCTCGCGGGGGCTCTGCACCGCCATGACGCCAAGGATGTCGGAGGCGAATACGACGGGCAGGAATACTTCCGAGCGCGCTTCATCCCCTTTACCGGCGCCGCGCCGGCCTTGCAGCACGAGCTCCCGCCCTTCTTTAAAGCAGCGCAGACAGAGCGCCGACGGCTCGGTCGCCGGCGAAGCCGAAAGCCCCTTGTTAAGCGCAAAGCGTAAGGCTTTACGCTCGTCGTCCCAAAGGGCTAGAAAAAAGCCTGGCGCATCGACAAAGCTGCGCACGCCGTCATAGAGCTCCGTGCAGGCCGCCTGGAGCTCCAGTTCAGAGGTAACGGCTCTGCCCAAGCGGGTAACCAGGCGCAGGAGCTCGTAGGAGCGTTCCATCTCCTGGGCGCGCTGTTTGTGCCGCACGGTCTCATTCCGCGCATGGCTTGCTTCACGCTCGGCCCAGGACAGATCGTTGCGTATTTTCATAGCGCTCAAGCGCTGCTCAAGGCGCGCGTCAAAGGATCGGCGCTCAAGGCGTTCGGCCAGGCGCGAACGCACCAAAGCGCTCCTATAGTCGGCTTTAGCGCCAGCCAAGTCGGACAGGGCGCGCAGCGCCTGCGACAAGTGGCGCCAGGAGCGCTTATCGCGGCCAAGATCAATGGCGCGCCGCAGGCGGCTCTCGGCCTCGGTTAGGCGGCCCTGGCGCACCAGGAACGAGCCAAAGCCGATGAGCAGCTCGCACTCGTTGGCGCCCAAGCCCTTATCCACGGCTATAGCCAGCGCTTCCGAGAAAATCGCCTGGGCCGCGAACTGGTCGCCCTGAGCCTCGGCCAACTCGGCCCGCCTGCACTCAAGCTCAAGAAGGCCGGTGTAGTTGCCATAATTCTTATGAATTGCCAGCGCTTCTTCATAATCCTTAACGGCAGCATCAAGCTCGCCGAGCGCGTGGCGGCTCATGCCCCGATTGCCTATGTATATGCCCAGAGAGCCCGGATGCCCGGCGGTGCGGGCTATGGCCAGCGCGCGGTCGTAGTTGGCTATGGCGTCGTGGTAACGGCCGCTTTCGCGGTATATCTCGCCAACATTATTCAAGGCCGCGGCTACATAAAGTTCGCTACCGTCCTTATTGGCCGCCTCGAAACAGGCCTCAAACTCATCGAAGGCTGCGCTGTATTCCCCTAATTGCGCGTATATGCCGCCAAGGCGCAACCTGGCGTGCGCAAGCTGGCTATAAGCCTTAGTCTCCGTTGCCAACGCTACCGCCTCCATAAGGTCGCGGAGCGCCTCTTCAAGCCTCAGCAGGAAGCTTAAGGCGCCGCCGGATACCACGAGGGCGGCGGCCATGGCCTGCTTCCATGAGTGTTTCTTGTATTGAAGATAAGCCTTCTGCGCTTGTACGCGTATGGCATCAGGCTCGGTCCGCGCCTTATGCCACAGCTCTTCCATAGAGGATACCGCCATGGTTTCATCGGCCGTCGGGGACTCGTATCGTTCCATAAGTAGTTGCCGAGTATAGCACGGAGCCCTCGGCTTGTGTAGCGAACTTAGCGCGATTTGCACTTCCTTTCCCGTGCGCGAAGAATTAGACTTACGCCAACGTTATTGCGACAGGAGACAGAGTGCCATGCATCAAGTAAGCATACGGTATCCATCAGGCCAGAGCGAAGCTTATCCTTTCGGCGTTAAGGTATCGTCGGTAACGAGCGGGCTAGGTCCGCTCAAGCGCCCCTTGGCGGCCGTCTTGCTTAATAACGAGCTACAGCCCCTGGACGCCAGCATCATAACCAATTGCAGCATCGCGCCCGTGCTCATCGATTCGAGCCACGGCGCTTACGCCTACCGGCGCTCGCTCTGCTTCCTCGCGGCCATAGCCGCCCGCGAACTATTCCCCGAGCGCGACCTTATCGTTGCGCAATCCATAGGCTACGGCTTCTACCACTATTTCGAGGACGGAGCGGCCCTTAAACAGGACATACAGCGGCTCGAGGCCAAAATGCGCGAGCTGGTGGAACGCGACATACCCATAACCATGCAGTGGTGGAGCTACGAAGACGCTATCCAGTACTTCACGAGCCATGAGCAGGAGGACACCCTCCTACTGCTGGAGCTTACCAATGAGAGCCGTATAGCGCTCAACGAATGCGCGGGCTTCCGCGATCTCTACGTTACCCCGCTCGTGCCCTCGACCGGCGTCCTTAAGACCTTCGAGCTCATGCCTTACGACCAGGGCTTTCTCCTGCGCTACCCGCGAAAGGAAAATCCCGACCTCATACCCGAGTTCGTCGATGACCCCCTGCTCTACAGCATAACCGACGACTCGCGCAGGCGTTCGGCGGTGCTCGGCGTGCCCAGCGTAGGCGCGCTCAACCGCCTCAATACCCCCAAGCGCATCAAGGACTACATAAGCGTGGCCGAGACCCTCAACAACAAGCGCGTGGCCGAGCTAGCCGACAAGATAGCGGCCAGGGCGGACAAAGCCAAGGTCGTGCTTATAGCCGGCCCGTCCAGCTCGGGCAAGACCACCACCTCAAAGAAGCTTTCTATACAGCTGCGCGTGCTGGGTTTTCAGCCTTTGGTCATAGGGCTCGACGATTACTTCGTAAGCAGGGACAAGACCCCGAAGGACGAGAACGGCGAGTACGACTTCGAGTGCCTCGAGGCTCTCGATGTAGCCTACCTGAATGAACAACTCGTCGAGCTCTTCGAAGGCAAGGAAGTGGAGCTGCCCGCCTTCGACTTCAAGTCCGGGGAGCGTAAGCCCTCTGGCAGGCGCATACGCTTAGGCGAGCGCACCATACTGGTAATGGAGGGCATACACGGCCTTAACGAGCGCCTTACGCCTCGTATAGCCAAGGATCACAAGTTCAAGATCTACGTGTCGGCGCTGACGCAAATAAACCTGGACGAGCACAATCGCGTGTCGACCACCGACAACCGCCTCTTGCGCCGCATGGTGCGCGACAATCAGTTCCGAGGCAAGAGCGCGCTTGAAACCCTTAAGATGTGGGCCAGCGTGCAGCGCGGCGAACGCCTCCACATATTCCCCTTTCAGAACGAAGCCGACGCGGCGCTCAATTCCGCCCTCGACTATGAGCTGGGCGTGCTCAAGGTATACGCAGAACCGCTCCTGCGTTCCGTTAAGCCCATGGACCCCGAGTATTGCGAAGCCAAGCGCTTGCTCAACTTCCTGGCATTCTTCGCTCCTATATCCGCCCAGTTCGTGCCGCAGGACAGCCTGCTTCGCGAATTCATTGGAGAAAGTTCGTTCAAATACTGATTATTTTCTCCGAAAGCCGGGGGCACTCGAGCTGCTCCCGGCTTTTTTTATCACAATCTAAAACGCGGTTTCTATGGATAAAATCATTGCGGGCCTCGTCTCTGCGACGGATTCTACAAAATGCTAATTCGTGATGACTACCGCGACAGACACCTAACAAATGCGGCAAAGCGCGGACTAGCAATCTCTCTTTACATCTAAAAAACTTTGGCGCATAATGCTCGAAAGACTTCCCAATCCACCAAGGAGGATTAGTAATGAAATTGAACCTACGTAAAGTTGGTGCGATCGCTCTCGTAGCGCTTGCCACCGCGCTACTGACGTTCTCCTGCGGCCAAGCAGGCGGCACCGCATCTGGCATAGGCCAGGGTTCCGGAAAGAACGGCCCCATCGCTGACAAGGTTATCTACGAAGTGCGCATGGACCAGACCCTCGCGGTCAAGGACATCGTAGAAGGCAAGGCTGACGTATTCTTCCAGTCCGTGCCCTCCGCCATCCTGAACACCTTAAGCGACGCGGACCTCGACAAGCTCGAGATATACGCGGTGCCTTCAGGCTCATGGTCACTCCTTCTTAATCCGATCCCCAACGCGGCCCCTTACACCTGGACCGAGCCCAAGACCGGAACCACGACCTTCAACCCCCTCGCCATCAAGGAAGTACGCTTCGCTTTGAACTGGCTCTTCAACCGCAAGAAGATGGTTGACGAAATACTCCAGGGCAACGGCGAGCCCACCTATACCCCGATGACCCCCGGCCAGCCGGGTACCTATCGCTATAACCTCATTCCCGCCAAGTACGGCGTAAGCCCCACCGGCGATGAGCGCAGGGCCATAGCCGATATAGAAGCCGCCATCACCGCGGCCGCCAACCTGCCCGAGAACAAGGGTAAGCTGGTCAAGAAGGGCCAGTTCTGGCAGTACAACGGCAAGGACGTAACCATAAAGTTCCTTATCCGCGTGGACGACCCGAACGGCCGCCTTCCCGCCGGCCGCTATATGTCCGACCAGCTTGAGAAGGCCGGCATAAAGGTAGAGCGCCTCGAGCGCGACCGCTCCGCCATATCCATGGCCTACTACTCCGACCCCGCCGATATGGTATTCCATATCTACACCGAGGGCTGGGGCGCCGGCGCCACCCGCGCCTGGTGGGACGTAACCGTGAGCCAGATGTATGCCCCTTACTACGGCTACATGCCCGGCGGCGCGGAGCCCGAAAACTGGAATTACGTACAGGATGAAATCGACGACCTGGGCCAGAAAGGCATGAACGGCCAGTACCTGACCGCCGACGACTACTGGGCGGGCAACCTCCGCGCTACTGAGCTCGGCTTCACCGACGCCGTACGCATCAACCTGGTTACCCAGCTTGACCGCTACGTTGCCAACAAGGCCCGCTTCAACAACCGCATGGCCTATGGCTTAGGCGACGGCCTCAATGGCTGGTCCATCCGCACCGCGGACGTCAAGCCCGAAGCCGACGGCAGCAAGGTACTCCGCGTTATCCAGTTCTCCGCCCGCGGCACCCTGTTCATGAGCGCCTGGAACCCGGTGGGCGTGGACGGCTTCTCCGATGTATATTCCAGCTCTATAGTAGAAGCGATCTGCGATCCTTCCACCTTCGAGTCCCCCAACAACGCCAAGGACATTCCCTTCCGCACCAGCTACGACGTCAAGAGCATAAAGTTTGACGCCAAGCTCGTTGGCGAGGATATAGTCGGCAACATCGCCGTTCCCGCCAATGCCATTAAGTACGACAGCGCCAGCAAGAGCTGGAAAGAAGTCGGCTCTGGCGTTACCACCTGGACCACCGGTACCGGCAAGCTCCTTCCCGGCAAGTGGCACAACGGCGTAGAGATCGGCATGGACGACGTCATGTACGCAGGCGCCTTCCAGGTAGAGTGGGCTAACAAGGACGGCGAGAACGACAAGTACTTCGACGCCCCCTATTCAGCCCAGTACCTCCCCGCCCTCGCTACCAGCAAGGGTTCCGTCATCAACAAGGACGGCTCCATAACCGGTTTCGTGGACTACTACTTCCCCGGCGACATGGACCGCGTAGCGGCCAACGTAGCCGCCGTAGGCGTCAAAGCCGGCAACCCCGGCCGCCAGACCGTGGTACCCTGGGACCTCTATGAGGTGCTCGGCCAGCTCGTAGCCGAAGGCTCCAAGAGCGGCACCGTGTACAGCTTCGGCACCAGCGACGCCACCACGACCATCGACATCGTAGCTCCCAAGATCGTGGACGATATCAAGGCCAAGTACGAAGAGCTTATAGCCAAGAAGTTCGTGCCCGTAGCCATCAAGGACTACACCACCGCCGACAAGGCAGTGAAGCGCTACCAGGCCAGCCTGGACTTCATCAACAAGTACGGCCACGCCTTCGTGTCCAACGGTCCCTTCATGCTTACCAAGATCGATACCAACACCAACTCGATCATCGTGGAAGCCTTCAGGGAATACCCCTACAAGAGCGACTACTGGCCCAAGGCTTTCCGCCAGGAAATCACCCAGATCGACAACGTGAAGGCTCCCGCCTCTCCCAGCCGCAGCGCCGACGCCGTGTTTGAAATCGCGGCTTCCAGCTACGTCTACCCTGAGGTTGACATGAGCCCGCTGTCCGACAAGGGCAAGGTAGAGATCAAACTCCAGCTCGAAGGCGGCGGCGAGAAGGTATACGCGGCCAAGTTCAGCAAAGCCGGCGTGTTCACCGCCACCATACCCGCAGCCGACATGGCGGCTCTGAAGCCCGGCATGCCCTACACCGTAGTGATCATGTCTTCGCTGACGACCGAAGCCCCCTCGGTGGTTTCCGTTACCCTGACCCTGTTCTAAACCTCGTTCGAGGATGGCCGGTGCCCTTTATGGGCACCGGCTTTTGGTTCAGAGCTATTCCGTAGTTTTTCTTTCTGTTTAAAAACCTACAACCGGAACATTGCCTAGAACCCAACGCTCTACACTTAGGTGGCAGTATGTACAAGTGGTATGCGCTCAAGCGCATTCTCCGCGGCGTGTTCATGTTTGCGCTCCTCATGTTCCTCTTCTCACTTCTGTTCAACCAGGTGAATGAGAGGACGCAGCGGACGCAAATCTTCGAGCAAGTCAAGCTGGAGTCGCAAAAGCTGACCAATATGCGGTCAGACCAGATGGAAGCGTGGCGATCGCATCGCCTCGACCAATTAATCAAGCAGTATAAGCTCGACCGGCCTATGCTCGAACGGGTTATGTTCAGGGCGGTTAATACGGTAACGTTTAACTTCGGCAAATCTACGGTTATCAAATCTTCCCGCGGTGAACAGGAAGTCTTGACCATACTGATGGAAGCCTTGCCGCGCACGATGCTGCTCTTTACTACGGCCTTAGTCTTTCAATTAGGCATAGGCATTACCCTGGGCCTCAAGAAAGCCCAGAAACCGGGCGGCTCGCTCGACAAGAGCACGAGCTTCGTTACCATGATCATCTTCGGCATGCCCACCTGGTGGCTTGGCATGATGCTCATACTATTCTTCGTATACTTCCTCAAGCTCTTTCCCTCGGGCGGCCTTAATTCCGTGCCATCGCCTCAGGGCATAATGTTCCTTGTGGATAGGCTCTGGCATATGGCCCTGCCCGTGCTCACCCTGGTGCTCCTGGGTTTCTGGGGCCTGTCTTTCGTCATACGGAATATAGTACTCGGCATACTGCAGGAAGACTACATCATGAGCGCGCGCGCGCGCGGCATACCCGAAAACAAGGTGCTCTTCGGCCACACCATGCGCACGGCCGCCCCGCCCCTGGTAACCATAGCCCTGCTTTCGTTCCTTGCATCCTTCTCAGGCGGCATCATCTTCGAAGGCATATTCAGTTGGCCGGGCTTAGGCAACCTCTTCTGGGTAGCGGTGCAGCAGAACGATATACCCGTGCTTATGGGTGACCTTGCCCTGACTACCGGCCTTTATCAGGCTGGCCTCGTGATCCTGGACCTAACCTATGGCTTCCTCGATCCGCGCATCAAGGTTGGAGGAAAGGCATGAGCCTCAAAGATACCGCCTACCGCTTCAAGGAATTTTGGGACGACTTCCGCAGGGAAAAGGCCGGCCTCGTGGGCCTTGGCATACTGCTCTTCTGCTTGCTGGTCGTTATATTCGAGCCGGTCTTTCTGCCTTATAAGGACGTCAACGGCAACTGGCGCAACATAAGCTACTGGGAAGACAACACCCGCGCCGCCCCGCCCGTATGGACCAACCTCTTCAGCGCAAAGAAGTCCGCCGTTACCGTGCAGATAGACGAAGCCCTAGTAAAAGAAGAATTTACCAAGAGCGAGCGCTATCCCGCCGGCATAGACATGCGCGTATATTCGTTCGAATACGAGTATAAGTACGACCTTGCCCCCGTGGATATTATCCTGCGCACCGTAGCCGACGGCAACATCAACATGGACATCGATGTTATACGCCCCGACGGCCAGGTCGTGTACGTGGGCAGCTATACCGAATCGGGCATGCAGAACACAAGCCTTCGTTTTTCCATCGATACCGAAGGTCGATCTAATGTGATGAATTTCGTGCGTGAGCGCTCCAGCGAATTCGGCATCAACATGTCTAATACCATTGGCGTTCGCCCTACCAACATCATCTTCTCCGAGCTTGCCTCCGACATGTTCAGGGCCAGGACGCCCCTCAAAGGCACGTATACCATACGCGCGAAAGTACCCATGACCACCCTCAACGTGGCAGGCAATAACGTAGACGACGTTATGCTCGTGGTATCGGGCAGGGTGTCGGGCATACTGGGCACCGATACCAGCAAGCGCGACCTCTTCTCCGGAATAATTGCCGGACTCAAGTGGGCGCTTTTCATAGGCCTCATAACGAGCATCATATCCGTGCTCATAGGCGTCATGTATGGCATCATAAGCGCGTACTTCGGCGGCTTCGTGGATACGAGCATGTCCTTCATTTGGGAGATATTCGTATCCGTGCCGGTATTGCCCGTGCTCATCGTCATGAGCGCCATATTCAAGCCCAGCATATGGATCATCATAGCCTCGCTCATCGTGTTCTCCTGGGTTGGCCCGGTAAAGACCGTGCGCTCCATGGCCCTGCAGATGAAGGAAGAAACCTACATAGAGGCGGCTAAGGCCTTAGGCGCGGGCAAGTGGCGCATCATATTCAAGCACCTCGCCCCCCTTCTCCTGCCCTACTCCTTCGCCAACATGGCCCTGGCCGTGCCCAGTACCATCATATTCGAGGCATCGCTCTCGCTCTTAGGACTAGGAGACCCCACCATCATCACCTGGGGGCAGATACTCCACGACGCGCAAAGCTCGGGAGCCACCCTCAACGGCCTGTGGTGGTGGATAGTGCCGCCGGGACTCTTCATAGCGGTCATGGGCATGACGTTCGCCTTCCTGGGGTTCGCCATGGACAAGATCCTGCACCCGAAACTGAGAACGAGGTAAACCATGGATAAGATCCTCGAAGTCAAGAACCTAAGGCTTTACTACCACACGAGCAAGGGCGTCGTTAAGGCGCTCGACAATGTGAGCTTCGACCTGCACAAGGGCGAGACCCTGGGCCTCGTAGGCGAGTCGGGCTGCGGCAAGACTACCACCGGCGTGGCCCTGCTCCGCATGCCTTCGCCCCCCGGCCGCATTGAGGAAGGCTCGCAGATTATACTGGACGGCCGCGACATCATGGGCCTCTCCGATAAGCAGATACGCAAGGACGTGCGCTGGGAAGAAGTGGCCATGGTGTTCCAAGGAGCCATGAACTGCCTTACCCCCGTGTACACCATAGGCGATCAGATGCTTGAGACCCTCCAGGAACACCGGGACATGGACAAGGTACAGGCCAATGAACTGATTAAAGAGTACCTGAACCTGGTAGGCCTGCCGCCCGAGGTTATGGGCCGCTACCCGCACGAACTGTCAGGCGGCATGAAGCAGCGCATCGTCGTGGCCACCGCCCTCTTCCTTAAGCCCAAGGTAGTAATCCTCGACGAGCCCACCACGGCCCTCGACGTTATCGTACAGGCCCAGATCATCAACCTGCTTAAAAAGCTCAAGAAGACCTTTGACCTGTCCTTTATCTTCATTACCCACGACTTGGCCCTGGAGGCCGAGGTGTCGGACCGCATTTGCGTCATGTACGCGGGCAAGATAGCCGAGCTGGGCACCAACGCCCAGATATACGGCAAGCAGGGCCCCATGCATCCCTACACCGAGAAGCTCCTGCAGGCCACCCCGCTTTTAAAGAAGAAGGTGGAAGCCCTGTCCTTCATACCCGGCGCGCCGCCCGACCTCATAGACCCGCCCAAGGGTTGCCGCTTCCACCCCCGTTGCCACAAGGTATTCGAGAAGTGCAAGACGGAAGAACCCCCGCTCATAGAGATCGAGAGCGGCCACATGGTAGCCTGCTGGAGGTGCACGAAATGATAAGCAGCGATAAGGACATCATCCTGCAGGTGGAGGACCTTAAGAAGCATTTCCAGCCCCACGTAGGCCTGCTTAAGGCCATAACGGGCAAAGCCCGCAAGGTGGTCAAGGCGGTGGACGGCATAAGCTTCAGCATACGCCGCGGCGAGATATTCGGCCTTATAGGCGAATCGGGCTCGGGCAAGACCACCACCGGCAAGCTGGTCATGAAGCTTATAGAGCCCACCAGCGGCAAGCTTATCTTTAACGACGAAGACGTAACGGTAAGCAGCAAGGCCCGCACCAAGGAATACCGCCGCCAGGTGCAGATGATATTCCAGGACCCCTACGCCTCCATGAACCCGCGCTTCAAGATACGCGACGTTCTGCAGGAGCCCCTCATTATCCACAAGATAGAGGGCGACCAGGCCAAGCATGAAGAGATGATCATCAAGAGCCTCACCGAGGTAAAGCTCAACCCGCCGGTAGAATTTATGGGCCGCTACCCGCACATGCTCTCAGGCGGCCAGCGCCAGCGCGTGGCCACCGCGCGCACCCTCATCCTAAACCCCATGATGCTGGTGGCGGACGAGCCCGTATCCATGATAGACCTCTCCACCCGCGCGGAAATCCTTCACATGATGAAGGACGTACAGCGCGACTTAGGCCTTACCTACCTGTACATTACCCACGACCTGTCCACCGCGCGCTACTTTACCGACCGCATAGCGGTTATGTACTTGGGCCGCATCGTGGAAATGGGCCCGGCCAACGAGCTGATCGACAAGCCCATACACCCGTATACCAGGGCTCTCATCAGCGCCGTTCCCGAGCCGGAGACGGGCAAGGTAGATATCATTAAAGAGCTGCCCATATCGGGCGAAATACCCTCGCCGGCGAACATCCCTCCCGGATGCCGCTTCCATACCCGCTGCCCCTTTGCGAAGCCCGAGTGTTCCGCCGAGGCGGAGCCCGAGCTTATGGACATAGGCGGCGGCCATTTCCATGCGTGCAGGCGCTGGAAGGAAATCTAGCTGATTAACAATCGTCCCTGCACGCATGGGGCGCGCAGGGACGCGCGCCCAGTATATTTGCCGGCCGCTCCGCAAGGGGCGGCCGGCTTGTCATTTGGCCTCGTGCGGCCTCTTACGGGCTCGGTACTCTTTGAGCGTCAGGCCTTCCTTTTTTTTGAACAGGTAGCTCAGGTAATTCGGTTCGTTGTAGCCGACATTAAAGGCTATGTTAATGATCTTCTCGTCGGTGGACCCCAGCAATTCCTTGACCTTCTCAATCCGTACTTCAGTGAGGTAATCGATGAACTTAACCGACATTTCCTGAGAGAAGATGGTGCTGAAATGGGTGGGGCTTAGGGCTACCTGGGATGCTACGCTGTTCAGGGATATATCGGGGCTATTATAGTGCTGCTGGATGTACTCGCAGGCGCGGCGCACCACCTTAACGTGGTGGCTACTGTTGCCGCTGTTGCGCAGCTCGATGGTCTTGAGGCATATACGGGTGGCAATGTCCGTAAATTCCTCCACGGATATGGCGGATTGAAAAACCTGCCGCGGATCCACGAGTTGCCCGGCCAGTTCGGCAGGGGCCGTGTCGGGGCTGAAATTGTGGATGATACGCATGGCGGTATTGGTAAGGTCCATGAGTATGTAGTAGCGGTACAACACGCTCTGCATCTCGTCGACATCGAGATTTTTCGTAAACTCTTCGACTATCGCCGGCACATCCGCCGCCACCGCGAACTTAAGCTTGTTTTCTATGTTAACCTTAAAGAAACAGTCCGCGGCCGCGGTGACGCGGCTTTCGATGCGGCCTATGTCTCCGGCGCAGAATATACGGCCACGGTTTGCGTTTCCGAAGGTTTTAAGCAGTATAGAGGCTTCGTGAAAGGCGTCGCGTATGGCGCTGAGGCGGTATACCGCCCCGCTTATGCTCGTCGTAAGCAGCGCGCCGCCGTCGTCCTCGACTTCGTGCTTGAGCGTTTGGGCGCTACGGTAGGCCTTCTCGGTGATGTCGGCGTCGGCGCTGCCTTTAACCACCAGCACCACGTTATCCACGCCGCTCATGAAATACAGAACGGCTGGATCGTCTTTCAGTAGGAATTTCACTTTAGAGGCGATGGCCTGGCGGTTCGGATAGCCATCCTTCCCTTCAAACTGGACTATCATCACCGCGTAGCGATTGCTCAGAAGGTCCAGCCCCAGTTCTTCCGCCCGGCGCAACGCGTCATCGGCGCTGAGTTCCCCGCCGCAGAGCTGTTCTAAGAGGGTGCTTACGAGGACGTTCTTTACCGCCTCTTCATCGGAAGCGCCCTTAAGAAAGGACACGCTGTGCCGCTTATATTCCGCTATCTGCTCGCTGGCCTTGCGCAGGGCGGCGAACAGGTCCTGCCCTACGACGGGTTTAAGGATGTAGTGATCCACGCCAACGCTAATCGCCTGTCGGGCCAATTCGAAATCATCGTGACCGCTCACGATGATGATCCTGAGCCAAGGAATGATGGCCTTAGCGTGGCGCGCCAGCGTAAGGCCATCCATAAACGGCATCTTTATGTCGGTTACCAGGATATCGGGCTTTAGCTCTTGGATAATGGACAGCGCCAGTTCTCCGTCTCCCGCTTCGCCTATGCAGGCGTAGGGCTCGCCGGCCTTCTCTATGGCATTGCGGATGTTCTGGCGAATCAGAGGCTCATCCTCCACAAGAAAGACCGTATGCATGCTTCAATCTCCTTCTGTCGACGGCTCAGGCAACGGAGCGCTAGGCCGGTCCAAGGGTAGGCGCAAGATGACGCGGCAGCCCTTATTGTATTCGCTTTCTATCGACAGCCCGTCTTCTATCTCGTAGAAGAGCCGGATACGCTTGCATACGTTATACAGCCCGAAGCCCGCGCCGGGATTCGGCGCGTCGCTCCGCGACAGGTCGTGCCTCAGCTGTTCCAGTTCCTCTTCTTTCATCCCCAGGCCGTCGTCCTCGACCGTAAGGACGAGGCGGTCGCCCTGCGCTTCGCCGGTCAGCCTTACCAGGCCGGGACGCCGCGTCTTTTTGATGCCGTGGTATATAGCGTTCTCTACCAGGGGCTGCAGCAGTATCTTAAGCATCGACGTATCCAGTATATCCGCCGCTATATCGATATCGTATTCGAGGATGGCCCCGTAGCGCATTTTCTGAATAGCGAGGTAGCTTTCCACATGAGATTTCTCCTCCTGCAGCGTGACCCAGTCGCGGCCCTTGCTCAACGATAGCCGGAAGAAATTGGAAAGCGCGAAGGTCATGGTGGCCACGCCCTCGTTCTGGCCGTCCTCGGCCAGGGAAACGATGGTATCGAGGGTATTGTACAAAAAATGGGGTGCGATCTGCGCCTGCAGCACTTTCATCTCCGCCTTCTGCAGGTTTCTTTGCTTTTGCACGTTCTGCTGTATCAGTTCGCCTAATTTCCCGGCCATGGTGTTAAGGCTCATGGTCAGGTCGTCGAGTTCGCTTATTTCGGGCTTCTCCGCCCGTATCGTTAAATCCCCCTGCGCAATCCTGGAAGCCATAGCCTTAAGCCGGTATATAGGAAGGTTCACGTTACGGTTCAAGCTCTGGAAATTCAGGAACAGGAATATGAGGATAGAAGCGAAGAACGCGATTTGCAGCAGAGTCATTAGGTCGATGGACCGCTGCATTATCGCGTTCTGTTCGTAGGCCAGCTCCATCTCCGACGCCACGAATTTCTGAATAACGTCGTAGAGCAATTCACCCACTGAACCGATCTCCCCTAGGAGCCGTTCATTTTCAAAGACAGGCTGATTCGACGCAATATTAGCGCCTATCTTGTCCACGTAGCCCGCAATAGTCTCCAGCGCATTGCGCGCTACCTGTATAAGGTAGCCGTTGTCCGCGCTGGTCGCGTTCTTCTCCAATTCGTCCAAGCGGCTTTGTATCCTGCCTATCAGCTCGTACTGGCTTCCGTCCTTGAACTCGGTCTTGCCGGCGACCACATTCCATATCGTAGTATAGATATCGCCCCGAAGCCGGGTGGACAGGCTATTAGCGCCGTATACATTCTCGATTATGCCTTCGTATTGGTTCAAGGTGATGTTGTAGTACAGCGTACTGATCAGCAAGGGCACGAGGGTAGCAAGGATAAAGACGATGTTCGTCACCTGCAGCGTACCGCGTATACTGGTCGCGTGGTTTCGTCGTTTTCCCGGTGCCGCCGTCACTATCAATAGCCCCGGTCCGCTATCGTGTCAAAGTCGCTGTATTCGTCGAACACCGCCTCATCAATAAAGATGTGTTTGGGCGTCGTCTCGCCGGCCACTATTCTTTTTGCCAGCTCCATAACGAGGGAACCGCTATCGGGATTGCATTCAATGACGCAATTGACTGAGCCCGCCTTAAGGTAATCGACGATACGCTGCGTCGCGTCCACGGAAATCACCGCGATGTCCTTACCCGGAGCAATACCCGCTTCCTCCATAACCTGTATGGCCCCGAAGGTCATATCGTCATTGTGGGAATACAGGACGTCTATGTCCCGAGGGTCGTAGAGCTTAAGCACCCTCTGCATGATCTCCCTGCCCTTGCTCAGCATAAAGTCGCCGTCCTCGCTGAAAATCACCTGGAAGCGCGGGGCGGATGCGAGCGCCTTCCTGAATCCTTCGGACCGTCCGATGGCGGGGGTGGAATATGCGGTACCGCCGAGCTCCACGATGTTCACCGGGCGCTCCGATCCTTTGAATTTCTTTTTGAGGAATTCCCCGGCGCGGCGACCCTCGAGGTCAAAATCCGAACAGAGCGCGCAGGCATACAGGCTTTCATCCTCCGTAGCTATCATCCTGTCCACGATGATAACGGGTATGCCTGCCTCCTTAGCCTCACCCAGCACGGTATCCCAGCCAGTCTCCACAAGCGGCGAGAACGCTATGACATCTACTTTATAGGCTATGAAGGAGCGTATAGCCTTGATCTGGTTTTCAGGGTCCTGCATGGCGTTTTCGAACATGATTTTGATGCCGGCCGCCTTGGCTGCGTCAATGATCGAACGGCTGTTCCGGGTTCGCCAGGTGCTTTCGTCGCCCAGCTGGGAATAGCCCAGCACGATAGGACTCGTTTCGCTCAGGTCGCGTCGGCCTGCGCCGCATCCGCACAGCGCCAATGCGCACGCCATGAAAAGAGCTCTCAGGATCAGTTTATCCATATCAAGTCCCCTCTTTGCTACGCTAGCCCTGTGTGGAGCAGGCGCGATTCCTGCAAGCCTTCCCGTGGGTAATAGGCGTTTTTAGTGAATAAGCAACTTTAACACAGCTATGCGTGGTCGTAAACGCAAAACGGCGGCAAAGCGGATATCGAAAGAAATTGAAGCGTTTCAGTAAAATATCCAAGGAATAATTACCCGCGTGAACTCATTCCATAAAAGATACTAACAAGAGCGAAAGGATGTACGTAGCGCCGAAGCGGAAACGCCCTATACACTTTTTTTTCAAGGTAGCTTCATTCCGAAGCTCAACTAAGCAAGGGGGAAAGAAATGAAGAAACAGTTTAGGATCATCGGCGTCCTGTGCCTGCTCGCAATGCTCGCGCTTACTCCGGCCGTCGTATTCGCCGCCGGAGCCAAGGAAGGGGCGGCGAAGGGCGGCCTCATCAAGGTAGGCATCGTGAATCTGCCGCCTGAAGAATCCGGTTACCGGCAGGCCAATGTCGAGGACATGAACGTGGTCTTCTCAAAGGCCAACGGCTACGACGCAAAGCAGACCAACACTGGCGACAACAGCGAACAGATCGCGGCGGCGCAAGGCTACATACGCGATGGCGTGGATTACCTGTTGATATCGGCAGCGAACGCATCCGGTTGGGACAACGTGCTAAAGTCCGCCAAATCCGCGGGCGTTACGGTTTTCCTCTTTGACCGCCTCATTCAGACGGATCCGTCCAACTTCCAAGCGGCGCTCGTATCCGATATGGCCGCCGAAGGAAACACCGCGGTGAACTGGCTATTATCCCAGGGCCTAAGCAGCTACAAAGTCATTCTCATTCGGGGACAATTAGGCTCCGCCGCTGAACTGGGCCGAAGCGCCGCGGTACTCAAAGCCCGCGATGCCGGCAAGCTTAGCATCGTAGCCGACGGTACCGGCGGAGACAGCTGGAGCCTCGAAGAGGCCCGCAAAGTAGTTGAAGCCGCGATAACCGCGGGCAAAGACTTCAACGTAATCTACGCTGAGAACGACGGCATGGCTCAAGGCGCGGTTCAAGCGCTCGCCGCGGCTGGCATAACCCACGGCAAGAACGGCAAGGTAAAGATCATAGGTTTCGACTTTAACCGCTTTGCGCTCCGTAACGTGCAAGCCGGCTACTGGGACTGCGATATACAGTGCAGCCCGCGCCAGGCGGCCGAGATTTCCAGCTGGATCAAAGCCAAGGCCACCGGCGCGGCGCTCCCCAGCGGAATCGTCTATCAGAAAGAAATCTTTGTCGATACCGCGACGATTACCGACGACATCATAGCCAAATTCGGCATTAATGCGGATCCTGGCAAGGGCGTAGTGACCAAGTAACTTCTTCTTGTAAGATTTCATTCGTGCCAGTTTGTGCCCGCGGTGCGGCGTTCGGAGTAATCCGGTACACCGCGCCGCGCTTTGTTTGCGCGATTCCCAAAGGAGGCCTTTCGTTGCGGTCGGAAAACGTGCTTGAAATGCAGGGTATATGCAAAGCCTTTCCTGGGGTTAAGGCCCTGCAAAACGTAGATTTCGCGCTTCGAAAAGGCGAGATCCATGCCCTTATGGGCGAGAACGGAGCCGGCAAATCCACGCTGGTTAAGGTTATGACCGGCGTGTACGAAAAGGACGCAGGCCATATCGCTATAGAAGGAAAGCCGGTCCACTTCAAGTCGCCCCAGGAGGCGCAAAACTCAGGCATAGGCACCGTCTATCAGGAAATAACGCTCTGCCCCAATCTCACCGTGGCGGAGAATATGTTTATCGGCCGCGGCCGATACGCGTTCGTTCAATGGAAGCAGATGAACGCAAGGGCGACGAAGCTGCTCCAATCCCTCGGTATTCCCGTACGGCCTACCCAAGAGCTCGCGAGCTGTTCGCTCGCGGTCCAGCAGATGATAGCGATAGCCCGAGCCATCGATATGGACTGCAAGATTCTCATCCTTGACGAGCCCACGTCCTCGCTTGACGAAGACGAAGTAAACAAGCTCTTCGCGCTCATGCGAGAACTGAAGTCGCGGGGCGTGGGCATTATCTTCATAACCCACTTCCTCGACCAGGTATATGAGATAAGCGACAGGATCACGGTGCTTCGCAATGGTGAGTTGATAGGCGAATACGAAGCCTCTTCGCTGCCTCAATTCGAACTTATATCGAAGATGATGGGCAAGGCCCTGAGCGATGTAGCCACGATTAAAAAGCATGAGCCGCCCGCGACTGGCCAGCGCGTAGCGGTTTATGAGGCGGCGGCTCTTTCGAGCGACGCTGGAGTACGGCCCTTCGACTTCTCCATACAAAAGGGCGAGGTGAACGGGTTCATAGGGCTACTGGGCTCAGGGCGCAGCGAAAGCGCACGCGCTATATTCGCCGCCGACAAGCCAACGGGCGGCGATATAAAAATGAACGGCACGAGCGTTAAGATCCGCGCGCCTCTCCACGCGATGAAACAGGGAATAGGATATCTGCCGGAAGACCGCAAGGGCGACGGGATTATCGCCGAGCTTTCGGTGCGCGACAACATCATACTGGCCCTGCAGGTCATGAAAGGCTTTTTTAAGCCCTTTTCGCGTAAACAGGCGGAAGCGTTTTCAAACCAGTTCATACAGAGCCTGAACATCAAGACCCCATCAGCCAATACCCCGATTAAGGCGCTTTCCGGAGGCAACCAGCAGAAGGTCATACTGGCCCGCTGGCTGCTCACGAAGCCCGAGTACCTGATACTCGATGAGCCTACGCGGGGCATCGATATAGGAACCAAAGTGGAGATTCAAAAACTCGTACTCAAGCTGGCCGAAGACGGCGTCAGCGTTACCTTCATATCGTCGGAAATAGAGGAAATGCTTCGAACCTGCTCGCGCTTGATCGTCATGAAGGACCGTCAAATCGTCGGGGAGCTTTCCGGAATGAACTTGACGCAGAGCGACGTCATGCACGTAATAGCGGGGGGTGGCGTATGAGCATAGCTAAGGCAAAAGCGCAGGGAACGCAGCTCTTCCTTCCTCTCTCGGTTCTGGCTATCCTCATCGTGATTAACCTAATAAAAGGCGCCGATTACTTCAGCATGTCCGTGATAAACGGAGCGCTATACGGGAATATACCGAATATACTGTTCGGCGCCTCGGAGCTGGTTATCCTGGCCATAGGCATGACCCTGGTAAGCGCGTCTTCTCGCGGGCAGGATATTAGCGTAGGCGTGGCCGGCGCCATCACCTCGGCCGTATTCGTCCAGGTCCTGCTCAATTCTGGAAATATCACCTGGCTGACCATAGGGTTAAGCTTCCTGGTGAGCTGCGCGGTCGGCATAGCCATAGGCGCCTTCAACGGTTCCTTGGTAGCGATATTCAAGGTTCAGCCCATGGTAGCCACCCTCATACTGTTCACGGCGGGCAGGTCCATAGCCTTTATGATCGACGGCAAATTGTCTCCCGTGCTGGCCAACGATCTGACGAGCCAATTAGGCGGCGTCATACCGGGAGTGCCTATACAGACGCCCATAATCCTGACCGTGCTCTTCATAGCGGTCGTAGCCCTGTTCATCAAAACTACGAACTTAAAGCTCTATGCGGAGTCCGTGGGCATTAATGAAAAGGCGGCGCGCTTAAATGGCATAGACCCGGCCAAGATTAAGTTCTTGACCTACATGATACTCGGGCTCTGTTCAGCGGTAGCGGGTTTCATCGCGGTTACCAAGGCGGGGCGCCACGACAGCGTCAATATACTCAAGTTTGTCGAGATGGACGCTATACTCGCCGTAGCGATAGGCGGCAACGCGCTCTCAGGCGGAACGTTCAGCATAGCGGGCTCTATTATCGGCGCGTACACGATAGAGGTGCTAAGCAGAACCCTGCTCAGGCTGGAAGTAGGCACCGAGACGATTAAGGCCTTCAAGGCGGCCTTCATTATCGTGCTCATGATAATCGCGTCGCCCGTGGTCAGGGCGTATGCGGCGAAAGCACTGCGCTGGGTACGAAGCAGGATGCATGAAGGCATCGTGCTCGATACAGGCGCGCTAGAGGCCGCGGCGGCTTCCAATCCGAACGCTCCCGCCAAGAAGGAGGAGTAGCGTGCATTCACTACCCGCGGCTAAGCCCAAAGACGCGCTATCGAATTCGAATCTGCTGTTTCTCATCGCCGTGGTCATATTCGTGCTCATGTACGGGTTTGCCATGCTGCGCTACCCAGGCAGTTTCCTGCAGTTTCAAACCTTCTTTGACCTGTTTAGCCTGAACGCCCCGCTCATCATCATAACGCTTGGCATAAGCATCGTTATGATAGGAGGCGGCATCGATATTTCCGTCGGCGCGGTGACTGGCCTGGTGACTATGTGCTGCGCCGTTTTCCTGGAATCGGGAACGGGAAGCGTCGCGGGCGCCATGCTGCTTGCCCTGGGCATTGGCATAGCGTTTGGCCTATTGCAGGGCTACCTTATTTCCTATCTCGATATACAGCCGTTTATCATAACCCTGGCAGGCATGTTCCTCGCCAATGGGCTCCTGACGACCATACACAAGGATCCGCTCAACGTTACCATGCCGGCTTTCGTTGCCTTGCGGGATTTTGAACTGGTGATTCCATGGCTGGGCACGAACAATAGGCTGGGCAATTTCATACCCCTTGAAATCAAGCTCGGCGCCGTGGTCGTGTGGATTCTCGTCGTCCTCCTCGCCGTCCTTATGAAGTGGTCGCGTTTCGGGCGCAATCTTTACGCCGTAGGCGGCAACAGCCAGAGCGCGCTGATGCTCGGCATCAACGTACGAAGAACGAAATTATACTCGTACCTGCTCTGCGGCCTGCTGTCCGGCATAGCCGGCTTCGTGTACATCATGACCACGGGAGCGGGCAATGTAGGCAACGCGTCGGGCTTTGAAATGAAAGCTATAGCCGCGTCTATAATAGGCGGCACGATGCTCACAGGCGGCGTAGGCAACCTGTTCGGCTCGCCGATAGGCGCGCTTACCCTCCTTACGATCAACGAACTGATACGCGCGGCAGGCGTCAACTCAAACTTTCAGGCTATAGTAAGCGGGCTCTTACTGTACATCTTCATCGTGCTGCAAAGCGCCGTGGTGTGGCTGCGCGGCAGGGGCAAATTCAGGCTTGCCCTGCCTAGCTGGCTTTCTCGGCAGGGCTGAGCCAGCCAATAAGCCGCCCTCGCGGGAAGCGCGTTTCCCAAGGGGGCGGCCTTTTTTTACCGCGGATAGTAAGCGCGAGCTCACCCTATCCTGAACCCCAGGCAAGCGGCGGCTGACGAGCACGACAGCATGGAGGGCTTATGAAAGAAGCTTCCCGTTAATTTGACTTTACGTTTATTATGACTATACTTAATAGTACCAGAAGGTACTATTGTCGTGATTGACGCAAGGACCTCGTTTAAAATCCGGAAACTAGCCAATCCAATACTCTTTTCCGCCATAGCGTTGCTCATTATAGCTTTAGGCCTGTCTTTCTTGTGCCTGCAGGAACGCGGACTCAGAAAGCAAGCGGGTATGGAGATGCAGGCCGTGGCGGCGCTGAGGGCCAAAGAACTATCGGAATGGCATTTAGCTCGTTTGGCCGACGGCAGGGTATTCGATCGCAATACCGACTTTGCCGATACCTACCGTACCCTGCTGAGCGATCCTTCGAACGCCGCGGCCAAAGGCAGGCTCTTAACCTGGATGTCGCGTTTCCACGAACAGTACCGCTATAACCGGCTACTCCTCTTCAGCCCGGACGGAGAGCTCATGCTCTGCATACCGGAGGGCAACATAGACGACCCGGCGCTATCAGCATTGGCGGCCGCTCCCGTCGGGCTCGATTCAGTACGGTTTAAGGATTTCTACCGTAACACCTCCGATTCCCGAATATACCTGAGCATACTCGTGCCCATACTCGAGGGAATAAACCCAGGGCTCCTCGCTATGCGGATGGACCCGGAACAAAGCCTCTATCCATCGCTGACGCGTTGGCCGTACTTGAGTAGCTCTCCTGAAACCCTGCTGGTACGAATCGAAGGCGCCGACGTGGCATACCTGAATCCGTTGCGCTTTGACCCTCATGCTGCCCTCAGGCTACGCTTTAATATAGCTGAAAACCCAAGGCTACCCGCGGCCCAGGCGAGCTCGGGCAATACCATGCAATTCAGCGGCCTCGACTACCGAAACGTCCCGGTCATAGCGGCGCTGTCGCCGGTCGAAGCATCGCCATGGTTCGTCGTCACCAAGATAGACCTAGCCGAGGTGGAGCAGAATAACCAAGGTACCAGGATCATGGTACTCGCCCTCGTACTAGCGCTTCTAGGCATGGAAGCCGTTGGCTTCCTGATGCTTTCAAAACATTGGCAAATCAAGGTACTGGCGCTCGAAGCCGAGGAAGCCGCCAGGCTCGCGGATATTGAAGCACGGAACAGCCAGGCCCTGAACGATATAAACGCGAAGCTCGAAGAAACGGTCGAACATCGCACCGCGGAGCTGAAGACCTCCAATGCAGAACTTGAGGCGTTTGCCTACTCGGTAGCGCACGACCTACGCGCGCCGTTGCGATCAATCGATGGGTTTTCATCCATACTGCAGGAAGAATATGAGCCCGTTCTAGGCGAAGAAGGCAAGCGCCTGCTGCGAATAATTCGCGAAAGCAACCGTACCATGGATGAACTCATTTCAAATCTGCTCGAGGTATCAAGAGTGTCCAGGGTAGAGCTAAAAATGAGCATGGTGGACATGCGACTCCTCGCCCTCAAGGCTTTCAAGCAATGCGCCGAGGCCGAGGCCGCGGCCGATTTCGAATTCGCGCTCGGAGAGCTTCCCATGGCTATGGCGGACGATATCCTAATGGAACGCGTATGGGTGAATCTTTTATCAAACGCCATAAAGTATTCCATGCGCAGTCCCGTCCACCGCATAGAGATACGGGGCTACCTACAAGATGCCATGACCGTCTATGTAGTCAAAGACCACGGCGCGGGCTTTGATCAGCGCTATGTTGACAAGCTCTTCGGCTTGTTCCAGCGCCTTCACCACAGCGACGGATTTAAAGGCTCAGGCATAGGGCTATCGATTATCAAGCGCATTATCGAGCGCCATGGCGGAACCGCCTGGGCCGAGGGACAGTTAGGGCAAGGCGCTACGTTTTATTTTTCATTACCGCGGAGGGAATAGCTATGGATATCAATACCGCTGTCGACATACTCCTCGTAGAAGACAACCCCAACGACGCCGAACTCACCCTGAGGGCGCTTAAAAAAAACAAGCTGACTAACACCATAATCCATGTGCACGATGGCGAAGAAGCCTTGGATTATCTGTTCGCCAAAGGAAAATTCACCGGCAGAAATATATCCGCAAGTCCGCGCCTCATGCTCCTTGACCTCAAGTTACCCAAAGTGGACGGGCTTGAAGTGCTTAAGGCGGTAAAGGCGGACCCGCGAACCGCCATGATGCCGATCGTCATACTGACAACGTCCCGCGAAGAGAGCGACATGATGAGGAGCTACAGTACCGGCGCGAACAGCTACATAGTCAAGCCCGTGGATTTTACCAAATTCATCGATTCGGTCAAGGAGATAGGCTTCTACTGGCTCCTTCTCAATGAAGCGCCATGAAGGCGTCGAAGGGGCGGCCATCAAGGCAAGAATCAGGCGATGAGCTTGCCAAGGCTTATAGGCTCCTTGAAGAGGCTCAGGATATAGCCAGGACGGGAGGATGGGAATATGACGTCGCAAGCGCCAAGATATATTGGACTACGGGCGTATACCGTATCTATGGCGTCGAATTCGACTTTGACCCAAACGACCTGGACCGCTGCATAGAGTTTTACGCCCCGGAATCCGCCCCCATCATTAGCCAGGCCTTCCAAAGAGCCCTGGAGCTGGGCGAGCCCTATGATCTGGAGCTCCAGCTCAATCGCGCCGACGGTAAGACCATATGGATTAAGACCGTAGGCAGGGCCACGAGAGAGAACGGCAAAATCGTCCGGGTATCGGGCGACATCATAGACATAGACGAGCTGAAGCGCTCTCAACTGGAAGTGGCCAGCCTGAACGCCAAGCTGGAACGGCTGGTTCTGGAGAGAACCGCGAGGCTCGAGCGGGCAAACAAAGACCTGGATGTCTTCCTGCACGCGCTATCTCACGACCTCAAGGCTCCTATGCGCGCGATAGCGGGCTTTTCGCGCATGATAGCAGAAGACTATGCTGATGCGCTCGATACAGAAGGTAGGCGCAAACTCACGGTGGTATCCGACAACATAACGCTGCTCGATTCTATGCTCGCTGAAATATTGAGCCTAGCCAGGATAGACACGGCGAAGACCGAGTGGACCAGGATAGACATGAGAGCCATGGCAGTGGCTATGTACCACGAGACGGCCTCGCAGGAAGATGCGGCCACGGTCGATTTGAGCGTATGCGCGCTGCCAAATGCCTATGGAGATTCCACGCTTATGAGAAAAGTGTGGGGCAACCTGTTCTCTAGAGCCCTCAGCTCAACGCTAGGCAGAGATAAAAGAACGATATCGGTACAGGCCGAACCCGAGAATGACGGCTTAAAGTACGTAATAGCGGACAACGGCCAAGGCTATTCTCAAACATGCAGAGACAGGCTATTCCTTCCCTTCGCTCACTTGAGTGGCGGCCCTGACTGCAGCATAGGCGACATCGGCCTTGCCGTCGTGAAGCGTATCGTAGAAATACATCTAGGCAGAGTCGGCGCGGAAAGCGAGGAGGGGCAAGGTTCCCGTCTCTGGTTCTGGCTGCCGGGCCTTCATTCCTATGGCCATGGAGGCGACGCCGATGAACGATAAAGCCCTGAATATACTTTTCATCGAAGACCTGCCCACGGACATGGAGATAGCCGAACGGTCCTTGACCAAGGCTGGCCTGAACTTCGCTTCGAGCCGCGTCGAAACAGAGGCGGAACTAATTGACGCGCTGCGCTCGTTTAAGCCGGACGTCGTCGTATCCGATTATTCGATGCCTCTGTATAATGGTATGTCGGCCCTGCAGCTCGTGTTAGAATTCGACCCCTATCTACCCTTCATCATACTGACAGGTTCTATGAACGAGGACACCGCCGTCAATTGCTTAAAGGCAGGGGCCTGCGATTATGTAATCAAGGAACATATCGCCAGGCTACCCTTCGCCGTCACCGAGGCTATACAGCTTAAAGCCGGCCAAAAAAACCTATTCCTCCAAGGCAGGCAATTGCAGCAGAGCGAAGTGCGCTATCGCTCCATCTTTGAGAACAGCAATGCCATGATGCTCATCGTTGATCCGGAAAATCAGTCTATCACGGACGCCAATAAAGCCGCCGAGCGCTATTACGGATGGCCCCGAAGTACGCTTATAGGAAAAAGCATGGCGGAGATAAACACCCTGCCCCTAGCCCGCCTTAAAGAGCAGATGCGTATGGCCATCTCCTCGGAGAAAGGCTATTTCCAGTTCAAGCACCGCCACGCCGACGGGACGGTTAGCGACGTAGAGATCCATTCAGGCCCTATAGTCATCGATGACAAGACCTACCTCTTCTCAATAATCCACGATATATCGCTTCAAATCCAGGCACAGCGAGATCGCGACGATTTTTCAGAAAAACTTTCCCATTACTTAGCGACCAGTCCTACTATTACCTATGCCTACCGCCTGCTGGACGGCGAAATACATATGCAGTGGATAAGCGAGAATATCGCTACGATACTCGGCTACTCAGCGCAGGAAGCCTTTGCCAAAGCTTGGTGGTTTAACAACCTGGCTTCTGAAGACAGGGCCGAAGCGCTTCAGGGAATAGCTGAATTGACCAGGCTCGGCCATTATTCCCATGCGTACCGATTTTTAAAGAAAGACCGTTCCACAGTCTGGCTTAGGGACGAGATGCGATTCGCGCGCGCGAACGGCAGAGACGATGAGGAAGTAGTCGGCACCTTGACTGACATTAGCGAGCGCAAGCGATCGGAAGCCGAAACCATATTAAAAAGCGCTGCGCTGGAGGCGGCGGGAAACGCCATCGTAATAACCGATCGCGACGGTACGATAGAATGGGTAAACATGGCTTTCACGACCCTAAGCGGATTTTCAAAAGAAGAAGCCATAGGAAAGAATCCCCGGGACCTGGTTAAGTCCGGCGCACAGGACCCGGAGATGTACAGGCAACTCTGGGACACTATCGTCTCAGGTAAAAGCTGGCAAGGCGCATTGGTGAACAAGAAGAAATCCGGGGTATTGTACGACGAGGAAATGCTCATAACCCCGGTGCTGGACGAGTCGCGGCGGATCGCTCATTTCATTGCCGTGAAAAACGATATAAGCGATAGGAAACGATCGCAAAACCAGCTTGAGTCCTCGCTGCGTGAAAAGGAAGTCCTCCTGCGCGAGGTGCATCACCGGGTCAAGAACAATATGCAGATCATATCGAGCCTGCTTAACCTTTCGGCGGGGAATTTAGGCGACCCTGAGTCGAGCCGCGTCATAGGCGAACTGCACCGGAGAATAGACGCTATGGCCATAGTCCACGAGCAGTTCTACCAGGCACAGGATCTGTCTCGCATAGACTTTTCAGTGTACCTTGCCGAACTTGCCGGCTCAATCCTAGAGGGAACGGGAGCCCCTCCGGGGGATCCACTTATAAGCTACGCGCTTGATCCGCTCTTCCTTAATCTTGAAGCGGCCATTCCTGTAGGTCTCATCGTATCCGAGCTGGTATCGAACGCGGTCAAATTTTCGCTGACCCGGCCGGATGGCAAGGGCATCATAGCAATATCGCTCAAGGTCAATTCTGGAAGCGCGGCGGAACTGAAAATCAGGGACAACGGCCCGGGCTTTCCCGCTGGCTTTAACGCCGCAAGCGCCACGACGCTCGGCATGCAACTCATCCAGATACTCAGCCAACAAATGAAGGGCACGGTCAGCCTTAGCAATGACGAAGGCGCCGTGGCCGTCCTGCGTTTTCATGCTCCCGCATGACCGGGAAGGGAATAACTATGAATAAAGCCAAGCAATGCATGCTGCTCGTCGACGACGAACCCAATATTACCAACGCCATACGCCGCGAGCTTGCCGACTGGGCCCAAGAACGGTCCATTGAGATAGTCACGGCGACTTCGGCCCATATAGGCCTCAACATGCTGGAAACCCGAGGATCCTCTACTGCCGTCATCATATCCGACCTCAAGATGCCGGAAATGAAAGGCTCGGATTTCCTTCTAGCCGTAAAGGAAAAATACCCGCACATAGTTTCCATTTTGCTTACCGGTTATTCAGATACCGAAGAAGTGATCAAAGCGGTAAGCGCGGGTATCTTCAGTTATATACTCAAGCCCTGGGACTCCGCCTTCCTGCAAGCCCAGGTACAGAAGGCCTATGACCACGGCCAGGCGCTGCGTCAGAATGCCGAGTACCTGACCACCATGATGGAAGAACTTAAGTGGGCGGGAGAGATGCAGAAGGCTATACTCAAGCCGAACATCGTAAAATCAGACGGCGTAGAATTCCGTACGAGCTATCGACCGGTACCAGGCCTGTACTGCGGGGGCGATTACTATGACGTCATATTCCTTGGCGCAGACCGCTACCTGCTCCTTATAGGCGACGTGGCCGGGCATGGCGTCAAGGCTGCCTTTATAACCGGCATACTCAAGGCCATCATATACCCAGAATACGTCCGAGGCACGATGGGCAAGATTTTTTCTCCAGGAGCCTTTCTGTCGTGGCTTAATGACAGGATGAACTTTGAATTCCGAAGCACCTCCAGCATGCTCATCACCTTCTTTGCCGGCGTGCTCGACCTTAAAAACCTCACCCTTCAGTACGCGAACGCCGGGCACGACCACCCCTATGTTATCCGTGGCGGAGTGCCGAGCGAGCTGCTGGTGTCGGGCACGGGGTTGGGCTTCGTGCAGTCTGTGGTGTATCCCGAACAGACGGTACGGTTGCATGCCGGAGACGTACTGCTCTTATACACGGACGGCCTTGTGGAACTCAATTGCCATGAGGGCAAAGATCTCGTAAAGATGATGCCCTTGCTCAAGAAGGTAGCACCAGGAGACGACTATCACCGCCGGCTATTAAGCGCCGCGCTGGCCGACGCGGGTGCCGCTGAGTTTTCGGACGACGTGACGCTGCTAACGGCCAAGCTAGAATGACGTATGGATATCATAGAAGCGATTGACCGGTTCTTTAAGAATAATTCGACTATGCGCGTCGTAGCCCTAGAAGACGCCCGCGGCCTCGTGCTAGCGCTAGCCGGCTCGCTGGACCTGGAGTGCTCCGCGGCGCTGCAAAACCTGCTGCTCTGGATCATTGAGCAGCAGAACGGAAAGCTGCGCCTGATCGTCGATCTTAAGCAGGTCAATTACATATCGTCCACGGGAGTAGGAGCCTTGACCATAGCGCTTACCACCGCTATCAAGCGCGACAAGCGTTTCCTGCTTAGGAACCTGCAGCCCAAGGTGCGCGCAGTTTTCCAGCTCTTAGGCCTCATGAATTTCTTTGAAGAAGCAGGCTTGAATGACTAGCACAATGTACGATCCTGAAGGGCTAAAGCCTGAAGAGCGTATGGCCATATTATCCCTGACGGTTGAGCTCAATAGGATATTCGCCAAGGATGAATCCGAGAAGGCGAATATACCGGCAATTAACGCCATCATGAAGTCGTTCAACGCCGCCGCGGCAGCCCTATTCTATAAAAACAATAAAAATGTATACAGGATGTGCATAGCGGGAACGGACTTTCCCATAGCCCTGCCCGAAGCCAGGTGGCGAGCCTGCGTCACCGCCCATGGGGGAAGCTCCGGCATAGCCCGTTTCGGATCCTGGTCCCTGCCGGGCATAGACAACGACCTGCCTTCGTGGATATCCGCCTGCCTGTATGGCTTGGGAAGCGATGGCAGTTTCGTGTTCCTTGGCAGAACGGAAGGAAGCTGGAGCGACCAGGCGCTCTCGTCGCTCGCGTCATTGCAGGAAGCCATATCGCCTATCGTAGAGACCCGCCACGAACGCAAGATCGAGGAACAGAAGCGCGCCGAGGCAGAGAAACGCTTAGCCAGGAGCGAGCGGCGGCTGCGCGACCTTTTCGAAGGTTCCAGGGACATGATATACACCGCCGGCCCGGACGACATCATTACGAGCGTAAACAACTCCGCGGCAAAACTCTTGGGCTACCCCTCAAAGGCAGATCTGACGGGCAAGCCATTCGGCGATTTTGCGTTTAACCCGGACGACAGAAGGATCTTCCTTGAGAAGATGGCCGCCAATGGCTATGTCGACGATTATGAAATCCTGCTGACGCGGAAAGACGGCACGCCCATATTCTGCATAGAGACAGGCCACGCGCTCAAAGACGGTTCAGGCGCTATTACCGAAGTGCAGGGCATAGTAAAAGATATCAGCGCACGCATAGCCAACGAGCAGAAACTCTGGAAGATGAACCTTGAGCTAGCGGATGCCAACATGAGGCTTCAGAAGACCCAGATGCTCATGGTTCAGCGCGAGAAGCTCGCCTCCATCGGCCAGCTTGCCGCCGGCATAGCGCACGAGATAAACAACCCGCTGGGCTTCTTAACCAGCAACCAAAAAACGCTGGAGAAATATTTCGGGAAGTTAAAAAAATACTGCTCTATACAACTATCCAGCCTGCCTAATGGCGCTGTCGATGGCGATAAAGCTTCTATGATGGCGGATATTTTTAGCGACGCAGAAGCAATATTCGCGGAATCAGGGGACGGCTTTGAACGCATCGTCACTATAGTCAGCAGCCTGAAAAATTTCTCGCGGGTGGACAGCAGCGGCGACTTTGGCGACTTTGACCTGAACGCGGGCATAGAGAGCACCTTGGCGGTAGCCTGGAACGAGATCAAGTATGTATCCGAGCTGCGCAAAAACCTGGGGGACATACCCCATATATGCGCCAACGGGAGCGAAATCAATCAAGTGATACTGAACATCCTCGTCAACGCGGCCCAGGCGCTCGCCGCTCCGCCGCAGGACGGCAAAGGCCTTATCGAGATATCGACCAGGCTCGAAGGCGACCAGGTAGTCCTAACGATACAGGACAATGGGCCGGGCATTCCCCCCGCCATCCAAAATAAAATTTTCGACCCCTTCTTTACTACCAAGGAGCCCGGCAAGGGAACCGGCTTGGGCTTAAGCATATCGTATGACATCGTGGTCAATAAGCATGGAGGCCAGATATGGATAGAGTCGGAACCCGGATCGGGCACGAGCTTTATTATCTCGCTGCCCGTCGCGGGGCCGGATGCTTAGTTGATTCTTTGCATGGTATATTTACATGAACAACCCAACTCACTACAGCTTAAAGAGGGCTAAGAATGCTATAGTACTCCAAACCCTTTATCCCCGAAAAGCTTGCGGGGCACTTACAAGTACGTTTGCATATCCCAAGGAGCGTATGATGGCTGGATTCCATAGCATACACGATGAACCATTATTCAACATTCCGGTTCTGGTAATCCGCTGTACTGCCGATGCCCAGAGGAATGTACTGCTTGTAAACAAGGAGGGCCAACGGCTGCTTGGCTTCTCCCCAGACTCGATCAAGGGCACCGATTCCAGGTCCTATGCGGACTACATCCATCCCGATGACCGGGACATGGTTGTACGGGTGGTGAAGCAAAGCTGTCTGGAATCCCAGCCTTACAAGGTCCAGTACAGGCTTCTCCAAGGAGCTGAAAACGCGCTATGGGTCTGCGAACGCGGACAGGTCCAGCTTGCAGAGGATGGTTCTCCACGCTTTGTCGACGCCATCGTGGCTGACATTCTAGACCGCAAGCAATATGAGGACGCCCTCCTGCAGAGCGAGACAAAATACCGGAATCTAGCGCAGCAACTGGAATCCATTTTTGATCATCTTCCTGCCTTGATCTTCTACAAGGATACAGAGAACAGATTCATACGGGTCAATAAATATATTGCCCAGGCCTATAGAAAAAGCAAACAGGAGCTTGAGGGGGTAAGTCTTTATGATCTGTATCCGGAAGACGAAGCCCGGCGCTATTTTCTTGATGACCTGGATGTCATCAATTCCGGGGAAGAAAAGCTTAACATCGAGGAACCCTGGAAGACCGAAGATGGCCTAAAATGGGTATCAACCAGCAAGATTCCATTCATTGACGATACAGGTAAAATCCAGGGCGTCATTGGTATCTCGATGGATATCACCGAGCGCAAGAGAGCGGACAACCTTATCCAGGAATTGATACATAGACTTGAGCTTGAACGGGATCAGGCCCGGAAAAGTGCATTGATTGATGGTTTGACCGGCATAGCCAACCGCAAAGGCTTTGACTATACCCTGGAGCGCGAATATCTGCGATTGCAGCGATCCGGAGCAAGCCTGTCCCTAATCATGATCGACATCGACCACTTCAAGAAATACAACGACCGCTATGGGCATGTAGAAGGAGACGAATGCCTGCGGAAGGTCGCGCTGGCCCTTCAGGATTCACTGATTCGGACTCCCGATTATCTTGCGCGCTTTGGCGGAGAGGAATTTGTTGTCATTCTACCTGATACCCTTAGTAACGGTGCTATGGTAGTCGCTGAACGCTTGCGCAAGGTCGTAGAGGCTTTGGCCATTCCTAATGAGGACTCGGATACCTCTCCTTATGTCACCATAAGCCTAGGCGTGGGCTGTACCCGTCCCCGCCGCGACGAGTCACCGGAGCATATCATTCAGTTGGCAGATGCAGCACTGTATAATGCCAAGGATGCGGGACGGAACAAGGTTGGCCTGGCGGGGGTGGATCTAGGATCTGCAGATAACCAGGACGATAAGCAGGATGGCTTCATCAAGCTTGTCTGGCTTGATTCTTTTGCATGCGGAAACCAAACCATAGATGATCAGCACCAAAACTTGTTCGAAATCGCCAACAATTTGCTGGCAGATATTTCAAACGCCAAACATGCAAACAAGCAGCTACCTGATATACAATCTTTGATAGCGGCCATACGAATACACTTCAATGACGAAGAGGAGATACTCTCGACCTTAGGCTATCCGATGCTCGAAAAACATAAGCGCCGCCACACCGAACTCCTCTCTAAAGCCACCGAGTTAAATAGTCGTTGTGAACGCGGCAAGCTTGCTCCTGCGGAACTACTCGGTTTCCTAACTTTTGATGTTGTTTCCGAGCATATGCTGGCAGAAGACCAAAAGTTTTTCCCTTTCATGGCAGATCATGAAGTCGCAGGCTGAAGAAGCAGCATCATAATAATACTTGGAACGGCGGCTGGGCTATGGATACTCCATCTAGATAGCCTGGCTTACGTGTTATTAGCTTCGATATTCGCTTCACACACCCTTGTGGCCTATCCCATAGCCATCTTCACTGCAATCACTGATCCATCCGGAGCCACAAAAGCTCAAGGTATGGCTCGCTTGGTCCAGCGACTCTTCAGAGCCTCTTCCCGTGCAAGTCAGTAGGGACAGAAGCCTCGGGCACGGAGAATATGAGGTTTTCCCTGAACGGGGCCCTTACCATCGGCACCCATGATGGCGCGAATATTGAAATAATGGAAGAAGTGGTTACAGATGTCCATCCTGAACAGCGCATGAATGAGTACGCCAAAGATATATGGGGGGGTAAAACCGGTATCGATTCAGATATGAACCAATAAAGGTGAACTGACTTAAAGTTACTGAGCCCTTTACCGCGGGTCGTAGCTGCGCGCTCCCCGGGTTACCAAATAGAAAATAAGATAGGTAAGGGCTATGAAGAAGGAGAAGGCCAAGGAGAAGAGCACCGAGGCTGGCGACGAAAGGGTATAGAAGGCCGCGCGTATGGCCTGCGCGGGCTGAAAGATAAGATCCCAGGAATTGAAGCGCGAGAAGCGCCCTAAATGTATGCCGAAGCCCGACAGCAGTATGGCCGGCGCCAAGAGAGACCAGCCTGCTGCCTTGCCGAAGCTGCTCCGCAAGAGCCGGTGCATGATGTACATGGACAGGAGCCCCAGGTAGTGCCCCACGAAGGCGAAGGCCGCGTTCATGATGATATCGAACCACAAGAGGTCAAGCTCGCTCATCCACTTAACAACGGGCGTGCCCAGGTTGCCTCGCCGTATAACGTGGATAAAGTCGGTAAAGATATAGGGCGCGTTGGGATAGAAGGCCAGCCAGGCTATGAAGCTGCCCACTACCCAAGCCACGGCCCGCTTGCGCGATGCTGCCCTGGCCGCCATAGCGGTGCCCAGGGCAGCGCAGCCCACGGGCACCGCGGCCAAAACGAGGTTCCAGATAAGAAAGCCCTGGGAGAAGCGTCCGGCAATGGCGTAGCGCAGGGCCACCAGCGCTATGAGCGATGAGAAGGCCAGGAGTATGATGACCAGCAGCACGGACGGACGCTTCATAGGTCGGGCGTTCCTAGAGTTCCAGAGACTTGCGCGCTATCTTGTCGCGCAGGTAGTCTTTAAACCCGGCAAGCGCCATGGGTTCCAGCTGCCTGCCGTCGCGCAGGCGTATGGACACGGTGCCCTCGTCGCGCTCCTTGGCGCCCACCACCAGCATATAGGGCACCTTCTGCCCCTGCGCGTTGCGTATCTTGGCGTTCATGCGGTCGTCGCTGAGCATGGCGGAGGCGCGGAAGCCCTCTCTCTTAAGCTCGGCGGCCACGTCCTTGGCATAGTCGGCAAAGTCCAGGCCCACCGGTATGACCGCCACCTGCTCAGGCGACAGCCACACGGGAAAGGCGCCGGCGGTGCTCTCGATATATACGCCGAAGAAACGTTCTATAGAGCCTAAGAGGGCGCGATGGACCATGTAGGGCCGCTTCTTCTGGCCGTCGGCGTCGACGTAGGTCATGTCGAAGCGCTCAGGCTCGTTAAAGTCGAACTGTATGGTGGTCATCTGCCACTCGCGGCCTATGGCGTCCTTTACCTTCAAGTCTATCTTGGGACCGTAGAACGCGCCGCCGCCCTCGTCCATCTCGTAGGGCAGGTTCTCCTTGGCCACCGCCTTGCGCAGGCTCTCAAGCGCGGTATCCCAGCGCTCCTGCTCGCCCACCGAATCCTTGGGCTTGGTGGCCAGGTAGGCCTTTATCTCGTTAAAGCCCAGGGTCTTCCACATGGCCAGGCTGAAGCGCAGAACCTCGGCTATCTCGTCCTCTATCTGCTCGGGAGTGCATATGATGTGGGCGTCGTCCTGGGTAAAGCCACGCACCCGCATGAGCCCGTGGAGGGCGCCGGCGCGCTCGTAGCGGTACACGGTGCCCAGCTCGCCCCAGCGCAGGGGCAGGTCGCGGTAGGAGTGCACGCCGTTCTTATAAATGAGGATGTGGAAGGGGCAGTTCATGGGCTTGGCGTAGTACTTGTCGCCGTCCATCTCCATGGGCGGATACATGCCTTCTTTGTAGAAGCCTAAGTGCCCCGAGGTCTCCCAGAGCCAGCTCTTGCCTATGTGCGGGGTAAAGAGGAGCTCGTAGCCGTTCTTGTAGTGCTCGTCGCGCCACCAGTTTTCAAGCTCCACGCGGAAGCGCGCGCCCTTAGGGTGCCAGTATATGAGGCCGGGGCCGGCTTCCTCGTGGGTGGAGAAGAGGTCCAGCTCCTTGCCAAGCTTGCGGTTGTCGCGTTTCTCGGCCTCTTCGAGCATCTTGAGGTGCGCCTCAAGCTCGGCCTTGCTCGAAAAGGCGTAGGCGTAAATGCGGGTAAGCATGGGCCGCTTCTCGTCGCCGCGCCAATATGCGCCGGCTATGGAGCGCAACTTAAAGGAATCGGGCCTTAGGTCGCGGGTGGAGTCCACGTGGGGGCCGCGGCATAGGTCGCGGAAACTGCCCTGCTCGTATATGCTTATGCTGCCGTCTTCAAGCCCCTCGATGAGCTCCACTTTAAATGGCTCGTCGGCGAAGATCTTTAAGGCCTCGGCCTTGGATACTTCTACGCGCTTGAAGGCGGCGTTAGCCGCTATGATGCGGCGCATCTCCTTCTCTATGGCAGGGAGGTCCTCCGGCTGCAGGGGGGCGGGCAATTGAAAGTCGTAGTAAAAGCCGTCGGCTATGGCCGGGCCTATGGCTACCTTGGTGCCCGGATACAGCTTGACCACGGCCTCGGCCATGACATGCGACAGCGAATGGCGTACGGTTTCTACGGGATGGGCCATACAGGTACTCCTAAAATGCGGAAAGGCCCCCGCGGCGCGCGTCCATAACGCCACCGCGCGCGGACGGCCGTCCGGCGTGTATGCGTAAGGACGAACTCCGTAGGGGCCCTGTAATGAGCCTTTGCCTGCCGACAACGTCGGATAGGCGCGCGGAATCCGCGGTACCACCTTACTTCGACGCCCGCGCTCTACAAAAGCCGCGGAGGCCGCACTTGAAAACGGCTGTAACGGGCCAAACCCGGCGCTTATTACTGGCCTACAGTGCCCCGGCCTTGTTAGGCGGCGCAATCGGCGTTCACGAACGCGGCTCCGGAGTGGTTTTCAGTCGGTGCGTCGCCGGATCCCTTCCAGCCAAGGGGACCCTCTCTCATGACGCCGCGCTCCGCCTACTCGTCTCCATCAAAGCCTGTGCATACAATATGCCTCCGGGATGGGGGAAAGGTCAAGGGAGCGAGGGCCTCATCGATCGCTATGCCATTACTGTATAACGCCGCTTACGAATAATCCCCCGAAGACTACGAGGCCGGTTCCGAGTACGGTATAAAATATACGCGCTCCGTTCCGTTTGAGCAGTTTCACGAGCAGTCGCGCCTTCCTGTGCTCCATAAACCAATCATAATCCTTTATCGAGCAGACGACGGTAAACAGTCCGGCCGCGATTAAAATAAACCCTGAGTAATTCATTGCTCCCCCTTATACGATACATGTTCAGCTAGCGATTTTTACCGGGCTTCCGGCTACATTGCAATAGCCTTCCGGCAAGTATCGAGAATAGGCTGACGTTGGTTTAAGCGCGCGCCTTAAGGCGCATGCCTTACGCGCAAGCGGTACATTTTTACAGTTCGCTTTATCAGGCCAGCTCGACGCGCGGTTCATCACGTACGACCAAAACGGTCAAAGCGGTATCATGAATCCTAATGCGATGGAAACGAGCACGATCAATGGCGCCGGCAGTTTTTTTAAAAGCAGCAAACCGGCGGCAAGCAGCGCAACGAGGGCATTGTCCAGGGCGATACCGCTTTTTTGCATTAAAATTATCGCCGACGTAACGATGAGCCCGCCGGCCACGCCGCTTATTCCTTTTAATGCTATCCTAATCCCTTTAATCTCTTTTAGCATTTCCCATATCGGATAGACGAAGAATATCAAGAGAAGCCCTGGCAGGAATATTCCTACGCCGCCGGCTATACTGCCAAGAAGCTGGAATAGCACCGTGCCGCCGCGNNAGGCCGAATCCCGTTAAAAACTCTTGGCTGCTCATATACCGGCTCGATTCCACGAGTCCGCTATACATCATGGGCACTACGACCTGGCCGCCCCCGATAACCGTATAGCCGTATCTATAGAAGCTTGCGAATAAATGCGCGATTCTATTATCCCAAATCGCCGTCAATAGCAGGCTTCCTAGGGCTATGGAGGCAAAGGCGATTAGGTAGCGCCAAGGCGGATGTATCCTTGTACGATTCCAGAGATTTTTCTCTTTCGAGCCGATAATGCTCACGATGCCGCCGCATACGAGTACAAGCGGATAAATCCAAGCTTCCCGGATACCATAGGTCGTAATGCCGCCAAAGAGCATAAGCAAGAAGGTCGTTCTATCCGTGACTACCTTATGCCCTATGCGGTATGCGGCCGTGATTATGAATCCCACCGCCATAGGGCTAATGTATCGAAGCTTATCTTGAGAAATGTGTACGCTCTGCAGAAACTGGCTTAAGAAGGATAGCAGCGTCATCGCCGTAAGGACAGGCAGCGACCAGACGAGCATCGTGAGCAACGCGAGCAATGGGCCTCCGACTTTATGCCCGATCGCGACCAGGGTCTGCGTGCTGCTCGGGCCGGGCAGTATTCCGGTCAACGCTATCAATTCAACCAACTCTTCTTCAGTCACGTAGTTTTTCTTAACGACCAGCTGATCGGCAAACACGCCATAATGCGCTTCGGGGCCGCCATAGGCGCCGAGCGAGCAGATAAATACGTCTTTGAGGAAGGTTCTCCATGCGACGCTATGGGTGTCTGTGTCCATAGTATTCCTTCCGCGACGCGAAAACCGCGCCTAGCCGATTGTAGCGGGTATCGAGCCGCCCCGCAACGACGGCGAGGCCCGCTAGGAATAATGCCCGGGGTCTTGGCGTGGTTTGTGCCGAGCGTTCCCCGGCATAGCTGAGGCACAATAAGCACTAACCATGGTAACGGGAATTGTAAGATTGAACTAATTGTTGGATGTCTTTTCCTTATTCAATTATTCTTATTTGCCACCATAGGGAATGCCCGGTTTTCCCAATTCCTTCAAAAACTCATTGTGCTTTTTCGACGCCTCAAGAATGCTTTTTTCAATCTCCAACAAATTGTTGTTCACTGCCGCAAGATCAATTTCTTCTTCTTGAACCGCGGTGCTGATGTAGCGGGTAATGTTGAGGTTAAAATCGTTGGCCTTGATTTCGTCCATTGAAACCCGACGTGAGTACCGATCTTCTTCTTTTCGGAATTGGTAGGTAGAGACGATCTTTTTGATGTGCTCCGGCCTTAACTGATTCTGGCGCTTACCCTTTTCAAAGTGCTCGCTGGCATTGATGAAAAGCACATCGTCGGGCTTTTTGCATTTCTTTAGTACCAGGATGCATACAGGAATCCCGGTAGAGAAGAAGAGGTTTGCCGGAAGTCCGATCACGGTGTCGATATTGCCGTCCTCCAGCAATTTCCGGCGAATGCGTTCTTCGGCACCGCCACGGAAGAGGACGCCGTGGGGTAAAATAATCGCCATAGTTCCTTCGTCGGATAGAAAGTGAAAGCCGTGCAAGAGAAAGGCAAAGTCGGCGGCTGACTTGGGAGCCAAGCCATAGTTCTTGAAACGAAAGTCTTCGCCCAAGGCGTCGGTGGGTTCCCATCGGTAGCTGAAAGGCGGATTGGCCACTACAGCGTCGAACTTTTGTTTTTTAGCGGGGTTTTGTTCGTTCAGTATACCCCAATCGTTTAAGAGAGAATCGCCATGGTGAATCTCGAATTCCGAGTCTTTTACGCCGTGTAGAAGCATGTTCATCCGCGCTAAGTTGTAGGTAGTGATGTTCTTTTCCTGCCCGTAAATTTTGCCGATACCGTGGGCGCCAATCTGGCCACGGACGTTGAGGAGGAGGGAGCCAGAACCGCAGGCAAAGTCAAGGATTTTGGAAAAATGCTTCTTCTTGCCAGTGCTGGGGTCTTGGCTGTCCAAGGTAACAATCTCAGACAGGATGGAGGAAATCTGCTGGGGAGTATAAAATTCACCGGCCTTCTTGCCCGAACCGGCGGCAAACTGCCCAATCAAGTATTCGTAGGCATCGCCCAGAATGTCGCTGGATGTAGAAAACTTGGCAATGCCTTCGGCGATTTTGGTGATAATGGTACAGAGCTTAGTATTGCGCTCGGTGTAGTTCTTGCCTAGTTTCTCGGACGACAGATTGATTTCCGAGAACAAGCCCCCAAAGGTGCTTTCAAAGGATTCATTTTCGATGTACCGAAAGCCATCTTCCAAGCGATGAAGTAAATCGTTGTGCTGGGTACGAGCCAACTCCGAAATACTGCTCCACAGGAAATCTGGCTTGACGACATAATGGACCTTGCGCCGCATCTGTAATTCAAATTGGGCAATGTCATCGGCGTTGTTCTTGTACCACAAAGAGAGCGGCGAAAGGCTACCGGCCACAGCTACTACAGGATAGTCCTTGCCCAGCTCTTTTTTAACCGCAGTTTCGTAGTTGTCCGAAAGGTAGCGTAAGAACAAGAACGACAGCATGTAATCGCGGAAATCGTCAGCGTTCATAGAGCCGCGCAGGTCGTCGGCTATCTTCCAAAGGGTATTACCCAGTTCTTTTTGGTCTTCGTTGCTCAATTAGCGCCTCACTTCTTCTGGGTTTGCGTTGAAGAGTTCTTGGTTGAACGGATATTTTTGCAGGAAACCGCTGAGAATGGAGCGGAAATACTCCTTGTTCTCGGGCAGCATCTCCAGTGGTTCGAATATCGAATAGTTCCCGTGGCTCAAAATATTGACAATGCGCGTATACACTGACTGTTCTTCATCATCGTCTATGACGTGGATGCACGCGGAAAAATTCCTGTAGCCATGGAAAGTAGCCGTTTTCTCCAGAATGCTGCGCATGATATTGAAATGATAGGTGTAAAGATTCCCGCCATCGGCCGCCTTCTTCAGCTCTTTGAGCAAGGCGACATGGTTGAAAAACGGTGTATCTGTAGTGTCTTGTAGACTATAGGTCGAAGCATCTTTCAGGAAATGAAAGGTAATGGCGTGTTTCAGTTCGTTGCAAAGGACATTGAAGAACAGCGTGTGATGGGTTGAGATGACGGTCTTGATCTTGTTGCTTTCTTTCTTAAGGAGTTGTGCCAAGTGACTGGCGACGGCAATGGCGTTGTTATCGTCCAGGGAAGAAATAGGGTCATCAATATACAGGTACTTTACCCAGGAATATTGTTCTTGCTCATCGATGGCCAGTTGGGCAATGGCTAAAAAAAAGCACCAGATGAAGATGTTTTCTTCGCCGCGCGACACTTTGATATGATCAATAATTTGTGTTTCATTTTCATGGCGGACTGTCCTAAAGAAGTCGACAGTCCAATCAGTGGTGTTGATCTTGAAGTCAAAGTCCGAATAGCGGTGCAAAAAAGGGCGTATCCGGTTGTCCATTTCCAGCTCTTCCAAACCACCAAAAAATTTGGAACTCGTGTTGAGCCTGAGAACCCGAGTGGTATCGGCATCCAAATCGTTGTCCCAGATAAACAGGTCTTCGGTAAAGGCATTGTAGTACAACGTGTCCCGTGCTTCGTCCTTGCGTTTGGCATCCTTAAAGGCCATGGAGAGCCTTGTTTTGCCCGTGCCGTTATAGGCGTAAAGCAAGACATACTTCTTCTTGCTCAGGCATTCATCGCGGAGATAGGCAACCACAGCGCCTATATTTTCTGACTTGGCGAAAGGCTGGATCTTTTCGCTCATCCCTGCACCTCATCAGTGACCGGAAACAACTGCTGCATCAGCCCCTTTTTATGCATTTTGAGCGCCTCAATTTTCTGAGCCTGGGCAGAAATCAGCTCGTCAAGGGAAGACAGACATTCAGCTATTTTTTGTTGTTCGGGGAGTGAGGGGATTGGAACGACAAATTTTGAGATTATCTCTTGTGATAGAGTCGGAATTGCACCACCAACAACTGCTGCGTTTATCCGTTTCTGTACTAGTTCACCGGAGACTATCAAATACAAAAAATAGCCGTGAAGTGATTTTGGTTTCAAAACAACAATTTGTGGGTTTACAGTTACCTTGCAAGGCAAATCATGAACGTATGCAACTTTACCAAAAGTCGAACCTGTTTTCACTAAGACAATGTAGCCGGATTGTAACATGATTTCGGGAGATTCATTGTACTTTTCCCAAGATAGATAAGTTGCTTTATCAAATTTAAGTATCCCATCATCAGAAATATTGGAGGGGCTTAATGATATAGCTCCTTCATTTTGCCCAACGATATCTTCTACAGTGTAACCTCTATAACCAATTCGACCTTTGATTTCAATTCTTTTGCCAATTTGGATATCCTCCCACTCACCCACATCCCGGAACTCCGGAAAGCGCAAACGTGGCACGGTTTCGCCTTCGGCTGGAAAAAGCTGCTGCATCAAGCCTTTTTTGTGGAACTTGAGGGCGGCGAGCTTTTGGCTGTGGGCGGCAATCAGCTCGTCGAGAGAAGACAGGCAATCGGCGATTTTTTGTTGTTCGGGGAGGGAGGGGTAATAAGCCAAGTATTTTTTCATTGCGGAGATGTCACCTCTTGGCATCTTAACGCCCTTTGCCCCCAACATTACATAATTAATGAAAGCATCATTCTTCAGCAAGAACGGAAAGTATTTGGTCAGTAATTGGTTTTTTGCCCTAATCACGATGACATCGTTTGAAGCGCCACCTTCTTTGTCAGATAACCAGACTTTTTTTAAGTATGGGCGAATGTTTGATACTAATGTGTCGTTTGGCCTAAACCTAGTAGCTGAGCCTGATGTCGGTAACTTGGAAGCTACTGTAACCCCCATGTAGTCGGAGAGTATGTTTTCGGTACTGACATAGTTGGCTAATTTGATTTTTTCTATCGGGATTCGTTCGCTAACAAATTCTGTAATTTCACCGAGTTTAGATGCATTCCACTCCCCCGCATCCCGGAACTGCGGAAAGCGCAATTTTGGAATACTCATACTTGTTCCTTTGTTTCCGCGCCTGTGTGTGCCATACCTTCCAGCAATTCCACTAACTGGTAAACCGTGGTGCAAGGATTTGATTTGTCAGCTGATAGGCCTTGCTCCTGAAAATCGGTATGTAAGCGCTTTGCGTTTCTCAGGGCGTCGGGAAGATTGGCGATGATTAGAATGAATAGGTTCGGATCACTCTTATCGTATTTGAGGCCAAGGGCGTTTGAAAGTTGCCCTTGGATTTGGACGCGGTCAGTCCCGGTATTCTGATAGCGGAAATGCAGAAGGTACCAAAGCTCGAAACAGGGATTCGACCATGCTACCGAGACTTTGGGCCTTTTTTGCCTTGCTTGCTGCAAGGCAGTATTGAAGTCTGCCAGTGTATGGCCACCGCCGTTTGTTCGTTCAGAGTCCCGGTCAATGACAATCCAACGGTGTTCGAAGTCCTTAAAAGTCAATCCACCATCTTGGAAGGCTAGTAGGTCTGCTAAAACACCGCTTGGGTTTGTATGGCTATGAGATGCGATAACGCAGGAACGGGAGGAGAGCTGTTTAGATTCCCTTAGTCGGGCAAACCATGACTCAAAATACAACCGTTCGGTATTCTCTCCCTCACAGGTAATGATAAAGAGTGAGCGTTGATTACGCAGGCTTTCTTTTCGCCCCCTTTGGCTCTGAAGGCGGCTACGATCTTCTCGATTCGCTTTTTTTAAGCGCCGGGCCATTAACGCTTCTCCAAAGCAAAATTGCCCAAAAAGGGAATGGCCCCGTATTTCCCCTGGATGTAGTGCTTCTCGATATTATCAGTGGAGCGGACGTTTCTATATTCTGTTAAGGATGTAACATGAGTTGTGCCAACCTTGTCCTTTTCAGCGAACCAGATCTGTGATTTATGAAACAGGTTTTGATCAAGCAGATTGGTGTCGTGGGTAGCGAAAATCAATTGCGCATGCTTTGGATTTTGCGCCGGATCATTGAAAAGATGCACCAAGGCCCGAGTCAGCATAGGATGCAGGCTGGCATCTAGCTCATCAATCACCAAAACCTTGCCATGGAGTAGCGTATCAATAATCGGGGCCGACAGGCAGAAATACTTCTTTGTGCCTGCAGACTCATCCCTGGCAAAAACAAATTCTGTTTCTCCGGCAGGCTTATTGTCGGAACCAAGCCGGTGATGGCTGGACCGCAAGCCCATCTTTTTTAAGGGAGACTCTGCCTGGCGTAATTGTTCCCGCACTTCTACCGGTAAGGGCATGGAATCGATATCGGCGCTCTGCACGTCTTTCTCTTCCACCTGCAGATTGCTAATGCCTAAGTCGGCGGCCTGTATCAACTTCATGATCTGGTCGCGGAAACTTTGCTGTTTCAGTTGTTGAATGGAGTAGCCCAAATAGGCTGAGGCATGCATTCCGTTTAATAGATTGAGGTTTTGAAACCAAGCCAGGATTTTTCGGGAAACGGGGCCGCCTTCTTGATCACAGCGCCATAAGAAAAGGCTGTTGGGCAGTACCTTAACGCCTTTCCCTTCCTTAAATCTGTCCGGATTCACGTATAACTCGGCCTCGCCTACGTCCCGAAAGAACAATTTTGCTTCTTTGCCCTTCTCGTCGGCAAAAAGCCATTCGGCATACACCGTGGAAGCGTCAATCTCAAATCCGTAGCGGTATTTTACATCGCCAACGATGAAAACCATTTCGAAAGAGCTGGAGGCATCCATTGTTTCCGTGGATAAACGGTAGGGATCATAGGGAATGATGTCGGTGGATTGGATGATTTTTGGCTGATTGAGTACCAAAGCCTTCATGTAGTCGAAAGCCCTAAGAAAATTGCTTTTTCCGCTGGCATTGGCCCCATAGATAACAGCACTGGTCAAAAGAGACAGGCCCTTAGCGGTAAAACAGTTCAAACTATTGCCCGTGCCGGAAACCATGCTGAATTGGAGCGGATCCTTGATAGAACGATAGTTATCAAAATTAAACTCAACAAGCATCTATTTACCCTCTAATAGAGGTAATATAGCTTGTATTTGCATAAATGTCACGTAATTTGACATTATATTCCATGATTTACCGCTCATACGCCGCCAATCCTGAGATTTCTTTGCCTTGGGCCAGTTTGTGCAAGAGCGGTGTCAGGTCTGACATCAAGTCCAGTTCCTTTTGGGCCCGAGCCTTCCAGCCTATTTCCAGGGGAGCCAGCAGGTCGCTCAGGGTTTCGCCATCGAAGATCATCCGCTGGATGATGCCATCGATAAATGCCTGCAAGGACGAGGGTTCAAGGCCGTGCTTGGCCGCCAGTTCGGTAATGCGCACGGCATTTTTCTCGGCCTTAAAGTCCTGGTACCCCTGCTTGATCTCTTTTTCATTCAAGCCCTGGCCAGATTTAAGCGAACTGATATAGGCGGCAATGTCCTCGCGCTCATCCACAAACTTGGCATCGGCGGCGATCAGGCCAATCAGCTCGTCCCGGGTCATAGTCTGTTTGCCCGGCGTGGCTTGGGTGTAGGAGGAGATCAATCCCATAATGTAATCGTAGTCGATCATGGCCGATGCGAAGAGCACGAACTCAAAATCCAGCTGTTGGGTTTGGTCGTTGTCGTCTCCCCATTTGCTCTGCTTGGCCTTGAGCCTTTGGGCGGTTTCCAAGTACACACCACGGAAGCCCCAGAGCTGGTCCGCGGGCAATACCGCTTCAATCTTCTGACTGTCTTCGGGACCTATGTCGGTGTATTGGTCCAACTGGGTTTTAAGCCGCTGAACTTCTTTAAAGAGGTTGATGAACTGCCCTCTAGCGTCATCGCCTTTTAAGTTGGCCACTTCTTCGGGTGCACAGGCCAGACCCTGGGAAGTCATGAACATGGCCAAAGCCGTCACCGCCCATTCTAGTTTGCCAATCACTACCGGCGCGGGATCGACCAGCCAGATTTCCTTGGCCCGGTCGGTCTTTTCACCGGAAAAGAGGGCAATCGCCTCGTTGACCGCTTCCTGTTGCTGGCGAAAATCCAGAATAGTGCCGTAGGGCTTGGTGTCGTTCAAAATGCGATTGGTGCGGGAAAAGGCCTGAATCAGACCATGGTACTTCAGATTTTTGTCTACATACAGGGTATTGAGGTACTTGGAGTCAAAACCGGTCAAAAGCATATCCACCACAATCACCAGGTCGATCTTCTCGCCATGCCCATAATCCTGGTTCGGGTACTGCTGGTCTTTGATGCGCTTTTGGATGTCCTGATAGTACAAATCGAAGTTGTTGATATCATGGTTGGTTCTGTAGCTGGTATTGTAGTCGGTAATGATGGCCTTGAGGGCGGCCTTCTTTTCGTCCGGTGCATTCTGATTGTCCGCCCGTTCCTGGGGAAGGTCTTCCTGAATTTGCTGGACATCCTTGTTGCCCTCCGCCGGTGGTGAAAAGACGCAGGCTATATTCAAGGGCCGGAACGAACGGTCTTCGCTCAGCCGTTGGGCTTGGATTTTCTGGAATAGTCGGTGGTATTCGATGGCGTGGTTGATGGAGGCCGTGGCCAAGACCGCGTTGAATCGCCTGCCCGCGGTAGCGGCATCGTGCTTGTCCAAAATGGCTTTGACTATGGCTTCCTGGGTCAGGCTCTCCCCTGGGTTTGGCGTGGCCTTGCCTTCGGCCTTGAAGTAATCAATATGGAAGCGGAGCACATTGCGGTCTTCTATGGCATGGGTAATGGTGTAGGCGTGAAGCTGTTTCTGGAATACATCGTCGGTGGTGATAAGCGAGGCTTCTTGACCTTCAATTTGCTGATACGTGGCGTTTTTTTCAAAAATTGGCGTACCGGTAAAACCGAACAATTGGGAATTAGGGAAAAACTCTTTGATAGCCTGATGATTTTCGCCAAACTGCGACCGGTGGCATTCGTCGAATATGAACACCATGCGCTTGTTGCGCAGGGGTTCCAGGCGTTCCTTATAATTGCGCTTGTTGCTGCCATCCAAGGCCAGGCCAAGTTTCTGGATGGTCGTGACAATGACCTTGTCGGCGTAGTCGTCGGACAAAAGCCTACGGACCATTGCTTCGGTGTTGGTATTCTCTTCCACACAGCCTTCCTGGAACTTGTTGAACTCCTCGCGGGTTTGGCGGTCCAAGTCCTTACGGTCAACCACAAAGAGGCATTTATCCACGTCGGGATTGTCCTTGAGCAGGGTCGAGGCTTTGAAAGATGTCAAGGTTTTGCCGCTGCCCGTGGTGTGCCAAATGTAGCCGTTTCCCCGGTTCTGGTGGATGCAGTCCACAATGGCCCGCACCGCATAAATCTGGTAAGGACGCATCATCAGGAGCTTTTGCTCGCTGGCCACCAGCACCATGTACCGGCTGACCATGGCGCCCAGCGTACATTTGGCCAAAAACCGTTCGGCGAAGTCGTCCAGGTGGGTGATCTTCTTATTGGCTTCGTCGGCAAACTGATACAAAGGCAAGAACCGTTCGTCGGCGTCAAAACCGAAGTGGCTGGCGTTGTTATTGGCAAAATACCAGGTATCGCTGCGGTTGCTGATAATGAACAATTGTACAAAACACAGCAGTGTCCGCGCATAACCGTTTCCCGGTTCATTCTTGTAGTCCACGATTTGTTGCATAGCCCGACGGGGACTGATGGCCAAAGTTTTCAGTTCAATCTGCGCTATAGGCACGCCATTGATCAAAAGCATGACATCATAGCGCTGGTGGCTGTTTTCTGTGTTGATCCGGAGCTGATTCACCACCTCGAAAGAGTTCTTGCACCAGTCCTTGATATTCACCAGTGTGTAATGTAGTGGTGTACCATCTTCCCGCTCGAAAGAGTTTCGTTCGCGCAAAATCCTGGCGGCGGCAAAAACGTCAGCGCTAATAATCTCATCCATAAGTCTGGCAAACTCGGAATCGAGCAGTTTGACATGGTTAAGAGCCTCAAACTTTTCCCGAAAGTTTTGCTTCAGCGCCGCAAGGTCACGAATATCCTGGCGATAGCTGTATTTGAGCTCTTGGAGTTTGGTGATAAAGGCTTTTTCTATCTGGCTTTCGCTGGTCATGAGCACATCCTATAATACTTTTGTGAAAAACTGAAGTCTGGTTACATAACGATCAATTCGCATTGAATACTAGTAATTCTTTCTCCCGCGCGGAATAATGCCAGCGGTCCTGCGCAGCGAGGCGTACTAGGCTGTCCTTAATACGAATTTCGTATTTCCCAGAACGCCTATGCCTGCTATGATCATTTCCAGCGGCGACGGTCGCATTTGCGCGCGCCATGGGGCGCGAAAGGATGATTGCATGTACGACGATAGCTTCAGGGCTTTTTTACTTAAGGCAAAGGCCAATACTTACGCCGCCCAGCGCGGCTTTACGGAGTCGGCCCGGTCGGGCTGTACGGAGCTGCGCTACGCGGAAGGCCCCTATGAGTACGTGGACAGTTACGCGGGCGCGAGCGACTTTTCGGGCCAAGAGCTCGTGTACATAGATGGCAAGCCCGCATGGAGCATGAATTACTACGGGGCCATGCTGGCCGACGGGTTGCCCGAGGGCTTTATAGAGACCCTGCGCGAAGCCCTCTTGCGCGTAGCCCCTGAAGAACCCTACCGCGGCTGCCCTTCCTACGAGCGGGGGCCATACAATTACCGCTGCTCTTCTTCCGGTACTATTACCATGTATACCGGCATCGAGGAGATAAGCTTAGGCGGCGCGCCCGTGTACCGGCTGTATTTCCATGGCGGGGCTATACGCTGAGCCACGGTGGCGCAGCTAGGGCTATGATGGTCCCACAACCATACTGGTACAGAAGAACTCAGCGATAAACAAGAAATTCGCGGACCTAGCGCCTTGTCTGCTCGCCCAAATATCGTTCACGACGGCCCGGCAGTGATTCGTCACTATTGGCATCGCCTCTAGTCTGTGGCCAAACGCCTGCTATAGTGCTCTATACATCAATCTCCAAAACAACCAATTTCTTCTTTTTAGTATTGACAGGGCATACGCGCCAGCCATACTTGGATACGCGGGTCGACAAGAGCCGGCTTGTATATGGGCTGTCCAAGGGGGACTCAATGAAGATAGTTGCGAAATTGCTTATAGGCTTCGTAGCCGTAGCTCTGCTCGGCGCGTTTGTCGGCGTGGTCGGCATCTTCAGCATGCAGACTATAGATAAAGCCGACACCTTCCTGTACGAGAACATGACGGTGCCGATATCGAACCTCTTGACCATCACGGAAGCATTCCAGAGGGTCAGGGTCAATATACGCGACCTTATCGACGCCGACGACCTTGAAGAAGTCAAGGCGATCAAGGACACGATTAACGGGCTATCCGCGCAGGTCGTCGCCGCTAGCGATGAGTATGCCAAGCAGATCGTAACCGAGGCGGGCCAAAAGGTCTTCGACGATTTTATGGCGGCAAGGAAGATATACCGCGCCCATCTGGACGACGTGATACGGCTCAAGGAGTCAGGCCGGGTAGAAGAGGCCAGGGCCATAGTCAATGGCGTTGGCAAAGAATCCGCCCTCAAGGAACAGCAAACCATCAATGCTCTTGTTGAATACAAACTGGTGAGGGCGAAGCAAACCGCCGATTCCAATACCGCCTTGGCAAACTCGACGACCACTACCATGATAATCATCGCGGTGCTCGTCACGATAGGATCTATCATCATAGGCATAGTGCTGGCGCTGTCAATCTCCAAACCGCTAGGCGTCGCCGTGGCCCAGCTCGGAGAGATGTCCCAGGGCGACCTGCGTAACGACATCCCGGAAGTCTACATGAAGCGCTCCGATGAGATAGGCAGCCTGGCCAAGGCCCTCGACGCGCTGTCCAGAGACCTCAGGCGTATCGTCGGGGACATCCTCTCGGCCTCAGACCAGGTGAGTTCTGGCTCCGAGCAGATGTCTTCGACCGCCCAACAACTGTCCCAGGGAGCGGCCGAGCAGGCGGCCAGCGCCGAGGAAGTATCAGCATCGGTAGAGGAGATGGCGGCTACGGTCAAGCAGAACACCGATAACTCAATGGCCACCGAGAGCATAGCTACCAAGTCATCCGGCGACGCCGACCTAGGCGGCCGCTCGGTGATGGAATCGGTGTCTGCAATGAAGGATATCGCTACCAAAATATCTATCATCGACGAGATAGCCAGGCAGACAAACCTGCTTGCGCTCAACGCGGCGATTGAGGCCGCTCGCGCCGGAGAGGCAGGCAAGGGCTTTGCCGTGGTAGCGAGCGAGGTGCGCAAACTGGCCGAGCGCAGCCAGAAGGCTTCCGGCGAGATTGGCGACCTGTCCAGGGCCACGGTAGAAGGAGCGACCAAGGCGGGCGAGATCATCCAAAAGCTCGTGCCGGACATCAAGAAAACCGCCGACCTGGTGCAGGAAATATCCAGCGCATCGCGGGAGCAGAGTACGGGCGTAGACCAGATAGCCAGGGCGGTTACGCAACTGGACACGGTGATACAGCAGAACGCCAGCGCTAGCGAGGAGATGGCCAGCATGGCCGAGGAGCTGTCGAGCCAGGCTGAGGCGCTGGCGCAGACGATGTCGTTTTTCAAAGTACAAGCATCGCAATCAAACAACGCGGCCCAGGTATCGGCTCGGTCCGGCGCGTCAAACCTTAGCTCAGGCCGCGCCGCGCCGTCCCGCCGCAAGCTGGCCGCCGCTGCCGATGAGGGGTTCGCCGCCAAGAAAAAGACAGTTCCGGTGCACAAAGTCCCCGTTGCTCACGCAGCTTCAGAGCCTGCACGGCAGGGGTCAGGTTCAACCGGCATCACGATAGCCAAGGGGCCGTCGGGTATCGCCAGCGACGTCGATTTCGAGGAGTTCTAACCATGGCAGACACGATAGACAATCAGTACCTGACCTTCGGTATCGACGGGGACACCTTCGGGGTTTCCGTCGGCAAGGTGCGAGAGGTGCTAGAATACATCAAGCCGACGAAGTTGCCGAAGACGGCTGACTTCCTCAAGGGATTGATCAACGTCAGGGATATAGGCATACCGGTGGTTGACCTGCGCACTAAGTTTGGCTTGCCCGACAAGGAAGTGACTCAGGACACGGCCATCATCGTCATCGAGATCGAGGGCGCCCAAGGCCAGGTTATGATCGGGGCCATAGCCGACGAGGTATACGAAGTGATCGAGATAGAGGACGAGCACCTTGAGCCGCCTCCGCGCTTCGGCATAAAGATAGACGCGCAGTTTATTCAAAACGTGGGCAAGCGCGAAGAAAAGTTCATAATCATCCTGGACCTTGACCGCGCGTTCAGCGACGAGGAGTCTAAGCGGCTTGATACCGTAGCGCCGCCGATAAAAGCCTGAGCGACCTATGGCAAAGCATTCCGGCTCCGCCGCCCCTACTCGTCGCGCACGAATATAACCGCGTCGGATAGCTCGGCCGCTCGGCTGCCGGCTCCTGAACCGGCGCCTACGCTGGCGAGGTAGGCGAAGTCCCTGACTCGTTCGGGGTCTATGGCCGCCGCGCGCTCAAAACTGGTACGGGCTGAGCTAAAATCGGCAAGGGCGTTGTAGGCCATAGAAATATTGACCTGTATCATCTGGGCGGAGGCGCTCCTTGCCTTGCCCTGGGCGTCCAGCGCCTTTACGGCCACCTGCCATGAGCTAAGGGCCTTGCGATAATCCTTCTGCATATAGGCCAAGTTGCCCAGGTTCACCTGGGCCCCTACAAAGGCCGGGTCTATACGGAGCGCGCGGGTAAAGGAGGCCTCGGCATCCTTGATACGCCCATACTTGGCATAGGCTATGCCAAGGGCATTCCAGTCGCGCTTATCGCCGCTCCGCGCGGTCTGTGCCGCAAGCTCGGCCAGGGAGAAGTCGCCCAGGCGCGCAAGTTCGGGGCGATAGGCGGCGAGCAGCTCGGCCCGCGTACCGTACTGAAGCCCAAGGTCGGTCTCCCTGAGGCCTACCGGCTTGTAGAGCGCCTGCGCTTCGGCGGTAGCGTAGAAGGCGCGCTTGGAGGCGTCGGCGTCATAGAGCCTCCACAGCTCCGCCCCGCGCCGCCAGGCGTCGGCGAAGGGCTGCTTGCCGACCAGGGTAATCTCTATGGGTATCCAGAGCTGGTCGCGATGGACTATGGTCATCGACCGGTCCGTATGTATCTCGCGATAGTCGCGGGCCGGTATCTTCGTGTTTACTGCTAAGTATATGTGGCCCGGCACCGTTATAAAGCCGGTCTCATGCCCCATGGATTCTAGAATGCTGGCGAACAGTACGGTGAGGTCATCGCAGTCGCCGGTACCGCGCGTAAGCGTAGCCCGGGCCAGGCTCACCGAGTCTATGGCGATGGTTCCTGCCTGCGCCCGCACGAAGGGCGTGCTGGGGTCGGCTTGGTATAGCAGCCCAAACGAGGCAAGGGCCGCATAGAGCTGGGCGACGCCTTGGAGGGCCTGGTTCAGCTGAGGAAGGCTTTCGCCGCGGAGCGAGCTCGTCACGAAGCTTGCGTAGTTCCTCATCGCGGAGTCGGCCGGCGTTATAAAGGCGCCTACCTTGCGGTCGTCGTCCCAGCTTATGGCCGTGCGGTCGAGAAGCTCGTACGATACCGGTATGCGCTGTTCCACAGGTCGGCCCCGGTAACGATACCGGGCAATAAGCTCGCCGGCCAGGGGGACGGCTCCTTCCGTCCGGAAGACTTCCTGGTTGAAGGCTGCCAGGATATCCACCTCTACGCGGCCGCGCGGCGGTATCAGGGCTATGGATGCGCTGGGGGTAGGGGCGTCCATATAGCCAGGCTGGAAGAACGATAGCTCGACGTCGCGAATATCAGCGCCTTCGGCGTTCACCAGGGCTACCCGGGCAAAGGGGTTGGCCGCGTAATAACTCTGCATGGCGGCGAAGGCGGGCGGCAGGCGCCCCGCCTCTTCCAGGCGCAAGGCGCGTACGGCGGCAGCCGCGGCGTCCGGATCCTGTCCGAAGCGCCAGGACAGCGCAAGGCCCAGTCCGAAATAGAAGCCGTCGAAGTCATCGAGTAGGCCGGCGGTCCGGGAGTAGCGCAGCGAGGGGCGCAGGTCCACCGCCAGGTTATACGAGGGTATGAGCCCTATGCGGGCGCCCGCCTCGGCCAGGTAGCCAAGCTCGCCCACGGTATTGCCAGGCGAGAGATTGGAGAACGCGCTCTGGTACAGGCCGCCTGCTGCCTCAACGCCAAGCTCGAAATTCCTGGAGAAGCGGGTAGAATAGCCGAGGCCGAGCGCCGCCCAGGCCTGGCTATGGTCGAACTGCGCGCCTCCTGCGCTTCCCGACTCCAGGACGGAGAGGGAACCCGCGCGTAAGAACGGCTGCAGTGTGGAAGCCGCGGGGAAGGGCACGCGGAGTTCAGCCCCTATCTCACGGTAGCTAAAGCCGGACGCGAAGCCGCCGGCCGGCTGCAGGTCGCGATAGCCTACCCCCACCGATAGCGGGAAACTATAGCGCTCGTTAAGCTCTGCCATGCTCTCCTGGGCGCCAACGAGCCCGACAAGCGCTATGGCGAGGGCCGCGGCAAGGATATAACGCGCGGGCTGTGGTGTTGGCTGCCTAGCTGTAAGGTTCATAGTTAACTCCTGCCTCATGGCCTTAGGCTCACGGTATAGAGTTTGCTTGCGCCGTCCGTGGCGTAGAGATAGTCGCCGTAAACGGCCAGGGAACGCGGTTCGAAGCCGGCCGCCTGAACCGACCCGACTAAAAGCGGCGTAAGCGGGTTACTTATTTCCCATATACTCAGCCCGCCCGTGCCGTAGGCAACATAGGCGTAGCTACCCCGTATAACAAGATCAAAGGCGGGAGCGGCTGAGGGCTGGAACCAATCGCGTATCTTGCCGGCAGGCCAGGAGCGGGGATCGGCCGCGTTGTAGGCCACGAGGCCCGATACGGTATCGGCCGCGAATACGTAGGAAGCGTAGGTAGCGACGGCGGCCGTCTGCCCCGGAGTAGCCCCGAAGCCAGCAAGGGCAGAGGGAAACTCGGGCTTTGCTATATCGACGACCCGGACGCCTGCGGCCTCGTTAGCCACGAAGGCGTACTGCCCGCCCAATGCTATCCGGCGGGCTTCCCGGTCAGCGCCTGCAGTCGGCTGGGTAGTGACGGCCGCCACCACGGTAAGCGAAGCGTTTGCGGCGCGGGATAGATCGACCACGTTAAACCAGGAATTGGACGTGCCCATCAGGGCATAGTGGCCGAAAAGGCTTATGGACCAGGCGTTCCCGCCTTGCGTGCCTACATACCAAGGAGGCAGGACGTACGGCGCATGCGCCGCGGATCCCGGAGGCTGTAGCGCCCACTGCATTACGCCGCTGCGCTCGGCCGCGATATAGGATCGTTCGCCGGCAAAGGCGAAATCATAGGGGGTATAGCCTCCTTGGTCGGTAGCTACCCTGACCGGAGTAGCCGGCGCGGCCAGGCTGAAGACCGATGAGGTCCAATCGCCCGAGTATTCAGATATGTACAGCCTGCCGCCGTACGCGGCCAGCCTGGCCGCGCTTCGCAGCCCGCCCTGGGTATGGACTAGTCGGGCTGCCGACGGGTCGTTGGCGCCGTATATCCTAAAGGGATAATCCTGGCCGGTAGACACGAAGGCGTAGCCTGCGGCTACGGCTACATGCTTCGTAGCGCCGGGAACGCTGCGCACGAAGGCGGTGCGAAGCGCCGAGGGGTTGGAGGCGTCGGCTACCGCGTAGCCGTAGATATTCATGGCTACGAACACGCGCACATCGGATACGGTTAGCTTGCCCATAGCAACGCTAGGGCCAGCGGGCTCTATCGAGGAGAGCGACGCGGGCGACGCGGGGTTCGACGTCTGCCAGGCGCGGAGGAAGCTTCCGCTCGTCGCGTAGAGCACGGTGCCGGTCGAGGCGAAGGCTACCGAATCGCCGCCGCCTATAGACGAGCTGTTGCGGGTGAGCGTGGGGCTGCCGTCGGTTCCGGTAAGCGTGTAAAGAGCCGTGGCGGCGTTGCCGGCTACGGCCACGATACGCGTGCCTGACCTGTTCTGTACCGATACGTCGTAGGCCTGGCCGAGCAGGTCTTTATCCCGCCCGCTAATGCGCACCGCCGGAGCCGCCTTATTCGTCACGTCGACTACATAAAGGCCGTTATTAAAGGCTGCGACGAGGGCCAGGTTCCCGAGCACGGCTACGCTTTCGGGTTGGGCGCCCGAGGCCCAGTCGCCAAGGTCCACCCAGCCGGCGATACTCGGAGCGCCGGGGGTACTTATGTTCACGACGAAGAGAGCGAATACCCAATCCGCGCCTGTATAGCGTTGCCCCCCGACGTACGCGTAGCTTCCTTCGATAAATATTGACTTGATGGAACTCAAGTCCAGGTAGCCGGTCTCTATAGGCAGCGCAGGGTTCCTGACATCCAGCACCCTAAAGCCGCCGTAATAGTCGGCGATATACAGATAACCATCTTTGTACGCTGAACGCTGCGAGAATTCCACCCCGTCAAATATCGCTACCGGCGCGTCCTGGCGCGACGATACCGAGTCCGCGGCGGCCTCGATATAATCGCTTACGACCGAGCTTCGAGAGGTAGGCTTTATAGCGTAATACAGCCGGCCGGCGCCTGAAGCTCCCGCGTCGAAGAAGCTTGAGCCGCTCACCGGCCCCGATATGTCGGTCCAAGGGCCTGCCGTCGATGCGGATCTGAGCACCGTATAGGAGGGTATCGAGTCAAAGCTTCTCCAACTCAGGGCGATGCCGTCATAACGTTCTGTAGCTCGCGGCACGAGATGCATCGTCGACAGAGGCACGGAGCGTATGACTTGAGAATAGTTTAAGCGCCCGCCGGGGGCGTCGGCTTCTAGGAGCAGGCTGTACACGGAACCGTTAGTAAGCTGGCCGAGGGTATAGGGAGAGCTTATGCCGTCATAATAGGTGGATACGCCCGGTTCGGGGGTTTTACCCGAGGGCTCGACGTATAAGCGGTAGCTAGTAGCGCCGGCCACCGGGTTCCAGCTCAGCATTATCGATCGGCTTGCTTCCTCCGAGCGGAAGCTTGGTATATCATTACCCGGGTACACGAGCGGGAGGCGCAACTCCGTCTCATTGCCGTTCCAATCCACGGCCTTCAGCAGCACGGTGATGTTCGCCCGGAGGTCGTTGGGCTCCTCGATTACGAATGATCCATTTGAAGAGAGCGCCGCATATTTTGGCGCCGTGTGCGACAGGATCTCGTAGCTGAGGGCGCTGACGCGGCCTGAGCGGCCGGCTCCCGCGAAGTCTTCAACCGTACCCGTTATATGGATAACGCGCGAATACGCCGAGTACTCGGCCGGGGTCGATATGGCGATACGCGGAGGCTCGATATCGCGCGCGCCGAGCACCATGTCTTCGGTTAGGGGGCTTGGGCAGGCGATAAGCAGCGCGGCAAGCGTCGATATAAGGCATGGGAATACCCATCGGATTCGCTGCATACGGCATCTCCTCAGCGGCACGCACCGCTAGGGAAAATATATTACTAATTTAGTAATTTACAATGCCTTTTTTGTTTCTTTTTGCAAAAATCACCTACGCCTAGGAAGTACGCCGCCCTTGGCCGCGGCCGCTCGGTAGTGCCTTCCATTGACCCCGCTCTTTAGGGCGGGGTATAGTCGTCGTAGGGCGATGGAGTTCGCCCTGCGCCTCCTTGCGCGCATGACCGCCAGCCGTACGGCGAAGGCTGATGACTCCTACCGATAAAACCGAACCAGCCGCTCGTCCCGCGCCTTCGCGCGCGCGATCGGCGCGGGAGCGTCTATGGCCATTAGCCTCGCCGAAATAGTCATACTGTGTTTATTAGCCGATTGGGCCTTTAAGCGCCTGCGCGTGCCCGGGCTCATAGGCATGCTCATCGTAGGAGCCATACTAGGCCCTTCTGCCTTAAGCCTCATCAGCCCCGAGCTCATGGGCGTAGGCGCGGAGCTGCGTATGGTAGCGCTCATCGTCATACTCCTACGCGCGGGTTTTGAGCTGTCGCGGGAGAGCCTTAACAAGGTAGGCAGCCAGGCGCTCCTCTTATCCTTCATTCCCGCTGCCTTTGAGGCGCTTACGGTAACGGCGCTGGGGCCGTCCATGCTGGGCCTATCTAGGATGGAATCCGCTATTTTAGGCTGCGTGCTCGGCGCCGTGTCGCCGGCCGTGGTAGTGCCCATGATGGTCAAGTTTATCAAGGAGCGGCGCGGCACGGCCAAGGGCATACCGACCATGGTGCTGGCGGCGGCCAGCATAGACGACGTCACCGTTATCGTGGCTTATAGCGCCCTCATAGGCATTTATTCAGGCAGCAGGGTTAATATCCTGTGGAAGGCCGCCGGCATACCCATAGCCATAGCGTCAGGAATAGCCGTGGGCCTGGCTATTGGAGCCCTGCTCTACCGCCTCTTTGACCGCTTTAATCCCCGCGCCACTAAGCGCGCCCTGGCCGTGCTTGGCGTAGCTATAGTGCTCGTTCAGCTGGGATTCTTCTTAGAGGAGCGCGACCTGCCCTTCGCGGCGCTATTGGCAGTCATGTCCATAGGCTTCATCATATTGGAAAAGCGCGAACACATGGCCCATGAGCTGTCGGCAAAGTTCGGCAAGATTTGGGTGTTCGCCGAGATCATACTCTTCGCGCTCGTAGGCGCCCAACTTAAGTTCCAGGCCGCCCTGGACGCGGGCCTCATGGGCGCGGCGCTCATACTCATCGCCCTTGCCGCGCGCTCGGTAGGTAGCTGGCTCTGCACTCTGGGCTCGCCCTTAAACTGGAAGGAACGGCTCTTCGTGGTCATAGCCTACCTGCCCAAGGCTACCGTACAGGCGGCCATAGGCTCGGCGCCGCTGGCTATAATGGCCTCCAAGGGCATGCCCACTGGCCCCGGAGAAACCATACTGGCGGTGGCCGTCATGAGCATCGTACTTACCGCCCCCACGGGCGCCTGGGCCATAGCCTGGGCTGGCAAGGCGCTCCTGTCGGTAGACAGCGAGGCCTCGTCGGAGTCCTCACGCCGCGCCGCCGCCGAGAGCGATGCCCTGGGCGACGACGAGGAGCTGGCCTAAGCGGGCTTTACCGGCACCCAGATATCCACGACGCAGCGGCCGTCCGGCAGGGCCGGCTCGGGGTAGGCCTCGAAGCAGGCCCGGTCGTCGGGCACGAAGCCGCTCTGCGGCAGCCAGTCGCCGTACATCCAGGTCCAGGCTTGTCCGTACTCGTCGGCGGCGCAGGTAAAGCGCCCTACGCCGTATTTGCCGCCCTCCAGCTCCATGATGCCCACGTCGCCCGAGCCTTGGGTGCCCTCGGGCACGGTAAGGCACACCGAAGTGCGAAGCTTTTCGGGGGCCACGAGCTCGGGAGAGTCGTGGTAGATGACCAGGCTCATAGCCTCGGGCTTGATAAGCTCGCGGGCGCCGGCCCAGGCGAAGAGCTTGTTGAAGAGCGTCTCAAAGAGCTTAGAATCGCCCGCATAGGGCCCTACGTGCCGCACATAGGCTACCGTGCCGGGAGCCAGGGTCTTGAGTTGCACGCTTGCGTTCGTCGTATCCATCGTTAACCTCCAGAGCGGCTCGCTGGCCGCGTAGGAAGCATAGACGTTAGGCCGCCGCCTGGATTGCCAAGCCTTGCCCTGCGCATGCCCGTCCTTGCCCTCCTCTTTGCCCATATTGCTTTCCGCGCCCGTACGCTCCTTGGCTAATCGCCATGCCGATGCGGACATGCCGTAGCGCTCTTTGAAGGCGCGCGCGAAGGAGGCCGAGCCGGAGAAGCCGCAGTCGAGGGCTATTTCCGTTACCGTGCGGCCGCTCCCGTCGCAGAGGAGGCCCGCCGCCTTTTCGATTCGCAGGCGCTGTATAAAAGAGCCTAGGGTCTCACCCTGCTGGGCTGCGAAGAGCCTATGGAAGTGGTATTTGGAAAAGCAGGCGATTGAGGCTAGGCTCTCCAGCTCGAGAGCCTCTCCTAAATGCATGTCTATATAGTCGATGACGCGGTTTATGCGCGCGGCGTAGCTTTCCATGGTCTGCTCCTTTTCCTCTTTATCATAGCCCAGGATGAGACCTTGCCGCAGGCTATTTCTTGCACACTATCGGTGAATCGTGCGAGAATGGAACCACTATAAATATCCGGCAAGGAAACACACATGCCAAGTAAGGTCGATTCATACCGCTCTATCTATCGCGTAGCCGTGGCGGCTACCTTCCTCATGCTCGCCATTATACCGCTGCAAATCGTCGTATTCGCCCTGAACCCCATACCCGAAGGCGTAGAGGCCTGGTTCACGCTCATGGCGTACAAGCCCCTCGTAGGACTCTTCCACGCCGATTTCTTTATCATGGTAAATAACGTACTTATAGCCTGTATATACCTGGCCTTTTATCACTCGCTCAAAGGCGTAGACAAGGGCCTTATGCAGTTGGCCATTGCTTTGGGATTCATAGGCATCGCCGCGTATCTATCATCCAATAAGACCTTTGAGCTCTTCGCCCTGTCTAAGGAATATTTCCTGGCAGGCGGGGAAGCCGAGCGTATCGCGCTCTTAGGCGCGGGCAAGGCGGCCCTATCGGGCTGGCAGGGCACCGCCTTCGACGCGTATTACGTGCTCAACGGCATAACCTTGCTTACGGTGAGCGCCCTCATGCTCAAAGGCGGGCCCTACGGCAAGGCGACCGCGCTCATAGGCCTGGCCTCCGGCTTTTTCATGACCATTCCCTCGACCGCCGGGGCGCTGGGCCTCGTTTTCTCGCTGCTCTCGCTCATACCCTGGTACGTATTTTCCATACGCTGCGTGCCGGTATTTATCCGGCTGCAGCGTTCATAAGCGCCGGCCTGCGCCGCCCTAAGCCGAGGTTCGTATCCTTAGAGCGTCCATATCTCCGAGAAGGAGTGCTCGCGCTCGCACCAGCGGCATACGTAGCCGCTTTCGGCGCTTGGGCTGTCCTTCGCCGCGCCGGTAGCCGCCTTGCGCAGGAAATAGGCTTCTATGTGTTCCTCGTGCTTGGGGTGGGACAGGCAGTTCTCGTTCTTGCAGGATATTTCGTCAAAGGCGTATATGCGGGGCGGCATGCCCAGCCGGTACTTCTTGATGACGCGGTGGCCGTCTATCAGGTTAATGGTGCAGCCCGGCGATACGGCGCCGAGCTTCTTGAGCTCTTTCTCGCCGAAGGATAACAGGTCGGGTATGGATATGATGCCCTTATACACTTCGGGCCCTTTATTAGAGTGATAGACGCCATGGGATGAGCGCAGGTTGAGGCCCAGCACGCGGCGTATCTTGTCTATGCGGCCCCATATAGCTTCGAGGCTCTCGCCCGAGGCTATATGGTCTATGACTATGCCCTTGTCCACGGGCTTTATGCCCACCTTATATTCGGGCTTCCTGCTCGCTTCAATGGTCGCTTCTATTATGAAAGCTTCCTCGCTCTCGGGCGCTGCCCTGCCCCGCCCTGTAAAGTCCTGGCCTATCCTGCCAGCCAGCATGGCCATTTCTACGGCGCGGGTATAGTAGCCGTTGGCCGACTGTCCATCCCAGCCGTTCAAGGGCGTGTCGTCGAGCCAGGCGGGTATGGTAGGCGCCAGGCGGTCGCGCGGCAGGGGGTGGTAAAAGCGCGCACCAGGGGGCAGCTTGTCCAGCATGTCCTTTCGGAAGCTCACGGCCTTGCGCAGGCGGGGAGCCTTCTCCAGTACCGATTCGCCCATGCGCTCAAGCTGCAGGCGGGTAAAGTACCATAGGGGCGCGACGGCTCCAGAAGCCAGGTACTCGTCCAACGAATCGAAGAGCCGCAGTTCGTAGCCGTTCTTCTTCATGGCATCAAGGTAGAAGGGCGGCATGGCCAGTTCGGGAGGAGCGATCAGGTCTACCCGTACCTTCTTAAAGATGCGCAGGCCTTCGGCCTTAGAGTGCACGGTCCTGCCATGGTAGAGGTCGCCCACCAGGGCAAGGTGTATGGCCTCGTCCTTCCACGCCAGCCGCTCAAGGAAGCTGAACTCGTCCAGGAATTCCTGGGTAGGGTGCTCGTGCTTGCCGTCGCCGGCGTTGATGAAGCTGGGCCTGGCATAACCCTGGCGTTCCGCCCAAAGCCCTAAGGAGTGCTCAAGCCAGGCGCACATGCCCTCTTGCTTAGAGCGTACGATAAAGCAGGATTCCTTGGCATAACCAATGAGCATCTTAAAGGTATCGGTTACGCTTTCGTTCTTGGCGAAGGATGAGCTTGCGGCGTCGAACATATTCACGCGGGTGCGGTGGAACTCGGCTGCGTTGCGAAAGGATTCCCTGGTGCGGGTGCTGTTTTCCAGGAACACGAGGTAGCTTGAGTAATCCCGGTCGTCTATCCTGAAGGCATCCATATCCTTACCCGACAGAAGCCCTTCTTTAAGCACGCGCGCCTTGCTATACAGGTAGCGTTGCTCATCCAGGGATAGATCGGCCACGACGCTTATCGACCTGCCTTTGAAGGGTCCGTTCCGTTCGCTCATCTTGTCCTCCTAATAGAAACGTAAAAAAAGGCGGATAGCCGTACTGGCCATCCGCCTCATCAACTATCGCTTGACCTCCGCAGCGGTGGTCAGGGCCTCCCGATCAAGGATCAGGAAGCCCGAATCGGGCTTCTGCGCCACGAGTTTTCCTTCGTGTTCCGTAAGGAAGGTATAGCGGCTTACCGGGGCCGAGCTCGCCTTGAGCTCGAGGGTGACGGGGTCGAAACGCCCTAAGGCCCAGGCTGTGCCCTTCTTAGTAACGGCATAGAGGGAAGTCCCGAATTTCCAGAGCTGGGTGTCGGCAAAGACATCGTCGGCGCCCTGCGTTACCTTGGCATAATCGGCTTTTTCTACCCGTACGAGCCGCACTACCCCGCCTGTGCCGGTTGCCGAGCCGGCTACGGCCGCATAGGCTCCGCCTAAATCGACCACGCTGGCCGTTCGTATGGTATTGAGCTCGCTCTTACGCAGGGTAGCGCCGGTCTTTATATCGACTAAGACGATGCGCGCCAGGGGCTGGTTGGGGTCCATAAGCTCGAAGAGCACCACGCCCGCTGCCTCGCGCTGGGCGGCGGTCTGTACCTCGCTCGCTATGGCAGCCTTTTGCTCCTGGGCTATGTCCTGCCTATCCCGAGCTATTTCTTCTTCCTTGGCGGCTACGCTTTCCTCGCGCTTGGCCAGCTCTTCCTTCTGCGCCTCTATAGTCGCTTCTTTCTGGGCTATGGCCGCTTCTTCGGCCTTAGCCTGTTCGCTCGTCACGATGCTGGCTTCCTGGCCGGGGCCTTTTTCCTCGGTTCCGTCCTTGGCGGCGGCCTGCTCGGCAGCCTTCTGCGCATCAAGGCGAGCCTTTTGTTCGGCAAGGGCCTGTTCCTGGGCCGCTATGCGCTGGCGCTCGGCCTCTATAGCGGCCTTCTCCTGCTCCACGTCCCGCTCTTTGATATCAACCACGTCGCGGCGTTCTTCTATGGCTGCTGTGGGATCTTCTTTCTTAAGGGATTCCACGGTGGGCTTATCGGTTATGGGCGTACTGTCTACGGAGCCTATGACGCCGGGGGCGGCGCGCGATGTAAGGGGAATGACGATGCGTGAGCGGCCGGCCCACTCGTCCCAGCGCAGGGCCAGGCCGGCGTTCGTAGCGCTAAGCTCGCGGGTAACCACGGGTTTATACTTGGAGCCGAAGTAGGCAAGGTTTCCGCGGTAGACGGCATTATATATGGTTATAAAGACGGCCAGGGTATCGGCGTCCGCAGCGGAATAGGCGTAGGCGCCCTCAAGGTAACCGGCTATGATGCGGCGCAGGTTGCGTATGTGGTCGACGCGGGCGCCTTCTCCCAGCACCAGTATGTCGGCGTCCAAGCCCGTGGGTACGGAGGGATCCACGGCATGTATGACGTAGTAGCGGCCAAGCTCGCCGCTGCGGCTGGCCCCGCCCCGCACGGCAAGGCCTAAACCCCTGCCTATGGCGCGTATGTCCTCGGCGCTGTCTATGCGCGTGTGGGGACCCACGTAGTTGATAAACTCGATGCTGCGGCCGGCCACGGAGCCCAGTTCGCCTTCATCGACATTTTGGGCAAAGGACGGAAGCGCGATAACAAGCGCGAGCAGGGCAAGCACGATTCGTTTTCCCATGTCGTTTTCCTTCCATGACCGTTTTCATCATTGAGGCGCGGAAATACGCCGTAAGGCGGCTTCCGCCCGGCGGCGCAAGTCTCCCGGATAGGAGGCTCCGCCGGCTATACGCAACAACGCGAGCGCGCCCGATGGATTATCCAGGCCGCCGCCCGCCCTATACAAGGCTTCAATGGCGTCTATAAGAGCCCTGCCCGTCCTGGCGTCCAGGCGGCCTCTGGCGGCTTCCGCCGCAAAGGCGTCGAGCGCCTTACCCTCAGGATCAAGGCCAATGGCCGCTACGGCAGACGCGGCGGCCGCACGCACGGCGGGATCGGCATCACGCGCTATCACCTCGGCGAGCAGCTCAACGGCCGCAGGAAAGCCCAGCGCGCCTAAGACTTCACAGGCCGTGGCCCGGGCAAGCGCTCCGCGGGGCGATGGCCCCCGGGCCAAGGCTCCCGCGCCAAAAGGCGCCTCAAGCTCGCCTAAGGCCACCGCGGAAGCTAAAAGCAACGCTTCGCTCGCGCCCTCTCCTATAGTACCCGATTTTAGGGATTTTTCAATATCGGCAAGCATAGATAATACCGTATCGTCGGAGGATCCACCCGGATACCAGAGCAGGGCGCGCTTGCCGGCGTCTTTTACGGCCTGCCTGTCCAAAATAGCGGGGCGCTCGCGGGCCAAGCCCTCAAGCTCTCGCTCGAAGCGGTAGGCATAGAGTATCCAGTCGCTGCCCCCCGATAGCACGGCGCCTCCCTTCGTTAACGCGGGCAAGCCAGTGGCGTTGCGTATGCTTAAGTCGCGAAAGAGCGCGCCGTCGGGGCCGTAGGAGCGCACGCGGCTCCTTGACGCCAGCACGACCCGGCCTTTAAAGGCGAAGAGCCGCGCAGCGCCCGAGGCGAGAGCCCCCGTTTCCGCGCGCCATAGTTCTTCGCCGCCGGTTCCTAAGGCAAGGAGCCTGCCCGAAGCGCCCAGGACATAGTAGCCGTCGGGGCCGGCGGCCAGGGCCTCAAGCGCCGATCCGAGCGGAGGAAGCGCGACGCCTGCCGCGGCGCCGGTAGCAGTCCCGGTTCCGGGCGCCCTAACTAAGGGCGTAAACGCAGCGAGCGTGCCGTCAGCAAAGGCAAGGAACACTTCACTCCCGCGCGTGGCCATGTGGCGCGCCTGGCTTTGGAAGCCTTCTCGCCAAAGCAGGGCGCCGTCGGGGCTATAGAGGAGCACCGAGCCATCGCTAAGGGCTATAAGGGGGCCGCCGCCGGGGCCGGGGCCGACGAGCGAAAGGAAGTCCCCGCCGAGCTCGCGCGACCAGAGCCTGAGCCCGTTAGGCGCAAGGCACAAGACTTTGCCGCCCGCCGCCGCATAGAGCCTGCCGTCGAGGCCGAAGGCCGGCGGGCCGGCGGGGCTGGCGCCGAGCTCCGTGCGCCACACCTCCTGGCCTGCCTTGTTGACCATGAGTATAGCGCTTGCTCCGTCGGGTATGACCGCGCGGCCGTAGGGGTCGCAGGCTATGAAGGGAACGCGGCGCACATTGATGTCGCGCTTGCCTATGGCCCTGCCACCCTCCGTCATAATGTACAGGGTCTTGCTGTCGGAAATAAACCAAACGCGGCCGCCTTCAAGTTCGGGCCCGGAGTTTACGACGCCGCCGGCAGGGAAGCGGAAGAGTATCTCAGGCTCGTCCGCCGCGGCAGGCAACGCTATAGCGAGCAGAGAAGACAGACTAAGCGCGATCGCGCGCTTACTCAAGGATGAAGCGCGCATAGCTTTCCACGTGGGCGGTCTGGGGGTAGAAGTCGTAGAGAGAGAGCCGCTCAAGGCGGTAGCCGCCGCGGACGAGCTCACCTGAGTCCCGGGCCAGCGACACGGGGTCGCAGGATACGTAGCCTATGCAAGGCGGGCGCGAGGAGAGGAGCCAGGCGCGCACGGCGGGGGCGAGCCCCGAACGCGGCGGGTCTACGAGCACATAGTCGAAAGAGGCGCGGGCCTGGGCGCTTAAGGTCCAGGCCTCCATGCTCAGGGCAGCGTAATCGGCGCTTTTGCCAACGTTCCTGCAGGCATAGCCCAAGGCGCGGGCGTCCTGCTCCACGCATACCAGGGCCCCAAAGCGCTCTCTCAGGAAGGCGCCGAAGAGGCCCACCCCGCAATAGAGGTCGGCCGCGCGCGCGCCTTCAATACCCCGGCAGGCTTCATCGATAAGAGCAGGCACGAGCGATAGGTTGCTCTGGAAGAAGCCTTCCACGTGGAAGCTGAAGGCCTTGCCCGCCAATTCTAGGCTTAGTTCGCCGTCTTTGCCCTGGATGTAGGCATTCTCATCGTCGCCTCCGGGCGCGAAGGCTATGAAACGCGACGAGCCTTTCAAGGCTTTGCCAAGGAGCCTGAAAGCCTTCGTTCCGGCATTATCGGTAAGCCATGAGGCTAAGGGTTCGACGAGTATGGGGCAGGACGCAATAGGCAGGACTTCGTTGGAAGATCGGCGTATATAACCGAGCGCGCCGTCTGGGCCGAAATGGAATTGGGCACGGTTGCGGTAGCCCCAGGGGGCCAACGGCGTAATGGGCGGCTCTTCAGCATCGGGCAAGGCGCCGGTCCTGCGAAAGGCGTCAGCCACTATGCGCCGTTTGCCGGACAGCTGAGATTTATAGTCCATATGCATGAGAGTACAGCCGCCGCAAGCTCCGTAAAAGGGGCAGGGCGGCACTACCCGCGAGGATGCGGGTTCAAGGATGCGTACGATGTCCGCTTTGCAATAGTCCCTGCGCGTTTCGCGTATGCGGACCAGCAGGCGGTCCCCCGGCGCGGCCAAGGCTACGAAGCAGGCTATGCCGTCTATGAAGCCCAGCCCGTCGCCGCCTGCTACCAGGCGGTCTATGCTGAGCTCCACGCTGTCTCCTGCGGTCATGCGCCCATCCTCTCGGCTTCCTCCGCCCCTTAGTCGCGCCGGTGGGGGCGATATATGCTCTCGTCCACCCGCTTGGCATCGGTGCTGAGCACGGTAAACTGGCCTATATCGGTATCCACGTAATCGCCTGGCACGGGTATGCGATCCAGGGCCCATGCTATGTAGCCGCTCACGGTCTGCACATAAGGAAGGCTCGACACGTCGGCCGCGGTAAACTCGGCTAGCACCGAAAGCGGCGTGTCACCGGCCACGGTAAAGGAACCGTCGCTGCGCTTATGGACACGCTCGCGGGTGTCAGCGTCGTCCTCGTCGTAAATGGCCCCTACGATCTCTTCTACGATATCGCGCATGGTAACGACGCCAGCAAGGCCGCCGTACTCGTCGATGACCACGGCGAAAGTTTCGCGCTTCTTCTTGAAGAGATTAAACAGCTCGCTTAAGGGCTTGGTAGGCATGATATAGAGCGGTTTTGTCATAATATCCGCAAGTAAGCGCCCACCTCTTCCCGAGAGCACTTCATTGATAGCCATGCGCGCGGTGACGAGGCCTATGATATTCTCATTATCGCCGTCGTACACGGGAATGCGGGATACGCCGGGCGCCATAGCCAGCCTACAGGCGTCTTCCGCCGTGGTGCGCTTATCGAGGCTGAAAACGTCGATGCGGTGGGTCATGACGGCCTGCACGGTGGTGGCGCCTAGGCGGAACACGTTCTTAACCATGGCGCTCTTGGCGTAATCGATGACGCCCATGTGCTCGGCTATGGAGAGCATCTGTACCATGGTTTCCATGGACAGTTCCTCTTTGGTAGGCTTACCGAAGAGCCGGGTGACCAGTGAACTTAAGAAATTCACGATAAGAACGAGGGGCTTAAAGAGATAGGTGCAGATGAGGAGCAAGGGGGCAAGGGCCGAAGCCACGAACTCGTTATGGGCTATGGCCAGGCGCTTGGGGGTGACCTCGCCGAAAATAAGCACAAGGAAGGTAAGGCCGCCGGTAACGAAGCCCAGCGCTATATCGCCCCAGCGAGTCAGCGCCCATTGAGTGGCCAGCACCGAGGCCAGTATGTTGACGATATTGTTGCCGATAAGGATGGTGGCGATGAGCTCGTCGGGCTTTTTAGCCAGCCGCTCCACGGTGGCGCCGCCGCGGCCGCGCTTCTTAAGCGACTCTATCTGGAACACGGTAAGCGAAGTAAACGCCGTCTCTACGCTCGAAAAGAGCGCGGAAAAGACCAGGCATACGATTACGCCTATAAGGGAGGCACTCACGGGCGGCCTCCTATGCCCCAAGTACTTGGGTATGGGTCGTCGTCATTCATGCCAGCCATCCTATACCAGGAAGCCCACTCGCGCAACTGCGCGGCGCAACAGCGCGGCGCAAGGTCCACCAGCGCGCTCTGGTCTTTAGCGTTTGAGCAGTTTTACCATGTAGAGCCGAATATACTCTTCAAGCGCCGCGTGATTGCGTATCTTGAGCAAGTTGGAGGTATCGGCGAGGTTTGCCGCCATCATTTCTACGCGCTCGGGGGTAAAGCCTGCGGGCTTCATAGAGCGCAATATGCCCCGCAGGTAATCGCGCACAAGGGAGTTCACGTCCTCGCGCAGATTGGCCTTGGCCCGCAGATCGAGGATGTTGTTCCAGCGGGACTCCAGGAGCTGAAGGTATTCATCGACGCCGTAGCCCTCAGGCAGGAAGCGCCGCTCGGCCTTCTTGGCCATTTGGGAAAATTCCGCCGCGCGGTTGTTTGCCTGCCCCGCTTTTGAAGCGCCTTGGCTGCCTTCCTGCTCGAGGCCGCCGTCTATGGCCTTCTTGACGGCCTTGCGCTGATCGGCCTTGCGTTTGCTGGAGCGCTTAAAAATGCCTATGAACCAGGAGAGCACGGGCACGGTATACCAGAACGGCAAGAGCATACGCACGTCGGTTAACAGGCTCTTGCGGTCCAGGTTGAGCAGGGTATCGAGCGGGGCAAGGTGGCCGCCTCCGAAGTAGCGGTCAAGGTCAGCGGGAATATCCTTGCTGCCCCTGCTCTCCGCGTATATGGCGGGACAGTATCCTGAGCCCAAGGCGGCGGCCAGCACCGGCGAATTGGCGGCGAGCCGCTCGCTGAGCTCCGCCCGGAAGGCGTCATCGCTTTCCATGGCATCCGTGCTGCCGAAGTCGTACAGTATAGCGCGCCACTCCCGCACGATATACGGTTTTATTGCGGAACGGCCATCGTGAAGGCCTTTCACGACATATTGCAGGAAACGATCCTTAGCGATGAGTTGGGTACGGCCTTGGCCAGTGTTAAGTACGAGCAATTCCGGCAATACGCCTTCAGGGGCGTTGGTGGTCTCGTCGTGTATCCACTCCTCCAGCTCTTCGCGCGTGTACTTGCCTAAGAGCGGCCGGCCCTGGCTGTCCCGAAAGTCGATAATTTCCTGGATAGTGTAGAGATACGGCGCTTTGCGCAGCGAAACGCCCAGCGCCTTGAACGCGTCTTCGCGTTCCTGGTGGCGCTGGGTCTTGCTCTTAAAATAGTTATTGTACACGTCTACGATAAAGGCGGACTGGAAGGCGGCCACGTCGTCGGGCGTGGGGTCGCCCTTGCCCGATAGATCCTTCTTAATGGCGCTGGAAAGGTAGGCCCAGAAGGGATAGGTAAAATCGCTCTTGCCTTGCCGCATCTCCTGGATGGCTTCAAAGGGCTTAATGAGCACCGTCGTCATCGTATCCTTAAGCAACATTTCCTTGCCGCCGAAAGCGCCTACCATGCGCTGCTGTATGTAATCCTTATTGGCTCCCTTGCGCAAATAGTGGCGCAGCTTGAGCACCGCGTACTCGAGGAGCTTGTCGCCCACCGCTACGGCAAGCACGAGCATGTGCTTAAGCCCTTCGGGAAAGGTAAGTTTGTATATCAGGGCTGGCCGGTCGCCCTCAAAATCTATGAGGGCGGGCAGATCGGTTTCTATCGATACGGGCTGTATCCACTCGCCGGGCACGCTTATCTTAAGGGCGTCTTCGTCGGGAAAGGGTATCTCGGGGTTTTCCTCTATGCGCCTATACTCGGCAAGCACGGGTTCGGTGAAGGCCTCAGGCAGGAATATGCGGTCTATTTGGTTCCCGGTGGACATAAGCGACAGGCTCTTCTCGCGGGCAAGCTGGAAGAGACGCGGCACGAGTATAGTTTCGGGGTGGAGGGCCAGGTCGCGGTAGAAGACGTTGGTCTGGTCATAATTCTTGGCCTGACGCTGAACGGCGGCCATGAATACGCGGAAGTCTATAACGCTGAGCTTATTCCGCTGCGCGAAGGAGCGCAGAACCTGGTGTACGTCCAATTCGGTCGGCATGGTGCTATTGTACGTGTTTAAGGCGAGGTGAGCAAGAAAAAACGGCCGGGCCATAAAGGCCGCGGCCGCGTTCGCTACGATAGCGGGTAATCACTTGCGGGTCTTATGCCGATTCTTCCTCTTCTTCTTCTTCCGCTTGTGAGTCGCTATCTTCTTGAGCTTTCGTTTTCTTCCGCAAGGCACAATAATACTCCTTATGGTCCCTACCGAGCGTCGGCACCCATAGGGTACGCTTAGCTGACGAAGAGTCTTAGGGGGATTATGCACGCATAGTGCTCGTGCGTCAAGACGCATCGCGTCGGCGCCTGCGACGCTGGACGCAAGAATACGCGATTGGACTTGCGTGTTTCCTTCGCATGGTCTATAAATTCAGGGTATGCCAAAGCAGGCACTAGAATAAGGAGCCGTAAACGCCATGATCGCCAAGAGTGACATGCCCACGATCAACGATAAGAAACCTCTGGGACTCAAGCCCGAAGGCACGCCCTACCGCGTACTCATCGTCGATGATTCTATGTTCATAGCCAAGCAATTAGGTCAGATTCTTACTTCCGAAGGTTTCGAGGTGGTGGGAACCGCATCAGACGGCCTCCTAGGCTTCGAAAAATACAAAGAACTCAGCCCCGGCATCGATATCGTTACCATGGACATAACCATGCCGCAGATGGACGGCGTTACGGCCCTGGAAAAGATCCTAGAATACGACAAAGGCGCCGTAGTGGTCATGGTGAGCGCTCTTGGCAAAGAAGATATAGTCAAGAAATGCCTGCTCATGGGCGCCAAGAGCTATATCGTAAAGCCCCTGGATAGGAAAAAGGTGCTCGAACGCATCATATCCATACTCAAGCGCTAGTCAGCGCCTTAAAAGCAAAACGGCCACCCGAAGGGGTGGCCATTTTGTTTGGCTGCGCAAGGAGCCCCTAAGGCTTCCTATACCAGCTTTACCAGCTTGTTTGACTTGAGGCAGCGGGTGCAAACCTTAACGGACAGCACGGTGCCGCCTATCATGGTCTTCATGGTGAGCAAGTTGGGCCGCCAGGTGCGGCGGGTCCGGTTCTTGGCATGGCTGACGGTATTACCGAAGGTGGTGCCTTTTCCGCAAAGATCGCATCGTCTAGACATATTATTACGTCTCCGTTTCCGTAGTGCTTGCAAAGTTGGGTATCCAGGGGGGCCGAGCATGAACCCCGTACAGGACATCGAACGCGCCCGTGCCAATGAAGGCAGGGAAGCGGCCGCAGTATACCAAGAAGCCGCGGGGCGTGTAAAGTAGGCTTAGCGGCCGCCCATCATCCGTTCGGCCGTCTTTTTGTTCTTTATGGCCTTCTTCATCATGAGCCGCGACTTCTCAAACTTCTTTAAGAGCCTGGCTACCTCAGCCACCGAGGTACCCGAGCCCTTCGCTATCCTCGAGCGGCGCGTTGGGCCTATGATCAGGTAGTTCGCGCGCTCTTTTTTGGTCATGGACAGGAGTATGGCCTCTTCGTATTTGAGTCCCGCCTCGTTGAGCTGCTCGTCGCTTATCTGCCCCGCCATACCCGGCATCATATCGACGAAATTCTTAAGCGAGCCCATTTTCTTGACCTTACGCAGCTGGTCCAGGTAATCGTCCAAAGAAAAGCTCTCGTTGCTAAACTTGCGCTCAAGCTCGGCCGCTTCGTCCTGGTCAAAGGCTTCCTGGGCCTTCTCCACGAGCGACACGATATCGCCCATGCCTAATATGCGGCTAGCCACGCGCTCGGGATAGAAGGGCTCAAGGCCCTCGGGGCGCTCCGATGTACCCACGAACTTTATGGGCTTGCCGGTTATGGCCTTGAGCGAGAGGGCGGCGCCGCCGCGGGCATCTGAATCAAACTTGGACAACACGACGCCGCTTATGCCTATGCGTTCGTCGAAGGCTTTAGCAATATCTACGGCGCTCTGCCCGGTCATGGCATCCGCCACGAGCAGGGTCTCGTCAGGCTTGACCAGGTCGCGCATTTTCTCAAGCTCGGCCATCATGGCCTCGTCGAGCTGCATGCGGCCGGTCGTATCGACGATGAGCACGTCATACTGCTCTTTTTTGGCCTTGGCCATGGCGTTCCTGGCTATGGACAGGGAGTCCGAGCCAGACTCGCGGTGAACGGGTACGCCTATCTGCTCGCCGAGGACGGCCAGCTGCTCAGCGGCCGCGGGGCGCACCAGGTCGCAGGCCGCGAGCAGGGGGCGGCGGCCGAGTTTCTTCAAGTGCAGGGCAAGCTTTGCGGCGCTCGTGGTCTTGCCAGAGCCCTGAAGGCCCGCCATCAGTATGACGCTTACCACGTCGGGGCCCTTAAGCGCGAGGTCCTGCCTCGTATCACCCAGGAGAGAAACCATCCGGTCGTGAACGATCTTGACGAACTGCTGCCCCGGCGATACGGCCTTGAGCACCTTCTCGCCCTTAGCCTCCTCAATGGTGGCGTTGACGAAGCGGCGCACCACGCGCAGGTTTACGTCGGCCTCCAGAAGAGCCATCTTTATCTGATCGACCGCTTCTTCTATGTTCTTCTCGCTGATGGACGCTTTGCCGCCTATGACGCGCACGACGTCGCCCAGTTTCTTCGTAAGGTTTTCCAGCATGGCCATGGGTATATCGCTCCGTGATCTACAAAATATGCGCGGATTATTCCTGGAAGGCCCTGATCGGGTCAGGCGCCTGTCCCGGCGCTACAGCGCGCCTTTCAGGCCAACGGCATCCGCTTCGATCCGCAAGGCCTGTATAGTCTCCTCAATAAGCTCGTCGAGGGGCATGCCCAGCATGGCGGCGCCCTTCTCTATGATGTCGCGGCGCACGCCCGCGGCGAAGGCGGCGCTGCCCCACTTCTTTTTTACCGATCTGAGCTCCATATCGAGCACGCTCTTGGACGGCCGCACATAGGCGCAGGCGGCTATGAAGCCGGTAAGCTCATCAGCCGCGAAGAGCGCTTTTTCCATGACCGATACCGGCTCTACGGACGAGCACAGCCCCCAGCCATGGCTTTCAACGGCATGGATAAAGGCGTCGTCATAGCCCGCCGCTTTTAGGATGGCGCCGGCGTGCTGCAGGTGCTCCTCGGGATGCTTTTGGTAGTCGATATCATGCAGCAATCCAACGATACCCCAGTACTCGGGATCCTGGCCATAACGCCGGGCGAAATGCTTCATGGCCGCCTCGACGCTTAAGGCGTGCTTGAGCAGGGAATCGTCATCGTTGTGTTCATGCCAAAGCGTTAAGGCCGCGTTCCTATCCATGCAAAGCTCCTCAGGCGCTATAGTTTTCTCTGGAAATGATACAGTAAATTGCGTACAATGCCCAGGTATGAAAAAAAGTGTGGCGATACTGGCAGCGCTCCTTTACTGCGCAAGCGCAGCCTGGCCGGAAACGAAGCTTAATGCGGCCGAGCGGGCCTGGCTGGCGGAGAAAGGCGAAATACTCTTCGTGGGGCAGACGGCCTACCCCCCCTTTGAATTTCTCCATCCGCGCCACGGCGAATATACAGGCATGGCCATAGAGCTGATACGCTGGATAGCCACGGAATTAGGATTTCCCGCGGTATTCGAGCCCATGTCCTTCGCTGAGGCTCAGGAGGCCGTGGTAAGCGGCAGGGCAGACGCCATAACCGGCATATTCAGGAGCGAAGAGCGCGAACGGCGCTTTACCTTCAGCGCCGAGGTTTTCTCCGTGCCCGCGTCCATATTCGTAAAACGGGAACGAACCGATATCGTCGAGCTTAGCGATCTTGAAGGCAAGCGCGTGGCCGTGCAGCGGGGAGACTACGCAATAGAATTTTTACGCGAGTACGGCATAAACGTGGATTTCCGTTATACGGATAACTTTTCTTCCGCGCTGAACGCCGTAGTCCAGGGCGAGGCAGACGCGCTTATTGGCGACGAGCAAATCGTCCTCTACTATATCTATGACGGCCGGCTTACCGGCGCGGTAAAAAAGACCGGCGAAGCGCTCTATATAGGCTCCGATTGCATGGCCGTCGCCCTCGGTAATGATATGCTCATCAACATCCTGGATAAGGGCTTGGCCAGGGCCCGGGATAGCGGCACGCTGGCCACGATTTATGAAAAATGGCTCGGCGTAGCCTACTCCGCGCAGGCAGGCTCCTCCTCTGCCTGGGTATTGCCGCTATCGCTAGCGCTCGGCGCGGCCTTGATCCTGGCTGCCGCGGTATCGTTCTGGACTCTGCAGCTGCGCAGGCTCGTCAGGCTCAAGACCGACGAGCTCTCTAAGCTTAACGCCGCGCTCAAGACCAGCAACCAGAACCTTACCGCCGCCAACGCGCAACTCGTACGGGACATGGAGGAGCGCTCGCGCTTCGAAGAGGAACGGCGCCGGCTGGAAACGCGCATGATCAAGGCTCAGAGCTATGAAAGCATGGCGCTTATGGCGGGCGGCATAGCCCACGACTTCAATAATCTGCTTACCGCCATCGTGGGCGGCATGAACGTGGCCCTCTTGAGCATGGGAGAGCAGAGTGAGGCGGCAGGCTATCTGAACCGCTCCTTGGAGGTAGCCAAACAGGCAGGCGAACTGGCCCGCCGCATGCTTGAGTTTTCGGGCTTGAACATATTCGCCAATGAGAAGCTGAACCTCAGCGAGCTCGTACGTGAAGCGGCCATGGTTCTCAGGTCCCTATCCCCGAATGGGGCTCATATCGAGTTCCAGCTGCCGGAGGAAGCCCTCTTCGTGCAGGGCGACGCGGTGCAGTTGCGTCAGGTACTGGCCAATCTGGTGGCCAACGCCGTTGAAGCGGCGCCGGATACACAGGCCGCGCTTACCGTGGCCGTACGCCGCGAGTATCTGAATACCGAGGCGGCTAAAAGAGTAAAATACGGCGCCAGCCTGGAAGGCGGCTCCTATGCGCTGCTTGAGGTGCGCGATAAGGGCATAGGCATAGCGCCTGAGAACCGGGACAAGATTTTCAATCCATTCTATACGACGAAAAAAAACGGCCGGGGCCTAGGCTTGGCTGCCCTTCTCGGTATAGTAAAGGCGCATAAAGGCGCGATAAACGTGGAGAGCGAAGAGCCGCACGGTACCGCTATACGCGTGTATCTGCCCCTGCTTGATAGCCCACAGCCGAACTAGCGCCCTGCCCTACTTGACCTCCACAGGAAATTCGGTACAATAGCTGTCGTTTTCCCAAATAAGTCCAAACCTACCAACAGGAGTTCCTACACAGCATGAAATTCCGCAGATTCAAGAGGATTATTAGTCCCCTGGCTCTCTTTTGTAGTGCAGCCATAGCCCTGAGCTGCCGCGGCGAGAGCGATTTTGAAGGGACCATAGCCCCCGTCTACCTGCCAAGCGACTTCCTCGTGCTCAGTTCCATAGAAAAAGAAGACTACGCGCTTGCCCTACGCAGCTTGAGCCGGGTCGACCATATATCGCAATTCTATAGTAGCGAGGATACCCGCGAAGCCACGCTGGGATTCTTTACGAGCATAACCGGCTCGCGTGCCGTCGCCGACGCCATACTGAGAAACGCGATAAAGCATGAGGTGGATGCGGCCCTGGCCTTCGCGCTCGCCTACGAGGAGAGCCGCTACAAGACCGCCGCGGTGGGCCACAACAGCGACTCCATAGACCGGGGGCTTTTCCAGCTTAATTCCAAGTCGTTTCCCAAACTGAGCGTGCCGGATTTCTTTGACCCCGAGAAGAATTCGCATCACGGCATGGCTCACTTGGCCTTCTGCCTAGATGCCGGCGGAAACGAGGTAGCAGCGCTGGCCATATACAACGCGGGGCAGACTAGGGTATCCAAGGGAGGCACGCCCCGTAAGACCCTGGACTATATATACCGCATAACAAGCTACAAGATGAATCTTGAAGCGCTTTTTGAGGCTCAGGTGGTCGCCAAGTCCTCGCCTCAAGACTCACAGCGCCTGCTCTTGGCTATGGGCGAGTCCACGAACAAGAACTAACGGGCTTTGAGAGACTAGCTGCGCTTTAGCGTTTACTGACCCAGGAACGTTCGCCGAATTTTTCAATGGCAAGGCGCCGGGCGTCATCCAGTTCAGCCTCAGAGGGTTCGCCCGCGGCTAGGCTGGCGCTTAAGGCCTTGGCAAAGCCCTCCCTAAACGCGGGGAGGGCTTCCTTATAGCCGAAATCCCGGCAGAGCATGGCCGATACCGAGCTGACCCTCGCCTTCACGTCCTCGATGAGCTTGCCCTTCATCTTCTCGCTGGGAACCTTCAAGAGCTCGAACATCTCATCGACATCCACGGAAAGAAGCACGGTGCCATGCTGCAAAAGGCAGGATCGCTTCCGCGTCTGGGCATTGCCCGACAGCTTTTTACCCTCGGCCACCACATCGTTAAGCGGGGCGAATTCCGCCGCTATGCCCAGTATCCTCAGGCCCTCGACCACGCCTGCGCATATGGTCTTGTACGAATCCAGTATGGTTCCCCGCGCCAGGTCATGGGCTTCCGGCAGCACGATGCTATAGGTAAGCTCGTCCGCATGGTATACCGCGCCGCCGCCGGTTACCCGCCTTACTATATCGACGCCGAGCCTGGCGCAGGCAGCGCCGTCCACTTCGTCCTCTATGCCCTGAAAATACCCTATAGATACCGCGCGGGGCTTCCAGCCGTAGAAGCGCAGCGTGGGCGGCTGACGGCCTTCCGCCACCGCGTTGAGTATGGCCTCGTCGAGGCCCATGTTGAAGGCGGCAGGATTAAAGCCCGTCTCCAGATAGCGCAATTCCATAGCTTATGCTCCTTAGCCTGACGCGGCGGCTACTATAGCCTGGGCCGCGTCGTCGAGGTCCTCGGGCAGGAGGCCGAAGACGGTAACGCCGCGTTCCGCTATGCCCCTGGCAAAGGCCGCGCCAAGCTCTGTTAGCAGGCAGCCGGGCAGACTGGCCTCAACGGCCTCAAAGCCGTCTTCAGGATGGGCGAAGAAGTCCCCCCGCAGGCGCAGCGCATCGATGCGGTCCATAGTCCAGGATAGTTCCAGCCGTATGAGCTTACCGCCCTTAGCCTTGCCCACATACGAGCCGGTCATGGCGTTTCCCTTCCGCCCAGGGCCTTATGGCCTTCCTGCGCGTGATAGCTGGTACGGGCCAAGGGCCCCGCGATTACCGATGAAAAGCCTTTGTCCTTGGCGAACGCGGCATAGCGGGCGAAGACATCCGGGTGCAGATATTCGGATACGGGTACTTGGCTCGCCGTAGGCCGGAGGTATTGGCCCATCACCAGGATATCGCAGCCCACGGACCTAAGCTCGTCCATGGCGGATAGAACCTCGTCTTCGCGCTCCCCGAGGCCGAGCAAGAGGCTGGACTTGGTGGGCAGGCCCCCCTTTCCCTTAGCCTCCCGCAGGGTGGCAAGGGATATATCGAAACTGGCCCGCGCGTCGCGTACGTTTTGAAGCCGGCGTACCGTTTCCACGTTATGGGCAAGTACGTCGGGCGGCGAAGCCAGGAGCGCATCCATCTCGGCGCCCCGGAAATCGGGTATGAGCGCTTCAATGAGGGCATCGGGATTGAGTTCGCGTATGGCTGCTATGCAGCGGGCAAAATGCCCGGCGCCGCGGTCGGGCAGGTCGTCGCGATCCACGCTCGTCAGCACGGCGTAGCGCAGCTTAAGCTCTCTGACGGCCTCGGCCAGCTCAAGAGGCTCCGCCTCATTCACCGGAGCGCCCTGCCTGGCGGTGGCCACCGCGCAGAAACGGCAGCCGCGGGTGCATACGTCGCCGAGCAGCATAAAGGTGGCCGTGCCGCAGCCCCAGCATTCGGCCTTATTGGGGCAGGAGGCCTCATCGCATACCGTATGGAGTCCGCGGCGTCGTATGAGCTCGCTCATGCTGCGCCAATGCTGCCCCTGGGGCAGGGACACCTTAAGCCAAGCGGGCTTTCTTATAGGCGCTGCGCTCGTATTCTGCGTATCCACAGTATCGCTCCTTAAAGCCGCGCCGCCGCCCTGGCCCTAAGCGCGGCGGACCTTAGTAGCCGGCCGTCAATTCTTGAGGCGGTTAATAAAAAGCCGGGCGGCTGAAGCAAGTTCGTCGACGGAATCGTTATCCAGCATGGTTACCCTGAAAATTGCGGATTCGACTATGCTATAGAAGAGCTCGATCACCGGCTTCAAGGGCACGCGGGCCAGCTCGCCTTTTTTTTGGCCTGCTATGACCACGCCGGCTATTATGTGACGCATACGTATCGTTCGCCTGCGCACGCGCTCTGCCGTATCGCCGCCTGAACGCTTCATATGCGTAAGGTAGGCCATGATAACGGATAAGAGGCGCGCGTGCTCGACGCAGTTCTCCACGGTAAGCACCGCTATACGCTCAAGCTTTTCGTAAGATGCGAGGCTCTCATCGGCCACGATTGCCCGGAGGGATTCTTCCAGCCGTTCCGTAAAGCGCTTAATGCTAAACGTAAAGATCTCGCGCTTATTCTTGAAATACAGATAGAGTATGGTCCGCGTAATGCCGCAGCGATCCGCGATCTTCTGGAAGGTCGTATCGGCGTAGCCTTCCTCCACGAACACGTCGAGGGCCTTTTCGAGGATTTCTCTTTTGCGTTTTTCATGCTCAACCGTAGCGGACATAGCGTCCTCCATACCCGGAATCCGGCGCGGCGGCCTAGTGCCGGGTTTATTTTCTGCATCGTATTAAGTAGAACAGTTCTACCTTGACGAAAAGAGCGTTACGCGTCAAGTATAAACAAGGATGGTAGCATGAATCTAGATTATGATACTGAAGAAAGCGACTATTTACCGGCGCCGCGCTACAGACCGGTAGAAATAGAGGCGCAAAGGCAGGAACTGCTCAGCCTGGCCTGCTCAGGGCTCTTATACGAACTGCCCATGATCATGTTTATCATCAACGACCGCAGGCAAATCATTTGGATGAATCGCAAGGCGTCAGCTACCATAGGCGACATAGACGGCGGCGGCGGCGAGGGCTCTCGCGGCATAGGGCTGCGCCCCGGCGAGGCACTAGGCTGCATACACGCCTGCGAGAAGCCGGGCGGCTGCGGCACGACGGTATTCTGTTCCTATTGCGGCGCTCCCGCCGCCATCATGAAGGCCCTTGCGGGCTCCGAGGATACCGAGGAATGCATCATACAGCTGCAGGAGGAATATAAGCTCGACGCGCTGGACCTCCTCGTATGGAGCAAACCCCTGCAGCAGAGCGGCGGCAAGTACATACTCTTCCTGGCGCGCGACATATCCACCGAAAAGAGACAGGAGGTGCTCGAGCGCATCTTCTACCACGATATAGGCAATACGGTTAGCGGCATACGCTCCATGCTGGAGCTCATATCCATGGCTAAGGATGAAGAAGGCGTCGACTATCTGAAGTATCTGCGCTCGGCCACCGAGCAGCTGATAGAGGAGATCGATTCACAGCGCGCGCTCAAGGCGGCCGAGACGGGCACGCTTTCCGTAGATAAGGCTCCCATGCATATCGAAGAGGAGCTGCAGAAAGCGGTCGAGCTCTTCGATTACGCCTGCTTAGGCAAGGATATGAGCATAACGGTAGACAAATCCTGCCCCGGCGTCACGCTCAACGGAGACCCAGCGCTCTTGCGGCGGGTAATGGTGAACATGCTCAAGAACGCGTTCGAGGCTTCCACGCGGGGAGACAGCATACGGATCGGCTGTAGCGACAACGGCGACGCGCTGCGCATTTGGGTATGGAACGCGGCGGTCTTAAGCGCCGAGGCCAAGCTGCGCATGTTCCAGCGCTCCTTCTCGACCAAGGGTAAGGGCAGGGGCTTAGGCAGCTACGGCATGAAGATACTGGCGGAGCGCTATTTGGGCGGCACGGTGTCCTTCGTTTCCGAGGAAGGCGCGGGTACCACCTTCTCCCTTCTTATACCCAAAGACCCTGCGCCGTGACCGGAGCCAAGCGTTCACCGGGCTTGGACGCGCTGCGGGGCGCCTTTGTCCTGCTTATGATAGTATATCATGCCGCGTACATAGGCGTGATGCAGGGCATACTATCGCTTGAGCTGTATACAGGCTTCTGGTGGCTCTTTCCGCGGGCTATAGCGGCGGGCTTCATAGCCCTGTCGGGCTGGAGCCTGGACGCGAAGAAGAACGCGGGCGCGCCTTACGGCTATTTCGCCCGCCGGGCGGCCAGGCTCGCGCTGCCGGCGCTCTGCGTGAGCGCGGCCAGCCTTATCATGTTCGGCAGGGGTTCCTTCGTATTCTTCGGCATACTCCACGCGCTTGCCCTTTCAAGCCTCCTAGCCTGGCCCCTGCTGGGCCGCCCTGCGCTGGCCTTGGCGGCGGCCTTAGCGGCCCTTGCGGCGGGCTTAGCCCTGGGGCCGCTCCGCTTCGGCTGGCCCTACCTCGCCTGGCTGGGCTTCCGGCCGCGCGGCCTCTATCCCGTCGACTATCTGCCGCTCCTGCCCTGGTTCGCCTGGACAGCCTTGGGAGCGGCCGCGCACGCGCTCTCAGGGCGGCTATCTCCACTGCTCCGGCCGCCGCGGCAGATCACGCTTGTGCCAAGCCGGGATACTGGACGAAACGACGCGCATGGCGCGGCTGGGCGCATCGTCACTACGCTCGCTTTCCTTGGCCGCCACTCGCTTATCATCTACCTTGCCCACCTGCCCCTGCTCTTCGGCCTTGCCCTCGTTTTAAAGCTCATATTGTAGCCTTGCCCGTATTGGGTTATCATCGAGCTAGGGGGAACCTCATGTCAGCGATAAAAAACACCGTACTTGCTATACGCTTCTGTGCCCTGCCGGCCCCGACGAACCCGCCTTTCAGATCACCTCGCTACGAATTCCATATACGCAAGGACGTACGTATACGCTACAAGCTGTCCGATGCCCTCTATGCTACGTCCGGCAACGTGATTTTCGCCGATTTTTACGCCGCTCGACTCTTCGCCGCCGAGATAAACAAGCACATAAACCCCGTTACGCACCCCGAGCGCGTTATCAAGGCCGGCAAGATCAACGCTATGGCGCTGATTGACGAGATTTTGCACGCGCTATGCGAACTGTATCGCTCCAGCGTCAAGGCCGATGCCTTTGCCCTGGCCTACGGCGCCGTTGAGAAAGCGCTAGGCAAGAAAGGCGCGCAAGCCCTGCTTCTGGCCTTTATCAAGGCCTACCCCCCCTCCGAACTGCATCAGGGCCTCGTAAGCGCCGAAGACTGGCTCAAAGGATCACAGGAAGGCGTCGCGAACGCCCACATAGCCCTTGAAGAGCTCTTGCTCTTACGGCTAGCCAACGAAAACCCGGCCTTCGAGCCCTTCAACTTCCTGTTCGACGACCGCGATCTCCGCGCGAGCGTCGAGGTGGAGGCCGCCCTGGCCGCGCTCGAACTAGCCTTCAAGAGCATGCCCGGCTTTGGCCCGGACGGCGAGGACCTTTTGACCATGCTCAGGGCGCCCATGAAGGCAAGCCCCTATTCGCTGGCCGGCCAGCTCGACTTCATGAGAAAACGCTGGGGCATGATCATAGGCAACAAGATGCGTAAGCTCCTAGGCGGCGTCGACATGCTCGCCGAAGAAGACAAGCCCTTCTTCCCCGGCCCCGGCCCCACCCGCGTCCTGTCGTACGAGCAGCTTGATAAGGAATACGAGCGCTTCAGCGAGGACAAGGACTGGATGCCGCGCGTCGTCATGATAGCAAAGAGCACCCTCGTGTGGCTTGACCAGCTATCAAAGGCCTATGGCAGGCCCATAACGACCCTGGACGCCATACCCGACGAAGAACTCGACGTCATGGCCCACCGCGGCTTCAACGCGCTTTGGCTCATAGGCCTCTGGGAGCGCAGCGCGGCATCGCGGCGCATCAAAGAGCTCTGCGGCAATCCCGAGGCCGCGGCCAGCGCCTATTCGCTCTTCGACTATGAGATAGCGAACGAACTGGGCGGCTGGGCGGCGCTGGAAAACCTGCGCGGGAGGGCCGCCTGGCGCGGCATACGGCTCGCCGCGGACATGGTGCCTAACCACACGGGCATAGATTCCGCCTGGGTGCGCGAGCGGCCCGGGCTCTTCATCCAGCGCGATACGCCGCCCTTCCCCGGCTACAGCTTTACTGGAGAGAACCTGTCTTCGGACGGCCGCATAGGCCTATGGCTTGAGGACCACTACTACGACAGGCGCGACGCCGCGGTGGTGTTCAAGCGCGTGGACTTCGCCAGCGGCCATACCAGTTATATTTATCACGGTAACGACGGCACGAGCATGCCCTGGAACGATACCGCGCAAATCGACTTTCTTAAGCCCGAGGCGCGGGAGGCGGTGCGGGAGCGCATACTCCACGTCGCAAGGAATTTCCCCATCATACGCTTCGACGCGGCCATGATCATGGCCAAGCGCCATTTCCGCAGGCTCTGGTACCCTGAGCCCGGCCACGGCGGCGACATAGCCAGCAGGGGCGAGTACGCCCTGCCCGGCGACGAGTTCAACGCGCGCATGCCTGAGGAGTTCTGGCGCGAGGTGGTGGACCTGTGCGCCGCGGAGGCCCCGGACACCCTGCTCCTGGCGGAAGCCTTCTGGATGATGGAAGGCTACTTCGTGCGCACCCTGGGCATGCACCGCGTGTACAATTCAGCTTTTATGAACATGCTCAAGAACAAGGAAAACCGCAAGTACCGCGAGACCATAAAAAATACCCAGGAGTTCGACAAGGACATACTCAAGCGTTTCGTCAATTTTATGAACAACCCCGACGAAGACACCGCGGTGGCCCAGTTCGGCAAGGACGACCATTACTTCGGCGTATGCACGCTCATGGCCACCCTGCCCGGCCTGCCCATGTTCGGGCACGGCCAGGTGGAGGGGCTTACCGAGAAATACGGCATGGAGTACCGCCGCGCCTACAAGGATGAGCGGCCCGACAGCTCTATCGTCGAGCGCCATGAGCGCGAGATATTCCCCATACTCAAGAAACGCTACCTCTTCTCCGGCGTGGAAGACTTCCTGCTCTATGACTTCATAACAGCTGACGGCGGCGTGAACCAGGACGTTTTCGCCTATTCGAACGGCTCAGGCAGAGAGCGGGCCCTGGTCATATTTAATAACGCCTGGGAACGGGCCAGCGGTTCGCTGCAGCATTCCTGCCCCTTTGCCCACAAGCGGGCCGATGGCGGCAAAGAGCAGCTATCCAGAACCCTTGCCCAGGGCCTTGGCTTGAGCGGAAAGGGCGATCACTTCCTCATCATGAGGGAACAGCGCTCCAATCTCTGGTACCTGCGCCATGCCGACGATATAGCCGGCAGGGGCCTCTATGCCGTTATCGACGGCTTCCAATGCCAGGTATTCCTCGATATACAGGAACGCGCCGACGACGAGCTGGGCAGCTACGCCAAGCTCTGCGGCCGCTTGGCCGGGGCAGGCGTGCCGGACCTAAGCGCGGCGCTGCAGGACGTGGCGCTCGAAGAGCTGTACGCGGCCTGGAACCGGGTATTCGGCAAGGACTACATGCTTGCCTTCCGCGCCGCCTTTCAAGCGGTCGAGGCCGCTCCCGCCAAGCAGCGAAGCGTGGCCGCGGCGGCCAAGGCAAAAAAGACGGCCTCTGCCCAGGAAAGCCTGCCCTTCGAGGCGGATAGTGGCGCGGCACAAGAAGGCGCGGCAGGCCTTCCCTCTACCGCTCTCGTATATGACTTCGCGCGTACGGCCATGACCTACATGGTGGATCTGGCAGGCGCTCCGCTGGATGCCGACGACGCGGCAAGGCGCGCGACGGCCTGCGCCGCGGCAGGCGACCGCATAATCGCGGCTATTGCCGCCTTATCCTCCGCCAAAGGAAAAGCCGCCGCCGCGCTGAGGCAGCGCCTCCTGTCGGTAGAAGGCGCGCTTGAAGGCATGGCCTGCGTATCGGCGCTGCTCTGCCTGCCGCCGCTCCTGAACGGCGGCGGCTCCTACGAAGACCTGCACGCTCTCGTGGACCGCTGGTGCCTGGACCGCAAACTGCGCGAGGCCATGCAAGCCGCCGGCGCGCACGGCGACTGCGCCTGGCGTGCCGCGGCCTTCGCCAAGGCGGCTCTTCTGCTCCTTGAGCGCATGCCGCTGCTCGGAGGCAAGGCGGCCAAGGCTCCCATCGCGGGGCTTGGCGCCTTCGTGGAGGAATCCTTTAAGGATGAGGAAGTAAGCCGCCTGCTGGGCGTTAATGTATGGGACGGCGTTACCTGGTTTAACGCGGAGCGCTTCAGCCTGGCCCAGGCAATGGCGGCCGGCATAGCCTATCTGGAAGCCGGAGACGCGGCCAAGCCTGCGCTCGACGCGCTGGCCTCAGCAGCCGAAGCTTCGGGCTGGAACCTGGCCGTATTGCTAGAGAAGCTCAAGGAGAGCTAGCGCGATGGGATTCACGGAAATCAGCAGCCGAGCGATACCGGGCAACGTATTCGATCTCATTCAGAAACGCTGGATGCTCATAAGCGCGGGCAGGATGGGTGGCCCCGGCGACTGGAACACCATGACCGCCAACTGGGGCGGCCTTGGCCATCTATGGAACCGCGACGTGGCCTTTGCCTTCGTGCGGCCTACCCGCCACAGCTTCCTCTTTATGGAAAAAGAAGAGCTTTTTACGCTCTCCTTTTTCGGCGACGCATGGCGAGGGGCCCTCGAATACTGCGGCCGCTTCTCGGGCAGAGACCACGACAAGGCCGCCGAAACCGGGCTCAAAGCCATCGAAGCCGCGCCGGGGGCCGTGGCCTTTGAACAGGCCGAGCTCATTTTTGTGTGCAGGAAAATCCACGCGCAGGACTTGGATCCTAAGGGTTTCCTGGACCCGGCCATACATGAGCACTATGACGACGACCATCACCGGCTCTATATAGGCCAGATCCTCAAGACGCTTGCCCGAGAAGCCTAAGCCATGGCCGACGCCATAGGCGATGCCATACTGGCCGCGCTGGACGATAGCAGCCGGCGCTTCGTCTTCCCTAGCGAGGTAGCAGCGCGTGACCGGCTAGAACGCAGCCTCGAGCGAAGCGGCCGTAAGGCCCTGCCCCTGGAGCGCTTCATATCCTGGGACGCCTTCAAGGCTTTGGCCTTTCCCGGCCCTTCGCAGGGGCGGCCGGCCTCTTCCGCGCTGCGTTCGGTATTCGCGCGCGCTCTCATGGAGGAGAACGCGGGCAAGCCCTTCCTGAACGCCCTCGTGCCCCGAAGCAAGGCAGCAGCCTCGCCGCGTTTTGCCAGGATGGTGGCCAAAGCCCTGCCCGCGTTGCGGGACCTTGACGGCCTGCGGCTCTTGAGCCCTCTCCTGCGTGATTGGCAGGCCATACGCGAGCGCTACGCCGCCTTCCTTTCCGAGCGGGCGCTCTTTGAGCCCGGCTGGAATGATCGAACGGCCCTCGCCCTTAGCGGCAGCTACACCCTGTTCTACCCCGACCTTACCACGGACTGGACCGATTACGAACAGGCCGTGCGCGCCATGCCCAACGCCGCGCTCATACTCGCCGGCGAGGAGCGGACACGGTACCCGGCGGCCGCCTTCGCCACTATAGTGGACGAAGTGCGCGCCGTGCTGATCGGCCTGCAAAAGGCCATAACGGAGGGGATCGACCCCGCGCGCATACTTATCAGCGTTGCCGCGCCTGAATCCGTATTGCCCATCCTAGAACGCGAGGCGGCGGTTGCCGGCGTTAGCTTGGATATGCGCGAGGCCCGCCCGCTCTCCGAAAGCGCGGGAGGCCGCCTGCTGGCAGACCTGCTGCGCCTTGCCCAGAGCCAGCGATCCTTTTCAGCCATGAGGAGCCTGCTCCTCGACCGGTCACGGCCATGGAAAGAAGGGCTGAATCCGCGTGCCCTCATAGACCTTGGCATACGAAAACACGTACTCGCCGCGCTGCCTACAATCGATATATGGGAAGCGTCCATGGGCGCCAAGGACGATGAGGAGCGCAAGCTCTACCGCGGCCTGCGCAGCGCCTCCGAGCGCATAGCGGAGGCCGCGGGCTTTGGCCAGCTGCGTTCCGCCTTCGACGCCTTCAGGAGGGCCTTCCTTGACGAAGCGGGCTGGACGCCGGCTCAGAACGACGAGATAGCCCGCTGCATACGAGAATTGGAAGCGCTCGAAGAGGCTTCCAAGGCAGCCGGCTTAGGCCGCATACAAGGCGCGGCCGCCGCCTACCTTGAAGAGTTGGAGGAGCTGCGCTACCTGCCCGTATCGGAAGCCGGCGGCGTTCAGGTGTACCGCTTTCCCGTAGCGGCAGGCTGCATGCCCGCAGTGCATTTCGTGCTCAACCTGTCCGAAGGAGCGGCCCAGGCCGCTTCCCGCCCGCTTTCATTCCTGCGCGACGACGAGCGCGAACGCCTTGGCGCCCGCGACCGTGACCTTTCGTCGGGCCTTATAGCCCTGCTCGTGCGTTCAGGCGAGCGCGTAGTCTTGTCGTATTCAGAGGACGGCCCCGATGGCATACGCGCCGCCCACCAGGCTATAGACCCCCAATCGCCTAAGTCTGCGGGGCTGGCCGATGACCGGGATGCGTGGCTGCCCAACGCCGACTGCTTAGCTCCCTCGGGCACGGCAGCCCTGCGCCAGGCGGCGGTTTTCCCCATACAATCGAGCTCGGCGCGGGCTGCCCTGGCCACGGTGCTTCCGCCGCGGGCGGCCATGCATGGCTCGTCAGGAGGATCCGACGCGCGCTCATACAGCGAGGGCAGCCCAGAGCGCGCGCGGCTCTTAGGATCGGCCTTACGCGAACGCGTAGCCGCCGCGCAATCGACGGACGGCGCGCTTACCATTAGCGACACCCTTATAGAGGAACTGGAGTCCTGCGCGTTCAAGCGCCTCTTTTATCGTTACCTCAAGCTCAGGCCGGTGGACACCGGCCTCTCCTTCGTGGACGCCCTCATGACCGGCTCCATCTATCATAACGCGCTGGAAAGCCTGTTCAGGCCGCTGGCGGAAGCCGGCCTGTCCATCGTATGCGGCGAAAGCGCAAACGGCGGGGAGGAAGGCGCGGGCGCTTCGGGAGAAGCCCGAAGGCCCGATACGGCCGAGCTAGCGGCTGCGCTTGATGAGGCTATAGCCCTGCAGGAACGCGTACACGGCCCCTTCGCGGGCATGCTGCTCCGCACGAGCCGACCCGCGTTTCTGCGCGACCTTGAGCGGGCCCTCGACGCGCTCCTGCCTAAGCTGGATACGCACGTTCCCATAATAGTGGAAAAACCGAATCTCAGCGCCGCCCTGCCCGAGAGAGACGCCATGCTGGTAGGGCGCATGGACCTCGTATGCGCTCCGCGGCAAGGCGCTGGCCGGGAGCCGGGCCGTGGAGCGGTCATTATAGACTTCAAGAAGCGCTCGCTGCCTAAACTAAAAGAGCTGGCTCCCGATGAGGACGGGAGGCTCGGCCGCTATCAGATGCCCGCCTACGCCTATCTGCTCAAGGCGTCCGGCTATGAGCCAGAAGCCGCCTACTACCTGTCCATTGAAGGGCCGAGCGGCGGGGGCAAGCGGCTCGTGTGCGCCTTTGGCGATGAGCCCAAGGCGGCCGTGCCGCTTGAGGCTCTGCCCGCCCTGCTTACGGCCTTGGAAAGCGCCGCCGCGAGGGCCGCGGGCAGGCTGCGCCGGGGCGAGGTATACCTTCCGCGCGAGGACGATCAGGAAAGAATTTGCGCCGATTGCGACTACAGGCCGCTCTGCCGCGCGCACTATACCGTTCATTGAGGTACGCATGAGCAACTGGGACGACCTAATAAAATCTCTCGACCATGAACGGCAACTGCCCGCGGTGCTAGAAACCCGGAATGCGGTGGTCGCAGCGGGAGCTGGTTCGGGTAAAACCCGCGTGCTGTCCGTGCGCTACCTCCAGCTCATAAAACGGGGCATAAGCCCCGAGCGCATACTATGCCTTACCTTTACTAACAAAGCGGCGGCGGAAATGAAGGAACGCATACGCCTCATGCTGTCCGACTGCGCCCGCGACGACGAGGATTTCGCCCGCGCCCTCCTGTCCTTCCCCGCATCCCGCGTTTCCACCCTCGATTCCTTCTGTTCCGAACTTGCCCGCAACGGCTCCGCGCATTGGGGCGTGGCCCCCGACTTCAGCATAGACGAGCTGGCGGCCGGCGAAGCCACCCGTGACTTCGCCCTACGCTACCTTCTGTCCAGAAAGGACGACGGCCTGGTCGCCGCCTTCCTGGCGGCTAACGGCTTTGAACCGGCCCTGGACGCGCTCTGCGAGCTGGCTCAGGGGCGCGGAGGGCTCTTAGGCGCCATGGACGACGCCTCGTCTCTTCCGTTACAGGATGGGGTTCTCCAGCGGGAGCTTAAAGCCCTCCATGCAGATATAGTAGCGCTGCTGCGCGCAGGCCAGAGCATGGAGGCCAAGGAGAAAACCGGGTCCATGCTCTGGCTCGCCGCGGCGGAAGAATACCTGGCGCATGAAGTTCCCGCGGCCTCCGGCGGCCCTGAATCCGCCGACGCATACCGGGCTTGGGCGGATCGCTGCGGCCGCATGGCCGCACTGCGCAAGCCCACGGATAAAAGCGACGCTGGCCTCTATTTTAACGGCGTTGCCGATGAGCTAAAGCCCAGGCTGCAAGCGAGCGCTTTAGCCTGCATGGCGCTCGCCGATGGCCGGCGCGCCGAGTCGCTCGCCTTCGTGCGGGACTTCTTTGTTGAGGCGGCCGCCGACAGGGCCGCTTCCGGCGTGCTGGGCTTTTCGGACGTGGCGGCCATGGCGCGCGGCACGCTCATACGGGACAAGGAACTGCGCGATTGGTACAAGAAGCGCTACGACGCCATCATGATAGACGAGTTCCAGGACAACAACGCGCTGCAAAAAGATCTGCTCTATCTGCTCGCCGAACGCATCAACGAGGCCTGTGACGGCGTGCCGCCCGCCTCCGCCCTGCGCCAAGGCGCGCTCTTCTTCGTGGGCGACGAAAAACAGAGCATATACGCCTTCCGCCAAGCGGACGTGCGCGTATTCCGCGGCCTTGCCGAGGAGCTTAGCCAGGCGGAAGGCTCCTCAGGCGGGCATAGCCTCTCCACAAACTGGCGCTCCGAGCCGGCGCTCATCGACTTCTTCAACGACGCTTTCTCCCGCATCCTGCCCGCGCCAGGCGACCGAGGAGCTAAGGACTACGAGGCCCGCTTCGACGCCCTGGGCTCCGGGCCCGCCACCGTGGGCGTACGAGCGCAGCTTCGCTATATAGAACTGGAGCGCAACCGTGATCCGGGCTACATGAACGCCGACGAGACCCAGGCGGCCCGTATCGCCTCGCTCATCAAAGAACTGGTAGACGACAAGCTGCCCATAAGCGCCAAGGGCCCCGGAGGCACGAAGCTGGCCAGGCCCTGCTCCTACGACGACATAGCCGTGCTGTTTAGGTCGACCGCATCGCAAAACGTGGTGGAGCGCCACCTCCGCATACGCGGCATACCCTACACGGCCACCACTACGGCGGGTCTTTACGTAGAATCCATCGTGGGCGATCTCTACGCCATGCTGCGCCTCGCCGCCTATCCCGATGATAGGCACGCCTACGCGGTGGTGCTGCGCGGGCCTTTCGCCCGCCTCTCCGATGACGCCGTGCTCAGCATACTCGAAGAAGAGGGGGCCGATGCCTTCGCCTTCGACGGCGCGGCATTGTCCGCGGACGACAAGGCGCGCTATGAGGAAGCGAGAATCAGCTGGGAGGGCCTGCGCGCCAGGGCCGACCGTGAAGCGCTCCAGAGGCTCGTAGCCTGGCTTTGGTACGAGCGCGGCCTGCGCTGGAACGTATTGCGCAGCCCGGCCAACGCCGCCTACCTGGAACACTTCGATTACGCTTGGGCCATGGCCGCCCAGGCGGATGCGCGTGGCGAGCGGCTCTGCGACTTCGTTGCGGGGCTGGAAAGCTACATGAACCGCGTGCAGAAGCTGGACCTGCCCGGCGTGCCCCGAGAAAGCGCGCGCGGCGTCGCCATCATGACCGTCCATGCCAGCAAAGGCCTCGAATTCCCCGTCGTAATCTTGCCCTCGGTAGAGAACCCGGGCCGTAACGATACGGCATCGCCCATACAGCGCTGCAAACGCTTCGGCTTCTCGCTGCGCCTGCCTGACGGGCACGGCGACCCCACGGCGCCTTTGGCGGAGCTGGAAAAGGCCCTGGACAAGCTTGAGAAAGGCGGCGGAGAGCGCCCCATGGACGAACGGCTCGCCGAAAACGCCCGGCTCTTCTACGTTGCCTGCACCCGCGCCATTTCGCGGCTCTACCTGCTGGGTAAGGCCCCGCATATTACGGATGCAGAAGGCAAGAGCTTTAGGGGCATGCTCTTAAAGGCCTTCCCCTGGCTAGCCGCGCAAAAAGAAGACGACGAGAAGCCCCTGCCGGAGCGTCCGGCCGATTACCGGGGCATACTGGAAAAAGAGAGCGTACCGGCCCTGTCCAAGCAAAGCTATGTGGCTCTCGGGCAAGGATCAACTATTGATGCGTGGAGTCGGGCCGAGTCGCTTAGCCTTGCCCCCCCGGCAGTAACGCCCGTACGGAAAGCACGCTGGTCGGTAAGCCAGGCTTCCGCGGCGCTGTGGCAGGCGCGGCTTAGCCGGGATGAGCAGAGCGGCTCGCGAAGCCAGCCGGTTCCCGCCGTCCTTCCAAGCGAGCCTGGGCTTTCGGAGCGGGAGGCAGCGGGAAGCGATTGGACGGAGAGCGATTTCGGCACGCTCTGTCATGAGCGGGTGGAAAAGGCCATAGCCGCCGAGGGGCAAGACTTCGAGCCATCGCCCGCCCTGGCTAGGAAGCTCGAGGCGCTCCCGGCGGCCCAGCGCGACGCCGCTCTCGCCGAAGCGGCCGCCCTGACGGTCTCTTTCTTCGACTCAGACCGCGGCATCCAGGTACGCGGCGCCTATAGCGCGGCTATGCAGGCCCATGCCAGCGGCGCAGGCAGGCATACGGGCAAGCCTTTCTTCTTCATCGAATATCCCTTTGTGTTCCATAGCCCAGGCGCTCGCCGCCCTCTCTTCCTAAGCGGCGCCATGGACCTCGTTTATGGAGACGCCCATGGCGTAACCGTGTTAGACTTCAAGACGGATCAGCGCATGGAAGCCGCGCACCACGCCTTTCAGCTGAGCCTATACCGCGACGCGGCAAGCGACATATTCGGACTACCGGCACGCGCCTTCGTGTATTACCTGCGCCATGGCCAAGAGCACGAATACCTTGAAGCCCCCGACGAAGGGGGCCTCCACGCCGCGCTAGGAAACAAGGAGACTTCATGAACCCAAGGGAAGCGGGGCGCGGGCCGGAAAGCGCAGCTCCCGCGCCGGGATTTCTCTCGGTATTCTCGCTATTCTTCGGCATATCGGCGCTAACCATAGGCGGCGGCTATGTCATGGTTCCGGTTATACAACGGGCCGTAGAGAAAAAAGGCTGGCTACCTGAAGCGGAATTCTACGATCTCTTCGCCGCCGCGCAAAGCGTGCCCGGGCCCATGGCCTTGAACGCGGCCACCTTTGTAGGCGGCAAGGTAGCGGGCATCAAGGGCTTCATAGCGGGCGCTACGGGAATTTTACTGCCTCCCTTCATAGCCATACTGCTCGTAAGCTCGCTCATAGGCGCGGCAGGCGAACACCCCCTGCTGCGGGGCTTCCTCGACGGAGCCTTTGCGGTGGTGCCCGGCCTCGTCGCCGCCTTAGGCTTAAACATGGTGCGTAAGCGCGCATGGAAAAAGCGCAGGGCTCTGCTCACCTTGCTCGGTTCCATAGCCCTCATACTCGCCGGCCCGTGGGCGGTACCCGTGTTCTTTATCATAATAGCGCTATCGAGGCTCGCGGAAGGCAGGGGCGCATGACAGCCCTTATACTCACCTTCCTGAAGATCGGCGCAGCCGCCTATGGCGGAGGCTGGACTATAGTGGGCGTCATCAAGGCAAGCGTAGTGGACAAGGGTTGGCTGAGCCCCGAAGCCTTCGCTGACCTCATAGCTATTGCTCAAGTCACGCCGGGCCCGGTCGCCTTAAACACGGCAACCCTCGTAGGCTTCAGGCTCTACGGCTTTTGGGGCGCTCTCTTGGCCACGCTCGCGGTCGTGACCGTGCCGCTCACCGTGTCCTACATTATTACGATACTCGCCCACGGCCATATCCGAAGCGGGGGCAAGCTCACCGAGGCTCTCAAGACGGGCACGATAGGCCTCATAGCCATGACCGTATGGTCCTTCGCCCCTCAGGCCGCGCTCTCCTGGGCCACCCTTGCGCTCTCTGTCGCCGCCTTTCTTGCCTCGGCCTTTACCAGGATCAATCCGCTCTGGATCATTCTAGGCTCGGGAACGCTGGGCGCCGTGGCGCGCGTCCTATTTTAGGCTTTATTTTTTTTATTGCCCTCGAAATTGTCCGGTATATGCATATACTCTAAACCAGGAAGCTTAGGGGATGGAGTCCATGAATGAATAACGAGCGCATACTGATCGTTGAAGATGAAAAAATAATCGCTATCGACCTCCAGCGGCGCCTAGAACGCTTCGGCTATACGGTCGTGGGCATGGCCGGCGACGGCGAGAGCGCCGTTTCCATGGCTCTTGACCTCGTGCCTGACATCATCCTTATGGATATAATGCTCGGCGGCAATATGGACGGTATAGAGGCGGCGGTCGCCATCAAAGCCAGCAAAGACATACCCTTCATATTCCTTACCGCCTTTACCGATGAACGTACGCTGGAACGGGCCAAGGAAGCCGAGCCCTACGGCTACATACTCAAACCCTTCAAGGAGCGCGAGCTCTACACCACGATAGACATAGCCCTGTATAAGCACGGCATGGAAGGCAAGCTTACCCGACAGGAGCGGCTGTTCAGCGCCATACTCCACTCCATAAACGACGGCATTATAGCCACCGACATAGACCTTACCATACAGTTCATGAACCCCGTGGCCGAGGATATTTCCGGCTTCAAGGAAGGCGCGGCGCGCGGCAAGAACATATCGCAGTTCCTTACCCTGGCCGATTCCAAGACCCAAAAGGACCTGCTCTCCGGGGTAACCCTGACGAGCGACCAGCCGCTGTTCTTCAACGAGGTAACCGTACGCAACGCGCTTGGCCAGAGCCTGGTGGTAGACGGATCCATCACCCGCATACATGAGCGTGAAAACGCCACCGAGGGCTACGTGATTACCCTGCGCGACATAACAGAGCTTAAGCGCCTGTCCGATACCCTCAACTACCAGGCAAGCCACGATAACCTTACCGGGCTGTCGAACCGCGAGGAATTCGGCTACAAGCTGGGCGAGATCATCAAGAACGTGAAGCTTACCGGCGGCTCGCACAGCCTTATCGTCATGGACGTGGATCGCTTTAAGGCCGTAAACGATACCTGCGGCACCATGGCCGGCGACGAGCTCTTACGGCAGGTAGCCAGCCATATACAGACCAACATACAGCGCCAGGATATTTCCGCGCGCATAGGCGGCGACGAGTTCGCGGTCATCTTAATGAATTGCGACACCACGGACAGCTCTAACGTGGCCACGCGCCTGCAGGCCGCCATACAGCGCCAGCGTTTTATTTGGCAGAACCTTACCTTCCCGCTGTCGCTAAGCGTGGGCATCGTGCCCATAGACCGCGAAGTGGGCGACATTCACGCGGTGCTGGCCGCGGCGGACGACGCCTGCCACCTGTCCAAGGAAGAAGGCGGCAGCAAGACCACGGTATTCCAGGCGCAGGATTCCAAATTCCGCCGCAGGCGCGGCGACATGGAATGGATAGGCAAGATAAACCGTGCGGTGGAAGAGAACCGCTTCATACTCTATCAGCAGCCCATCGTGCCGTTGGACGCTAACGGCAAGGACAGGCCCAAGCTCGAGGTACTCCTGCGCCTCGTCAACGAGGACGGCAGCATAGCCAGGCCCAACGACTTTATACCCGCGGCTGAGCGCTACAACCTTATGCCGCAGATAGACCGCTGGGTGGTGGAAAACTCCATGCGCGCCTACCGCATGCTCCAGGATCAGAAGTCGCCGCTCATAGAGGGCATATTCTCGATAAACCTCTCCGGCCCCTCCCTGTTGGACAACGACCTCGTGGACACCATACTCTACTTCCTTAAGAAGTATGCGCTGTCCGCCGAGGATTTCTGCTTCGAGATTACCGAGACCGCGGCTATACAAAACCTTTCCTACGCCACGCGCTTTATCAACCATCTGCGGGGCGAAGGCTTTACCTTCGCTCTCGACGATTTCGGCGCGGGCTTCTCATCCTTCGGCTACCTGCGCAATCTGCCCGTGGACTACGTGAAAATCGATGGGTCCTTTGTCCAGAACATTGACGAGAGCCTGGTAAGCTACACTATGGTGGACTCTATCAATTCCATAGGGCATGTCATGGGCTTAAAGACTATAGCGGAATTCGTCAAGAACGAGGCGATTATGGAAAAGCTCATAACCCTAGGCGTCGATTACGGCCAGGGCTATCACTTCGCGGAGCCCAAGCCCTTATTCGGCTAAGAGTGCCCGGTCGCCCCACACCAGCTCTATATCGCGCTCGAAACGGCCCAGATCGCTAAAGGCTTTTACCGGAGACAGCTCCTCGGGCCTGGCTATGTACAATAGCCGCGCCTTACCCTGCGCGGCGAGCAGCTCATCCGCGTTATCCAAGGCAAATTCGCCGCCTTGAGGATCATTGCCCGGTATGGCGTAGCCGGCTTTGGCGGACCAGTACTGGGTACGTATGCACTCAATCGCCGCAGCCAACTCGCTCGCCTTGTAGAGGCGCAGGCCCACGTTGCTATAGGCCTTGCCGTCAGGCGGGTCTACGGCCGCGTTGCCGCGGGTTTGGGGAGCCGCTGATCCCTCGCCTTTAAGCTTGGCGTGCCCGAAGCCGCGCGGCAGGCCGCTCTCGTCCACGGCCACGGGATAGGCGGCGGCGCTTAAGCGCGCGACGGGCATGAGCAGGCCCGGTTTGCTACCCCTCGCGTCGAGGGCGGCCAGGGCGGCCAGGGCGGCGCGCGCCGTATAGGGGCTGGAGGCGTCTCCGCCGAAATTGAAGAGTACGTACTCTTTGTCCCGCCACAGATCCATGCACTGGTAGGCGGCATCGCCATGGCCGCGCGGTTTGCCTTCGCGCGTCTCCTGTTCCACGAAGCGCCAAGCGCCGCTCGTATAGCCCAAAGGCAGTAGCACGCGCTCGGCTATCTCTGCCTGCCAGCCGCGCACTACCAGGCCGCAAGAACCCAAGCCCTGCACGGCCTTTATGGCATAGGAAGCTATAGGCAGGTCCGATCCGCCGGGCGTTATAGCATTGCGTACCGGGAAAAGCCCGCGGGGAGCGCTTTCGTCGAAATCCACGGACAGGCCGGCGGCCTTAGCTTCCCGCAGCGACTGTACCCAGCGGCTGCCCGACCCTGCCAGGAGCGTAATGCAGGCGCAACGTTTGGATAGCCCCTCGTAGAGCCCATGCGGGGACGAAGCGCCCAGTTCAGAAGCCAGTTCTCCAATGAGCGCAGCTCGCGCGCCATAGCCTTCATAGAGTCGAGGCCCGGTCAGGTCTTGTATGGAAATTCGCATGCGCGCAGTATAGCCTCTGGCCGGGTACCGTTCAAGGAACCATTAGAGAGCCGGACCCGCAGGCTGCACGCGGTACTTACGCACGAAGCCCACCGGGCGGTAGGTCATTTTCGCCTGCCGCAGGCCCTCGTCCCCCAGGTCCTGCTCGCGGTTCACGAATTTGAAGTGTGCGGGCAGCGCCTGCGCGAAAGCCTGGTTGATAAACTGGTAAATGCCCTTGTAGCTGCCCAGAGCCTTCTCGAAATGCACGGCGAACATGCGAGCCTTAGCCACGGGTTCGCCAAGGGCATAGCCCGCGGGTTTGCCGTCCACGTAGTATACGGCGCCTCGCATGCCTAGGATCTCATAGAGGTCCAGGGCCTCGCGAGCCGCCGCGTAGTCGCCGTCCACGCCCTTCTCCTGCTTCCAGGCGTCAAGCACGGCAATGGCATCCGCAACGGTGGCTTTGTCCAGGGTTTTCTGCTCATAGCTGTAGGAATTGATGAAGGCGTTTACCAGATTGCGTTTTTTATGGTACGCCTTGCCCGAAAGCTCGGCAAGGTCATGCCTATTATAAAGATAATCGAAATTATCGCGATCCTCGTGTACGGCGTAGCCTGAGCCTTCCAAGCGGATACGCTCGCTCTGGCACTGCGACTCGGCCATGTTCTTAAGGTAGGCATGATCCTGGAACAACAGTTCAAGCGTCTCATTATCGGGCACGCAACAGGGCGCTAGGAAGAAGCGCTCGCCGCGCTTCTCTCCCGATATGAGGAAGGTCTTGCCCGTGAGGTGGGACGCGCGGTAGCCATAGCTATGCCTGAAGAGGTAGAGGTTGGAAAACGTGAACTCTGACACGCCATCGGCGAGCATATTGAAGGCCGGGTAGAGTTCATCGCGCATATCCAGGGATATGGGCGAAAATTCGGGATATTCGGGGATTTTCATACAGACAACTATATCGATAAAACACTATACCAATCAACCAAATACGGGTATAAAAAAGCCCCGCGCCGTCGGCGCGGGGCTTTACGCTCCATAGCTATGCTACTCCCGTATCAATATGAACTCGACGCGCCGGTTCTTCCAGCGGTTTTCCGCGTCGGTGAAGGGCACTACCGGCTCGCTGGAGCCTAAGCCGCGCGCCGACAGGCGCCTGGCGTCGACGCCGAACTCAATAAGCTTGCCCATTACGGCCTGCGCGCGCGAGAGGGACAAGGGCAGAAGCTCAGTGTTCTCTTCGCGGTCTATGGCCGCCTGACCCGCGCCGGTCATCTTCGCAATGGAGTTGGCATGGCCCTCGACGCGTATCTTATAGTCCCTGAAGCGGTTAAGAATGGCCGCTATGCGCTTAAGCACCTCTTCGTTGCGGGCAAGCACTTCCGGCGTCAATTCCTTGAAGTCGGCGAAGTTGGCCCTGAACACGATAGAGGGTACTTTGATTTTCAGGCGGTCGCCGTCGCGTACCACGAGCACGTCCACCTTGATAACGCCTTCGCTCACGGTTCTGTTGCCCCAGGCGTCGGTAATAGTAAAGCGATACGGATAATCGGTGGCCGATTCGACCAGTTCACCTCGTTGAGAACGGCCATCCCAGGCCAGTCGCTCCGCGGGCCTGCCGCGGCCGCTCCACGAGAAGAAGAGCCGCTCGCGCCTGGCGCCCGCGCCTTCTTGTACGGCCAACTCGAACACCTCGAAGCGCCAGTTATCCACCGGGCTCGCGTCCGCCACCGACAGGCTTATGCGCAGTTCATCGTCCACGCCGTCGTTGTCCGGGCTGAAGTATTCGGGGCTCAGGCTCAAGCCCACCCGCGGCCCTTCCGAATCGAGAACGAAACTTGCGCTCTTAGCCTCGACGCGGTCGCCCTTAAGGTAGTCCACGGTCAATTGCGCGCTATACTCGCCCTGCACTATGGTGCCGTTATCGCCCTTGCCGTCCCAGTTTAAGGTCGAAGGTATGGCTGCGGCGCCCTTGCCGCTGAATACGCGGCGCGCCGCGCCGCCGGCGTCCACGAGAGCGAGGCGCCAGCTATCTACGCCTTCGCGCAGGTTGACTATTACGCTTAAGCCTATGGTATCCGATACGCCGTCGCCGTTGGGGCTGAACCCACTCGCATCGGCGGTAACGAAGGCCTGTACGCTGCGGTTATCAACCGTAATACCGGGTATGGAGCGCTCGGCCTTATTACCGGCAGCGTCTTCGGAACGCACGCTGTAGCGGTATACGCCGTCGGCTACCACGTTGCCCTGCGCGTCGGTGCCGTCCCACTCGAAATCGGCCGCGCGATCCCTCCAGGTCCACTCTCGGACGGCCCTGCCCGCCGCGTTGCTCATGGTTCCGGTCCAAGAATCCCCGGGCTCTGAGCTCTGCTTTATCGTTATGCTGTCCTTGCGTTTATCGCCGTTAGGGCTGAAGAGCAGTTCGGCGGCGCTAACTTGTATAACCGGCGCTTTCGTATCGAGGATTATATCCACGGAGCGCGCGCTTTCCACCTCGTCGGTGGCGAAACGCACCTCAAGAACCGCCAGGTAGCTGCCGTCTACGACTAGGGCTCCCGCGTCGGTCTTGCCATCCCACGTTACCCGCGCGGGCAGGCTTGCCCTGCCGGTGAAACGCCTCTGCACCTGGCCTGCGGCGTTCGTCAGGGAAAGGGTCCAGTCGCGCAGCTGTGAGCTGGACTGAAGCTCAGGCAGCAGGGTTAGGGTATCGTTCACGCCGTCGCCATTGGGGCTAAATGCGCGCTTATCCAGGGAAAGGCGCACGGCCTTCTTCTCCGTATCTACCTTGACCATGGAGCTCTGCACCCGCAGCGAATTGCCCGCGCGATCGGTGGCGCTGAGGCGATAGCGGTACAGCCCGTCATCTACGGTTCTGCCCGCGTCGTCCGAACCGTCCCAGCTCAGTTCGGCGTCAGGCTGCCCTATGAAGGTCCAGGACTTAACGGCCTTGTCCTGCTCATTGATAATCTCTCCCAGCCAACGGTCTTCCATCGACCCAGTCTGCCGCACGAGCAGCTTGGCCCGCACGTCGCCCAGGGGATTAAAGGCCTCGCGGTCGACGCTCACTGTCGCATTTGGAGGCGTAAGATCGATAATGAAGGCGGGCGACCATACGGTGGGCCGGTGGCCGTTCACATACGTGACAATAAGGCGGGTGCGGTATTCACCCTCGGGGAGAGCCCTGCCTGCGGTATCCTTACCGTCGAAGGCATAGCGCGCCACGAGGCTGGCGCTGTCATTACCGCTCCTGGCCCAGCGTTCGGCGCCGCTCGCGTCCACGACGGAGAGCGACCAGCCGGATAAGCCGGCGCGCACCGGCACGTTCGGGCTCAGGGTAAGCACATCCTGGACGCCGTCGCCGTTGGGGCTGAAGGCGGCCTGGTCTATGGCTATGGATACGGGGGGCTGCTGAGTGTTGACGATAATATTATCGACCTGGGCGCGGCCTTTGTTGCCGGCCCTGTCGGTAGCGCTTGCCTGGTATTGGTATACGCCGTCCGGAACGACCTGCCCTTCGTTATTCTTGCCGTCCCAGCTTAAGGAGCCAAGCGCGCTTCCCTTAAATTCCCAGGTGCGGAGCGCAGCGCCGCCGGCGTCTATGACGCTGGCCTTCCAGAGATCCTCTACGCTGCTCTCCTGGACTATGGTAAAGCTGTCCTTGTTGCCATCGCCATCGGGGCTGAATATGGAGCCGTCCGCGCCTGCCGGTCGCGTAAGGCTCAGCGTTGGCGGAGTATTGTCGATAACCACGGACCAGGGCTTCGTGGCCGCCTTATTGCCATTGTCGTCGCTTGCCTCGATGACCACCGTATAAGGGCCGTCGGCTACGAGTTCGCCGGAGTTAGCCAGGCCGTTCCACACGAGTTCCGGGGGCACGGGCACGCCCTTCTTAACATATACGAGGCGCTTAAAGAAGCCCGCCAAGTCTTCGGTTTCAGGCCTACTTTCCTTGTTGGCTATGGAGCGTACTAGAACGCCGTCTTTATCGAACACTTTAAGCTCGAAGCTCTGCACGTAACGCTGATCGCTTATGCTGAGAGGCAGGGTAAGCTCATCGAGCACCCCGTCGTTATTGGGGCTGAAATAGTAGGCATCGTAGGGGCTTTCGGGGTACTTAACCGTTATAAGCGGGGGCGTTTTATCGACCACGCCAAGGGGCATATTAACGCCTAAGCCTATGGCCCATACGTCGCCATAGAGCTTCTGCGCTCCAATGGATGGGCGCAGCTCGGATTTATCCCAGGCTTTGCTGTCGGTTTCGACTGCTGCGGCGCTGCGGTCGAGATCAAAGCTGGCCCCTATGCCGAAGCTGGGAAGAAGGCTCTGCGCCTTGCCCGCTATGCTCTCTCGCAGGTTCAGGTCCCAGCCTAGGCGTATATAGGCCTTATCGCGCCAATCGGCTTGCAGGCCTAGGCCTACGATGAGGTTCTGAAAGGTAGGAAAACTAAGGTCAGCGCTGGCCGCAAGGCTCACGCCCTGTTTATCGAGGCGCACGAGGTCTGCGCTAGCGCCTACGGCAGGCGTAAAGGGGCTATCATAGGATACGCCGCTGGCAGTGCCTGACAGGCCCACGGTGCCCGGGCTCTTGAAGGGCATGCCCAGGTTGCGGAAGGCTAAGCCCCAGCGGAAGTCGCGCATGAAGCCAAGGTCGCCCACGATACCCTGTACGCCAAGGTCGGCATCAAGGCCCCAGCCAAGGCCCTCATTCGAGCCCACGGAGAAATCGATGCCCGCGCCGACTAAGAGCTTAGGATACAGATCCTTAGCCATGCCCACGCGCGCCCGCACGACGCTGCCAAGGGGCATTTGCTCGAAGGGGCTGGATACCAGGCCGAGATAGGCCGTCCACACGCCGTAGGGCTGCGGCAGGGCTATGCCCAGGTTGAGCACAGTGCCGAGCCCCGGCTCGGCTCCAAGCGCCGAGAGCGCCGCATAGCTAAAATCCAAGGTAGGGCGCTGGAGCATGCCGGAAGCGGCGGGGTTGAGCGTATCGGCCATCGGCGCTTCGGAGGATGCCACTGATTGGAAGCCGGAAAGGAATACCGGCGAGAACAAGGACTGCAGGCTGTCTCCTCCGGGCGGAGGGTCATACGCCATCGCCGGTACCGCGCCGAAAACGATCAGGGCGAAGGCAAGAGAGGCAGGCAGTATCCTTGGTATTTTCTTCATCTTATTCCTCCAAAAAGCAAACCGGGGCATAGAAGGGTATGTAGAGTAATATACCTCTAGTAGCGATCCAATAAAAGGCGCGCCTCCAAAAACCAGCGAATGCGGGCGGAGTTACGGCGCTATACGCGTTATTGGTACATAATGAGCATGGGCATGGGATCAAGGGCCAGCACTTCCTCAGGCTTCATCAAGGGCCGGTCGGATCCGGCCGCCGCCAGTTTCGCCTCAAAGAAAAGCTTAAAGCCTTTTACCGGCATATTGGTGGCCAAGGCATTAAAGCGATACGAGTGTCGCTTAAGCTCGGGGCTGCCGAAGCCGTCGGCGTTATGCACGAGTAATACCCGGTCGAAATTCGCGCGCACGCTTTCCCGCTGCACTATCATCTTGGCGGTGAACTGGTGCACAACGAGCATGCGTATACCGGGTAACGCCTGCTCGCGCAGATAATCGTCGATAATGCGCTGCGCCTCGTTGAGCTCGGCGCCGCTGATAGAACCAATTTCTTTCATGGGCTTGAGCGTACGCCACTCGGGATCGATAGCCAGATGCACGTTCGGATAATGCAGGAAGGGCAGCATGGCACGCACCGACTCGGCCACCGTATACTTGCCAATCTGATGGTCAAGGATAACTACCCAACCCCGGTCAGCCGCAAAGCGTATATACTCTTCGGTAATCTTTTTATTAAGCAGGCCTATATCGCCTTCGGGCCATACCGTGCCGTAGACTATGTGAAAAGCGGGGATGGCTCCCAAGGAGCCATTCGCATCGTCGTAGAGCTTAGCATAAGCCTCCAGGATGGGCGCCAACTGTTCCTTACTGTACTCTCCCAATATGCCCATGTTGATAGCGCCGGGCTTGCCGTAGAAGGCTATTACCTGATTGCCCGCCAAAATGGGTATGCGCTCCATCGCCTGCGCCTGCTCAAGCGCTTTGGCCTGCTCCAGCGCAGCGGCGTCCTCAGCTGCCCTGCTTTCCGACCCAGCCCCTTGGCCGGGCCTGAGCTCGTGCAGGTAGGGGCCGTGTATGGGACCGGTACGCGCCGCTTGCGCCGCCGATGCTGACGCCGAGGGGGCTTGCCCGGAGGCCACCTGCGGACCTATAAAGTAGGCTTGAGGGAAGAGCCTATAGCTCGGCCGGGTATTCTGGCTGTCCCCGACGGCCTGCGCCTGCCCAAGGCTTAACAGCATCATGGACAGGCTTATCCCCATAAGGGGCCGTAAGATCGATGAAAACGTTGTGCGTGCGGGCATGTACCAACCTCAGGCGTATATGTGCTCGCCTTGACTATCGGCCTCTTAGCGACCCTACTTGAACGGCCTAAGCGCGCCGATAGTATACATAGGCCATAGTGCCGCAGGAGGACAGCATCCGATGACAGCCCGCAGCAAAAGAGGCCTTTCCGGCTTAGCGCTTCTAGCAGCGCTTGCCCTTGCCGCAGCGACGCCCCGGCTTGCCTTTGCGCAGATCGGCGCGCGGCCTAGCGCCGGCGACCTTAGCATAGAGCGCATAGCGGAGAATACCGACCTGCGGATATCCTTATGGGACAGCCTCATAAGCGCGCCTAAAGACAGGGCCATGGCTTTCAGGGCTGGAGAGAGAGACAATCCTTGGGCCCGCTGGCGCGTGAGCGTGGAAAAAAGCGCCAATTCCTTCTATATCCTCTTCAGCCCAAGCAAAGGCTCGTCCTATCCTGCCTACGCGCAGGGTTCCTGGATAATAAAGCGCTCGCAACGCGACGGCGCCCTTGAGCAGATCAAGATCTTCCTGCGTAGCGATCCGGATACCTTCGCGCGCATATATCCCTTCGGCGCGCGCGCGCGCATGGACATCGTGGCGTATGGAGGCGTGCTCTATCGCGAAGTCATACTGCCCCTCAGCCTTGAAGACATACTGCGCTCGCCCTTTTCCCGCCTACGGGAACTCTCCGCCAAGGTCGTGGACTGGAGCCTTTTTTCACCCGATCCGGCGCTCTACGCCGAGCAGCGGCAGCTGGCCGGCCATATACGGGCTCGCTTGCCGGGTCTGCGCTATAGCGACGACGGCGCCATAGACGCGGACGGCAGGGCGGTGTATATAAGCAGCCTCTTGCCCCAGGCCGCCGAGGCCGGACTTAATTGCTCGGGCTTCGTTAAGTGGATAGTGGACGGCATGCTTGAGCCCCTTACAGGCCGTTATTTGCGCGTAGAGGCGCTCCGCGAGCGCATGCTGGACTGGAGGGGGTCCTCCTTCACCATTAAGTTCGAGGAGAGCCTCGACCCCTTTTTCGGGCTTGACTGGTCTCGCGCCTTGGCCCGCGAGCTGTGGTCCGTCATGTACCCCGCGCGGAAACAGAATTCACCGTTGGCCTATGACGTAAGCGATGCCCCCTTCTCGCTTATCACCAACGACAGCAACCCTATTAACGGCGGCTCTTCATACATCGCTTATCCGGATAATTTCGAGGACGCCGGCTTTGACATACGCGGCCTAAAAGCCATGCTCTTCGTGCTTGCCGCGCGCGAACCGGGGCGCTTCTACCTGGCGCAGTTTAACGCGCGTACCATAAACCCGCCCCGCCTACGCAGCTATTTCCATATAGCCGCGCTCTTTCCCTATTTTGATGATGAAGGCGCGTTTAAGGTGGCCGTGTTCGAGAGCGCGGCGGAAACCTCGCTGGACAGGATACTGAGGGCTCAGAATTACGAGTTCGTAAAACTTGTGCGCATGCCGGTATCGCCGCGCTTCAATCCGCCGGCGCTATCCACCGCGCCATGAAGCTACGGTTCCTGGGAACGGGCACCAGCCACGGCATACCGGTCTTGGGCTGCGACTGCCGCGTGTGCACGTCGCCTGACCCGCGCGATACCCGCTACCGCTGCTCGGCGCTCGTAGAAGGAGAGCTTGGCGAACGCGTGCTCATAGACGCAGGCCCGGAATTCCGGCTTCAGGCTTTGCGGGCAGGTATTTGCCGCCTGGATGCCGTGCTCATAACGCATGCCCACGCCGATCACGTACATGGCCTTGACGACCTGCGGCCCCTCTGCAGGAAAAACCCCTTGGCAGTATGGGCATCGAAAGAGGACGAGCAGGAACTCAGGGAGCGTTTCTCGTATGTATTCCGCGAGGGGCAAGAGGGAGGGGGCAAGCCAAGGCTCAAACTCTGTGAGCTCGGCCCTGAAGGCGTACGCATCGGAAGCCTTCAGGCTATCCCCATACCCTTGGAACACGGCGAACGCAGGGTATACGGCTACCGCATAGGCCCGCTCGCCTACCTGACCGACTGCTCAGGCATACCCGAAGCCTCTATGCGTCTCTTGGCGGGCATACGGGTGCTGGTACTCGACGCCTTACGCGAGCGCGCGCACCCCACGCATTTTTCGCTCCGGGAGGCCTTCGCGGTAGCGCTTGAACTTAGGCCGGAGCGCCTGTACCTGACGCATATTTGCCATGACCTTACGCACGGTGAAGTGCTGGGACTCTGCGCCGCAGCAGGGCTGCCCTTTATCGCCGAACCCGCCTATGACGGGCTTTCCATCGAATTCATATAGCTCCAGAGCCGAGGCCGTGCTACCATGGCGTTTGTCGCTCTTCATAATTATGCGGCGCAGGGGGCAGTATGAACGATCAAGAGGTAATTCGGCTGGCTAAGAGCCTTGTGGAAGCCGGCATTCAGCTCAACGCCCTGTATGAGCCCATAGGCTGCATGTTTTGCCTCCGCCCTTCCGATCTTGCGCCCTTCCTTAAAGACCGGGATCTCTTCTTTGCCAACGAATGCGCGCTCGACAAAGCCGACTACGTGGCTTGGAAGCGCTTTATAGCCGACGGCAGACCCTGCATGCACACGGGAGCCCGCGGCGGATGCAAGCGATCTGCCAAGGACAGCCGCGGCATAAGCCCACAGGAATACGCCCGCCGCAGGAACGAGGGCACCCTGCTCTGCTCAAGGCACCTGAGCGCCCATACCCGCTAGTTTTTCTCTGCCTGCTAATAACGGCGGCCGCCCCTTGCGGGGCGGCCGTTCGCGCGGTCCATTGCGCAGTGCCGAGGAAAGCAGGATCAGACCCTTAGCTATCCTGCTTCATGCGCTGCAGTATCTCAGCCGCCTTGTCTTTATAGCGTACGGGGTCTCCCTCGCTAGCTTTCTTAAGGTAGAGCTCAGCATCCTCAAAACGGCGTGAGGCAAAAGCGTTTATGCCCAAGGCATAGTTGGTAATGGCCGCGTCCGCGCCAAGCGAGAGGGCATTCTGGTAATAACTGTCCGCCAGCGCGTAATCGTTGCGGGCATAGGCTACGAGGCCCAGGTAGTAATGGGGTATGTAGCTGGCGCTATTCTTGGCCAGGGCCTGGGCAAAAATCTTAGCGGCGCTCTCAATATCCTTGTCGCCGTAGGCTTTCACGCCGTTACTTACCAGCTCCGCGAAGGTCTTCTGACCCTCAAGGTAGCCCGCGAAGTCGGCCTCAACCGCCACGCTCGAGTGCCAGCGCCTATAAAAATCGCGCAGGGCTATCTGGTTCTGATCCAGGGTGGCGTCCTGCTTAAGCAGGGCTATGGCGTCCCATATAAAGCGGTTATAGCGGCGGTCGACGCTGTTTACGAAGAAGGACACGAGAGCCCAGGACTGGGGATAGAAGACATCCAGGCCCGTGCGCGCCTCGTCGGCGCTTACTAAGAAAAGGCGCTCTATAGGATAGAGCGAGCCCTGGGCCTTAAGAAGCTTGACGGTCTCCAGCCAGGCGGTATTCTCAACGTACTCGACGAGCCCGGTGGCGGGGTTGGCCCTGGAGCGCTCAAAGTACACGGCAAAGCCTTCTCGCATCCACAGGGGAGGCTCATGCACAAAGGCCTTGAGGAACTGCACAAAGCCCTGGTGGGCGAGCGAGGCGTCGAACTCCTCGGCGTTTTCCTTGGCGAAGATCACCAGCTCGGAGCGCTCGGCCGTTGGATAGTGCAGGTATACGAAATCGTCCTTACTCTGGCCTATAACCTTGCCTAGGTAAGCGTCAAAGGCTTCTTTCGTAGAAAAGCTCCGCACGGTGAGCGGCGCTTTAAGGCTGCTCTCGTCGAAGCGGAAATACTCGTTGTATACGTCGAAGAGCCCCTCGAGGGTCTTCCCGAGCGTACCCGCCGCCGCCTGGCCCGCGTCCGACCATACGCTGTAGCGTTTGGTGCTGGCGCTGGCAAAGGTCGTACCCTGGGCCCATGCGCCGGCTACCACCGCCAGGATGAGCATAATAATGGCAACTTTTCTTTTCATAGTACCCTCCGTGGTTCTTTTGATCCTAATCCTATGGCGCACGCTTGTCAAACGCCGCTTAAACGCGCCTCATTGGCGCTTGGCCTACTTGTTCTTGAACCGGTCGATGACCAGATTCACTTCCTCTATAAGAATACCGGTAAAGCGCTCTATGTTGTCTATAATATACTGCTGCAAATTATGGATATTGCCCGATAGCTGGGTACCGTAGGGTAATTCTATCACGATAGTGAGCCTATAACCCTGGGAATCCGAACGCACGGTAATCTTCTGTATGCGTATGGCATCGTCGAATTCGTCAACGCAGTGGATAACCATCTGGGATAAGGCCGACTCGGATATGGCCACCCTGCCCCGCTTGGCAAATTCTGGCCGCACCACGGATTTTTCGTAGAGTTTGGGCGTTCGCACCGAGGCGCCCATATTACGCTGCAGAAAGACCCGCACGCTGTCGTAGAATATGCGCGGATAACTGCGCTTAATTTCTATAGCCGGCACGGGTATGACATGCTTGCCCTCTACCTTGCGGGATTGTATGGCCGTCTCTATGTCCTGCCTGCTCGCTATATCCTCGATCTTGATAATCTTGTGCGGATGCAGTATCTGAAGGCGCTCCGCTATCTTGTTGACCATCTTTTCCGATGTGCCTATGAGCAGGATCTTCTTCCACCGCAGCTTCTGCAGGGCCTTGGCCACCTCGTCCCTGTGGGACTTCTCGTGGAACAGGGCGGTCTTTACCGCGGCCATGTACAGCTTTTCGCGCTTGGCGGACTTGCCCGCCACGATGGCGTCGCCCTGTATGAGCAGGCCGTCGTCTATGATGAGGTCTATACCGTATTTTTGGGCGACGAGCTTGGCCCTGAAGCTCTTGCCGGTGCCGCTTTCGCCCACGAGGGCAAATACGCGTACGCCCCGCCAGAGCCAGAACATGTCGTTAATGAGCTTAAGCATGGCCATCCTATGCGCTGCGCGGCCTGAATGCCGCACGAATATCCGTCTTCTAGTATTATCGGCGTAAACTCCGGCTTTTCCTTACCGATAATGTTATGGGGTGGAACAATGGACACAAATAAGCTTGAACGTTTTCTCAATGCGGCCACGGACCTAAGCTCATCGCTCGACGCCTTCGTGGACGAGCAGCGCAATGTGGGCAAGGCGGTACGCGCCAAGGATTGGGCGGCCCTGGAAAAAGCGCTCGCGCAGGCGAACGGGACTTCTGAGCTGGTGGCCTTCGGCGAGGAAGAGCGCAACCAAGCATGGAACGAACTGCTTGCCGAGCTCGGCTTGCCTGCTGATTCAAGCGTGTTCCGCGCGTCGCTGGCCCTTCCCCTGGCCGCGCGGGCCAGCCTTACCGACAGCTACCGCTCTCTGCGCCTGTCGGCCATGCGCGCCCGTATAGAGAACGACGCCCTGGGCAGTTTCGTGGGCTCAAGCGCGTCCATACTGTCCAAGACCATAGAAGAGCTATTCCCCGAAAGAAAAGGCCGGGTATACGGCAAGAGCGGCAAGCCGCGCGCGCTTGGTTCCGACGCCTTGGTACTCAACGCGGCGTTCTAGATTGCCGCGAGCGTAGACTCGCTGTCCGGAGGCAGAGCATGAATTCGACCTTTATGGGATTGGAAATAGGAAAGCGGGGCCTCATGGCCCATGCCCAGGGCCTCAATACGGTAGGCCACAACCTCACCAACGCCTCCACCGAGGGCTATTCTCGACAGCGGGTGGAATTCGTCACCATGGAACCGCTCTACGCCCCGCACCTCAATCGCGAGCATACGCCAGGACAGATAGGGCAGGGCCTTCTTGTAGGCCGCATAGAGCGCGTGCGCGACGAACTCCTTGAAGGCCGTATCGTCGCGCAGCAGGGCGGCGTGGGCTACTGGGAAACCCGTAACAAATACATGCGCATGCTCGAGCAGATATACAACGAGCCCACCGAAGTATCGGTACGCAGTCAGATGGACCGCTTTTGGGACTCATGGCAGGAACTGTCGCTGCACCCTTCGGAAAGCGCGCCGCGCGAGGCCGTGCTTCAGCGGGGCAAGACCCTGCTGGACGCCGTGCATGAGCAGTACCGCAGGCTCTCCACCACGCGGGACATGCTCGACGAAGACATTATGATAGTGACCGCCCAGGTGAACGACCTAGGCAGGCAGGTAGCCAAGCTCAACGAGGAAATCGTCAAAGTGGAGGCCATGGGCGATCGGCCCAACGATCTCTATGACCGGCGCGATCTGCTCGTGGAGAAAATGGGCAAGCTGGTGCCGGTAACGGTAGACAGGCGCGACCCGGACGAGTACATGGTGCACGTGAACGGCCAGGTGTTCGTCCAGGGCAAGATAGCCCGCGCCTTCGACCTTACCACCGGGGCGGAGAACGAAGGACATCCCAACCTTATATGGAAAGACACCGGAGACGCCGCCGGCGTGAGCGGGGGCAGCCTCGGTTCGCTCTTTGAATTGCGCGACGTGGACGTACGCAGGGAAATCGTGTCGCTCGATACGATGACGCTCAATTTTACCGACCTGGTAAACGAGGTGCACCGCTCGGCCTATGGCCTGAACGGCAGGACCGGCGTGGACTTCTTTACCGAACACCCCCGCGTCAATAACGTGGCGGGCAACTATGACCGCAGCGGCGACGGCGAATACGACTCAAGCTACATATACCGCATGAATGGTTCCAACGCCTTAGCGCCTCAGGAGCAGATAGGCTTGGCGGGCACTATACGCCTATCGGGCGCGCAAGGCCTCGTGGATATAGCCTACCGGCCAACCGACACGGTGGCCGACCTGGTGCGGCGCATCAACGTGTCGGGCTCTGAAGTCACCGCCCGCCTCAGCGCGAACGGCAGCCTGCAACTGAGGGCTACCGCGAGCGCCACTGGCGCCGATCCCGACTTCGTGATCAGGCACGTGGAGGATTCCGGGGAATTCCTTGCCGGGTACGCGGGGCTCCTAGCCGCCTCAGGCGCGGAAGGCGCCTATACCTGGGAGCGCGCCGACGCGGTGCTTGCCCTGCGCGCAGGCGGCACGGACTTCGCCGTGGCGCCGATAGCGCATCCATCCGGCTGGATAGAGATAGCCGGCGAGGTAAAGCGCGACCTGAACAGCATAGCCGCCGGCATGGGCATGAACGGCCGCCCCGCGGAATTGGGCGACGGCTCGGCCGCCCTGGCCATAGCGCGCTTACGCACGTCGGCGGTCATGGTGGGCTCCGAGGCAACCTTCGACGACTATTTCGCCGACGCGGTGGCTCGTATAGGCCTTGAGGGCGAGCGGGCCGGCCGCATGACGGAAACCCAGTCGCGCATAGCCAAAAACCTATCGGTCATGCGCGAATCGATATCCGGGGTAAACATAGACGAGGAATTGGCCAACATGATCAAGTTCCAGCACGGCTATGCCGCCTCGGCGAAATTCATAGCCCATTTCGATCAGATGCTCGACACCATAATCAACAGGATGGGCGTGTAAGGCTTTTAGCGCTACCCGATGATGCCAACGTGGAGGATATAGTATGCGGCGAGTAAGCACGGACATGATGAATAACGACATGCAGTACTGGATGCGGCGCCGGGAAGACGCCATGGCGTCCATGTCCAACCGCATGAACAAGCAGGAGCGCTTCGAGAACCTGCGGGATGATCCGCTGGCCGCAGCCCGTTCCGTGCGCTACGATTCGTTCACTAAACGGCTTGAGCGCTACGAGGAAAACGTGCGCTATACCCTGGATCGCTCCAAGATAGCCGAAGGCTATATGCGGCAGACCCAGGACCTCATGCAGCGCATACGCGAACTGGCGGTAACCGGCGCCACGGGCACCTTTACCAAGGAAGACAGCGCCGCCATGGCGGTGGAAGTCGACCAGCTGCTCTCCGAGATCGTCAACCTGGCCAACGCGCGCGGACCCGACGGGGATTTCCTCTTCGCCGGGGACAAGGCGCGCACCGAGCCCTTTAAGGTGCTTCAGGGCTACGCGGCCGGAGCGGGTGCCGCTACCACCGTAGGCGTAGAGTATCTTGGCGGGCTCGGCAGCCCCGAGGCCGAGATAAGCGAAGGCGCGTACCTGCCCATGAATATAGCGGGCGACGAAGTATTCTGGTCCGAGCGGCAGCGGATTAGCGGCGGCGTGGACGCGTCCAATTACCGCGTCATGGACGCCACGAGCCTCTTCATAGACGGCCACGAGATAGCCCTGAAGCCCGGCGATACCGTGCAGACGATAATAGCCAAGATCAACGACTCGGGTGCCGCGGTCAAGGCATCCCTCGACCCCAGCCGCAATTCGCTCGTGCTCGAAGGCAGCCAGGCTAAGCGCATACGGCTCGAGGACGGCGTAAGCGGCAGCACCTTAGCCGATTTGGGCATACTATCAGGCTCGCGCGTGCCCTCCGACTACGCTACTACCGCCAGGGTATCGGGCGGCTCGCTCTTTGACAGCGTCATAGCCCTGCGCGACGCGCTCTACAAGGGCGACCATATCGACGTAGGCGGCCGCGTCCTGGCAAGCATAGACGCGGGCATGGATAATATGGGCAGGCGGCTCGCGCAAGCAGGCGCCATGATGGAGCGACTGGAATCGGCTAAGCTTAGGCTCAACAAGGAAATCCCGGACCTTACCGCCCTCCTTGCGGCGGAAAAAGACCTGGATTTTGCGCAGGCGATCACCGACTTTAAGATGATGGAATACGCCCACCAGGCTTCGCTGCGCATGGCGGGCAAGACCCTGCCCCAGACGCTCCTTGACTTCCTGCGCTGATTAAGGCAGATTGGACGGAATAATGAAGCTACGCACCAAAGCCTTTGGCGAGATAGAGCTCGACGACAGACAGGTCATAGATTTTCCTGAAGGCCTCATAGGCTTTCAGAAATTCACCCGCTACGCCCTCCTCGACGCGCCGCAGAAGCCCTACTTCTACCTGCAGTCCATCGATCTGCCCGAACTAGCCTTCATACTGGTCGATCCCTTCCTCTTCCGCGCGGACTATGCGGTGGACGTCCAGGACGATTTATCCTCGGCCCTGGGGCTTTCAAGCCCCGAGGACGCGCTTATTCTGTGCCTGGTTACCGTGCCGACGGACGGCAGCCCCGTAACGGCCAACCTGATGGGCCCCATAGTCATAGGAAAGGCCTCAAGGAAGGGCGTGCAGCTGCCTCAGGCCGATCCCCGATGGAAGACTAAGCATGACATAATGGCGGAACTATCCGCCTCCAAGGCCTAAGCCATGCTCATACTCACCAGAAAAACCAATGAAAAAGTGGTGATAGGAGACGGCATAGTCGTATCCGTGGTGGAAGTACGGGGCGACCAGGTTAAACTGGGCATAGAAGCGCCGCGCAGCGTAAAGGTATACCGCCAGGAAGTATACCTAGCCATCCAGGAAGAAAACCGGCGCGCGGCGGATTCCGTGCTCGACCTGCCCAACCTGCAATTGCCCGTAGAATAAGCACGATACGTCCCGAGGTAGCCCATGAGCATGATGTTTCACCCTTCCACCAACCTGGCCATAGGCGATCCCTATAGCCAGCCCTTTGCCGTTAAGCCGAGCCCACAGAGCGCCAGAGCCTTCTTTGACAGCCTCATACTCTCGGCTTCGGGCTGGCGGGGCGTATTCGGCGCTTCCGACGAGGATACGAGCGAAGCCCTTGGTCCCGACCGGCTCTACGCCGCGGCGCGCATGGCCGACGTGTTTGCCGCCAGGCTGCTTGAGCGCACGGACGCGGGGCCGAAACCCATGGTGGCTCTAGGCCTGGACACCAGGCACAGCGGACCGGCCATAGCCGATGTTATGCAGCGGGTGTTCTTAGCCAAGGGCCTTGGCGTGCGCTACGCGTACATGCTTGCCGCGCCGGAGATTATGGCCTGGGCAAGGCGCTCGGGCGGCCTGCCCCTCGAACACCCGGATAGGCTCTCGGCGTTCTGCTACATATCGGCCAGCCACAATCCTGTAGGCCATAATGGCGTGAAATTCGGCTATACCGACGGCGGGGTCATACCCGGCGAGGAAGCAGCCCTCCTCATCAAGCGCCTGAGCGACGGCGCATGCGCGGCCGAGGATATAGAGCGGCTTGCCGCCCTTACCGCGAGCGTTGCGCCGAACGAGTTGGCAGCCGCCTTCGCCAGCTGCTCCCTGAACAAGCGTAAAGCGCTCTCAGACTATACCCTCTTTACCCGCGAAGTGGCGGGGGCGTCCGCTCATCTCGATGAGCAGGAGCGCGCGCTTGACGAGCTTGCCGCCGCGGCGCGGGCGCACGAGCTTGGCATCGTGGCCGAAATGAACGGCTCCGCGCGCTCGCTGTCGCTGGACGCCGACTTCTTAACCGGGCTTGGCGCGCGCGTCCGCCTTATAAATGCCAGGCCGCGGGACTTTGCCCACCGCATCGTGCCCGAGGGCGAGTCATTGGACCAGTGCAAGGCGGAGCTTACGTCCGCCCGCAGGGGCGACCCGGGCTACCTCTTCGGCTACGTGCCGGACTGCGACGGCGACCGCGGCAATATCGTGGCCTGGGACGAGCATGAGGGAAAGGCCCGCGCGCTTGAGGCGCAGGAGAGCTTTGCCCTTGCCGTGCTCGCCGAGTTGGCCGAGCTCGAGCGCCGCCGCCTGCTCAGCGGCCGCAGCGCGGAACGCGTCGCGGTGGTGGCCAACGACGCTACGAGCATGCGCATAGACTACATAGCCAAGGCCTTCGGCGCTACGGTTTTCCGCGTGGAGACCGGCGAGGCTAACGTGGTGGGGCTGGCGCGCGCGCTTCGCGAGCGGGGCTGGACGGTACGTATCCTAGGAGAAGGCTCCAACGGCGGCGTTATTACCCATCCGGCGGCCGTGCGCGACCCCATCAATACCCTTATTGCCCTCCTAAAGCTCGTATTCCTGCGCGACAAGGACGGGGTGCCCGGCCCGTATCGTCTTTGGCTGCGCAATACCGGCCGCGAGGCCGCCTACGCCGATGATTTTTGCCTGGCAGATGTGATAACGAGCCTGCCGCCCTTCGCCACCACGAGCGTATTCGAGGAAAGGGCCGCTCTCAAGGTAGGCTGCCGTGACCATACAGCGCTTAAACTGGGCTATGGCAAAGAATTTTTGCGGGGCTGGCCTAAGCTGTCCGCCGCGCTTGCCCCCGACTTTGGCAGGCTCAGCTGGAGCGCCAGCGCCTCGCTCGGCATGGAAGAGCGGGAACTGGGGCAGGACTTCGGCGCTGCTGGCGCGGGAGGCCTTAAGATTAGCCTGCGGGACGAGAAGAACGATCCCGTAGCCTTTTTATGGATGCGCGGTTCGGGTACCGAGCCCGTGTTCAGGGTAATGGCCGACGTGCGCGGCGGCGACAAGCGCCACGAAGAACTCCTATTATCGGCGCATAGCGCCTGGGTGCGCGCCGCGGACCTTGCGCAATAACGCAAGAAGCGCTACTATATGCGAAGATCCACCAATCAGTACGAGGGAAGGGTGCCCAGGCTCACGCATGAGTCCACGGCCCGCAGCGTACCCTAACACGGGAGACAGTATGGGCGTTCGAGGCGAGATTTTTTCCACCAGGATGGTGTGTGAAGGCAGGACTTATTTTTTTAACGTAAAGGAAAATAGGCTCGGCGACCTCTTTCTTGCCATCGTAGAGAGCAAGCCCGACGAAAGCGGCACCAGCTTCGACCGACACTCCATAGTCGTCTTCAAGGAAAGCCTGCAGGACTTCCTTAAGGCCTTTGAGAAGTCGCTTGAGGCCATGGAGAAGGCCCAGGGCTCTAAGCCGGCGCGCCGGAGCCAGAGCAAGCGTCCGGCCGAAGGCGAACAGGGCAAGGCCCGCCGCCCGAATACCCACGGCTCCTCAGGCGAGGTATTTTCGCTGCTTCCCGAGTCAGAAGGCAAACCTAAGCGCCGCGTACTGCGCACGAACGCCAAAGTTCCCATAGGCGCTCCCAGCCCCGAGATAACGCCCGCAAAACCCGCGGGCAAGCGCCTCACCGTAAAAAAGGCCCGGCCCCGCGACGAATAGTCCTTTGCGCTAAGCTTTGTCGTAGCGAAAGCTCAGGCGCTGTATGGGCGAAGGCCCCAAGCGCCTGCACGCCTCCCTATGCTCCGCCGTGGGGTAGCCTTTATGCCGCGCGTAGCCGTAATCGGGATACAGCCAATCGTAGCGCTCCATGGCCCTATCCCGGGACACCTTGGCCAGTATGGACGCCGCCATGATAGCGTGTATCTTCGCGTCGCCCTTTACGATGGCCTCCCGGGCGCAGGGTAGATCAGGCGTCCTGTTGCCGTCCACCAAAACCAGGTCCGGCCTCTGCCCGAGTCCTTCATAGGCCCTAGCCATGGCCAGCATAGTGGCCTGCAGTATGTTTAAACGGTCTATCTCCGCCGGCCAGGCCCAGGCCACGCAGTAGTCGCAGCGTTCAACGATAGCCGCGAACGCGCGCTCGCGCGCCGCCTTGCCCAGCGCCTTAGAGTCGCCGAGCAGGGTAAGGGGAAAGCCTTCGGCAAGCACGACCGCGGCCGCGCATACCGGCCCGGCTAAGGGTCCCCTGCCCGCCTCGTCTATGCCGCACACGCGCCGGGCGGCCGGATACTCGATTAGTCTCCCTTGCCCCATCATGGCCTCATTCTAGCATAGTCTATGGACTATGGGGCCTTTCGCGCGCTAAGCTAAGGCATGAACCTGAGCTTTATCAAACTGCGGGTGGCTGACGCCGCCTGGATACTCATAGACCGCGTAGGCGCGGAGGGCGCCGATCCCGACTGGTCCGCGGCCGCGCGCGAACTCTGCAGTACCGTGCGCGGCTGCGGGGCTCAGGGCCTTGCCGTACTGGAGCGCTTGAGCGGCTCCCACGCCGCCCGCGCCTGGGACAGGAAGGGCCGCGTATGCCCGCTCTCTCCTTCCGCCCTGCTCTGCATAGCCCGCTGGCTCTTCGATATGGGTCAGATAGTGGGAGAAAGCGTACAGATAAGCTCGCGCGAGGGACTCCACGATATCGTCGTATTAGACTCAAGGAATTTCAGCATAGGCCTTGGCGTGGCGCAGGTACGCGCAGAGGGCACTCGCAGCACCGTTAGGCTCGGCGAGTACTCGCTGACGCTCAGGCTCATAGACGGCCCCTTGCCCCGAAAGCGGGCCAGGACAGCGGACAGGACGGGCGGCGACGCCGATGTCGATGTAGCCGTGCTGGCTCGGGAAATGCTCAGGATACGCGGCTACGGCAGCGATGCCCTGCTGTCTGCGGGAGCCGGACTTGCCGCCGCCCATAAGGCGGATTTCGCCGAACGCGAGGCGAGCGTGGCCTTGGGCCGGGACCAGGTAATCGTACAATGGCTCGAGTCAGGCGAGCTCTATGTGGCCGGACAGCCGCACTATTGCTTCAGGGGCGAGTTCTGGGCAGAGGAGCAGAGCCCATCGGAGGCCTGAGCCGCCTAGCGCTCGCCGAGGCAGGCTAAGCGAAGTAGTCTACCCGGTACGAGCCCTCATCCTTAAAGCCCAGGGATCGGTACAGGCCCAGAGCCGGCGCGTTGGATTCCTTGACGAAGAGGCTGAGCCCCCTGCCTTCCGCCAGCCTATCTTCTATAAGGGCCTGCACCACGAGCCGCCCTATGCCCAGCCCCCTGAACTCCGGCAACACGTATATGCCGCCAAGCTGATCCCTCGTCCAGGCGCGCGCGTTGGTCTGCGCCCTGCCTACCACGCGGCCCTGCCAGCGAATAAGATATACGATCTGCGTTTTTAGAGAGCGCAGCTGGCCAGCCTTGCTCGCGGCCGCGTCATAGCTATGGAGATAGGTAAGCACTTCCTCCCTATCGTAGAGTCCCGCTAAGACCGACAATTCTTCAAGGTCCTCGACTGTAGCACGGCAGCTTAGGTAGGCTCCGCGCGGGCCGCGCTTTGGCCTATAGTCGGAAGCCTCCAAGGCCATGATGCTATAGCGATTCTGTATAGCGGGGGACCAGGAGAGGGCCTCCTCCAGCGCGGACACCTGGTGGTCGAGCCCCACGCAACTGGAGGGTTTTAAAGCCCGTATGGTGCGTGACCTGCGTAAGCCGCCAAATGATGCGCTTACGGCGGGCTCGGCGGCAAGGGGAAAGACCGTGGCGCCGGCGGTGAACAGGCAGAAGCCCTCAATAGCGGGCGAACCTGATACAAAGATTCCGCCGGGCCGTATGGGTAAACCCGCCAGGCCGCTTTCTCTGCGTATGCGGCCCGCTATGCCCGCGGCGTGGCTTTCTCGTTCTATGAGGTACGCCTGTATGGCAGGGCCGTCGGCGAGGCGGGCGCGCCGCCATAGCGGAACAGGCGCCGCGTCCGGCCCCGGCATAGGATTTAGTCCGAAACGGGCAGGCGCCCGATAGCGCCGTTCTGCCCGCTTAAGACGCCGAAGGCGGCCTTGAACGATTCGGCGGCATAGGAATATACGGCGACGACCAGGCCGTCGGCGGCGAACTCAGAGGCGAATACCGGGCTGAGCACCGATACGACGAAGAGCTTCTTGCCCGCCTTTAAGGCTTCGCGCGCGTACGAGGCGCTCGCGGGATTGGCCACGCACACCACGACCCCATCGGCGGCGCGCAGGCGCAGTTTGAACGCGTCCAGCTCTTCGGCCACGGCCCGTTCGCCGGGTAGGTACGAGAACCTGAAGTTTTCGGATCCGGGGAAGGCCCGTCCGGCCTCAGCAAAAAAATCGGAGAACTGCCCGGCTATAAGCAGGCGGCCCCCGGTCCTAGCGGGAAGTTCTGGGTGGCCTAAAAGCGTTGCGCTGCGCTGCGCCTGCTCCTGGAAAAAAGCCCGCGCCTCAGGCCGCCTAAAGGCCTCTTCCGGATTGCTTATAGGCCGTATGCCCTGAACGCCGCGCGGCAGCAGCCAGTCAAGCTTGGCGCGCAGCACGCGCAGGGCCGATTCATCCACGCGCGCGCGGAAACTCGGGTCGCGGCGGTACAGTGCAAGGAGCTTGGTCCACTCGGCGTCATTCATGCCAAGCGTGCGTGAAAACATAAGAATATCGTTGCCCGCACGTATGGCGCGCTCGCAGGTATCGGCAAGGCCGCCGGAACTGGCCGCGCCGTTCATCATAAGGTCGTCGGTAATGACGAGGCCGTCATAGCCCATGCGCTCCCTCAAGATGCCCTGTATCATACGAGGAGAAAGGGATGCGGGCTCATTGCTGCCGGTTATTGCCGGGAAGGCAAGGTGGCCGCTCATAATGCCCGGCACTCCCTCGGCGGCAAGCAGCCGATAGGGCAACAGCTCGCGCTCCCAGAGCGTCTTTTCGTCGATGTTTATTATTGGCAACACGCCATGGGAATCCAGGGCCGTGTCGCCGTGGCCGGGAAAATGCTTGGCCGTAGCCGCTACGCCTGAATCGGCCATGCCGCGGGTCCACGCTGCGGCCAGTATAGCCGTTGCCTCAGGATCGGACGAGAAGGCGCGCGAGCCGATAATGGTGGAATCCGGCCTGGTGGCCAGATCCACCGTAGGCGCAAAGTTCATGGTAACGCCCAAGGCCGACAGCTCGCGGCCTATGTATAAGGCGCTGCGGTAGGCATCGCTTACCCAGGCGGAAGCGCCAATGGCCATATTGCCCGGCGTTATGCTCGTGCCGCCTTTTACATGGCGCACCCAGCCGCCTTCCTGATCGGTGGCTATAAAGGGCGGAACGTCGTGCGGGCCAAGCTGGGCGGCATCCTGAATAGCGCGTATAGAACTGGAGAGCTTACGCGTATCCTCGCCATTCCAGCCGAAGATTTTTACCCCTCCGAGCCCTCGCTCACGTATCCAGGCATAGAGCAGCGCCGTAGGCTCGTCGCCGCCATACGATAGCATGAAGAGCTGGCCAAGGCGTTCCACATCGCTCATGTCCGCCAGCAAAGCGCGCGCGCCTGCGTCGCTTTTTGCCCCGGCAAGGGTCCAAAATGACGATGCATCGAGGAAGTCTTCAGGCAGGGCAGCGAGGGAAGGCGGGGCGACGGGATCGGCATCCAAGGCCGAGCTCAGGCCGGCGCTGCCCGCATGCGCGGGAGAGCAGGCCTCAAAGAGCAGAGGCGACAGCAGGGCTAGGACGCCGAGGCTTAGTCCGAGTAGTGATGCCCCTGAGCTGCGTTGGCGTTTCATCCGCCCCGTACCTCCAGCTTAGATATAGCTATGGCCTTCAAGTTCGTCTATATATTGGGCGGCGCAATGGGCGGCCACGGCCCCATCGGACACCGCCGTTACCACCTGCCGGAAGGGCGTGGCGCGCACGTCGCCCACGGCGTATAGCCCGGGCAGGCTCGTTTCCATTCGGTCATTGGTAATGATAGAGCCGCTCTCGTCGCGGGCTATGCTCTCGTCTATGGAACCCGTTTGCGGAATGGAGCCGACGAACACGAACACCGCCGCCACGGTCTCCTCGCTAAGCTGCCCGCTTTGCAGGTTCTTGAGCCGCACCTTCTCAACCGCCCTCGAGCCTACTATCTCGTCTACCACGGTATTCCAGCGCATTTCTATCTTCGGGTTGGCGAGCACCCGGTCGGCAAGCGCTTTCTGGGCCCTGAAGCGGTCCTTGCGGTGGACCATGATGATCTTATCGGCAAGTTTGGATAGGAACATAGCCTCGTCGCAGGCCGCGTCGCCGCCGCCCACCACAAGCATGGGTTTGCCCTTGAAGAAAGGGCCGTCGCAGGTGGCGCAATAGGACACGCCCCGGCCGGCGAACGTTTCCTCCCCCGGCACGTCCAGGTGGCGATGCTTGGCTCCCGTGGCCAGTATCACCGCTTTTGCCCGTACAGGCCCGTCGCTCGTATCGATAATAAAAGCCTTGCCATCCTTCCGAATGGAAGACACGCTCGTAGAGCGTATTTCAGCGCCGAATTCCTCGGCCTGATTGCGCATGGTCTCCGTCCAGGTATAGCCGTCTACAGGAGCGGGCAAGCCCGGGTAGTTCTCAAGCTTATCGATGAGCAGAGCCTGCCCGCCGGGAGCCATCTCCTCGAGCAAAACAGTGCGAAGATTGGCGCGCGCGCCATACTGCGCCGCGCCCATGCCGGCGGCGCCGCCGCCAACTATCACTAAATCAATAAGATCATCCATCCACATTCCTCCCGAAAGCTGCTCGTACGCGCTTGCGTACATATACTTTATCTAATATATCGAAAATAGATTGAAACGTAAGGCCCTTTACGAGTATTGTAGAAAGGTATGGACTATCATATAAGCGCAGCTACAATAATACAGGTAAGGCCGTCTATCCGCAAGGAGGCTCTTTCGTGAACCGTATGTATGCCTTCATGTGCGCGTTGGGGCTCCTGGGACCCCTGTTGCCCGCCTATGGCCAGCAGCGCTATAGCCAGTTGGCGGAGGCGAATTTAGCGCCAAGCGCTACCATAGGCTCCTTGCTCAATGCCGATAGCGCCGGCGCTACGCTCCTGTCGGCCGCTCTGCATTTCTCAGGAAACTTACGCGTCGAGGCTACCAGGTTTGCGCTCGAGCCCGCCTTAGCCGAGGCCCGTTCGCTCGCTTCCAGCCTCCAGGACGAATATGCCCTTGGAGAAGCGCTCTTAAGCCTTGCGCACGCGCGCTTCCTTAAGCGTTACGTGGAGCTAGAATCAACCCTGGACGCGGCGGTGCTGGACGGGCGCTATAATTGCGTATCGTCATCCGTGCTCTATCTGCTTTTGGCCAAAGAGGCGGGCTTAAGGCCGCTGGGCATCGTAACCACCGACCATTCCTTCGTTGCCCTTGCCCTTGGCGACGGCAGGCTTATAGACGTGGAAACGACCAACAAGCACGGCTTTGACCCGGGCAGCAAGAAAGAGTTCCTGGACAGTTTCGGAAGGACGACCGGCTATGCCTACGTGCCGCCCTCGGACTATAAAAGGCGCTCGCAGGTGAGCGACCGGCATCTCGTTGGCCTTATCGCCCTTAACCGCGCTACCCTGGCCGAGCGCCGCGGCGACCAGCTGGGCGCTATGGCCCTGGCCGTCGACGCCCATGCCTACATGGACGACGATACCTCGCGGCAGTATCTGGGCGACCGCGCGCATAACATAGCAGCCACCCTGCTCAACGCCAAGCGCTGGGACGAAGCGCTTCTGTTTCTCGGACGCGTGGCCGATTACTATGGTTCGCTGGCCGACCTGGATGCCCTGGGCATGCAGGCGCGCCTAGCCTTGCTGGCGGACAATGTAAGCGCGATGGGGCGCGATGAGGCCCTGGCCGAGCTTGAACGCGCCTACGTCGCGGGAGTGGTATCGTCCTCCGAGCGGCAGGAGTTCATACTGGCCATAGTATCCCGCGCGGCGGACGAGCTGCGTAAGCGCGAGGGTTGGCTGGCCGCGTGGAACGCGCTGGCGAAAGCGGCCGGCGATTACCCTTCCATAGCGCAGCTCAAGGGGCTTGCCGCCACGGCGCGCTCCAATTGGGTAGCGGACACGCATAACCGCTTCGCGGCGCACTTCAACGCCCGACGCTACGACGAGGCACAGGCCGTGCTGAAAGCGGGCTTAGCCCTAGCCCCGGACGAAAGACTGTTCATGGACGATGAGAAGGCCCTGAAATCCGCGCTTACCGCTCGACCCTAGGGGAGCATTCAGGCGGAAGCCGCGCAGGGAAAGCGTAGCGACACCCGGGTGCCCTCGCCGCTCGTGCGCTTAAGCGAGCCGCCGAGCTGTTGGGCCAAAGCCGCCACGAGCTCAAGCCCGAGGCCTTCCCTGGCCTTCGCGCCTCCCTTGGCTCCCGCTTCATGGCCGAGGCCGTCGTCCTCCACCAGCAGTTCATAGTAAGCGCCCTCGCGTTCAAGGCTTATGCGTATAGTTCCCGTACGGCCGTCCGGATAGGCGTATTTATAGGCGTTGGATACCAATTCGGTTACCACTATCGACAGGGGTATGGCCTTGTCCAGCGCCAGGTTCGACGCTTCAGCCCTAACTTTAAGCTCTATGCCTTTAAAGGAACCCTCATGCACGCTATCGAGGTATTCGGCAAGGCGCGTGAGGTACGCGGCCGCGTCCACCTCTTCGAGCGAGCTGCCGCGGTAGATCTGTTCATGTACCAACGACATGGAATGAACCTGGGTTTGGCAATCGGTAAAGACCGTGCGGGCATCCTCGTCGCTTACGCAGGAACTCTCCAGGCTCAGAATGCTTGATACCACCTGCAGATTATTCTTGACCCGGTGATGGATTTCCTTGATGAGGACATTCTTGGCTTCAAGCTCGCTCTTAAGCTTCTTTTCCGCCATCCTGCGCTCGCTTATATCGCGTATGATGCCCACGGTGCCCAGGCCCTTGCCTTGGAACTCAGGCAGATTCACGCCCAGCGAGGCTACCTCGCCCCAGGCGTCCACCTTGGTATGGGCCCACTCGTCCAGATTTTTATGCCGCAGGCGCACCACGAGGCCGCGGGTCATGCGCTCGCCGGAGCGCCGCTCGTCGAAGAGCTTAGGCGCTTGGCTAGGACCGGTGCTCACGCCTTGGAAGCGGTTGAGCACGAGTGAACGGCCTACCTCGGGCAGGTCGTCCGGATGGACGATCTCGGCGAAATGCTTGCCTAGGAGTTCGGATGGCTTCCAGCCAAGCTCGCTGATGGTATCATTGAGGTAGGCGAAATAGCCGTCGCCGTCCAGCACGTATACGATGTCGGGCATTACCCGCAGCAGGTTCATATAGCTGCTTTCCGCCCGTATGATAGTGGAATTTTGCCGGTCGATGCTCTCGCGCACCGCTATAGCCTTGCGGGCCAATTGCGGAATGAAGTCTATCCAGCGCCCGTGCGCGTCGCGGAGTATGAACGCGCTCGACTCATCGGCGCAAAGCTTAGCCAGTTTAGAAGGGTCGCAATCGGGGTCGGCCACCAGCACGGCGGGCACGGGCCAGAGCGACAGCCAATCGGCTACCGCGCCGCCGGAGAAATCCGTATCGACGACAGCCGCGCGTACCTCGGCCATAGCGGTATCAACTTCTATGAGGTTTTTGGCTATGATCACCTGGTTGCCCTGCTCGCGTAGCGCTTCGGCCACATACTCGGCCTGCTGCGGATCCGCTATCGCCACCAGTACCGGCACGGTACTTGCCATCGATTACTCCTTAATACAGTGTCGCGCATTGAGCGACGCAATGCAAAAGCCCCGCCCTCGTTTAAGCATTATTTAAATTTTATATCATCGTCAAAAAAGCCCCAACCGTATACCAAACGCTATGGTTGGCCGTATGAACTCCTCCAAAGAAGCTGAGGCCTCCGAGGCGCTAACGTGGCAGCCGGCGCGGACGAGCTGAAAGCCGCGTCAAACGGAAGAAGGATCATGAGTACTCTGGCTAGGGTCTCTTGAGTACGGATAGACATCAGTATAAGTATCGGCGTAAGTAGACAAGTACTGGCATAAGTCCTTTCGACAATTTTATCCTACATGTTTAGCAATATACTGAGTAGTGGGGAAAATTGCAGGATATACTAAAAGCGACTATACTATCGATATACGATTAAGACAGCCATAAGCGATAGTGAAAGGATACCATGCTCGAATCGACTAGCTTCGCCATACCGGTACTCGGCCCCTGCTCCATACCCTCGCCGCTTATCTTTTCACGCACCATAGGCGACGCCATGGCAAATTACGTTGCCGACGAAGACACCATACAGACCGGCTCTAGCCTTGGGGGCAAGGCCTGCGCCCCATTGAGCCTTGAAAAAGCGGGGCCGCGGGAAAAGCTGTATTTCAATCCCGCGCATGTACGCGCGGGCATCGTAACCTGCGGCGGCCTCTGCCCGGGCCTTAACGACGTAATACGTGCCCTGGTACGCTGCCTGTGGAACCGCTACGGCGTGCGGCGCATAGCAGGCATACGCTATGGCTATAAGGGCCTCATACCCGAATACGCCCTGCCCATAAAAGAGCTGGATCCCGATATAGTCGACGATATACACAAGATAGGCGGCAGCATACTCGGCACGTCGCGGGGCGGCGGCGAGCGCACGGTGGAAATCGTCGACGCCATTGAGCGCCTCAACCTTACGGTGCTCTTTACCATAGGCGGGGACGGCACACAAAAAGGCGCGCTGGCCATAGCCGACGAACTAGAGAAGCGCAAACTGAAGGTGGCCATCGTAGGCATACCTAAAACCATAGACAACGACCTGCTCTACGTAGACCGTTCTTTCGGCTTTGAAACCGCGGTGGACAAGGCCACCGAGGCGGTAACCGCCGCGCATGCCGAGGCTCATTCGTCAATAAACGGCATAGGATTGGTAAAACTCATGGGCAGGGATTCGGGCTTCATAGCGGTGCATACGGCCCTTGCGACCCACGAAGCGAATTTCGTGCTCATACCGGAAGCGCCGTTCCACCTTGAAGGAGCGAACGGCCTCCTTGCCCATTTGGAACGGCGGCTCGAGCGCAGGAACCACGCCGTTATCGTGGTGGCCGAAGGCGCGGGGCAGGAACTCCTCGAAGCAAAGGCGGGCGCGGATGACTCGGGCAACAAGAAGCTGGCCGACATTGGAGCCTTCCTGCGGGATGAGATCAAGGATCATTTCGCCAGGCGCGGCAGGGAGATTAACCTTAAGTACATAGATCCGAGCTACATAGTGCGGAGCTCGCCCGCCTGCCCCACGGACTCGGTGTATTGCGAGCGCCTGGGCACGAACGCGGTGCACGCGGCCATGGCGGGCAAGACCCGCGTGCTCATAGGCATGGTGAACAACGAATTCGTGCATCTGCCCACGGCCCAGGCCGTAGCTTCACGCAACAAGGTCGACCCCGAAGGCAGTCTATACCGCGACGCGCTTGACGCCACGGGGCAGCCCCTGTCGCTGCTCAACGCGGAGGCCGCCCATGCCTAAGAAAAGCGTGCTGGTAATAGACGAATCCGACCTGTTCAGGGATTACTTTAAAACCAGGCTGGGCCGCGCGGGGCTGATCGTCGAAGTAGCCATAAACGGCCTCGACGGCATAGCCAAGATGCGCAACAACCCGCCCGACCTCATCATCATGGACTACCACCTGAGCCGAAAAAGCTGCACGGAAGTACTCGAGGAGAAGGCGCGCAATCCTAACACCGCCGCTATACCCGTCATACTCACCGCGCAGAAGATAGACAAGAGCAGGCTGCTTGAGCTCGTGCGCTTCAACATCCGTAAGGTGTTCATGAAGCCCATCAAGATGGATTCATTCTTCCAGACCCTTGAAGAGATAACCGGCACGCGGGTGGACGTGGACACGACGCCCTGCATAATAGAAGCGCACGTGAACGACAACATAGTCTTTATCGAGATAGCGCGCGGCATAAACCGGGAAAAGGCCGATCTCCTGCAGTTCAAGATACGCGAACTGCTTGAACTCTACGGCATACAGAAGCCGCGTATACTGCTCATGCTCGCCGACATGGAGCTCTCGTTCATTGATGGCCCCAACCTCGATTTTTTGCTCTCCGTCATAAGCGCCTCCGGCGCCAAACCGCGCCACATAAAAATACTGTCGCGCTCGAGCTTCCTGCGGGACTTCGTGGCCGGCCGCCCTGAATTCGCCGAACTCGAGGTGGTGTCGTCGCTGGACTACGCGCTTGAGGGTCTCGTGGCGGAGGCCACCCGCGCCGCGGACGCGCCTGAGGATAAAGCATCGATCATCACCGACCGCATACTGACGCCTCAGCGCACCAGCGGAGGCATGGAATCGCTCACCCTCAACTTCGATACCGAGAAAACCCGCATAGCCATAGACTCCGACAAGGCGCGGGAATTGGGCAACGGCCTTGAGATAGCCGTGGTAGACGACGACTTCGTCATTCAGGAGCTCCTAAAGACCACCTTCGGCTCCATTCAGGCTACGGTTACCTGCTTCTCCAACGGCAGGACCTTCTTAGACGCGGTGAGGAGCCGGGTGTTCGACCTGGTGTTCCTGGACCTGCGCATGCCTGAAGTTGACGGCTTCGGCGTATTGGCCGAACTGCACGCGCAGGACCTTGAAATGCCCATAATCGTGCTGTCGGCCGTTACCCAGCGCGAGGCGGTGGTCAAGGCCTTTCAATCAGGGGTAAAAAGCTACCTGATAAAACCCTTGAAGCCTGACCAGATACTGGTTAAAACCCTGGAAATTCTAAAAGCCAATTTCTAAAGCCCGGAGGACAGCGATGGCACTGCCCGAAAGAATATTCCAGGCCGCCTTCGAGCAGGCGAGCCAGGCGACGATAATACTCAACGAGCAAGGCATACCCGCCCTGTGGAACCAGTCGTTCGAGGAGCTCTTCCTAGAGCTGGCCGGCTTCGTGCCCGATAAGCTGTCCGTACCTCTCTTCGACTGGCTCCAGGAACGGGACTCGTTTCAGTACTCCTACTACGTAACCGAGATACTGCTCGGCCGCATGAAGGTAGCCCATGTGGAAAGCGGCGTGCGCAGCTCCGGCGGCCGCAGGCTCTGGCTGAAGACAACGCTCTGCCCCCTCTCTACCGCCGGCATTGCGCACGCCGAGCGCTGGCTCTGGTGCGCCTTTCAGGACGTTACCGACCAGAAACTCCGCGAACGCGACCTGGTGTCGGCCAAGGAAGAGGCTGAAAAAGCCACCATTACCAAAAGCCAATTCCTGGCCACTATGAGCCATGAGATACGCACCCCCATACAGACCATACTGGGCATGACCGAGCTCCTCGTAGATACGGCGCTGGATAAGGAACAGATGGACTATATACGCACCGTGCGCTTCTCCGCCGACGTGCTCCTAGGCCTTATCAACGACATCCTGGATTTCTCAAAGATAGAGGCAGGCAAGCTGGACCTGGAAACGGCCGATTTCGATCTGCGGGACCTACTGCGCCTGGCGGTGGAACTCATCATACTCGACGCCCACAAGAAAGAGCTGGAAGTGATACTCGATATCGACGAAGCGCTACCGCGCGTCGTGCGGGGCGACCCCGGCAGGCTCAGGCAGATAGTCGTAAACCTGTTCAAGAATGCCGTGAAGTTCACGCGAGCGGGCGAGATCATCGTAGAAGCGCGCCTTTTAGAAAAAGACGATGGCCCCTTCCTGGCGGTGAACGTCCGCGACTCAGGCGCGGGCGTACAGGAGAGCCTTAAGGCCAAGCTCTTCACGCCCTTTACGCAAGGCGCCGCAGGCGTTATGGCCCAGGGGGGCACGGGCCTGGGCCTCGCCATATCGCGTTTCCTCGTGGGGCTTATGGGCGGCGCCATCTGGTATGAGCCCAACAGGCCGCGAGGCGCCGTATTCGGCTTCGAGATCCCGCTAAAATCCGCCGATTACAGCATGCCTCCGCACGCGAGGCATATGCCCTACCCCGCCCGCGTGCTTATCGTGGACGACCACAGCCTTGCGCTTGCGCACAGCATACGCGTGGCATCCGGCTTCGGGCTCATAGCTGACGGCGCTTTCTCGGGAGAAGAGGCCTTAAGCGCGCTCAAGCGCGCAGCCGCCACCGGCAAGCCCTACGCCGCCTGCCTGATAGACCAGAACATGCCGGGCATGGACGGCTGGCGCCTGGCAGCCGAAATAACCGCGGACAAGATGATAAACGCCACCAGGCTCGTGCTCATAGCGCCTGAAGGCGCTATAGGTCCTGAGGCTAAGATGAAGCTCTTGCAATGGTTCAACGGCTATGCGGCTAAACCCATAGATCCGGATGAACTCTATGAAGTGCTCAGGCTGGCCTTGAGCGATGAGGTGGACCTGCCTCCGGCTGACGACGACAGCGTACAGAGTTCCGAGGCGGAGCCCGCAAAACCGGTTGACAGCCCGCGCCTTGGCCTCTCCATACTGCTGGCCGAGGACCACCTGGTAAATCAGGAGCTTTTTAAAACCCTGCTTCAAAAGCTTGGCTGCGAGGTGGCGGTGGCGTCGGACGGCGAGAAGGCCCTCGAGCTCTTCAGCGAGAACGATTATGACCTCATACTCATGGATATTTTCATGCCCACCATGGACGGGTACCAGGCAGCGCGGGAATTGCGGCTGCGCGGCTATTCAAAGCCCATTATCGCGGTAACCGCTAGCGCCGTTAAGGGCGAGCGGGATAAATGCATAGCTGTGGGCATGAACGATGTGCTGGTCAAGCCTTTCAAGCGCAAAGACCTTGAAACCATGCTGGTCTTCTGGGCAAACAAGAGCCTTGCCATAGAAGAGCCGCCGCAGACTGCGGCCCCGGTATCGGAACGGCATCTCTGGGACGCCTCGGTATTCGATTTTACCGCTCTCGTGGACACCTTCCTGGGCAAGCGGAGCACCGTTATAGACCTGCTCGGCCGCTTTATCACCAAGACCAGGACCCAGCTTTCTGAAATTGAGGCGTCCATAGCGGCCAGCGACGCTAAATCCGTACGCGAGGCCGCGCATTCCATCAAGGGAGCCTCCTGGAACCTCAGCGCTCAGGCCCTGGGCGACGCTGCCAAGGAACTGGAAGACGCTAGCAAGAATGGCGACCTTGATCGCGCTTCAGGCCGGCTAAAAGTCTTGAGCGACAGGATGGAGGAATTCGAGTCCTGCGCGGGTTACTATATACGGTTGTCGCAGGATGAGCGGGAATAAGGCTGCTTTCTGCACGAGCATGCCGCGTACTTACCCTAATGCCCCCCGCTGTGGTATGACTAGGCTATGATACAAGCCCTGCTCTTTGACCTTGACAACACCCTTTATCCGGCGAGCGAACGCATGGAAGACGATATTATCCAGCGCATGAACGACTATACCGCTCGCCTGACCGGCCTCAGCGTGGAGGCTGCCATAGCGTTGCGACGCGAGCGCATGCCCGCTTATGGCACCACCCTTGAATGGCTCATGGCCGAATACGGCTTTAACGATCCGGACGCGTATTTTGCCTATGTGCATCCTGAGGGAGAGGAAGAAGCGCTGAATCCTGACCCTGAGCTTGGGCCATTTCTAGATTCCCTGCCGCAGCATAAATACATTTTTACCAACGCGCCTATGGAACACGCCGAGCGCGTGCTGCGCAGGCTCCTCATAGAAGGCAAGTTCCGCATTATCTTTGACATACGCTTCAATGGCTTGCGCGGCAAGCCGCACCGCGCGGCCATAGACCGCGTGCTCGCCGCGGTACACGGGGACTGCGGCGCAGGGCCGGACGAGACGCTCTTCATCGATGACGTGCCCCGCTACGTACAGGGTTTTAAAGAGCGCGGGGGCCATGGCCTGCTCATAGACCAGGACGGCAGGCATGGGTCTACGGGGCTGCCCACGATACGCCTGTTGCCTGAACTTGGCCCCCTACTGCATACGATGGCCAAGGAGAGCGCATGAGCTTTCTCAGCTTCCCTCCGCGGCTGACGCGGCCCTCCGCGGAGCGCGTAGAGCTCAGCCTCGCGCCCGTGGCGCGCGCTTTGTACCTTGGTCTCGGCCTCGTGCTCATACTCGTGCTTCGGGCAACGCTCGAGCCCGGCTCGCCCTTTATCTTGATGTTCGGCATAGTCATAGGATTGGCGGCCCTGAACGAGGAGCGCTGGATATTCGACCGCGGCCGCGGGGAGCTCAGGCGGCGCTTCGGCATACTCATATTGGCGAAGAGCTGGGCCGTGGACCTTGCGGAGCTTGCGTCCATAGAACTTGATTCCGAAGCGGCATCGCTCTCGGCCTCCGACCCCTACAACAAGGTGAGCATGGGCATAGCCAAAGGCAGCTGCGCATTACGCCTGATACTTGCCGACGGCAAATCACTCAGCATGTACATACTGCCGAACAAACACTACAAGCTCTTGGCCGAGTACGGAAAGACAATTGCAGAGCTGCTTTCCAAGCCCTTCATAGAAAGCTAAGCGCCTTGCGTTACACGGCCGAGGCGATTTGATACACGAGGAGAGACTATCATGAGCGTACACATTGAGGCATCCCAGGGCGCCATAGCGGAGGCAATACTCCTGCCCGGCGATCCGCTGCGGGCAAAATTCATAGCCGAAAATTACCTTGAGAATCCCGTTCTCTTTAACAAGGTTCGTAACATGTTCGGCTATACCGGCGGCTATAAAGGCCAGCGCGTGTCGGTCATGGGCACGGGCATGGGCATGCCATCCCATTCCATATACGTAAACGAGCTCTTGCGCGAATACGGGGTTAAGCGGCTCATACGGGTGGGAACCTGCGGGTCCATACGGGAAGAGCTCAAGCTGAGGGACATCGTGCTCGCGCAGAGCGCCTGCACCGACTCCAACGTGAACCGCCTGCGCTTTAGGGGCATGGACTACGCGCCGAGCGCATCCTTTGCTTTACTCGAAAAAGCCTACCGCTTAGCGACGGCGCGCTCCCTCAAGGCCATGGTAGGCCCCATACTCTCCAGCGATTCGTTCTACGGCGAGGACCCTGAGCAATGGAAGCTGTGGGCTCGCTTCGGCGTGCTGGCGGTGGAGATGGAAGCCGCCGAACTGTACACCTTAGCGGCTAAGTTCGGCGCCGAGGCCCTGGCCATACTGACCATAAGCGATAGCATCGTGGGAGGCGAGGCCACGAGCTCCGCCGAGCGGGAGACGAGCTTCCGCGCCATGGCCGAGCTTGCCCTGGATACTATAGCGCTCTAAGGCCGCAGCCGCTCCTGGCGGCGCTTTTTACTGCGCTGCCAGCGCAGCCAGGTAAGGGCCGTTAGGAATGCGGCGCAGGCGAGCGCCGCCGCTATGACGAAGCTGGCCGAGGACAGCCGCACAAAAGGCGCCGCCATGAGGCCCCACAGGGTAAGAAGGGCGACGAAATACGCGCCGGTAAGCGCGGCCGCAAGCAGCGCCGAGGCGGCGAATCGTAGAGCCGCGAACGCCTGCTCCTTCATCGCCGCTGGTTTAGCTTGGGGCCCTTGGCCTTGACGGCAGGCTTGCTTTTCGCCGCGGTAGAGCCGCCGCCCTTAAGCGCGCCATGAGAGTCGGGCAAAAACATGGATAGCAGTATGAGCAGGCCGCCGACTACTATTGCCATATCGGCTACATTGAAGGTGGGCCAGCGCTCAAGCCCGAAGAGTCCATAAAATTTAAACGATAGAAAATCCACTACGCCCTCCGGCCGCCATATGCGGTCAATAAGGTTGCCAAGGCCGCCGCCCACGATACAGCCTATGCTCCAGCGCTGCACGAGGCTGAAATCATCGGTCTTGAAGTAATAGATTATTAAACCCGCTAGGAGGGCAAGGGGTATGATTATAAGCATGAGGAGCCGGAGGAATGATGGCATGCCGTCGCCCATGCTGAAGGCCGCGCCGAGGTTCTTGTGGTGCACGAGCCAGAAAAAATCGCCGAAGGCCGACCAGGCTATATCGCCTGGACGTATAGCCTTTAGCACGGCCAGCTTGCTTGCCTGATCGGCCGCCACTATAAACGCACTCAACGCGAAAGGCGCAAGCGCCCTTGAATTTTTAGTAGCAGACAAATGCCGCCTCCATGCCGCTCAGAGCCCCGTGGGGAATTCGATAAATACCGTCTCTATGCCCAGTTCGCGGGCCGCCCGCTCGGCGACCGCCTGCACGCCATGTACCTCGGTAGCGTAATGGCCCGCGGCTATGACGTTCAGGCCCTCTTCCATAACCGTATGATAGATTGAGTGCGAAGGCTCGCCGGTAAGGTACAGGTCCAAGCCCTGCTCTATGGCCTGCAGCGACTCGAAGGCCGCGCCGCCGGACACGATGCCTACGCTGCGTATACGCTCAGGGCCGAAGGGATAGAGCGCGCGGGGCGGGTCGCCGGCGGTCAATACGCGCCGCAACACCTCGTCCATGCTCAAGGCCGTGTCAAAAATTCCCTTGCAGCCTATGGCCAGGCCATGGTAATCGCCGAAGGGCTCTATGTTTTTTAGGCCGAGCATGCGCGCCAGCACGGCGTTATTGCCAAGCTCAGGATGCGCGTCCAGGGGCAGGTGGCAGGCGTAGAGCGCAAGGTCGCCATTGAGCAATTCCAGGACGCGCTGCCTAAGGGAGCCGCTGAGGGGCAGCGGCTTGCCCCAGAACAGGCCGTGATGGACGAAGAGGGCCTGGGCTCCAGCCTCCTTGGCGCGCCGTATGGTCTCCAGGCAGGCATCCACGGCAAAGGCCATCTTGCGCAGGGGAGTATCCGAGCGATCCACCTGTATGCCGTTAAGGGAATCGTCGGCCGAGCGGAAGCGATCCACGCTCAGGAGTTCCCGCGCCCAGCGGTCGAAATCGTGCATATTCATAGTATGCCGAGTATACCCGTCCCGCCCGTACCGTGGCAACCGAAAAGGCGAGGCGCGCGTACTCGGGCTGGGGCAGGGGGAAGAGTTTACCGGCAACAACGCGCGCTTGGCGTTTCCTGAAAGGTTACGAGTCGCGCGCGTTGTCGCTCCGCGCGTTAGCGATCGGAGCGAGTAGCCCGGAGCCCCTCGGGGCGAGGACTACTCGCGTAGAGCGCGGCCCCGCGCAGCCGGCGCGGGGCAACGCCCTTGCTTACTTTTTTGGGGGCAGGGCTATCATGTCCGCAAGCCAGGGCTTCTTCTTGAGGTCGTTCTCAAGGCCCTCGGCGCGCTGCTTGTTCACGTAGCCGGGGCTCTGGAAGTGGTAGGTATAGTTGGTGTGCACGTCGTAGCTGCCGTTCATGAGGGCGTAGGCGTCCTCGGTCATGACGAGCTCTTCGTCCGTGGGTATGACGTACACTTTTACCTTGCTGTCCTTGGCGCTGATTTCCAGCTCGGCGTTGCGGCACTTGGCTTTGCTGTTCTTCTCAAGGTCTATCTTTATGCCCAGTTCCTCGAGGCCTGTAGTAGCCAGCTCGCGGGTTATGGGGCCCATCTCGCCCACGCCGGCGGTGAAGACTATGGCGTCCACGCGGCCGAGCGCCGCGTAGTAGGCGCCTATGTATTTCTTTATGCGGTAGCTCTCCGCCGCCTGGGCGAGCTGCGCGGCATGGTTGCCGCCCTCGGCTGCCTTTTCTATATCGCGCCGGTCCGCCCAGTGGCCGGTAAGGCCGAGCACGCCGGATTCCTTGTTGAGCTTTTTCTCCACCTCGCCGGCGTGCAGGCCGCCGCGCTTCATCATGTGGAAGATGATGCCGGGGTCCAGGTCGCCCGAGCGCGTGCCCATGACGAGGCCTTCAAGTGGGGTCATGCCCATGGAGGTGTCGTAGGAGCAGCCGTTCTTGACGGCGTTGATAGAGGAACCGTTGCCTATGTGGGCAATGATGAGGTTAGTTTCGAAGGGGTCCTTGCCTAGGAGGACGGCCGCGCGTTTGGCGGTATAGAGGAAGCTGGTGCCGTGGAAGCCGTAGCGCCGCACCTGGTATTTCTCGTACCATTCGCGGGGCAGGGCATACATGAAGCTGGACTCGGGCATGGTCTGATGCCAGGCGGTGTCCATAATGGCGCAGTGCGGCACGTTGGGGAGCACGGCGCGCGCCGCTTCGAGGCCCATGATGTTGGCGGGGTTATGGAGGGGAGCCAGGTCTATGAGTTCCTTGAAGGTGGCCAGCGACTCGTCGTTGATGAGGACCGAGCGGGCAAACTTCATGCCGCCGTGTACCATGCGGTGGCCCACGGCGCCTATCATGCCCATGTCCTTTACCACGCCGTATTTGGGATGCGTTATGGTGTTCAGAATAAGCTCTATGGCCACCGTATGGGTGGGGCACTCGTGCTCCTGAACGAATTCGCAGATGCCGGGGGCCTTATGGTTTATGACCGAGTCGCCCAGCGTCACGCGTTCGACTATGCCGTTTGCCAGGACGTTTTTCTCTTCCCAATCATAGACTTGGTATTTTACCGACGAACTGCCGCAATTGAGGGTGAGTATAACCATGGGTATCTCCTTGACCGTATAGCCTTTACTTTAGCAGAGCGGGCCGGCTTGGGCAAGGTCGCCTCGGGCTAGCCGAGGGCGAACTGTATGATGGGTATGATGCACACGATAATGAAGACGATCTCAAGGACGAGCATGGTGCGCTCGTTTTTATCGCCCTTTACGATTTCATACACGTTCTGCAGGGCGTCAAGGCGGCGCTCTACCGAGCGGGTCCAGCCGGCGGTATTGAATATGCCGCAGAGGTGTTCGTACACCGAGCCCAGGAAATAGTCGCCTATGATCTTGGAACTGTTCTCAAGGTTTTCAAGGATGAATAGCGCGTCCAGGCGCAGGGCTTGAATGACGGCGAGTTTGCGCTGGAGAGCGCCCGAGCGTATAGTGCGCTTGCGCTTACTCTTTACGTTGCGGGGGACTTTGTTGTAAAAGGCGTTTACGTCGTCCTCCGCCTCGTCAAGCCAGCGGTCGAGCAGGCGATCAAGGGTACGGAGCTCAAGGAACTGATAGTTGGCCAGCTCGGTTATCAGCAGAAGATCCTCATAATCGCGCTCGCTATCTATGATAACGCATTTGTCCATGTCGAAGATTGCCAGGTCGTTCTCGCTATACGAATAGGGATTGGACATGGATTTGCGCACCTGGGATAGATGTATGGACGCGTTCCAAGGCTCGCCTGACATGAGGGTGGTAAGGGCCTTGCCGTTTGCCTCGAGGAAATCTGAGGGCGACATGCCTACGTCGGCGAAGCAAAAGGCGGTATAGTCTTCCTTCTCCATGCGCTCGGTGTCGTAGTGGTCCTGGCTGATGGCAGGCAGGAGCTGTTCGAGTATGATCTTGTAGCGTTCGTCATTATAGGTATCGAGGTTGCGTATAGTGGAAGATACGGCTCGCTCCTCTATGCCATGGAGCTCCTCAATGCTAGCCACGAGCTTGAGGCGCGCGACTACAGAAATAACGCCTTCGTCGTATATGCGCGCCATGGCGGAGAATCCTTCCACATTGTCGTCGAAGGTGGTTTTCTGGGGTCCGGAGCGCAGGTCCACGCACAAGGGCGTGGGCATCATATGGGACTGCGGCGTATCGCGGCGGCGCATAATCCGCATGCCCGGAGAGCCCGGCAGGAGCTCTGTGGCCTTCTTAAGGTTTATGGAACGCCCTACGTCATACAGGGACATGCGAACGATCTCAACGGCATAACTTGGCGCCGCCTTTGCCAGGGCGGCGCGCTTCGCGCTCATCTGCCCACCTCGTAGCGGGCTACCACCCGGTTGAGCACCTGAAGCTCAAGCACGGTGCCCTGCGGCTGGCTGTAGGGCAGGGTAAAGGAACGGCCCGGATGGTCGACGCTGATCAGGATGGATCTGCTGCGATTGGGGCTCTCCGCGTAGAGTACCACCCGCAGGGGGTAGGGATACTCAGGCAGTTCCTGGCTAAACAGGCCTGCCACAAGGCCATTCGCCGGGGCGGGCAAGGCGTACACCAGGATAACCGGCTCCGCCGGGTCCTGGAGGGTACCGGGAGCGGGCATTTGGGATACGATGCTCCCCGGCGCTTCCCGGCCTTCCGCGGAACGCGTGGTAAAGCTGAAGTTCACGCCCGCGCGCTCAAGCTGGAGAGCGGCGTTCTTCAGGTCGAGCCCGAGCATGTCGGGAACCTTTACCTTAGCCTTTTCCGGCCCCCGCGACACGACGAAGGACAGCTCTATGGCCTGGGACAGCTCGGTGTCAGAAGGCGGGTCCTGCTGGAGTATGGTTCCGGCAGGGCTGTTGTCGTAGAGGAACATAGGCGGTTCCCGCACGGTTATGAGTTGGCGCGTCGAGGCGAATACGGTCTGCAGGTGCAGTTTAACCTCGTCTATATTCTGCCCTATATAGTCGCCTACCCTATCCTGGGCTGCGCCGCGGCTTACCACGATATTAATGCGCCTGCCGGCCTTCACTATAGCGCCGGGCAGCGGTTCCTGCTCGAGTATGCGCCCCTTGGTTTCGGGGTCGTCCGAAAAGCGCAGGGATAGCTTAGGGTAGAGCTCCTTGTCCTGAAGCTTGATTAAGGCGGAGGACAGCTCCATGCCCTTCACATCCGGCACGAGGGTCTTCTCTTCTCCGCGCAGGGCGAGGAAAAACGCGAGTATAGCCGACACCACCATGATGACGATAACGCCCACCAGGGATAGTACCGTTACCTTGTACTGGTGCGGATCGAGCTGATCGAAATTCTTAAAGCCAAAGACTGACCGTATATCCATGGAAAAACTCCCAAGCTAACAAAGTTCGCGAAGGCTCTACGGCCCCGTCATTCAGGCGCCTAGAACCAGGCCCTCAAGGCCGCGTACGCCGTTACAGAAATCTTTAAAGCCCATCGCTTTTTTACCCCGCAGCTGCAGCGCGGTCAAAGCCAGTACGCCGCTGCCGGCCTTTACCAGTATACCACGGGCTTTGTCCATGCGGAGCACGGCGCCTGGCGGCTCCGCATCGCCAAAGGCCCCGCCATCGTATGGCTCCATGCCCAGTATGGATAGCCGCTCGCCCTTCATGGTAGTCCAAACACCGGGCCAGGGGCTATAGGCCCGAAGCTTAGCATAGAGCGTTTCCGGGCTTTCGTCCCAGGAAATCAAGCCGTCATCCTTGCGTATGGCCGCGCAGTAGCTGGCCTGGCTTGCGTCCTGGGGCTCGGCCCGCTCCGTGCCTCTTTCTATCGCGGCGAGCACGCGCAGGAGGGCGGCAGCACCTGCCTCGGCGGCCCATGCGCTTAGGCTGCCCGTGGTTTCGTCGCCCCGCAAGGATAGTTCCACGCGGTCTAGTATATCGCCTGCGTCCATTTCCCGCGCCACGCGCTGCACGCAGAGCCCCGTTCGCTCATCCCGGCTGATGATGGCGTAGGGTATGGGCGCGCAGCCGCGCCAGCGGGGCAGCAGAGAGGGATGCGCGTTTATGCCCCCGCGTGGAAAGAGCGCGAGGAATTTGGGGCCGAATATGCGCCCGTAGGCATACACCGCCAGTATATCGGGCGCAAGCGAACGTACCAGCTCGCGCTCAGCCTGCCCCAGCTTCAGGGGGGCGAGCAGGGGCACGCCCGGCAGGATGCTGGCCGCCCGCTCCGCCACCGGCGTGGGGCTCAATGCCAGGCCGCGCCCCTTGGGCGAAGGCGGATTCGTAAGCACGCCCACGATATCGTGCGCGCCCGCTAGAGCCTCCAGAGACGGTACGGCTATGTCCGGGCTGCCGGCGAAGAGTATCCGCACGGCGATTAAGCCCTCATCCGCTTCTCGTATTGCTTGAGCACCTTGTCCCGCATGCGCTCAGGCAGGCGATCGGTGAACAGTATGCCGTTCAGATGATCAAGCTCGTGCTGTATGACCCTGGCTAAGAGGCCGTCCGCCTCAAGGTTAAAGCGCCGCCCGCGCTCGTTATAAGCCTGGACGCGCAGGAGGGCCGGCCGTGAAAGCTCGGCGTAGGCGCCGGGTATGGACAGGCAGCCTTCTTCGTACTCGGACAGCTCGGGGCTCGTGGCCACGATTTCAGGGTTGATAAACACGAGGGGCTTACCCTCGTCTATCTGCACGACAAACAGGCGCTGCGCTATGCCTACCTGAGGGCCTGCTAGGCCTATGCCCTTGCCCCACTTCATGGTGGCGAACATGTCCTGTACGGTAGCCGCCAGTTCTGGAGAAAAATCCTCTATGGGAGCGGCCTTCTGGCGCAGGACGTCGGCTCCTATGGTATATATATCGAACATACGGAACTCCTGAGATCAATAATAGCTATTTTTGCCGCCTAGGCACAAGGGCGGCTGAGGCTCGCGGTTCGGGGCCGCCATAGTTCGGGTTAAGGCCCGGGGAAACCCGGCGGAAAAACAAAGCGGTCACCCACGCCAAGTCCCGCGCGGCTGAACCAGCCCTGAGGCACCTCGAGGGCATAGCGGGCATAGCGGGTGGCCTCTATCGTCGCCTCGGAACGGGGCTCCATGTCGCGTATCTCGCGTATGACGCCGTCAGATCCTATGAAGGCTATACTCAGCGGTATAAGGGTGTTCTTCATCCAGAAAGCCATGCGCCGGTCGCTCTCGTACACGAAAAGCATGCCGCGGCCATCGGCAAGCGCGGTCCTATGCATGAGGCCTGTCTGCTGCTCCTCAGGCGTCCTAGCCAGCTCCACGACCAGCTCAACCGAGCCCGATCGAATAGCGATCGTGTCCAGCTGCCCCTGCCCTTTTTCACGCACGCAGGAGGACAGCGAGGCAAGCGCGCAGAAGGCGGACGCTATCGCCAGTACGCTTATGCTCAAAGCGGATATGCGTTTCATCGTAAGCCTCCGCCCCCCTCGATTGGTTTAGTGTTCATGCGATGAGCGGTATTCCATTTCACGCCTGCTGACGAGTATTCTCGTGCCAAGGCCGGGCTCGCAGGACAGCTCATCCAACTCTACCATGGTGCCCACCAGCTCCATCTCCAGTTCGTCGCGGCGCCTGCCGGCCAGGGTGCCGTAGTAATTGGCCACCTCAGGCTGTACGGGGCCGTCGAATACCCTTCGGAGGAATTCCTCGTCGTCAGAGGCAAGGACTATGTCCTTGGCGTGGGCGGCGCAGAAGGAGCGATCGGCGCCAAAATCATAGGATAGGACTACGTGCCTAGCGCCTTTCGTGTAGAAATACTTGAGCAACTCTTCCGCCACGCGCATAAGCTGGACCGCATCAAACTTCATGTCGCCTCCATTCGCGCATCCACTCGAGTATAGGCACGATCAAGCCCGCGGCCATACCGCCGGCGAAGCCGTTATTATAGAGGTTAAGCCCTCCATGGAGAACCCCGACGGTCTGTACGAGGACTAGGTGGAGCATGCCGACCGCTATACCCGCGAAGGGCCCGTATGCGCCGCTTATAGGCGCAAGGGTGGCCGAGAAGAGTACCGCGAGCTGACTCGCGGGGGTGCGGAGGCCATAATTGCTCAGCATGGCCATTATGGTTACCCCTATCATGGGCGGGAGCGCGTTGAACGGGTGCTTACCGAAAGCGGCAAAGCCTACCAGGGTAAGGATGCCGCCGACGACGGGTCCGTTCCAATCGCCGCCAATTATAAACACGGCCGCCATGCCTATGAGCCCCATGGTACCCATGTTAAAGAGCGTGGCGCCCAGCCCGTAGGAACGGACAAAGTCGCTTACCAGGCGTCCGGACGAGGCGACTATGCCTTTGTAGCCTAAATACCACTGCGGGTCGATAACGGCGCCGGCGGCCATCATGCCCAGAAAATAGAGGAGCATAAAGGGCACGATAAAGCCTGGGTTAACGCTGGCCCAGGAACCGCCGCTGGACAGGGTAATGCCGAAGGCCTTGAGAAAGGACAGGGTTACGGTGCCGATAAAGCCGGCGGCAAAGCCGATATTATAGAGATTATAGCCGCGGTGAAAATCAAGGGCGCTCCGCGCTATGGGCGACAGGAAGAAACCGGCCGCGCTACCGACCGCCAGCGCTACGATAAAATTCCAAGGCGCCGCTAAACCTATGCCAAAGGCAAGTTCGCTTGAGAGCGGGGCCAGCGCGGTACCGAACAAAGCCACCAACACATTCTCGGCGAAGGGACGTTTGCTCAGGGCGGAGAAAAGGTATACGCCGAGTATGCTTGGCCAAATATTGGCTACATTTTTGCCGAACAGTGAAAAACCGGCTATGGTGAACACCGCCGCTATAGCGGGGCCCGATATGAGCACGCGGGAGCGCCGCAGCAGCACATAGCCTACCAGCGCGCAGAGCGCGGCATTGAGGAAGGCGGCGCCAAGGCCCGCTTTTTCCACATAATCGTTAATAAGGATATCAGGCTGCACGACAATGATGCCAAGGCCGTCTATGAGGGCATTGGCATCGAGTCGCGCCGCGCCTATGCCGTATACGCCGAGTAGCGCAATGAGCACGAGCACGACCGCCTGGGCCAGATGGCCTTCCGCATTCACATCATGGTGCCGTATGTAGTTCTGGGCTACTTTCATCGGCTCACTATTCGACACGAACGGCGTATCCGTCAAGTATAGGGAAATAAAAAAACCGCCCGGAGCGAGTCCGAACGGTCTTAAAAAGGCCTTTGAAAGGACTTTTGAAGGCTCTTAGTAGCTCTTGCCTTCTCTGGCCTTGCGCGTCTTGCGCTGGAGCTTGCGCTCTATGGCCTTATACTTACGACTGCGGATGGCGGAAGGCTTCTCAAAGTATTCGCGCTTTTTCCATTCGCGGATGATGCCCTCTTTTTCGACCATGCGCTTGAAGCGCTTAATGGCTTTCTCTAGAGGCTCCGTCTCGTCAATGATAATCTGGCTGATATTGAATCACCTCCCCTCAATCGTGGCGTTTATTGTACGGAAATAGGGAACTTTGTCAATCCCGATCCAGGCCTCCGGATCGCTGGCCACGCCAAGCACCCGGAGCTCCCAATGAAGATGGGGCCCGGTGGCAAGCCCGGTAGCCCCAAGGAGGCCTATCGGCGCGGCTCGCTCGACTAGGTCGCCAAGCGCTACATCCATGCGGCTTAAATGCATATAGATAGTATAGACGCCCGGCAGATGCTCGATGACGACGGTAAGACCGGTAACAATGCGGTCTTCGGCCATGACTACCCTGCCTCTGCCGGCGGCCACTATGGGCGTGCCTACGGGGTAACCGTAATCTATGCCTGCGTGCTCGCTGAAAGCCTCGCCCCCGCCGTAGTAATGGAAGTTCCGCCTGGTACCGAAGAGCGAGGTACGCCTATTGCCCGCAACCGGGCGCACGAAGCCCTCATTAAGGAACACCGCGGAGGGATCAACCGTCGCTATAAGCTTAAGATAACGCTCAGCCTGTTCGGTTTTTATCGGGTCGGGGTCGGCGCGTATGCTTGTAAGGCCGCGATCGAGCCAGAGAGTCTCGGCGATGAACTGCCGTGGAGCTATGACAAAGTCCCGCTCCGCAAGAACGCGGTCGCCATGAAGGAGCAGGGCGCTAGCCGGGCCTAGCGGAGCGCGCGTGGCTATGCCCAGCGCTCCAAAGCCGACTATGAGGGATTGTTTGGCAAGCTCAACCGGCCTGGCTGTGGGCTTAGCCGAGGGGCCTGAGCCCTGGACCTGGCTGCCGCCTAACGAGACAGCCCGCCTCGGCGGCGGCGGCGCCACGAGCGGGGCCGCCGGGCTTAACGAGCCGTTCGCGTAGCGCAGCCGCAGGCTTAGGCCCATGGCGGCAAGCGCGGCCGGCGACGGGAAAGCGCCTTGCGCCCCGGACGATACGCTTATGAACACGGGGTCGCCCTGCCGCGGCCCTTCGGGTACGTTAAGCTCGTATACGGCGGCTGCCGGCGGCTCCAGCGCCTCTTCAATGGGCGGGGGGGCGGGTTCGTCCGGATGCAGCGATGGCCGGGCGCTGCCGCAAGCGCCGATACTCAGGCTAAAGGCGGCTACTATACACACGAGCGGTAGAGCGATGATGCGCGGCATAGCCTTATTCTAACAGCCGGCAAGGCCCAGGGCAAGCTTGGGTTGAGCTTGCCTAGCCAAGCCGCAGGGTATATAAGGTTGGTATGACTATTTCTCTCCGCCTGAGTAGACTCAGTAAAGCCGGCGTTACGCTGGGTATATCCTACGGCATAGGCCTGCCGTATCGTATTGTTCTTGGCGCGATAGCGCTCATCGTGTCCATGGGAGCCATTACGGCCGAGGGTATAGGCCTTGGCTGGCTATTCGTGGCCCTGCCGGCGCTGGGTGCCCTGTACGAGGAACGCTGGATATTCAACAGCCAGGATAGGACCGTACAGGGGCGCATGGGGCTGGTATTCTTAGCCAAGGGGCCCTCCTTCAGCTTTGACGAGATCGCGGGCATGGATATAGACCTCTTTGCCAAGGGCCAGGTAGACCAGCGTACGCTGCCCGCGCCCGATAAGATGCCCCGCGGTTCGCAAGCCAGGCTCATCCTGCGCCTTAAAGACGGCCAAAGCTTTATGATAGACAGCGTACCGTTTGCCGCCAGAGACCGACTCCGAAAAGACGCGCAGGAAATGGCTGGACTGCTCGGCGTAGAGCTGGGCTGAAGCGCACTGCGCTTGACTTTCCCCGCCTTCATGCTAAGATTGGCGGACGGTCACGCTCGCAACCTCATACGATGCCTTTTTTTCGTCCTCACGCATCATCAGGCTCCTAGGCATCGGGGAGCGCCTCAAGACTGGCCATATGTTAGGCCTAGCGGCCTAAGCACGACCTTTAGCATGGTATAAACCTTAAAGGAGGGTTGTATGCTTATTCTCTTAGCGGACGCGTTTACGGCGGATCTGCCCAAACGCCTCGAGGCCTATGGCGCCGTGAGCCAGGATATAGGAAGCATCGGCGAGGCCGAAGTCCTCATCGTGCGCTCCAAGACCAAGGTCGACCAAGCCATGATGGAAAAGGCCCCCAAGCTTAAGTACATCATACGAGGCGGCGTCGGCGTGGACACCATAGACGTGGAATTCGCGAAAAGCAAGGGGATACTCGTAGACAATACCCCCGAGGCCTCCAGCGTCGCGGTAGCTGAGCTTGCCTTTGCCATGATGCTGGCCATGCCCGCGAACATCGCTCCCGCCGACTCATCGATGAAGCAGGGCAAGTGGCTCAAGAAAGAGCTCGAGCGCAGCGAACTGCTGGGCAAGACCCTCGGCCTCATCGGCATAGGGCGCATAGCCCGCGAAGTGGCGCAGCGCGCCAAAGCCTTCGGCATGCGCGTCATAGCGTATGACAAGTACGTGAATGCCAGCGACGCCGCCGAAATGATGAGCTTAGACAAGGTATACGCGCAGGCGGACTTCATTTCCCTGCACACGCCCCTTACCGACGAGACCAAGGGCATGATCAACGCCGCTACCATAGCGACGATGAAACAAGGCGTGCGCATCATTAACACCTGCCGAGGGCAGGTAGTCGTGGAAGAGGATGTGGCCGCGGCGCTCAAATCCGGGGCTTTGGCCGGTTATGCGGCCGACGTGTTCTATAAAGAGCCGCCCGAAGGCTCGCCGCTTCTAGGCGCGCCTAACACCCTCCTCGCCCCCCATCTTGGCGCGAGCACGGCTGAGAACCTTATACGCCTAGGCGACAGCATCACCGACCGAGTAAAGAAATACGCCGGCAAGTAAGCGGCGCAAAAAGGAGCAAGCCATGAAACGAGTTATCAACTTTAGCGCGGGCCCCGCGGCCATACCGGTAGAAGTCCTGGAACAGGCGCGCGACGATATGCTGGACTGGAACGGCACCGGCTGTTCCGTGATGGAAGTGTCGCACCGCGGCAAGGAATACGACGCGCTGCACCACGAGACTATGGACCTATTCCGCGAGTTGGCGGGCATGGGCCCCGAATGGAAGCTGCTCTTTACCACCGGCGGCGCAAGCACGCAGTTCCTGATGCTGCCTATGAATTACCTAGGAGAGGGTAAGGCGGCGGATTATATAAACACCGGCAACTGGTCCAAGGCGGCCATCAAAGAAGCCAAACGCTTCGGTTCTATAAGCCATCCCGCCGATATGGAGCTTGAAGGCGGGCTATTCCGCTCCATACCCAAGCAGGCCGAGCTCAAATTCAACCCCGCGGCCGAGTATGTACACTACACGAGCAACAACACCATCTTCGGCACCCAGTGGCACTATACGCCCGACCCCAAAGGCAAACCCCTCGTCTGCGACATGTCGTCCGACATATTCAGCCGCCCCATGGATTTTTCCAAATTCGACATGATATACGCCGGCGCTCAGAAGAACCTCGGCCCCTCGGGCGTAACGGTCGTGGCCATGAAGGAAGATTTCCTTGCCAAGGCCAAGGAAGACCTGCCCACCATGATGTCCTATAAGATCTTTGCCGCCAACGACAGCATGTTCAATACGCCGCCCTGCTTTTCCATCTATGTACTCAACCTGGTACTGCGCTGGCTCAAGAAGAATGGCGGCCTAGAAGCCATGGGCAAGGTAAACGACGCCAAGCAAAAGACCCTCTATTCCACGATAGACGGCTCGTCTGGCTATTATAAAGGCCCCGTGGACCTGGACGCCCGCTCGTGGATGAACGTGGTATTCCGCCTGCCAAGCGTTGAGCTTGAGGAGAAATTCATCAAGGACGCGAAGGCGGCCGGCATCGTGCAGATCAAGGGCTACCGCACGGTGGGAGGCATACGCTTCTCTACCTATAACGCGTCCACCCTTGAGCATATAAAAACCGCCGCGCAATTCATGCAGGACTTTAAGGCCAAGAATCCGGCATAGTACGCTCAACCGCGCTTTTATGTAGCCGGGCTTAGGCCCGGCTTTTTTTATCTGAAGGGACAAAAAACTATCGCCCACAGCTAAAAAATCCTTGCCAATTAACTATAATCCGTCCATTATTAGCTATTCAAATTGTAATGGATGGCCAAAAAATGGTACAAAACGAATCAGGTTCCCAAAAATTCGATTATTACGAGGGCTTAGCCCTGCCTTTCTGCGGCCGGGAAGCCTTGCTCACGCGTTTTTCCGCCGGCAGCGACTTGTACGGCCCTTCTGAAGACGAAACGGCCGGCGCGGCCCTTGAACGCATCAAACTTGCCTTCAGCGCGTTTAAGGACGGCGTATGGGACTGGAATCCCGCTAGCGATGAGGTTTTATGCAGCCCCGAGTATTTCGGCATGCTCGGTTATCCCGCGGCCGAAGCCGTCATAAACTTTGAAGGCTGGCTGGAGCTTATGCATCCCGAAGACCGGCAGCGGTCGCGGGCCGTGGCGCTGGCATGCCGCTCGGGCGGCATAGACGATTTTTCCCTTGAGTTTAGGCTGAGAAACAAGGACGGCTCTTGGCGCTGGATACTATCCAGAGGCAGCTGCCTGAGCAGAGATGAACAGGGCTGCGCCCGGCGTATCGTGGGTATCCATACGAGCCTGCACGCTCATGCATGGGGCAACGAGGAACTGCAAAAAGCGCTTGGGGAGAAGGAGCTGCTCCTTAAAGAAGTGCATCACCGCATAAAAAACAATATGGCTATGGTGCAGAGCATGCTGTCGCTGCAAGCCGATATGCTTGAGGACAGCCCCCTGGCCAAGGACGCCCTCAAAGCGGCCTCCGGCAGGGTACACAGCATGATGACGCTCTACGCGAGAATCTATGAAGACGACGTGGGCAGGGATTTGCCGCTGGACGCCTTCATTAATGACATCGTTGACGACATACTGGCCAACGCCGCCAATGCGTCACGCATACAACTTCGCAAGCGCTTTGAAGCGCTGCCCATATCGCCTAAATGCCTTTCGGGCATAGGCATAGTGCTTAACGAACTCATCACCAACGCCATAAAGCATGCCTTCCCGGACGGGAGGCCTGGCAGCCTGGAGCTAGAGGCATACGCCGAAAACGGCAGGCTCCTATTCTCCGTGCGCGATGACGGCGCAGGTCTGCCCGGCGGACGGTATACAAAGGGCTTCGGCCTGCTTATGGCCGAGAGCCTGGTGGAGCAGCTCGGCGGGCAACTTCGTCACGAAAGCTGCGGAGGCACGCGCTTCTATTTCGAGCTAGCCCAAAACAGTTGCAGCTAATAGGAGCGCCTAAAGCGAAAGCCTCCGCGCCAGCTCTTCAAGCGGCTTCGAAAGGCGCAGAACCTCTACGCATACGCGAGCAAACTCGCCAGGCGCAATGGAGCGGCCAGCCGCCGCCCCGGCAAGCGCCGCGAGCTCATCGAATTGACCCACCGCTAAGCGCGCTTTTGCCAGCTCAAGGGCCAAACGCCCGGCATCCCGCTCTTCCATGGGCAGCTTAGCGACGATAAGCGTGAGGGCTTTCAGTACCGCGCCGACCCGCTCGCTCTGCGCGCGGGCCGGCGCGGCCCACCCAAAGAGCTCCAGCACGACTGAAAGGGCGAGGCCGTTACGCAGGGCCGTAGCCGCTGCAATGTAGAGGTCCGCGGCCTTAGGGGCCGGGGGCCAGCCCTTATCCGACAGCGCGTTTCCTAGCTCGTCCCATAGCCTCGCATCCTCTCGCAGGGCGGCCAGCACCACGGGAGGAGCCACGCCTTTAGCCGCGGCTTCCTTGATACGAAGCTTGTAGGCATCCACGGGCACTCCTACCGCTATGGAGGCATAGGCGAGCGCTTCTATATCCGCCCGATGGGCTGCTAAGCGCAGGCCTTCCTGGCTCGAAACAAACCAGTTGAGGAATTGCTTGCGCTCCGCCGCTTGCCTGCTATCGTTCAGGGCGCTCGAACCGCCGCTCACTCCGCCCGCGCCTGCGCTCGTGCCTGAACCCGGGCCGGAACCGCTGTCCGGATTAGTCTGCCTATCGGGGTTCAAAGGACTCGGAGAAGGCATCGGGGTGCCTGAGCCAGAGGCCGGCCCTCCCTGGGCATAGCCGGGCGCTAGGGCGATACAGAGTGCGAGCGCCGCGATGAGAGCGCGGGCATAGGATTCGGGCCTCACTACCCTTGCCATTGGCATCCCCCTCATAATGACAGGCTCGACATAAAACCCCCGAAGCCGTCGTCTAGCAGCGCCGGCGCGGACGGGTCGGGAACCCAGCGCTCTCCATCGATAATAAAGTTATACGCATAAGAACGGCCCTTGCGGAGGGTCACGACTATCTCCCACTCATCTCCGTCGCCCACTTTTTGAAGGACATAGCCCTGAGGCGACCAGCCGTTAAAGTCGGCCACCAGCGCCACGCTGTCCGCGTCGGCCGCGGCAAGCACGAAGCGCACCTCCACAAGGCCCGCCCTATCGACCACAGCCAGGGTTATGAGCGAGGAAGCCAGCGCTATGACCAGGGCGGCGGCGGCTAAGAGCGGTAGCCGTTTGCGGGGGGCGGCTGCATTGGGCAGCCCCAGCGCTCCTATAATGCGCTCGGCGCTCTCCCTAGCCCGTACGGGGTCGCGGGGAAACAGCGCGGATGCTAGCGCAAGCCGCTCTTCCGTACCGGTTTCCTCTACGAGGAGCGATGCGCGTTCTTCCGCTCGCAGCATGAGGCTCTTGGCGGCAATGCCGAGCGAACGCTTAGGCTTCACACGCTTCATAGTGTAGAGTACCCCCACAACCGCCTCATGGTTGCCCCCTTTTTAGCCGTGCCCGCAGCGCATTCCTAGCCCTGAACAGGCGCGACTTGAACGCTTCTATGCCTATGGCCATGGATTGGGCTCCTTCGGCCGCGCTTAAGCCGGAGAAATAGTACAGCTCTATGGCCCTGCTCTGATCCTTAGGCAGACCGGCAAGTGCGGAACGCAGCGCGTCCGCCGCCAAGGCGTTCAGAGCGCTTTCTTCGGGGCTGGAGGCTTCAAGCTCCTGCTCCCGTTCAGCGTAAAGCCCCGCGGCGCTTCTATCGAACCTTAACCGCGCTTCGGTCTTTCGGCCATACGAGGTCTTGACGCGATTGGCCGCTATGGCGAAGAGCCAGGATACGAAGGGTTTTTCGACATCGTAGGTCTTCAGTGATTTATAGGCCCGAATAAAGACATCCTGAACGGCATCTTCGGCGTCCGCTTGCTGCCCGAGCCTGAGCGCGCAGAAGCGGTACAGCCTGTCGCCATATCGGTCTACGAGAAGGCGGAAGGCCGCAAGCTCCCCTCCTCGCACGCGAGTAATAATGCTTCCGTCAGACTCTTCTGTGTCCTCTTGCACGATCATGACACTATAGCACCCTGCCGACCAAATAAAAAAGTCGGCAACCAAGCGTAGCGCGCCGGGGTATAGAACGGCATGAACAGGAGGCATTACGATGAAAAAGCAGCTTATCGCTTTACTTATGCTTGTCCTTGGCGTACTGGCATTCGGCCTAGGCGCGCGGCAAGCCCTTACGGAGGAAGAAGCGCTGGCCCTTATAGACCAGAAGCTTATTCGGCTGGAGGCGACGCTCGAGGATAGGGCCGCCGCCGAGGAAGCCTTCCAAGCCTTGGTGCAGGCGCGCGTACGCGTGCAAAACGCCTACCGTATAGTGTCCGATGCTATCGAGGGCGGCCTGCGCGCCAAAGAGATGACGGCCCTGCGCACACAGACCCAGGCTAAGCTTGCCGCGGGAGCCTCATCCGGGGATTGTGAGGACGCGGCTAAGGCTATGGTACGCGAACAGCTACGCGCTATGGAGCAGCTCCGTACGCAATCAAAGGATCAAACCAAAACAGGCGAGAGCAAACCCGGCATGCCGGAGTCAGCGGGCAGCGGCTCCGGCAAGTAGGCTCGCGGCTCGATTTCGAGTCGTCCTAGCCCTCCTGGCTGCCGAGGCGGCCGAGGAGGGCGTCCGCCCTGGCTCGCCAGCGCTCCATTTCAGCCTTGGCATAGCGTATAAACGAGGCCGACTCCGGGGTGCCTAGGACGGCTTTCATTTCGTCGTCGCCCCGGAACGTGGCCTTGCGGAAGGGGTTGGCGTAGTCCTTGCGGCGCGTCAGGTATACCTGTTCTTCTATAAAGCGGCTCGTGTCCACGAAGCGCTCGACTTCTTTCAGGAACTGGGCCCCCCGCAGTTCAGGGGCTTCCATCAGATCGCAGAGCGTCGCCCATGCATGCTGCGCCTTCTCAAGCGGATACTCGGACCATAGCCGCGCGTATTCGGCGTGCACCTCATCCCAACCGTTCACCTCGCCGGATTTAACCTTGGCCAACAGAGCCTCGACCTTTTCGAGCGGCACGAGCTGCCCTCCAAGGTTTTCCCATTCCCGTACCCGCGGCCCGGCCAATATCTCGGCGGCGTCAGCGAAGCTGACGTCCGGCCGCTCGGCGAAATACGCTATAAGCGACTGCATGGAATACCAGCGCAGCATGTGCCGATAGGCCTTGTAGGCGCGCCGCGGCTTGATAATGATAACCGGGCGCTTGGAGTTCTCCGCGCCCCGCGCGCGCACCTCAAGCGCATCTACCGTATCCTTGGGGCCGGTCAAAAGCTCGCGGCCCTTGGCGCGGGCCTCGCCGGCCTCGGGCGAAGCCTTGCCCTTGAAGGCATACCAGCTCTCGCCCACCTGTAATTCTAAAAGCTCCAGCGCCTGGAACATCTCTTCCGCCGTATCGGGAGCGAAGGCGCTGAATTCCACGTTCTGCGTCTTTAAGTAGCGCTTGTCCCTGCTGGTGAACTTAACTTCATTCCGCAACAGGGCATACATATTGTACATCCACCAATAGGCGGGCATAAGCTCAAGGCGGTCCCGCGACTGGTCATCGGCCACGAGGCAGAAGGGATAGAGTATGTCGAGTTCAAAGCGGTAATCGCCCTTGGCAAGCAGGCAGTAGCTGGCAAAGCGGGAACTGTGCTTAACCGAGGTGGCCAGACCGGGCCAGAAGCCCCTGCCTGCGTCTATCTCGCCGTCGTTGGCGCGGGAATTATGATTGGAGCCTATGGTAGCGCCGGCGGCCATGTTGGATTGGCCCTTTACCAGGGCGGCTACCAGGAAGCTCGTGTTGTGGTGTTGCTCATGGGCGGGGTAGATGAGGTTATTAAGGATTTCGCAGCAGGATACCGTAGAATTGTCCCCGAGCACCGAATGGATGAGCCTGGCGCCGTACTTAAGCGCGGAATTCGTGCCCATGACGAAGCGTACGGCCTTGCATCCGTAAAACACGCGGCAACCGAAGCCCACGATGCCGTTTACCAACTCTACGCCCTCGCCTATCTGGGTGCGCTCGTTCTCGCTGGACTTGATGGTAAGGTTTTTTAGTTTGTTGCTGCCCTTGATGTACGCGCACTCGCCTATGCGCACGTCCTTGATGATATGGTTGCTTTTTAAGACCGAACCCGCCCCGATGAGGCCATACTCGCCTCGGCGGCAGTCGAAGGAAGCCTGGGTCATATCCTTGAATCGTTCCATGAGGGCGGCATCCTCACGGCGCTTTGCCCAGAGATAGGCGTCGGCGCAAATCATGCCGTCGAAGGGCAGCACCGAGCGGCCCCCCGCCTCATTCATCAAGTCCAGCCATACGCGCAGATCCTCAGGTTCGCCTTCCTTAAGGATACCGTTACCCCATTTCGCGTGGTCAGTAACGTGGATTTCGTCGTTGTTGAGCAGTATACAGCGGTCGCCTATGATGTAGTGCGCAATATAGCTGCAGGAATGGATAGCGCAGTCATCGCCTATATCGCAGGATATGACGCGCGAATTGCTTATGCCCGCGGGTATCATCATGTCATGGTGCTCGAGCACCACGCGCTCGAGGCGGCCTATGCGCACCAGGCCGGCGAATTCGCTCGTGCGTATGAGCGAGGGAGTAAACGGCTCGAGTACCATGATCTTGCCCCAGTCGGAGCAACGGTTGCCATTAAGTATGAGCGTTTCCACCTCGACCGGACGCAGGGGCCTATACGAGGCAACCGGGTTTTGCTGCTGCAGATGGCGGAGCCGATACTCATCCTCACCGGATTCGAGGAATTTAAGCGGCACGAAGCCGTAGCCGAAACTAGCCTCCTCGTGCACCACTATATCGTTCATAGTCCTGTACCGTCCTTCCTCGAGCGGCATTACAGCATAGCGCTGATGCCGCCTGTTAAAATCCTACACGTTCCGCGGAGGCATTGCAACGTGCTCGCCGCATGATTGACAAAGGCGGGCCCGAGTGCGATGGTAAGGCCATGGCCAGCCCCGCTTACATCGTGGACGATCCCACGGACATTGACATAGAGAAAGCCGCCCGGGAGCTTTACCCCCTCTTTGTATCGACGGACAACGCCGTACTTCAGGCGGAATACGCCGCAAGCATAGCCGACCTGCTCGGCAGCCCCGGCGAGTTCCACAAGTACCTCCGCGGCAACGCCGGCGACTTGAGCGAGCGCAGGATAAAGCTCCTCGATGCGTTCAAGCATAACATGCTTCTGCTCGTAGGCAAGACCTGGGTGGACGGGCATGACGAAAAGCGCAAAGAGAAGACCCTTGGGTCCATTGACGAGCTAGCTGCCCAGCTGCTCCGGGGCGATTACCTAAGCGCCACGCAAAACTTCGTCAGGCTTTCTGAAAACCTAGCATCGCTCCTCTTCGGCGAGTCGCCCGCGGACGCCGGTTTTATGGACTATGTAGCCCGTATAGACCCCAAACTGGGCCTTTTCTACTGGTACCTGTCCAAAATAAAAGAACAGGATATGCCTTCCGCGGAATTGGCTAAACTCCAGGTACTCGTAGGCATATACGCCTTGAGCAGCTTCTAAGCACCGGCCAAGGCTTCGCGCAGGGCTTGGTCGAGGAGTTCCTGAGGCGGCGGCGCTATAGCGCCATTATCCACCATGGTTTTAAAGAGCGTGCGCGACGAGGCTATATCAACGGCAGCCCGGTCGTATACCTCCTGCCTGCTTAAGCCAGATCGGGCCAAACCTTCGTCAATAGCCTGTTGCGCCACGTCGGCGGCCTCCTGGGCGAACAGCCCCTCGTCTTCCATATCCGGCAGTATACGAGAAGGGCTTATACCCTGCTTTCTGGCAAAATCAGCCAGCGAGTGGGCGCAACGCAGCGCCATGCCGTCGGATATGCCTCTGGCCCGCGCGAGCAGCGCGCCTTTAAGTATGCCGGGGAAGCACAGAGAATTATTTACCTGATTAGGAAAATCGCCCCTGCCGGTAGCCACGATAAAGGCTCCCGCTTCCAGCGCGGCATGCGGCCATATCTCGGGCACGGGATTAGCGCAGGCGAATACGATGGATCGAGCGGCCATGGAACGCACCCAGGCTGGCTTCACCGTGTCCGGCCCCGGGGCCGACAGGGCTATGAGCGCGTCGGCGTCTTTCAGGGCCTGGTCAGGCGTATCATGGCGCATGGGGTTGGTGCGTTGCGCCAGCTCCCACTGCCGATAGGATCCCGGGTCACGTTCAAGGTCTCCGCGCCCAGTGTGCAGGCCGCCTTTATTATCGAACAGGCTCACGCGCTCGGGATCGGCCCCGTCCTTCATGAGCAGGCGCGCTATGGTACTGTTCGCGGCGCCGGCGCCCAAAAGCACAATACGCGCGTCGGAAAGCCTCTTGCCGCTCAATTCAAGGGCGTTCAAGAGGCCAGCCAGCGTAACGCAGGCCGTGCCCTGCGCGTCGTCGTGCCACACGGGTATGCCGCAGGAATCCCGCAGTTCATCTAGCACGCGATAGCAGTTCGGCTGGCTTATATCCTCAAGGTTAATCGCGCCGAAAGAATGGCGCACCATTTTAACGAAATCCACGAGGCGGGCAGGGTCGTTCTTTCCGTCCGGCCCCCTACTGTCTATGCACAAAGGCACCGCGTCCACGCCGCCTAAGTACTTCATCAAGAAAGCCTTGCCCTCCATCACGCCGAGCCCGCCGGGGGGGCTTACGTCGCCGTCTCCGAGCACCCGCGTAGAATCGCTTACCACGGCTACCGTCGACCCGCGCGACGAGAGCGAAAAGGACAGCTCGTTATCATCGCGTATGCCCGTCGATACGGCCGATACGCCGGGCGTATACCACACATTGAACCATGCGGGGCCGAAGAGGCCGCAACGGGGGGCGGTCTGCAGCTTGCCTCCGTAGAAACGATGGGCAGACTCCGACAAGCGCTTATAGAACAGTGTCTGAGCGCGCGCCCTGCGGTCGGGGTCAGGCAGCTCTCTCCGTAGTATCTCCCCAAGCCGGGAAAGTGAAAGGTCGAGTGTACTATCCTGTGGCATGCTGTCCTCCGCTCTCTTGAGTATAGGCTATAAAGGCGGCAACGGGCAAACGCCGGCTATTCCAGGAGAAACGGAGCCATCCCATTTTGTCCGGCAAGAACCGGTAAATTACTATGTATAAGAAAAAAAGCTTGCCTAGTATCAAACTAGCGTCTACACTGTCGCAAAGGGATGTAAGCATAGGGTCACTCGGCACTATACTCCCTTCACCAGCTTAAGGAGGACTTTTTCATGAAACGAATAACCCTGGCTCTCGTAGCCCTCGCGCTCATTATGGCTGTAGCCGGATGCGGCGCGCCCAAGCAAACCTTCGTCAACATCGCTTCAGGCGGTACCGGCGGCACCTACTACCCGCTCGCCGGCGCCATGGCCAACATATGGCAGGACGCCATCAAGGGCATGAACGCTTCCGCGCAGACCACCGGAGCTTCCGTAGCTAACGTGAACCTGCTCCGCGAAGAGAAGGCCGACGTAATCTTCGTGCAGAACGATATCGCCTACTATGCGGTAAACGGCCTTGAAATGTTCAAGGACAAGGCTTACGCCGAAATGCGCGGCATGGCTACCCTCTATCCCGAAACCTGCCAGCTCATCGTTCTCTCCAGCTCCGGCATCAAGTCCGTGGCGGACCTGCGGGGCAAGAAAATAGCCGTAGGCGCGGCCGGTTCCGGCGTTGAAGCCAATGCCAGGCAGATCATGGCAGCGGCCAACATCACCTATGCCGACATCCAGCCCCAGTACCTGTCCTTCAATGAGGCGTCCAGCAACCTTAAAGACGGCAACATAGACGCCGCCTTCATAACCGCCGGCCATCCCACCGCCGCCGTTCAGGACATAGCCGCCAGCAAGGGCATCAGCGTTGTGCCCATCGGCGACGACCTTGCAGCCAAGCTCATGAGCCAGTACCCCTTCTACACCAAGACCAGCATACCCGCCGGCACCTATCCTGGCGTGGACAGCAGCGTAAACACCGTAGCGGTCAAGGCCATGCTCGCTATCTCCACCAAGCTCGAGGCGGCCACCGTCGAGAAGATGCTCCAGAGCCTCTTCGATTCCAATGACAGGTTGTCCGCGGCTCATAAGATGGGCGCCATGGTAAAGCTCGCCACCGCTCGCGATGGCATGTCGCTGCCCCTGCATACCGGCGCCGAGAAGTTCTACGGCAAAGCCAAGTAAGGGTTATCAAGCTTGATCCACAGGGGGGCCGCACGACCCCCCAAGCACGAGGACGGGGCGCTCGCGCCCCGTTTTTTATAATGGGCTTTAAGGCTACTCTGAGCGCACTTTTGCTTCTAAGCGCGGTTTTTATCCTTGCTGAGCAACCGCGGCTATGGATCTTTGATGAGCAAGGCCAGGCTCTGGCGAGTATGCGGACGCCTCAGGGCTTTTCGTTGCATTTTATCCATTCAATTAACCTATCGCCCGTAGACGAAGAATTCGTTATGACGGACGACGGACGACTGCTCCTGAACCGCGTGCTCTTCGACCAGTTCGGCACGGGTATGCCCACGGGAGAGGAAGACGGCGTATCCATGGAGGAAGGCCGCTACGCGACGAGGCCGCTACGGACTTTCCCGGATATAGCGCTGAGGGTTTCCCCGGTTCCCGGGCATGAACTGCGTATAGGCGACACCCCGTTGGCTTTCAGCCGCTGGGCTAAGCCAGGCGGCCTATTGATACTGCGCGCCATGCCCGGCTACGGTTTCGGGCGACGATAAAACTAGAGGAGGCACTGCGACCATGAGCGGACCAGATACGAAAACACAAGCGTCCCCTGATATGAACGAGGACATTCTTAAAAAGTTCGACAAAGAGGCAGACTATCGCAATTATACCGGCTTTATGGCCAGGGCGGTATCGGCTATAGCAATCGTTTTCTCCTGCTTCCAACTCTACACCGCCGTATTCGGCGTGCTTGACGCCATGCTTCAGCGTTCGGTGCACCTCTCGTTCGGCCTTACGCTCATATACCTCCTCTATCCGACGAGCAAGAAGTGGTCGCGCACCAAGCTCCATCCTTTGGACTTGGCGCTTTCTATAATCGGCGCCCTTACCCCCATGTACATCATTGCCAACTACCAGCAATTGGTATTACGCGCCGGTACGGCTACCACCATGGACATGATAGTAGGCGTCATAGGCATACTCCTCGTCCTTGAGGCCGCCAGGCGTATCGTAGGCATTCCTATAGTCATAATCGCGAGCCTCTTCCTGCTCTACGCTTTCCTAGGGCCCTTCATACCCGGCAGGCTGGCCCATCGCGGCGTAGACGTAGGCGACCTCGTACAGCATCTCTACTTCACCACGGAAGGCGTGTTCGGCATACCCTTGGGCGTATCGAGCACCTTCATCTTCCTGTTCATACTCTTCGGCGCCTATTTGGAAAAAACCGGCCTTGGCCAATACTTCATCGATCTGGCCAATTCCATAGCCGGCCGCGCGGCAGGAGGACCAGCCAAGGTGGCCGTGCTCTCGAGCGGCCTTATGGGCACCGTATCGGGCAGCTCGGTAGCCAATGTGGTAGGCACGGGATCGTTCACGATACCGATGATGAAGCGCTTAGGCTACAAGCCTGAGTTCGCCGCGGCCGTGGAGGCTACTGCCTCTACCGGCGGCCAGCTCATGCCGCCTATCATGGGCGCCGCGGCCTTCCTCATGTCCGAGATGACCAGCATACCCTACGTACGCATCATAGGCGCGGCCATAATACCGGCCATGCTCTACTACTTCGGCGTTTGGGCAGGCGTGCACTTCGAGGCCAAGAAACTCGGCCTGCGCGGCCTGCGCAAGGACGAGCTACCCAACCTGAAGGACATCTTCTTCGGTCGCGGATACCTTATGATACCGCTCGTGGGTATCGTATGGCTGCTCGTATCGGGCTTTACGCCCATGCTTGCCGCCTTCTACGCGATCATACTGTCCATAGCCTCCGCCGTGCTCGGCTGGTGGGCACCCTTGCCCATAGGCGGCATGCTCATCGTGTTCGCGGTAGCCAAGCCCTTATTCAATGTAGGTCCGTACGGCGCTGACGGCATACTCAAGTATTTTACCCAGATGACGCCGCTCGGCGCCCTTACCGTTATAGCCGCCATACTCATTGGCATAACGCTTTTAGGCAAAAAACCCAAGATAAGCCCAAAAGAGATCGTGTCCGGCCTTGAGTCCGGCGCCCGTTCCGCCATAGGCGTGCTCGCGGCTACCGCCTGCGCAGGTATCATAATCGGCGTCGTTACCAAGACCGGCCTCGGCCTCAAGCTGGGTACCGTGCTGGTAAGCCTTGCCAACGGCAACTTGCTCTTGACCCTCATGTTCACCATGATCACGAGCATAGTGCTGGGCATGGGCGTGCCTACTACGGCCAATTACATTATTACCTCGACCATAGCCGCCCCGGCCATAGTCATGATATTGAGGCAACTCCACCCCGATCTGCCCCTGGACGCCATGGCCATCGTGCTGCCTGCCCATATGTTTGCCTTCTACTTCGGCATTATCGCCGACGTTACGCCGCCGGTGGCGCTAGCCGCCTTTGCGGGGGCCGGCATAGCCAAGGCCAATCCTATGAAGACTGGCATAGCCGCCTCCAAGCTGGCCATAGCGGCCTTCCTGGTGCCCTATATCTTCGTGCTCAACCCCGCCATGCTCTTGATAGACGTGCAGTTTGGCGCGGGCATACTCATGGTGCTCACCTCGATGGCCGGTATCATATCCGTGTCGGCAGGCGTCATGGCCTATCTCATGCACCCCATGCTCTGGTGGGAGCGCATAGTATTCATCGTGGGCGGCGTGCTCATGGTCATGCCGGGCACCTACACCGACCTTATAGGCCTCGTCGTAGTGGCCGCGGGAGTAGCGGTGCAGATAAGCAGGAAACGCGCGGCTTCCAAGGTTGCAAAGGCGTAGTTCGACTTTTCCGCTCGCGGAAAGGGGCCGGCTCTTCGCCGGTCCCTTTTTTTATGTCGGAGCGACGCGTGACCGGCTTTTCCTTAGTGAGCCAGTTATGATAGAGTAGCGCCATGTCAGGCATATTCGACGTGTTATACGAGGATGGCGATATGGTTATCGTCAATAAGCTCGCCGCCGTGCCGGTACTGCCCGACAAGAGCGGGGATGAGTCGTTGAAGGACTTCGTGGCCCGCTCGCGGCCGGGAAAATTCGTCGAGCCCGCGCACCGGCTCGACAGGCGTACCAGCGGCATAGTCGCCTTCGCGAAAACCAAGCATTGCCTCGCATCGCTCTCCGAGGCCTTCCGCGAGCGCAATGTCGAGAAAACCTATTGGGCTGTCATAGACAGGCAGCCGAACCCGCCCTCGGGCAATCTGCGCCATACCCTTATCCATGATAAACGCCGGAATATAGCCAAGGCCCTGCCCGCCGGCGACGATACGCGCGGCGACGTGGCCGAGCTTTCCTACGCCCTCGTGGGCCAAAGCGAACGCTACTACCTCGTAGAGGTAAAGCCCATATCGGGGCGCACCCATCAGATACGGGTACAGCTAGCCGCCGCGGGCATGCCTGTGCGGGGCGACCTTAAGTATGGGGCCAGGCGCTCTACCCATAATGGCCTCATTATGCTCCATGCCCGGCACCTGGCCATAGAGCTGCGGGGCGGCAGGCGCATAGAACTCAGCGCCGAGCCGCCGCCCGACGAGCCCCTCTGGTCCGCCTTCGATGGCGGCCCTTCCGACTAGAAGACGGGCGCCACGCGCGATAAGCCGTCGGCGGCGCTAGTATTCAGGTCGCGCCACTGCACGAAGGCGGGCGAGCCGTCCGTGTTCGGCTCCACCGACAGGCGATATATACAGCAATTGCCGGTAGGCAGTATGGGTATCCACGAGCGGGAGCCGAAACACACGCGCACGAGCCACTGTATGGTACCGCCATGGGTAAGCGCTAACAGATTGCCTGTTGAGCTCATAGCCTCGTCGCGGAGCATGGCCCATACGGCTTTGGCCCTCCGCTCAAGGCTCTCGATGGTCTCGGCGCCGCTAACGCCTTCCCAGCTCTTGGAACGGAAGCGCGTATAGTCCAACGGGAAGCGCTCGCGTATCTCATTCATGGTAAGGCCCGTAAAGCAGCCGGTGTCCAATTCGCTTAAGGCAGGCTCTATAAGCGGCGACGCTAAGCCCAGGGCGGAGCTGACGGCACGGGCCGTATCGGCGGCGCGGCGCAAAGGCGACGAAAACACTTTACGAATGCCCTTGTCGGCAAGGTAGGATGCCGCCGCCTTGGCCTGTGCCCTGCCGTTCTCGTTGAGCGGAAAATCCGCATGTCCCTGTATGCGTCCCGAAGCATTAGCCTCGCTCTCACCATGGCGCATGATGAAAAAATCGACCGGCTCCGCCAAGCCCGAAAAGAAGCGCCCATCTATTGCTACGGTACTGTCCATGGGCCCGGATTATAGCGAATGCGGCTCCGCTTGTCCTGGGGGCCGACAGGCTCTATAGTGCTAGCATGAGAGACTTAACCCAGGGCAACGAAACCAAGGTTATCGTGGCCTTCGCGCTGCCCATGCTTATAGGCAATGTATTCCAGCAGTTTTATACGATGGTGGACAGTATCATCGTAGGCAACTTCGTCGGCACCCAGGCGCTTGCCGCGGTAGGCATAGCCTTTCCGGTTATCTTCCTCATGATATCGCTTATCATGGGACTTACCATGGGCACCATGGTATTGGTGGCTCAGTATTTCGGCGCAAAGGATTTCGTTAAGGTGCGCGCCGCGGTTGATACCGGCTACATCATACTGTTCTGGGCAGGCCTACTCATGTCCATCGTAGGCGTGCTGAGCACCGACGTCATACTCCTCCTCCTTAAGGTGCCCGCAGACGTGTTCGCCGACGCGTCGGCCTATCTCCGCATTATTTTTACCGGCCTCTTAGGCATGTTCGGCTACAACGCCATATCCGCCATACTGCGCGGGCTAGGAGACTCAAAGACGCCGCTCTACCTCCTCATAGCGGCAAGCATAGCCAATGTGGCCCTCGATCTGCTCTTCGTCGTAGGCTTCAAGTGGGGCGCCGCCGGCGCGGCCTGGGCCACGGTGATCGCGCAGGGGCTTTCTTTCATTGGCGGCATGGTATACCTGAATACCCGCAATGAGTACGTACGCTTTGACCTCAAAACCCTGCGTTTCGAGCGCGAGATTTTCAAGCAGAGCCTGCGCATAGGCCTGCCCACCGGCGTGCAGCAGACCCTGGTGTCGCTGGGCATGATGGCGCTCACCCGCATCGTGAACGGCTTCGGCACCACGGCCATAGCCGCCTACGCCGCGGCCTCGCGCCTGGACAGCTTTGCGTCCATGCCGGCTATGAACCTGAGCCAAGCGCTTTCCACCTTTACCGGCCAGAATATGGGGGCGGGCAAGACCGAGCGGGTAAAGAAGGGCCATTGGTCGGCCATAGTGCTGGGCGGTGCCATATCCCTAGCGGTGGGAGGTTCCGTAGTGCTCTTCGGCCCCGCGCTCATGGGCCTGTTCACTAAGGACGCCGCGGTCATAGCCCTTGGCGCGCGCTATCTCCTTATCGTCGGCGCTACCTATCTGCTCTTTTCCACTATGTTCATAAACAACGGGGTAATGCGCGGAGCGGGCGACGCCTTCATACCTATGATCAATACCCTGCTTGCGCTCTGGCTCGTACGCATACCGCTGGCTCTGCTCTTCTCCGGTCCGCTTGGCATGGGCACCGACGGCATATGGTGGAGCGTGCCCGCCGGCTGGCTCATGGGAACGGTATTCTCCACCTGGTACTATCTGGGCGGCCGCTGGAAGCGCAAGGCGGTCATTAAGCAGCGAACCGCTTAAGCGGCAAAGCGCTTAAACGGCAAGCCGCTTGAGCCGCAGGCGGCTTGCGCGGAGTACGGACAGAGCCGATTAGCGCAGGGGCCCCGCGTCCCCCACGTAGCCCCGCTTTAAGGCTTTAGGATATACTCTGGTCATGATAAATAAGGCTGCGGGAAGCGCAAGCATGGCCATACTCAGGCCCGAACGCCATAGGCCGGCGTTCTATACCTTTACCCTGCTCAACACCTTCTCCTTTATATTCCTATCGGGCAGCATACTAACGCTCATAGCGCTGTCCATGGGCGCTTCCGGAACCTACATAGGCATTTTAGGCGCGCTTACCTACCTGGCCTTTTTCTTTATGCCGCTGGGACGCTGGGCCATACGCCGGCAGCGCATCATAGCCGTATTCGGCTGGTCCTGGATGTTCCGCTACTGGGGCATGATACCCTCCGTGGCGGCGCCCTTCCTTGCCTTGGCCGGCGCTCCCCGCTGGGGCCTTGCCCTGCTTTTGCTCAGCGCATTCCTGTTCAACTTCTTCCGCGGCACCGGCCTCATAGGCAACAACCCGGTGGTGGCCTTCATGGCCGGCCAGAGGAGCAGGGGCGCCTTCCTCTCCACGCTCACCATACTCAACAGCCTTACCGCCATAGGCTCAAGCGCCGTCATAGCCCTCGTGCTGGCCAAGGAACCTGGCCCCCTTGCCTATACCCTGTTGCTGGTGGTCGGCATACTCAGCGGTATCGTAGGCACCATAATCCTCTTGCGGCTGCCTGAACCGGAAGAATATAGGCCGCCTGATGGCACATCAATGCTTAAAACGGTGCGTGAGGCGTTCAAGGATAAGGACTTCCGCCGCTTCATGTGGGTATTCACGCCACTGTCCTTCGCCGCAGGCACCGTGCGTACCTTTATCATAACCCACGCGCACGCGCTCTATAGCCAGTCCGACGGCCTGGTCATGCTCTACGCCGTAAGCTTCAACCTGGGCATCGTGGTCATGGGCTTCGTATCCCGGCGCATCATGGATAGGCTCGGCGCCAAGCCGCTCTTTGCCCTCTTCGGCGTCGTGGCCGCGCTGGCCATGCTTCCCCTGGCGCTCAGCCCCGCAATAAGCGAGCAGAGCCTCGTACTGCTCTTCTTATTAGCCGTAAACTTCATAGCGGGCTTCGGCGTGGCCGGCCAGGAAAACGCCGGGCAGGCATATTTCTTCTCGCTCGTAAAGACCGAGCACGTTATGGATCTGGCCGTGGTGTACTACGTAATCTTGGGCTTGGGGGGAACGCTGGGCTCCTTCCTAGGCGGCGTGTTCCTTGACCTGGCGGCCGCCCTAGGCGCCAGCAGGCAGCTGAGTTATCAAGGGCTCTACGGCCTTATGCTAGCCATTATAGCGCTGGCCACCATGGGCATAAGCCGCTTGAGCTCCATGGGTTCGATCACGGTGCGTCAATCGCTGGGCGTGCTCTTCAGCCTGCGCGACCTTAAGGCCATAGGCCTGCTCGACCGCCTGGGCAAATCGCGCTCGCCGGGCGAAGAGTTGGAGGTTATCCGGGAAATTGGCAGCCGGGGTTCCCCTCTGGCCGAATCAGAGCTCTTGCCCTACCTCAGTTCACCGCGTTTCGACGTGCGCATAGAAGCCTTATTGGCCATAGAAAACCTGGATAAGCTATCGCAGAAGGCGCTCAAGACCATTCATCAGGAATTGGTAACGCGGCCCTGGTCCAGCGCCTACCTGGCCGCCAGGCTCCTTGGCAAATGGCAGTACAAAGCGGCCATACCCGAGCTCCGCAAGGCCCTTGAGGCTGAAGACTACATGCTTCAAAGCGCGGCGGTGCTCGCCCTGGCACGGCTCGGCGACCAGGAAAGCAGAGGGGCGATAGAGCGCATAGCGGACAGCACCCAGAACCCCCGCCTCCTCGTCAGCTCCGTGGCGGCGCTTGAAACCCTCGGCTCGCTCGACTCGGTTCCCGTGCTCGTGGCTATACTGCGCCGGCCTAACCCGCCGAGCTTCGCCTTCGACGAGATAGTGCTGGCCTTAGCCGGCATGCTCGGGGGCCTGAACGGTTTTTACCGCCTCTATAGCGAATGGCTGCGCGATGAGCGCGAAGGCGTATCCTTCCTCATGGACAGGCTGAGCGGCAGCACCGCCGCCGGGCCATCAGGCGAACTCTTCAGAGCCGCCCTGGAAGCGTATATCGCCCGGGGAGAGCAGAGTCCCCTCGTCGCCAAAACCCTAATCGAGCTCAGCCCCATGGATGAAGGCGTCATAGCCGTGCTTACCGAAGCCTGCCTCGATGCTGAGCTTGCCTCGCATCGCGGCTTCCGCTTTTTCCTCGCCGCCTGCGCCATCGCGGCGGCGCTCGCAACGAAACCAAAAGGACAAAATAAATGAGCCAGCCATCCATAGGATTTATAGGCGCGGGTAAGATCGTGGACATACTCTTAGGCGCGCTCGGCCCTACCCTGCGCGGCCGCTCCCTGAATATTTGGAACAGAACGCCGGCGCGCGCCCAAGCCATGGCCAAGCTCCATGGCCTTAAGGTATGCGAAAGCATAGCGGAGCTTGCCGAGAGCTCCGACTGGCTCTTCATAGCGGTAAAGCCCCATGCCGTGGCCAAGGTAATGGCTGAAGCCTGCCTGCACGTACGGGAGAGTTCCCTCATCGTATCGATGTCGGCCGGCATAAGCATAGCGTCTATTCAGAGCCATTTTACCGTAGCGCCGCGCGTCATGCGCATAATGCCTAACCTGCCCTTAAGCGTAGGCATGGGCATGACCGCCCTCTGTCCCTCGCCCGAGACGCCGGAGGCGGATACCAAGGCTCTCCTAGAGCTTTTTTCCGCGGTCGGCAAGGCCAGGCTCATAGAGGAACGGCTCTTTGACACGGTAACGGCCCTCTCGGGCTCGGGCCCCGCCTTCGCCTTCCTCTTTATCGAATCGATGGCTGACGGCGCGGTGCTCAACGGCATGGACAGGGCAGCGGCCTACGAATTCGCCGCCCAGACGGTCATGGGCGCGGCGCGCATCATACTCGACGCGGGCAAGCATCCCGGCGAACTTAAGGATATCGTGGCCTCGCCGGCGGGAACCACCATGGCCGGCATACACAGCCTTGAGCGCAAGGCCTTCCGCGCCATAGTCATGGACGCTATAGACGCGGCCGCGCGGCGCAGCAGGGAACTGAACGCGTAGGAGGAGCAAATACGCGCTCTTTCTTTATTATTCGAGGATTCTACTATATACTGACTGCTATCACGGCCGTCTGGCGCGTCCAGACGCGAAAAAAACGCCTATCGGGAGACGTCAAGCATGTTCGACCCTGGAAATATAATCACCATAGCTATCGTTGCCATCGTCCTCGTGGCTTACCGCTTCCTGGATAGGGACAATCGCAGCCTTGAAAAGGTTAAGCGCTACGCGGATAAGCTCAGGGAAGAGATGGCCGCCTATGCGGATAAACGCGCCGACGACCTCAAAGCCTACGCGGTGGAACTCGACGTGCACCAGCAGGCCGCCAAGGAAGTGCTTAAGCGCGTACAGGCGGCGGAAGACGCCCTCAATGCCAAGTCGGAAGCCCTCGGAGGCATGGCCGCACGCATAGGAGAGTATGACAAGGCCCTGCGGGAGCTTAAGGATATGAGCGGCAGGGTGGACGAAAACCTGCGCATCATCCATGAGGAGAGCTCCTTCGTCGATTCGGTGGCGCGTACCCTCAAGAGCAGCAAAGAGGAGATTGAGCGCATTAAAGGCTCAATGACCGGCATACGCGAGGGCTTTGAGGCCGACCTGCGCAGCGTCCAGGAAGACACCCAGGCCGCCTTTGCCGCGGAAGTGCGTTCCGCCTTGGACGACGCCCAGGATGCCATCGAGAGCCTGCGTACCCGCGCCGACGAGAGCTCGGTAAGCATAGGAGCCATGCACGCGGCCGCCGCGGACGCGGCCGAGGAGCGCTACAGGGCCATAGACGCCAAGCTCAACGACGCGTTTAAGCGCGCGCGCGAAGAAGGCGAAAAGCTTGAAGACGAGAGCTTTAAGAAGCTCCAGAGCCAGATAGACAGCCGCGGCGACAAGCTTTCCGAGGCTATAGAGGCTAAATTCGCCAGTCTACGCGACCAGGCCAAGGAAAAAGTGGCCGATACCCAGAACCTCCTTAAAGCCTTCAAGGCCGATTGGCGCGGCGAGTCGGAAGCGTTGCTCGCGGACGCCAAGGCCGACGCGCTTGCCGCCGCCGAGGCCATAGCCGCGCGCATAGCCGACGCTGAAGCGCTTGCCCTGCGGGCAGAGGGGCTGTACGAGGAACGCTTTGCCAAGATCGAGGCCAAGGCACAGGAAAGCGCGCAAGCCTATCAAATCAAGGTACGGGAAGCCCTTAAAGCCTATCAGGAAGACATAAGCGGCAAACAGAGCGAACTCAAGGCCAGCGTCAAGGAAACCCTGCTTGATACCAAGCATGAAGCGGAACACGCGGCGGCCGAGCTCAGCGAGGCCCTTGCCAGCTTCAGGGCGCAAGCCGAGGATGCGGCCGTAGCCCAGGCCGAACGGCTCTCGGGCATGGCGGCCAGGCTCGCCGTTGCGGAGAAGCAGTCTGCCCAAGCCATAAACGCCCTCAACGATAAATTTACCGACCGCAGCGCCGAGTTGGAGCGTCGCGTCATGGAAAGCTTCCAAGCCCGCGCGGAAGACCTGCGCGGCGTCGTGGAGCAGGGGCTGGAACGCCTGGAAGGCATGCGCCTCGACGCGGACCGCATGGAAACCGCGCTGCGTGAGTCCATGGCGGGCGTTGAACGCCGCGTGGAGGAGGATTTCGCCCTCTTCGGCAAGGATCTCGCGGCGCGGCAGCGCGGCTTCGAGGAAGAGCTACGGGGCGAGTCAGCGCGCATAAAGACCAGCGTACAGGATCTTGAAAGCGACCTGAACGCGCTCAAGTCCCGCGCCTACGCCAATGTATCCGAGAAGCTCAAGGTATTCGAGGACGAGTTCTTCGCCGATCTTCGTAAGCGCCGCGAGGAGGCTGACGAAAAATTCGCCACCTGGCGCGCGGAGCTCGACGAGCGCCTGTCCTCCGCCCAACGCGATGCTCAGGCCAGCCAGGCTGAGGCAAGCAAGCTCTGGGGCGAGGAAGTGCGCGCCACGCTCGCGGAGGCGCAGGCCCGCGTGCAGGATCAGGCCGAAAAGCTCGCCGACCAGGTAGAGGCGCACCGCCAGGCCATATCCGAGCGCATGGGCGAGGCCGACACCGCGCTCGCCTCGCTGAGGGCGGCCGTAAAGGCCGACCTAGACGACGCGCGGAACGCGGCCAACGCCTACCTTAACGCCGAACTCGAGCGCTGGAAGCACGAGAACGGAGAACGGCTGCGCAACGCCCAGCGCGCCGCCGAAAGCGACGCCAAGGCCCTCAGCGCCGCGAGCGACGCGGCCAAGGAAGCCTTCGAGAAGGCGGAAAAAACCCTGGTGAACGACGCGAGCGCTTACAAGGCCAAGTTCGAGGCGGCGCTTAAGGCAACGGCCCATGAGAGCGCCGTATCGCTTGCCGCCCTGCATGAGCAGATAAAAGCCAATAGCGCGGCCCTGACGGCCGACTGGGACAAGGAAAAGAAGCGCATACTGGAGAACGCCAAGGGCGAGCGCGACGCGCTGAGCCGCGACGTTCGCGCCCTCTCTGAAGAGGTCGTGCGCTTCAGGCAGGATCTGAGCCAGAAGACCAGCCAGGCCCTCGATGATTTCAGCCGCTCCTACGACGCTCTGGCCGGCGACGCGGTACGCAAGGCGCGCGACACCGCCGCTAGCATGGAAGCGACCCTTGAAGAATACAAGAGCGAGGCTAAGGGCCTTAAGGACAGCTTCGAAGCGGCGCGAGCGGTCATGTCCGTGGGTCTCGAGGACGAGAAGAAGCAGCGAGAACGGGCCTTCGGCGATATTGACAAGCAGATCAAAGCCTTCCAGTCCCAGACCAAGCTCTTCGAGCGCGCCGATGAGCTTAAAGCCTCGCTATCCGAGGCTATGGAAGGCATGAAGGCAGACCTAAGCCGCGCCGAGAGCCGGCGTGCCGAGATGCTCGAACTGGAAACGCAATACGGGCGCATAAAGCGGCTTGAGGACGAGCTGTCCCAGAAAATCGCCCGTTTCCTGGCAGAGAAGCGCCGCCTCGACTCCATGGAAGACGACTTTAAGCGCCTGCTAGGGCTATCCCAATCGGTGGATCAGAAGCTCGCGCAGCTGAGCGGCAGCAACGATCAGCTTGCCGAGATACAAGCCGAGGTACGCCGCTTAAGCGAGGCGGCGGACGAAGCCGCCGATAAGTACGACCGGCTCGAACGAAAATCCACTATACTCGACGCCACCACCGACGCCGTGGACAAGAACTTCCAGGCCATTACCGAGCTTGAGCGCAACGTGCGCTCCATGGACAGCGATATACGCGAGGTACCCGACCGCATAATCGACCTTAAGCGCTCGCTGGACGAGGTGATGAACGCAAAGCCCAGGCTGGATGCCGCCATCGTACGCTTGGACGAGATAGGCGCCACCCTGGTGGATACCGAAAAGCGCGCGGGAGAGCTGAACAAGGCGCGCGAATGGCTGGCACGGGCGGAAACGCGTTTTGAAGAGCTCAATAAGAAAACGCAGGACCACCTGAAGCTGCTCAACGAGCTTCTAAAGGACGAGCCGAGCCAGGGCAAGAAGGACAAGGGCGCCCCCTCGCTATCCGTGCAGGAAGCGGTACGCAAGCTGTCCCACCAGGGCTGGAAGGTCGAGGAGATAGCGCGCGCGGTCAAACTGTCGCGCGGCGAGGTTGAACTGATACTGGAGCTTGGGCATCAGGACTAATCGCCAGGCATAGGAGAGAAAGAGCGGCCGGGCTTGTGAAGCCCGGCTTTTTATTGGCTGAGGCTCTGCAGAAGCTCCCGCATTTCTTGGCTTAGGCTTATACCGGGCAGCTCAGCCAAAGCCCGGGCAGCCGCACCGTCCTTGAAGCCGGACGCCTTGGCGCGCGTAAGGGCATCGAGAGCTTCCGCGCCCATCGTACCAGCTTTCAAACGCAGCCTAGCAAGGGCGAACCAGGCCTTGCCGTCCGATGCGTTCTTTGCCAGGTAGGCCGATAGGCTGTCCATGCCGCGCGCGTAGAGCCCGGCGGCTTCCCAGAGGGCTGCCACGGCGAGCTGCCCGGTATCGCCGGCGGCAAGGCCGCCAGCGTAGGCATCCAATGGCTCCATGGCATCCTCCGCCCGTCCCAGGGCTATAAGCGCGCTTGCGGCGCGTAATGAGGCGGCGGGATCCCCGGGAACAAGGGCCAATACGGCCGCGTAGCGCCCATAGGCTTCCTCGTAGCGGCCGCACTCTTCCAAGAGGAGCCCCAGGTTAAAGATACTCACCCGGTCGGCAGCGCGCAGCTCCACGACGCGGCCGTACAGGCTTATAGCCTCGCTTGCCCGGCCCAGCTTAGCCAGGGCAAAGGCCTTTATAGAAAGCAGGCCCGCATTGCCGGGGTCGCGCGCAAGCACTGGCTCGAGTGCCTTTAAGGCATCATCGTAGCGGCCGGCCTCGACGTAGGCGCGGGCCAGGTTCGCCGCCGCTACCCCCTGTCCGGCATCGATGCTCAAGGAGCGGCTCCATGCCGCCGATGCCTTGGCCCAGTCGCCTTTCTCAGCCCAGGAATTGCCCAGCTCGGCCCAGGAATCGGCCAGCGCGCGGCGTTCAGCGCTGGTTGCGCAGGACGAGAGCGACAACAGGGCGGCCAGCGCGGCACAGGCGGCGGCCAGGAAAAATGCCGAGCCGCTTTGCGCTACGCGGCCCCGGGCTGAGCGCGGTCTATTCATCGGCCGAGTACCGTGTCCTCTATCGTGCGTATCTGCGAGCGGTAGAGGCTCGTGATGTTGGAACCGTAGTCCGCGATGAGCCGTATCATATCGCGGGGAGACTCGTCCTCGTCTTTTCCGTTAATACGGTCGCCGGCGTCGCCCAAGCCCGGCATGATATAGGCCATCTCATTGAGCACCGGATCCATCCACAGGGTATAGACGGTCATGTTATCGATGGCCCGCACGGCACGAAGCGCGCCTTTGAGCGCGGATATGATGTTGAAGCAGCGTATGGATTTTGGCCGCACGCCCTGATCAAGGATGTACTTGACCACGGTTACCAAGGAGCCGCCCGTGGCATTCATGGGATCGGCGAAGATAAGGTCCTTGCCGTCCAGATCTTCGGGCCTGAAATAGGAACGGTCGAGGTCCAGTATGTACTCCATGGTGGCCTCGTCCTTGCTGTCGTCGCGCTTTATCTTGAAAAGCGCGAAGGGCGTGACGTAGCCGTGGGAGGAGTACTCCTGGATTTCCTTGGACATGATGATGCTGGGCAGGAGGGCGCCTCTCAGCATCACGCACATGACGGTGTTGTCTATCTTTTCATCCACGTTGGGTATCTTATGCACGGCGTAGTTCTGCACCGGTACCGTTACGGGAGTCTTCACGATGAGGTAGTTCTTGTTCTCGCTCTTAGCCCCGCCGAAGGCCAAGTTGAACAAGAGCTCATAGGCGCGTTGGGTATAGTAGGTAAACTCGTGTCTGGGGGTCTTTATATCGCGCAGCTTGGCTATGAGCCGCGATGCCTCGCCATGGCTCTCGCTCGGGGTCTCAAACGAGTATACCTTTATGCGCGGGTCTCCCCTGCATATCTCCTGCATGAGCCCGCCCATGTCGTTGTACAGTTCTATAAGGTTATTCTCTTCCTTGCGGCGCTCCGTATCCTTACGAGCCGCCGACAGCATATTGAACGAGAGCATGGCTTTGCGGTAGAGCCCGTCCATGCGCTCCAGGCTCTGCCTGTCGCCATCGCTTAAGTAACCATCCAAATCCTGAGCCTTAAGGATCACCTTACTCATATATCCCCCTTTTCCTTCGCGCGCGGCACCAAAAAAACGGCGGCCATATGGCCGCCGTTCCCGGTGGCCGATACCCTGGCCGCGGGATTAAAGTCTGCGAATCACTTCGCCGTACGCGCCGGACCCAATGCCGACCGCGTTGCCCTCGTCAAAGTCGAGGTGGCACTCAAGCGCGTAGCTTTCGTGTACCCTGCATACCACGTTCTGGAATACGGCCGCCCGCTCGCCCCCTACCTTTAGGTCCACGAGCTCCTTGTCTTTGACCCCGAAGGCTTCGGCGCTCTTGGGGTCGAAGTGCACATGGCGTTTGGCTATGATGAGACCCTTGTCCTTATTGACGCTGCCCGCCGGGCCTTCAATGACGAAGGCCATGGAGCCGTCGAGCTGGCCCGATTCGCGGGTAGGACAGCCTATGACGCCGAGCTTGAACACGTCGCTGGACAGGATTTCGCATTGGGTTTCCTTGCGTTCCGGCCCCAATATGCGCACGCCGCTTATGGCTCCCTTAGGGCCGCGTATGGTAACGGTCTCGTCGCAGGCGAACTGGCCGGGCTGCATAAGGTCCTTGGTCTTGGTAAGGCTGTGGCCCGCTCCAAAGAGGGCCGCGAGGTCTTCTTTGGATACGTGCATATGCCTGTTGGATAGATTAACGAGAACGCGGGTTTCAGCCATGATAGCTCCTGATAGCCGCCCGGAGACGGCGCTGTACTTAGTGGTTTTAAGCGTCGTGTTAGGCGCTCTGGCCAGTATAGTACAGTGTTACGAAGCTTGTATACTATAAAATGCCGCGCCGGCGCGGGCCAAGCCAGCCATTAAGCGCGTTCGGCCCGGCGCGCGTCGACGATTATGAGCTGAGGGCTTTCCACCCCGTTCCAAAAATTCTTGCTCAGCTTGAACACCAGGTCCAGCCGGTCGCTCGCGCTAAAATCCCTGCCTATGCGGTCGGCGGCTCCCCACCAGAGGGCCGGCCACTTATGCTTGCCAAAGTCGAGCGACAGCTTAAGGTGCGATTTCTCGGTCTTGCCCACGATATCGGCGCTCGCTATGCCCACGTTCCTGGCCATGAACACGAGCGGCGGGTTTTCTTCTCCATAGGGCTCGAAGCGGTCTACGAGCTCGGCAAGCTCGGGCCGCAGGTATTCATGGGGCAGCTCCGCGTCAACGTCTATGAGCTCTTCGCCCTCGTCGAGCTCCACATTCGAAAGGTAGGCCGATGCCATATCCACGAAGCGCGGCCAGCGCTCGGCTGGCATGCTAAAGCCCGCGGCGGCGTCATGGCCGCCATAATCGATAAAAAGCTCGGCGCAGTGTTCAAGAAGGCCCTTTACGTTGAAGCCGCGCGCGCTCCGCACGGAGCCCACCACGCTGCCGTCCGCCATAAAGGTCGCGGCCACTGCCGGCGCTTTGAAGGTGTCGGCGAAACGGCTGGCCAGTATGCCCGTAATGCCGCGGTTTATGGCGGGGTCGCCCACGATGACGAATTTACCGCCCTTGGATTCCGCAAATTCGCGGGCTATTGGGTACATGGACTCCCAGCAGTCTGCCCCCAGGCTGCGCCGTTCCTGGTTGAGCGCTAAGAGCCGGTCGGCATGGGCGTTGCGTTCGGCGGCGTCCTCCGCCAAGAGCAGCTTAACCGCCGTTTCCGGTTCGCCCATCCGCCCCGCGGCGTTGATTACCGGGGTAATCTGCCACGCCGCGTCTATGGCGCTCAAGCGCTTGCCCGTGGGGTTCTGCCGTGCCATGAGCTCGGCCAAGCCCCGCCTGGGCTTTTTATTGAAGGCAGCCAGGCCCTGGCGCACCAGTATGCGGTTCTCGTCGAGCAGGGGCATAAGGTCGGCCACCGTGGACAGGGCCACGAGCTGCAGCGCGTCCATATCGGCCTCGCCGTTGAGCCCCGCGTTGCGCAGCGCGAAGGAGGTGAAGAGGCTAGCGAAGGTATCGAGCTCGGTAGGGGCGCTCTGGCCATACTTGCCCATGCGCGACAGCTCGGTGAGCCGTAAGAGGCTCGCGCCGGCCGCCTGGGGTATGATCCTGGCCACGTCCTGCCTGATATCGTAGAAATTCACCTCGGCGCCCTTGCCCAGGGCCTTGGCTAAGAGGCGCTTTTGCAGCTCGCCGTCCCACACGAATATCTGCCTGTCGCGCAGGAAGGGCACGAGCCTCGTGCGCTCAAGCTCTACCATGCCAGGCACTATGGTCTCGTTGATGCGGCCGGTTTCCACCAGGTTGGATAGGTTTATGGCCTCAAGAAGGTAGGCGTCGTTGAGCGGCCGCACGTTGAGGAGGGCTATTTGCTGCTTATAGAGCCCGCTCCTGGCGAAGCGCAGTGCCCAATAGAGCTTATAGGCCACCCCGCAGCCGGAAAGGTCGCGGAAGGGATAGCCCGACGCGGCGAGCTTGGGATTGATGACAGCTAAGGCCGGGGGAGCCTCTTCTGCCTGCAGCACATGATGGTCGAGCACGATGACGTCCACGCCCAGGCTCGCGGCGTAGGCTATCTCCGCATGGTTGGATATGCCGCAGTCCACGGTGACGATGAGGCTGCCATAGATGGCCGCGAACTCGTCTATGGCGCGCCGCGACAGGCCGTACTTCTCGTCCTCGCTGGGCAGCCGGTAGCTGGCGTCTATGCCCAGCGAGCGCAGGGCCTCCACCATGAGCGCCGTGGAGGTAACGCCGTCGGCGTCGCGGTCGCCGAACACCAATACCTTTTCCTCCTCGTCCACGGCGGTGAGTATGCGGTCCACCGCGTCCTCCATGCCGTCGAAGAGAAAGGGGTTGCGCAGGAAGCGCGTATCGTCCTCGAGAAAATATAATAGGCCGGCCGGGTCGCTTATCCCCCGCCTGGCCAGTATGGAAGCGTCCAGGAGCGGCAGGCCAAAGCGCTCGGCCAGCTCCCGTATGAGGGCGGGCGCGGCATCTCGCTTCTGCCACTTCATAGAGCGCTAATTTCCTTGATGATAAGCGGCTGCGCGGCGGGAGCGACCGAGGACATAGTGAGCGCGCCGCTTATAAGATCCCAGGCGGCGTCGAGCGAGGCAGCATCCTTGCCGTATACCTCTGCCACTACCTGGCCCTTGTCCAGCTGAGCTCCCTTTTTTGCCTTGAACACGAAGCCCACGTCCGGCGCTACCGGGTCGACGGTCTTATTGCGGCCCACGCCCAGGTACACCCCGGCAAGCCCTATCTTGTACGCGTCTATGGATGCTATGTAGCCTGCCTCGGGAGCCTTCAGCTCGCGGCGGTAAGCGGAACGGTAGCCGCCGCAGAGACCGAGCATGGCCTCTACGTCTCCGCCCTGGCGCTTCACGTTGCTTAAGAACAGCTCGTAGGCACGGCCTGAGTCTATAGCCGCCCTGCAGAGGGCCACGCCTTCGGCTAGATCCTTGGCGCGGCCGCCGGCCACGAGCATCCATGCGGTCAGCCTGTAGGTTACTTCCATGAGGTCGGCCGGTCCGCCGCCTTTTAAGCAGTCTATGGATTCCTCCACCTCTAGAAAATTGCCCACCTTATCGCCTAAGGGCTCGGTCATATCGGTGATAACGCCTACGATGCGCTTGCCCATGGCTTGGCCGGTTTTGACGAGGCTGTTTGCCAGGCGTTCGGCGTCTTCTACGGTCTTCATGAAGGCTCCAGGTCCGCATTTTACGTCGAACACGAGGGCCTGCGCGCCTTCTGCCACTTTCTTGGACAGTATGCTCGCGGTTATGAGGGGCACGGATTCCACGGTGGCAGTAACGTCGCGCAAGGAATAGAGCTTCTTGTCGGCCGGCACGATGGCGTCGGTCTGGCCGGTCATGGCGAAGCCGTCGAGCCCTATATAGTCGCGGAAACGCTTCTCGTCCAGGCGGGTCGTGTAGCCGGGTATGCTTTCAAGCTTATCGAGCGTGCCGCCGGTATGGCCTAAGGCGCGGCCCGACATCATAGGCACCTGCAGGCCGCAGGCGGCGGCCAGCGGAGCCAGGATAAGAGACACCTTATCGCCTACCCCGCCGGTGGAGTGTTTATCCACGAAGGGGCCCGCAAGTCCTGTCAGATCCATGACCGAGCCCGAGCGCAGCATAAGCTCGGTAAGGTCAGCCGTCTCCTTGAAGCTCATGCCCCGGAAGAACACGGCCATGAGCCAGCTTGATATCTGGTATTCGGGTATATCGCCGGATACATAGCCACTAACGATAAACGCTATCTCTTCGCGGGATAGCTCAAGGCCGTCCCGCTTCTTCATAATAATGTCAACCGCTCTCATACGCACGCTCCTTGCAAAACTATATGGGCGAGCGGCCCCTATACAAGGCCGCTCGATAAGGTCTTTAGCCTGCCGTGGGCCGCCTTTGCGGCTAGATCAAAGGCCAGGGCCTTTACCAGGGCCAGGGCGTCACGGGCAAGGCCCAGGTTCAGCTCGAAGCTGAAATCCATTTCAGAGGCCTTCGTAAGCCAGCGGGCGGAGCCGGGCAAGAGACGTATAAGCGCGTCCCCATCGCCCTCCGCCGCCGCGCAGCGCTCGCAGAGGAAGGCTCCCAAGCGCCGAGTATAGCAGTGTAGCCCATTTGGGCCTATTTCGCCAGCGCAGGCGGCGCATTCGCCCGGATCGGGCATGACGCCGGTAAGGCTCACCGCGCGCAGGCAGAAGAGCGACAGCGCGCTCGCGACCGCATCCAGCTCCGCCTGTCCGGCCTGGGCGCCCTGAGCTTCCTCGGTTCGCTGGCTCGCCCTGTCGACCGCCCTTAACAGACCCGTAATGAGGGCATAGGCATCCACCCAATCTCCGCCTAATGCGTCAGTAGCCATAATCAGTTCGCTGGCCAGCGACGCCGCCCCGATGGCGGCAAGGCTCGATCGTATGGCGGGATAGCCCTCGCTCAGGTCAAAGTCGGATAGCTTTATAAAGCCTTTAGCCTGGTCTTTATATATCCAGGCCCTGCCTGAGTGCCAGGGCGAGGCAAGCGAGCGCAGCTTGCTCTTGGGCCCTCCGAAGGCGAAGGCGTCTATAAGGCCCTCCTCAATACTGAGTAGCGTAACGATGCGGTCGCCGGCGGGACTTTCCCGCGCTCGGAGTATGAGGGCATCGAAGGAGGCGCTTCGCGTAGCCATAAGGGAAGCGAGTATCACCCCTGCGCCGATGGGCTGTCAAGCGCGTGACGCTCCAGTTTTTCTGTGCAAAACCGTGACAGCGGCGCTCCTTTTGCCTACAATCATACTAGCATACAGCGTGGAGGCCACGATGATATTCATACCGATAGGGCTTGGCGTACTCTGCATACTCTTGGTTGTTCTGTCCAAGGCTCAAGGCAAGAAAGCCTACGACATGCAGTCGACGGAGACGGTAAGCGCGGCCGAGCTAAGCAGGCAGGCAGAGGAGGTGGCGGCTGAAATTGGCGGCGGTTCCTTCAATAAAATGGCAGAGCTCAAAGGCATAGTAGACTGCGCCCAAGCCCTACGCTCGGAATTGGCCGAACTGCCCTGCGTATGGTACAGCAGCAGGGTGAGCAGGGAATACGAAGAAAGCTATACCGAGCGTGACGCCGACGGCAAAACCAGGAGCGGCACCCGCAGGGGCTCAGAACTCGTGTCCAGCAACGAGCGGCGCTGCGACTTTTACGTACGGGACGAGAGCGGCAGCGTGCTCGTCACGCCCGAAGGCGCCGCCGTGGAAGGCGAGCGCGTGCTCTCGCGCTTTGAACAGGGCGAACGCTCCACGCTCAGCGTGGGCGGATTCCGCCTAAATCTTGGCGCCTTAGGCGCGGGCAGAAGAACGCTGGGCTACAAGCTTGAAGAATGGGCGCTCTGTCCGGGCAAGCAGGTTTATGTATTGGGCGAAGCCCGCGATGATGGAAACAGGCTACGGGTAGCCAAGCCGGCCCAGAAAGGCGGCCGCTTCATTATCTCCGTAAAGAGCGAAGAAGAGCTCGTGCGCGCCGCTAAAAAAGGCTCCCTGGCGCTCAGCGTCCTCGCGGGCCTATGCGCCATGGGAGCTATAGTGTTCGCGCTGCTCATACGTACCGGCGTGCTCTAGCGCGGTCCGGCGCGCGGCCGGGGCTAGAAGCGGAAGCGAAGGCCCAGGCCGCCTGATCCCATGAAGCTCGTGCTTGGGAAAAGGTACAGTCCCACGCCGAGCTCAAGGAAAAGCTCCAGCGGCGCTTTGGCAAAGCGGTAATTAAGGCCGAAGGGTATGCGTAGGCCTACCTGCGGTAGATCGTTGCCTATTGCGGCCTCAGCGCCTATGCCTATGAAGGGCACGATATCCTGGCCTTCGATGACGAAGGAGCCGGGAAAGGCAAGCTCGTAGTTGCCCTGGAGTATGATGCTAAAGCCATCCTTGGCATTGGCGAAATTCCATGCCGCCTTAAAATCCAGCCAGTTCGTTGCAGAAATATCCTTACCGAAACTCAGGCCCGTGGGCTGGCCCAGGAATACGCCGACGCCGCTCGTCGGCGCAGCCGCTACCGCGCTCACTGTCATAAGCGCCACTAAACTGGCGAGAACGAGACGCTTCATTACTGCTCCTTAGTGTTATCGGGACAGGGAAGATTATAACACAAGCGCAGGGGTATTGGCGAGTGCCCGAGCACGGGGCACTCAACACGCGCGTTCCTTCCAGGCTATACTGCGCTCATGCTTAGCAATCATCACTGCCACAGCGAATTCTGCGACGGCAAGGCGAGCGCCGCGCGCATGGCGGCCGAAGCCCATGCGCTGGGCTTTAGCATACTCGGTTTCAGCTCGCATGCTCCCCTGCCCTTCCTTACCGAATGGACCATGGACGAGGAGCGCCTGGGCGATTATGCGGACACGGTACGCGCCTTAGCCAGAGAGTACAGCCCCTCTATGGAAATTTTGCTGGGCCTGGAAATCGATTATATAGAAGGGCTGTGCGGACCCGCCGACCGGCGTTTCGCGTCCATGAAGCTCGATTATTCCATAGGGTCGGTGCACCACCTGCGGCCGGAGGCTCTTGGCGACCAAGGCGTGGGCGACGAGCCTTTGGCGACGGTGGACGGGCCGCAGGAAGGTTTCGATGCGCTCATAGCCCGGGGTTATGGCGGAGACGGCCTTGCCATGGCTGAAGACTACTACCGCACCCTTGCCGCCTGCGTGCGCGCGGGAGGCTTCGATATCCTGGGCCACTTCGATCTGGTGCGGAAAAACAACCCGGGCCAGAGCAGATTCAGCGAGCGCGACGCCCGCTACGCAGATGCCGCCATGGCCGCGGTAGACGCCATCGCGGGTAGCGGCATCATCGTAGAAATCAATACCGGCGGCATGGCAAGGGGTAAAACCTCAAGCCCTTATCCGGAAGCCTGGATACTCAAGGAAATGAAGGCGCGAAATATTGAGGTGTGCGTAAACTCTGACGCCCATGACCCCGGCCATTTACTGGCATATAGGGACGCGGGGCTCAAGGCGGCAGCCGATGCGGGCTATAGGGAGCTTTGTATACTAACGGCACAGGGTAGGCGCCGCGTAGCCCTTTAAGCGGCACGCTACGCCCCAGCCATAGGAGGCTAAGCCCTGTACCGGCGCAGGGCTTAGCGGTTCCTGCGCTCCTCGCTTTTCTGACAATCTATGCACATAACGGCATAGGGCAGCGCTTCAAGCCGTTCCTGCGGTATGCGCTTCGAACACTTCACGCAGGTGCCGTAGCGTCCCTGCTGTATACGCACGATAGCGGCCTCTATAGAACGCAGGCGCTTCACGTCCTGAGAGCCGAGCGCCTCGAGCATTTTTCGGTCTACGTCATCGGACGCTACGTCTACAAAATCTTTAGGATCCATTTCTTCGACTATCGCTTTAAAATCCTGATTGGCCGCGAGCAGTTTATCGAGGATCTCCTGTTTCATCGTCGTGAGCGATACGCGCATCGCTTCGGTGAATTCTTTGTCCATGGGGACCCCTCCTGTTGTATTGGTCATCCCACCCAAGGCGCGTATGCGCCAGGCGAGCGACTCACTATTCATAGATCCGACCGCCCTGTCAAGTTCCCCACAAGGCAGGTTGACACTAAGTCGGCTAGTCCGTACTATTATAACGCTTTAAGCGCGGCTATCAATGCTAGCGCTTCACAATCCGTATGGAGGCATCGTGGCAAAAGAAGAAGCCATAGAGGTAGAGGGCGTCGTTCGTGAAGCCCTCCCCAACACCATGTTCCGCGTAGAGCTAAAAAACGGCGGGCACTTAATTTTAGCCCACCTGTCCGGCAAAATGCGCAAGCACTACATCCGCATCGTACCCGGCGATACCGTCAAGGTCGCTTTGTCGCCCTACGACCTGTCGCGCGGCCGGATTATCTATCGAGAGCGCTGATCCCCTCCCTTTACGAGAACCCAGGTAGCACCAGAACCTCCTTGCGTCCGGTCCGCCTTACCGTTGCGGCCGGCAGCAGGGCAACGCTCTAGCCATCGGGCAACGAGCGTTCCCAACACCGACTCTCCCTCCGAATGCAGGCCCTTCCCATGTATGATTAAGAGCTTGCGGGAGGATCGCGCTCGCGCGGCGTTGAAGAAATCGGCAAGGGCCGATTCGGCTTCTGTGGCGGTCTTCCCGTGCAGGTCGAGTATGGCGTCCACGGGCATAGCGTCGATATCGCGGCGACTGAGGTAAAGCCCCGATTCGCCCTCCTCGTCACGCAGCGCGTCCTGGCTTACACCGTGCAGTTCCAACCAGCGCTCCTGGGCGCTGCGGGCGGGGCTCTCCCGCGCAGGCGGCACCTTTGCCATGGCGGCAGCCTTACGCGCGCTTTCTTGTTTCCGCGCGTCCCAATCGTTCATGATATCGCCAAAATCCATAATCTATCCCCTAATAACGGCCTATATGCTCAGCTTGTATCCAGGCGCTGCGGCCGTCGCCAAATTCGAGGAACAGCCAAGAGCCGCCTTCAGACACGATGACCGCGCGGCTGCCTGGCGCTACCGAAAACGGCGAGCTAGCGCCCTCGTCGGGCACGGCGCGCAGGGCGGGCACCAATACGATAGCGCGTTCGCTGGATCGTTCCGCCCACGATACTACGCACATAACAATCAAGCACAGGCAAAGTATCGCCGTCAGCGCTAAAAAAACGCCGCAAGCTAGGCTCTTTGCCTTCGTACCCGCCGCGCGAAGCGACGCCCTGCGGCGGAAAGATACTACGACAACGAGGGCGGCGCAGGGCAGCGCGGCGAGGGCGAACCAAAAGGGCGGAGGCAATGCATCCTCAGGGCTGCCCGGTTCAAGGTTCAGGGCGCTTAAGGCAAGCCCGCTCAGCGAGAAAGCTTCGCGCGGCGGCCAGAACTGGCGCTCGAGCGCCTTAGCCTCGTGCAGGGCAGTAAGGGCGTCGCCCCGAAGCAGAGCGCGCGCGGCGTCAGCGAGCCGGCCTGTAGCGTTTCGCCTTTTGTCCCCGGATGAGCCCGCCCTATCCGCTCCTATCAGCGCTTCAAGCACGGCGCGCTCTTCCTCGCTGGGTACCCATGAATCGTAGACGCGGGCCTTTACGCGAAGCGACAGCTTCCGCGCGCTCGCGCTGCGTTCGCTCTGAGCGCTCGTATCATACCAGAAATAGGGTTCAAGCTCTATCGTATAGCTACCCTCTTCCATTGCTTGGAACGACACCCGCGCCGAGCGCTCGCCTGATAGCGTTGCTCCCTCGACCTGGAACTCGCCAAAGGACGGGCCAACCTGAAGTATGGGTACGCTGCGCTGCTTCGGCCCGATGACGCGCAGGCGGGGAGGCGCCGCGAACGCGGCCGAACCGACGCCCCGGGCCGTGCCTTCCACGACGACGGTATCTCCGACAAACGCTTCGTCGCCATGGCTGAGCATCCGCGCTTCGACCGTCCACGTGCCTACGGCTCTGGTTTCCTCAACCTTGGCGGGCAGGGTGCGCCTGTCCACCGTACGCGCGTCTACCCGTACAAGCTTAGAGCCTACCGTGAGCTCCATGGCAGGAAGGCTGATGCCTGTTGCGCCGCTAATGCTTACCAGGAAAGAACTTGCAGGCAGGGCTCCCACAGGATAGAACAGAGCGCCGCGTACAGAAGGCGTAGCTATAGCCAGTGCCTCGCCTGAGGGCCCTACGGCCCGTACGATAAACGGCGCAAAGGGATAGGCGCTGTCGGGAGCCAGCCAGGAGCCGGGACGGGAAAGCCCGGCAGAGCCCTGCGCCGGCGCTATGTCTACGACATAGCTACCCAGGTACACGGGGCGGCCTCGTACCGTATACCCGAGGCGGCTAATCTCAGCGCGGCCTTGAGAAAGGGCTAAGAGCCGCAGTTCGATAATGGAGCCCTCTACGCCATCGCTCGCCGCGGCGGCATCGCCGAGCGGTCGGAGGTACGAGCCTATGAAGCGGAGCGGCCCGTTCAATTCGGGCTCAAGCGCTTCCATTTCCGACGCGGCTATCCTTGGCACGCGTATGCTTAACAGCACAAGCTCGCCGGGCCGCGGCACGGCGGGGCTAATGCTCACGCTCGCCTCGCCGCTTTGGCCATAGCAGGGCAGGCTTATGCATACGGCTATAAAAAAAAGACAGGCGATTTTAGCGGTCCTCAATGGTCCACCCCCGCATAGGGCGAGCTAGCGCCGGGCACATAGAGCGAGCGTTCCTGCATTGACGAGAGCTTAAAGGTAGCCGACTCTCCTCCGTAGCCGTTGAGCGTAACGGGGGAGCGCTCCACCGAGCCGCCGCTTACGCTCGGCCGGGTAGAAGCCAAGGCCATCTCATAGCCCTGTATGCTCTGGGCTCTGCCCGGCACGCTAAGGAGGGATTGCTTAAAAGCGGCTGCCGCCTCTTCATAGCGTCCAGCCTCGAAGAGGGCGGCGCCATAGTTATGCCATGCGCTCGCCGACACTCGCTTGTCCGCCGACGCGCTGGCTTGTTTATACATAGCCTCGGCGGGAAGGAACTCGCCTATGGCCGTGAAGGCATTGGCTATATTGTAGGCATTGGCCGATTCAAAGGCCTCAGCGCCTACGCGCATATAAACGGCCAAGGCGTCATGGATTCTGCCTGCTTCGAAGTCCCTGTTAGCGCCTACTATAGCCATGCCGTCGGTAATCCTTCCGCAGGAGCCCAGTACAACAAGCGCTAAGCTGCCGATTATCGTCATCGCGCATACCCTACATGGCCTATAACGGAGGCTACGCATCGCTGCGCCGTCCTTTCCCCTTCTCGGTGCGGGGCGGCAGGCTTAACGCTATGCCGCAACTGAGCGCGAGGAGGGCAATCAACGACACAAAGGGGGCATGATCCGTAAGGATACGCCGGGTTTTCCACTTACCCCTGGCTCCCGCGGCTTCATCGAGCAAGGCGCTCAAGGCGCTAAAGCTCCCCGGATCATCGAGGCTGATAAAGCTCGCGCCCGCTACGCGCGCCCATTCCTCAAGAGCCTTGCGGTTCATGGCCAGGAACAGCGGCTCACCCCGCTCGTCAAGCACGGGGACGCCCATTTCGTCGACCACCGCGCTTGCCTCATCGCCGCCCGCGCCAACGAATACGCAACGCGTGCCCGAAGCGCCGAGCTTAGCCGCGGCGGCGCGAGCCTGGCCTCCGGTATCGTTGCCGTCGCTAAATATGAAGGCCAGTTGGGCCACGCCGGCCTGACTGGCGCCGATTTCCGCAAGGGCCCGCCCGATATCGGAGCCCGGCGCGTCCATTAGGGCTGGACCCAGCCAGTTGAGCGCGGATTCAAAAGCCAAGAGGTCATAGCTTGCGGGACTCAGGGTAAGCACCGCTCCCTTGAAGGCTATTAAGCGCCAGCGCAGACCCTCTTGCACGGCCGTAAGCTTCCTAATCATGTCGATGGAAGCTTCCAGGCGGGTAGCGCCATAACTGCGGGCAAGCATGGAATTGGAAACGTCCACCACCACGTTAATCTGCGCCTCTTGTATCCGTTCCGGTATATAGCGCGCGCTTCTGCCCATGCCCGCCAGGATAAGCGTCAGAAGCGTCCAGGCCAGGGACATAGCCACCATGGCCAGGCCTCTGCGCCGTAGATAGCCCTTCCATCCCGGCCTAGCCTGCGCGGCTGCGCGCCGTAGCCAGCGCGATTCAAGGAACAGATAGGGGATCAAAGCCAGGAGCAGCGCGAGGTACCGAACATCGCCTATCATTAGGCCACCCCCCCGAGCAAAAAGCGCCTGATTGCCCATGCCAGCGCTAGGGCGACCATAGCCAAGGCCGTGCAGAGGACCGCGAGCGAGCGCCGCTCCGCATGCAGGAGAGGCAGAGGCCTAGATTCCAGGCCGGCGACGCTCGCTACACGCTCAAGGGCCCGTTGCAGCGATTGCGCATCAGGGGCAGCGGCATAGAGCCCATTGGCCTCGGAGGCGATGGCTATGAGGCTGGCATCATCGAAGGAACTGCGGTAGGAACCCGTCAATCGCTCGCCGGTGGACGGGTTTAGGTACTCGATGGGAGCGTCGCCCTTCGATCCTATGCCGAGCACGATGAGGTTTACGCCGCTCCGCTTAAGGAGCATAGCGGCATCCAGGGGATGAATCACGCCGGCGTTGTCTTCGCCGTCAGTGATAAGCACTACCGCTTTTTTCCCGCCCGCGCCAGCAAGCGCATGCCGAAGGGCTAAGGCGAGGCCCTGGCCGACGGCGGTACCGTCGCCGAGCAGGCCCGGCTTCAGGAGTCCCAGAGCGTTATCGAAACGCTCGTAATCGGTAGTGGGAGGGCAGAGCAGGGCGGCATTCGCGCCGAAGCCCACGAGCCCGAGCGCCGCTCCACGCAGGCTTCCCGCCCCTCCTTCGGCCGCGCCGCGGGGCAGCAGCGTCCTCAGTATGGTAATGGCGCCTTCAAGCCGGTTAGGCTCTATATCCATGGCTGCCATACTCGGCGAAACATCAAGGGTGACTATGAGGTCAAAATCAGAGTAAGAACTCAGCTCTCTTTCTACCACCAGAGCGGGGCCGGCGGCGGCTACGGCTATGCACAGCCATGCGAAAGCGCCTGCCAAGAGTGAAACCGCGTAGGCCAGACGCCACAGCAGGCCAGCATCGGAGGGGGCAGCGCCCTTCCACGGCTGTAGAGCCATGCTCGTTCCGAGCCTGCCCCGCTTTCTGCTTAAACGCATATACGCGGCAAAGAGCGGTAAGGCAAATACGATACCGAGCATTGCCGGCTGTTCAAAACTAATCATGGCTTAGTTCCCCGTTCGCGGGCCTTCTGCTCCATGGCGGCATCTTCAAGCCTATCGGCCAGCGCCGAGGCAAGATCCAAAGCCGCGGACAGGTTCCCCGGGTCGCGCGCGCCGAAACGCAGATAGTCCCCAGCTATTAATATAGCCGCGGCATCGGGGAGCACGCCCCCGACAACCCTATCAAGGGGGAGGGAAGCTATCTCTCCCGAGGTGAGCGGCAGGAAATCCACCGTCGAACGCGAGCTTAAGTATCGTTTCAGCGCGCGGGAGAGCACGGCCCACGCATCCGCGCCCTGCTCTCCGGCATCGCGCAGATAGCGCAGGACGCCATCGAATTCCTTGCGGGCGCGCAGAAAGGCCCAGTGCGCCAGAAGGGCGCGCAGCCAGGGCAGGAGCTTGAGCGCCGCGAACAGCGCAAAGAGGCCCAACGCTAGCGCACTACCCGCCATCAGGTAGAGCTGCGACCGTAGGCCTCCAGGCTCCAGCTGGGCAAAAGGCTCGGGAGCGGCCCTGCCTACGCTATTAAGTATGGGAACGGCCTTGAGCGGGATAGAGGGGAACTCCCTGCCGCTCAAACGCAGGGCCGGCAGGGCGCTTACCCCGGGTTGCCACGCTATAAAGCCTATGGACAGTACCGGCCTCCCGCGGCGCTCGAAGGTCTCGGCCCAAAGCAGGGTGGGGCCGTTCGCGGATACCGGTAAACCTTCGCTTATACGTTCGGGTTGCCAGTGCTGGCCGGCCGCATCCCAGCTTAGGCTCATCGTCACTTCCTGGCCCACGGTAAATTCCGGCGGATCAAATTCCACGCCGAGCACCCGTACTTCAGCGTGTGCCGATACAGCGCCTGCCAGAAGTACGGCTACGAGGGTTGCGCGCAACCGGGACGCCGTCATTACGCCCGCCTCCGGGCCTTAGAGAAGAACGCTATAAGGGCGCGCGCTATATCGGTATCCGGCCCGAGTTCAAGATAGGGCACGCGCGCCGCCGCTACGGCCGCCAGCCAGGCTAAGCGCTGGGTCTTCGCTGCCCGCTCCACGCCTTCGCGGTAGGAGCGGGAAGACCCGAATACAAGAGCGCTCCTGCCCGATTCCGCGTCGATGGCGCGTACGCAGAAGGGCGGCATGCTCGCCAGCCTCCCCTTCTTATCCCGCACGAGCAGGGCGGCCAGGTCGTGCCTGCGCGCAAGCACCGCTAGGGGCAGGGCATACGCCTCCATATCAAAATCGCTGATAACGAGTACAAGGCTGCGCCGTTTGAGGTACGAGGCGGCGGCTTCTAAGGCGGCTCCAAGCTCAGAGCCCCTACCCTCTCCTCTACGCCCCTCCGCTATACGCTCCATGAGCGCAAGAGCGGCCCGCCCCCCGGATGCGGGCTCCCGGTGTTCAAGGCCGTCGCCCCCAAAAAAGAGCGCTCCAACGCGCACGCCGTTCAGCGAACAGGCATAGGCTACCAGCGAGGCCGTGAGGGCGGCCCGTTCAGCCTTAGCCCCGCCTTCGCCATAGTCCATGGAAGCGGATTCGTCTATTACTATATACACGGAAAGGTTGCGGTCGTCGCGGTAGGTCTTTACGTAGGGGCGGCCTAAGCGGGAACTGGCGTTCCAGTCTATGCGCAAGGCGTCGTCTTCGACCCCGTATTCCCTGAGGCCGTCGAAATCCATGCCACGCCCCTTGAAGGACGAGCGGAAATCACCGGCCAGCAAAGCACGGGACAGGGCGCTTGAGGCGAAGACGAGCTTGCGTATGCTTCGTTTGCGCTCTTCCAGACTCATTAGGGTACGGCCACCGCCTGCACTATGCCCTTCACGATGGCCTCGGCGCTTATACGTTCCGCCTCGGCTTCGTAGGAGGGCACTATGCGGTGCCTCAACACGGCAGGCGCGGCCTTTTTCACGTCATCCGGCAGCACGAAATCCCTGCCGTCGAGCACGGCTCCGGCCCGGGAGGCACGATACAGCGCTAGGGAGGCTCTCGGGCTGGCTCCGAACTCTATATAGCGGCGCAACTCGCGCAAGGCCTGGGGAGCAGAAGCCGCGTCCTGGGGCCGTGATGCTCTGATGAGCGCTACGGCGTAAGCCGCGGCGTCTTTCTCAAATCGCACTGCCTTAGCGGCCGCCTTAAGGCAATCCGCGTCCGAAGCAGCCATGACCGGCCGTATATCCTCCAAGGAGGCGGAAGCCGCCCGGTCGGCGTTCGCGAGTACTATCTGGAGCTCTTCTTCCTCGTCAGGGTAGTCGGCAAGCAGCTTCAACATGAAACGATCCAGCTGCGCTTCAGGCAGTCGGAAGGTGCCCTCGTGCTCAATAGGATTCTGGGTAGCCAGAACGAAAAACGGCTGCGGTAGGGCCAGGCTCGCGTCGCCCATCGTCACCTGCTTTTCCTCCATAGCCTCGAGCAGCGCTGACTGCACCTTGGCGGGGGCGCGGTTTATTTCGTCGGCAAGCACGATATTGGCGAAAACGGGTCCTTTGCGCGGAACGAAACGAGCCCCTGCGGCGTCATAGAACAGCGAGCCCGTTATGTCGCCGGGAAGCAAATCGGGCGTAAACTGTATACGGCGGTAGCTTAGTTGCGCGGCGGCGGCAAATACCCGCACGGCAAGGGTCTTGGCAAGGCCGGGCACGCCCTCAAGCAATACATGGCCGTCAGACATAAAAGCCGTCAATATACCGTCCACAATATCGCGCTTACCAACGATACGTTGCGCTATGGCGGCCCGCAATCGGGCTACCAGCTCCCAGGCCCGCTCAAAATCGGCATTTGCGCCAGGCTTTCCGCTTATTTCGTCCATATGCATACTCCGTATCACTCTCCGGTATGAACACTGATACTACCCGCGTGCGGCCGGCAGGGCAAGCCTTTGTTAGTTCCCCGAACCTTGTTGCTTCTGCAAGCATAGTTTGGATCGAGCGCGTAGCGTCTCCATGGAGGTACCTGCCATGGAGCCACCGTTCTGTCCTAACCCGCGCTGTAGCCACCATAACGATAGCCAATATCAGTACCAGGGCTATTGGAAAAGCATAGGATCCTACGACACCCTCGTCGTAGGGCCTGTCCCGCGCTTCTGCTGTAACGCCTGCGGCAAGACTTACTCCGAACGAACCTTTTCCATCCATTACTACACGAAGCGAACGATCGATCTCAATGAAATCCACCGCGGCCTCACGCAGGGCGAATGCATAAGCGCTATCGCCCGACACCTTGCCTGTTCCTTTGAGAGCGTCCAGAATCGTATCGACAGGCTCGGCCGAGCCTCTATCGCCGCCCATGCCCGCATACTTGAGGGCTTTACCGCAGGCGAACACATGGTAGCTGACGGCTTTGAAAGCTTCGATCGGTCGCAGTACCATCCTTGCCACCACAATATCCTCGTGGGTAAGAACTCGCAATTCCTGTATGGTTCAACACATGCTACATTAAGGAGGAAGGGCCGCATGACCGCTTCTCAGCGAAGTCTGCGCTCGCATCTTGAACAGATATGGAAGCCCCCGCGTGGGGCTCTTTCGGCTTCCTTCCGCCGGCTCATGGGCGTACTCCTATCCTGCTGGGACCAGGACGCTATGGAAGGCTTGCAGCTGTGGACCGATGAGCATCCCGTCTACCCGCAGGCTATCGCCTCGTTACCGAGCCTGCGCATCGCGATGGCGGAGGGACGGTTCGAGCACAGGACCCATCCCTCATATGCGCCGCGGAGCCTACAGAACCCGCTCTTTTCGGTTAACTACTACGACCGTGAGCTTCGGAAGGACTTAGCGGCCTTTCATCGCGAGAGCACCTGCTTCACGCGGAATGTGGCCAACGGCCTCATGCGCACGCGGCTCTACCAGATCTACCACAATTACCAAAAACGGTACCGAATACGGCCGTTATGGCTGCCTTTTACCCATGCCGAGGGCGCAGGCGTACCACCGTTTAGGATCTATGAAGGGATGAAGGGTTACTACACAGACAGGCCGTTTCTTTCCAAGCTACACCTAAATGATGAAGAGACAAGGGTTTGGATGAAGGCACATAGGACGCCGCTAAAAGACAAGAAAGACTATGTGCCTAAGTATGCGCTCGTTTCATAGCCACGGTAGGAGACACAAGGTTCGGGGAACTAACTAAGGCTTATTCGGAGGAGGATCTACGATCGGCGCATGCTCGGATATACTCTGCTCAGACGCGGCGGCTCGAGCCAGAGCGGAAACAGAACGCACATATATATAGTAATCGTTATCAAGCTCATAAAAACCGGGGATATGCCCTATAGTCTGAAAACTATTGATATTGAAAAAGCTATCGCCAATAGCGCTTTCCTTAAGGCGCGACGTTTCCACCCGGACAACGGCATAGCGTTCACGCCGCGCTATCTCATCGTCCAGCAACTCCAGCAAGCGCGGTCCGACGGCCTTATTCCGGTAGTCTCTGCCTACGACGAAGGTGTGAATATCGAAGGTATATTCGGTGTTGGGGGATCGGTAAAACAGACAAAAGCCGGCAAGCACGCGCCCATCTCGCAACTCTATGAGCTCATACGGTTTACCCGGGCTCTCTTTCCAGGCCGCAAGCGTTTCCTTTAAGATATCCAGTTCAATATCCCGATACGCCCCCGTTTCAAGGGTTAGCAGCTCATATTCACGTATATTGATCATTATGCCTTAATCCTTAGGATATAACCCGGTGTTCCGGTAATTTGTACATACATAGACTATAATAAGGCAAGACCCCTGAATAATCCAGGCTTTTAAGATCGTTTTTACAATCGCGGCTGGATACGCCGGGCTAAGGCCGTTTAGGTACTGCCCCTTTATTTTCACAGCTTTTTTGCCGACAATGGAAAAGCATAAGAAAAATCGAATCCTATGGTTCGAGTAAGGATGGACGACAGTGGCGCACTATACGCTCGCGAACGCCGAAATCGTATCCGGCACGAGCATAAAGCACAAAGGCTCAGTGTCTGTCTCCGGGGCAAGCCTGGCCGCATTCGACGGCAAGGGCAGGAGCTTCGATCTCGGCGGCGGCTCATATATATATCCGGCCCTCATCAATATACACGACCATATGAGGGGTAATTATCTACCCAGGGTCGGCCCCAAAAAAGGCCGTTTTTACCTCAACTGGTCCTATTGGGACGCGGATTTAAAATCGTCTTCTGTGTATGAGGAACGCGCCAACCTCAGCGTTGACACCATGTACTACCTATCCGCCTATAAAAACCTATTCTCAGGCGTAGCTACTGTTAACGACCACTTCCCCCATGAGATCAACGACCCCTACATTCCTTTTCTGCCTATACGCGTCATAAAAGAGTATACGCTTGCCCATGAATGCTCATCCTATGACCTGAAATGGGGTAAAGGCGTTAAAGTAGAGCATGACATGGCCGTGGAGAAAAACTGGCCCTTCATCACACATCTCGAGGAAGGCTTCGATCTGGAGGCTCAAGACGGCGTGGGCATACTCGAGCGTATGGGCTGCCTTGACGATAAAAACGTATTCATTCATTGCATAGGCTTTTCCGACGAGGACATAGCGAAGACCGCGCAAGCCGGGGCCTCGATATCCTGGTGCCCCGCTTCAAACCTCTTCATGTTCAACGTTACCTGCAAAATACGCAAAATACTGAAAGCCGGCATAAACGTGGCGATCGGCACAGACTCTACCCATACCGGTTCAGCGAACCTGTTCGCCGAGATGAAATTCGCCCGCGATACCTACCGCGCGCTCTATGGAGAAGATCTAGACGCTAAGACCCTCTTCCACATGGTGACCGTGAATCCCGCAAAAGCGTTCCGCATCCAGGATAAATCGGGGACCTTGGACGAAGGAAAGCGCGCTGACATCTTGGTGCTCAAGGCAAAACATGAAGACCCCTACGAAAATCTCGCTCATGCCCGCATGGAGGATATAGAGTTCCTTTCCGTGGATGGCCAGCCGGTCTATGCCGACGAACGCTTCGCCGAGCTCATGCAGGGCCCCAAGCACGAGACCGTGCGCGTAGGCGGCAGGGACATGAAAGTAAAGGGAAGCCCGCTAACCCTCTATCGTTCCGTACGCAAGGCGGTGGGTTTCGAAAAACGCCTCGATTATCTGCCCTTCGAATGCTGAAAACGCCCGGCGCGGTGGCATGAGCGCCGCACTTGTACTATAATGAGCGGACGGCTAGGATATGAAGAGCGTTAATCCATATGCGAATGTTGAGGGGAGACGATGCCCAAGATAGGGAGCTACCGCGCCAACTCGGTCATTTACTTTCAAGGCGACCAGGGCGATAAAGTATTCGTACTCCAAACCGGCAGGGTAAGCCTCAACTATAATGATATAGAAACGGGCAAGGATATACGCGAGGTAATCCAGACCGGAGAGTTTTTCGGCGTAAAAAGCGCGCTCGGCCGCTATCCGCGCGAAGAAAACGCCGTCGTGCTCCAAGATGCTGGCGTCCTTATGTTCACCGTGCCGGAATTCGAGCAATTTGCCGCATCTAATATCCGTATTATTATAAAGATGCTCAAGGTATTCTCTAATCAGCTCCGCCGCATACACAAACAAGTAGAGAACCTTATGGAGAATACCAGCGCCGTTAGCGCTGAGGTAGGACTCTTTAAGACCGGCGAATACTATTTGCGCAATCGTATGTACTCGCAGTCTCGCTATGTATTCAGCCGTTACCTTACCTATTACCCCGCCGGCCGCGTAGCCGAACAGGCGGCCCGCTTTATGGAAGCATCGGAAACCGCCTTAGCCCGTTATGGCGACGGCAAGGGCCCCGCGCCGCTAGCGGGCGCCTCCTCAGGCGCGCACGGGCCTTCCTCCGCAGCCGGAGCCGAGGCTCCGAAGACCGCCGCCAGCGGCGGCCAGACTCTCTCCGATGCGGCTAAAGACTACTACAATGCCGTGAGTCTCCTTACCCAGGAGAAGTACCAGGAAGCCCTTAAAGAGTTTAAGCGTATAGCGGACGCATCTCAGGATCCCGAATACTCCGCTAAGGCGGAATTCGACCTCGGACGTTGCCTCTTCGCCCTTTCTCAATGGGACGCCACCATTCAGCACTACACTGCCATCATTCAGCAGACGCCGCGCCACCCTGACATGTCCGACATATTGTATATCATGGGGCAGTGCTGGGAGAAAAAAGGCGACAAGGCTCGGGCGCAGGGCTTCTATAAGAAGGTCCTCTCCATGCCCGGCGACGACGATTCCAGCGCCCGGATTCGGGCTAAAAAGGCCTTGAACGCATTAGGAGGAGCCTAGCCGTGTCCGACCTTGCCGGCTTCAGCCGCTTCGCCCGCACCTACCAGCCCGGAGAGCTCATATTCTCAGAATATGAGCCGGGAGACAGCTTCTACCTCATACAGGCCGGACGCGTCCGCATAACAAAAATCGTAGGCGACATAGAAAAGAACATCGACATATTGCAGCCGCCTGAGATTTTCGGCGAGATGGCCATACTCGAAGGCGCTCCCCGCTCAGCCACCGCCATAGCCCTCGATACGGTAAAGGTGCTCGAGTTTAACCGCGCCAACTTCGAGATACTCATGATGGGCAATCCCCAGATAGCCCTCAGGCTGCTGAGGCTCTTCACCAAACGCATATACGATCAGAAGCGCCGCTTCATGATCCTTACCCTTGATGACCCCCAGGCCCGCATAGCCGACGTCTTCCTCATGCTCCATGAAACCCAGGGCCCCATCAACCAAGGCGCCGCCGAGCTTGACGGCGATAAGCGCGAGTTCAAGGTAACCGTGGACGACGTTGCCCACTGGGCCGGCATGAACATGGCCGACGTGCAGACCATACTGGGCCATTTTTCCAACCAGCGCCGCATCGAGCTCTACCAGGACAAGATCGTCGTCAAGAACATCAACGATTTTACGCGCTTCGTTAATTCCAAGCGCAAAAAGTAAGGCCCCTTGCCTCCACGCCCCTTTTTTGCTATAGTCCATCCCGCACGCCGAAATAGCTCACTTGGCAGAGCGGCGCACTCGTAATGCGCAGGTACCGAGTTCGATTCTCGGTTTCGGCTGAGCGCAAACGCGATCCCTCCGGGGGTCGCGTTTGCGCTTATAGGCAAAAATCGGGCTGCCGGCGCTAAGCGCGCGCTAGCTACCCGATTTTAGCTAAACATGGTATCGTGCCGGCTATGCTCGACTTCATCCGGTCCTACGACCTTACGGTTACGCAGTGGACGCTCTCCAATCTGGCAGGCGCGCTTATCGGCATAACGAAAACGGGCATGGCCGGGGCCGGCATCCTGGTGGTACCGCTCATGGCCGGTATCGTGGGGGGCAAGGCGGCGGCTGGCCTAACGCTACCGCTCCTTTCGATGGGAGACCTCTTCGCCGTACGATATTTTCACGGCCATGCCGATTGGAAAACCATAGGCCGTTTACTGCCCTGGACTACCCTGGGGCTAGCCTTGGGCCTGGGCGTGGGCTCGCTCATAGACGACAGCGTATTCAAAGCCATCATAGCCGTATTCGTTATCCTTGGCCTGGCTCTCACGATATGGCGGGACTACGTAAAGAAGGACCTGCGCATACCGAACGCGTGGTGGTTCGCGGTAGGCATGGGCGTGCTGTCCGGCTTCGCAAGCATGATAGGCAACGCGGCAGGCGCTATTAGCTCGCTCTATTTCCTGAGCATGCGCTTCGGCAAAAACGCCTATCTGGGAACCTCGGCCTGGTATTTCATGATCGTGAACCTGCTCAAGCTGCCCCTGCATATATTCTTCTGGAAGACGATAAACGCGCGCTCGCTTGGCTTCGGGCTGCTGCTCATACCTGCGGTCTTCGCCGGCGCGTTCATAGGCATACGCATAACCCGCCGTATCCCCGAAAAGCCCTTCAAGCTCGTGATTCTGGCCTTCTCGGCCATAGCCGCGCTGCGGCTTATCCTGTAGAAGCTAGCGCGGCAGCTGTAGTATAGCCCTTCGATTATAGGGGCGGTGAAAGGCGGATGGCGATGGAAAGCAAGGCGATCAAGGTATACGGCTACCGCTGGGCGGTGCTCGGCGTATTCATGCTGGTGAATATGGCCATACAGCTGCTGTGGATATCCTACGCTCCCGTAACCGGGCAAGCCGCGGCATTCTACGGGGTATCGGACCTCAAGATAGGGCTCCTGTCCATGCTGTTCATGCTGGCTTTCCTGCCGCTTTCCATACCGGTTTCCTGGGCCATAGACACGCTGGGCTTTAGGCTGAGCGTGGGCGTCGGCTCAATTATGATGGGCGTATTCGGCATACTGAGGGGACTTGCGGGCCCAAGCTACGGCCTGGCCTTCGCAGCCACGATAGGCCTAGCCGCTTCGCAACCCTTTCTTCTAAACGCATGGACAAAGGTTCCCGCGCTCTGGTTCCCGCCTAAGGAGCGGGCAAGCGCGGTAGGCCTCGTTACCCTTGCCAACCTTGTAGGCACCGCGGCCGGCATGGCGCTCACGCCCCTGCTCGCGGAGAGCCTGCCTATACCGACGCTCCAGTTATATTACGGCGCCTTCGCCGCGGCCTGCGCCTTGCTCTTTGTATTCGTGGCGCGCGAGCGCCCCGCCACGCCCCCTGACGACGACGCGGGTCAGGCGCGCGCGCTTATGCTTGACGGCCTTAAGCACGCCTTTATGGTGCCAAGCTTCAGGCGTTACCTTATCATATCCTTCGTGGGTCTCGGCGTGTTCAACGGCGTCACGACTTGGATAGAGGCCATCGTACGGCCGCGCGGCTTTGGGCCGCAGGAGGCGGGTACGCTGGGCGCCCTTATGCTGGTATCCGGCGTACTAGGCGCGGTGCTGCTTCCCGCGCTGTCCGACCGCAGCGGGCGGCGCAAGCCTTTCATAGGCTGGGGCCTGGCCCTGGCCATACCGGGGCTCGCGGGGCTTGCCCTTGCGCCGAGCTTCCCCCTCCTCTGCCTGTCTTCGGCGCTGCTCGGTTTCTTCCTGACGAGCGTTATGCCCACCGGCATGCAATACGCATCCGAGGTGAGCCGGCCGACGCCCGAGGGCAGCTCGAACGGCCTTATACAGCTCTTCGGGCAGGCTTCGGTGGTATTCGTATGGCTCATGGAAGCGCTGCGCGGCGCTGACGGATCCTTTACCCTCGCCTTATTCGCCGCCTGCGTCCTCCTGGCGCTCTGCGCGGCCTTAGTGCCGAGCCTTAAGGAAAGCGGCGGCGGCGCGTAAGCCGCGGGTGCGCAAAAAAGCCGCCCGTTTCGGGGCGGCTTTAAGCGGCGCCATGTAAGCGCTTTGGGCTTAGGCGCGCTCTATGAACGAGCCGTCGCGGGTATCGAGCATGATCTTGGTGCCGATTTCGCAGAACAGGGGCACGGATACCTCGATGCCGGTATCGAGGGTGGCGGGCTTGAAGGCCTTGCCTGAGGTGTCGCCCTTCATGCCCGGCTCGCAGTAGGTGATGGTGCGAACGATAGCCGTGGGCAGGGTAACGCTTATAGGCTTACCGTCAAAGAAGGCGACTTCCACGTCGAAATCGTCCTCGGGGGTCATGTAGCCTACGTTGTCGCCAAGGTCTTCCTTGGTAAGCTCGTGCTGCTCGTAGCTTTCCTGATCCATGAACACATAGCTTTCGCCGTCCACGTAGGAGAGCTTCATCTTGTGGTAGTCGAGGTGTTCTTCCTCGAACTTTTCTCCCATGTCGAGGCCGAGTTCGGAAGTCTGGCCGGTGATGATGTTACGCACGCGGAGCTTCTTTACCTGGCCGTTGCGGCCGCCTTTAATGCCGAGCATGCGCTGAACGACGACGACGTCGTTACCCGACCTGAAAACCGTTCCGCAGCGAATATCGGAAGTCATGAGCATAGCAATTCCCTCATCTACGTATGGAGTGCGGCCATCGGGCATCCGTTTACCGGAGCGCATGGCCGTTGTTACCGAATTGGCCGCATTCTACACTAAATCGCGCAAGAATGTCAGCAGGTGCAAAGCAAGGTCTCCGTTCATGCTTAATGACCTGGAAAAAGCGCTAAATCCACGCTCAGCCGCTTCGGATGCCCTCAGCGGCGGCAGTATGGACTCCGCGCCGAGCCAAGCCCCGTCGTCTCGATCGCGCTCGTTAAAGGCCAGGGTAGCGTTCGAGAATGCGGCAAACGAAGGGGCGTCGAGCCAGGGCTCAAGGCGCTTAAGGAAGGCCCGAACCTTTACGAGCTGATGGGCTTCGGCCTGCAGATAGGCCTGCCATATAAAGGGCCGCCCGGAAAGCGCCGCGCGCGCAAGGGTCTCTTCGCCGCGCACTATGTTAAAGTCGCAGGCTAAGAGCAGTTCGTCCCAGGCCTCCTGGGGAAGAAAGGGCAGGCGTAGCACGGGGAAGGGCCTGCCCGCCCGTTCCCAGGCGGAGAGGAAGCAGGGCTGGCTCTTGCCGCTTGCAAGCAGGGCCAGAACTGGCCGCTCGCGGCTAAAGGCGGCGATATCAGCCACGATGGGGCCGTAGTCGCGCTCGTAGGAAAATACCGATAGCCAGTAGCGCCGCTCCGCTCCTTTCTCTAGGCCTAGGCTTGAAGCATCGGCAAGCCCGCTGCGCATGGACGCAAGCGCTTCGGCGTCAGCCCGTGCCCCGTTCCAGCGCGCGGCCGCCTCCTCAAAGCGGCGGTCTATGATAAGGCCGCCGGTCTCGTGCGTGAAGCCGGGCATAAAAATCCACTTTTTTACGCGCGCTGACCGGGTAAGCGAGGGCATGAGGTGCAGTTCGTCCGCCCATGCCTCGGCGGAGAGGTGCTCCACGTTTATGATGTGGGCGGTGGAGCCGAACGCGGGGTCGAAGAGGCAAGACTCGAAGTAGTCCGGCCTGCCGCAGGCGAAGCACTCCAGCACGAGCCGCGGAGGCTCGCGCTTAAAGCCTTCCCAGGGGTGGTCCCAGCGGATTACGGTCCAGCCATGGTAGTCCTGCACGTCCTTGGCCGGGTCAAGCCCGGGCGCAAGGGCGTGAAAGGCCGACAGCTCATCAACCACGAGCCGTATGCGCAGTGCGGGGTCCAGGTCGGAGAGGGCCTTGGCCAGGCGGTACACGACCCCTATGTCGCCATAGTTGTCCACTACCTTGCAGAGTATATCGATGGTCACGAAGCTATCCTGCACAAGCTAAGCGGGCGCATCAAGGATAGGCGCGCAGGTACTGCGCCGGAGCGCGCCTTAGCTCGGGGGGGAGTTGGCGCAGCGGCCAGTAGGGGTCGCGCAAGAGGAGGCGTCCCAGCGACACGGCGTCGGCGGCGCCGGAAAGCACGATCTGCTGGGCTTGCTCTATGGTCGTGATGAGGCCCACCGCGCCCGTCGTTATGCCGCTATCCGCCTTTATACGGGCAGCCAGGCTGACTTGGTAACCGGGACCTATAGGCGGCTTGGCGCCTGTGGCAAGTCCTCCCGACGAAATATCGATAAAGTCCACGCCCCTAGCGGCGAAGGCGCGGGCAAGCAGGGAACATTCTTCAAGGTCCCAGCCGCCTGGCAGCCAGTCGGTAGCCGACAGCCTGGCCAGGAGCGGCATGGACGACGGGATGGCCGAGCGCAGGGCGTCCACGGCCTCAAGGGCAAGGCGGCTGCGGCCATCAAAGCCGCCGCCGTAGGCATCCGGCCTGTGGTTGGAGAGGGGCGAGAGGAACTGGTGCAGCAGATAGCCGTGAGCGCCGTGGAGCTCAACGGCGTCGAAGCCGGCGCGCGCGGCCCTCCGGCCAGCCTCGCCGAAGGCATCTACGACGGCCTGTATGTCCCCGTGGTCCATGGCCCGCGGCTTGGCGTAGCTAGGGTCGAAGGGCTCATCCCCCGGGCCTATGACCGCCCAGCCGCCCTCCGACTCAGGCAGGGCTCCCGAGCCTTCCCAGGGGCGACGGGTGGAGGCCTTGCGCCCGGCATGGGCCAGCTGTATGGCGATCTTAGCTCCCGCCTCATGGACGGCCTCGCATACGCGCAGCAGAGCTTCGGCCTGGCTATCGTTCCACAGCCCCAGGTCCTGGGCGCTTATGCGGCCTTCCGGGCGCACCGCCGTGGCCTCGACCACCACGAGCGCGGCGCCGCCCAAGGCGCGCTCCGCGTAATGGCGTATATGCCAAGGGCCGGCGAGGCCCCCGGAAGCCGAATACTGGCACATGGGCGCCATGAATATCCTATGTGGCACGGTGAGGCCGCGCAGCGCAAGGGGCTCGAATAGCTTTGCCATAGGACTATACTACCTAGCCAGCCAGCCTCCGTCTACCGCAACCGTGTAGCCGTTCACGTAATCGGAGGCGGCGGAAGCCAGGAACACCGCCGCGCCCTGCACGTCCTGGGGCGTGCCCCAGCGGCCTGCGGGTATGCGCTCCAGTATGGCCTGGTTCCGCGCCTCGTCGGCGCGCAGGGCCGTGGTATTGTTGGTGGCCATGTAGCCGGGGGCTATGGCGTTGGCATTTATGCCGTGCTTTGCCCACTCGTTGGCCATGAGCCGGGTAAGGCCCATGACCGCGCTCTTGCTGGCCGTATAGGAGGGCACCCGTATGCCGCCCTGGAAGGACAGCATGGACGCTATGCTTATGATCTTGCCGCCCGAGCCCTGGGCAAGAAACTGCTTGGCCACAGCCTGGCTGAAGAAGAACACGGTCTTGGCGTTTATGTCCATGACCTCGTCCCAATCCTTCTCGGAGAAGTCTATGGCATCCTGGCGGCGTATTATGCCCGCATTGTTGACGAGTATATCGACGCGGCCGAAGGCTTCCACGGCCTTGGCGACGATGCTGGGCAAGGGCTCTATGCTCATCAGGTTTGCAACGACTTCCAGATAGCGGCGGCCGAGCTTCTCGATAGCCTGCTTGGTTTCCGGCGAGGCCACATAGTCTACGCCCACGACGTCGGCGCCCGCCTCGGCGAGCGCTATGCTTATGCCCTGGCCAAGGCCCGTTGAGCTGCCGGTAACGATGGCCACCTTGCCGTCGAGCTTGAATTGATCGAGTATCATCGCGTTCTCCTTAGCTTATTTTAAGGCGGCCATGGGCACGCCGTCCATGTCGGTAAAGGTCTGGTTTTCGCCCGCCATGCCCCAGATAAAGGTATAGGAGCCGGTACCGACGCCCGAGTGTATGGACCAGCTGGGGCTGATGACGGCTTCCTCGTTACGCACGATGATGTGCCGGGTTTCGTCGGGCTTGCCCATGAAGTGGAACACGACGCGGTCGGCGGGCATGTCAAAGTAGAGATAGGCTTCCATGCGCCGCTCGTGGGTATGCACCGGCATGGTGTTCCATACGCTGCCTTCGGAAAACAGGGTCATGCCCATGACCAGCTGGCAGCTCTCCAGCACCGCGGGATGGATGAACTGGTTGATGACGCGCTGGTTGCATTCCGCCGCGCTGCCCAGTTCCACCCGCTTGGCCTGGGCCAGCGTGATGAGCCTCGTCGTACAGGCGCGATGGGCGGGAGCGCTGTTGAAGTAGAATTTAGCGGGTGTAGCGGGGTCCGCGCTCTCAAAGGATACGGTCTTAGAGCCCATGGCTACGTAGAGCGCGTCCCGTGGGCCAAGCTCATAGCGCGTACCGTCTACCGTGATAGAGCCCGCGCCGCCTATATTGATAATGCCCATTTCCCTGCGCTCAAGGAAATAGTCCGTGCCCAGAGCCTTGGTAGCCGCAAGCGCGAGGCCCGCGCCGGCCGGGCATACGCCGCCTACGATCATACGATCCACATGGCTGTAGGTCATGGTTATCTGACCGGGAACGAAGATGCCCTGAACGAGGAAATTACTCCTCATGCCCGCGGTATCGAGGGTCTTGGCATACTCTGAATTGACGTATTCACGGATTTCCATAGCGTCTCCTTAGCGTTTCATATCGTTGGCGGCTACAAAGCGCCACGCCTCGCGCAGGGGTACTTAGCGTCCCCAAAATTCACATTTGTCTCATATCGTGGAACGTTATTCCATAATACAGCTTGTTTTTTTGCCTTGTCAAGGTTAATATTGCCCAAGGACAGCACGAGACTACCAGGAGCAGCTATGGCGGATATAAAAGTCCAATCGCTCGACCGCGCCTTTGGCATACTTAAAATGCTCGCCCGCGATACCAAGGGTCTGTCGCTCGCCGATATAGCCGCCGCCGTGGAACTGCCCAAGAGTACCGCCTTCCGCCTCCTCGCGGTGCTCATACAGCATGATTATGTGCGCAAAGAGGGACCTGCCGGCCTCTACAGGCTGGGTCCGGCCTTTCTGGAACTAAGCAGCCGCTACCTTAACAGCCTTGAACTGAAAACTGAGTCCGCCCCTCACATGGGCGAGCTGGCCGCGAGCCTCGGCACCATCGTTTTCCTGGCCCGCCGCCAGGGCAAGCGCATGGTATACATCGATAAAGAGGACCAATACACGAGCCTCCGCAAGTACGCCATCATCGGCCAACAGAAGCCCCTCTACTGCACCTCGCTCGGCAAAGCCCTCATTCTGGATATGAGCGACGATGAGCTACGAGTGCTGCTCGCCGACGAGCGCTTCGAGCGCTTCGGCCCCCATACGCACGCCACTATCGACGCGTTGCTAGAGGATTTGCGCGAATGCAGGAAGCGCGGCTGGGCGCGCGACGACGAGGAGGCGGAGCCCGATATCAACTGCGTAGCCGCGCCTATACGCGACTACCGCGGCGAGGTTATCGCCGCCATCAGCTGCTCCTGGGTGCTTGAAAGCCGCCCGGATTTGACCGCGGCCAAGGCCGCAAGCCAGGTACTGAGGGCCGCCGAGGCCATATCGCGAAGCATGGGCTGGACGGGCTGAGCCAAACTAATCTTTCCGCGATATTAGATATTTTAGATTTTTACCTCGCGATCTTTTGAAAAATAAAACAAAAAACCGCTGAATTTTTCCTGTTTTAGTCCAACAACACCCACGTTTCGTATTGACATTTGAAACGCCAGCCGATAGCGTTGCTGCGAATAGTAACTTTATACGCTTTATACGGGTAAAATTTTGATAGGGAGCATATGGAACGATATGTGCTTTCGGCTCTGGTCCAGAATCACGCAGGCGTTTTAAGCCGCGTGGCCGGACTGTTCAGCCGGAGGGGTTACAATATCGAAAGTCTCACCGTAGGCGAAACGGCCGATCCGGGCCTGTCCCGGATGACCATAGCCGTATCCGGGGACGATGCCATACTCGAGCAGATACAAAAACAACTGGAGAAGCTGCTCGAGGTGCTCGTCGTGCGGCGCCTCTGCCCCGAGGCCAGCGTGTCGCGGGAGCTTGCCCTGATAAAGGTCGACGCGCCTAGCCATAGCCGCGCCGAAGTGCTGCAGACCGCGTCTATATTCCGCGCCCGTATCATAGACGTTTGCGCCGAATGCCTGACCATAGAGGCTACCGGCGACCATCAGAAAATAGACTCGCTCATCGAACTGCTCCGCCCCTACGGCATTCGAGAACTCGCGCGCACCGGCGTTGCGTCCCTCGAACGCGGCTCCGTCTCTATTTCCCTTCTCCTCAGCCTTATTTAGCTGCCTTCGCACCCACGGGGTTCGAAGGCGGCGCAGACTCACACAAACATGGGATTCCGTAGAGGAATTCCTATAGGAGGCAAGGTATATGGCAACGATGTACTACGAACAGGACTGCGACGCGGGAAAGCTCAAAAGCAAGACCGTCGCCGTCATCGGATTTGGCAGCCAGGGCCACGCCCACGCGCTCAACCTTAAGGACTCGGGCTTCAAGGTGATCGTGGGGCTCTACGAAGGCTCTAAGAGCTGGAAGAAGGCCGAGGAGCAGGGGCTGCCCGTCATGAGCGCGGCCAAGGCGGCCGAGGCGGCGGACTTCGTGATGATTTTAATCAATGACGAGAAGCAGGCGCGGCTCTACGAAGAGAGCATCAAGCCGGCCCTGAGGCCGGGCAAGACCCTGGCCTTCGCGCACGGCTTCAATATCCACTACAAGCAGATCGTGCCGCCCCAGGGCGTAGACGTGGTGATGATAGCGCCTAAAGGCCCCGGCCACACCGTGCGCAGCCAGTTCCAGGAAGGCCGCGGCGTGCCCTGCCTCGTGGCGGTGCTGGAGGGCTCAAGCCCCGCGGCCAAGGCTACGGCCCTTGCCTACGCCGCCGGCATAGGCGGGGCGCGGGCGGGCATACTCGAGACTACGTTCAAGGAGGAGACCGAGACCGATCTCTTCGGCGAGCAGGCCGTGCTCTGCGGCGGCGTGTCGGCCCTGATGAAGGCGGGATTCGAGACCCTCGTCGAAGCGGGCTACCAGCCCGAGAGCGCCTACTTCGAGTGCGTGCACGAAATGAAGCTCATCATAGACCTCGTCGTGCAGCAGGGCCTGTCCTTCATGCGCTATTCCATATCGGATACCGCTGAGTACGGCGACTATACGACCGGCGCCAGGATCATCACCGACGACACCAAGAAAGAAATGAAGCAGGTGCTCAAGGAAATCCAGAACGGCAGCTTTGCCAGGAACTGGATACTGGAGAACCAGGCAAACCGGCCTTACTTCAACCGCATGCGCGAGCTTGAGGCCGAGCACCCGGTAGAGCGGGTAGGACGCGAACTGCGGGCGATGATGAGCTGGGCAAAAAAGCAGAACTGAGCACAGGAGCACGATATGCCACGATCGATTATCATTTTTGACACGACCCTGCGCGACGGCGAACAGGCGCCGGGCTGCAGCATGAACCTCGGCGAGAAGATTCAGGTAGCCAGGCAGCTCGCGGCGCTCGGCGTCGACGTTATCGAAGCGGGCTTCGCCATAGCCAGCCCCGGCGACTTCAACGCGGTGCGCGAGGTGGCCCGCGGCGTGAAGGGCCCCATCATAGCGAGCCTATCAAGGGCGCTCGAAAAGGATATCGACCTGGCCTGGGAAGCCGTGCGCGACGCCGAGCGCCCGCGCATCCATACCTTCATAGCCACATCGGCCATACACATGGAACACAAGCTGCGCATGAAGCCCGAGGAGGTGCTGGCGCAGGCCGCCGCCATGGTGCGCTACGCCAAGAAATTCTGCCCCGACGTGGAGTTCTCCGCCGAGGACGCCTCGCGCTCGGACCCTGCCTTCCTCTGCCGCGTTTTTCAGGCGGCTATAGAGGCCGGCGCCACCACGATAAACGTGCCGGACACGGTGGGCTACTCGGTGCCCGAGGAATTCTCCGCCCTTATCGGCGCCGTGCGCAGGGGCGTGCCCGACATAGACAGGGCCGTGCTGTCGGTGCACTGCCACAACGACCTGGGCATGGCCGTGGCAAACAGCCTTGCGGCCATACAGGCGGGCGCCGGCCAAGTGGAGTGCACCGTAAACGGCCTGGGCGAACGGGCGGGCAACGCGGCGCTGGAGGAAGTGGTCATGGCCCTACGCACCCGCGCCGAGCTCTATGACGCCGCCTGCGGCATACGCACGCAGCAGATACACGCCACGAGCAGGCTCGTGTCGTCGGTAACGGGCGTGAAGGTGCAGCCCAATAAAGCCATAGTGGGCGACAACGCCTTCGCCCACGAGGCGGGCATACACCAGCACGGCATACTGGCGAACCGCCAGACCTACGAGATCATGACGCCCGAGTCCATAGGCCTGCCGCACAATGAAATGGTGCTGGGCAAGCACTCGGGCCGCCACGCCTTCGAGGAACGCCTTTCAAGCCTGGGCCTGCGGGTGGAGGCTGAAGCCCTGCCCGCGCTCTTCGACGCCTTCAAGGAACTGGCCGACCGCAAGAAGGCCGTAAGCGACCGCGATATAGAGGCGCTGGCTATTGGGCTCTCGGCCACCGCGCCTAAGGCATTCGAGCTGGACCGTTTCGTCATAAACTCAGGCACCCACCTTACGTCCACGAGCACCGTGAGCCTTACCAAGAAAGACGGCGCTAAGTTCGAGCGCGTGGCAATAGGAGACGGCCCCATAGACGCATCATTCAAGGCTATAGACAAGATCATTGGCAAAAAGCTCACGCTCAGGGACTTTTCGCTCGGCGCGGTCACGGGGGGCAAGGACGCTCAGGGCGAGGCCATGGTGCGCATAGTGCACGGCGAAAAGCAATACAACGGCAGGGGCCTGTCCACCGACATAGTCGAGGCGAGCATACAGGCCTACCTCGCGGCCATCAATTCCATGGAGAACGAAACGGGAGGGCACGATGGAACGCATAGCGCTCCTTGATTCCACGCTGCGCGACGGCGCTCAGGGCGAGGGCATAAGCTTTTCGGTAAGCGATAAAATAAACATAACGCTCGCCCTGGACGAGCTGGGCATGGATTTCATAGAAGCGGGCAATCCGGGCTCCAACCCCAAGGACATGGAGTTTTTCGCCGCCGTGAAGGGCGAGCGGCTTAGGCACGCCAAACTGGCGGCCTTCGGCCCCACGAGGCGCAAAGGCATAGCCGCGGAAAGCGACCCTGGCCTAGCCAGCCTCTTAGCCGCGGATACCGATACCGTGGTGATCTTCGGCAAGAGCTGGGACCTCCACGTGAGCCGCATACTCGGCGCGAGCTTTGAAGAAAACCTGGCTATGATACGGGACAGCGTTGCTCTGCTCGTCAAGGAAGGCAGGCGGGTGATATACGACGCCGAGCATTTCTTTGACGGCTTCGGCGCCAATCCCGATTACGCCCTGGCAAGCCTGGCGGCCGCCGCCGAGGCAGGCGCGGACTGCGTCGTGCTCTGTGACACCAACGGCGGCAGCCTGCCCTCAAGGATAGCCGACTACAGCGCCATCGTGAGCGAGCTTATCAACCTGCCCTTCGGCATACACGCGCACAACGATTCGGGCCTGGCGGTGGCCAACTCGCTGGCGGCCGTAGACGCGGGCGCGCTGCACGTGCAAGGCACCCTGGCAGGCTTCGGCGAGCGCTGCGGCAACGCCAACCTTTCCACCGTGCTGGGCGCCCTGGCCATAAAGATGGGCAGGCCCTGCCTGCAGGAAGGCTCGCTGCGGCGCCTGTCGAGCATCACCCGCAGGATAGCGGACATAGCCAACGTGGCCTTCGACGAGGGTATGCCCTACGTGGGCATGCGGGCCTTCGCGCATAAGGCGGGCATGCACGTGGACGCGGTAAGCAAGGCTCCCCTTTCCTTCGAGCACGTGCCGCCCGAGCAGGTGGGCAATCAGCGCCGCTTCCTCGCTTCGGAAGTGGGGGGCCGCGCCATCGTCATGGACCGCATAAAGCGCATCGCCCCCGATGCGGACAAGGACTCCCCCCTGGTGGCCGAAGTGCTCAAGCGTCTCAAGGAGCAGGAGGCGGGCGGCTACCAATTCGAGGGAGCCGAAGCCAGCCTCGATTTGCTCATGCGCAAAGCCGCCGGCGCCTACCGGCCGTTTTTCGAACTGGGCAGCTACCGCACGATAGGCGAGCATCCCGTAGAGGGACGCGGGCTGCCAGCGCAAGCCCTGGTAAAGCTAACGGTAGACGGCGTATCGGAGATTTCCGCCGCTGACGGCAACGGCCCGGTGCACGCCCTTGACCGCGCCCTGCGCCGCGCCCTGGAACGCTTCTATCCGAGTCTGGCCTCAATGCGCCTTAAGGATTACAAAGTGCGCGTGCTCGATTCAGGCGCGGCCACGGGGGCTAAGGTGCGCGTGCTCATCGAGAGCGGAGACTTAGACGAGGCATGGACCACCGTAGGCGTATCCACCGACATCATCGAGGCGTCCTGGATAGCCCTGATCGACTCCATTGAATACAAGCTCATCAGAGACGCGGAAAAAGCGAAAACCAAAGAAGCGGAGAATGCCATATGCGCATGACCATGACCCAGAAAATACTCGCGGCGCACGCCGGCCTTGATCATGTCGACGAGGGGCAGCTGATAGAAGCCAAGCTAGACCTGGTGCTCGGCAACGACATAACCGCGCCGGTAGCCATACGCGAGTTCGAGAAGAGCGGCGCTACGAAGGTATTCGACCCGTCTAAAATAGCCCTGGTGCCCGACCACTTCGCACCGAACAAGGATATCAAGGCCGCCGAGCAATGCAAAGCCATGCGCGGCTTCGCCATAGACAAGGGCATAGAGCACTATTTTGAGATAGGCCGCATGGGCATAGAGCACGCGCTCATACCCGAGAGCGGCCTCGTGCTGCCCGGCGAGCTGGTCATTGGGGCGGACAGCCATACCTGCACCTATGGGGCCGTAGGCGCCTTCTCCACGGGCATAGGCTCCACGGACATGGCCGCCGGCATGGCCTTAGGCACGGCCTGGTTCAAGGTGCCCGGCGCCATACAGGTGGTTCTGCGCGGCGCGCCGCGGGGCTGGGTAACGGGCAAGGATCTCATACTGCACCTTATCGGGCTCATAGGCGTGGACGGCGCCCTGTATAAATCGCTGGAATTCGGCGGCCCAGGCGTGGCGGCCCTGTCCATGGACGAGCGCTTTACCGTTGCCAACATGGCCATTGAAGCTGGTGCTAAAAACGGCATATTCCCCGTAGACGAGGCCACGCGCGCCTGGGCCGCCTCGGTATCCGGCCGGCCATACGCGGTTTACGCCCCGGACGGCGACGCCGTATATGAGCGGACGATAGACATAGACCTTTCGACGCTTGAGCCCACGGTGGCCTTTCCTAGCCTTCCTTCCAACACGCGTACGATATCGGCCGCCACAGGTGTACAGGTGGACCAAGTGGTCATAGGCTCCTGCACCAACGGACGCATAGAGGACCTGCGCGTGGCGGCAGCCATGCTCAAAGGGCGCAGGGTATCGGAAAAGGTGCGCTGCATCGTGTTCCCGGCTACGCAGAAGATATACCTGCAGGCCCTGCGCGAGGGCCTCATCGAGGCCCTGGTTGAAGCGGGGGCCGTCGTGTCCACGCCTACCTGCGGCCCCTGCTTAGGCGGGCACATGGGCATACTAGCCGCCGGCGAAAGCGCCGTGGCCACCACCAACCGCAATTTCGTGGGCAGGATGGGCGACCCCAGTTCCAAGGTATACCTGGCCAGCCCCGCGGTGGCGGCGGCGGCGGCCTTGGAAGGGCGCCTCGTCGACCCCTCCTCCGTACTGGCAGCGCCCGAGCGGCCGCCCCTGGCCCAAGCCTTTGCCGCAAGGAGTTCGTTATGAACGGCACCGGAAGCGTATTCAAGTACGGCCGCGACGTAGATACCGACGTTATCATACCCGCCCGCCACCTAAACAGCTCTGATCCGGCCACCCTCGCCTCGCACTGCATGGAGGATATAGACGCGCGCTTCGCCTCTATGGTTCAGCCGGGGGATTTTATCGTAGCCCTGGAGAATTTCGGCTGCGGCTCCAGCAGGGAGCACGCGCCTATAGCCATCAAGGCATCGGGCGTGGCCTGCGTCATAGCCTCGAGCTTCGCTCGCATATTCTACCGCAACGCCATAAACATAGGACTGCCCATAATGGAATGCCCCGAAGCCGCACGCGAGGCGAACGCGGGGGACAGGCTCGAGGCGGACTACGTAACGGGGCTCATCGTGAACGCCACGCAGGGCAAGCGCTACCAGGCGCAGCCTTTTCCGCCCTTCATGCAGGGCATCATAGCCGCCGGCGGCCTCATGGAGTACACCAGGCGGGCCATGCAGGCGGCCCGGAAACCGGCTTCTGAAACGGCCGCGCCTACGGAAGCAGCGGCCATATGAAGGCTACCATAGCGCTCTTGCCCGGAGACGGCATAGGGCCCGACGTCATTCGGGAGGCCAGGGCCGCCCTGGAAGCCATAGGGTTACGCTTTAGCCACGTATTTGATTTCGCGGCCATGCCCATGGGCGGCGCGGCCATAGACAGCCACGGGCAGGCCCTGCCCGCGGCCACGCTGGAAGCCTGCAGGGTATCGGATGCCGTGCTGCTCGGGGCGGTGGGCGGCCCCCGCTGGGACGGCCTGCCGGGAAAGGAGCGACCCGAGGCCGGACTCCTAGCCCTGCGCGCAGGCTTGCAAGTATACGCGAACCTGCGGCCCGCCCTCATGTTTCCCGCCCTCTCAAGCGCATGCCCCCTTAAGCCCGAACGGGTGAGGGCGGGCATGGACATTCTTATCGTGCGCGAGCTTACCGGAGGCATATACTTCGGCGAGCGCGGGCGCGGCCCAGACGGGCTGTCGGCCTGGGATACCGAACGCTACTCGGTGCAGGAGATTACCCGGCTGCTCACGGTAGCCTTCGAGGCGGCGGCTAAACGGGCCAAGAGGCTCTGCGTCGTGGACAAGGCTAACATACTCGAATCCAGCCGCCTTTGGCGCGAGACCGCCTTAGCCATGGCCCCGCGCTGGCCCGAGGTGGAGCTGCGCTTCATGTACGTAGACAATTGCGCCATGCAACTGGTGCACGACCCCTGCCAGTTCGACGTGCTGGCCACGAGCAATATGTTCGGCGACATACTGTCCGACGAGGCCAGCATGCTCACCGGCTCCATAGGCATGCTCGCCAGCGCCAGCCTAGGCGACGGCGGCCCAGGGCTCTACGAACCCATACACGGCTCGGCTCCTGACATAGCGGGCAGGGACCAGGCCAACCCCCTGGCAGCCATACTGTCGGCGGCCCTGCTCCTGCGGCATTCCCTGCGCCTCGAAGCCGAAGCCCTTGCCATAGAAGCGGCGGTAGGCGCCGTGCTGGACGCAGGCTACCGTACGGCGGATCTGGCCGGGGCAGGAGAGACTATGCTTCTGGGCACCAGGGCAATGGGCGCCGCGGTGGCCAAAGCCATAAAGGACGGTTCAGCATGAAGAGCGATTGCGTAAAAAAAGGTACGGAGCGCGCGCCTCACCGCGCCTTATTTAAATCCATGGGCATAACGGACGAGGAACTATCCCGCCCGCTCATAGGCGTGGTAAACGCGCAGAGCGAGATCGTGCCTGGCCACCTGCACCTTGGCTCGATAAGCGAAGCGGTAAAGGCGGGCATACGCTCGGCCGGCGGCACGCCCTTTGAGTTCCCATCTATTGGGGTATGCGACGGCATAGCCATGGGCCACGCGGGCATGCGCTACTCCCTAGCCAGCCGCGAGCTCATAGCAGATTCCATAGAGTGCATGGCCCTGGCGCACGCCTTCGACGCCCTGGTGCTCGTGCCCAATTGCGACAAGATAGTGCCGGGCATGCTCATGGCGGCCGCCAGGCTGAACCTGCCTGCCTTAGTCGTATCCGGTGGCCCCATGCTCGCCGGCCGGGTGCGGGATAAGAAAGTAAGCCTGTCCAACGTATTCGAGGCGGTAGGCTCGGTAAGCGCCGGCGCCATGGGAGCGGAGGCGCTGCTGGAATATGAAGATTCAGCCTGCCCGGGCTGCGGATCCTGCGCGGGCATGTTCACCGCCAACAGCATGAACTGCATGACCGAAGCCTTAGGCATAGCCCTGCCCGGCAACGGTACCATACCCGCGGTGCACGCGGCGCGCATACGGCTGGCCAAGGCGTCGGGGGCGGCCATCATGGAGCTCCTGGCTAAAGGCCTGGGAGCGAGGAGCTTCTTAAGCGCCGGCGCCTTCCGTAACGCCCTGGCGGTGGACATGGCCTTAGGCTGCAGCACCAACACGGTACTGCACCTGCCGGCCATAGCCGCCGAGGCGGGCGTGGCGATAGACCTGGGCCTTGTCGACCAGGTGAGCGCGCACTGCCCCAACCTCTGTAAGCTCTCGCCGGCCGGCCACCACCACATGGAGGATCTGCATGAGGCCGGAGGCGTTCAGGCGGTCATGGCGGAGCTCGCCTCGCTGGGCCTTTTGGACACGAGCCTGCCCGCCGTAGGCGGCCCCACCGTGGCCGAGAACGTAAAGAGGGCGGCGAATAAGGATACGTCGGTTATACGGCCCGCCGGATCGCCCTACTCGGCGAGCGGCGGCCTTGCCATACTGCGGGGCAACCTGGCGCCCGAGGGCTGCGTGGTAAAGCGCTCGGCCGTGGCGACCGAGATGCTTAAGCACGAAGGCCCGGCCCGCGTATACGACGCTGAGGAAGCCGCCTTTGAAGCTATCACGTCAGGCGCCATACGGGCCGGCGACGTGGTCGTCATACGCTATGAGGGGCCGCGCGGAGGCCCTGGCATGAAGGAAATGCTCTCGCCCACCGCGGCCCTTGCCGGCCGCGGCCTGGACAGGCAGGTGGCCATGATCACCGACGGCCGTTTTTCAGGGGCAACCCGCGGCGCCTGCATTGGGCACATATCGCCTGAAGCCGCCCGCGGCGGCCCCCTGGCCCTGGTACGTGAAGGCGACCTCATACGCATAGACATAGACGGCCATAGCCTTGAGCTCGCCGTGGCGCCAGAAGAGCTCGCGGCGCGCAGGTCCGCCTTCGTCGCGCCGGAACCTAAGGAACGCACAGGCTACCTCGCCCGCTACGCAAGGAGCGTAGGCTCGGCGGCCGGCGGCGCCGTGCTCGAAGGAGGCCAAGCATGAACTACAGCGGAGCCCGCATACTGATAGAATGCCTGGCGGAGCAAGGCGTGGACAGCGTTTTCGGCTACCCCGGCGGCTCGGTCATCGCCATATACGATGAGCTGCATAAACACGCCGATCGCATAAAGCACTACTTAACCGCCCATGAACAGGGAGCCGCCCATGCAGCAGACGGCTACGCGCGCGCCACGGGCAAGCCCGGGGTGGTCATAGCGACGAGCGGTCCCGGGGCTACCAACCTCGTCACCGGCATAGCCACGGCCTACATGGACTCGGTGCCCATGGTGGCCATTACCGGCAACGTTCCGGTGAGCCTCCTTGGCAAGGACAGCTTCCAGGAAGTGGACATAGCAGGCATAACCATGCCCATTACCAAGCACAGTTTTATAGTAAAGGACGTAAAGGACCTTGCGCGCTGCCTGCGCAGCGCCTTTGCCATAGCGACGACGGGCAGGAAGGGTCCCGTACTCGTCGACATACCCAAGGATGTAACGATGGCCCTGTGCTCGTGGGAGGCGCAGAGCGAAACGGAGCGGGCCAAAGCTCTGGCCGCGCTGGAAGCCCGTTGGCAGCCGCCTCTGGGGGCTACGGAATTGGCCGATGCCGCCGCCATGATAAACGCGTCAAAGAGGCCGCTCCTGTACGCGGGCGGCGGCATCATATCCTCGGGGGCGGCGCCTGAGCTTAAGGAGCTGGCCGAACGCCTCAAGGCGCCGGTAGCCTTGAGCCTCATGGGGCATGGGGCCTTTCCCGCCGCTCATCCCCTATGCACGGGCCTCATAGGCATGCACGGCGCGAAAGCATCCAATATGGCGGCTTCCAGGGCCGATCTCATCATAGCCTTAGGCACCAGGTTCTCCGACCGCGTGGTTGGCAACGTAGCCAGTTTTGCCAGCGCGGCGGGCGTACTGCACATAGACATCGACCCCGCCGAGATAAACAAGAACATCCGGAGCGGCCGAGCGCTCAAAGGCAATATCAAGGCCATACTCCAAGCCCTCGTGCCCCTGGTGCGGGCCCGCGACTCGTCCGACTGGAATGGCGACATCGACGCTTGGAAACAGATACGCCCTTCCTCCCATCATGCCGATAAGGCCCTGCATCCGCGCTTTATCATGGAAGAAATTCACGCGCGCGTACCCTCAGACGCTATCATCACGACGGAAGTAGGGCAGCACCAGATGTGGACCGCCCAATTCTATCCCTTCTCCGCGCCGCGCAGCTTTATCAGTTCAGGCGGCTTAGGCACGATGGGCTTCGGCACCGGGGCGGCCATGGGCGCGCAGGTGGCCTATCCCGCGCGCCAGATCGTGCATATAGCGGGAGACGGCAGCTTCAGGATGAACTGCGCCGAGCTCGCCACGATAGCGCATTACGACTTGCCCATACTCATCGTCGTCATGAATAACGGCACGCTGGGCATGGTGCGGCAATGGCAAAGCATGTTCTTCGACGGCAGGCACTCTGCCACTACCCTGAACCGGCCGCCTGATTTCGTTAAGCTCGCCGACGCTTTCGGGCTAGCCGCGTGGCGGGCCACGGACGCCTCGTCGTTCAAGGAGGCGTTGGCGCTGGCCCTAGAGAGCCGCAGGCCCTGCCTTATCGAGTGCGCTATAGATATAGACGAGTCGGTGCTGCCCATGGTGCCCTCGGGCAAGGCCATAGAGGAGCAGATACTGGAGCCGTAGCGGCGACGGGTTCTACAGAGGGAAGCTCAGCGCAAAGGACCAGGAGCCGTCACGCTCCAGTGCCGCCGACCCGCCGAGCTCTTCGCTTAAGGCCCGTATAAGGCGCATGCCAAGGCCGCTCGCATTGTCGAAGTCCTCGTGCGACGGCGGATTCGGGCCATCGTCCGAATACCGCAGGCTCACTATGCCATCTTCTTCTCCGGCGACTAGCCGTATAAGGCCTGCGGCGTTGTCCTTGAACGCGTGCTTCATGGAATTGGCTATGAGTTCGTTGATGATGATGCCTAAAGACGACAGTTGCGCAGAGCTGAGCGTAAGGTCGTCGACGAGCAGCTCTTTTTTCACGCGGTCGGCGGCGGGATATATGCTTACCATCTTTTCGATGAGCGGGGGCAGGAATTCCCGCAGCGACTGGCTCTTTCCCGTGCCCGGCTGATAGAGCAGCTGGTACAGTTCCATCATCCCCCGCACGCGGTCGGCAGCCTCGTTGAGCACTGCGCCGGGGTCGCGGCCGTCGCGCATACGAGCCTGCAGGGACAAAAGGCTCTGTATGGTCAGCATGTTATTCTTGACGCGGTGGTGCGTCTCCAGGAGCAGCAGATCTTTTTGCCGAAGCAACGAGGCTATGCGCTCCTCGGCATAGGCGCGCTCGCTTATATCCTGCAGGCAAAGCAGCACGCGACGAGTGCGTCCATGCTCTATGGGGGCCGTGGACGCAAGCAGGGTACGCTCCATCCTGCCATCGCCACGTATCAATATAGTTTTATATTCGACGCCCTGATGCGCGGCGCCGCTGCTCCGCGTGTCCTCCAGGGCCTTGTTAAGCGCGCAGGCAGGGCAGCTCTGCCCAAAGCCGCAGCCGCGGGGGTCGTCGAGCGCGTTAATGCAGCCGAATACGCCGCAGGCCCGTCCCTGCCGTAACTCTTCTTCGGGTATGCCGGTAAAGGCGACGAAGGCCGGATTGGCGTAGAGCACGCGCTGTTCACTGTCCAGCACGCTTATCATTACCGGGGTGGCGGTGTAGACGGCCTTAAGCTCGGCACGGTCGCGCTCCAGCTCGGCAAGCGCGCGGGTACGCTCTTCGACGCTGGCGAGCATCTGGGCAAACACGGTAAGGAGGCCACGTTCGCTTTCCGAGTAGGCATTGGGCCGTTTAACCGAATCGAAGCCTACGCAGCCGACGCAGTCCCGGCCCCGCATAAGGGGCACGGTGAGAAGGCTCCGTATGCCCTGCCCTTCCAGCAGCGCGCGGAAAGCGTCTTTAGGCAGGGCGGCAATGTCCGCAAGGTAGTAGGCTTTACCCGTTCTATGTTCCCGCACCCCGTCATCGATGAGGGACAAAGCCAGGTTTTGCAGCCGGCCTATCTGCGGCTCTATGCCTGGGGCGCACCATTCATAGGTATTATTTGCTATGCCCCGCTCAAAATCGTAGTCGAAGATATACGCCCTATCGGCTCCTACGCTGTGAGCCATTTGCGCCAAAGAATCCTGCACCGCGGCATTCAAGGCTTCGGGCGGCAGATTAATATAGGTGGTGGACAGCTCAACCAAGAGGCCTTGCGTACGGAGCTGCGCTTCAAGGGCTCGTTCCGCGCGCCTTAAGCCGCTTAAATCCCTGATTACCACATGGACCCGGCCAAGGTCCCGCTCATGGCCGGCTATCAGTTCCACCTTGAGTACATAGTAGCGAGGATCCCCCCCATCCTTATTAAAGGAAATCTCGCGCTCAAAGGAACGCCCGCCCTCGGCGAATACGCAGAGCTCCTCGGTAAAATAGTCCCTGGCGTCGTCATCTAGGAATTCGCGCAGCGTCATAGGCCGCGTGCCGCGTTCCTCAAGGCCTATCGACCGCAGAGCTTCCTTATTAAGGTCGACGACGGTTATAAGCTCGGCCAGGCTTAATAGCTCATCGGGATGGGCTTCAAGCCAGGAGCGGAAATCATGGTGGCCGGCTGAGCGCAATTCGTCGAGCCGCCGCTTGAAACCGGAAAAATCCTCTACCCAAACTGCGCCTGCGTCGTGCTCGAAAAGGCTGCGGTAATGCTCCTCCCTATCGCGCAGCTCTGATCGCGCATCGAAGAGCCTAAAGGCCATCTTTATGGAAGCTAAGAGCACGGTTTCGCCGGAATTCTTCACGATGTAGCCGTAGGACGTGATGCCCTCCGTCTTATCTACGACTTCTCTCTCGGTATGGGAGGATAAAAACGCCAGGGGTATATCGCGCTTAGCAAGGATGATCTGAGCCGCCTCGGTACCGTCCATGCCGGCCCCAAGATTAATGTCCATAAGGATGAGATGGAGTATCGCGCCGCTTTCAGCAAGCGCTACCGCCTGTTCGCCTGAACGGGCGAGCAAAACCGTATAGCCATGACCTTCGAGCATGGCTTTCTCGGACAGGGCGATAAGAGCCTCGTCCTCAACCAGTAGTATAGTTTTTTGGCCTTGCATAGACATGGCTCTAGTCTAAGGTACGGCGCGCGCTAACACAAATTCAGCGAAATTCGTCAAAAAAGCAGGTTCCTCTCTGGCCTAAACTCTTGCGTTAACGATCAAATAGCTGTAATATTGAAAGCAATAGTTCATAGTTTCGTAAGTAATACGAAAGGAATATGCATGAACGAGGCATTATCCGACAGAGAACGGCACATACTCGCTTTCCTTGCTGAAGAAGGCACGCTTTCTGTTTCAAGGCTGTCCGATGCCTTAGGCGTATCCGCCGTTACCATACGCGCCGACCTGAAGAACCTTGAAGGCCTCGGCTACCTTGAACGCACACACGGCGGCGCTACGCCAAGCTTCCACACCAACGTACTCGAGCGCCTTAACGAAAAATCGGCGGAAAAATCCCGCATAGCCAAAGCCGCCGCCGCCATGGTCAGGGACGGCGACCGCATCATGATAGAGGCGGGCACCACCACGGCCATGATCATGAAGCAGCTTTCGGGCAAACGGGACCTCCATATCGTAACCAACTCAACGCTCGTGCTCACCTGGGCCAGGAGCCTGCCCTCCGTATCGCTTACCATGGTAGGCGGCGAATACCGCAGGCTTACCGAGTCTATGGTGGGCCCGCTGGCTCTGGACGCCATAGCCCGCTACAACGTTCGCCTTGCCTTCGTCGGCACCGACGGCCTCTCCCTGGAGCGAGGCATGACCACGCACCTGGCCGAAGGAGCTGAAATAGTCAAAGCCATGGTGGCCAGGGCCGAGACTTCAGTATTGCTGGCAGATTCATCCAAATATGGCCGCTCAGGCTTCGTATCCGTCCTGCCGCTCTCGGGCGTGGACATCATGATAATAGACGATGGATTGACCGAACTAGCCGCTGAAGAGCTGCGGGCGGCTTCCGTCGATCTGCGGCTGGTATAAAGAGGAGTATAACTATGGCAAAGCTCGTGCCCATGCCCCGCCAGGGCAACACCGTGGAGTCCTGCGTGCTCGTGGGCTGGCGTTTACAGGAAGGCGCCGCGGTAAAGGCGCAGGACATACTCTGCGACGTGGAAACCGATAAGGCCGTTTTTGAAGTGGCCGCTGGCTTCGACGGTACCCTCCTTAAGCTGCTCGTTGCGGAAGGCGACGACGTACCGGTGCTGCAGCCCATAGCGGTCATAGGCGAAGCAGGAGAAGACTGGCAGGTCGGCGCCAATAGCGGCGGCGTATCGTCCGCGGCCACCGCCGCAGGCGGGCCTTCCCCTGATGCTCAGGCCGCCCCTTCGATGAGCGCGCCAGCGCCGGAAGCCCACAGGCCTCAGGCAGCACAGGCAGGCGCGGCAAGCGCTGGCGTATCGCCGCGGGCGCGCGCCCTGGCCGCCAAGGAAGCCATACGCACGGATGAACTGGCAGGCAGCGGCCCCGGAGGCAGGGTCATAGAACGCGACATTCGCGCCGCCATAGAAACGCGCGGCCCCCTATCCGCCGCGGCACGCTCTGCGGCTGCGCAGGCGGGAGCAACCCTTAGCCCAGCGCTTGAGGGCTCAGGCCCAGGCGGCCGCATACGCCTTACTGACCTTGAAGCGGCGGCCAGGCCGGCTAGGAACGCGGCCCCGGCTTTGGGCGCCGCAGCCGCCTTATCCGACGACTACCTGGATACGCCCATTAAGGGCATACGCAAGCTCATAGCCGAGCGCATGCGCGATTCCCTGGCTACGACCGCGCAGTATACCCTGCACGCCTCGGCGCCCGCCGAGCGCCTGCAGGCTTTGCGCGCCCGCATGAAGGCGGCGCCGGAGGCCCTGGGCATGAACGGCGTTACCGTTGGCGACATCGTCCTCTACCTTGTATCCCGCGTGCTCAAGGACTATCCCAACTGCAACGCCCTTAAACTGGGCGACACGCTGCGGAGCTATGCGCGCGTTCACCTAGGCTTGGCCGTCGATACCCCGCGCGGGCTTATGGTGCCGGTCATACGCAACGCCGACCTCTTGTCGCTCAGCCAGATATCGGATGAGGCTAAGCGCTTGGCGGCCGCCTGCGTAGAGGGCAAGGCCCAGCCCGACGAGCTCTCGGGCTCCACCTTCACGGTGTCCAACCTCGGCTCGCTTGGCGTGGACTACTTTACCCCGGTAATCAACGCGCCTGAAGTATGCGTGCTCGGCGTAGGCGCTATCCTGCCTAAAGCTATAACTAAGGCCGACGGATCCTATGAACTAGCGCCGGCCATAGGATTATCGCTGAGTTCCGACCACCAGGTAGTGGACGGCGCTCCCGCCGCCCGCTTCCTTAAAGCGCTCTGCGCGGCCGTTGCGGACGCGGATCTGTGGATAAGTAAATGACCGGGAGCCATGGCGCACGGTTTGAAAGCCTGTATGGAGGAAGCTATGCATGATGTGGTTATTATAGGCGGAGGCCCCGCCGGCTACCGCGCCGCGGAACGCCTTGGAGAGCGCGGCCGCTCGGTACTGCTCGTGGAGAAGGGCCATTTGGGCGGCACCTGCCTGAACGTGGGCTGCGTGCCCACCAAGACCCTGCTCAACTCGGCCAAGCTCTACGCCCATGCCCTCGAAAGCGAGCGTTTCGGCGTGAGCGCCGACAGCGTGCGCTTCGACTGGGAGCGCATGATGGCCTGGAAACAGGAAGTGGTGGAAAAGCTCCGCGCGGGCATAGCCGGCGAGATGAAGAAGGCAAAGGTAACGCTTATTGCCGGAGAGGCCGCCATTGAAGGCCCGGGCAAGGTTCGCGTAAACGAAGCCGGCGCGCCCTCCTGCATCGAGGAGTGCAAAGCCATACTGATAGCCACGGGATCCTCCCCCTTCGCCCCGCCCATACCGGGGCTTAAGGGCAATCCCAAAGTGCTCGACTCCACCGGCATACTCGAGCTTAAGGACTTTCCTAAGCGCCTCTGCGTCATAGGCGGCGGCGTCATAGGCGTGGAATTCGCCAGCCTCTTTTCCAGCCTAGGCTGCGAAGTATCCGTCGTTGAGATGATGGACGAGATCGTGCCCTTCATGGACGCGGAGCAGGCGCCCGTGCTGCGCCGCGCCCTCAATAAGATCAAATGGAAGCTTGGCTGCACGGTGCTCTCTATAGAAGGCTCCACGGTACGCTATCGGGACAAGGAAGGCGCCGCAGAGTCCATAGAGGCCGACCTGGTGCTGGCGGCCATAGGCCGCAGGCCCAACGTGGAAGGCTGGGGGGCGGAAAGCTTAAGCCTGGACCGCTCGGCCAAAGGCATCGTTACCGACGACCGCATGCGCGCAAGCGCGCCGGGCGTATGGGCGGCGGGCGACGTGACGGGGCGCAGCCTCCTTGCGCACTCGGCCTACCGCATGGCCGAGGTAGCGGCGGCGGACATAGACGCCACTCTGGCCGGCGAGTCAGGCGGACGGGAGCGCATGCGCTGGGACGCCATACCCTGGGCCGTATACTCCATACCGGACGCGGCGGGCGTAGGCATGACCGAGCAGGAGGCCAAGGCTAAGGGCTTCGATACCGCCTGCGCCAAGATAAACCTGCGCGCCTCCGGGCGCTTCGCCGCCGAGAACGGCTTTCAGGCCCAGGGCGCGGTAAAGCTCGTCAGCGATAAGGCAAGCGGCCGCATCTTAGGGCTGCACGGCGTGGGCAGCTACGCCTCGGAGGCCATATGGGGCGGAGCGGCCCTCATAGAGCAGGAAATGCGGGCGTCGGAACTGCGGGAGCTTATCCTGCCCCACCCCACCGTTTGGGAACTCATACGAGACGCCGCCTGGCAGCTTCGCGACCAGTAAGCGGGCACAAAGATTTCTTTGAAGGAGCGCTACGATGCCTAAGTCAATTTCAGTAGATCCCGCCAAGGTGCGCACAAGCGGCACCCTCAAGATAAAAGATATACCGATGAACGCCTACAAGGGCGATTGGGCGGCCGAGAAGGCCCGCTGGGGCCAGGAGCGCCTCGTAAAGGCCTGGTACGACATGGCTACCATACGCGAGTTCGAGACCATGCTCAATTCCTTTAAGACCCAAGGTTCGTGGAACGGAGTCGAGTACAACCACAAGGGACCCGCTCACCTGTCCATAGGCCAAGAATCGGCGGCGGTAGGCCAGAGCATGGCCCTGGGCGTAGAGGACTTCCTCTTCGGCTCGCATCGCAGCCATGGCGAGATACTGGCCAAGTGCTACGCCGCGGTGAGCGCCCTGGACGAGAAACAGCTTGAAGCCATCATGAGAGGCTTCCTCTCAGGCGAGACCCTAGGCATAGCCGAGAAGGCTCCCTATAAGAACATGAAGGACCTCGCAGAAAACTTCGTGCTCTTCGGCACCTTAGCCGAGATATTCGCGCGCAAGGCCGGCGTAAACCGCGGCTTAGGCGGTTCCATGCACGCCTTCTTTACCCCCTTCGGCAGCATGCCCAACAACGCCATCGTGGGCGGCTCGGCGGACATAGCCGTGGGCTCGGCGCTCTTCAAGCGCATCAACAAGAAACCGGGCATAGTCATAGCCAACATAGGCGACGCGTCCATGGGCTGCGGCCCGGTATGGGAAGCCATGAGCATGTCCGCCATGGACCAGTACCGCGAGCTATGGCCCCAGTCCGCGGGCGGCGCGCCGCCGGTGCTCTTCAATTTCTTCAATAACTTCTACGGCATGGGCGGCCAGACCCACGGCGAGACCATGGGCTATCAGGTGCTCGCCCGCGTAGGCGCCGGCGTCAATCCCGACAACATGCACGCCGAGCGGGTGGACGGCTATAACCCGCTGGCCGTTGCCGACGCGGTAGCCCGGAAGAAGGAACTGCTCCTGGCGGGCAAAGGCCCGGCGCTCCTGGATACCATCACCTACCGCGTGTCCGGCCATTCGCCCTCCGACGCCTCGAGCTACCGTACCCCCGAGGAGATCAAGGCCTGGCAGGACGCCGACGCCATAGAGGGCTACGGCCGCTACCTGGTAGCCAACGGCGCGGCCAGCGCGGACCACTTGGCTCAGCTGCGCGCAGGCATAGTCGAGAAGCTAAGCGCGGTAGTCAAGCTCGCCGTGAACGACGAGCTCTGCCCCCGGGCCAACGGCCAGTTTATAGAGTCGGTCATGCTGTCCAACGGTAAGGTGGAGCGCTTCGATACCGATAGCGCCGAGGGAAAAGCCAGGCAGCCTGAGCTCCTGCAGCCGCTGGCCGAGAACGCCCGGGTAAAGGCGCTCGCCGGCAAGGCGCGCTACGCCTACGACGCCGAGGGCAAAGCCGTATCCAAGAATAAGCTCTACCAGTACCGAGATGCGCTCTTCGAGGCCATGGCCTACCGCTTCTCCATAGACCCCACTATGGCCGCCTGGGGCGAGGAAAACCGCGATTGGGGCGGCGCCTTCGCCGTGTACCGCGGCCTTACCGAACTGCTGCCCTATCCACGGCTCTTCAACAGCCCCATATCCGAAGGGGCCATCATAGGAGCCGGCGTAGGCTACGCGCTCTCAGGCGGCCGCGCGGTGGTGGAACTCATGTACTGCGACTTCATGGGCCGCGCCGGCGACGAGATATTCAACCAGGCCGCCAAGTGGCAGTCCATGTCGGCGGGCCTCTTAAAGATGCCCTTGGTCATGCGCGTATCCGTGGGCAACAAGTACGGCGCCCAGCACTCGCAGGACTGGGCGGCCCTCGTGGCGCACGTACCCGGGCTCAAGGCCTACTTCCCCGCCACGCCCTACGACGCCAAGGGCATGCTCAACCTGGCGTTGCGCGGCACCGACCCCGTAGTGTTCTTTGAAAGCCAGCTCCTGTACGACTTGGGAGAGCAGTTCGAGAAGTCCGGCGTGCCCGAAGGCTACTATGAAGTGCCCGAGGGACAGCCCGCCATACGCCGCCAGGGCAAGGACCTTACCATAGCCACACTAGGCGCCACCCTCTACCGGGCCATGGACGCGGCCAAGATACTCGAGGAGCAGTACGGGCTCTCTACCGAGGTCATAGACCTGCGCTTCATAGCGCCCTTGGACTACGGCCCGCTGGTAGACTCCGTGGCCAAGACCGGCAGGCTGCTCCTGGCAAGCGACGCGGCAGAGCGCGGCTCCTTCCTCCACACCGTAGCCTCAACCGTGCATACCCTGGCCTTCGACAAGCTCGACGCGCCGGTGGCCGTGGTGGGCAGCCGCAACTGGATAACGCCCGCGGCCGAGATGGAAGAGCTGTACTTCCCGCAGAAAGACTGGATAGTCGACGCGGTGCATGAGCGCATACTGCCCCTGCCCGGCCGCACGCCTAAGACCAACCAGAGCGTGCTCGAGCTGGCGCGCCGCGCCAAGCAGGGCGTTTGAGCCCGGCCATGGCAAGTAAGCATGCCGCCCCGCCGGCCGCCCTGCCGGCGGGCACGGATCCTAAGATCCTGCCCTTCCTCCTCGCGGCGGCCGACCCCGGCTCCACGCGGGAAGGCCGCATCGCGGCGCTCAAGGTTTTGCTCAACGAGTTCCCGGAGCAGAGCCCCGGCGGCGCGGCCGTACCCAAGGCCAGCGGCGAGATAAACAACCACATACACACGATATATTCCTTCAGCCCCTACACGCCCTCAATGGCGGCCTGGCGCTCGCGGGCGGCCGGCCTGTCGGTGGCGGGCTCGGTGGACCACGATTCAGTGGGGGCCGCGCACGAGATGCTGGATGCCTGCGCGCTCCTGGGCATAGGCGGCACCGTGGGCTTCGAGCTGCGGGTATCCTGCGCGGGCTCGCCCTTCGCGCAACGCAAGCTCAATAATCCCGATTCCTTGGGCATAGCCTACATGACCGTGCAGGGCATAGCGCGACGGCGCCTGGCGGAGGCCGCCTTATTCCTTGCGCCCATAAACGCGGCGCGAGGCAGGCGCAATCGCAAGACGGCTGCCGCCGTATCGGCCCTGCTCTCCTCCGCCGGCTATAAGACCCTCGATTACGAGCGCGACGTAGTGGCCTTATCCAAGGCGAACGAAGGCGGCAGCGTGACGGAGCGGCACATACTGGCGGCCGCGGCGAGCGCCATACTCGACTGCCACGGCCAGGGCCCCGGGCTCGTGGCCGCCCTCGGTTCCAGGCTGGGCATAGACGTACCGGAAAAGCTTGCCGCCCTCCTCTCCGATCCCAATAACCCCCACGGGCTCTACGACCTCTTAGGGCTCCTTAAGGCCGGCTTTTTAGACCGGGTTTTCATACAGCCCGACGCCGACGAATGCCTGCCCGTAGAGCAGGTTACCGCCTTTGCCTCGAGCATAGGGGCCATCCCGGCCTACGCTTACTTAGGAGACGTGGCGGAGTCGCCCACCGGCGACAAGAAGGCCGAGAAATTTGAAGACGGTTTCCTGGACGAACTCCTGCCCTGGCTCGTGGACAGCGGCTTTAAGGCCATCACCTACATGCCTCCCCGCAATACCCCGGCCCAGCTCTCCCGCCTGCGCGAGCTCTGCGAGCGCTACGGTCTCATGGAGATTTCGGGCGTGGACATAAACTCGTCAAGGCAAAGCTTCAATTGCCCCGAAGTGCTCGCGCCATCCATGGCCAGGCTTATCGATACGACCTGGGCCCTGATAGCCCATGAAAAATTGTGCGGCTTGGACGATGGCCTTGGTCTTTTTGCCGAGGCAAGCCCGCTCGCCGCCCTGCCCTTAGCCGGGCGCATAGAGCGCTACGCAGGAATCGGCAGGCTCATAGACCGGCAAGACCCCGAAAATGCCGACAAGCTGTCGCGCCTCGTGCGGGACTGGAGGACATGATGGAATTAACCGACGCCGCGCCATTTTTACGCGGGCTTGCCTTGCGTAATGCCGATGATACAGGCGCGCGTGCCTACGTATGCGCCGCCGCGACAACAGCTGCCCCGCCCGCCGGGGCCATAACGCTTACCCTAGGCGCGGAGGATGATGAAACTGCTTTGCAGACCCTGCTGCGGGCCGCCTACGAGAAATCCGGCCCGGGAAGCGCCCGGCTTTTCGCCCTGCAGGCCCCAGGGCAAACCCTGCTCCTAGCCACCGGTTCAAGCCTCGACGAGGCGTGGAGCCTCCTGCCGGGCTCGGACGCCCATGCGTCCGCCGCGATGCGGAGCGGCACGAGCGGAGCGCCGGCAGGCAACGGCGCACATACGCCAGAGGCAGCCCAGGCCGGCTCGGCCCGCGCGCAGGCCCTAAGCGCCGCCGGCCGCGAACGCGTGGTCGAGGGCAAGATAGCCCTGGTAACCGGCGGCGCGCAGGGCTTCGGCGAGGAAATCGTACGCGGCCTATACGCGTCGGGAGCCGTGGTTTTCATAGCGGACCTAAATCTTGCCGGGGCCGAGCGCCTGGCGGCGGAGCTCAACGCAGCCGCGGGCCGCGGCTGCGCCATAGCCCTGGCCATGGACGTGGGCAACGAGCAGTCGGTAGCCGCGGCCTTTAACCAGATAGCGCGCAGGGCCGGCGGCCTCGATCTCGTGGTAAGCAACGCGGGGGTGCTCAAGGCCGGAGCCGTGCTTGAGCAGAGCCTCGCTGACTTTGAGTTCGTCACCAAGGTGAACTACACGGCCTTCTTCCTCATCGGCAAGTACGCCGGCCTCATGATGAAGCGCCAGCATCAGGGCGCGCCCGGCTACGCCACGGACCTCATCCAGATAAACTCCAAGTCAGGCCTTACGGGCTCCAACAAGAACGGCGCCTACGCGGGCTCCAAGTTCGGCGGCATAGGCCTCGTGCAGAGCTTTGCCCTCGAGCTCGTGGAGCACGGGGTAAAGGTGAACGCCATATGCCCGGGCAACTTCTTCGACGGCCCCCTATGGTCAGACCCGGACCGGGGGCTCTTCGTGCAGTACCTGCGCACAGGCAAGGTGCCCGGAGCCAAGACCCTGGCCGACGTTAAGGCCTTCTACGAAGCCAAGGTGCCCATGGGCCGCGGCTGCGAAGGGCCCGACGTCATGCGCGCCATATACTACCTCGTGGAACAGCGCTACGAGACCGGCCAGGCCCTGCCCGTCACCGGCGGGCAGGTAATGCTTAACTAGGAGGCGCTCATGGACAGGATGGTGGCGGTCATAGACATAGGCATGACCAACAAGAAAGTGGCGGTATACGACCGGAAGCTGCGCATGCTCGACTCCGCCTCGCGCTGTTTCGAGCCGCTCATAATCGACGGGCTCGAAGCGCATGACCTTGAGGGCATGGAGGAATGGTTCCTCGATACCCTGGCCGCCTTCGGCAGGCGCTTCGCTATAGGCGCCATAGCGGTAAGCAGCCTGGGCGCCACCCAGGTATGCGTAGGCGCCGACGGCAAGCCCAGCGCGCCCTGCCTCTACTACACCCATGAGCCGGGAGAGGCCTTCCAGGAGCGTTTCTACGCGCTGGCTGGAGACCCCGAGAAACTGCAGGCCGTTACCGGCACGCCGCGCCTATCCGCGCTCATCAACCCGGCCAAGGCCCTCCTCTTCATGCAGGAGCGCTTTCCCGGCGCCCTTGAGCGCACGGCGCAGGTACTCAACTTTCCCCAGTACTGGGGCTATAGGCTCACCGGCCAGTACGGCGTGGAAGGCACCTATATAGCCAACCACAGCTATCTCTGGGATTGGCAGACAGAAGGCTATTCGTCGGTAGCCGCGGCCTTAGGCGTACGCGATAAGATGCCCTCGCCGCTGAGGAAGTCGTGGGACGTACTGGGTCGCCTCCGCCCGGAACTGGCCAAGCGCACCGGCCTGTCAAGCGAAGTCATCGTCACCATGGGCATACACGATTCCAACGCCTCGCTTTTGCCCCACCTGGCCAAGCGCAGGGGCTCGGACTTCGTGCTCAACTCCACGGGCACCTGGTGCGTCATCATGCACCCCCAAAGCCGCTACGGTTTCGAGCCCGGCGAATTGGGCAAGGTAGTGTTCTTTAACCGCTCCGCATACCTTGAGCCGGTAAAGACCGCGATATTCTTAGGCGGCATGGAATACGAGCGCTGGTCCTCCCTCATAGGGAAGATTACCGGCGCTAAGCCACGCGACCCCGGCGCCTCGGCCTATCCATCGCTGTTCCGCGACCAGGCTTGCTTCATACTGCCTGAGCTCGTGCCTGGCTCGGGCCAGTTCCCCGGGTCAAAAGCCCGCGCCGTGGAAGGGGGCAAGAGCTACCTCTTTGAGGACATAGAGAGCGGCCGCGCCCAGCCCGCCTTTATGCAGGATCCTGCCAAGGCCATGGCCACGCTCAACGCGTCACTGGCCATACAGACCCTGGTAGCCCTGGGCAGGGCGGGCCTTAAGCCCGGAACGGAGCTCTACACGGAGGGCGGTTTTAGGAACAACCGCGACTACAACGGCCTCTTAGCCGCTGCCCTGCCCGACAACCAGGTACGGCTTACCGATATAGCCGAGGCCACCGCCATGGGCGCGGCCATGACCGCCATAGCCGCGATGGAAGGCTGCGCGCCCGATGCCCTGAGCGATAGATTCGAAGTATCTTATATAGGCGTGCCGCCCATGGCGGACGCTGAAGGCTTCGCGGCCTACGGGCTCGCGTGGCACGAGCTCATAAGGAGTAGCACATGAAAACCAAAGCGGTACGCATATACGGCGTCAACGACCTGCGGCTCGAGGAATTCGAGCTGCCGCCCATAAAGGACGACGAAATCCTGGCCAAGGTGGTATCGGATTCCATATGCATGTCCAGCCATAAGCTGGCCATGCAGGGCAACGCCCACAAGCGCGTCAAGTCCGACCTGTCTAAGCGCCCCGTCATAATAGGCCACGAATTTTGCGGAGAGCTCGTAGAAGTAGGCAAAAAATGGGCAGGTAAATTCAAGGCAGGCGACAAGTTCGCCATACAGCCCGCCCTTAATTACGAGGGCACGCTCTGGGCGCCCGGCTACTCCTACGAGTACATAGGCGGCGACGCCACCTACATCGTCATACCCCATGAAGTCATGGACATGGACTGTCTGCTTAAGTACGAGGCCGACTCCTACTACCCCGGCTCCCTCTCCGAACCCGTGTCCTGTATCGTAGGGGCATACCACGCCCAGTACCATACCAAGGGCGGCTCCTACGTACACGAAATGGGCATAAAAGAAGGCGGCACGCTCGCCCTCCTGGCATCGGTGGGACCCATGGGCATGGGCGCCATAGACTACGCCATGCACGCGGACCGCAGGCCCTCGCGCATCGTGGTCACCGATATAGACGAGGCCAGGCTGGCGCGGGCCGCATCCATATACACGGTGGCCGAGGCGAAGAAGCAGGGCGTTGAGCTTATATACGTGAACACGAAAAACGAGGCGGACCCGGTAGCCGCGCTCAAGGCGCTGAACGGCGGCAAGCTCTTCGACGACGTGTTCGTGTTCGCCCCGGTAAAGCCCCTCGTCGAATTGGCCGACCGATTGCTGGGCAACGACGGCTGCCTCAATTTCTTCGCCGGCCCCACCGACACGTCCTTTTCGGCCACGCTCAACTTCTACGACGTGCACTACGAGGCGCACCACCTGGTGGGCACCTCGGGCGGCAATACCGACGACATCAAGGAATCATTGGCCATGATGGCCGACGGCAGGCTCAATCCCGTTACCATGGTCACCCATGTGGGCGGCTTAAACGCCGTGGCCGCTACCACTATAGACCTGGACAAAATACCGGGGGGCAAGAAGCTCATCTATACCCACAAGAAGCTGCCGCTCGTGGCCATAGCCGATTTCGCCGAGCGCGGTAAGAGCGAGCCCTTTTACGCCGAGCTCGCGCGGCTGGCGGACAGGCACGGCGGCCTGTGGTCCAAGGAAGCGGAGGACTACCTCTTAGCCCACGCTCCGGCGATTTAACGGCATATCGGCGCCGAGCCCTGAACCGGGCTCGGCGCTCCCTCCTCGATCCTAGAGGGTATCACTTCTTTATCTTAGGCTCCGGCAGGCCGTAGCGCTCCCGCGCCTCTTCGTAGCCGGGTATCTGCGCGGCATAGCGGGCTATCATCTTCTTAAGCGCGGCCAGCTGCTTCTCGGAAAGCGCGCCTTTGCCGGCGAACTGGCCCGATAGCGACTCGTAGAAATCCCGGTCGTTGAATTCCCTCTTGCCGCGCTTTACCGGCGGGTTCCATTCCCCTACGCTCTTCATAAGCTCGAGCAGGGCGGCGCTCTGGCCGGAATCGGCCGGCTCTGGCTTCGCGGCCAGATTGAGACTGGACAGGACTGCCTCAAAGTCAGGCAGCTGATCGGAATACTTAGTCAGGACGGTACCGAGCGCGGCAAGCTGCCGGTCGGTGAGCGCCTTTCCGCCCTCCGCCTGCGTGCGCAGCGACGCGCAGAACTTGCCGTCATCATAGATTTTCTTGCCGACCTTACGCGCCTCAGCGAATTTAACCGCAGAGAGCAGTTCCAAAGCCCGTACTATTTCCGGGGGAGTATCTTTGGGCTTTTCAAGCTTGAGGCTCGTAGCCAGGGCGCCGTCTATCTGCTCTATGTACTTGCAGGCCAGGCCGAAGAGGAGTTGCTGCTGCCGCGACGTGATATGCCCGTCTGCGGCGAACTGCTCGCCCACCGATTGCACTATCTCTCGCTCGTCATAGCTGCGGCGCCCGCGCATGGTCGGTTCAGCCCAGGCCTTTACCTGGCCCAGCGCCGCAAGCATAGCCTTCGTAGCCTCGGGGTCGGCAGTATCCTTTGCGCCTTCAAGCCACGATAGAAGCTGGCCGTAAAAGCCCTGCATCATGTCTACCCAATCGACGGAGCCGTCTTCTATCTTATCGAGCTGTTCTTCCATCTCGGCGGTAAACGTAACGTTGAATAAGGGGTCGAGGGCGCCGACGAGAAACTCGAATACGCGCATACCAGCCTCGGTGGGTACTAATGAGCGCTTTTCCTTGCTCACGTATTCGCGTTTGTCGAGCGTAGCCAGGGTCTGGGCGTAGGTGCTCGGGCGGCCCACGCCATTCTCTTCCAGAGCTTTTATCAAGGACGCTTCGCTGTAGCGCGCCGGCGGCTTAGTAAATTTTTGTTCGCCGAGCCATTCCAGGCAATCGAGCTGCTCGCCCGCGGCTAGCGGAGGAAGCCTGCCTTCGTCGCCCTCATCCTGCTCCTCATCGTCTTTCTTGTCGGCGGCCTGCTCTATGCCGCTGGCCCTCATGTAGCCGGGAAAGACGAACTCCGATGCCGTAGCCCTGAACAGATAGTTATGCTCGCCATCGGTCTCTATTTCAGCCGTGCGGCGGGCTATGCGCGAGGGCACCATCTGGCTGGCTACGAAACGCTCCCATATCAGGGTGTACAGCTTTAATTCTTCGGGCTTCAGCCCGGTAAGGCTTTGAGGCGTATGCGTTACTTCGGTGGGCCGTATGGCCTCGTGCGCTTCCTGCGCGCCGCCCCGGCTCTTGTATACGTTCGGCGCGCCGGGCAGGTATTCCGGGCCGTACTCCGTTGCCACGAAGGCGCGGCAGGCATCCTGGGCGCTCTGTGCTATGTTGAATGAATCCGTTCGCATGTAGGTGATCAAGCCGTTTTCGTAGAGGGACTGGGCTATGCTCATAGCGCGCGCGGGCGAGAAGCCGCATACGCTGGAAGCCGCCTGCTGCAGAGAGCTAGTTATGAAGGGCGGGCGCGCCTTGCGCTGTATCTCTTTCTCTATGATGCGCGCTACCTGCAATGAACTCGATTCGAGTTCCGCGCGTATCGTAGCCGCCTGTTCGGCGCTCTTTATCTCGGCCTTAGCGCCGTTAATCTGCGCCAGCTTGACGGTGAAAGGCTCGCGCGGGTCGATCAATTTCCTTACGCTTGCCCCGAGCGTCCAGTATTCTTCCGGATTGAAGCCCTTTATCTCGATCTCGCGCTCGCATACGAGGCGCAACGCCACCGATTGCACGCGGCCCGCGCTTACCCCGCCGCGCACCTGCTTCCAGAGCAAGGGGCTTACCTTGAAACCTACCAGCCTGTCGAGCACGCGGCGCGCCTGCTGGGAGTCTATGCGCTTCATGTCGAGCTCGCCCGGCTTGGAGAAGGCCTCGACGATAGCGGATTTGGTGATCTCGTTGTAGGTGACGCGGCTGAATTTCTCAGGCGGCACTATGCCCTTGAGGAGCTCGAACAGGTGCCAGGCTATAGCCTCCCCTTCGCGGTCCGGGTCTGGCGCCAGGATTATCTCGTCGCACTGTTTGGCGGCGGCCTTCAACTCGGCTATCACCTTGAGTCGTCCGCTCGTATTTACGTACGCGGGCTTGAAACCGTGTTCCACGTCGACGCCGAGCTTTTTTAGCGGCAGGTCGCGCACATGGCCCATCGAGGCCTTTACTATAAAATCCTTGCCAAGATACTTGTTGATAGTCTTGGCCTTGGCGGGAGACTCAACGATAACCAGTTTCACTCTATTGATACCTTTCCAAACGCGCTTGTCGGTGCCTGCTATGGCGGAGCCTACTATAGACCATACGCGCTTGGCTTGCCACCCTGCGCCGTAGTATAAGTTGAGCGGGACCATAGCAGTCCCGGGGAGTGCCATGAAAGCCATTTTGTTCGACGTAGACGGCGTACTCGCGCTGTCCGAACCCTTTATAGCCGAAGCCGGCGCGCTTATGTTCAGGGAATTGTACGGAGTCGATGTGGCCCCCGCGGAGTTCTCGCCCTTCGTGGGCACCGGCGAGGCGCGCTACCTAGGCGGCGTTGCCGAGGCCCGCGGCATAGCCATTGATCTGCCTGAGGCCAAGAAACGTACCTATGAACTCTATTTCGATTGCATACGTGGCCGTATGGAAGCCGTGCCGGGGGCTCTTGCCCTGGTTCGCAGCCTGCGGGCGGCGGGCGTAAAGGCGGCCACCGCCACCAGCGCGGACCGCGTCAAGCTGGACGCCAATCTGGCGGCCATCGGCCTCCAAGAGGCCGACTTCGACGCGCTGGTGTGCGGCAACGACGTGCAGCGGAAAAAACCCGCGCCTGACATCTACCTGGAGGCCGCCAGGCGCTTAGGCGCGGATCCTAAGGATTGCCTCGTAATCGAGGATGCTCCCGAAGGCCTAAAGGCAGGCGCGGCCGCGGGCTGCCGTTGCATAGGCCTGTCCACTACCTTTAGCGCGGAGCTCCTCCTTGAAGCCGGCGCGTCGCGCGTGCTGCCCGACCTAAGCGGGGGCCTTGCGGCCCTCATGCCTTAACTGGTTCCCCGAAGCTTGTGTCTCTACGCGCGCGCTTCGGGAAACTGCCATACTATCAGCATACGCGCAGGCACTCTATGCCAAGGAGCGCGGCTAATTTCTCGAGCTTTCCGGCTACGTGGCCCACGCCTATGGCCGCGTGGTGGGCTGGCCCTGGCCTGGACCAGCGGTCAACGAAGTCGCGCGCGCCTATGGGAAAGCGGTAGCGGCTGTTGGCGTTGCCTATGTGCAGGGTGGGCCCGGCCACCGATTCGCCTTCCGCCGCGAGCAGGAAGGTCTTGCCTCCGGCGCCCTGCACCACCGAGAGGAAGGTAACCGGCCCAAGCTTCACGCTCATCTGTATGGACAGGCCCTTGCCCGGCTTGCCGTGGTACACGGGCAGGGGCACGAGGCCCACCTCGCCCTCGGCTATGGCGGTATGCGCCGGGCCGTCGTGGCCCCAGAGCACCACGTCGTCGTTAAAGTCCATGGCGTAGAACTCCACGAAGGAGCCTCCCGCTCCCAGGCCGTCCATGATCTTCATGGCCATGGCGTTCTTGATTTCGCACTCGCCTGCCACCGGCACGTGGTGCGCCGTAAGCAGGGTATTGCCCGCTATTACCGAGGTGACGATATTCTCGTGCTCGCCGCCGGGGCTGCCCTCGTAATAGTAGGCCATGGCGCCAAGGCCGTGTTTGGCCACGAGGGCGTCCAGGGCGCAGGACGTGCGTGCGGCCCGCTCAAGCTCGGCCTCCTCGCATTCGGGGTCCACGGTGAACTCGGCTAGGAACTGCCGCCGCTTCGCCTTGAGCTCCTCGGCCCCCACCGCGTCGCGGAGCACGCGTAGCTCGTCCATCTCTAAGAGGTCAAAGTGGCTGCCGAACACCGATGCCAAGAGGGTAAGGTCGGTATACACGTCGAGCATGCCCGCGTAGTAGTGGCCCAGCACGCCCACGCGGGTATCGCGGAGCAGCGCGCGCAGCGCTATGGCGTCTATCCAGCCGTCGATCTCTTCCCAAGCTCGGGGCTCTTTAAGCCAGCCCGTAACCAGGCGGTAATCGATGCCGGCCTTGTTGAACACGTTGGCTATCTCGGGCACGCAGCAGGCCTGGCAGTGGGCGAGCCATTCGCCGGTCATGGCGCCGCGGTCGCCGAGCTTGTTGAAGCTCTCATAATCTATAGCCGGCACCGGCTGCAGGTTGAGCACCACGACCGGCACGCCCACCTTCTGCACCACAGGCAAAACCGTATGAGAGAGCGCATAGGTGCTTATGTAGAGGAAAACGGCGTCCACGTTCGTCGAGCGGAACATATCGGCCGCCTCGCGCGCTTTCTGCGGATTGTCGACGAGGCCGGCGTTCACCAGTTCCACGCCCTCTCGCCGCATGCGCCCGGCTATGGCGTCCTGGTAGGATACGAGGCGATCGTGCAGGCCCGGAAATTGAGTCCAATAGGTATCAAGCCCTATACCGTAAAGCCCTATGCGCACGGGCTGAGCGTTGCCGTCGGCGTTGTTCATGGCAGCTGAGTCTCCTGTCAATCCAGATGGAAAAGCTCTACGAGCCCGCCCACCACGGGGCTGTTATCCGCGTTCACGTCCATGATGTCGGCCATGTAGTCCCACCACCTGCGGACTATAGCCTTGGCCGCCAAGCCGTCGGCCGTATTGCCCGGAGCCTTGCGCTGGAAGGCGAAGAGCGTGTTCGTGGCGCGGTCTAAGAATATGGAATAATCCATGACGCCCGCGTCGGCGAGCTCCTTGGCCAGCTCCGGCCACAGCTCGTCGTGACGGCGTTTATACTCCGCTTCCTTGCCCGGATGGAGCTTCATGGTAAAGGCGGCCCTCTCATAGGACCAGGCATTATCGCGTGCGCTCATAGCTACCCTCCGCGTTTATTGTCCACCCGCCTGGTAAATTCGTGAATAGACAAAAGACCGGGATTGATGGACAATATTAGCCATGGGCAACCCGACGTCAAAAAAACGGCCGAATCCCGGCGGTCGCCTTACGAACAACTTCAGCACGTACTTCAAGGTAAAGCCGGAAGACTTCACCTGGCAGGTAGTGTGCACCGACATAGGCAAAATCGACATACCGCCGCACAGCCCTTATCCGCCCAATAAGGATGGCCATCCCGCGCCATTTAAGAGCGTGGCCACGGGACGGATACTCGATGAATACCAGATTATCTACATAACGCGGGGCGGCGGCTCGTTTGAAACCAGGGGCAGGCGCTGGCAGGTAAGCACGGGCTCCATGTTCTTCCTCTTCCCCGGCGTCGAGCATGCCTACCGGCCCAACGCCGACACAGGCTGGGAGGAATACTGGATAGGCTTTAAAGGCTCCTATATTGACGCCCTCCTGCAGGCGGGCCTTATAAGCTTTGAAAAGCCCTTCTTTCAAATTGGCTATTCCCCTACGGTGCTTCAGTACTACGCGGCTATTTTCGAGAGCGTAAAGCAGACGGAGCCGTACTACCACTTCAAGGTAAGCTCGCTCATCAATATGCTCATAGCCGAAGTACTACCGCACAACCATCAAGGCCGGCCCCTAAGCCGCGCCGAGCAGTTGGTGGATCAGGCCAAGTTCGTCATGACCCAATACGTGGGCAGCAGCCTGACGCTCAAGGAGCTGTGGGACCGCATAGGGGTAAGCAGCTCCCATATAGGCGCTATCTTCAAGGAAGCCACCGGGCTTACCCCCTACCAGTACTTCATAGACTTGAAGATAGAGAAGGCCAAAACCCTCCTGGAACTGCGCGATGAGCCGATCAAGCGCGTGGCCTATGACCTTGGCTTCGAGGACCCCTACTACTTCTCGCGGCTCTTCTCCAAGAAGACCGGCGTGGCCCCTTCGCACTGGCACCGGATTGCGTCCGAAACGGACGCAAAAGGCTCTGGCGCGTAAAAAGGCCGCCCCGCCGAAGCGGGACGGCCATGCTCAGTAGGAATGCCTTAGTATACGGTCTTCCACATGGCTATGTTCTTGGGCTCGAACTTGAAGGGCGCGCCGAGCAGCACTTCGGTGCCGCCGTCGCTGGCCTTGGTAACGGTGAAGTTGCCGAGCCTGGAGGCGGAGAAGGTCTGGCCCACGGCGCCGGTGAAGCTTCCCTTGGTGGCGGCGACTGCCGCATACGCGGAGAGGTAGCCGACGTCGATGGGGTTCCACAGGAACATGTAGGGGCAGGCGCCGTTCTCAATGTACTCGGCCATCTCAGAGGGCAGGCCGAGGCCGGTTACCTTAACCTTGCCGATGAGCTTGCGGTCGGTTATCACGCGGCCGGCCGCGGCTATGCCTACGGTGGTGGGGGCTATGATTACCTTGAGGTTGGGGAAGGACTGAAGCAGGGCTTCGGTCTCGCTTACGGACTTGTCGCGAAGGTCGTCGCCGTAGGCTACGCGCACCAGCTTAAGGTTGGCGTACTTGGCGGCGTTCTCGGCCAGCTCTTTCTTCATCCACTCTATCCAGAGGTTCTGATTGGAAGCCTGGCTGGTGGCGGAGAGTATGGCTATGTCGCCTGAGCCGCCGGCCATGTCGAAGGCGGCCTGGATAAGGGTGCGGCCTATCATCTCGGAGTCGGCCTGGTTGATGTGGGTAAGGCGGCTGGCGGGATTAACCGCGGAATCTGCCGACAAAACCTTGATGCCCTGATTCTTGGCGCGGGTGAGCACGGGCTGCAGCGCGTCGAAATCGTTGCCCGTAATCGTTATCGAGGCCACGCGCTGTGCGATGAGCTGCTCGATGATCTGGATCTGCGCCTCGGCGGTGGGTTGGTCAGGGGCGCGGGTTATGGCCTCGAAGCCCTGCTCCTTGATGCCGGCGGCGAAGCCTTCCATCTGCTTGTCGCCATAAGGGTTGCCCGTGTTCTTGAAGATGAAGGCGTGGCGTTGCACCTGCGCTCCTTCTTTCGCGCCGGCGGCGAACACTGCGGTCGCCTGAGCGACCAGCAATACGATAACGAGTACCATGAGTAGTCTCTTGTTCATATCTGACCTCCTAGCCCAAAGAAAACATATGTGGCATTGGTAGCAACGCTACACGGCCGCACTTTTTTTACGAATCTTGAAACGCACCCTCATGGCCAGCACCGACAGGATGAGCAGTAAGCCTATGACCACGAGCACCGCCGGAGCCTGTATATTGGCAAGGCCCATGCCATAGCCTAAGAAGCCTATGATGAAGATTGCTAAAATGGGGCCAGCTATGCGGCCCACGCCGCCTGTGGTGCTTACGCCGCCCAATACGACCATGGCTATTACCTCAAGCTCATAGCCCTGAGCCACGTTGGGCCTGGTGCTGCCCATGCGCGACGTCAGGAAGAGAGCGGTGAGCCCGGCCATAAAGCCGGTGATCATGAATACCAGGAAAGTAATACGATCGGTGTTAATGCCTGAATAGCGGCAGGTAAGGCCGTTATTGCCCATGCCGAAAACCGAGCGGCCGAAGCGGGTTTTGTGCAGGATAAGGCCAAAGATCACGGCACAGAGGATAAAGCACACGACCACGAAGGGAAGCCCGAAGAGCCTGCCCCAGCCTAAGAACGAGTACCACTCGGGAAAGCGTCCGGAGGCCTGGTCGCCCAGTATGATGTAGGCTATGCCGCGATAGATGATCATCGTGGACAGGGTGACGATCACCGACGACAGTTCCTTGAACTTGGTTATGAGGAAGCCGTTGATCATGCCCGCCGTAGTGGCCACGGCCAGGCAGAGCAGCATAGCCGCGGGCATGGGCAAGCCGGCGTTGAAGGATACGGCCATGATAACCGCGGACAGCGCCACGATGGAACCCACCGATATGTCGATCATGCCCAGCACGATGACGAACATCATGGGAAACACGATAAAGCTCTTGTCCAGGAAGGTGGACGGCGTGCTTATGAAGGTATCCAGGTTAAGGTAATAGGGCGACAGGAAGGAATTAACCACATGCACGCCCAAAAAAATAAGGACGAGCAGCCACTCCCACTGGAAGAAGAATTCCCGCCAATTCCAGCGCTTGCGTATGTCTATGCGTATACCCGTATCGTCTGCCATAACTCGTTTCTCCCCCGCGATTCCGCGCTAAATCGCGCGTCGCCGCAGCGCATTGCGGTCGGTATTACGCTTGACCATTACGTTCGTGAGCACGGCCGCGAGCACCGTGATACCCTGTATGCCCATTTGCCAGAAAGGCGACACGTTGATAAGCGGCAAGGCGTTGTTGAGTATGCCCAAGAGCACCGTGCCCAGGATGAGGCCCGAGAGCCTTCCTACGCCGCCGGATATGCTCACGCCGCCGAGTATGCAGGCGGCTATTACCTGCAGTTCGTAGCCCATGGCCGTATCGCCCTGAGCCGAGGCGAACTTGGCCACCCAGAGCACGCCCGCCAAGCCGGCCAAAGCGCCCATGAGGGCATAGGCTAAGAAAACCAGGCGTTTCTTGGGTATGCCGGATATGGCGGCGGCCTCGGGATTGGAGCCCACCGCGTATATGCGCCTGCCGGTACGGGTATGGTTCATGAAGTACCATGCAAGGGCATACACGAGTATGGCTATGACCACGAGATTATTGAGCCCGAGGGTTTTGCCCGTGGCTATGGCCTTGAAGCCCGTGGACATCTGGTAGGAGCTTACCCATTTACCGCCGGATACCATGAAGGTAAGGCCCCGTACGATATTCATGAGCCCTAAGGTGGCTATGATGGGAAGCACATTGAAGCGCGCCACGAGGAGCCCTATGATCGAGCCTATGAACGCGCCTATGAGCGTGCCCTGCAGGAGCGAAAGCGCGGGCGATATAGTCGGATACGCTGCTACCGTAAGGGAGCTAACCATGCCCGCGAAGGCTATGGTAGCGCCTATAGACAAATCTATGCCGCGGGTGATAAGGACGAGGGTCATGCCCACCGCCAGTATGGCCAGGATGGCCGTATTGGTGAACAAAGAAGTCAGGTTGCTTACCGTAAGGAACACCGGGTTCCGCGCCTGCACGCCCGCGCTCAGGGCGATAATGAACATAAGCAGGCCTAATTCCCGCAGATTCTCGTTAAGCACGAATTTACGCGCGGCCATGGTACGCCTCCCCGCTCCGCGCGGCGCTGTCATGCGCCACGTCTATGACCATGGCCGCATGCAGTATCTCTTCCTGGTTCGTGGCGGCCGTATCGAGGCAGGCGGTTACCCGTCCTTCTTTCATCACCACGATACGGTCGCTCAGCTCCAGCACCTCAGGCATCTCGGACGATACGAGTATGACGCCGTAGCCCTGCTCGGCAAGGTCGCCTATGATCTCGTATATGGCGGCCTTAGCCGCCACGTCCACGCCCTTGGTAGGCTCGTCCAATATGATGACCTTGAGCTCGTTCGTAAGTATCTTGGCCACCACTACCTTCTGCTGGTTGCCGCCGGACATGGCCGATGCGCGGGTAAATATGGATTTCGTCTTGACCGACAGTTTCTCGGTAAGGGTTCCGGCGGCCGCGTTCTCGGCCTTTTCGTCCATCCAGCCCAAGCGGGAATACTTGCCCAGCGAAGGCAGGGTTATGTTCTTGCCTATGGCCCAATCCAGGATCAGGCCCTGCTTCTGCCTATCCTCGGGCAGGTAGCCTATGCCAAGGGCAAGCGCGTCCATGGGGGTGCGCACCGTGGCGGGCTTGCCGGCGACGAACACGCGGCCGGCATCCCAGGGGAATACGCCGTAGATGGACTCGCATACTTCGGTGCGGCCGGCGCCCACGAGGCCGGTAAGCGCTAAAATCTCGCCGCGCCGCAGGGTAAAGGACACGTCGCGGAAAAAGCCCACGCGCGTAAGGTTCTCCACGCGGAGTACTTCTTCGCCGAGGCGTATATGGCGCTTAGGGAACATCTTGGATATCTCGCGCCCCACCATGGCCACGATAAGCTTATCCTGGCTTATTTCCCCTATAGGCCAGGTGCCTATGTAGCGGGCATCGCGGAACACGGTAACGCGGTCGGCGAGGCGCTGTATATCTTCCATACGGTGGGATATAAAAATAACCGATACCCCGCCCTCGCGGAGGCCCTCGGTTATTCGGTACAGCTCTTCGCTCTCGTGCTGGGTAAGCGCGGCGGTGGGTTCATCCATGATGATGATGCGGGCCTGCGTAGAGAGGGCCTTGGCTATCTCTACGATCTGCTGGCGGGCCACCGACAGGCCGCCCATACGCTCATAGGAGGAAAACTTCGCGTCGAGCTGGTCCAACAGGCGCTGCGCTTCCGCGTGCGTTGCCTTCCAGTCTATGCGCTTCATGAACCCGGACGTCTTCTCATGCCCCATGAAGATGTTCTCGGCTACCGTAAGGTCAGGATAGCAGGTGACATGCTGGTATATGGCGGCTACGCCGGCTTTCTGAGCCTCTACAGGCGTCTTAAATTCTACCGGCTTACCGTCGAGTATTATCTCTCCGGCCTCGGGACTGTGCACGCCGGTAATGATCTTTATGAAGGTGGATTTTCCCGCTCCGTTCTCGCCCATGAGGCCGTGGATCTCGCCGCGGCGCAACTCGAAGTGCACCTCGTCAAGGGCCTTTACGCCGGGAAAGATCTTCGTAATGTGCCTCAGCTCGAGGAGGCTTTCTGATTCGTCGTTATTGCTCACATTTACTATTGTCCATCGAGTTTTTCGTGCCGTGAATAGACAAAACCACAGGAATGATGGACAAAACGGCAAGAATGGCCAATTATAGCCCATGGTATTTGAGGGCTCTACAGCGCAAAAGGACGCGGAGCTCATAGCCGACGGAGCAAAGCGCGGCGATTACTATTTCCTCAAGCTCGATCCCGACCCGAATGGCGCGCTAGCCGTCGTATGCGGGGGCAGAGAACTCTGCGACGAGAGCTACCTCATAGATCGGCCGGGCTTTCGTTTTCACTCGCTGGAGTTCGTGGCCTCAGGTTACGGTTCGCTGATTCTGGCCGGTACGCGCGCCGCCTTAGTGCCCGGCACCGTGTTCTGCTACGGCCCCGGCGTAGCCCATCGCATAGAGGCGTCCGGTGGCCAGCCCATGGTTAAGTATTTCGTCGACTTCACCGGCGCAAACGCGTCGGCTCTAGCGCAAAAAGCCTTTAGCGACGGGAAACCCTGGGCCGTATCGTCCGCTTCCTGGGTGCAGAGACTCTTTGAGGACATGAAAGCCGCGGCGGACGGGCTTGGAGAGGCGCGCGACGAGGTATGCGGCCTTATCCTGCGGCAAATCCTGGCCATGCTGGCGGACAGGAGCCTTTCAGGGGCGCCTGAGAGCCTTGAAGGCAGCCTGCGCTTCCGAACCCTCAAGGAACGCCTTCGCGAGCTGGCCCTACGGGGTTACGACGTTGATGCGGCTGCGCGGGACTGCGGCATATCGACCTCCTACTTAAGCCGCCTGTTCAGGCGCTATGACCGCGAAAGCCCAAAACGTTACCTCTTGCGCTGCCGCATGGCCTTCGCGGCCTCCCTGCTCCTGGACCAGCAGCTCCTGGTAAAGGAAGTAGCCGCCTTAGCCGGCTACGAGGACCAATACCACTTCAGCCGCCGCTTCAAGGCCGCCTACGGCCAATCGCCCGAGAGCTTCAGGCGGCTCAGGCACTAGTTCCGATTTATCCATCAAGCCGCCGCATCGATCCATTACCCGCCTTGAAATACGGGTCCATACTGTAGGCAGACTCATAGATGGAGGATTACTATGGCCAGCCTGCCCGCGAAAATGACCGGCGCCGTATTGCCGGGAAACAGCAGCGTAGAGCTGCAAAGCTACGACCTGCCCGTGCCCGGCCACGGCGAGGTCCTTATACGGGTAAAAAGCTCGACGATATGCGGTTCGGACATACGCGCTATATACCGCGAGCATTTGGGCAAAGGCCCAGAGGGCTACCAGGGCGTCATAGCCGGCCACGAACCCTGCGGCCAAATCGTACGAGAAGGCCCCGGCTGCCGCCGCTTTAAAGAAGGCGACCGCGTCATCGTATACCATATATCGGGCTGCGGCCTGTGCAACGATTGCAGGCGCGGCTACATGATATCCTGCACGAGCGTGCGCTACCGCCGCGCCTACGGCTGGCAGCGGGACGGCGGCATGGCCGACTATATGTTGGCTGAAGAGAAAGACCTCGTGCTGCTGCCCGATAGCCTAAGCTACTCCGACGGCGCCCAGGTAGCCTGCGGTTTCGGCACCGTGTACGAAGGCCTGCAAAAGATAGGCATAAGCGGCGACGACGCGGTGCTGGTCACCGGGCTCGGCCCCGTGGGCCTAGCCACGGCCATGCTGGCCCGCGCCATGGGCTCCACCCTTATCATAGGCACCGATATAGCCCCCGGCCGCCTGTCCCTGGCTAAGAAGCTCGGCCTCTGCGACCAGGTATTCCCCTCGGGGCCGGACAACGTGGAGCAGGTACGAGCCCTTACCGGCGGCGACGGCGTAGAGAAGGCTATCGATTGCTCGGCCAATGCCCAGGCGCGGCTCTGTTGCATTCAGGCTACCCGCAAGTGGGGCAAGATTTGCTTTATAGGAGAGGGCGGCAGCGTGAGCTTCCAACCCTCGCCCGACATCATTCATGACCAGAAGACTATATTCGGCTCCTGGGTTACCAACATATGGCGCATGGAAGAGCTGGTGGAGCGCCTGGTGCGCTGGAACCTGCATCCCGATACCCTGATCACCCACCGCTTCCCCCTTGAGCGGGCAGGCGAGGCATACAGCCTGATGGCCGCCGGCGACTGCGGCAAGGTGGCCGTAGCCTTCGACGAGGAGCTTTTATGAGCGCCGCGGGACTCGAGCGCGTGGACCCCGCCTTAGTGCCAAGCGTTCTGCTCGCCAATGGCGCGAGCATACCGGCCATAGGCATGGGCACCTTCGGCTCTGACAGCGTATCGGCGGATACGGTGGCCGCTGCCGTTAAAGACGCGGCGATCATGGGCTACCGGCACTTCGACTGCGCGGCCGTGTACGGCAACGAGGCCCATATAGGTAAAGCGCTCAAGGGCCTCATGGAAGGCGGCCTTAAGCGGGACGAGCTCTTCATCACCTCGAAGCTCTGGAACGACAAACACGATGAGGGCGATGTCGTCCCCGCCTTCGAAGCATCGCTACAAGCTCTCGGTCTGGATTACCTGGACCTCTACCTAATCCACTGGCCCTTTCCCAACCACCACGCGCCGGGCGTGGACGTAAGCGCGCGTGCCGGGAACGCCCAGCCTTATCTGCATGAGGCCTATATGAAGATATGGCGAAAACTGGAAAGCCTCGTGGACGCAGGCCTCATACGTAGCATAGGCACGTCCAACATGAGCATGGCCAAGCTGGAACTCCTCTTGCGCGACGCCAGGATAAAGCCGGCCGTCAACGAAATGGAGCTGCACCCCCACTTCCAGCAGCCAGAGCTCTGCGCCTATCTGCGCGCCCATAGCATACAGCCCATAGCCTACAGCCCTTTAGGCTCGCCGGGCCGCCCCGAGCGCGACCGCACGCCCGAGGACAGCGTGGACATAGAGGATCCGGTCATCAAGGCCATAGCGGGGCGCAGGGGCGAACATCCCGCCGCCGTATGCCTGCGCTGGGCCATACAGCGCGGACAGCTACCCATACCATTCTCGGTGAGCGGGCGCAACCTGCTTTCAAACCTGAAGGCGGCCGTAAGCGCCTCTCTCTCGCCCGAGGATATGGCTGCCATCGAGGGCATAGACCGCGGCTGCAGGCTCATCAAGGGACAGGTATTCCTCTGGAAAGAAGGGCAGTCCTGGGAGGACCTGTGGGATATGGACGGGATAATCAGGAGCTGAGGATAGCCGCCGGCCCTGCAGCTCCGGGCCGGCCGGCGCGTTCGCTAGCGCCGCTTGGGCAGCGTTTCGCTCTCCCAACGGGCTACTCTGGCTAGCCAATCGGCGCCTACGGGTACGCCCTGATCAAGGCAATACTTGTCCCAGAGCGCGGAGAGGGGCAGGCTCTTAGCCTCCTCCATGAGGGCGAGGCGTTCGTGGTTGCGGCCGGCGTTCTCCGCCTCGCGTATGAGGGCTATGGGCTCGAGGGCGGCCTCGAGCAAGGCCTTCTGCAGGGCGCGCGCGCCTATCACCCAGGCGGCTATGCGGTTTATTGAAGCGTCGAAGTAATCCAAGGCTATATCCACCCGCCCGAACGCGTTCTGCCTGCTCAGTTCCCTGCACAGGTCGCGCAGGTCGTCGGAGTAGAGCGCTACGTGGTCGGAATCCCAGCGCAGGCCGCGGCTCACGTGCAGGAGCAGGCCCGGCACGAAGCCCAGCATGGCCGATATCTTATCGGCTATAGTTTCCGTGGGATGGAAGTGCCCCATATCCATGCAGAGCTTCATGCCCCTGCTCACCGCATAGCCCATATAGAACTCATGGCTGCCCACGACATAGGCCTCGCTGCCTATGCCGAACAGCTTACTCTCCACCGCGTCGCTTATCGTGCCGGCCGGCAGCTTCTCGGAGAACAGCTCGTCGAGCGCTTCGACGAGGCGCCGGCGCGGGCCGGCGCGGTCGGCGGGCAGATCCTTTGAGCCGTCGGGTATCCATACGTTGTTCACGCAGGGATTGCCCTGCGCCGCGCCTATGGCGCTGGCTATGCGGCGCGAAGCCTTGCCGTGCCGCAGCCAGAAATCGCGCACTTTCTTATCGGCGCTGGCGAGGGTGTAGCCCGAGTCGGCGAGGGGATGTGAAAAGAAGGAGGGATTGAAGTCGAGGCTTACGCCCCGCTCTTTAGCCCAGGCCATCCACGCGGAAAAGTGCTTAGGCTCAAGATCGTCCCGCGGCACGGGCTTTGAGCCGGTTTCGGCGTACATGGTATGCAGGCTAAAGCGCTTTACGCCGGGCACCAGAGAGAAGGCCAGCTCGGCGTCGGCCCTTAGCTCGCCGGCGTCGCGGGCGCGCCCTGGATAGTTGCCGGTGGCCAGTATGCCGCCGCCCGTTAATCCGTCGGCTCCCTCGAAACCCGTCACGTCGTCGCCCTGCCAGCAATGCAGCGACACGGGTATGGCGCCTACGGCAGCCATGGCCGCGTCCGCGTCCACGCCGAGCTTGGCATACTGCCCCTTGGCTATAGCATAGGCCCGTTCGACCGCGTCGGTATCGAGGTACTCTTTCATCTCACGCTCCTACTTAGTGGAAACCTTAGAGCGATAGCGCTCTACTTCCCAATTGTTGATAAAATCTATCTGGTCCTGGCTCATGGGCTTGGCGCCGCCGAAGGCCTCGGTATAAGCGGCTATCGTGGCGGCGTCCCTGAACAGCTCGGTGGCCAGGCGGGCGCTTTTCTCGTTGCCGCCCTCCCCTATGCCAAACACGCCTAGGCCCTTGAGCGCGGCCAGCTTGGGCTTGCGCCCCAACCTGGACACGAAGCCTGCGTAGGCGCGCGCCAGGGCCTCTCCCCCGGACTCAGCGTAAAGGAAGTCGCTGCCCGCGTACACGATGTGGTCCGGCGTGAAGGGCCTGGCAACGGAGGCAAAAGCTTGGGACGATGCCGTCAGGCGCAAGAGTTCAGGGTCGGTCGCGTGGCATATGGCCGGAACCTTATCGGCGCTTGTATCCGCAGGGCTCCCGCAAAGAACCGCCAGCTCGGCCCTGACGGCCTGAACCGCAGGCTCAAGCGCCGCTAGCCGCTCTGCAGGCAGGGAGTTAAAATCGGGCTGGCGCGTGACTTTCTTAGCTATGGCGTCCATGACGCGCGCGTATATGGCGTCGATGCCCGCAACGCTGTCCGCCGCCACGAATATGCCGTGGTTCTGCAAAAGTATGAAGGAGGGGCCTTTGCCCGTACGGTCCGTATGCGCCGCGTAGGCGTCGCGCACCGTCTTGGAGAGTATGTAACCGGGATTGGTTGAGGGTATCCACAGGCACTCGTCGCCGAACAGTTCCCGCGCCGCGTCCTGGCCCCGTAACGAGCAGCCTATGCCGTTTACCAGCGCGGGGTGCGTATGCACCACGAAGGCGAAGGGCAGGGCGTCGTGCAATAGGGTTTCCACGCTCGGGCGCTTATCGTCCTGTCCGGGATAGCGGCTGGCCATAAGGTCGGCGAGCACGGCGCTTTCGCGCTGGTCCTCGTCGGCAGGGTAGGATGCGGCCCATATAGCGGACAGGCGCCGCCTATCCATGTTCACGAAGCCGCCCTCGTCTATCGAGTCGAGGGCCGAGCCTGAAGCCTTTATAAAGAGCTCGGCTTGGGTTTTATAGGAGGTGTTGCCGCCGCCGGCCACGACGTAGCGGCGGTCTTTACCATAGCGACGGGATACGCTTACCAACTCGTGCATACTCATGATAAGCCAGTATGGCTTCTCTCTTCGCGGCCGTGAATGGACAAAACCTATTGAGATGATGGATTATCCTGGACTCCGCCGCGGGTCGATTGACTCCCCGCCCGCTCCCGTGCCCTACTATATACTATGGATAAAGATCTTGAGCTTATCCGCTCCAAGCGGGCATTCATCATCGATATGGACGGCGTTATCTACCACGGCAACCGCCTCTTAAAAGGCGCGTCGGAATTCGTGGCCTGGCTGGAAAAGAAGGGCAAGTCCTTCCTCTTCCTTACCAACTCCAGCGAGCGCTCACCGGTGGAGCTGTCGCAGAAGCTGGCCAGGCTCGGCATAGAGGTGGGGCCGGAGCACTTCTATACGAGCGCACTCGCCACCGCCGCCTTCCTAGCCTCCCACAAGCCCGGCGGCTCGGTGTACGTCATAGGCGAGCCAGGCCTCATATCCGCGCTGTATGACGCGGGCTTCACGATGAACAATATCAATCCCGATTACGTGGTCGTGGGCGAAGGCAGGGGCTACAGCCTCGAGGCGCTCGACCGGGCGGTGCGCATGGTCATGGGCGGCGCCAGGCTCATAGGCACCAACCCCGACTTAAGCGGCCCCGCCGAGGGAGGCATAGTGCCTGCCTGCGGAGCCTTAGTAGCGCCTATAGAGTTGGCTACCGGCCGGAAAGCTTATTTCGTAGGCAAGCCCAATCCCCTCATGATGCGCCACGCCATGAAGCGCATCAACGCCAAGCGCGAGGAGACGGCCATCGTAGGCGACCGCATGGATACCGATATCGTGGCAGGCGTGGAATCGGAAATAGAGACCGTGCTCGTGCTCTCAGGCGTTACCCAATTGGCTGACATAGACCGTTTCGCCTATAGGCCCCGCCACGTGCTCGAGGGCGTATTTGAGATACCGGACTGAAAGAAAAAAGCCCGCGACGCCTAAGCGCCGCGGGCCGGTATACGCTAGCCGCGCGAGCGGCTAAGACACCTTACTGATAGATAACGCCCTGTACCTCGGGGCTGTTCATGTTGGCCTTGTCGGCCCATACATACCCTGAGTCTACGTGCTTGGGAGGGGTCTCGCCCTTCATGGCGCGGACGGCCCATTCCACAGTCTTGTAGCCCATGAGTACGGGGTTCTGCTGGACGGCGCCGTACATGAGGCCGCTCATAATGGCGTCTATCTGGAGCTTGCCTGAGTCGTAGCCTATGATGATGAGCTTGCCTTCCATCTTCAGTTCTTTTACCGCGTTGACCACGCCTATGGCGGAGCCTTCGTTGGCGCCGAAGTAACCCTTAAGGTCGGGGTTGCCGTTGATGACGGCCTTGGCTATCTCGGTGGACCGGAGGTGGTCGCCGCCGCCGTACTGGGGCTCGAGCACCTGGATATCGGGATACTTTTCCTTCATGCGCTTAACGAAACCGTCGCGGCGGTCTATGCCGGTGCGGCTGGTCTGGTCATGCACGAGTACGGCCACCTTGCCCTTATAGCCTATAGCCTCGGCCATCTTGTCGGCGGCGAGGGCCGCGGCGACGAGATTGTCGGTGGATACGGTGGTAAGGGGTATGGTGGAATCGACGCCTGAGTCAAAGGCGATAATCGGGATCTTCTTGGCCTGGGCCTGCTGAAGTATGGGAATAACGGCCTTGCTGTCGAGCGCGGCTATGCCGAGGGCCTTGGGATTCTTGCCGAGGGCGGCCTGGAGCATCTCGATCTGCTTGTCTACCTGAGCCTCGGTCTCGGGGCCTTCGAAGGTGATACGCACATTGAGGTCTTTGGCTGCGTTCTCGGCGCCCTTCTTCACGGCCTGCCAGAACTGGTGCTGGAAGCCCTTGGAAATGAGCGGGATGTACACCGCGTCCGACGCGGCTTCCTTGCTGCCCGCGGCGAAGGCGCTGACGCCAATCATGGCGACTAAAAGAACGGCGATCAACAGTTTCTTCATATCTTCCTCCTGTTGGGCTTGCCGGCTCGATTAATCGTACCGGCTTCCCTATTTCGATAGCCAACGGCTATTGGTACCTACGTTTACTTGACCTTGCGGCGCATGATATCCAGGTATACCGCTCCTATGACGATGAGGCCCGTCACGACCATCTGCCACTCCTGAGGCACGGACAGTATGCGCAGGCCGTTCGTCAGCACGGTAATAATGAAGGCGCCAATGACCGTGCCCAGTATCGAGCCCTCGCCGCCGGAGAGCGAGGTGCCGCCTATGACCGCCGCGGCTATGGCGTCCAGTTCGTAGCCGGCGCCGAGAGCGGGCTGAGCGGACTGGAGCCGGCTGGCCATGACGAGGCCCGCTATGCCGGCGAAAGCGCCGCCTAAGGCGTATATGCCCATCTTCCAGGCATCGGTATTGATACCCGACAGCCGCGCGGCTTCCTCGTTGGAGCCTATGGCGAAGGCGTAGCGGCCGAGTATGGTCTTGGTGAGTATGAAGGCGGCTACGATGGCCGAGGCGAAGAAAATCACCACGCCCATAGGGATACCGAACACGGGCATGGTGGCTATCTTGGCAAAGTCCGGCGTGTCGACGAAATAGACGGGCTTAACGCCAGAGAGTATGAGGTTGAGGCCCTTGGTCACCATCATCATGCCCAAGGTGGCTATGAAGGGCGGTATCTTGAGCTTGGTAATATTAAAGCCATTTACCAGGCCGCAGAGGGCGCCGGCCAGTATGCCCGCCACTATGCCCAGGGGTATAGGCAGCTTCCACATCGTTATGAATACGCCCGCCATGACCGAGCCGAAGGTCATGACCGTGCCTATAGACAGGTCTATGCCGCCGGTGATGATGATAAAGGTAACGCCTACCGCAAGTATGCCGTTGACGGCCGTGGCCAGCAGTATGCCTATAAGATTGTCAGGCCTGAAAAAATTGGGCGAGGCTAGGCTGAAAAGTATGAGCAGGACGACCAGGCTGGCGAAGGCCAATATGGTCTGGGTAGCTTTAGGATTCAGCCTCTTAGTAAGTGCTACGGTGTTTGCCATGATATTCCTGTTCTCCCTTAATGCCGTAAAGTGGCCAAATGCATGATTTTTTCCTGCGTGCACTCGTCCGCCTGCAGTATGCCCGTCACCTTGCCCTCGCACATGACCACTACCCGGTGGCTCATGCGGAGTATCTCGGGCAATTCCGATGAAATCATGATGATGGCCTTGCCCTGGTCGGCGAGCTCATTGAGCAGGCGGTAGATCTCGCTCTTCGCGCCTACGTCTATGCCCCTGGTGGGCTCGTCGAAGATGAGTATGTCGCAATCGCGCACCAGCCACTTACTAATGACCACCTTCTGCTGATTGCCGCCCGACAGGTTCTGCGTCTTTTGATCCACGCTCGGCGTCTTGGTATTGAGGCGGTTCACGTAGTCTTCCGCCACGCTCCGTATGCGCTTGTCGTCCACGATCACGAGGGACTTAAGAAAGCGAGGCAGCGAGGCCATGACGGTATTGGTGCCCACGCTTAAGCCTAAGGCCAGGCCGTATTGCTTGCGGTCTTCGGATAAATAGCCTATGCCGTATCGTACCGCGTCCTTTGGGTGCTTTATGCTTACCTTCTTGCCCTTTACGAATACTTCGCCTGCATCGATGGCGTCGGCTCCGAATATGGCCCGGGCTGTTTCGGTACGGCCTGCGCCTAAGAGCCCCGCGAAGCCCAATATCTCGCCGCGGTGCAGATTAAAGGACACGTCGCGCACGCGCCTTCCCCTGCAAAGCCCCTTTACCTCCATGACCAGCTCGGCCTTGGAGGTATCGCCATGGGGATGGCTGGACTCGAACACCGCGCGGCCCACCATCTGCGCTATGATCTGCTCTATGCTTATGTCCTTCATCGCCGTAGTGGCAACGTAACAGCCGTCGCGCATGACCGTTACGCGGTCGCATATGCGCTTAAGCTCGTCCATGCGGTGCGATATGTACACGATGCCCTTGCCCTGAGCCTTCAGGTCGGCTATGACCCGGAAGAGGTCTTCTATCTCGGTATCGCTCAAAGCGGAGGTAGGCTCGTCCATGATGAGCACGTCCATATTGAAGGACAGCGCCTTGGCTATCTCCACCATCTGCTGCTTGGCCACGGTAAGCTCGGACACCTTTACCTGAGGATCAAGGTCCAGGTTTATGCGCTTGAAGAGCTCGCGGGTCTTCTCGTTTATGGCCGCGTCGTCCACCAGGACGGGCAGCGTTTTATTGTGTTCGCGGCCTATGTATATATTCTGAGCCGCGCTCAGGTGCTTCATCAGGTTGAGTTCCTGATGGATGATGCTTATACCCAGGCTTTGCGCCTGTTTGGTATTGTGCAGCTCTATGGCCTTGCCTTTAAGCTCTACCCTGCCTGAGTCTTTCTGATAGACGCCTGAAAGTATCTTCATCAGGGTAGATTTGCCCGCGCCGTTTTCGCCTACGAGGGCATGGACTTCTCCCGCGGATAATTCGAAGCGGCAATCGTCAAGCGCGTGCACGCCGGGGAAGCGTTTGTCTATCCCCTCCATACGTATAAGCGTATCGTTCATAGCTGCATGATGAGGCAGCTTTTTTAATCGGTATATGCATTATTCTCTTCAAAAAGTAGAAAATCCTACTCGGCGAAGGGAAAGAGCAATTTCTGGTTTTCAGGCAAATACAGGTTATCCGCGGTAATGAGCACCGAGCCCGTATCGATGAAGCGCGCCTGGGGAATCTTGTTGATGGCGTTCAAAGCGGCGCGCACGGCCAGGTAGCCCATGGCAAAGGGCTTCTGTATGACCGTAGCGTCCAGCACACCGCGCTCTATGAATTTTATCTCTTCCAGGGAGCTATCGAAGCCTAAGAGCTTAACCCTGCCCGCGAGCCCCGCGTCCACCAGGGCCTGAGCGGCGCCTACCGTCGACACCTCATTCATGGCCAAAATAGCGCCGAGCTCGGGATATCGCTGGGTTAAATCTATGGTTATGGCATAGGCGTTTTCTAAGAAATTGTTGGTGAACCAGGTGCCCAGTATGGGGTAGCGTCCGTCCTTCTCAAGCGCTTTGCGTACGCCGGCCTCGCGCTCTATAGCCGTGGTGGCGCCAGGCACATGGTTGATAATAGCCACGCTCCTGCCCGCCTCGAGCAGCGAAGGCAAATGATGCCCGAGCTTCTCGGCGGCCTCCACGCTATTAGTAGCCACGAAGCTCACGGGTATGGCGCTGTCTATGCCTGAGTCCAGGGTAATGACGGGTATGCCCGCGGCGGCCGCGCGCTCCACATAGGGGATGAGGGCCGTATAATCGGTGGCTGAGAGCACGATAACGGTGGGCCGGTCCCGTATGACCGTATCCATGATCGCCTTCTGCCCCTCCACGTCGCTCTCCATCCAGGGGCCGTATATCTCAAGGCGCGCCGAGAATTCCGTGGCCGCGGTCTGCATGCCGCTCTTGACGACCTCCCAGAACTCCATATTGGAGTCTATGGTCTTGAGCACGGCCGCTATCCTCGGCGGCGTGCGCTGCGCGGGGGTACCCGCTATATAGAGTATGATAAAGCTTCCTATGAAGATAATGCCCAGTAAGATAGCGGGCGCAACGAACGGCGCAATTTTCTTCATAACTCTGATTCTCCTATAATGGCAGGCAGGCGCACGCGCACTATGGTGCCGCCGTCCTCTTCGCTCTCGTAGCTCAGGCCGTAGCCGGGTCCGAAATAGAGCTTGATGCGCTCATCGACATTGCGCACGCCGAGCCCGCTATGCGGCGAATAGTCGCCGCCGCCGCCGTCCGGTTCTCCGCCCGCAAGCGTGGCGCGCAGGCGCGTAAGCTGGACATCGTCCATGCCTACGCCGTCGTCGCGTACCGAAAGCTCTATGCCGTCTGCCGTCTTTACGCCCGCTATAATAATGATGCCGGTACCCGCCTTGTTCTTTATGCCGTGGTATATGGCATTCTCCACCAAAGGCTGCAGTATGATCTTGACGGTGCGGTAGCCCTTAAGCTCCTCGGGCACTTCCAGCCGGTAATCGAGCTTATCCTTGTAGCGTATCTTCTGGATGGTAAGGTAGTTCGACACGTGCTCCACCTCGGAGGCTATGTCTATAACTTCCTTGCCCCTGCTTATGCTTAAGCGGAACAGGCGCGCAAGTGCGGAGCTCATCGCTATGACTTCCTGCTGCTTCTTTCCTTCCGCCATCCAGATAATAGAGTCGAGGGTATTGTAGAGAAAGTGGGGATTGATCTGCATTTGCAATGCCTTAAGCTCGCTCTTGCGCTTCTGCTCCTGCTGTTCGGTAATCCTATGGAGCAGCAGCTTTATCTCCGAGGTCATGATATTGAAGTCCTTGCCCAGCTCGCCTATCTCGTTGGCGCTGCCTATGTCCGCCTGCACGTCGAAATCGCCGCGCTCTACCGCCTGCATGGATTTACGCAGCAGCTTGATAGGCTTGGATATGCGCTGCGACACCAGCATGGACAGCAAAATGGCTATGATAAAAAAGGCCAACCCCCAGAATGCGTAGGTACGGCGTATGGTGTCGCGGTTCTCCACGAGCTCGCTGCGGTAGTTTACGCCCACCACCTTCCAGCCCGTGGCGCCCATGGTCTTAATGCTGTAGAGCAGATCGCTGCCTTCGCTGGCCTCCGTAAAATACTCGTCGGCGGAAGCGACGATAAGCGGAATATTCTCGCTCTTAAGGCCGCCGTAGATGAGCTGCTGCTGGGGGTGGTATACGATCTCGCCGTTCCTGTCTACGATGAATATGTAGCCCCGCTTGCCTAATTCTATCGAGCTGCATATGCGTTCTATGACGTCGAAATTAAGGTCTACGAGCAGTACGCCCGAGCCGAGCCCGCTGCGGCTGTCCAGGATTTCGCGCGAAAGCGATATAACCCAAATATAACGGTCAAGGATGACGTTCTGCACATGGGAAGACGATATAACGGAGCGCCCGCTTTCTTTCTGCGCCATGCCGAACCAGGACTGCCGCGCGGGCTCGGCGAAGGGATTAAGCCTATGCTCCGGGTCGTCAGAAATGAAACCGCCCTCATAGTCGAATACCGCTACGAGCGATATGTCCTTCCTGCTGCGCACGAGCGTGCTCAAGAGTGCGCTGGCGCCGGGGCCAGCCCGGCCCCGGCGCTCCGCGCTCGGCGCGCCAAGGAATTCCTGCACGTCCCGGTCCGCCTGCACGAATACCGACACGCTGTCCATATAATCGATGTAGGAATCAATGTTGGCGGCTACTTGGTTTACCAATTGCTGCGTATAGCGGCGCGAGGCTATGCGCGCGGTTTCCTCGGTTAACGAAAAGGCTATAAGTATGGCCCCTACGATTATGGACACCGCTATGATTGAAAAGGCGAGCGCCATGCTCACCTGTATACTGTGGTGGCGGGTATCAGGGCTGCTGCGGTTCATGCCGGTTCCTGTATTCCGTGGGGGTCATGGCCGCGAGCTTGCGGAAGCTCAGCGAGAAATAATGGGGATCCCTGTAGCCCACCCGTTCCGCTATCTCATAGGTCTTGAGGGCCGTGCTGCGAAGGAGCTCCTTGGCCTTGCCTATGCGTATATCCGTAAGCTGCTCCACGAAGCTCCTGTCGTTATAGCGCTTCAAGTTGGCGCTCAGATAGCTCGTGCTTATGTACAATTCCTTGCACAGGCTCTGCATGGACAGCTCAGGGTCGGCGTAATGGGATTCAAGATAATCAAGGGCTTCACGAACCTTGGCGGCGGCAAAGTTTTCCTGCCTGGCGCCGGCGTAGGCAAGCACCCGGTCAAAGAGCCCGTTAAGCCAGGAGCCTACTTCCTCAAGACTCTTAAGCTGCTGCAGTTCCGCGAACGGTTCTCCGCCCGAAGCAAAGACCTCCCGTACGGGTATATCCAAATCGTCCAGGCTTTGCACGATGGCCGCAAGAACGAGGCGTAGGCTGTCATGGTACTCGGGCAGCTCAAAATCGCTGGACTTGAAGAACTCGGTCATATCGTTTAAATGCCGCCTGCAGTCGTCAATATTCGACAGCTTAAGGGCGGAGGCTATTGCCTTGCCCCACAGGGGTCGGCTGTGCCTGTCGGACCCAACCCTTGAGCCAAGCTCGCGGTACGCGTTTACGCCCGTCCTTCCCTTGAGCAGGGCAATCTGCAGCGCGCGCAGCGCATCTGCGTAACTCTGGGACAGGCTTTCAAGCTCTATAACCGCCTCGCCTACCCCTATGACCGTGTCGCCCAGCCCGGCGCTTAGCAGATCCCTGCGCATGGCCTCTGCCGCGCGCAGGCCCTCTCTATACAGTGACGCCGCCTGCGTGCCCCAGCTGAGCACGACGAGGCGGTCTTCCGCATCCTGAAAAAAGATGCGATTATGCCCCTGGCCCGGCTGGGCCTCAAGTACATTGCGCTCCGAAAGGATTTCTATGTCGAATTCTTCGCCGCTCCTTCTCTGCGCGAAATCCACGGCCAGGCACTGATAGGCTGCGCCTGAGAGCGGCAGAGGCAGGTTAAAATACCCCACGCGCTCTGCCAAAGCCGCCCCTTTAATCTTGCCCGCGATGAGCTTGTTCAGGAAGCGTTCTTTTATATGAGGCAGGCTTTCGGCCAACTGGCTCCGTATGCGCTCCTCGTCCTGCCGAGCCAGGCGCTCCTCGTCGAGCAGAGCCTTAAGCCGCGCGAGGGCCGCCTTGAACTCGCCGGGGGTAATGGGCTTTACCACGTAATCGAATACCTGCAGCTTGAGCGCTTTCTGCGCGTACTCAAAGTCGTCATAGCCGGAAATGATGATCACCTTCGTGGCGGGAGCCACCGACGCAAGGCGCTCGCTCAGGGCGAGGCCGTTCATGAAGGGCATATTGATATCGGTCATGAGTACGTCGGGAGGATTGCGCTCGGCCGCTTCCAGGGCCTCGCTGCCGTTGGCGTAGGCGCCCGCGAAGCGGAAGCCCAGCTCTTCCCAGGCTATGGTGTCCCGTATGCCGTCGCGTATTTCGCTCTCGTCGTCGACCAGCACGAAGCTATAAAGGCTGTTCTGCATGCTGGGGATTGTAACCCGGAAAAGCCCGGCGGTGAACGCTAATTGCGAGGAAAAGCCGGCTATGCCTCCGGAGCCAAGCCGGGCAGGTTGAAGCGTTCGGGCAGCCGCGTCGGCTTGCCCTGAGCGTCCACGAAGGCCCAGGACACAAGGGCCTGCGCCACCAGGGTTTCGCCCAAGAGGATACGCTGTTCCAGCGTGCCTGACACGGCCCCCCTCTTAATGGCGCGCGACTCTATGACAAGCCGGTCGTCGAGCAGAGCCGGCCGCTTAAAGTCTATCTCCACCCGGGTAACATACAAGCCGTAGCCCTGTTCCATGCAGAGCGCGTAATCGAAGCCTATGGCCTTCAGGTATTCGTGCCGCGCGTATTCAAGGTAATTGAGGTAGTTGGCGTTGTTCACGTGCCCGTAGGCATCGCATTCATAGCTGCGTACGGTAAGATTTGCGCTGTGTGCCATAGCAGGGAGTATAGAACCCAAGCCTCGGCCCGGGCAAGTACGGCAAGCCGATTATTTCATTGACCATTGCGCGGGCCGATTCTACAATGGCCTACCAAGGCCGCGCCGATAGAAGCAAAGCGCGCTGGAAGCACTAGGAAATGAGGTAACGTATGGCGATGATACCCTACGCGCTCCTGGCTCTCCTCTTCCCGGCATTCGTTCAGATTCTGCGGGACAAGGTAAAGCCCTTGTCCTTCTTAAATCCCCTCCTGGCCTCCTACGCCATGGGCATAGCCCTGGGCAACACCCTCCTGCGGGGCCAAGAGGCCTTCAGCGCTTTCGACCTGATGGCCACCATTAGCGTTGCCCTGTCTATACCGCTCATGCTCTTTACCCTTGATGTGCGCTCCTGGGGCAAGGCCACCGGAAAAGTCATGCTCGGCATGGTGCTTGCGTCGGTATCGGTAGTAATGGCCGTAGGCTTAGGCGTACCCCTCTTCGCCTCCGCTCTGCCCTCATATCCGGACTTGGCGGGCCTTATGGTGGGCGTGTATACGGGCGGCACGCCGAACCTGGCCGCGCTCCGTATAGCGCTCGGCGTGGACAACGACCTTTACCTTGCGGTGCACGCTGCCGACGTAGCCTTAGGCGCCTTATACATACTGTTCTTTATTACCGTAGCCAAGCGCGTATTCGGCTGCTTCCTCAAAACGCCTCAATTGCCCGTTGAGGATTCCGCGCCGGAAGCGCATCCAGGCCGCGAACTCTATGACTCGGTGCTGCATAAGCGCTTCCCCTTCATCGGCGATGTGCTCAAGGCGTCGCCCAAGGCTGCCTTGGCTCGCAACGCGGGCCTGTGCGTCCTGAGCATAGCCGCGGCCTTCGGCCTGAGCCTCCTCTTTCCTCACGATATGCAAACCATGGCCGTCATACTGGGCATAACGACCCTGGCCATAGCCCTGAGCTTCTTCAAGCCCGTACGGGATACCCAGGGCAGCTTCGCGCTGGGCGAGTACTTCATCCTGGTGTTCAGCTTTTCAGCCGGGGCCATGGGAGACCTGCGGCGCATACTCGGCGCGAGCCCCCTGGTTTTCCTCTTGGTTGCCTATGTGCTCATAGCATCCATGGTTTTCCACATCATATTATCCATGCTGTTCAGGCTGGACAGGAATACGGTAATGATATCCTCGACGGCGGCCATATGCTCGCCGCCCTTCGTGGGACTCGTGGCGGGCGCACTAGGAGACCGCAGGCTCATAGCGCCCGGTATCACCGCGGGCATAGTCGGCTACGCGGTAGGGAACTACCTCGGCGTGCTCGTGGCCAGGCTCTTAAGCCTTTTAGGCTGAGGAGGCGCGCTAACGCATGGCAAAAAGCTTCGCCGACCGCAGTTCCGACCTGGCCTTTTTCGTCCTGCGCCCGGCCATAGAGCTGTGGATGCGCGCCGTTGCCAAGCGGAGCGTTTCTATCGGTCCGGGGGTGGATTTTAAGCGTCGCGAACCTTTCGTGCTCCTGGCTAACCATAGCTTTGCCATGGACGTCGTGCACGTGCCCCTGCCCTTCAGGATAACGCCGCAGATCGTGGCAAGCAGGGATATGTTCGTCAATCCCTTTGAGCGCTTCGTGCTCAGCTACGTTGCCCGCTGCATCATGGCCCCGAAGGGCGGCGGCGACCTCCGTACCGTAAAAGAGCTTATACGGGCCGTAGCCGCAGGCTATCCGGTGCTCCTCTTCCCTGAGGGCGACATATCCTTTTTCGGCCGCTCGGGAGAGCTGCCCAAGGCCGTGGCCATGCTCGTGCGCAAGCTGGGCCTGGACGTCATTACCTGCAGGGTTGCGGGCGGCTACCTTTCCGCCCCCCGCTGGGCAAAGGCGGCCCGCGGCAGGCGGGCCATAGGGCTGCGCTATGAGCTGGCCATTACGGCGGCCGAGGCAGCTACGCTTTCCCTCGCTGAAATCCACGAGCGCATAGCCTCCCGCCTTGAGCACGACGAGTACGCGGCCCAGCGCTCGCTTATGGCCGGGCATCCAGCCCCCAGGGGAGCGGAAGGCCTTGAGGACGTGCTCTATGTATGCCCCGCCTGCCGCGCCATAGCCAGCATGGCGGCCTCAGGCAACGAACTGTCCTGCCTGTCCTGCGGCGCGAAGGGAAGCCTGGACGAGTACGGCTTCCTGCATGGCTGGGCCTACGACAACCCCGCTGATTGGGACCGCTTTCAAAAAGGGCTGTCCGAGGACCTGCGCCGCGGGACGTTTTCCTCATCGGGCGTCCTCTACGTGAACGACTACCGAGCGCTCAAACAGAGGAAGCTAGGCGCGGTACAGGTCGAATACCGGGATTCAAAGCTCCGCTTCAATGGAGTGCTTAATCGAGAATTCGCCGTCGAGGAACTCGCCGACGTCGCCCTCACCATGCGCGCCAACCTCAACTTCAGCTGCGAGGGCGTGGATTACATCCTTAAGCTGGACAGGCTCGCCCTCGCCTTTTTACGCGCCAGCCAGGACAGGTATTAAGGACAGGCCATGGTGTACTATACCGACGGGCGGCAGGAGCCTATGCTTGACCGCGCGGGGCTGCAGGCCTTGGCCGCCCTCATAAGCGACGCCTTCATGGAGCACGACAACTGGAAGCGCGTACTGCCTGAACCCGCCCGAAGGAAACGCGCGCTCTACGCGCTCTTTTACTTCATGGCCTCGGTAATAAACCGTTACGGCCACATCGTGGTAAGCATGGACGGCGACCGCCGCATAGGCTACACCACCTTCATGGAAAACTCGGATCGGGAGCAGGTATCCTTTCCCCGCGTGCTACGCTGCGGCGCGCTGGCGCAAGCCCTGGCTTTTCTCCTGGCGATGAAGCCACAAGAGCTCGCTTCGATGCGCGCCTTCAGCTCGTCCATAGACCAGTATTACGGCGAGGCGGGCCACGATCCGCGCGGCCTGCACCTCTATACCACCGCGGTGGAACCCGCGCTAAAGGGTCGGGGCATCATGAAGCGCAGCTTCGCCTACGCCGAAGAGCGCTTCAAGGCGGCGGGCTTCAGCTCGTACATGCTGGAAACCACCGACCCCGCCAACCTTCCGGTGTACGAGCGCTTCGGCCTAAGTCTGATGGCGCAAAAAACCATGCCCGGTACGGAACGGAGCGTATGGTTCTTCAGTAAAACCCTGCCCTAGTAGCGCTTGCGCTACTGTATGAGTAGCGCGTTGTAATCAGGCGTCCTATTTAAGGGAAGAGCAAGCCCACCGCGGGCAGGTCGGGCTTATAGACCATGAGAATGAAGACAACGACCAGGGGAATAACGCCAGCCAGGCCAATCAGCCAGCGAAGCTTCAAGAGCCGGATCAGCTCTTGCGGGAGGGCCGGATCGGCGGGGTCGAGCGCGGCCATCAGCTTCTTTAGCTTATATTGGGTGGGGATGTCGCTTAACACCCATAAGGCGCCGGAGAGAAGGAAGAGGATGAACCCCGCCGCTAGCCAGCCTATGCTCCACAGATCGCCCATCATGAAGCTCAGCGATAGGCCCGATACTACCGAAAGGACGATGAGCGGCGACGAAAAGCGGGCGTCCAGCCAGGCTACCGTATCGTAGGTATGGAGGATCAGCTCTTTGCTGCCTGATTTAAGGCTGCGGTGTTCCCAGAGCATACCCAGCGCCGCGTTGGCGAAAAACAAGGTGGTAGACGCGATGTGGACGAAAAGCGCATGGCCGTACAAGGCCGGCCGGTTCAACAGGGCTATGAACTGGGCCTTAAAAAAGATGGCGAAGCCTATCATGCCCGCCATAAGGGCCAGGAAGGCTATCAGGACATACTTGGTCTTCATGATCGAGCATTGGAACATAGAGCGTGATTGATTACAAGAGCCTCATTTTGCCTGCGGAAGCCGCGAGCGATGCACCAGCCGTTCGCCGGCAAGCATAGATAAAGCCTTTCTTTGCATGCGCGCAATACAAGACCTACCAAGCGCATCTGTTTGGTGCTAGAATCGCTTAATCGAAGCGTATCGGAGGGTAGCGTATGCCGAAGGGTAAAGGGTGCCGGTACGGCAGCCACCGGGTTCTGGATTCCAGGAAAATACTGCCTCAACCGGCTATGAAGCTGGACAATAGCATGGATATCTATGACAACGAAGTGCTCATCGACGTGAGTACGCTCAACATAGACTCCGCCAGCTACACGCAGATACGCGGTGCCTGCGAAGCTGATGCAGCCAGGATGGAGGAGATGATCCTGTCCATCGTCGCGGAACGGGGTAAAATGCAGAATCCCGTCACCGGCTCCGGAGGCATGCTCATCGGGACGGTACGCGAAGTAGGACCCGATTTCCCCGATAAAAAACTCAAAAAGGGCGACAGGATAGCCACCCTGGTATCCCTGTCCCTGACTCCTTTAAAGATCAGCCGAATACGAAAGCTCGATCCGGACCATGACCAGGTCCATGTCGATGCCCAGGCCATATTGTTCGAGAGCGGCATATACGCGAGGGTTCCCACCGATATACCGGAGAACCTGGCGCTTGCCGTCCTGGACGTAGCCGGCGCGCCGGCGCAGGTCGATCGCCTGGTCAGGGAAGGGGATACGGTGTGCATCATAGGCGGCGGCGGCAAGTCGGGTATCCTGTGCTGTCACCAGGCCATGAAGAACGCAGGCCCCTATGGCAAGGTTATCGTCGTGGAGTATTCCCAGGCTAACGCCCAGCGCATCATCGACATGGGGCTGGCTACCCACGTGATCGTGGCGGACGCGACGGACGCTATCGACGTGTACCACAAGGTGATAGCCATAACCGGCGAGCGCGGCTGCGACGTCACCATCAACAACGTGAACGTGCCGAATACCGAGATGACCTCCATAATCATCACCAAGGGGCAGGGGCTCATCTATTTCTTCTCCATGGCCACGTCCTTCACCAAGGCGGCGCTCGGGGCCGAGGGCGTGGGCAAGGATATCGAGCTTATCGTGGGCAACGGCTATGCCAAGGGGCATTCCGACCTGGCCCTGAACATACTGCGCGAATCCGGCGGTATACGCGCGCTCTTCGAGAAGCTGTATCTTTAGCGGGGCCTTAGGAAAGATCGCCTCTCAATAATGCTTTCCCTAGTCTAAGGGCACGCCCCGCTATAGTATTATCCAAGCGACGCGGCGCCAGCCGCGCGCAAGGAGGCCATATGCCCGACAGCGCTCAATCCACGCAACAAAAGCCAGGGCGGCTCTCCGCGCGCGCCGCCGCGTAAGCGGCACCTACGCGCCTTCCCGAGATCCGCACCCTACATACACTACCCGCGGCGCCTGAAGGCGCTAGCGCCGCCCGAAGGCTGGCGCTGCCGAAACGTAGAAGGATCTCATCTTGGAACACGAACAGGTATTCGAGCATTTCATAGGGCAAGCCGTGATCACGGCGCCAGGCGTTTTAGTAAAGAGCGGGAAAGAGGCATCGGTATACCGCTGCCCGGCCCATGAGGCTTCAGGCTGCGCCGAGGCCGCCATTAAGATCTATAAAGACATAGAAAGCCGCAGCTTTAAAGGCGCTAAAGAGTATCTTGACGGGCGCATAGGCCGCACCATCAGGAAGCGCAGGGACATCCTGCACATGCTTTCATCCAGCGCTTCCATGCAGGCGTACTGGGTGGACGCGGAGCGCTCCGCCATGGAAAGCCTGTACGCCGCGGGCCTTCCCGTTCCTAAGCCCCTGGCCGCCACCAACAGCGCGTTCGCTATGGAGTTCATTGGCGAATGAAGCGCGGCCGCGCCGCGCCTCATTGAGCTCGACCTGGAAGGCGAACGGGGAGAGGCCGTGCTGGCCGAGCTCTTAGGGGCGCTGCGAGCCATGCTGGCCCTGGACATAATCCACGGCGACTTATCGCCCTATAATATCCTCGTGCGCGGGGGCAGGCCCGTCATTATCGACCTTCCCCAGGCGGCCGACGCCCGATACTCAAGCAACGCGGACGCGCTCCTCGCGCGCGATATACGCAACGTTCTTGGCTATTTCCAAAAGCGCGGCATAGGCTCAGGCTGTGACCCCGAGCGCGAGGCCGATGCGCTCTGGGCCGATTACCGCTCCGGCGCGCTGTACCGCGAGCGGGACGCGGCCGAGCTGGCTAAGGAATGGGGGCTCGCTGATGTAGCCTACTAAAGCGGCGCGGGCTTTGCCGCGGCTTCCACGAAAGCCGGCTCTGGCGGGAACAGCTCGTCTCGCAGCGGCTCGAGCTCCTTCCAGGTCGATACCGACTCAGGCACGCGCGCGAGCATGATGGGGTTCAGGGCCGGATCGGGAACCTGGCGGTTGTTCGATTCCTGCCTGAGGATGCGCATGCTCGCGCCGATGACGAACTGCTCGGACAGGTCCTCGATATGGCCTATCCAGCGCCCATCCGGATAGAGCGCCAGGTAATCGCGGTATATCTCCCTGCGGGTAATGTACAGCTCCCCTTTAAGGATACCTGCTATGGTTATATGGACCGTCACGCCGGGGCGGCCGTCGCCGTCGGAATCGAGGATAAGGGGATCCAAGGGATCCCGCGATAGCGGCTTGGAAGGATCGCCGCCTATGCCCAGGAGCACGGGCGATTCGGGTCTATATACCCTCCAGGCCCCGCCCTCCTCATAGAGCCGCACTTCCTGTACCCGAGGCTCTATCGCGGCGGTGGCCTCGTCGGCAAAGCTCGTACGCACGCCCCGCTGGTTTATCTTATGCGAGGCGTGCACGAAGCGGTCTATCTGAAGGATCTTTCCGTCCCGCTCGACGAAGTCGGTGAAGCCGTAGGATACCACGAAGCTCTTCATAGGCGTCTTGGTACCCCGGTCCTCGTATGCAACGACGTCATAGTGCGCATAGTGGCCAAGGAGGGCTTTTCTGGCCTCCGCTTCGCCTATGCCGGCAGAGGATGCGGGAAGGCCAAAATCGTAGAGCGGAGCGGGAGGCAGCTCGAGGGGGCGGGATCGGCCGATAGCCATGGAGAAGGCGTCGGCGAGGGAAGCCCAGGCCTTCATTGGTCCGCGAAGCGGGCCCGCTGTGTCTCTGGTGTCGCTCGCCATACTATCCGCCCCTTTCTATGATACGGCCATGCCAAGCGGGATGGCGCTGATATGATGATAGAATAATTAATATATAGCAGCCGCCCGACCCAGGCAAGCCTCGGAATAGCCCAACCGGGCAAAGGCGGCCTGGCCGGCGATCAAAATAAGCTAGCGTATGAGCGGCGATAGCCTTTATATCAGCAGAAGCGCGCTTTCGTGGGTTCACCTTAATCGCATAAGCAGCTTTACATCGAGAGCGGCAGGCCTTTTGCTGCCAAGAGGAAAATGAAAGCCAGCATCAACCATACGCGCCGCGCGGGAATTTGGCCGTTGGACAGTTTGGGGATCAACGCTTCAGGAGAATTAGGCAAAAGATAGGCGTTCATTGTTCTCTCCACGCTTAGGTTTTATCAAAAAGAGAATACAAGATAAACCGCAGCCAATACAACGATTTTTCAGGATACAGGGGCAGGCGGAATACCTTGTGGATGCAACGTGCTCAGTTCCTCATGAAAGCGCCTCGTTTTTTCTCCTGATGGAGAAATGCCCATAGTGGTAGAGAAGAAACAGCGCGCCGGTCACTGCATAGAATAGAGTAAGCCAGGCGAAATATACATAATCGACATTTACCAGATGATAAAAAACGACATTGTAACAAAGGTGTATCCAGATGGCGTAGATTAGGTTCTCGCTCTTATTCATGACCACATTCATGATAATGACCAGGGAGGTCATGACCACGATGTTTGAAATGATATAGATGACAAAGGGCCAGCCGATTTCATCGCCCATAAAGGCGACGCCCACGAACCAGAGTATGGCATGCCAGAATGCCCAAATGACTCCGGCTACAAGGGAAGCCTTGATGAAGCCGTATTTTTTATCCAGCGCCACGCGCAGATAGCCTCTCCAGCCAAGCTCTTCTCCCAACGGACCGGCAAATAGGCATAAGAGCAAAGTAACGGGCAGTGAGTATCCTTTCAAGCTGAAAAACGAAGTGAACGGCTGCCCTTTTGAAACGGAGAGAATGAAAAGGGGGATTATAGAGCTCAGTACTACGGCAACGCCGCCTGCGAGCATCAGGTCAAACCTGAGTTTTGGTCTAAAAACTTTGGCCATGAAGGCCTTGAGATTTGCTCCAGGTATAAGTTTCCTGAACATGGCGAGAAAGGCTATCGTTGGCGCCCAAGCGCAGAGCGCCTCGACGGCCCTCTGTAGTGCCGGCGGCGCATTGAATACCATCGCGGCCGAACCGCCAAGAACCATGACCATGATCCAGAACAGCAGATATGCAAAAATCACATAGTTCCACATGAAGTCCGGTTTCCTGTTATTCTCAAATCTCGCTTTCATAGCAACCTTCCTTAACCCGTAGTATTTATTTGCAGAAACCCAAATAGTAGGGTTCCCGAGCGGCATATTAGAACTTCATCCCCGCCAGCCAGTCCCTGAGCTGTTTTTCGCGACTATCCAGGTCAGCTATGGACCCCGTATGCCGGCTCGGATTGTATTCGCCGGCTATCTTGCCGTCCAGGAGGAACAGCACTCGCTCCGCGCGGGCTGCCACCTTCACGTCGTGGGTTACCAGTAGGATGGTCACCCCGGTTCGGTGTATATCCGACAGCAGGGCCATGATCTCGTTGGCCGAGGTCGAGTTCAGGGCACCCGTCGGTTCGTCCCCGAAGATGACCTTCGGATCATTCATCAAGGCGCGGCATATACCCGCCCGCTGCAGTTGGCCACCCGAAGCCTGGGAGATGCTACGGTTTTCCAGTTCGCCGATGCCGGTGCGTTCCATCAGGGCCCTGGCCTTTTCGCTTAACTGCCTGGTCTTCTTTCTGTTGTCCCGCACCGAAGGCAGAATGATGTTGTCCAGGATGTTCAGGTTTTTAAGCAGGGTAGGTTGCTGGAAAACAAAGCCCATGTCCGTCCTACGGAGGTCTGCCAGTTGCTTCTCACCCAGGCCAGACAGCCCGGTTCCGTTGAAACTGACCTCACCGCTGTCTATTGTATCCATTCCGCTCAGGGCATATAGCAGCGTCGACTTCCCTGATCCCGAAGGGCCCATAACAGAAACAAATTCTCCTTGGCTGATCTCCACCGATACCCCGTCGAGGACCCTCCGTTTTTCATTCCCTTCGCCGAAGGACTTGACCATTTGCCTGCCGGCAAGAATTTTCTTCATCTGCTACTCCTTGATATTCTCGGAAATACTGATCTTCCCAGCGTCCCTGGTGCCGAATGCCGTGGCCGCTAACACGGCCGCAACCATCAGCAGCGGCAGGATCAGATACGACTCAAGCGGATTGACTACGAACGTGAAGGACGCCGCGCCGAAGGATGCGATCAACGCGGCTGCCAGATTTTCTCCCAGGGTGTTAGCCAGAACCATGCCGAGAAGCATCCCGACGGTTAGAATGAAAACCGATCGCGCAACATACTGCTTCCTGACATCGGCGTTGGTGAAGCCGAAGGCTTTCATCACCGCAATGGGGTACCGGTCCCTGCGGACTAGCATCCGCATGAACAGCAGGGTGATCAGCACCGTGAGGCTCAGTGCCACGGCGATGGCGGCATAGGAAGCCTTTCCTATGGAACCGATGGTAGAGCCGTAGGTCTGGGCAATGAACTCGCCAATGTCGGAAACCTTCGCGTAGCTGAAGCGATCTGAGTATTCCATGACCTTATTATCCGTCAAAGATGCATCGACCAGTTCAGCGCTGATGACGCTCCACATGATGTCCGCCGAAGGATCGGAGAATACCGCTTTCGCGGTTTTGCCGCCGTTGGTTACGTCGGAATAGATACCGCATACGGAAAGTTCCCTCTCCTGTCCACTGATGATCAGGCTCAGGGAATCACCGACCTTTTTCCCCAGTTCCTGGGCGTTCATTACTGAAAGGGCAATTTCATTTTCTGTATCGGGCTTCCTGCCTTCGGCAAAGGCGAGGGGGAAGACCGAGTGGTCTCCTAGCTCAACCTTGAGCCGATAGCCTGGGCCATCAGGATGCTTAACCTTGAAGGTCTTGGTGGTAAGCACGACGAACCTGGCTATGCTGCCGTCGCTTTCCATCATAGCCGCGATCTCGGAGGCTTTGCCGGCTATGTCGTCGGTCTGCTGTAGATCGATGCGCAGATCGCTTTTCCCCGTGCCCATGTAGGTCATGAAATCTTCAGATGAAATGGTGTGATACAGGTTTCGCGGGACTATGCTGATGAAGGCTGCCAGAACCAGTACTGCAAGCATGGTGATGTATAGCTTTTTCCTGGCAAGGACATCCTTCATGCCCAGGAAAACCTGGGTTCCCGGAAAGCTGCCGTTGCTGAGGCGGAAGGCCTTTCCGCCTGCGGATGGTTCGCCGGAGATACCGAAGCGTACTGCCTGCGCGGGGGAAATCTTCCGGAAACGTCCAAGCGTGCCGTTTACGTACGCGACGATCACCAGGAAGACGAGCAGTACCCCCGCGGCGGCCAGGAACGGCGTCAACGTGGACGTATCGCTTTCTCCCATATACAGGCGGATATTCTCCAGCAAGGCATCCCGGACCGCAAAGGAGAGAGCGAAACCGAGTATGCTGCCTGCCGCTGCAATGGCCGCATAGTGGACAAGATAGATTTTCTTGATATCGTTGACCCGCAACCCTATAGCCTTCATTACGCCTATCTCGCGGTAGTCGTCCTCTATCTTCGCCAGGAGGGTGAAGCGTATGCACAGGAAGGCTACCCCAAGGACCAGGGCGCTTACCAGCAGGATGACCGCTATCATGAGCCCATCCGAAAGGCCGTTCAGCATTCTGAAGAGCGGATAGGTGAGGGTCGGTCCATTTGCCTCCAGGCCTGCCGAAGTGTAGGCCGCTTCAAAGCCACCCAGGTCGGCAAGGTCATGCAGCCTGAACTCGATCAGGTATTCCACGGTACCAAGGCTTCTGATGCTAGCGTAGTCCCGTTCGCTTAGCAGGAACCTTTTGGATGACGAAAGGAGTGAGTTCATCTGTGAATCCCGTATGAATCCCGCTACCGTAAACCATGTGTCGGATACCCTGATCCTGTCGCCCGCCTTTGCCAGTCCTTCCTGCAGGTAAGTTATGGGAACATATACCCCCCCGTCGGATACCTGGACGGGGGTTCCGTCGAGGCCCAGCAGGAAGTCGAAGGCACTGTTCTGCACTGAAAAGCCGTTGTCCTGCACGCTGCCGGCCAGGGAGCCGTTCTCAAAGAGGATCAACGCGCCATCCACATTGAGAAACTCCACCACCTGGAACTCATCGACAAGGGTCTCTTCCCGCGCAAAGGAGGTAAGCCGCTCCAGGTCCAGCCTACCCGAATGCATCTGCATAAAATGCGGCGTCTTGGCTCGCGTCATAAGCGTATCTATTGCCCCGCCGAGGTTTACGCTCAGGACCGTGGCCAGTGAAACCAGCATGGCTGCTGCCGCGATGAACAGCACGCTTACCAGGCTTATCCCTTTATTCTTGACCATGCCGTTACGGATTGCCCTGAAATACATGGGCTAGCTCTCTTCCCGCCGGAAGGACGTAAGGGTCAGGCCCAGGTTGCATATCCGGGTAAGGATTCCATGCAGGGCAGCCTGGTCGGTGATGGGACCCTTGAGGACGGTTTCGCCGTCATTGGAATACTCCACGGTAAAGTCCTCGAACCATACCAGGGTGTTTTCGCCGAGCCGACCCTGCAAGCGTATTTCGTGTACTACGCAGTCGTTTGATGTGTTCATGTTGCGACTATACGGCGAGGAACGTTATTTGAAATCACACGAAGGTGGGTTTTTGAAAAAATTCCCGGCTAACACCAAAGTGGCAGAACAAAGGCCAGCAAAATGATCAGACTAATCCAAGGCGGCGGGCTTCCATGACCGCCTGGGTACGGCGGTTTACATCCAGCTTGCCGTACAGATTGTTGATATGGCGCTTGACCGTGTCCAGGGCTAGAAAGAGTTCATCCGCGATTTCCTGGTTGGACTTGCCCGCGCAGATAAGCCGCAGTACCTCAAGTTCCCGCTCGCTCAAGGGGTCTATCAGGCGTTGACCCGGAGGTGATTTTTTATTCAAGGCTTCTGCTGTACGGGCCAGATCTTCGTCAAGGAAGCGATTCTGGAGGGCTGCTGCAATCTGTTCTGCCTTGCGCAGTTCGGCTTGAGCAAGACCGGCCTTTACAGGGTCTGCTTTAGCCTGTTCTTTATGGAGCCGGGCGGCTATCAGATATCCCTGGGCCAGATAGTACTGGTGACCGCTGACTGCCGCCGTCTGTAGGCCCTGGTCAAGGAAACGTTCGGCTTCATCCAAGGCTGAGCGTGCGCACAGTACCTCTGCCAGGCCCAGCTGGATCAGGCAGAAAGCCGGATACGAGGCCAGCTCCGGATCTTCGGCAAGCGACAGTTCCCGGCGGCAAATTTCCTCTGCCTGAACTATCTTGCCGCGCATGAGGCAGATTTTTGACCATTCCATGGTAACGTGGGCCAGGGAAAAATAATTGCCGCATTCCCTGGCGTGGGCGCTGACGCGGCTTAAGGCCTCCTCTGCGCGGTCATAATCCTTGGCGGAAATGTATGAATAGCCTAGTTGGGAATAGCAGGCGGTGAAACCCATGTGGATATAGCTTTCTCCCAGTATCTCCCGTAGTTCCACTATAGTCGGCAGGAGATCCAGTATCATCTGTATGGCCTCTGCGCTCTGTCCGCGGTGCCGCATGACGACTGAGCGCAGCAGGCTGAGCTGGTGCACAATGATGTTATATTCCGGGTGTTCGGCGGGCAGGTCTCCCGCCGCTACCATGCGGTCGAAGGCTATTTCTATATCGTCCAGATATAAGGCAATACGTTCATAGTTACCCCGGATGAACAGCGTCCAGCAGTAAGCCACCCCTAAGGCAGGCGATTGGCGGAGCAGATCGCCGGGTAGGGATTCAAGCCACTTCACGGCGGTATCCAGCCGGCCGGTATGGTAGATCCGGCGCCAGTTGTCGACTACGAGACGGCTGACATAGGGGTAGTCAGGGATGGCTAGGGCATGCTGCAGCGCCTCCTCCGGCCAGTCGTTTGCCTGGAACCACCGTGCGGCAAGGCGGTGCAGCTCAGGCAGTTCGTCGCTGCGTAGGCGTTTCAGTCGGCCCTTCAGGAATTCCGCGAATAAGTGATGATACCGCATCCAGTAGCGTTCGCCGTCCAGCGCTATAATAAAGAGGTTACGGCGCTGAAGATCCGCAAGGGTATCAGCGCTCCCGGTGGACGCCGTTACCGCGTCGCACAAAGGCGCGCACATACGCTGCAGTATGGACGTAGCGAGCATGAAACGCTGCAAGGCTTCAGGCTGGCGCTGCAGGACCTCGTCCACCAGGTATTCCATTACAAAGTGCTGGCTTCCCTTGAAGTCCTGGATGAAGGCATGGGGGTCGGCCCGGTCCTGCATAGATAGGGCGGCCAGCTGTAGCCCGGCGATCCAGCCCTCGGTACGGGTTTCCAATGCCTGTACATCCGCCGCGTCCAGATCCAGGTTCATCAGCTCATTGAGGAATCCTGATGCTTCTTGGGTGTTGAAGCGCAGATCAGCGGCACGCAGCTCTATAAGCCGGCCGCGCACCCGCATTCGGCTGAGAGGCAGAGGCGGATCGGTCCGCGTGGCAATGACAATGCCCAGGGTGGGCGGCGCATGCTCCAGCAGGAATAAGAGCCCTTCATGTATATCCTGCTCCGAGATCACGTGGTAATCATCGAGTATCAGGATTAATCGGCGATCCAGGGCGGCCGCCTTGTTTACCAGGGCCGTGAGAAAAGGCCGTGAATTAAAAGACCCGGATGGCTCAAGGGCAGGCGACAGGGTTTGCTTTAGGGCCTGTCCCAGGGATGGCGATATGGTCTGTAGCGCTTCCGACACGTAGGCCCAGAAACGCTGGACCTTATTATCCCGGTCATCCAGGGAAAGCCAGGCTGCCTGACCTTTGAATTCCGTGATCCATTCGGCCAAAAGGGAAGACTTGCCATATCCCGCAGGAGCGGATACCAGCGTCAGGGTCTTCCCAGTCTTTAGGCCTGTGTTCAGTTCATCCAGCAGGCGGGGCCGGCGAATGAAGCCCTGGGGAACAGAGGGGAGAAAGAGTTTTGTCAGCAGGATGTCGGCATCCATCACGTTGATCCAACCCCCTCGGCATTGATTGCTGATGACGGCACATGAGGCAACCCATTCCTGACATCTTAGCATAATTCTTTGAATAAGGGATTGAAGAATGATCTGGATCCGCATAGTTCGGTCTTCATCCTGGAGCCTGGGCATGTTGGCCGATGCCATAGAGCACCTTCTTCCAAATCAGCCTTTCGACTGATTGATTAGGGCGGCAGCCGAGCGCGACTATTCTTGCGATGGTCAGGGATAGCCCATTAGCCACGCTAACTTTCTTGCTTGGGGGAACATTATGAACATGAAGCCGTCAATCGCCGATAAAGGAGTCATGTCGATCATGGGCGACGCGCCTCGTCTCGCGCTCAGGCTCATGCCGGCATTCCTTGCCGCACTTGCTCTCACGTACTTTTTCCCCGGAGCCTTCGCGGCCTGGGGAAGGCTCCGCGGCATAGCCTTTGCCGCGGGCATCGAGCTTCTCGGCCTCGGCTTCCTTTTCCAGGCCTCCGCCGCCTTCGAGCTCGTGCGCGCCTGGAAAAAAGGCCGCGTCGCTACGCGCGGAGCCTACGGACTATCGCGCAATCCCATATTTTCCTGGTGGATATTCTCGGTAATTCCCTCCTTTGCCTTGCTGCTCGATTCCTGGCTCTTCCTGCCGGTCGCCATCCTCTTCCGCCTCGTGGCCGGCAAGGCCGCCAAAGCGGAGGAAAGGGAACTCCACGCGCGCTTTGGCCAGGACTATGACGCCTATCGCCTGAGAACGCGAGCCTTCCTTCCCCTGCCGCGACTCCTGCCGCTCAGCCTCGGGCGCTCGCTTCGCGGCATCCTCGGCCTGGCCGCCCTGGCCTGCCTGGCCCTCGGCATATATCTCGCCGTGGCGGGGCCTGCGATGCGCGGCTTCGGCGCGCGCTCTTCCGAAACGGCGGCGCGCATGGCCGGGGATGAGTATGCAGGCAAAGGGGCTGCCAGCTACACGCAGGGCATCGACATCGACGCGCCGCCCGAGCGGGTGTGGAAATGGCTCGTGCAGATAGGCTACAAGCGGGCTGGCTGGTACAACATCGACATCGTGAACCGCCTGGCCGATCCTGAATACTTCCACGACGGGAAGGCTTCGGCCCTGAGGATCATTCCCGAGTTCCAGAACCCCCGCGAAGGCGACAAAATTTATCTCGTGCCCGCCCTTGGCATGACCATAGCGAAGGCGGAAGTACCCCGGCTCCTCGTCCTCGTCGCGGAGCCGGACAAGCTCGGCGGGAACAACGTGGCTTGGACTTTCTCAGTCGAGCCGCTGCCGAAGGGGCGGAGCCGCCTCCTTGCTCGCTTCCGCATCCGCATGGGGGATGATTTCGGATCAAGGGCCGCGGCCTCGTTCATGAATGACCTCGCCGGCGCGACCATACAGCAGCCCGCCATGCTCTGGGGGCTCAAGCTTCGCGCCGAGTCGCGCCTGCCCACGATTACGCCCAAGGATAGTTGAGCAAGCCCATTTGGGCTGCCATGCATCGCTTCGTATGCTATACTGGCCAGCGTGGCCGATCAAATACTGCGGGCTAAAGTACGGATTCCCAAGCCCATGCGGGGGCTCCTCCCCCGCCCCGAGCTTATCCGCAAGCTCGAAGCCTGCCTCGGCTCTCCCCTGGTCCTCGTATCGGCGCCCGCCGGCTTCGGCAAGACTTCCCTGGCGATGCAGTACCTGGCGTCCCTGTCCGCGACCACTGCCGACGCGGCGTTTCCGGGACCGGCTCCGCGCACAGCCTGGGTATCCCTTGAGCGGGAGGACGACGATCCCGTGCGCTTCTGGGGCGCCGTGGCCGGGGCCCTTGAGCTGGCCGCGGAACCCGACGGAAGCTCGCCCTTCGCGCCGCTCCTATCCGCTACGAGGGCTCCCCAGCCCCCTAGCGCCAGAGAACTCGGCGCCGCGCTCGCGGAGGCCGTCGACTCCATCGACGGCCATATCCTGCTGGTCCTGGACGATTTTCATCTCATATCCTCGCAAGAGGTCCTTGGCTCCTTTGCGCGCTTCGCGGAGCGTCCGCCGGAACGGCTCCGCGTTATAATCCTGTCCCGCTGCGACCCGCCCCTGCCTATGGCGAGGCTGAGGGCGGGAGGGTTTATCGCCGAGCTACGCGCAGCGGATCTTCGCTTCACGTCCGATGAGGCGGCGTCCCTGCTGTGCAGCGCCGCGCTGGACAGGCTCAGCCCGGAGCAAGCGCGAAAAATCGCCGACAAGACCGAGGGCTGGGGCGCAGGGCTCAGGCTCGCCGCGATATCCCTTGGAAGAAAAATGGACGTCGAAGCCTTTATCTCCGGCTTTTCGGGCGGCGACCGTTTCGTCCTCGAGTACCTTACCGAGGAAGTCCTGGGTTTTCAATCGGAGGAGACGCAGTCTTTCCTCCTAAAAAGCGCCGTATTGGAACGCTTCTGTTCCGAGCTCTGCGACGCCGCGATAGGGCCGGCCGGCGGCTCGGCCGCGATGATCAAGCGCGTCGAATCCGCGGGCCTCTTCCTCGTACCGCTCGACGACGAGGGGCGCTGGCACCGCTATCACCAGCTGTTCGCGGAAACCCTCCGCGCCAGGCTTCGCGCCTTGGCACCGGAGGTCGAAGCGGAAGTGCTCGCCAAGGCAGCCGCCTGGCATGAGTCGCGCGGGAATCAGGAATCGGCCCTGGAGCTGCGCCTCCGTGCCGGAGACAAGGCGGAGGCCGCGCGCGTCCTCGAAGGAATAGACTTCCTTCGCAGGGGCGAGCTTGCCACCCTCGACCGCTATCTTGAGGCCGTAGGCGAGGACGAGATACGCAAGCGGGTACGCCTCGACGACCTAGCCGCCTGGGTACGGTTCTTCCAGGGCCGTATTCCGGAGGCCGAGTCCTGGATGGCCAAAACCGCCGGGGACATCGACCGTTTTGGCGGAAGGGACGGAGCCTACCTGAGGGGCAGCCATGCCGCGCTGCGCGCTTTTATCCTGCTCCTTAGGGGCAGGAACCAGGAGGCGGCCGCCGAGGCTAAGGCCGCGGAGGCCGATCTTGCGCCTGGCGACTATTATCCGCTGGGCGTCGTATACTTCGCGCTCGGCGTCGCGAGAAGGGCGGAAGGCCATTTCAAAGCCGCGCACGCCGAGTTCGATCGCTTTCGGACCCTGGGCGAGAGCTATGACAGCCCCTGGCAGGTCGCCGTCGCCCGCTACGAATTAGGCACTACCGCCGCCCTCGAAGGCAAGCTTCGCGAGAGCGAGCGCTTCTTCGAGGAGGCGCTCGCGGACGCTTCGAGGGGCAAGGCCCCCTTCGGCTCCGTGACGAAGCTCAGGGCGGCCTACGCGGACATCCTCTACGAGCGCGGCGAACTCGAACGCGCCGAGGGGCAGGCGGCGGAAGCCCTGGCCGCCATGCAAGCCGGAGGCAACCCGAACACTGGCCTCGAAGTATACGCCATCCACATACGCCTGCTTTTGGCACGGCGCGAATTTGCGGAGGCGGAGCGCTTCCTGGAGAAGGCCGCAGAACTCGAAGGCCGCGGCGGGATCCTGCCGCGCCTCGAGGCTTCGATCCGGGACTTGCGGGCCCGCGCCGCCCTGCTCAATGGGTCCGCGGAGGCCTCGCCCTTGCCTATCCCTGAGCGTTGGCGTGACGACGCGGCCGCGATGGGCACGGCCAGAAGCTGCGAGATCAGGCGCCTGTTGGCCCGCGGGAAGCCCGACGAAGCCCTGCCGCTCGCCCGCAGCCTCGCGGCTGAAGCGGCCAAGGGCGGCTGGGGCCGGCTCTTCGTGACGGCTAAAGCCCTGGAGGCTATGGCACTCGCGGGAACGGGGCACGAGAAGGATGCGCTGGACGCCCTGGGCACGAGCCTCGAGCCTGGCATTTCCGAAGGCTATTTCAGCAGCTATATCGATCATGGCGAGGGAATCAGGCAGCTCCTCTCCGCCTTCGCCCGGCGCAATGGCGGGACCGAAGCGGCCCCGGCCCTTGCGGCGCGGCTCCTGGCCGCTCTGGGAGACCGCGTCGGCGAAGCGCCCACTTCGGCGCTGGCCGGCATACTCAGCGCCCGCGAGCGCGAGGTCGTCGCCCTCCTATCGGAAGGACTTAGCAACCGCGCTATGGCCGAGCGGCTCTTCGTCTCGGAATCCACCGTGAAGACCCATCTCTACCACATCGCCGCCAAGCTTGAGGCCCCGAACCGCGTGGCCATCCTAGCCAGAGCCCGGGAGCTCGGCCTGAGCTGAATCATCCCTCCGTAAACCTATAAATCATACTTTTAGCCGATTCCACTGCCCGACGCTGAGCGTCATCCTCCCTCCATGGACAGAAAAAGCTACGAGATTCGCGTGCAAGGCCGCTTCGACCCAGGATGGGCCGACTGGTTCGGCGACCGCGAACTCCTCGAAGAGGAAGGGGACACCGTCCTTATCCTCCGTGACGTCGACAGCTCCGCCTTCTACGGCGCCATGGCCACCCTTGGCGCGCTGGACAGGCAACTCGTCTACGCTCGCGTCTACGACCCCTGTCAAAGGAGGAATCATGAAGAGAACTAGTCGGGTTACCATAGCCATAACTACTATTGCGGCTACGGTTATGGCCCTCGGCGGCTGCCAGAGCGCGCCTCAGGGCGGAAGCCTGGTAAGCGGCTGGGTAGCCCCGGGCTTCGAAGGCGTGCGGGAGGAATTCGAGCGCAACTTCGCCGAGCGAGGCGAGTCTGGTGCCGCCTGCGCCGTCTATTGGAAGGGCGAAAAGGTGGTCGACCTATGGGGCGGATACCGCGACGTAAAAGCGAAGGACCCCTGGCAGGAGGACACGATGGTACTCGTCTTCTCCGCCACCAAAGGCATGGCCGCCATGACCTTCGCCCACGCCGCTTCTCGCGGCCTCATTGATTACGAAGAACGGGTAGCCGCATACTGGCCGGAATTCGCCGAGGCGGGCAAGAAAGCCATAACGGTTCGCCAGCTTTTAGCGCACGAAGCCGGCCTTGTCCTCCTGGACGAAGCCCTGCCGGCCGACCGGGTAATGGATCATGAGTTCGCTTCCGCCCTTCTTGCGAGGCAGAAACCCTATTGGACGCCGGGCGAGCGCCATGGCTACCATTCCTCGACCATAGGCCTCTATATGGCCGAACTCCTGCGCAGGGTAGATCCCGCCGGCCGCAGCATCGGGCGCTACTTCGCCGAGGAGATAGCCGCTCCGCTCGGCCTCGATTTCTACATAGGCCTGCCCGGGGATATTCCCGATTCCCGCATTGCCAGGCTCATCATGGCCAGCCCGGCGGGAGGCATGTTCAATCTCGGAAAGCTGCCCAAGGGAATGCGGGCCAAGATGCTCGATTTCAATTCCTACATCATGAAGTCCTTCGGCATCCCCAAGGGCTACGATCCAACCTCACGCGAAGGCTGGACTATCGAGCTGGCCGCCGGCAACGGCATAGGCACCGCGCGCTCGATGGCCAGGGCTTATGGCGAATTCGCGACGGGCGGTAAAACGCTCGGCATCGGGGCGGACACTATCGCGCTGCTCGAGGCGCCGCCCGCGACTCCCCCGGCGGGATCGCTCGACGAGGTCATGGGCTTCGATTCGTGGTACTCACTCGGCTATATGCGGCCCGGCCCAAGGCTCTCCTTCGGCTCGAGCCCGAAGGCCTACGGTACAGCGGGAGCCGGCGGCAACTTCGCCTTCGCCGACCCCGACGCCCAGCTGGGCTTTGCGTACCAAATGACCAAGATGGGCTACTACGCGAGCGACGATCCGCGGGAAAAGTCCCTGCGCGACGCCGTCTATGCGGCCATACGCTCCCAGGGAGGCCTCTAATGAGACGGCTCTGCTCTGGCCGCGTAGCCGCGCTTGTAACCCTGGCAGCGGCCGCTCTTTCGGCAATAATCCTCGCCGGCTGCTCGGGAATGCTCGTCATGTCTCCGGAGGCCTGGACCAATGCGATACCCGCCTCGCTCGCCGCTCTCGCTGGCAAGCCCGACGGCGAGTACCGCGGATCGTACACGATAGCCCTTCCCGCAGGCGCCTTCGCCGCCTTCCGCCATGTGGAGGTGGACGTGAGAGTAGCCTCGGGTTCCATCACGGCTATAGAACTGGTTGAGCCCGAGGTCATGAGAAGCGCGGAGTTCTTCCGTGAACTGCCGTCAAGGATAATCGCCGAGCAAAGCCTCGACGTCGATGCCGTTTCCGGCGTTACCTTCACCTCGAAAGCCCTGATAAAGGCGGTGCAAGATGCCCTTGAAGACTGAGCCGAAGCGGCAATCGGAGGCGCGTGTCGCGCTCGTCCCGCTATTCATTTTGGCCCTGCTCGCGCCTGCGAGCCTCGCCGCCCAGGGCAATGCGCTCTATGTCGATGTGGCCGCCGCGGGCTTAGGCGTTGCCAATGGAGCGTTGCAGCTGCACGGGGGCCTTGAGCTTCCCGTGGGCGGGCCATGGTCGGCGGTGATCGAGCCCGGTATCTACGCGGTCGGCACCAGCGATATGCTCTCGCTGCAGCTGGACCTATCCGGAAGCGCGCGCTGGCGGCCCGCGGGTTTGCTTGGATTCTTCGCCGGGGCGGGAGCAGGAATCGCCGCAGCGTGGGCATCCGCGGCGCCCTGGGCATCGGAGCCAGGGGACTATAGCCTGCTCGGGCTCAAGGCCTTTGCCCTGGCCGAAGCGGGGTGGGCCTTCGGTAGTGCCTCATCGACGATACGCATCGAACCCTATGTCCGCTGTGCCTTCGCCATCGGCCCGGAAATCCTGGGAGGCGCGGCTCCCGGGGTTCGGCAAGTAACGGAATGGGGATACGCCTTATCGGCCTTAGTGGGTGTCCGTATAGTCTGGACGCCGCGGCCGTGAGCCTAAGTGCTATGGATCCGGAGCTATGCCTTGCGCCATAGGACTACTTTGACCATGCCCTGAATATAATCAGGCAGGGTTCCTACCAGCATGAGGATGAACACATCTGGCAGGCCGAAGCGCATGTAAGCCAGGCTGGTCAACAGGTTGAAACGATTGCCATAAAAAGCGCTGACCTGCCATAAAACGACGATCAGGATGGCGGTGGGTATGACAAAACTTATCGCCATATCGAAAGCCTGTTTAACCGGAGTCAGGCCGCGGGCGCGATCCTTCCAGCCGCGCAAGGCTAGAAAATTCCGGGCGTGGAGCAAGCTTAAGGCAAAGACCAAGAGCCCCAAGCCCCAGCCCATCAAGCGCACCGACCAGCCCTTCGAAACCGGAGGAGGGGCCTTGCCCAGCACGATGGCCTCGACGCTCGCGCTTAATTGCGCCGCGGATATGAAGTGATCGACCTGGTAACCCTGGTTGGTGAGCAGGACAAAGGCCCGGCCGCTATGCGGATAGAGATTGAGTTCAGCGCGAAACGTTTGGTTGGCGCCGCCATGCACGATTTTTGCGCCCTTATCGTAAATGTACCAGCCCAGGCCATACGAGCCGAGGCCGGGCATAAGTATGCGCCGCATCATTTCGGGTGATACCAGCCCCTTGCCATTATCCAAGAAGGCAAGGGCATAGCGCGCCAAATCTTCGGCGCTTGAGACGATGTAGCCCGCGCCTACGCCGTAAGCCGGAATAGCCTCGTGCATGGGAACGGCGAATCCAAAAAAGCGGGTGTTGCCTTGGGGAAGCCTAGCTGCCGTGAATGGGTCGGCAGTGGAGGCGGCCATGCCGAGCGGGGTCAGGATTTGTTTCTGTATAATGTCGGCATAGGCCTGGCCGCTGACGGTTTCTATGATTAATGAAAGCACGCTGTAGCCCAGGTTGAAGTACTGGTGCTTCGACCCAACCGGGGCGGTCAGCCGCGCCTGCGCCAGCGAGCGCACGGCTTGCTCCAGGCTGGTCGCAGGCGGCAGGATCACGCTGAAGCCCGCGTCGGAAAGCCCGCTGGTGTGGTGGAGCAGGTGGTTAAGGGTGATGCTGGACGAGGCTGCTTCGTCGGCCACGCGGAACCAGGGCAGGTAGCTTTGTACCGGCGCCGAGAGATCGAGCCTGCCCTGTTCAACCAGTTGGGCTGTCGCCAGGGCGGTAAAGGATTTGCTTTGCGATCCGATCAGCATTGGGGTTTGAGAAGTCATCGGAAGGCCATCCCCTGCTATACCGTACCCTCTGGCATATATAATTTCACCGTTTTCAATTACGGCAAGGGCCACGCCGGGCAGTCCGTGCTTTTCCATCTGGGCCGAGATGGCGACATCCAGCGCGGCGAAGTCGATCCCTCCGGCTGGGTTGGATAGGGCGTATGCGGAAGTCAGGGCTGGTAAGACTAGCAGAAGGAAAAGAAGCGGAGAGAGCAGCAGATCCTTGTTCATTGTTGCCCCGGCGGAATAGGCAGACATGCTGAGCCTTGCAGAGCGAGTCGCTTCGAAACTCGTCATTTTATCCTCCATTATGAATCGAGTCATGGCCTATGCTCATCCACAGCCTGAATGACCACAAGGCAGCTGACGTTTTTCCTGTTTCGCTGCCCAGGCGTGCTACGGTCATCGCTTTGCGTGGGCTAGGTACCAGTCATTTTAGCGCTGTATAGTTTTCAGTAGCTTTGTAAATGAATCGTTTTCGCATACTCGAATCAATTATCAGGTATACCATGGCATTTTCCTGCATAGTCCCCTTTGGGTCTGTGGCTCCCAAGCTTGCGAACCAGCAATACTGCGCTGAAGGCGCCAGCTGCTTCTGTCACTCTATGGCTAATAACCGAGCGGCACGCGTTTACGAGAATTTGCTTTTTGAGCGGCTTATACGGATTAAGACCAATCCCAATTTTCCAGCCGGCATTGCCATAAGTCATTAAGCAACCTGACGACTTATCGCGAATTATCTTGGCATTCAGATAATACTTCTATGATTTTTTCTGTCATTACCTCAACATTAGTTTTATTATTTTCTAAACGCGTATAATTCTGATTCATCAAAACAATCAGGTAAACTTTATCCTCTGGCAAAAATCCCATTAGGCTCGAATAGCCGGGTATATTGCCAATATGGCCATACACTGTTTTCCCATTGATCTTCATGGAAACTAAGCCTAAGCCATAAGCGCTAACCATAGAGTAAATCGGATCTGTAGCCACAATATAGTCTTTCATCTGCGCAAGAATAGTATCTTTGAGAAGCTGACCACTAAAGAGCGCCCGATTAAACAGCAGCAAATCCTTTACGGTTGAAATGATGCCGCCGGCTGCCCATGCCGAGGATACGTGCATGAGGTTGGTCATATCGCTAAATTGCGAAGGATTTTCAGGGCTAGAGGCAAATCCTGGTATGAAGCCACCGGGTATGGTTTCTTCAGCATCCAAGAAGGTGTCGGCCATATTAAGGGGGGCAAAGATATTTTGACGATAAATGCTTGCCAACGACTTTTGAGTGGCGGCCTTTAGGATAATGCCCAGTAAAATATAATTGGTATTGGAGTAGGCCCAACCCTGACCCGGAGAAAAAACGTGGTTTTCCTTGGTTGCGAAAGCGACCAACTCCTGTGGTTCCCAAATTTTCAGTATGCCTGGGGCGGTTTGGACAGCAGAAAAAAAGTCTTGACTATCCGTGTAATTAAACAAGCCGCTGGTATGACGCAGAAGATGTTCAACGGTGATCATATTCCCATAAGGAATAGCAGGTACCCATCGCGAAACGGGATCTTTTAAATGCAAGATGCCCGCTTCCACCAATTGCAAAATAGCGACTGCCGTGAAGGTTTTCGTAAGACTGCCTACTCGCAAGCGGTCTATCGGCAAAAGCTTTTGCTGTAAAGCTGCATCGCCCAGCCCGTTGGCGACAATCATTGGGGTTTCCCCATCGATAGCGACGCCAGCAATTACCCCTGGAGAATGAATCGCATTACACACTTGCCCTAAGGCGGCCTTTAATTTAAAAGCATCAGGTTGAATATACATCGTTTCATGTCTCCCAAATGTAGTTCCAACGCTTAATTATATATCGGCTCTTCGATCTCCATGGCATCGCGGAAGCGCCAGCAGGCGCTTCCGCGATGATTTTTTTTTGAGCGCGCGTACGATGCTTCGCATCGTGTCCCGTTAGAAACGGTTAGGGATGCGCAGCCTTTCGGCCGCGCTACGGAAACCTTTCGCGCCCCTTGGCCCGCCGGCAAGCGGTACAGCTGCCGGTGAGGCCTGTTCTGGCTACCCGTTATTTATACATAGGCCCATCGACATCCATGTCGTCGCGGAAGCGCCAATAAGTGCTTCCGCGAAGCCGCTTACGGAGCGCGCCTCCCTGCGCGCCCCTTGGCCCACCGGGAAGCCGTACAGCTGCCAGTGTTCCCTATTCCGGCTACCTGTTACCTATACATAGGCCCAAGGGCTTGGCAGGCCCTGTAGTCCGAGCCTTCCTCGTCCATGCCGAAGGCGTTCCAATAGCTGGGGCGGTAGGCGGCTCCGCCCTCCACGTTGTGCATGCACACGGGTATGCGCAGGATGCTGGCCAGGGTTATAAGGTCAGCGCCTACGTGGCCATAGCATACGGCGCCGTGGTTGGCTCCCCAGGCGGCCATGACCGAGTATACGTCCTTGAAGGGGCCCTTGCCGGTGAGGCGGGGGACGAACCAGGTGGTGGGCCAGGTTTCGTTGGTGCGCTTGTCAAGCTTGTCGTGCACGGCGTCGGGTAGGGTGGCGGTAACGCCTTCGGCTATCTGCAGGACCGGGCCTACGCCCTTTACCAGGTTGAGCCTGCTCATGGTTACGGGCATGCCGCCTTCGGTAAGGAAGTCCGAGGAGTAGCCGCCGCCGCGGAAATAGCCTAAGTCGGCATAGCGCCAGCTGGTGGCGTCCAGGCAGTCAGCCGCTTCCTTGGGGCTGATTTCCCAATAGGGCTTCATGGCGGGCTTGCCGTCCTTCTTCTGCTTGCCGGTGCCGTCCATGGTGGTGGCGCCTGAGTTGATCAGGTGGATGAAGCCGTCTTTAGCCGCGCCTTCGGGCTTCCAGCCGGTTACGCGCTGGACGGCTTCGGGGCTCCAGTAGGTGCGCACGTCGGAGAATATCTGGGAGCTCCCGGTAAGGAGGTGGCCGAAGAGCATGGATACGCCGTTTAAGGCATCGTTCTCGGTGGCCACCACATAGGGCTGGCGTATGCCCGTCCAGTCGAAGCTGGAATTGAGTATGGTCTCAAGGAAGTCGCCGTTGGGGAAGTGGTCGGTCCAGGCGCGCTGGCCCTGAAAGCCCGCCAGTATGGCGTTGTGGCCCAGGGCTTCCTCGGCCAGGCCCTTGCGCTTCAAATCGCTATTGCCGACCATGAGGTCGCGCACGATTATGGCCATCTTTACGCTGGTGGCCCAGGCCTTGTCCTTGCGCTCGCGGCTGTGCTGGATCTTGGGATCGTTCACGTCCGGCCCTTCCTTGCAATTGCCCTGCACCCAGGCTAAGGCGCGCTTGAATTCCGCGTCAGAATATACCTTCTCGTCGAGGCGGCGCACGAGCTCGCTCATGTCCACGAATTCGGTGCGCATGCCCAGGTAGTCCTGGAAGAAGTCGGGGTCCACGATGGAGCCGGCTATGCCCATGGATACCGCGCCTATGGACAGGTAGCTCTTGCCGCGCATCCAGGCGGCCGCCAGGCCCGCGCGGGCGAAGCGCAGCAGCTTGTCGCGCACGTCGGCGGGTACGGTCTCGGTTTCGGAGAGATCCTGCACGTCGCGGCCGTATATGCCGAAGGCGGGTAGGCCCTTCTGGCTGTGGGCTGCCAGCACGGCCGCCAGGTATACGGCGCCTGGGCGGTCGGTGCCGTTGAAGCCCCACACCGCCTTTATGGTCATGGGGTCCATGTCCATGGTCTCCGAGCCGTAGCACCAGCAGGGAGTAACGGTTAGGGTGACGGCCACGTTTTCGCGGCTGAACTTGTCCTGGCAGGCCGCCGCCTCGGCCACGCCGCCTATGGTGCTGTCGGCTATGACGCATTCGACGGGCGCGCCGTTCGGATGCTTAAGGCTTCCGCTTATGAGCTTCGCGGCCGCCTTGGCCATGCCCATGGTAACGCCCTCAAGGGATTCGCGCACGCCGCCTAGGCGTCCGTCGATAGTGGGCCGTATGCCAATCTTGGGCAGGGCGCCGCGGTAACGGTTTACGGGGGGATTGAGCTGCAAACTGCTAATATCTGCCATCTTTGTGCCTCCTAGGCTTCATTCGTATGCGGCGCCGGAACTTACGCCGGCGCCGTCCGGCGCCTTCTCGCGCCGTCGCTTCAAGATCCTTCTGAATAAATAAAAAGTAACAGTCTCTTATATTCTAGCTTCTAGATTCTAGCTTCTAGATTCTTCCTCCCCCCCCTCAATGCCGAATAAGCCTCGTATCCAGGCGCAGGCAGCGCGGCACGGCCGCCGGAGCAGATGCGCCGGCAAGGGTTATGCGCTCAAGGAGTAGCCTGGCGGCCGCCGCGCCCATATCGGCGGCGGGCTGCGCCACCGAATAGCGGCAGGCGGTCATGAAGGGCGAGTAGGGGGTCTCGTCGAAGCTGGCCATGGCGAAGCGCCCTAGGGCTGCCCTGCCCTCCTCTAAGAGGCGCCGCTCCATGCCCAGGTGTACCAATAGGTTGACGGCGAAGAGGGCCTCGGGAGGCTCGGCTTCCGCCATGAGCTCGTCCATGAGCCTATAGCCGTCGGCTATGCCCATGCCGCCGGGACGCACGTCCCGGCCGGTAAGGCCCGCGTCAGCCAAGGCCCGCTCAAAGCCGGCGAGCCGCTCCTGGGCGGTGCTCAACGCGGGGTTGCCGCCCAAGAAGGCTATGCGGGAAAACCCGTCTGCCAATAAGGCCCGGGTGGCCGCGTAGGCTCCGCCTTCGTTATCCGCCAGCACGCAATCGAGCGCGGCCCCCTCCACGAGGCGGTCGACGAGCACCACCGGCGTGCCGCCGTCGGCTATGGCCTGTATATGCTCGCCCCGCCTGGAAGCCGGCACCACGATGATACCGTCCACGAGGCGCTGCGACAGCACGCCAAGTCGGCGCTTCTCCTCGTCCGCGGAATTGGAGGAAGAGGACAGGAGGAGCATGTAGCCGGCCTTGCCCAGCTCCTGCTCTATGCCCTCGGCGAGCGCCATAAAGAAGTCGTTGGCAAGCTCGGGCGCCAGTATGGCTATGGTGCGGGTAGAGCGCGTCTTAAGACTGCGAGCCACGTGATTGAGCTTGTAATCGAGGCGCAGGGCCGCGGCGAGCACGCGCTCGCGCGTTGCGCCGGACACTTTGGCCACGGCGCCTAGGCCCCGAGCGGCATCCTCATTGAGCACGCGCGACACGGTGGCGGTGGACACCTCCGCGGCGAGGGCTACGTCCCGCACCGTTGCGCCTGTACGCCTCAAAGCGCGCCGCCTATGGCAAGGGCTATGGCCAGGGCGGCGGCAAGCGAGGCAAGGGTATGGAGGGACAATACTGAGCTTACATAGCTTGAGTCCTCGGGCCTCTTGCGGAATACCGCGATTACGAAGGGCGGCGGCATGACGAAGAGCGTGAGCAGAGCCAGCGACTGCATGCGCTCAAAGCCTAAGGCCGGAGCTACGACGAAGGCTACGAGGAGCCCTAGAGCCCCGGCAAAGCCTATGCGCAGCAGAGCCGCCAGCGCCGCCTGCGCCAGGCCCCTGCCCCCGCCCTCCACGCCATTGCGCAGGCCAAAGCCTACCACCAGGCACACCAGGGGCGTGGTAAGCGAGCCTATAGCCGTAAGGCTGGGGTCCAGAGCCGCGCCTGGCGCCCAGGGCAGACCTATAGCGCCGGGCGCGAAGGCGGCAGAGGCGAGCCCCGCGCCTATCGCCACGATGACCGGGGAAGACACGAGCCGCCGGGATAATTCAGCCGAATTGATCCTGTTTCCGGACTCGCCCGCCAGCAATTGAGCCATCAGCACGGTAAATACATACAAAACCTGGCCAAGATCCGCGCCGGCGAAGTAGCCCAGCGCGTCGTTGCCGAAGAGCGAAGTGAAGAGCGCGTAGCCCAGCATGCCCGCCTCGAAGCCCTGAAAGAGCATACGCGTGGCGGGCTGGGGCAAGCGTGCCAGCGCGGCGAGCGGCAGGGATACGAGGGCCAAGAGGCCGCAGGAGGCGAATACGACTACGGCCAGGTACAGGTGCGATGCCTGCAGGCTCATGCGCGAAAAGGCCATGAAGAGCAGGGCCGGCAGCGATACGGAGGCGATGAGGCGCTTGGCTCCATCGGCGAAGGCCTCGCTTAAAAAGCCGCGCCGCCCGAGCAGGGCGCCCAAGGCTATCAATGCGAATACGGGCAAAAGCTTAGGCAGTATAGCCAACATAGTCGCTCCTTTGCCCTTCGGGGACGGGCCCGATGCATGTACGGGCCGTGTAATCGATTACAAGCGCGTGCGATCGTTCATCGCGAGCTGCCCTCTAGTAGTTCCCCGAAGCTTGTGTCCGCTCTTGCCGCGGCACCTGCCCTTGTGGGGAGGCGAGCCGTACCACGCTAGCCGTCGCGGCGTTTATCCCCAAGACACAAGCTTCGAGGAACTAAGCAATCCCTACCAGCGCACGGGCACGACGCCCTTTTTAATGATGATATTACCGTACTTTACCGTCTCGCCGGTCATGACCACAGCAAAGGCCTTGCGGGCGCGCTCGTAAAAGGCGAAGCGCTCCACCCTCTCTATGGGGGGGGTGCCCGGCCAGCGGGCGTCTATGGGCGCGCGATAGGCTTTCTCCACCTCGGGGTCCAGGAAATCGCCGGGTACGGGCGCCATCATGGCCAGCGGCATAGGAACATAGGAATCGAGGTTGATGAGCGCCAGGATGCCGTCCAGCAGGGCCGGTATGCGGAGGCCATCCGCGCGGATGACCCGGCTGTTGAGCGAGTCGCCGGTAAAAAAGGAATCGGCAAGCACGAGTTCATCGCCGTGCCCCATACGGAACAGGGTATCGAGCAATTCCGGTCCTATGACCGGCGATATACCTATGAGCATATAAACCTCCGCGTAGCCTTGGGCTGCCTCAACGTATGGCCTCATATTCAGGCTGTCCGCGAATTCTGTCAAGAAAAAAATGTAATCGATTACATTTTTCAAGAAAAACGATAATCGCGGCTTGCCCGCGGCGATACGAGGGCGTATCATCATGCCCGTAACCCGTACTCAGGCGGAGGCCGAGATGATACTGTGCTGCGGAGAAGCGTTGATTGACATGGTGCCCTTCCATCACGAAGGCGCGGAGGGCGGTGAGGCTTACAGGCCCTGCCCCGGCGGCAGCCCGTACAATTCGGCGGTGGCCGTGGGCAGGCTGGGCGTGCCGGTGGCCTTCCTGGGCCGCATATCCCGCGATTTCTTCGGCGAGTCGCTGGTGGCCAGGCTCGCGGCCAACGGCGTGGACACCGGCCTTATAGCGCGCTCGGGGCAGCCGAGCACTCTGGCCTTCGTCAAGCTGGCCGAAGGCGAGGAGCCCCAGTACGCCTTCTACGCCGAAGGCAGCGCCGACCGCTCGCTTATGCCTGCCGACCTGCCTGAAGAACTGCCTAAGGACGCGCGCTGCCTGCTCTTCGGTTCCATATCGATGACCATGGAGCCGGCGGCCTCAACCATAGAAGCCCTCGTCATGCGGGAGAGCGGCCGTAGGGTGGTTTCCTTCGATCCCAACGTGCGCCCCGTCATGATAAGCGACCGTCCTGCCTATGTACGCCGGGTGGAGCGCTGGTTCTCGGCCGCCACGATCATCAAGATATCCGGAGCCGACCTCGACTACCTCTACCCCGGGCTTAGCCGGGACGCGGCGCTCGAACGGGCCCTGTCCTTCGGCGCCAGCCTGCTTGTAACCACGCTGGGAGCCGATGGCGCCCTGGCCCTGGGCGTGCGGACTGACGGCGCGCGCTTTAGCGCCGAAGCCCCCGGCGCGCGGGTAGAGGTGGCCGACACTATAGGCGCCGGCGACAGCTTCCACGCCGCCTTTCTTTCCTGGCTTGAATTGAACGGCAAAATGTCCAGGGCGGCCATAGCCGCCCTGAGCGAGGCTGAACTCGCCCAAGCCCTGCTCTTTGCCAACCGCGCGGCCGCGCTCGTGTGCGCCCGCAGGGGAGCCGAGCCGCCGACCATGGCGGAACTAACTGCCTTCGGGCACGCAGACGCTAGATTTGGCTAAGCCTTCTCCCGCATCTTCCTAGCCAAGGCCAAGGCCGCGCCTAAAGCCAGGGCAAGGGAGGCAGCCGCCACGAAGAACTTGGCCAGGAAGTCCCCATAGGCCGTGTAGAGGCTGGCCTCGTCGACGAGGGGTACGTCCACGCTCAGCTGGGCCTCAACGAAGGGCTCGGCCATGGCCAGGACGCGGCCGTTGGGGTCTATAGCGCAGGTCTGGCCCGAGGCCGTGGCGCGCACCAGGGAGCGGCGGTTCTCCACCGCGCGGAACACGGCCATATTCATATGCTGCATCTGCGCGGGCAGGCTCTTGGCCCAGGCGTCGTTCGTAAGGTTGACGATAAGCCGCGCGCCGTTCCGCACCCACTCCCGGGATAAATAGCCGAAGCTATCCTCGAAGCAAATAGGCGTGCCGAAGCGCAGGCCGTTCGCCTCCAATACCGTAAGCTCGCTTCCCTTGTCCCAGAAATGGGTGTCGGAGGCTTCGAGGGCCGCGTATACGAGGGGCAGCTGCTTCCCGTACGGGAAGTGCTCCGTAAACGGCACGAGGTGCAGCTTGCGGTATATGCCCGTATTGACGCCGCGCTCGAACAGGAGGACTGCGTTGTAGTCCCGCTGGACGGGCCGGTCCTCCTCGTCCAGCTCAAGCCTCGCGTCGTGGTTGCCTATGACGAAGGGCACGTCCTGCGCCTCTAAAAAGCGCATGAGCTTAGTGACCAGCTCGAAATAGGATATATCCTCTTTGTAGCTCAGGTGCCAGTGTATGCGGGGCACGAAGGCGGTCTCAGACCATACCACTAGCTCGGGCTTAGGCTCCTGGGCTAAGGCTTCCATCGACAGGCGGCTTAGGCTGTTAAAATTGTCGCGGTAGGCCGGCAGCCCCCCCACCCAGGGGTCGGTGTTGTGCTGTATGAGGGCTACGCGCAGCATAGGCGCGTCGCTATAGTCCACCGGCGATGCGAAGCCGTATATAAGGCTGCCCGCTAGGGCGAGTAGCCAGAGCCCGAGCACCAGGCGCTCGCGCTTACAAAATGCGACGAAGAAGCGCTTCGTATCGCCGAAGCCGCGCCAGAAGCCGTCCCGCAAGGCGCTGCCCAACATAGCCGAGGGGAATACCACCAGGGCCGATACGCCCCATACGCCGAAGATCGACGCGATTTGTATGAGGGGCAAGATTTCCCACTGGCTGTAGCCGCTTATACCGTAGGAATAGCCTAAGAAACCCTGGGTACGCAGGTACTCGTAGGCTAGCCAAAGGAGCCATTGCACCAGGTAGCCGCGCCGCGGGAAAAAGAGCGCGGAGGCCTTGAGCAGGGGAAAGAGCAGCGCCATATAAACAAGGTAGATGATGTACACGATGAGGCCAGCTAGGGGATGAAAGCCGCCCAGCCAATAATTAAAGATGGCATAGGCTAAGAAGCCGTACAGGGCTCCCCAGGCTATAGACGATATGAGCGATAGCCGGCGCGTAAGCCAGAATACCGGGGCGAAAGCCAGCCAGGCCAGGAGCGGCAGGCCCTTATCAAAAACCGTATTCGGAAAGGAAGCCGCGAAGAGGAAGGCCGCGAGGACCAAGGCGCACAGATTGATAAGAAACGGCGCTACGCGCGAAGCAAGGCGGAGTGCCGGCCCAGGCCCTCTATCCGCTTCAGGGCTTGCACACCGAATATCCTCATCGATCGCGCTCGCGGCTGTCGCCCCGACTGCGTGCGCACGGCGAACTGCGCCTCGCGCAGCTCGCGCCGTTCCTGCCTTGCTGTATCGCTTATTCATACTAAAACCTTCACTTGGAGATCGTGGATAGCCAGAGCCCTTCCGCTCGCTCCACATGATAAACGGCTACGGTTCCCGGCGCAAGCTAAGCTTGGTGCCGCGATGAACTCTCTTTTTACGGTTGATAGATGCGGGGAGCGGACATATGATTACCAAATGACTCGTACAAGCCAGCTAGGCAGCTCCCCCGAGCGCAGCGACGCGCCGGCTAAGACCAGCGGCGCGCTCCGCTATACCGACGACCGAGTACGGCCGGGCACCCTTCACGCGGCCGTGCTGTACAGCCCCCACGCGCACGCCGACATCGGACGCATAGACTGCGCCGCCGCCCTCGCCTTCCCCGGCGTGCGCGGCGCGTTCACCGGCGCCGATTGGCCGGATGTGCTCATAGGCCTGTACATGGGCGACAAGCCGCCCCTTGCCCGCGGCAGGGTACGCTATTACGGCGAGCCGGTGGCCGTGGTGGTGGCCGACGACGAGGCCGCGGCCCTTGAAGCGCTGCGCCTTATACGGGCTGATTTTACGCCCCTGCCCGCCCTGGGCAGCCCGCGGGAGGCCTTGGCCCCCGGGGCGCCCATACTGCACCCGGATCTGGGTTCCTATCGGCGCATAGCGGCCATACTGCCCGAGCCAGGCAGCAACGTGGCCAACCGCAGCCGCATACGCAAGGGCGACGCCGACGCGGCCCTAGCCTCCTCTCCGGTGGTCGTGGAGGGCGAGTTCTCCTTTCCGCCCGGGGACCATGCGGCCATGGAGCCGCGGGTGGCCATAGCGGAATTCGGCCTGGACGGCCGGCTTACGGTGGGTAGCTCCACCCAGTCGCCCTTCGGCGTGCGCACCCTCCTGTCCAAGGCCTTAGGCCTGCCCGAGCGCGATATAGAAGTGATAGCGGCGCCGGTAGGCGGGGGCTTCGGAGGCAAGGCAGGCATACAGCTTGAGCCCTTGGCCTGCCTCCTGGCCATGCGCTTTCCCGGAAGGCCCGTGCGCCTGGCCAATACCCGCGAGGCGGACATGGTGTCCAGCCCCGGCAGGCCCGGCCTGCAATCGAGGGTGCGCGTGGGAGCCACGCGGGAGGGCATGATCCAGGCCATGGATATGGAACTGCTCTTCGACTCAGGCGCCTACGCCGACTACGCCGTCAACGTGTCGCGCGCGGCGGCCGTGGCCTGCACCGGGCCCTATAACGTGCCCAACGTGAAAGCCGATACGCTCTGCGTCTATACCAACCATCCCTTCGCCACGGCCTTCCGGGGCTTCGGCCATATAGAGCTGTCCTACGCCACCGAGCGCGCCCTGGACTTGCTGGCCGCCAGGCTGGGCATGGACCCCTTGGAACTGCGCCTGAAGAACGCCGCGCGGCCAGGCCATACCACGCCCACGGGCGCCACGCTGGACCCGAACACCGGAGACCTGCCCGCCTGCATAGCCAGGGTGCGCGAGCGCCTGGACTGGGACGCTGGCAGGCGCGCCGTCCTGCCTGACGGCAGGATACGGGCCAAGGGCATAGCCTGCTTCTGGAAGGCGCCCGCGATACCCACCTTTACCGACGCGGCCGCCACCCTAAGCTTCGCCGAGGACGGCAGCGCCGTTCTGGCCACGGGCGTCGTCGAGCTGGGCCAGGGAAGCTTCGACGGATTAAGGCTCATCGTGGCCGAGGCGCTGGGTATGGACCTAGCCATGGTGCGGGTGCTGCGGGACGCGGACACCGACCGCTCGCCCCACGACTGGACGACGGCGGCGAGCCGCTCGCTCTTCATGGCCGGGCGCGCCGCCCTCGAGGCCGTTGCCGACGCCGTGGCCCAGATTAAGCGCGTAGCCTCGGCGCCGCTGCGCTGCCCCGAAGAAGACCTTGAAGTAAGCGGGGGCCGCGTGTTCCTGCGCGATGATCCTGAGCAGGGCCTGCCGCTGTCCACCGTCGTCCTTGGCTACGTGTACCCGAACGGCAACGCCATAGGCGGCCCGGTCATAGGCCGGGGGCGCTACATAGCTAGGGGGCTGTCGGGCATGGACCCCGACACGGGCGAAGGCAGGCCGGGCCTGGAATGGACCATGGGAGCCGAGGGCGTGGAAGTGGAACTGGACCCGCGGGACGGCGGCTTCCGCGTTACCAAGGCCGCATGCGCCATGGACGTGGGCAGGCTCATACATCCCGCGCTGGCCCGGGGCCAGGTCGTAGGCGCTATGGGCATGGGCATAGGCTACGCCACGCGGGAGGCCTTCGTCTTCGATTCGCGGCAGGGCGTGCAGAACGGAAGCCTGCGCGACTACAAGCTCCTGCGCTACGGCGAGGAGCCGGAGTACTTCGCGGATTTCGTGGAGACGCCCCAGGGGGACGGCCCCTACGGCGCTCGGGGCCTAGGCGAGCAGGGCATCATAGGCATGCCCGGCGCCATAGCCCAGGCGGCCTCGCTCGCTGCGGGCGTAGAGCTTAACGAATTGCCGCTTACTCCCGAACACCTATGGCGCGCCATGCGGGAGGCCCGTTCATGATGCCCAACGAACTGCGCTACCTGCGCCCCGATAGCGCCGAGGAAGCCGTGGCGGTCTGGAGCGCGCATACGGGAGCCCGTTACCTGGCGGGCGGCACGGAGATACACACCATGGCCAGGCGCTCGGCATCCTACCCGGTGAGCGCGCTCATCGACATAAAGCGCATAGCGGAAGCCTCAGCCTTAAGCATTGCCAAAGGCAGGCTTACGCTGGGCGCGGCCCTGCCCCTCTCGGCCATAGCGGACGACGGGGCCTTTCCCCTCCTTACGGCCACGATACGAGGCATAGCCGACCGCACGACGAGGAACCGCCTGAGCATAGGCGGCAATATAGCGGGCATGCTGCCCTACCGCGAGGCCATCCTGCCCCTCCTGCTCGCCGACGCCCTCTGCCTCTCCATAGCGCCTGGTTCGGGGTCCGAGCCGCCTCTTCGCCGGGAATGGCGGCTGCGGGAGCGCTTCGACAAACGGCTCCTCCTCGATCCTGGCGAGCTGATTCTGTCTTTTAGCCTGCCGCTTGCCTTTGCGGCCCTGCCCTGGAGCCACCGGCGCAGGACCCGCACGGGCCCGGTCGACTATCCGCTGGCTACCCTCTGCCTCGTCCGGGAGAGCGGCGGCTTCCTGCTTGGCGTAAGCGGCGCCCATCCCTACCCCGTCTTCGCTTCGGGAGCCGACGGAGCAGCCGCCCTGAAGGCCCTCGGCGCGCCCAAGGGAGACCAGAGGGCCACCGCGGAATATCGGGCGGCCCTGATGGAAACTATGCTATCGTCCGCCCTGGAGGAACTGTCATGAAGGATTACGCCGGCCCCATAGAGCTTAGCCTGCGCATAAACGGCGAAACCCGCCGGGTTCAGGCGCGCCCGGGCGACAGCCTCCTCAGGCTGCTCCGCGAGCGGCTTGGCCTTACCGGAACCAAATGCGGCTGCGAGAACGGCGACTGCGGCGCCTGCACCGTGCTCGTCGACGGCGCGCCTATAAAGTCCTGCATGGCGCTGGCCGTCGAATGCGAAGGCTCGGATATCCTCACGATAGAAGGGCTTCGCGGCCATCCGGTGCAAAAGGCCTTCGCCGTCGAGAACGGCTTTCAATGCGGCTTCTGCACGCCGGGCATGATATTGAACGCCGTTGCCCTGCTTTCCGCCCATCCTGAGGAGGATGAAGAGGCCGACAGGGAATGGATGCAGTCCAACATATGCCGCTGCACCGGCTACGAGGGCATACGCCTTGCCCTAGCCTCGGCTAGGCGCTCGCTCAAGGATTAAGGCCTTATAGCCTCTGTCAGTATGTCCCGCAGGAAGGCGTCGCCGAGCGAGCGTTCGGCGCTGTCGAAGAATTCCTCCATGCGAACTGAGCCTTCAGCCTTGTATACCGCGGCCTGCAGGCCCATTTCCAGCCTGTCCAATTGCCGCACGAAGCGGGCTTCCGGGCTGGAGCCTTCCTCGAAGTCCTCCCATAGGAGCCGCAGCTCGCCGCCTGCGGGCAAGTCGCCGAGCACGCGCTCAAGGGAGGCCAGTTCCAAGGCGTGCTTATCCCCGGCGCTCACGCCGTCCACGGGCGTTATATCGCCGGCGTACACTTCGCCAAGCTCGTGTATGAGCGCCATGCGTAGCGCGCGGTCCCGGTCGACGCCCTCGAAGGGGGGCCTGCCCGCCAGTAGCAGGGCTAACAAAGCCGTGCAGAAAGAATGGTCGGCCACCGATTCGGCCTGACCCAGCGGAATGCCGCGCTTGAGCCAGCCCTGCCTGTAGAGGCGCTTAAGCTCCATGGCCTGATACTGGCTGCGTAGCAGGGTAGCGGCTTCGGACGCCCTACCTTCCAACCCAGCGAGCATGGCGGCGCAATGCGGCGCGCCCTCATTTTCCGATTTTCGTTTCATTCCCAGGAGCATAGCGGGAAGCGGCCGGCGACGGCAAGCGCGGCCTTCAAAATCGGGACTAGGCGGCTCATTAGGAGAACCGAAGCTTCCGCCGTGTGTCATACCGTATGATCCCAACTATTGATAAGCCCGTGGGTCTCCTCTATACTCGGGTCCTACCGGCGTTGCCGGAGTATATAACGCGGGCGGTCGTACGGGTGGCAGATTCGGCGTTAGCGCGGGAAAAACTCCGCGTTCCAACGAATAGCCGCCAAATTCCCCGGATGACCGTTCTTATCGCTCACTCGCTTTTTTACTCAATGCGTACGTATGGAAAAACCTATTGATATAGTGATACATGCACGGGGCCTTACAAAGGACTTCGGCCAACTCAGGGCAGTGGACTCCGTAGATTTCGAGGTCCGTAAGGGCGAAGCCTTCGGCCTCCTAGGCCCGAACGGCGCGGGCAAGTCGACGACCATGCGCATGATAGCCAGCGTGTCCAAGCGAACGGGCGGAGAGCTCTCCATCCTCGGATTGGATCCCAACGAATACGGGCCGGATATACGCGGCCACCTTGGGGTCGTGCCCCAGCAGGACAATCTGGACCTAGAGATCAAGGTCCGGGAAAACCTCATCGTGTACGGCCGCTACTTCGGGCTGCCCATGAAATTCCTAAGGCCTAAGGCGGACGAGCTTATCGAATTCGTCCAATTGACCGAAAAGGCCAAAGCCAAAGTCGACACCCTTTCCGGCGGCATGAAACGGCGGCTCACCATAGCCCGCGCGCTGATCAACGAACCCGACATCCTTTTGCTGGACGAACCGACTACCGGGCTCGATCCACAGGCCCGGCATGTACTCTGGGACCGGCTGTTTCGATTGAAGGAATCCGGGGTTACCCTTGTCATAACCACCCATTACATGGACGAAGCGGAACAGCTGTGCGATAGGCTCATCGTCATGGATAAGGGAAGGATCATGGCGGCGGGAACGCCCGCTTCTCTCATCCAGGAATTTTCGAGCCGCGAAGTGGTGGAACTGCGCTTCGGCTCGGATAAGAACGCTCGCCTGGCCGAGCAATTGCGGGGATTCGGCGAACGCATCGAGGTTCTGCCCGACCGTATTCTCATTTATACCGATACGGGAGAGGAAGATCTTGCCCGCATCGTAGAACGGGGCCTTCGGCCCGTAACGTCGCTGGTTCGCCGCTCTAGCCTGGAAGACGTGTTTCTGAGGCTGACCGGACGGAGCCTGATCGAATGAGCGGGCAAGCCAGCGTGCACGCCGGCGCGTCGGCCTACTTCGGACAGCGCCGGAGCGCCAAGAGCATAGCCTTTGGTACCTGGTACGTGACGGAACATCGCCTAAGGACGATGCGTGCCTACCTTAGCTCAATAGTCACGGTCAGCGTATTCAATCCCGTCATCTATTTGTTCGCGCTTGGCGTGGGTATAGGCTCCTATATAGACGCGAACTCCGGAGCGCAGGGCGTCGAGGGCGTGAGATATCTCATATTCGTCGGCCCGGCCCTCCTCGTCAGCGCCGCCCTCACCACGGCGTTCGAGGAATGCTCGTACCCGGTAATGGGAGGCTTCAAGTGGACGCGGGAGTTCTGGGCCATGAACGCTGCGCCTATCAACGGCCGGCAGGTGGTGAACGGCATTCTTCTCGCCACGGGCTTTAGGATCGTCTTCACGGTATCCGTTTTTTGGTGCTGCTTGGCCGCGTTCGGCGCGTCTCCCTCCGGCTACGGCATCCTGGCCATACCGGCCGCCATCCTGTCCGGCCTTGCGTTCGGCACCGTGATCATGGCCGTCGCGTCGCGACTGGAAGAAGACGACGGCTGGTTCCCTATCATCAATAGGCTCATCATCACGCCGATGTTCCTTTTTTCGGGCACCTTTTTCCCCTTGGACCAATTGCCGATATGGCTGCGATGGCTGGGCTGGATATCTCCCCCTCTGGCACGGCACGCAATTGGGACGCGTAGCCGCGTACGGTATGTCGGAACCGCTCTGGCTTAGCGTGGTTCACGTGGCGTACATAGCGCTTATGCTGGCCGTGGGCCTAGGCCTTTCGTGGAAATCGTTCGCCCGGAGATTGTCCAAGTGATGCGGCAGATATACGCGGGGAGGCCGCATACCGTCGTTCTCCGAGCCCTGTACGCCTTAAAGACTTCCGCGTGGTTCATCGTGGTATCCGGTTTTTTCGAGCCGGTATTCTATCTTCTGGCCTTCGGGCTGGGCCTGGGTACGCTGGTAGGCAGCGTAACCGGGCCGCTGGGGCAGCCGGTCAGCTATGCGGCCTTTATAGCGCCGGCTCTGCTGGCTACTTCGGCTATGAACGGTGCCATCTACGACTCGACCTGGAACGTGTTTTTTAAGATGCGCTTCGCGCGGCTCTACGAGGGCATGATCGCGACATCCCTGGGTACCCTCGATATCGCCTTGGGAGAGATCATGTACGCTCTGCTGCGTGGACTAGTATACGCGCTGGCCTTCATGGCGGTTATGCTAAGCCTAGGATTGGTTCCAAGCGTATGGGGTATTCTAGCCGTGCCTGCCGCGCTGCTCATCGCCTTTGGTTTTTCGGCCTGCGGCATGGCACTCACCTCCTATATGACGACCTTTCAGCAGATGGATTGGATTAATTTTTTTATGCTGCCGATGTTCCTGTTCTCCGCCACCTTCTATCCGATCACCGTATACCCCGAGTACATCCGATGGATCATCAAGCTGTTCCCGCTCTGGCACGGGATAGAATTGATACGCGGCCTTACCCTCGGTCAATTCGACGTTTCGATACTCTGGCACGTCCTCTATTTCGTCGTCATGATCGCGGTCGGGCTAATCGCCACCACCCGAAGGTTGACGAATTTGTTTATGAAGTAAGCGGGGTTTCTTCGTTAACCATCATAAAAAAATGCAAGACTATGCGGTGCCGCTATGGTTATCTTAGTCGCAGGCATTGTCGTAGGGAGGCCGTAATGAAAAGATCCTGGCGCTTAGCCCTGGCCATAGCCTGTACCGCGCTGCTCCTTGCCGGGCTCATACTGCCCTTCGCCCTGCCCGGCGCGGACGACGGCTCGATGGACCTTATACGCGGCTACCTGCGCATGGCCATACCAGGCGGGGCCGGCGCCCAGCCTATAGCGCCGGGAGTGGAAGGCATAGGCGCCCTGCTCTTTAACCTGATGGGGCTCTGGCCCCTTGCCTACCTCCTGTTGCAGGCGGGCGACAAGAGGCGCTGGAGGCCAGGGCCCTGGCCGTTTTGCTTCGCGTCCTTCGCAGGCGGCGCCTTTATCCTGCTGCCCTGGCTGCTGATCCGCGAGCCAAGCGGCGAACGGAAGCCTTTGCCGGCCCCCCTGCGTATCCTATCGGCGCTTGTCGGGCTCGCCGCCGTAGCAGCGCTTATGTTCAGCCTTAGTCCCGCCTTCGATTACGCGGTATTCGCCCAGGCCCTGCGCTCGTCGCTCCTCATAAAAATTATGCTCGTCGACTTCTGCCTCTTCTGGCTCTTAGGCGCCCTTGAAAGCAGGCGCTTCCCGCCGACCGCTCGTGCTCTCGCCGCATTGCCGCTCATAGGCGCCTTCATCATGCCGCTTTTCCGCGCTCTACCGGACCAGATCGAAAATCAGCTGCGCTAATAAGCCGGCCGGCGGCTCGCCTGTAAGCATGCGTCGTTTTTCAGGCGGGCAACTCGCCCTTGCGCCAGGCGTTAACGCTCCGCGCTATGGCCACACGCTCGCGGTTTGAGAGCGCCGAGCCGAAGCGCAGGCTCTTGGTGCCCAGCTCCAGGACCAGCTCAAGGTCGGTCCTGCCTTTCTGGCTGATCAGGGCGGGAGCGTTGCGGCAGGAACCCAGGTCCTCCAGGGGCCAGCGCCGGGTCCTCGTGCCAAAAAAACTCTCGCGCACCAGTACCCCGCCCTCCCTGGTTAGCTCTATATCCACGCGGCTCAGTACGGGCTTAAGGATGGCGCGCGCCATACCGATGCCCACGGCCCAAAAGGGCAGGGAAAAGAGAGGAAAGAACAGAGGCGCGCCCATGGCTATAGCCATGAAGGTCCAGAAGGCCACGAAGCCCAGCCAGAAGACGGCAAAGATGCCGCCGCCTAGGAAGCCGGGCGACAAGGGGCTGCCCCGGGGTATGGACTGGCTCAGGCTGTCCTGGTCGTAGCGCAGCCGCACCCTGCTGTCCGTGGGCAGGGCTGGGATGGACGTATCGTCCTCCTCGTCCTCCACTCCGGCGGCCCCTATCCTGTCCGCCGCCAGTTCGGCGAGCTTAGCCAGGGCGCGGCTCAAAGCGCCCTCGTCGGCAGCCGGCGCGGAGCGGCCCGCCGACAGAGCCATGCCGACGGGCATCGCCTGAGGCTTTTCCGCCGAGCCGGGAACATCGCGCTCGCCTTTGAGCATGGCCACGGCATCGGCTAAAGGCAGGTCACGGCGCTCCTCGTCCGGATCAAGGTAGTTTTCTAACACGAATAAAAGCCGCGGCGACAGCTCGAGCAGGGCGCCTGGGTCTATGCGGAGGCCCTTGCGGGGCAAGTCCGAGGGATGCTTGCGCGTAAGTAACGTGGCCATGGTGGCGGCGGCGGCATAGAGGTCCGAGCGCGTGCCCGCCCTGCCGGATATCTGCTCGAGCGGCGCATAGCCGGCGCTGCCCATCATGCTGAAGCTGTCGCGATAGGCGAGGCGCACCGCGTCCTGCACGCCGGAAAAGTCCACGAGGGCAAGGCTGCCGTCGGGCCGTACGATGAGGTTCTTCGGGTTTATATCGCGGTGGATGATGGGCGGCCGCAACGCCTGCAGGTAGGCAAGGATGGACAAAAGCTCGACGAACAGGGCTTCTATCTCGGCCTCGGTCCAGCGGCGGCCCGACTCAAGCTCCGCCGCCAGGCTGCGCCCGGGCATGCGCTCCATGACCAAACACAGCCTGTGGCCGTCGGCCTCGTCGATCCTGAAGGAATCCACGTAGCGGGGTATGGCCGGATGCCTCAGAGCCTTGAGCGCCGCGGCTTCCCGCTCGAAGCTATCGTAGCACTTCCAGTCGGGCATGTCGCCCAGCGCCAGGATTTTTACCACCACGGCCGAGCCGGAGGGCAGGGCCGGGCAGCCCTCGGTAGAGGCGGCGGCCCAGGTCTCCGCGTAGGGGCTCTTCCCGAGCCGCTCTTCCAGGCGATACGAGGAACGTAGAAGCTCTCCGCTCTTCATGGCATGGCCCTCCTTCTAAAAGGCTCAGTCAGGCGCTATGGTTTTAATACCAGCCACCGGGAGCCAAAGTTTCGCTTCCTGCTGGCCCCCAGCTGCCTTGTTCATAGATAACGGGCTCGGGCAGTTCATGGATAAGGGGCTCGACGATGCGCCAGGCCTCCTCCACGTAGTCCTGCCTGGCGAAGCGGTAGGTCTCGCCGCGCATGGCGTCCGACAGTATTTCCTTGTACGGGTCGGTGGACGCTATGTCGCGGTCGTGCATGGCGACGAGCTCAAGAGGATGCCCGCAGCGCGGACATTCAGGCTCGCGCACGCTGGCGCCCAGGGCAATTACCATGTCGGGGCTCAGGCGAAAGCGCATATAGTTGCTCGCCGGCGTAATGCCGTAGAGGGCGGGGGGCGGCAGCTTAAATTTCACGAATACCTCGGTACGGGACTCGGGCATTTTTTTACCCGCGCGTATGTAGAAGGGCACGCCTTCCCAGCGCCAATTGCGCACCTCGAGCGTCATGGCGGCGAAGGTCTCGGTTCGGCTGCCCGGTGCTACGCCCTTCTCGTCCATGTAGCCTCTGAATTGGCCGCGCAGCACCGTATGGGGCAGGGGCGTGGGTATGGACTTGAGCACCTTGACCTTCTCGTCGCGCAGCGCCTCAGGGTCGTCGCTATTGGCGGGGGCTTCCATGGCTATGTTGGAGAGGACCTGGAGCAGGTGATTCTGCACCACGTCGCGTATGGCGCCGGTGGCGTCGTAGAAGGCGCCGCGCCCGCTTATGCCGAAATCCTCCGCCATGGTTATCTGCACGGACTCCACGTAGCGCCGGTTCCATATGGGCTCGAGAAAGGCGTTGGCGAAGCGGAAGAACACTAGGTTCTGCACGGCGTCCTTGCCCAGGTAGTGGTCAATGCGGAAGATCGATCGCTCGTCCAGCGCGCTGTGCAGGAGCTCGTTCAGGCGCTTGGCCGAGGCAAGGTCGCGGCCGAAGGGCTTTTCCAGCACGAGGCGGCTGCCTTCAAGCGCGTTGGCGCCGCGCAGGCCCTCGAACACCACCTCGAAGAGGTTCTGCGGCACGGCCATGTACTGAAGCGGTCGCTTGGCCTCGCCCAGCACCGTCTTTAAGGCGGCATAGGTGGCCGGGTCGTGGTATTCGCCCTCCACGTAGCGCAGGCGGTCAAGGAAGGCCTCGGTGGCCTTCGCGTCGGGCTGGACGCGGCTCTTTTCAACGCTTTCGCGCGCGCGGTTCCGCAGCTTCTCAAAGCTCCAGCCCGCGCGGGCCACGCCGACTATAGGCGCGTCCAGGCTGCCCGACGCTACCATGCGCTGCAGCGCGGGGAATATCTTCTTATAGGCAAGGTCGCCGGTAGCGCCGTAAAACACGATGGCGTCTGATCTATCGGGCATACTGCGGGTCTCCTAGCACACGAGCGATTATCGATAGCCGCCATGGGGCTACTGCCGATTTTCCGCGAGGCTTCCGGCATATTCCCGCAATACGGCGCTTTAAGCAAGCCAAGCGACGGCCACTACCCTTCCTTTGTCATCCCGCCTCGTTCCATTCCCGCCAGGACCAAAGCGCAAACGGCTACTATAGCGCCAAGCCCCAGGCCCAGGATGGTAAATCCGGCTTGAAAGCCGTAACGGTCGATCCATCGGCCCAAGAGGGGGGTGAGTACGCCGCTGCCTTCCATACCCGCGAAGAAATAGATACCCAAAACCGTGGACCGTATGCTTCCCGGCACCCTGCCGGTCAAATAGGCTTCCGCGGCGGGCATGCGTACGTAGGGCACCGCGCCGAGCGCCGCCAGCAGGGCGACGAATCCGAATCCGTAGGGTATGCGAGGCAGGGCCAGGAGCCCCGCGACGGCGGCGAAGGACGCGATCGCCGCTACCCGTTTGCGGCCGAAGCGGTCGGCGAGGCGGCCCCCTAGCGGAGCCGCCCATATGCCGGCGGAAAAATACAGGGCCAGGAGAGCGCCTGCAGTCTGTTCGGAGGCTCCGAGGGCATCCACGATATAGAGCGATAGGAAGGACGAGGCGGACGCCAGGGCCGCTCCCATGGCCGTTAACATAAGGATGAAGGTCGAAAGCTCCATAACCACGGCGGCAGAAAGCCTTTGTCGAGGCTCGCCATCCGCCATTGCGCTTGTAGCAGGGCTCCCGAGGGAGCTCTTGAGGCAGGCGCGATATACTATGGCGCCTAGAAGTATAACGGGTATGGATAAGGCCAGGAAGGTGCCTCGCCATCCAAGGGCCGATGCTATGGCGACGCCTAAGAGCGGCGCGGCGAAATAGCTGACGCTTCCGCCTATGACGTGAAGCCCTAAGGCCTGCGCCTGCTTGCCCGGTTCCGCTGCGGCGCTGATAAGCGGCGCGGCCGCCGGATGGTAGCCGCCGCCCAGGATACCCATGAGGACGAGCGAGACTATCAGGAAGGAGTATCCGGAGGAAAGCCCCAGGAGGAGCCCTGCCGCGCCTACCCCCGCGATACCGGCGGTCAACACGATGCGGGGGCCTATACGGTCCGCTAAACGGCCCGCGGGTATCTGCCCAAAGCCATAGGATAGGCTGAATGCCGCCATGACCAGCCCCGCCTGGGCATAGCTAAGCCCCAGGTCGTCCCGTATGAAGGGCAGCAGGGGCGTAAGGAGGGCGGTAAGGACATGGTGGCTGAAGTGGGCAAAGGTCAAGAGGAGTATCGTCCGGGAAGAGTCGCGCATAGCGCCAGTGTAAAGCGATTTGCGCATTGAGTCCAACCTGACGGCCCGAGCGCGCTCTCCGCCGCGACTACCCTTAGCCGCTTCCAGGAGAGCCGTAGCATGCTATACTAAATTCCATGAACAATAATAGCCAAGCGGCAAAGCCCGTGCTCGTCACAGGCGCGGACGGTTTTCTAGGCTCAAACATCGTACGCGCTCTCCTGGACCAAGGCCATAAGGTGCGGGCCTTGCTTGAACCGGAGCGGAATACCGGCACCCTCGACGGCCTTAACGTTGAATTCGTCCGCGGCGATTTGTTCGATCGGCTATCGCGGCGCAAAGCGCTCGAAGGCGCAGGCGCGCTTATCCATACCGTGGCCTCCACAGCCGTATGGCCCTCCCGCGACCCTAGACTTGCGCCGCTCAACATAGGCGTGGCGCTCGATCTAGCTAAAGACGCGAAGGCGGCAGGACTAGCGCGTTTTGTCCACATAGGCACCGCGAACTCCTTTGCCGCGGGCAGTAAGGAAAAGCCCGGCACAGAGGAAGGCACATACGACGCGGCGCGCTTCGGCCTTGACTATCAGGACACCAAGCGCGAGGCGCAGGAAAGACTTCTGTCGCTGGGCGATGAAGGCCCGGAGATAATCGTCGTCAATCCTTCATTCATGTTCGGCCCCTACGACTCCAAGCCAGGATCGGGGGAGATGCTCATTCAGGTGGCGCGCGGCGCCGTGCCCGGCGCATCCCCCGGAGGTCGATGCTTCGCGGATGTACGGGATGTGGCTGCCGGCGCCGTAGCTGCCCTAGAACGCGGTAAGCCGGGCTCCTGCTACATCCTTGGCGGCGAGAACCTGAGCTACATGGAGCTTTTTACAAAAATAGCCGCAGTCACAGGCGTAAAAGCGCCTCGCCGCACGATGCCAGCCGCCCTAGTTCTAGCCTTCGGGTGGCTATCCGAGCGCGGCGCGGCCTTACTGGGAAAGCAGCCCAAAGTGAGCCTGGCAATGGCCCGCATAGCCTGCGAGGGACAGTACTATAGCTCGGCTAAAGCCTCGAGTGACTTAGGCTACATCATTCATCCTATAGACGGGGCCATAGACGCCGCGTACGCATGGTTCAAAGACAAAGGCATGCTATGAGCGGCCCCATCGTCCTTACCGGCGCTTCAGGCTTCTTAGGCAAGCGCCTGGCCGCCCTGCTCTGCGAGCAGGGCTTTGCCGTACGCGCGGTATATCGACGCCCTGAGCCGCCGCCTGAGCTTGCCTCTCTTGCCGAACGCGGCGTAGCGCTGATCAGGGCCGACCTGGATGATGAAGAGGGAATGAAAGCCGCGCTTACAGGGGCTCAGGCCGTTATCCACGCGGCCGCGCTGGCAAGAGACTGGGGCCCGGCATCGGCCTTCAAGTCCTCGAATGTCGATGCTACCCTGAGGCTGCTTAAGGCCGCACGCGCAGCGGGAGCGCAGGAATTCGTGTTCGTTAGCTCGATATCGGTACACGGCTTCGGCAGCCATAAAGCAAGCAGCGAAGAAGGCCCTTACTATCCGCTAAGCCACCTCTATCCCCGTTCAAAGCTGGAGGCTGAACAGGCCGTGTTGGCGGAAAATGGACCGGGCTTTTCCGCCTGTAGCCTGAGGCTTGGCTACATTTTCGGCCCCGGTGACACGACGAGCAGCTACCGCATGTTCGATGCCGCCCGACGAGGTGCATTCGGATGGATCGGGTCAGGAAGAAATCGCACCAGCATGGTATATGTCGACGACGCGGCGCAGGCCCTGGCTTCAGCCCTCGGGAAACCTACGGTTGCGGGACAGGCTATAAACGTGGTGGGCGACGAGACCATAAGCTGGCGTGATTTCGCTCGCGCCGTTTACGACGCCATAGGGGCTAGCGGCAGGCCAATAGGAGTGCCCAAGGCTCTGGCTTGGATCGGCGCGGCGCTTTTAAGCGCGGGAGCACGAGTAAGCGGAAGCATAGAAGGCCCGCCAATGACTTTTTACCGGGTACGGCGCTCTACGGTAGAATACGTTTTTTCCAACGGAAAGGCAAAGAGACTCTTGGGCTTTGCCCCCCGTACCGGGATACGGGAAGGCCTAGCCCTCGCCGCGGCGGCGTATAATGAAAGCCTTAAGCGCGCTTCATCGCCCTGAAGCATGACAGGTCGTTGGCCAAGGCCAGCGCCAGGTGCACGATAAAGGCGGGCAGTATAGTGCCCCAGGCTAGCGTCATTATGGCCGTGGCTATGCCGAAGATTACGGCGGCACCCGCCTCCTTAGCGCTCTTAGGCAGGTGGGCAAAGGCGTATAGGCCCGTCTGCGCAACTATGGCAAGCCCGGTTCCCAGAGGAAGCAAGGCATAGAGCAGAAAGCCCCTGAACACGAACTCATAGGCATAGAGATACAGCGACCAGGAAACCAGTTCCAGCGCAATTTTGCCCGCGCCCCAACGCGCTGGCAGGTACTGCGGGTAGTTGCCCAGCTCTGCCGGCCCCTTTTTTGCGAAAAATCCGATAGCAAAAGCCAAGGCGGATATTCCGAGCGTGGGGGCTAACCAGCGCATAGGCTCGCCCATGCCTAGGCTGGCGTAGCCTGGCATGCTCCAACCGGCTAGCGTAAAGACGAGCAGCGGCAAGGCGAAGAAGGCAATGAAAAAGCCAAGCCGGTCTACCAGCACGCGCAGGGGAGGCTTGCGAAAGGGCTGTTTATCGGAAGGCAGGGCTCCCGTGGCGATATAGGCCACATAGGCCACGATAAGCCATACTAGATAGCCGCTTTGGATTAGATCATTACTTTCTAGAGCTATGGTCATGCGATCCTCCATAAGGCTCGATAATCGCCTATGCAGCGCCGGCGGTCAATCAGCCTCGGCGTTTTCATCATAATCCCTTGTTCATGCGGCTAGATGCCTTGTTAAGCGCCGATATCTGCATAGACTTATACTCTTATGGATATCCTGCGGCAGCGCCGACAAAAAGCGCTTGCCTTAGCGCTTTGCTTCATCTTATTCTCGCCTGGCTCCGACGCCTCATGCCAAGCGGCCGCAAGCCATTCCGTTGCGCTGACCGCGGCAAAAAGCCGCATACTGGTGCTGCATTCCTATCACCAGGGATACCGCTGGACGGACAGCATAAGCGAGGGCCTTCGCCTGAGCTTGGCCGATCGGCCGGATATAGAACTGAGCTACTACTACCTTGATAGCCAGCGCATGCCATTGCTTCAGCAGGCTGCGGCATTAGAATCCTTCCTTGCCGATCAATTGGCGCTGGGAGGAAGGCCGCTCGCCTTACTGTGCATAGACGACGACGCGTTTCGCTTCGTCCTCGACCGCAGGGACGGCCTCTTCTCGGGCATAGAACTGCTCTATTGCGGCGTTAATTTCAAAGAAGCCTATAGCGAAGCCGAACTCGCGGCGGCTCGGGGCATACTCGAATCCCCCGATATACGCGCCAACCTGACACTGATACAAACGCTGTTTCCCGCGAGCCAAACTGTCGCGGTAATATCTGACGCCAGCACTACGGGCAGGCTCAACAAGCGCATTTTCGAGAGAGAGCTCGCCATAAACGGCGCCATGCCGCCTATTATCGATTTGTCAGAACTGGAACCCGAAGCGCTGCAGGAAGCGCTGAAGGAATTGCCCGAGCGCAGCGTCATTCTATACCTGTCCTATCTGCTCACGCCTTCCGGACGGCGCATGAGCGTGGACCAAAGCCTGAGCATTATCCGCGAGGCGAGCGGAGCCCCCATGGTAGCCTGTTGGGATTTTATAATAGAGGCGGGGGCCTTAGGCGGCCGGGTAGTGTCGGGCAGGCTCATGGGCGAAGGAGCCGCCGCCTTGATACGCGCCCGCGTCGATGGCAAAGATTCAAGCCAAGGTCCCCGTGATAGCCCGGCTATCTATGAGCATCTCTTTCACTATAGCCAGCTCATCAAAGCCGGCATCGCGCCCGGTAAACTGCCGGAGGGTAGTCTTGTGCTCGGGCGGCCTGAGTCGCTACCCACGCCCGCGATACTGGGCATACTTGCCTTAGCCTTCATAGTCCTTCTGGAAGGCTTAACCCTAGTGCTGCTCATGCGTAACAAACGACGGCTAAAGGAAGCGGAATTCAACTACCGTATATTATCCGAGCATATACCCACGGTCGTGTACAAGGTAGAACTCGGACAGCCGAATCGCCGTAGCTATATCAGCCCGAGGCTCAAAGACTTATTCGGCTGGAATGAGGCTCTTTGGCTGCAGGATCAGCAGGCTTGGAACGAGCTTATCCACCCTGAGGATAGGGAGCGCGTGCTTGCCGCCTTTAAAGCCGCGGACAGGGAAGAATCGCCGGGAGGGCTTGAATACCGCCTTAAAACACCTACGGGGGCGTTCACCTGGGTACAGTCGTCATGGAATTATTTTACGAGTCCCTCAGGAAAGCGCCTTGCCTTGGGCATCATGTCCGACATAAATCTGGCTAAGGACCGGGAAAGCGCGCTGGAGAAGCTTGTCGGCGAAAGGGAGCTTTTGTTACGAGAAGTTCACCATAGGGTTAAGAACAACCTTCAGATAGTAAGCAGCCTGCTCAGGCTGGAATCAGGAGGCATGGATCCCCAGCGCGCGGAGGCCAGAGCCCTTGAGGACGCTGAGCGGCGCGTATATGCCATGGCGCTCGTCCACGAACTGCTCTACCTGCAGGATCTCTTCGGCGCCGTGGAACTGCGCGCCTATATAGAGCGGCTTGCCCTTGCCATCTTTGACCAGGAAGATGACGAACTCAGCATAGAACTGCCCAAAGAGGAACTCGTGATTTCGCTGGACACCGCCATACCCTTAGGCCTTATATGTAACGAGGCCATGGCAAACATCGTTAAACATGCCTTTCCACCCGGATTCGACGGTAAAAAAGTAGTACGCATCGCCATGCGCAGCGATCATGACAGCGCTACGATAAGCATCGCGGATAACGGTATAGGCCTTAATGCGCGCGAGCGTGCCCGCGGCAAAAACGAAGCGCCAAGCATAGGCATGACCCTTATAGATGTACTCAGCCAACAGATCAAGGGGAGTTACTCCCTGGAAAGCCTGCCGGAAAACGGCACGATACTCAGCTTGTCTTTTCCCATCCCGAACAAGGACACATAGCTAGCTGACTGGCAAGAGCCCGAGCTCAGGCAGGCTCCGGTTTAATTTGACTTTTCAACTAAGCATTACGAGCTTATAGGCACAGGAGTAGCTATGTCCCTACGAGGAATCCGTTCAGTTAGCCCTTCCCAGCCTACCCTAGAAGGCGCGGGCGTTCGTCTGCGCCGGGCCTTCGGCTTTGGCGACACCGGCGAGTTTGACCCCTTCCTTCTGTTCGACGATTTCCGCGGGGAACGGCTAGCCGACTACAAGGCAGGCTTTCCCTGGCACCCTCACCGGGGCATAGAGACCATAACGTACGTGCTCGCCGGCAGCGTGGAGCATAAAGACAGCCTTGGGAATAGCGGCGTCATGAAGCCAGGCGACATCCAGTGGATGACCGCGGGTCGCGGCATTATCCATCAGGAAATGCCGGACGGCGACCAGGAAGGCCGCATGCACGGCTTCCAGCTCTGGGCAAACCTTCCGGCAGCCCTCAAAATGACCGCGCCGCGTTATCAGGATATACACGCTCAAGACATACCAGAACTGACGGATGACGACGGTACCCGCGTGCGGGTGCTCTGCGGCAGTTTTTGGGGAAGGACCGGCCCCGTGGAAGGCGTAGCAGCCGACCCGCGTTACCTGGACGTGAGCATCGCTCCTGGCCAAACCAAGACTCTGCCGGTGGAGGTGGACAGGCACGCCTTTGCCTATGTATTCGAAGGCTCAGGCCATTTCCACGCCGCTTCGGCCCCGCGGGGGGTGCTGCTCGAAGATCTTGCCACTGACGCTATAGTACGCGCCGCCCCGGTTAAAAACCGCTATCTTGTGCTCTTTGACCAAGGCGATGATATACGCGTAAGCGCCGGCCCGGAAGGCATACGCTTTCTCTTAGCCAGCGGGCGGCCTCTCGGCGAGCCGGTAGCCTGGCACGGCCCCATAGTCATGAACACGCAAGCGGAGCTTGATCAGGCCATGCGTGAGTTGCGGGATGGCAGTTTTATCTCTCCAAAATAGGCTTACGTGGCCGGCTTGAGCTGTACCGTAAAATGCCGCATGATGGGCGCTTCCCAGGCTATGGCGTAGCCCCGGGTTAACAAAGGGGCGCGCTCCTTAACCTTGCCAAGAGCCGCCGCCACATAGTCCATGTGGGCATTGGTGTAGCAGCGGCGCGGTATGGCCAGGCGCAGGAGCTCCAGGGCCGGGTAACGCTCCTTAGCGGTGGCGGGGTCGCGGTCGGCCAGAAGGGTGCCGATTTCCACGCCGCGTACGCCGGCTTCCTTATAAAGCTCTATGCCGAGGGTCTGGGCCTGGAACTCCTCTTTTGCTACCCGAGGAAGGAATTTCTTGGCGTCGACGAATATGGCGTGGCCGCCGTAGGGGCGTTGGACGGCTATGCCGTACTCGGTGAGCTTTTGCCCGAGGTAGGCTACCTGTCCCACGCGGGACTCAAGGTAGTCGAATTCGGTGGCTTCGTGGAGGCCTACCGAGAGGGCGCCCATGTCGCGGCCAGCCATGCCGCCGTAGGTATTGAAACCTTCGAACATGATGTTAAAGGTACTGGCCCTGCGCCAGAGTTCCTCGTCGCGGAAGGCTATGAAGCCGCCTATGTTGACTATGCCGTCTTTTTTACTGGACATGGTCATGCCGTCGGCGTGCTTGAACATATCGCGCACGATGTCACGTATGCTTTTCTTTTCGCAGCCCTTCTCGCGGAGCTTAATGAAATAGGCGTTCTCGGCGAAGCGCGCGGAGTCGAAGAAAAGGGGTATGCCGTATTTTTTACAGAGCTTTGCTACGGCTTTGATGTTCTCAAGGCTTACCGGTTGGCCGCCAGAACTGTTACAGGTGACCGTAAGCAGGCAGAGCGGTATAGCTTCCCGTGGATACTGCTTGAATACGGCCTCGAGCTTGGCAAGGTCGATATTGCCCTTAAAGGGATGCTCGGCCTGGGTATCGAAGGCCTCGTCTATGGTGCAGTCTATGGCTCGGGCCTTGCGGAATTCTATATGCCCCTTGGTGGTATCGAAGTGGCTATTGCCTGGCACTACCTTGCCTGCGCCGGCGTCGCCCACGCCTATGAGGGCGCTGAAGAGCACATTCTCCGCCGCGCGGCCCTGGTGGGTGGGCAGGAAATGCTTAAACCCCAGGATTTCTTCAATCGTATCCTTAAGCTTGTAATAGGAGCTCGCGCCCGCGTAGCTTTCATCCCCGAGCATAATCTCCGCCCACTGCGCGCTCGACATGGCACCCGTGCCCGAATCGGTAAGCAAGTCGACGAATACCTGTTCGCTCCGTAGATTGAACAAATTGTATTTGGCCTGCGCTATCCAGGCTTCGCGCTCGGCGCGGGTAGAACGGCGTAAGGGTTCAACAGTCTTAATGCGGTACGGTTCTGCATAGGGGAGATCCACGCGTTGCCTCCTTTGGAAAGCGGCTCATTGTATAGCGCTTCCATTATTTAGCCAAGGGGTAAAATGAAGCTAATTCTTTTCCATGTAATTACTTATAGAAACATTTAGCCTCTTCATATAGAAACTTTTTATTAGCTTCATGTCGGAAGCCTCCGCTCTGGGCAGTATCGGGCGATTAAACGGCGCGAGCCGTGCGCTGTTCGGGCAGATCCCAATAAGGGTATTTTGTTTCTTTTAATAGAATCTTTTTACGTTTTTGCACTTGACAAGGCAGGAGCAAAGCCGCTAGTTTACAGCTCTCTAATGTATCTACTCATAGATACATTAGAGAGGTCTATGCGACAAGCTTCATATCGGAGGATATCATGCGCAAGAGTTCATCATCGTTCCTGGCCCTAGGCGCCGCGCTGGCACTGGGAGCCTTAGCCGTATCGGCGGGCACGAGCGTTACCGTAGGCATAGCAAAGTTCGTGTCGCACCCGGCGCTCGACGACATAGAGCGCGGCATACGCGACGAGTTGTCCGCTTCAGTGCCCGGAATAAGCTTCGATCTGCAAAACGCTAACGCCGATATGGCTACCGCGGCGCAGATAGCCCGGAAATTCAAGGCAGACCGCGTGGCCCTGGCCATAGGCATCGCTACGCCTACGGCGCAGGCCCTGGTGTCCGCCATAAAGGATATACCGGTGGTATTTAGCGCGGTTACCGATCCGGTAGCCGCAGGGCTCGTGTCAAGCTATGCCGCGGCGGGTAAAAACGTTACCGGCACCTCCGACATGACGCCGGTGCGCGAGCAGCTTGATCTCTTAGTATCGATGAAGCCCATCAAGCGCTTAGGGCACGTGTACAACGCGGGCGAGGCGAATTCAGCCAAGCTTGCCGAGCTGGTGCGCGCTTACGCCAAGGAGAAGGGCATAGCCCTCGTGGAATCAACCGTGGCCAATTCGGCCGAAGTGCGTACGGCTGTCCTATCCATAGCTGACCGCATAGACGGCCTGTACCTGGGCAATGACAACACGGTATTCTCCGCGGTAAACACGGTGGCCGAGCTCTGCCTGCAGAAGAAGATCCCCCTGGTAACGGCCGACCCTACCAGCGCCGAGACCGTGCCGGTGCTCGCGGCCACGGGCTTTGACTATTACGCCATGGGCAGGGCTACCGGCCGCATTGCCGCCCGCATATTAAAGGGCGAGAATCCGGGCTCAATTCCCACCTACTTTCCCACGGCCGCCGCCGAGCAGAGCCTGGTCATAAACCTCGATGTGGCCGCCAAGATAGGCGTCACGGTGCCCGCCGCGACGATTGCGGCCGCCAAGGTGATCATAAGGAACGGAGCGGTCGAGAGGAAGGCTCCGTGATAGAGGCCATTCTGGTCGAGGGCCTCATATACGCCGTCCTGGCTTTGGGCGTATTCATATCGTTCCGCGTTCTTGATTTTCCCGACCTGACCGCGGAAGGGGCCTTTCCTCTGGGAGCGGCCGCGGCCGCCGCGCTCATAGGCGCGGGGGCACATCCGGCCCTGGCCGTACTGGCCGCCTTTGCCGCGGCTGCCCTGGCGGGAGCGGCTACCGGCGCCATCTACGCGGCGTTCAAGGTGCCTTCGCTTTTGGCGGGCATCGTGATCATGACCGGTTTATGGTCGGTCAATTTACGCGTGCTGGGGGGCAGGGCCAACCTGCCCCTTATCGCCAATAATCCCATAATGGACGCTGCCTACGCGACGCTGCCCGCCCTGCCCGAGTGGTCGGCCGCTCTTTTCTTCGCGTTGGTCGTGGCGCTAGTGCTTGCCCTGCTCGTGTGGTTTTTTAGCACGGAAGCGGGCATAGCCATGGGCGCGCTTGGCGATAATGAGGCGGTAGTCATAGCGGCGGGGGCTAATCCCGTAAGCCTGCGCACGGCCGGCGTAGCCTTATCGGGAGGGCTCTGCGGCCTATCCGGGGCGCTTGCCGCGTCCTATCAAGGCTTCGCCGACGTGAATTTCGGTTCAGGCGTCGTGGCAGCCGGCCTGGCAAGCGTCATGGTGGGAGAGCTTATGCTCAAGTCCAACCGCATAGGATTGCAGATCGTGCGCGTCGTGTTGGGTTCCATCATGTTCCGCGGCCTCATGTTCGCCGGCCGCAGCTATGGCTACCTGATTGGCATGACGCCGAATGACCTGCGCTTCGTAACGGCCCTGCTCGTCATAGGGGCCATAGCCTTAGGAAGGGTACGGAAAAAGCGGCGAATAAGCTCGCCGGCTGCCGCGCTAGCGGGCGCGGCGCAGGGCGGCGCGGCATGATAGCGCTTGAGAGCCTCAGCGTGCTCTTCAACCCCGGCACGCCTGATGAACGGGCCGCGATCAAGGATTTATCCATATCAGTGCCGCGCGGGCAGTGGGTAAGCCTCATAGGCTCCAACGGCGCGGGCAAGACTACGCTCTTTAACGCGATAGCCGGGAGCGTGAGCCCGGCGGCAGGCAGGGTAATCATAGACGGGCTGGACAGGAGCAGGGACGCCGAGTATCTGCGGGCGCGATTCGTAGGCAGGGTACGCCAGGATCCCGGCGGGGGCACGGCGCCGGATATGACGGTTATGGACAATCTGGCCTTAGCCTCGCGCAAGGGCGCGCGGAGGCTCCTGCCAGCCAAGCCGCGGGCGCTTAAGCTCTTGCTTAAGGAACGGCTTGCCGAGCTGGGCATGGGCCTTGAGGAGCGCTGCGACGAAAATGTATCCAGGCTATCCGGCGGCCAGCGTCAGGCGCTCGCCTTGCTCATGGCGGCGTTTACCAAGCCGGCGGTACTCCTTTTGGACGAGCATACGGCCGCGCTTGACCCGCGCAACGCCGACATAGTCATGGAGCTGACGCGGCGCTTCGTACGCGGCTACGGGCTTACTGCCATGATGGTTACCCATGACATGCGCCGCGCCGCCGCCGAAGGCGACCGCCTGATCATGATGCATGAAGGCCAGATCGTCGCCGATTTAAGCGGGCAAGAAAAAAAAGGCTTAAGCGTCGAAGGACTCGTTCGGCTGTTCAAGGAAGTACGCGGCCATGAATACGCGGAGGACCGCGATCTGCTCAGTTAAAACGGCGTTCAATGCGCCAGCTCGCCCTTTTCGGGGGCTGCGGAGCGGCCTCGCGGGCGCCAAGGCTATTGCAAAGCTTGGCGTTTATCACTATACTCCGGCAACGAGTACGTTTTTGCATACAACCGCGCTTTCCGCGCAACGCCAAAGCCAACGCTAACCCGCAGGGTTAGCGGCACGCGGAGGCAGGGACATGCGGTCCAGGGAATCAACGACAGAACGACGTTACTCGAGGACGGCGCCTCCTGTGCGCATAGTCTGAAAAACCTTGAGCGAAGCAGAGGCAAGAGCATGGCTTTCGACATTTCCAAGATGCGCAATATCGGTATTAGCGCCCACATCGACTCGGGCAAGACCACCCTTTCCGAGCGCATCCTGTTTTACTGCCGCAAGATACACGCCATTCATGAGGTGCGCGGCAAAGACGGCGTTGGCGCTACTATGGACTCCATGGATTTAGAGCGCGAGCGCGGCATTACCATACAGTCCGCCGCCACCAATGTGCAGTGGGGCGAGTTCGCCATTAACCTGATCGATACGCCCGGACACGTAGACTTTACCATAGAAGTCGAGCGCGCCCTCCGCGTGCTCGACGGCGCGGTGCTCGTACTCTGCTCAGTAGGCGGCGTGCAATCCCAGACCCTTACCGTGGATCGCCAGCTTAAGCGCTACAATGTGCCCCGTCTGGTATTCGTCAATAAGTGCGACCGCACCGGCGCCAATCCTTTCCGCGTGCGCAACCAGATCGTGGAGAAGCTCGGCCTTAACGCCGCGTTCATAACCCTGCCTATAGGCCTTGAAGACAAGCTTGAAGGCCTTATAGACCTCATCGAGATGAAGGCCGTGTACTTCGACGGCGAGGGCGGCGTTGACCTGCGCTACGCGGAAATCCCCGCCCACCTGAAGGCCGACGCGGCCAAGTACCGCGAGGAGCTCCTGGACAGCGCGTCCATGTTCTCAGACGAGCTTGCCGAAGCCTACCTCGAAGGCGCCGAAACCCCCGAGATGATACGCGAAGCCGTGCGCAGGGGCACCATAGCCCTCCAGTTCGTGCCGGTATTCGTCGGCTCCGCCTACAAGAACAAGGGCGTACAGCTCCTCTTGAACGGCGTTACCGATTTCCTCCCCGCCCCCGACGAGGTAAAGAATATCGCTTTAGACCTCGACAAGGGCGAGGCTCCTATGGAGATGGTATCCAGGGACGGCCTGCCCACCGTAGCCTTGGCCTTCAAGCTTGAGGATGGCCAGTACGGCCAGCTTACCTACGTGCGCGTGTACCAGGGCTCCCTGAAAAAGGGCGACGAGCTTATCAATACCCGTTCCCGCAAAAAGTTCAAGGTGGGACGCCTCGTGCGCATGCATTCCAATTCCATGGAAGACATCAACGACGGCAGCCCCGGCGACATCGTAGCCCTCTTCGGCATCGAGTGCGCCTCGGGCGACACCTTCTGCCATCCGTCCTTGAACGTGGCCATGACCTCTATGTTCGTGCCCGACACGGTAATATCCTTAGCTATTACCCCCAAGGACAAGAAAAGCGCCGACCAGATGGCCAAGGCTCTCAACCGCTTTACCAAGGAAGACCCCACCTTCCAGACCTATGTTGATCCGGAATCCAACCAGACCATCATCAAGGGCATGGGCGAGCTGCACCTCGACGTATATATCGAGCGCATGAAACGCGAGTACAAGTGCGAAGTCGACACCGGCATGCCCCAGGTAGCCTATCGCGAGACCATAAGCCAGCGGGCCGACTTCAACTACACGCACAAGAAGCAGACCGGCGGCTCTGGCCAGTACGGCCGCGTAGCCGGCTTCATAGAGCCCAACGCTGAGCATGTGTACGAGTTCGTGGACAGCATAAAGGGCGGCGCCATACCCAACGAATACATACCCTCCTGCGACAAAGGCTTTAAAGAAGCCAGCAAGCGCGGCTCCCTGATAGGCTTCCCCGTAGTGAATGTGCGCTGCGTGATAAACGACGGCGCAAGCCACGCGGTGGACTCCTCGGATATAGCCTTCCAGCTTGCCGCCATAGGCGCCTACCGCGACGCCTATGAGAAGGCAAAGCCCGTCATCCTCGAGCCGGTCATGAAGGTATCCGTAGAGGGGCCGACCGAGTTCCAGGGCAATATCTTCGCCAGCGTTAACCAGAGGCGCGGCCTTATTACCTCCAGCTCCGAAGAAGGCGCATTCTGCCGCGTAGAAGCCGAGGTACCGTTGTCAGAGATGTTCGGCTACTCCACCGTGCTCCGCTCCCTTACCCAGGGCAAGGCGGAATTCAGCATGGAATTCCTAAAGTACGGCAAGGCGCCCACCAGCATATCCGAGCAACTGCGCAAGGAATACCTTGAAAAGCGTAAGGCTGAGCAGAGCAGATAAGCCCTTTTCGGCAATGCGCGCCGCGCTTGCGGTACAAGCGGCTAGGGAGCCATAGCGCTACCCTAGCCGTTCTTTCCGCTCAAGCGCAGTTTTTTACTAAATCGTTAGCCCTAGCGGCTATTCCGGATTATACTGATACCTAAGAAGGAGGCATCGTGGTCAATAGGACGCCGCTTTCCGCCGCGACCGGCCCGATTCCTCCCGTTTTTACTACAACAACCAAAAGGAGTTCCCATGCTTAAAGAGGAGCTTATCAAGAAAAGCCCGGTCCGCATCCTCGAAAAGGGGATAGAAGGCGGACTCAAAGCAGGCAATATCGGCGTCATAGCCAGCCGCAAAGGCATAGGCAAGACCAGCGTGCTCGTACAGCTGGCCCTGGACAAGCTGATGCAGGGCAAGAAAATCATCCACGTATCGTTTACCACCCATACCAGCTATGTGATTTCCTGGTATGAAAACATATTTACCGAAGTAGCCAAGCGCAAGAACCTCGAGAATTTCTCCGACGTACACGATGAGCTGGTCAAGAACCGCGTCATCATGAACTTTAACCAGGAGGGCGTGAACACGGAGCAGATACTTAAATCCCTGTCCGCGCTCATCGTCGACGGCGGCTTCAAGGCCGACGCCATCATCACCGACGGATTCGATTTTGCCCGCGCCGACAGCGCTCACTTCAGCGCGGTGCGCGAGTTCGCCGCGGCGAATGATCTCGAGTTCTGGTATTCCTGCACTATGGCCGGCGAAGAACCGCTCGTGGATAAGCATAACGTACCGGTGATACTCCGCGAGTTTATAAAGGATATATCCGTGCTCATCCTGCTCGAGCCTAAAACCGAGTACATACACTTCCTGGTGGTCAAGGATCATGGCCGCATGAACCCCTCCGACCTTTCCATAAAGCTTGACGCTAAGACCCTGCTTATAGCCGAAGCCTAAACGCTTCACGCGGTAAGCGCCCGCGTCCCGCACGCAGGTCAAGAATACGTATGAACGGCGAAGCCTTCGGGCTTCGCCGTTTTTATTACCCGGGTATTATTGACAAACTATTTTTACCCGGGTATATTATACGCATGAACACAACACGCTATTCAGCATTCAGCGCCGACGCCCTTATCGCGACGGGAGACGCCGGCATCGCGCTAGCCCAGATTAAGCAGTGGCTCGATGCGCACCCCGGCGAAACCGCGCTTATTTTCGACGACGAGAGCGGCAGACAAGTGGATTTCGACTTTCGCGGCAGCCCGGAGGAAGCTCTCGCCCGCATACTGCCTGCCCAAACGAAGCCTGGCAGGGGCCGCCCCTCGCTCGGCGTGGTATGCGGCGAGGTGTCTCTCCTACCCCGCCATTGGGAGTGGCTCGAGGCCGAGCGCCACAATATTTCTGCCACTATACGCCGGCTCGTAGACGAGGCGATGAAGCGCGAGCCTGCCCAAGCAAAGCGCGCTAGGCTCGTGGAGGCCATAGATAAAAAACTGTGGGTAGTAGCGGGCAACAAAGCTTCGTGCGAGGAAGCTTCCCGCGCGCTGTACGCGGGGGACTGTGATCGCTTCAAGAAACTTATAGCCGGGTGGCCCAAGGATATAGCAGCGCATTTTAGCGCTCTCGCCGACGAACTCGACGGCTTCAGGTACTAGAGGCGGCACCGCGGGGCGGCGTCAGTCCAGCACGAAGGCCAGGGCATCCGCCGATGCCGCGCGCACGGCGGGGCAAGACGGGTCGTTTGCCGCGAGGGCCGCCAGCGCCGCTTCCTTGCCCGGCGAGCGCACGAGAAAACGGGTCTTGCCTGAAGAGCGCAGGGTAGCGTAACTCAGGCTGAGGCGCTCGTAGGGGTAGTCTGGCGCGCGGCCGCGCAGGGCCCGCGCAGCTGCAGCGCCTTTAGGGCCTGCAGCGCCCGGCTCCAGCTGCGCTCCCGACGCGGCATGGACCTCGGCGTCCCCGGGAAAGAGCCCCGCCGTGTGGCCATCCGCTCCCAGGCCCAGGTAACAAAGGTCAAAGAGCGGCCAGCCGGCCAGCCGCGACCGGGCCAGTTCGGCCAAATGCCGCTCCATAGCCAGGGGCTCGGCTGGGCTGCGCCCCCAGCGTATGAGCGTAGCGCGGCCCGACGCGAGCGCTTCATGCCAGGCTTCCCGGAGGGATTCATCGTTCCTAGAGCGCTTATCGACGGATCCGTCGCGTTCGTCGCCCACGACGAGCAAAGCCTGTTGAGAACGATGCATAGGCAGGGAACCGTAACGGAGCAGGGCCGCGGCCAGGCGCCTGTACGCCGGCCCGGGCGTGCTGCCTCCCGCCAGGCACAGCGTTGCCGGCCCGGGCGCAGTAGCCCGCAGGGTTTCCAGAAAATCGGCTTCGATTGCCGCGAGCCAGGCTTCCTCGCCGGCGAAGCGGCGTAAGGCGATCATAGGAACAGTATGGCGCAGGCAAGGGTCTAGGGCAAGCGATAGCGCGGAATCGAAAGCCCGACGAGGCCTGCTTGCCCCATAAGACTCGGCCTTCTTACAAAAAAACCTCTTGACAAGCCAAGATTTCCTATTAAATTATATTAACCCGCTATCTGCCGGACACATGGGCCGGCGACTCGTCTTCCTAACTGTCGGGCCTGTGGACCGACTGCTCATGCAGAAACCGGAGGATGCCATGGAAACCACACAGACAGAAGGGCTCGTATTTATGACCGACCTAAGCGGCTTTAGCCGCCTGACCCGGTCTATGGACTTAATGGATCTCGCTGAGTTGCTCAAGGACTTCGCGGCCATTACATGGAAACATATAGGCGTACATGGGGGAACGGTAATTAAATACCTGGGGGACAGCGCGCTTGGCTATTTTACGGCGGATCGCGTCGACGAAGGGGTCCAGGCCCTGATGGACATGAAGCGGGATATCGAGACTAATCTGAGCGTTGACGGCAAGCAAGCGAAAATCAGGGTAGGGGCCCACTACGGCCCCTTCGTCCTCACGGACTTAGAGCCTATCATGCAGCCGGATATATTCGGAGAAACGGTGAATATTGCGAACATGCTGGGTTCCGGCGGTCAATCCAGCCACCGCGAACGCATGATCCTGACCCCCGAGGCCTTCAGAAAACTGAGCCCAGCTATGCGCAAAGCATTCCACAAGTTCACTGAACCCGTGGTATACCTGGCCGAACTCTAAAGGCGCTATACTCTTCCGGCAGGAAGCGCTCCGCAGCGGGCTCCGGAGCGCTTCCTGCCATGTCCAAGCCGGCGTCGATGGCACGATCATAGATGCATTTTTTGGGGGGACAACTTGAACCGGCCACGGGTAAGGGCATTCTACGGCTACTCGTTTTTTTCCCATCTCCTCCCGCTCTATGCGGTGTATACCATAATCATCAACGATGAGTTCCAGTCGCCGCTCATACTCTCTACCCTCCTTGCGGTATGGTCGCTTACCGTAGTCGTCCTTGAGGTTCCCAGCGGAGCCTTGGCGGATTACTGGAACAAAAAGCATGTGGCGCTCCTTGGTCAGGCTTCAAAGATCCTAACCTGCCTGATATGGTTCCTATTCCGCTCTTATCCGGCTTTTCTCATCGGCTTCGTCTTTTGGGGTATACAGGAAAGTTTCTGCTCCGGATCGGTCGATGCGCTCCTATATGAGGAGAGCGCGCGCCATGGCGGAGAATCGGCATACGAACGCCATTACTCATGGTGCTACCGGCTTACCACTATAGCGGTAACTTTAGCTATCTTTTCGGGCGCCTATCTGTACCGGGTTCGGCCAGCGCTCGTATTCATTAGCTCTATTATCACTTCGAGCATAGGGTTCGCGTTCACCATGTTATTCCCGGTCAGGCCCCCCGCCCCGGACGAGCGCAAAAAGCATGGCTACTTCGGAATCATACGCAACGCCCTCGTTCAGTCCAGGGGCAATCCGCTTATCCTGCGGCTCTTTGTCTTCTCTATAGGCTACCTGACGGTGTTCGGCGTTATAGAGGAGTACATACCGGTTTTTTTACAGTCGTTGGATCAGAGCGCTATGCTATTCGGGCTGAGCCTTACGCTGATCATGGCCGCGCAAACCCTGGGGGGCTTCATAAGCCAGCGCTTAGGGCTTAAGACAGAACGAGCGCAGTACCTATTCGCCTGCTTAGCCTGCATAGCTCTTGGGCTCATACGCTTTACGGCCCGGGATGTATCCATAGCCCTGTTGTTCCTCTCCTTCATCGTCATTGGCGTCCTTGAGATCAAGCTGAGTTCGGCCCTTAATAACGCTATCCGCGGGGAGCGTGCGACGGTACTGTCGCTGCAGTCATTGTCCGTTAACGCCGCCGCGGTGCTACTATCGCTGGGCATAGGCGCAATCGCGGACGCGGCGGGGCTCACCGGCAGTTTCTTCGTATTCGCGGTCTTCTCGGCCTCAGTGCTCGTCTTCCTTTACCTCGGAACTCGAAGCCTTAGCCTAGATCGATAGCATTGTGCGGCTTGATAATTCCGTGCCAATCCCTTCAGCTTCCAGCGAGGCGAGAATGAACGGGCCTATACCCTTGAAATCATCCCGGACCACCGGTTCGCCTACATAATAGTCGAATGATCCGTCACGGTAAGGCGTCCCGCCCAAACCGGCCACGCTGCATATACTATCCAGATGCAGGTCTCCGGACTCGTCGCGCGAAACCATATGCTGTACCAAACTGTGGTATCCCGCCGTAGCAGCCTCAAGAGCCAGCGGCGACTCTTCGGAAGTCAAGTAGTCCTTGTTTACAGACTTGAAAAGAAAATAGACGAACATGGCTGAGGCCGAGCTTTCCAGATAATTCCGCTCTCGGCCGCCCTGATCCAGAATCTGGAACCACAAGGAGCTATCCTTATCCTGCACCCCGCGGACTGCCCGGGATAGACTGACTGCGATGTCCACCAATCTGACCCGCCAATATTCAAACTCCACACCCGTCGGAAGGTAGTCAAGGACATCAACCAAAGCCATGCAGTACCAGCCCATAGCCCGCCCCCAGATATGAGGCGAGCAACCGCTAAGCTGATTAGCCCAGAGCTGCCTATGGGATTCGTCCCAGGCATGATACAGAAGCCCTGTCCGGGGATCCCTGGTATGGCTCTCTACCAGCACTAATTGGGATAGAAGGTCGTTCCAGTCTTCTCGTGTTCCGAACTCCTTGGCGTAACGGGCATAGAAGGGCCCCTGCATGTACAGGCCATCCAGCCACATCTGATGGGGGTATATCTTTTTATGCCAGAAGCCGCCAGAGGCCGTCCTGGGCTGGTTCCGAAGCTGCTCCCGAAGCCGTTCCAAAGCCTGCCTGTACTTATCCCCGCCCGTATCCTGGTACAGGTCAAACAGCAACTTGCCCGGATTAACCTGGTCCAGGTTGTAGTCTTCTTCACGGTAGTTAGCTATAGAACCATCGCCCCTAATGATGGCGTCCATCTTGCGGTGCGCCCAATCCCGGTAATCCTGGCGACCATGGCGCTGCCCAAGCTTGTATATGCTCTGAAGGATCAAACCATCCTCGTAATGCCAGCGAAATTCTTTTTGTTCGTAACGGCCCATCACGGACCTAGCCATGCGGTCTGCAATCCGGCCTGCATGTTCATTATTATGCATATCCTGTTCCCAACTCCCCAGAAAAAAACGGGGCGCCTACCGGTTCACGGCCAGGCACCCCGTCATGGTCATTCAGCGGCACGATAGCCACATCATGGCTTACTTGAGGTAACCGGATTCCTTAGCCTTGGCAATGCCGGCGCTCTCCCATTCCTTGCCGCCCAGCCTATCAAAATCCTGAACCCATGCGGTCCAGTTAGCCTTGGTCAACTCGCGTTTGCCCGTAAGGAATTCCAGGACTCCCTGCTCATAGAAGCGCTTGAGGTCAGCGTTGGGAGGCGGCAGCGCATCCGAGCCTATCGCTGCGGTCCAGGGGCGTTTTTGCATATCCCGCATAATAGTCAACGCGCTCATAGTCTTCCCGGATACCGCCGTGGTGTAGGTGGGATAGCGAGAAAGGAGTTCGATCTGCCCGTTGTAATAGACCATGTTCCTCAGCTGCGTAAACACCTGGGCCGCCGGCTTGGTCCATGCCTGTTCGGGATCGGGCAAGCCATTGGGCGTAGGCACTCCGTTTGCGTCCAGAGCGTAGTTCACGCCCTTCTGGCCCCAGCCAAGGAGGTAGTACCCTTCGTCGGACGACATCCACTCGAGCAGGCGAGCGATGGCCGGGCCCTTGCCCGCAGCCGCGGCTTTAGTGGAAACGGCATAGATACGGAAGGCCTGGGTATAGACGCCGACAGACTGATGGCCTTTTGGTCCCTTGGGAGCGTCTATGACTATCCATTCGCCCTTGGGGAAATTCTTGTCAAAGGGTGCGTAGTTCGACTCAGCGCCGAAGGCCGCGTTCTGCTCCCTCATGATACCGAACCGGCCTTGCTTCCAGGCGGCCCTAAAATCATCCTTCTTGTAGCTTAGCCAGTTGGGGTCGATGATCTTCTCATCCATCATCTGCTTCACGTACGCCAAGGCATCATAGTAGGCTGGATTCCTCACATTGAGACCGGCATTGGCCGCGGTCATATTCCATGTGCCCGCCACGCCAAAGGCGCCCATGAAGGGATCCATGCGGCGCCCCAGGCCTTCCTCGAAATTGTTTATCTCTATGAACGCGCCATAGCCATAGGTATCGGCCTTGCCGTTGCCGTCAGGGTCATTGAAGGTGAAGGCACGCATTACCGCCAGGTACTCGTCGGTAGTCACCGGCACCTTAAGGCCTAGCTTGTCCAGCCAGTCTTTGCGTATAAGCATGCCTTCATTTTTGGCGATGGATCCCGGAGAAGCCAGGCCGTAGGACTTACCGTTGATGGTGGTAAAAACCTTGCTGTCGGCGTCGTATTGTACTGAGCTACGGGTAGGCATCATCGCATAGAGTTCGTCCACCGGAGCTACCAGGCCTACACGTATCAGGTTCAACCAGGGATCCCGCCTGACCATGAACAGATCGGGCAAGGCATTGGCGGCCGCCGCGGCGTTGATCTTCACGTCCTGATCGCTTTCATTCGACGGCAGGGCGCTTAGCTTAAGGTCGATGTTCAGCTTTTCTTTAATCAGCTGCAACACCGCCCAGTCCTGCGGCGGCGGGCCTGCTTCGGTTATTGCGGCGCCATACCAGAGTTCGATGCTTACCGGCCCCGCCGCTTGGGTGGAACCGCTCTTGTCCGCCTGTCCCGCGGCGAATACCGGAACGGCCATCAGGGCTAGCGCCAGGATTAGCGCGATCTTTTTGAGCACTGCTGCTTTCATCATTGCCTCCTCATAGGAACGTAGAAACTCGTTTATCGACCCTACCCTTTTACGCTGCCTAAGAGCGTGCCCCGGGTAAAGTACTTCTGAATAAATGGATACGCGGCGATCATGGGGATGGCGGACATGAAAATGCTCGCCGCCTTGATGGCCTGTATGGAGGCCTCCCCAAAAGCACTCGATTCTACATATTCGTTCATGCCGCTGGCCATCAATATGTTACGTAGCAGTATGGGTAGCGGCTGCAGGTGATTAACGTTCAAGTACAGCATGGCATGGAAGAAATCGTTCCAGAAGGTAACGCCATAATAGAGCCCGATGGTCATGATGATGGGTTTTGATAAGGGCAGTATGATGCGCAAGAGCACATACAACTCCGACGCGCCGTCTATGCGGGCTGATTCCTTAAGCTCGTCGGGTATGCCCTCGAAGAATCCGCGCATTATCAGGCAGTTATAGGTGCTTATAGCCCCGGGCAAAAAAATCGCCGCCAGGCTGTTGGTCAGGCCAAGCTTGGTTACCACTAGATAGGTAGGGATCAGGCCAATATTGAAGAGGTAGGGGATGAGTATGAATACGTTCAAATATTTACGTCCCGGCAGAGTCTTGATAGAAAGGACATAGGCCAGGGGAATGGTAAGAAAAAGCGAGCTAGCCACGCCGAATACCAGGATCTTTACGCTGTTGGAGAAGGCCGATATAAAACCCGTGTTGCCCAAGAGGGCTTTATAAGCCGCGGTGGACCATTGCCACGGCATAAGGAACATTCCTTCCAGATTTGAGCCGATAAAATGATTCGGCCGGAAGGAAAGGGTGATGGTGCTCCATAGGGGTACGGCGACGATTACCAGTATCACCGCAAGGAAAAAGTCCACAAGCCCGTAGAATACGCGGTCTGCGGGATTCAGCCTGACGGCCATGCCTCGTATACGCTTCATTCCGACTCCTTAAATTATGGACGTGTCGGAAATCCGACGGACAAGCTTGTTGGCAAACACCAGGAGCAGCATCCCGATGGCTCCTTTAAAGAGCCCAACCGCCGTTGCCAACCCGAAGCGAAACTCCAGCAGGCCCTGCCTGTATACCCACGTGTCTATGATGTCAGCCACGCTGAAAACAGGAATAGAGTACAGCATGAACATCTGATTGAAACCCGCGTCGAGTATCGTTCCAAGACGAAGCAGCACGACCATGAAGATGACCGGCCGAATGGACGGCAAGGTTATATACCATACCCGCTGTATAGCGCTGGCCCCTTCTACGGAAGCCGCCTCGAACAGGCTTGAATCAATTCCCATCAGGGCCGCTATGAAGATGATGGCTCCCCAGCCCATCTCCTTCCAGGCATCGGAGAGGATAACAATCCAGGGGAAGGCCTTGGTGTCTGTAAGGAAATCGATCGGTTTCCCACCCAGGAATTTTATGATGTCATTGACGATGCCGTCCCCTGGGGCGAGCAGGACCAGCAGTATGCCGTAGACTATAACCCAGGAAAGAAAATGGGGCAGATAGGTCATGGTCTGGACGAGCTTTGAGAACCTTGGCCTGGCGCTTTCATACAAGGCTACGGCTAGGACGATAGAGAGGGGAACGCTGACAAAGAGTTTCATAAAGCTGTAGAACAGGGTATTCCTTAACAGCTCGGTGAAGTAGAAAGACTGGAAGAAGTCAGTAAAATTGGCTAAGCCTACCCACCTACTCCCCAGGACGCCATCCAAGGGCATAAAATCCTTGAATGCTATCTGGCCATTCCAAATAGGCAGATACTTGAAGATAATAAAATAACAAATGGGGAGGATCAGCAGGGCATAGAATGCCCGATGCCGCTTGATATCACCCATAAGTTTTTGCTTTGAGCGCTTAACCGTGCTCTTCATGTCCATTGCTTACCCATGGAGCAAGCCTACCCCGGATACTGCGTAAAATGCAGGCAGATTCTTGTACTTTTCCGACTTTTAGCGACGCGCGTCAGTCACGGTTACTACGGTATTTCCCCGGAGGAAGCCCATGTACCTTCTTGAATACCCGGCAAAAATAAGCCTGGTCCTGAAAGCCAGTCTGCAAGGCAATTTCATGTATCGTATCGTCGCTGCGGATTAGTAGCTCCGACGCAAGAATGATACGGTAGCGCGAAAGGTACTCCCAAGGGGAGAATCCGGTTTCCCGGTGAAAGATTCTGGTCAGGTAGTCCTCGCTCAGGTTCACCGCCTGAGCCAGTTTCCAGCGGGCGATAGGGGTGGCTGCGTGCAGGTTGAAATAGAGTATAGCTCTTTTTACCAAAGCACCGGTATGGGGAGGCAGCAACTCCTTGCCTGCCATAAGCGTAGCCACTCGGGCAGAGAATTCTGGCGATTCAGCTATTCCCCGATTGCATAGCAGTACATGCGGTATACGGCAGAGTTCCTCGATATCCGTTTCCATATCCAGCTTCCGCGGCAGCACAAAGATGGGCGTTACGCCGGTATCCGTATGCCGCCTCACGTGATGAATAGCCGGGATATCCACCGCTTCGAATACGATGATGGAAGGTATCATGTCCTGCACAGCCCCATCGAACTCCTCCATGGAGCGTATCCTAAGCACATGATCCTCGCTTGCCCAGGGTGCATACGATGAAGTACCGGTGGAAACTATAAGCACCGCGCCTTGATTTCTGTCCTTAACCCTGGCTTCGATGCCTTTAATCAAGCCTTCTCCCTGGATTTCGGCGCCATAGCAGAGAAAAGAAGCCTTGAACAGCCTTGGGTGGTGGCGCAGGGCGTATACCGCAAGCCATTGTTCCAGGGGAGCCTCGTCGGGATTCCAGGCTATGATCAAGTCGGCGCCATAATCCTCAAGGAGAGTCGGATCATAGTCCCGGGATTGATGGTATACAGCCAAGCCGAAGCCGCTCAACGGCAGCTTATCCGATAATGCCAGTATGCCTTTTGCTTCGAAGCTCTTTAAAGGCGGCAAGCCCGCCAGGTTGGGCCAAGGAAGCACAATACGGCAACATTGGCTACCCTTCGTCAATTCACCATATTGGAGCAATACCAGCTTCTCGGCCAACATCAGCTCATTCGTGGCCCAGGACTGATCCGGCGTGGGTTCCGATGCGAACAGACTAATCGAAAAACCACGAGGATGGCAGCTTGTCTCCATCCGGTCATCGTAAAAAGCCCGCACTAGCTGCAACGCCTGGCGAAAGCGGGCAGGATCACCCAAAAGCAGGGGCAGATCTGCCGATCCTGCCGCGTTTTCATCATCGAACAGTTCCCCAGGCCGGAACAAGCGCTTGCTAAAGGGCAATTCATTGGTCCGAGAGAGAGTTAGATCAAGAAGCTGATTGGTACGATAGATCTGGGTGGATAGCTTATGCCGGAGTCCTTCCACCATGCTGGTAAGTTCCGGCGCTCGTACCGGGCTCGCCGACACAAGGGTTTCCAGTGTGGCTAGCTGCCCGGAGAGTTCATCCAGCGGATCGCTCAGCTCGTTCCCCACGTTGGCAAAAAATTCCGCCTGGGCGCGTTCCGCTTCTTCGGCCCGCTTCTGGGCGGCCAAGGTCTCTTCGAAGAGGAATATCCCCCTGATGGCGCTGCTGAGGGATGAACGAAGCTCTTCAAATACCGCGCCAATGTAGAAGGGTACATTGCAGACCACATAACCCAGGGACTGGTTTTCCATGAATAGGGGCTGGATGAGGAATACATCATTACGGAATCTGCTCATCAGGGATGCGGGCAGCAAGTTGCGCGAAGGAAAGGGCTCAGTATCCTCAGCTAACTCCCCGGAAGGCAAAAAACCGCCAAGAAAGTGCGAATACTCTTCATCATCATAGATAACCAACGCGGCGCTATGGATGCCTATGGCGGGAAGTTGTCTGCACAGTATCGCTATAAGCGTTCGCCGGTCACGGGTACAAAGAAGATCGCATTTCAGGGAGTTAAGGATAAGATAACGCTTGCTTGTCGTATATTTTTCAAATGCCGTTACGCGGGCCTGGACCTGCGAAACCATCTGGAGCATAGGTATCACCAATGGATTAATGATATCCGCATCGTAACAGCGAGCATCCTTGAGCATACCGATAGCCTCGAATAGCAGCCGAGGGTCCTGGTCGCAACCAAAGTAGCGGAACAGGACTTTTTCGAATAGGTTCAAGAAGCTTGGAATCTTTTTTTCATCAAGTTTGGAGAACAGCGGCTGAATGAAGGCATTCTGGTCAGTTTCATCCAGACGAAACAGCTTGGACAATCGCCGGAGCAGATCTTCCTTGCGTTGTTCGGCATCTCCCTGCAGGCATGGGGCTGTATCGGCACGATGACAGGCCCCCTCTCCACAGCCGCAGGACTCGCGTATCTCCAGATCCGTAGAAAGGACAAGGTCTTGGTCGGTCCATAGCCCTTCCTGGCCTCCAAGCGTGCGAACCAGGCGGAACGCCGATAGCCCAAGCTCTGCATAGGGCATGTGCACGGTGGATAGAGGGCTTGAGAGTATCCTGCTTTCAGCTGAGTCGTTGAAGCCGCCGCAACGAAAATCTCCGGGTATCGCATAGCCACGGCTTTCCAGGTACTGGACCGCCGCAAGAACCATCATGTCGCTGGCTCCTACCAGGGTGTCAAAATCCCTGCCCGGAACAAGGCCCCGGGATTCATAAAGCTGGATCACCGCGGCTTCTCCATCAGTCCAGGGGAAGGGGTCAGATACCAGCCCGCCCGATCCTTCATCTCCGACGCCGGCTTCCGCCAAGGCATCTCGGTAGGCACGGAAGCGGTCCTCCGCGGAAAGGTGGCTCGATGGCCCTCGTAAGAAGGCTATCCTCCTGGACCCATGGACATCAAGAAAGTGGCGCATCAGCGTCTTCATTCCTGAATACGCATCGAATCTTACCGAGGGGTGACCATCCATCTTGTGGGCTATAGTCACGTAGGGCAAAGGATCGAGGGCGCGATGGAACTTTGCCAATTCCCCTATGTCTACGGCCCCTCCAATGCTGGAACCCCAACTGATGAGACTGTCAAGGTTCTCGGCATTGGCAAGGCGGTATATGCTGTTCCTCAGGTATTCCGAGTCAGGCAGTGAATCCAGGCGCCCCCCGGGAAAGATAAAAAACGAAACACCCTCCCGTGCCGCCTCTCCGGCCAGAGCGGTCCAGAGATTCAGGGAGGAGCCGGTGTGTATAGAGGCAAGGATCAGTCCGATCCGTTTGTCAGCATGCTTTTTCATGGGCATCAAACATAGTAGGATCCCCGCGCTCATATGGCAAGCGAAAGGAAAGCGGCGTGGGCAAAACCGCCGCCGCCCTCAGTGATAGATGAAAGGCTCAAGCGGCCCGATAACTTGGACGCCAGAGAATCGGGCTTCCTTGGCGTTTAGGACCCTAAAGCTTTTAACCCCAACAGGCGGAATGCCCTGGTACATTTCCGACTCATCGGCATTGCCAGCGCCATTTTCGCTGGTGCAGAACAGCGAATCTTCGATGGTCAGATTCTCTACCGGCGACTCAGGCAAGCCCGCAATAAAACCAGCCGAGGCGCGGCAGCCGCAGGCGCGGACGCCGGATATATGTATGTTCCTAATCCTAGGAGTACCGGGGCCACAAGGCTCGGGACTCAAGGAAAACAACTGCTTGTCATCCGGGGATGCGCCGCAGCGATAGTACATATTGATAGTCAGCGGGCACAGGTTATCTTCCATAATGAGGTTGCGGAATACAAGGTCAGCAATTTCACCCCCTCGGCCCCGCCTGGACTTGATCCGTATGCCGCGGTCGGTTCCGATGAAACGGCAGTCTTCGGTGAGAACCCGGTGTATGCCCCCTGCGGTTTCGCTTCCAATAACGATCCCGCCATGCCCGGCGCCGACAGTGCAGTTCCGTACGGTTACGTCACGGGTGGGGCGGTTAACCCTAAGCCCGTCAGCCCCGGATCCGGACTTTAAGGCTATGCCATCATCGCCTACGCTTATAGTGCAGTCAGCGACAAGAACCCCTTCGCAAGAATCAATGTCGATACCGTCGGTATTAGGGGCATCCGGGGGATTGCGTACGGTGACGCCGGTGATTTCCAGGTTTTCGCAGTATACCGGGTGTATGCTCCAGAAAGGCGAATTGATAACGGTGATATTCCGGATTTTTACATTTCGGCACTTAAAGAACTGAATAGCCGGCGGCCTTAGAAACTGGGTTCCCCTGCCCCCGCCTCCGCCAGGCTGCCCGCCATAGCCCTGGTTCAACATGGCCAAGGCTTTTTCAGTTTCGCTTTCTGGCTCGTATTGTCCGGCAGCCTGTTTCTCCCTGAACAGAGACCACCATACCGAACCGTTTCCATCGATGATGCCTCGTCCTTCTATGGCCACATCTTGCTGCCCAGAACTGAACAGGCAAGGATGCATGGCATAGCACTCTATACCTTCCCACCTTGATGGAACCGGCCTATATCGGTACGGCTCGGGGATAAACGAAATAACCGCGCCTTCAGCCAGAGAAAGCGTGCATCCGGAAAACAGTTCAATCGGGCCGGTAGCCCATACTCCCGGGCCAAGCTCCAGGAGCCCGCCCGCTGCCGCCCTCAACCTGTCCATAGCTCTCCGGAACAGCTCGGTATTGTCAAAAAGCCCGTCTGCTATGCCGCCGAGCGCTTCCAGATTCAGTTTTTCCACAGCCTCACCTCTTTGTTGCCTATATGCATGTATCCAGGCTATACGCTTGAGTCTGAGGCCTGCCGGGGATATGGACAATACACCAGACTGCCCAGTTTTTGGATTATTCCGGACAGGAAGGCTGATAAGCCGTGTTTGGCCGCGCTGCGTTCCATGAAACGCGGGGGATAGGCTTAGCCCATATACGGATAGCGCCAGTCGCTTGGCGGGGCGTAATTCTCCTTGATAGTGCGCGGGCTTACCCAGCGCAGCAGGTTGAGCATAGAGCCCGCCTTATCGTTGGTGCCCGAGGCGCGAGAGCCGCCGAAGGGCTGCCTGCCTACGACCGCGCCCGTAGGCTTGTCGTTGATATAGAAATTACCCGCCGCGTTGCGCAGGGCGCCTACGGCCTTGCGAAGCCCGTCCCTGTCGCGGCCAAATACCGCGCCGGTGAGGGCGTAGGGCGAGCTGGTATCCACCAGCCGGTAGGCAGCGTCCATATCCGCGTCGTCATAGACATAGACGCTCAAGACGGGGCCGAATATCTCGCGTACCATGGATTCGGATAAGGGGTTCTGGCACAGGATAAGCGTGGGCTCTACGAAAAAACCTTTGGACTTATCGTAGCCGCCCCCGGCGAGCACGCGATTGCCAGGATCGGCCTTGGCCCGGTCTATGTAGCCCGTTATCGTATCGAAGGCGGCCTCGTCTATAACCGCGTTGACGAAGTTGCCGTAATCCAAGGGCGAGCCGGTCTTGATAGACTTCGCTTGCACGGTGAGCTTGTCGAGCGCATCGTTGGCCCTTGAACGGGGCAGGTAGAGCCGGCTGGCCGCGGAGCACTTCTGCCCTTGGTATTCAAAAGCACCGCGTATAGTACCGGCTACGGCCGCGTCCAGGTCCGCGTCGGGTTGCACAAACACGAAATCCTTGCCGCCCGTCTCGCCGACGATACGCGGATAGGATTTGTATCGTGACAAATTTTCTGCGGCGCCTTTCCACAGCGCGTTGAACACGGCCGTGGAGCCGGTAAAGTGCAGGCCCGCGAAGTCCGGCCGCGCGAGCAGGGCGCCCGTTATGGCGCGGGAATCGCCGGGTATGAAGTTGACGACGCCCGGGGGCAGGCCCGCCTCCTCGTAGAGCTTCATCAGATACCAATTAGACAGCACGGCGCTGCCCGCCGGCTTCCAGAGCACCACATTGCCCATGAGGGCAGGCGCGGCGGCAAGGTTGGCGGCTATGGCGGTAAAATTAAACGGGCTCACCGCATATACGAAACCCTCCAAAGGCCGGTAGTCTATGATATTGGACTCCATGGCGTCGGAGCGGGGCTGCTCGGCGTAAATGCGCTCGGCTAAGGCCGGGTTTATACGGAAGAAATCGGCGGTCTCGCACACGGCGTCTATCTCGGCCTGGTGAACATTCTTAGACTGGCCCAGCATAGTGGCGGCGGACAGCTTCTTCCAAGCGCCCGCGCTTATCAGAGCGGCGGCCTTGCGGAACACGGCGGCACGGCCGCGGAAGGGCATATCGGCCCAGGCGCGCGATACTGACATGGCTGCGTCGGCGGCAAGTTCCGCCTCTGCCGCGCCGGCCTCGTGATAACGGCCCAATACGATGGAGCGGTCGAAGGGAGCCCGGATTTCCTTAGTCTTGCCCGTGCGCAGTTCCTTGCCGCCTATTACCAGCGGTATATCGATAGGATGAGCCTGCATGTACGCCAGCTCGGCTTCAAGAGCCGCGCGCTCAGGCGAGCCGGGAAGGAAGCTTTTTATTGCTTCATTGGCCGGCAGGGCAGGCACGGGTTCCATGCCAAACGGTAGAGAGTCATACATGATCCATACTCCTTTCCAAAATAACGGGAGGTCGCGCTCTTTCGGGCGCGGCCCATCGGCTCCTTCCCTTGGCGCACAGAGCCGTAGGGCGGAGGAGCTCGGGGTATGGCAGTGATAAAGATCGTTGCCGCGCCTGCTTAAGGGGCGGCTCCCGCCTACGGCGGGGAGCTGCTGTAAGCACTAGGCAGGAAAAATAGGGTATCCCTGCTACTCTACACTAATATAGCCATGCATAGGGCAGAGGGAGAAGCGCTCCCGGCTCTGCGTAAGCGCTTATGCTTCAAGTCGCATGAATATGCGGTGGCGCCGCCATGTAGTCAGGGTCGAGGATTCGCCATTTTATTAGATTTTTACTATATTAACAGTCAAGGAGTATTAAATGCCTAAAAACATGGGTCTTATAGACAAGCTTATCCGCCTGGCGCTGGCCATCGTGGTAGCGGTGTTAATCTTCACCGGTCAGCTCAGCGGCACGGCGGCGATAATCCTGGGGATATTCGCCGCCGTATTCGTGGCCACCAGTCTCGTCGGCACCTGCCCGCTCTACCTGCCTTTCAAGATCGATACGCGCGGCAAAAAAGCGGCCGGCGCCAACTAAAGCCCACACTACGAAGGGGACTGCAGCTCGATGAGGGTCTGGGCTATGTGATACAGGTGCCGGTTAACGCGGTGCAGGTGGTTTAAGAGGTCCATATGCACCTCGGTAGTCTCTATGGATACCTGTACGCCCTCATTGAGTCGCTTAAAATGCTTACGCCGGAATTCCCGCTGCAGTTCCCAACAGCGCTCTGCATCCGCCAAAACAGCCCGTGCGCCTTCCAGCTCGTCGCTTTGGAAAGACTGCATAACAAGCTTGTAATTCGATGCGACGATGGCGCCAAGGGCCGCGACGTCTTCAAGCCCTTCTTCCGACAAGCGTTTGTTCTTGCTTATAAGCTTCTTAGCCCTATCCAATATGTTGCGTTCAATGACATCGGCGAGGTTCTCTAGCTCGGATACGATAAAGAGAAAAGCCACCTGCAGCGTACCCTCGCTCTGGCTCAGCGGCTGCCGCGCAAGCTTGGACAGATACACGACGATTTCCTTGCGGAGGGTATCGATCATCTTGTCCTGACTCTTTATAGCCTTGGCCAGGGCCAGGTCGTAATTCTTAAAAATAGCCAGGCTCTCCGATAGCATGCTTTCTATGATGGGAACCATACGCAAGAGCTCTTTTTTGACCTGGTACAGGGCTACCGATGGCTCGCTGAGCATGGTATCGGATAGGAATTGGGCGCCGAATACCTCTTTAGGCGGTTCAGGGGGAACGAGGCGGTTAAAGAGCCGGACTATGAGGGGTAGGAGCGGGAAAATTACCATATGGTTAATTATTGGCATAAGGCTATGCGCCATGGCTATCTGCCGCGGCAGGTTGTCGCGTTCGCCGGTGATCAGCGCGGTTATCTCCCGCGCCATATGTAAATAAAGCCTGTCGCCGTTATACGGCACCAGCAGAAGTATATAGGCCAGCGCTACGCCTATGGTCTGAAATACCACATGTATATACGCGCTCCGCTTAGCCTCTTTATTTAGGCTTAAGCTGCCTAGTATGGCCGTGGCGCAGGTGCCTATGGAAGCGCCAAGGTTTATAGGTACAGCCTGCGCGAGGTTAATGGTACCCGCTATAGCCATGGCTATAACGAGGCCGGTCGTGGCCCCGGAGGATTGAATGACCATGGTGAAGAGCAGGCCTGCCAGTATGCCCAGCAAGGGCTCCTCTATGCGCACCATGGCCTCCAGGAAGAGGGCCGATGAGCGCAGGGGTTCCATGGAACGCGCCATCATATCCATGCCGAGGAAGAGAAGCCCGAAGCCCAGGAGGGCGTTCGCTATATTGCGCCGCCGTTTATTTGAACTGATGAGGTATCCGAAAAAACCCAGGGCGACGAAGAGCGTGGCCAGCCTCGTAATCTTGGGAAAGGCGAACAGCTGCCCCAGGAAGGTGGAGCCCAGCTCGGAGCCGAGCGTGACGGCCAGGCTCTGCTGGAAGGTCATAAGCCCCGCGCCTACGAGCACCGCCTCGAGCACCGTGGTAGCCGAAGAGGATTGGTTCACGATGGTAATGCCGAGCCCGGTCATGTAGCCGCGGAATTTGTTCTTGGTAAGCAGGAGCATGATGCTCCGCAGCTTGTCGCCCGCCAGCGCGGTGAGATTGCTGTTCATCATGGTCATGCCGAACAGGAACACGGCAAGGCCGCCCAGCAGGTCTAGAAAATTATATACTGTCATGACGCTATCCAAGCGTTCAGCCTCGCCGCCCCGGCGCGTGCCGCCAGGGCAGGTTGGCTAAGCCCGCTCAAGCTCCTTTAAGGCTGCCTTGATAAGAGGTTCCGCGGACAATTCAGCGCCTACCGCCTCGCGCATCCACTGGCCGGGGCAGAGGCGGCCGAGCCTGCACATACGGCCCATCTGCGAACCCACGCTCTTGCCCTGCAGCGCCGCCTCTATCTGGAAGGATATGATGTGGCCCAGCGGATAATCGGGCAGGTACATGGCCGAGTCCACCATATGGGAGTACACGCCAAGCACTAGGGCGTCCCTGAAGCCGAAGGCGGCGGCGAAGTAGCGGTTCCATACGGCCTTGGCGATATCCAAAGCCGCCTGGCGCAGGTCTGCCGCGGAACATGAGGGGTGCTCGTACATCCAGCGCCACAGCTCCATGTCGACGAGGGCCACGCCGGCTATCTCGCAGGTGGCCCAATAGTCCGCCAACGCTTCAGGAGCCTCGGCGGCCCCTTCGCGGCCGAGCATGAGGAGGTCGCGGGCCTGGAACACGAAGGCGAAGGCCTCGGTGAAGGCGGTATTCGGCACGCCGGCCAGAAAGTATTCGTCTATGCCATGCAGGCTGAACACCTGCTCCACGTTATGGCCGAGCTCATGGCAGGCTATGTTAAAGCCTTTGTAGTCCATGCCGGTAGCAGGCACCCGGGTGCGCAGCCGCACCTTGTCGCTGCGCATGGCGGCGGGCATGGCATGGCCCGACCCTCGGGCCTGGTCCACCTCGATGCGCTCGGCCAGCCAGTCGGCCGTATCGCCGTCGAAGCCCAGCACGCGCAGCATGCGCGGTATGTCGGCTTTGAAGGCGCGGGCATCCGGATAGCGGGCGCGGGTAATGGCGTCGAGTTCGGCCTCGTTCGGCTTGGCGGCGCTGGAGAAGTCGCGGTACCATACGTCGAAGGCCTCAAGGGGGCGGCCGAGCCTCGCGCTCACGAGCTTGGCGGTTTTGGCGTACGCGGGAGAGGACAAAAGATCGTGGAACAGGCGCTCTACGTCCTTCTCGGGTATTTCCCGATCCACGTTGAAGCGCCTGGCGATAAGGCTTGGATTATCGGGGCACCAGATATCCACGCCGCACTCGGCTTTGAATATGGCAAGGATCTTCTCATAGCGGCCATCGCCTTCAGGCGCTGCAGAAGCCTTTTGCGGCTCCCAAGACAGAGCATCCGCATTGATCGCCTTGGCGGCAATGCCGCCGTCCACTACGCGCTCCATGGCAGCGTAGAGCAGGCGCTGCCTGCGCAGGGCGCCATCCTGCCCATAGTGCGCCTTTATCTCGTCGCGCATATTCCAATGCATCAACAGGCGCTTATCGGCGGGGAAAAGCGCTTCCTCTGAGCCGCCTTCCCGCAGGCAGGCGGGGTACAGGTTATACGAGCTTATATAGCTCTGCGCCGAGGCGAAGGCGGTGGCCTGGCGTTGGGAGGCATCCGCGGGCACGCGGTCAATCAGGGAATCGCCGAGCCGTGCTTCGGCCCACTGATGGCGGGTCCAAGACGGCCCTTCCTTGATCTTGCGATCGAGCGCTTTGTACGGGAAGTTCAAGTGGAGCACGAAGGCAAGCTTGTTCGCGTACAGGTCGTCGGACAGGTGGGCGCCGGGCTGCCAGGCCGATAACAGCTCGTCGACGGGCAACAGGGCTCCCTGGTCCACGTGCACGCCCCACTCCAGGCGCGTGCCTATCAGGTGCAGCGAGCCGTAAAGCGTCTCGAAAACGCCTTCCAGACGGCGAAAGAGCGCGTCGCGCTCGTCGCCCTCGCAGGCGAAATGCTCGAGGCAGAAGGAGCCGAAGGCCGTTTCGTCGCCGTCTTCCTCCCGCCAGAACGAAGCGGCGCAGCGCACGCCCTCCAGGGCGCGGTCTCGACAGGCGTTGCCTTTAGCTTCGGTTATGAGGCGCAGCGTGCGTTCTATGGCCGCGTCGTCTATGGGTAGTTTCACTATGAGTCCTTTCAAGCCCGCACCAGGGCGATGTTCGCTTCTAGGGTAGAGCCGCTCATGAGGTCGGCCATCGCGGCTTCCACATGGCCGCGCTCCAGACCGGGTACTATACCCCTTTTAAGGATTTCTGCCACGACGGCTACATTTTGCATGCGGGAATCCGGCAGGTCATCACGGAGTACTTTAAAGGCAGAAGCCTTGCGCAGTACGGCCGCCGCCAGCACCTGCTCGGCGCGCACGGGAAGGTTCTCTCCCCTGCGCACGTCGAGGGCTTGCCAGCAAGCGTCGTACCAGACGAGTGAGCCGCCCTCCCTGAGCATGGCGTCGGCCGCCCGCAGGGCCTCGGTACGCTCAAGCGACACGACCAGGTCGGCCTCGCCCTCGGGCACGAGCGCCGAATGGGCCGCGCCTAAGCGCAGATGGCTCGTTACCATGCCGCCGCGCTGCGCAAGGCCGTGCGTATCGCAGCCCCGGGGCGTAAGTCCCGCGTAGTCGCAGGCCCGCGCCAGCAATTCGGCCAGGAGGCCTATGCCCTGCCCCCCCACGCCGCTCATGTATATATTAAAATCGCTTTTCATGGCCTTACCTTCTTTCCGCCTGGCTTAGGCATCTGGCACTATGGCCGACGCCGGACAGGTCTGCCTGCAGGAACCGTCCCCTATGCACAGGTCCTGGCTCACCGTGACGCGGCCATCCTCGTCCCGCTGGAACGTCGGGCAGGCGAAGCGCTCGACGCACTCATGGTTGCGGTCGCAGCTGCCCTGGTCTATCTGTACCCTGCGCGCGCCCCAACCGGGCTTACGCCGGGCTTCGCGCGTAAATTTCAGCATGCAGGGATGCCTCGCTATGATCACCTTGAAGCCCGGCTCATCGAGGGCCTCCACGACCATGGCCGTAAGCTCCTTTTGTTTATAGGTATCAACTTCCCGTATGTTCTGTACCCCCAGGCCCTCCAGGGCGGCGCGTATAGGGAGCTTCAGCGCGTCGCCTGAGAAATTCTTGCCCGTGCCCGGATGGTCCTGGTGCCCGGTCATGGCCGTCGTGCCGTTTTCCATGACGATAAGGAGCACGCGGTGCGCGTTGTACACGGCGTTTACTATGCCCGGCAGGCCGGCGTGGAAGAAGGTGGAATCGCCCAAGAAGCACAGCACCCGGCGGCTGTCGTTGCAGAGGGACAGGCCGGAGGCGGTGGCCGTGGAATGGCCCATGGACAGGAGCACCCGCCCCATTTCGTAGGGAGGCAGGTGGCCGAGGGTATGGCAGCCTATATCGGCCACCGTTATATCCTGGGGCCGCAGGGCCTTTTTGATGGCGTAGAAGGCCGAGCGGTGTCCGCAGCCCGGGCACATCTGCGCCGGTCGCGGCGGCGGCAGGTCGGCCACGGGAGGGCGCGGGGCGGCGGCCGGGAAGAGCCCGGGCCAGGCCGCTTCAAGCACGCGCTTGGCCTTGGCCGGCGTGCACTCCCCCATGAGCTCGTCTATATCGGCCTTGCCCCGTATGGAGCAGCGCAGGCCCGCGTCATAAGCAAGGGCCTTTATATCGGTCTCAAGCAGGGTATCCAGTTCCTCTACGATCTTCACCTCTTCATGGGCGCGGAGAAAGGACAGCACGAGCTTCTCGTCGAAGGGGTATACGGCGCCGAGCTTGAGCAAGTCGGGCTTAGCCGTTCCCTCAGGCAAGCTATCGAGGGCGTCCATGAGGGAGGCGAAGGGCAGTCCCGCCGTGATGATGCCGCGCTTGGCGTTGCCATGATCCACGACGCGGTCGAAGCCTAAAAGCGGCAGCCTTAAGCGCAGGCGCTCCAAGCGCTCCAAAGCCCGGCGCTTCATGGGAAATACGGCGGAGGCTATGGGTATATAGTTCGATGAATCGGGGTCGAAGAGCGGCCGGTCGTCGACGGGCTTGGGATGCCATGCATCGAAACGTATGCGTTCCTTGGCGTGGCATACGTGCGTGGTAAGCCGCAGTATGACCGCGCTGCGCAGTTCGCGCGCCAGGGCGGCGGCCTTTTTGAACATATCGTAGGCTTCCTGGGCGCTGGCCGGCTCAAAGAGCGGGCAATAGGAGAGCTTGGCGTAATGCCGGTTATCCTGCTCGTTCTGGCTGGAATTAGCGCCAGGATCGTCTCCCAGTATAATGACCAGGCCGCCGCTTATGTCCATGAGCGGCAACTGCACAAAGCTGTCAGCGGCCACGTTTAGGCCCACGCTCTTAAAAAACACGACCGAAAGCCTGCCATTTATGGCCGCGCCAAAGGCAAGCTCCGTGGCCACCTTTTCGTTCGTGGAGAATTCGAAGTAGAACGGCCTATCCGCGGGCTTTATAGAGCGGAGAGCCTCGGCTATTTCCGGCGTAGGAGAGCCTGGATATGAGCTGGCCACCCGCACGCCCGCCTCTATCATGGCTCGGGCTATGGCGGTATTGCCTATAGCCAGCTCCGAAAAAGCCTCGCGCCGCAGGAGCATCGACCCCATTTCCTTCATGCATACTCCTTTAAAGCCGGACAGTGCCGACGAGCATATCCTAGTATCACAAACGCCTAAGCGCAACCGCAAAAACCTTCGATTGATAAAACTCGTCCCGTAGTCTATCCTAGCCTCATATTAATCGCGGCCTCCACGCAGAAGCGGCGAAAAACCAGGAGCAGCCATGCGTCACCCTACTAGACCTTCATTCGTAACCGCGCTTATCGCGCTCGTCACTGCCACGCTGATGATGAGCGCCGCCCTGCCACCCGGCGAGGAGCCGCTATCCCTCTTGCCCGCCGGTCCGGTAGCGGTACTAAGCATAGACCGGCCCCAGGTAATAGCGGCCAATATAGAAGGCTTTCTTCTTAAAGCGGGCTTCGCCGACCTGGCCGCATCGTTCAGCCAGCTGACGAGCGCCATAGCCGGTCAGGCGGGAGGCCAGGCGCCGGATAGCCTGGCAGCCATAGCGGCGCTAGCGCGCGGCATAGACCTCAACCGGCGCCTCGTCGTGGCCCTCTACATGAGCCAGGGCGCTGAAGGCGCCGAACCGGCGATCTTTGCCTACATACCCGCACGCGACCGCCAGGCATTGGAAAGCGCTCTACGCGAGGCGCTCCAAGGCTCCGGCACTCCGGAACCCGAGTTTTCCGTAGGCCTACCGGGCTACCTGACCGTGGGCATAGGCATGCCTGCCACGCCTGCCAGCGTGTCCGGCGCCGCTGACATGCGCAGCCTGCTAGCCTATCCCTCCACGAGCATATGTATCTGGGCGGATAAGGCCAAAATCGAGGAAATCGCCGGCTCGTCCCTGGGCAGCGCCCTATCCTCGCTCCTACCCTCTTCCGGGTACGGCGACTATGAAGACTACGAGGACTGGGATTACGAGGAATGGGACGATGAAGAGTGGGATGAGGAAAGCTACGAGGACTACGAAGAGGAAGAATACCTTGAAGAGGACTGGGAGTATGAGGAAGACTACGACTGGGATCAGGAGTCGTGGGATGAACAGGACTCGGATTGGGATGATGAATACCTAGACGAGGACTGGGACTACGAAGAGGACTACGACGAAGAGTACGACTGGGATGAGTGGGATGAAGAAGATTGGGACGACGAAGCCTATACCAATGGCGGCTTTGGCGGCCTGCCCTTCTCAGGCTTCGAAAAGCTGATGGAGAGCTTTGCCGTCTATCTGGAAGGCATAGAGAGCTTCGACCTAGGCATTACGATAAGCAAAGAACGCGTATGGCTACGCTCCAGCCTCGGGGCGGCGGCCGGAAGCGCGCTAGCGGATATAGCGGCCAAGGCATCGGCCGGCGAACGGTCCTTACCCTACCTCAGCTATTGCGAACGCGACGCGTTGATCTCAGGCGCGTGGTCCAGCCCCATGGATTGGGCCATGGACATACTCGAGCCCTTATACGCGGCCATACTGCCTCAGGAAGGCGCGGCCGACCTGGTCATGGGCATAATGCGCCAGAGCATGGAGGCAAGCGGGGCAAACGGCGCCCTGTCCATGGACCTGCGCATAAGCGACCGCCTCGCGGCGGCGATAAACGGGCCTCAACCCGACGAGGATGAAGTACTCAAGCTGCTTAGCGAAGGCCTTTCCATCGACTTAAGCGGCGTCATGCAACTCAAGGACAGGCAGGCCTTCCGTGACGCCCTGGCCGCTTCGGTGGACATCGTCAACTCGAGCGCCTATCAGGAACTCATGGCCGGTTCAGGCATGGCTCTCAGCGCTTCGCGCTCGGTAGGCGCCAACGCGGGCATACCCTACGATTTGTATACCATGAGCTTTGAGCCCGGCGATACCTTCGGCGATGGAGGGGCGGCCTTCCAGGCCCTCATGGCCAAGCTTGGCTCCTACGCCTACGCATACGCGGGCGACAAAGTATACTACAGCCTCGGCGCGGCGACAGGCGCGGTCGACTTGGCTAGGCGCAACGGCCCCCTCCGCAGCCTTTCCAGCGACACGGCCTTCAAGACGCTTAGGGCAGGCGCTCCCCTCGATACCCGGGGCTTGTTCTACCTGTCCACGAAGCGCCTCGTACGGCTCATCATTCAGCTGAAGGCGGACCAGACGCCCCTGCCCTTCGCCTATAACGAGCTGTCCGGCTTCATGAGCTGGTTCTCGGTAAGCAAGGACAAGCTGGGCTGGGGCATGGGCCTGGGCGCCGAGGACATCAAGGCCATGGTTGCCCTGTTCCAATAATTCGGCTAGGAAGCGGATAGCATACAAAGCCCCGGCGCGTATCGCGCCGGGGCTTTTCTTTACTGTCTACTATTTATCCCCGGATTGCGTCCGGGAGCCGCTGGTACGGTATAGAGCCTAGTTGCCTACCCGTATCCTGCGCCATACATCGTTATAGAGCTTAAGCCCTTCCAAGCCCAGGTCTTCCTTGAACTCGCCCTTTTCCAGATCCTCGAATTCATAGTTAGGCGCAACGGTCATAAAGGCGCGCGCGGGCACGTTGGGCGAGGGCAGCATAAGGTAATCCGATACGCGGGCCGCTATGTCCGGCCGCAGCATAAAGTTGATGAAGGCGTAGGCCGCGTCAACGTTCTTAGCGCCTTTTAGTATGCAGAAGCTGTCCATATACATGGGCATGCCCTCTGTGGGAAAGAAGAAGTCTATCTCCGCATGCCGCGCTTCCTCGTATTCGAGGAACACATTTTCAGCGTAGCCCTGCACCACCCAGAACTCGCCGCCCGCGAAGCCGCGCGCGAAGGCTTCAGCGTCGAACTTGACCAGGTTGGGCTTCCAGCGCTCCACTACCTGACGCGCCTCTTCAAGATGCGCGGGGTCGGTGTCGTTCACCGAATAGCCTAAATACTTGAGCGCGCCGCCGAGCACCTCGCGCATATCGTCGAGCATGGTCATGCGTCCCTTTAATTCGGGCTTCTCGAATATGCTCCAGCTCCGCTCGTAGCCTGAGGCGCGGGTAGTATTCACCGATATGCCCGCGGCGCCCATCATGAAGGGCACGCTATTTTTATTGCCCTTATCGAAGCCTATGCGCGCTAAAGCCACGGGGTCGATATTCTTAAAATTCGGTATCTTGGCAAGGTCCATGGGGGCTAAGAGGCCCTCGGCTATCATGATGGACACGTAGTCGCCAGAGGGCACCACGATGTCATAGCCTGAGCCGCCGGCGACCAGCTTGTTATACATCTCCTCGTTGGACGAATAGGCGTCCACGATTACCTGTATGCCGCTCTCCTTGCTAAAATCCTTGATCACGTCTTCGGGTATGTAGTAGGTCCAGTTGTAGAGGTAGAGCTTTTCCTTGGCGCCGCCGCAGGCCGAGCCGAGTATGGTGACAGCAACCAGGATAGCGGTAAAGGCGAATTTCTTGAACATCAGTAGCCTCCTTACTTAGCCGCGATGTACTTGAGAAAATTGCGCATGGACCAGGTAAGCGCTATGGTACCCAGTATCATGACAACCGACAGGGCGTTAATGACCGGCGACACGCCGAAGCGTATGGCCGAATAGACGTAGAGCGGCAGGGTAGTCGCGCCGGGACCCGTCACGAAAAAGGTAATGACGAAATCCTCAAGCGACAGGGTAACCGCCGTGAGAAAACCCGACACTATGCCGGGCATGGTCATGGGCACGATAACCTTCATGAGGGTCTGCGTATCGTTCGCGCCAAGGTCTCGCGCCGCCTCTATGATGGAGAAATCGAATTCCTCCAGCCTAGCCAGCACGAGCAGGAACACGAAAGGCAGGTTGAAGGAAACGTGGGCGACGAATACGGTAAAAAGCCCAAGCTTGAAGCCTAAACCCGAGAAAAAGATCAGAAGCGATACGCCTATGATAATCTCGGGTAAAATCATGGGAAGAAAGGTAACCGTGCGCAGATAAGACCTGAGCCGGAAACGGTACCAGTTCACGCCTATGGCGCCGAGGGTGCCTATGACCGTGGCCACTAGGGCGGAACCCAAGGCTATGATGGCGCTGTTTCCGAAGGCCCGCCACAGGTCCGGCGAGTCGCTAAAAAGCTTGATGTACCAGCGCAGCGAGAAGCCTGTCCAGGAGCCCGACTTTGACTCGTTGAACGAATACAGCACGAGCACGAAGAGCGGCATGAAGAGAAAGACGATGGTGCCTATGAACACGGCGCGGGAAAAGGAGCTTCGCCTTTTCATGACGCGCCTCCGCCTGAATGGGGCAAAGCCACGAGGCTTGCGTTCAACAGCGGCGCGCTCTGCTCCGCCTTAGCTTCAGAGGCTTCCTTACCGCCGCCGAGCACATTAGCGCCGTTGGCCCGCACGAGGAGCATCACCCCTATGGTCGTTACCAGGGTAATGACCAGGGATATAGCGGAAGCCAAGGGCCAGTTCCTGCTCTTGGTAAGCTCGTCCGCTATCAGGTTGCCCAGCATATAGGATTCCGTCCCGCCCACCAAAAGCGGCACCGCATAGGCGCCGAAGATAGGTATGAAGGTAAAGAGAAAGGCCGTCAGTACGCCGCCTTTGATATTGGGCATGAGCACCCTGCGAATAGCGCCAAACTTGCTCGCGCCTAAGTCCCGCGCCGCCTCGAGCAGGCTAAAGTCGAATTTATCTATCGTGGAGAAGAGCGGCAATATGGCGTAGGGCAGATAGGTGTATACGAGCACTAGGGCCACGGCCCAGCGGTTGTAGAGGAAGCGTATGGAATCGTTAGTGAGGCCCAGCGCCTGCAGCATATCGTTTAAAAAGCCTTCATTGCCCAATATGGCTATCCACGCGTATATGCGTATAAGGAAATTGGTCCAGAAGGGTATGATGACCAGCAGGAGCAATAGGGTCTGGTTCTTGCTCCTGGCCATGTAGTAGCCGCAGGGCAGGGCTATGAGCAGCGTTACCAGGGTTGCGCCGAGTGCCACCACGATAGTATTGAGGGTTACCTTGGCGAAAGTCGGGTTCGCTATGGCCCTATACGCGTCAAAGGTAAGCGACCACTCAACGCCGCCGCGCAGGCCGGGGCGCAGGAAGCTGTAGAGCACGATGATAAAGAGCGGGGCGATGAAGAATACGGTCAGCCACACGATAGCGGGGGTGGCATAGAGTCCGCCCGGCCCCCGCTTCATCCCTTTACCTCCACCAGGAAGGCGTCCTCGGCGCTGAACGACAGCCACACTTCGTCCTTCCAGGCAATTTCGGGGCCTTCGTCTGACCAGTCGGCATGCTGCTTAATCACCTTGAGCGTGGCGCCGCCAGCCGTCTTTACGTAAAACTTGGTCTGGAAACCCGAATATATAGGCTCATCCACCCTACCCTGGATAAGGTTGAGCGCGTTCCGCGACGTGGAAGGCTTATCCGGCCCTATGCGTATCTTCTCGGGCCGCACGGTCCAGCTTACCCTGGTGCCAGAGGGCGGCGGATCGGTATCGGTTACCTGCACGCTGCCGAACTCGGCGCTTTCTATCGTTACCAATTCGCCGTTCACCGACAGGATGCTGCCCTCGTAGAGATTCGTCTCGCCTATGAACTTGGCCACGAAGTCGGTAGCCGGCGCCTCGTATATCTCCTGCGGCGTGCCAACCTGCAGTACCTTGCCCGCGTTCATAACCGCTATGCGGTCTGAAACGGAGAGGGCTTCCTGCTGGTCGTGGGTAACGTAGATAAAGGTGATGCCTATCTTGTCGTGTATGGCGTCAAGCTCTATGAGCATGTGCTGCCTGAGCTTGGCGTCGAGCGCTGACAGGGGCTCGTCGAGCAGCAATACCGAGGGCTCGTTAATTAAGGCCCGCGCTATGGCCACCCGCTGCTTCTGGCCGCCGGACAGCTGGGCCGGCTTCTTGCTCCCGTGAGTCTGCAGCTCGACGAGGCGCAGGTACTCGTTTACCCGCTCGCGCACGGCCGCTTCCGGCTGCTTCTTGAGCCTAAGGGAAAAGGCGACGTTCTCGAACACCGTAAGGTGCGGAAACAGCGCGTAATTCTGGAAGACCGTGTTGGCCTTGCGTCCGTCAGGAGGCAGGGGAAGCACGTCTTTACCGTCCAGAAGCACGGTTCCGCTCTCCGGCTGTTCAAAACCGGCTATGATGCGAAGCAAGGTGGTCTTGCCGCATCCCGACGGGCCAAGAAGAGAGAAAAACTCGCCCTTCTTTATGCCGATGCTCACGTCATTCAGCGCCGCAAAATCGCCGAATGACTTGCTTACGTTCTCAATAACGACGTCGCTTCCTATCACTTGTTTTGCCTTATCCCCTCCGTAGACTTTGGTATCGATGGCCTTAGTTCAGCCCTTCCAGCTCGTAAGCCGGCCACGCGTTAAGTATAGCCGCCCTGCGCTCAGCTTCAATAAAAATCAGGCGCACAATGGGGCAAATTGCCGCGTTCTGTCAATATACTCACGGCCGACTATGCGGTAAACATGCACCGTTTCCGCATAATTATGCAGGATGCCTTTTATCATGCATAGACGCCGTCTTGCCTAGCCCCGCATATACGGGGCACACTGCCGCAATGGAAACAACGAAAGAAGCCTTTGGCAGGCTCTATGGCATAATACAAACCCTGCGCGGCCCTGAAGGCTGTCCCTGGGACAGGGAACAGACGCCCGCCAGCATACGAGGCAACCTCATAGAAGAAGCCTATGAATGCGTCGAGGCTATCAACGAGGGCGATACAGCCCACGTACAGGAAGAGCTAGGCGACGTATTTCTCCTGGCTACCTTCCTGGGCATCATGTACGAAGGCGACGGCAGCTTTACCGTTGCGCAGTCGCTCGATACCGTATGCGATAAGCTGGTGCGCAGGCATCCGCACGTATTCGCCGACGCCAGCGCGGACAATCCCGAGCAAGTAGTCAAGCAATGGAATGATATCAAGGAAACGGTAGAAGGCAGGCGCAAGAAGGATTCAGCCCTCGACGCGGTGTCGCGGGCGCTGCCGCCCCTGGAGCGCGCCTACAAGCTGCAGAAAGCCGCCGCAAAGACTGGATTCGACTGGCCCGACCACCAAGGCGCATGGGAAAAATTAGCCGAAGAAGTCCAGGAAGCCAGAGAGGCAGCCGACTCGTCTAAGCTTGACCATGAACGCCTGGAAGAGGAGATAGGCGACCTCTTGTTCTCGGCGGTCAATGTGGCACGCAAACATAAGGTGGACCCCGCCCTTGCGCTTCACCGCTCGCTGGAGAAATTCTCGGCGCGCTTCAGGCACGTGGAGAAACGAATGGCCGAGCATGGAGAAGCCATGGAAAGCGCCAGCCTTGAGCGCATGGACGGGTTTTGGGACGAGGCCAAAGCCCAGGGGCTCTAGCTCGATTCTTACAACAGGCGCCGCCTGCGGTAGCGCCTGAGCTTCTCCGCCCAGTGCCGCACCAGCCGTACATCGTCGGCAAGGCTCTCGGGCCTGCCATCCTTAAAGGAGCGTATGACGACATAGCGGGCCATATCCGGCGCGCCGCCCTGCTCGTCAAAGGCGTCAAGATAGAGCAGCCAGTCCTCTGCCTTGTCGCGCAGCAGTATATTCTCGCTCCGCTTGCCCGAAGATCTGGCGCACAGTATGCCCACCCTACCCACCAAAGAGCTGAAGGCCTCCATAGCCCCGTCAAAGCTCGAGCCGGGCAGGGGTTCCCAGCAAAGCTTGACGAAGGGGTGGTCTGCCGCCTCGAGCAACAATCGCGCCCTCTCATACGAATCAAGCGCCGAGCCTCTGCCCATGCCAAGGCAGAGCGTGACGCCCTCGTCGGCGGCCCTATCGGCCAAAATGCGCACCGAGGATGCAAAATCCTCCGCGTCCCGCTCCGGAGAGGGGCTCTTATCGCCGGCCCAGAGGCGTATGATAGGCGCGTGCAGGGCGCGCGCCGTGGCCAATAGGGCCGAGAAGGCCTCGCCGCTATGCACGCCTACCCTGAACAGGCTTGCGTATGATGCGGTGGAGAGCCCGGCGCGGAGCGTAGCCATCATTAGGTCCTCAGCCTGCGCGATATTTCCCGGCTCCAGTCCCGAGTCGTATGACCATTCTATGCCATGCACTCCGGCCTTAGTGGCGCTTTCGAGTATGCTGGCATAAGGCGACCCTATGAGGGCAGCAGAAGATAGGGCGGTATGTATCATAGACTCTTGAGCGATTCTAGAGCAAGAACACCCGCTTTACAACCGGCAACTCGCACTTGCCTAGGCACAGTGGCCGTCGTATAGTGGGCTAACGATACGACGGCGGCGCGCGAGCTCTCCCTTGCGGATATGCCTGTACGGACCTTGGAGGGATAAACGTGTTAGACCTCAAGCCCCACAACGACGGTTTCCGCATCGATTTCCAGGGCCGGAGCATACTTGAACATACAAGAAAACACCCCTGCCTTAAATTCTTTGTTTTTGACGAGCCGCGCCTTACCCGTGGCGGCCTCATGCATACCCGCCTAAAGGCGCTAGCCCACGCCCGGGCTACGGCATGGAAGGCAATAGAGAAACGGCCTGACTTCGTCGAACTGGAGTTCGAGGGCCTCGGCCGCATGGCCTTGCGGGCGCGGGATGCTATGCTCACCATAAGCTTCTCCCGCTATGACGCAGCCTATAACGGCCTCTGCGTGCGCCTAGTCGCCATAGCGGGCGAGACGGCTTTCGGCGGCGGAGAGCGCTACGCAGGCAGGAATATAAAAGGCAGGCGCGTCCAATGCGACCCGCGGGTGCAGGGCGGCAAACGCCAAGCCAGCTCTCCCACGGGCATGGGCAACGCCAGCCTTTTATCGGACGGCAGGGCGCTTGTTACCGTGGATTGCGCAGCGCCGGTAAGCTTTGATCTACGAAAAAGCCGGTGGACCTTCATAGAAGCCTGGGCTATACCGCGTGAGATCGTCCTTCATGCGGCCCCCTCCATTGCCACGCTCATCGTAAGCGCCGCTGCCAAGAGGAACACGAGCATAGAAACGCCTGACTGGACCATGGACGGCATCTGCCTTACCGTGAGCGGCGGCAGCGCGGAACTGTCCCGCCGCGTGCACAAGGCGCTCGATTCGGGACTGCGCCTATCCTCGGTACTTATACGGGACTGGCAGGGCCGCTCGCGCGACAGGCGCTCGACCCTGCATAGCTGGCTGCCCGACAGGCAGGCCTATCCCCGGCTTGAAGATGACTGCGCCCAGTACCGGCAGGCGGGGATCCATATAGCCGTACCATTCGGCCCGGCCCTCTCTCGAGAGTCCCCTCTGTATGAAGAAGCCAGGCCTTATCTCCTGCCAAGCGACAAAGAGCTTTCCCTGCCCGACTTATGGAAACCGGAAGCCTTCGAGTGGGTAAAGGATAGCGTGCGTAAACGCCTGCTCGGCCTGGGCGTATCCGCCTGGCTGAGCGCTACGGGCGCAGGTCCCGTGCTTGCCCGCGGCTATGGCAACGAATACGCCGAACTCTGGGCCAAGGCCAACCGGCAGGCCATACGCGATGCGGCGGCCGGGGATAGCGCGGCCTTTTATCTGCGTCCCGGCTGGGGGGACAGCGCTCAGCTGGCTAACGGGGCGTACTCGCCCTGGGGCGCCGAACAGAGAGGCCGCGGCGCCGACAAGGTGCTTGCCCGCGGCATATACATGGGACTCTGCGCGGGCGGCGCCTGGCACGGCGAGCTGCGCTCAACGGGCATACGCAGCCTTGCGGGGCGCGAAGCCTTTATGCGCCGGGTAGAGGCCGCGGCTATAGGGCCCTTAATGCGCATAGGCGACGAGGAGCCCTACTGGAACGACAAGGGCATAATGGACCATCTGGCGCGTATGTCGCGCTTCTGGACCGCCTTAAAACCCTACCATGCCGCGGTGGCCGACGAGTACCGGAGCGCGGGGCTTCCTCCCCTGCGACACCCGGCCCTGCACTACGCGGACGAAGCCCTCGTGAGTAGCGGCACGGAGCGCTACCTGTACGGCAGGGATCTACTGGCGGCACCAGTCGTCAAGCTGGGCAGCGACCTGCAGGACATCCTGCTACCTGACGACCACTGGGTACATTTATGGAGTTCGCGCGAATTCCGCGGCGGCGATATTACTATAGAGGCAGCGCTCGGCTCGCCCGCGCTCTTCTATCGCGCCGGCTCACCCTGGGCCGGGCTCTTTGACTCGCTGCGCCGCGCCCTTACCCGCTTCGAGGACCCCTTACGCTAATGTTTCCCCGCTGGCTATCCATACTCGCGGCCATAGGCGGCAGCGCGGTTATTTCTTTGGGCATGGTACTGCAGAAGAAGGGCGTGCCCTGGCTGAAATGGAAGGGCGTAAAGGATCATAGCTACGCGCGGCTCAAGGCTATTTGGATAACGGGCTTTATCCTGAACAATCTTCTGGCCGTATTCTATTTCTTTGCGCTTAAAGCCCTCAGTTCCGCCGTCGTGGGAGCCATGATGGGCCTCAATATCGTATTCAGCGCCTTTTTTTCGGCCTTAGTGCTTAAGGAACAGCTTTCCAAGCGTATGGCAGCAGGCTCGCTGGCCCTGGTAGGCTTCATAGGCCTAGCCAATATAAGCGCGCCGCCCTACGAGGGAAGCGCGCCGCCCGCGCTCGGCGTCATAGCGCTGTTCTTCCTTGCCCCCTACGCGTTGGTAGCCGCTGTTCTGACGGCCAAGCGCTTTCTTCGCCTCCATACCGAGGCTTACGCCTTGGCCTTTGCCGCCGCGGCGGGCGCGCTTGAGGGTTTCATCATCATACTCATCAAGGCTATGCAGGCAAGCGCGGGTACGAGCCTGCTCTCATACCTAGGCACGCCCTACCCCTATATGTACGCCGTGGCGACGCTATCGGTGCTCAGCCTCCTGCAGATAGCCTATGCCCATGGCCGGATGACCAAGACGGGCCCCGTGCTCTGGGGCATGCAGATTTTCTATCCGGTAGCCATTAGCTATGCCGCCTTCGCCGTGCCCTTCGTGCCGGCGCAACTGGCATCCTTTGCGGGTATAGTAGCCTGCGTCGTTATTATTCAGAGCAAGCGCTAGCCTTCGACGAGGACCACGGCCATTGCCTCTATGGCTTCGCCGCGGCCCACCGCGTTCTGGCCCTCGCTGGTCTTTGCCTTTATGGATACCTGCGACAGGCTAAGACCCAGTATATGCGCTACCGATACGCGCATGGCCCCTATATGCTGCGCTAGCTTGGGCTTCTCAAGAACGATAGTCGCGTCCAGGTTGGCTATGCGGTAGCCCGCTTCGCCGAGCAAAGCCAGAGCCCGCTGTACAAAAATCTTTGAAGAGGCGCCTTTCCATGAGGGGTCGGAAGGCGGGAAATGCCCCCCTATATCGCCCAAGGCGGCCGCGCCTAAAAGCGCGTCGGTTATGGCGTGCAGGAGGACGTCGCCGTCAGAGTGGCCGTCCTCGCCTAAGCCCGAGGGTATGGAGAGGCCGCCAAGCCATAGCTCGCGGCCGGGCACCAGGCGATGGAGGTCCCAGCCCTGCCCTATGCGCAGGCTCATGGCAGATCCTCCGGAAAGGTTATTTTGCCGTTTTCCCGCTCGCCAGGCACCGTTATAAGGCTATAGCCGGCCGCGCTCCAAAGCTCGGCATCGTCGGTAGCGTTGTCCAGCAGCGCCTCATCGAGCCTGTAGGCGGCAAGGAGCTTAGCCAGGAGGAAGCCCTGCGGGGTCTGGACGGCGCGAAAGCCGGCCCGTTTGGGATGGGCCACTACGTAGCCGCTATCGTCAACCTGCTTAACGGTATCGCTCAGCGGAAGGGCCGGCACGCAGCCCCCATAGGCCAACACGCCCTCGAGTACCCGGGCTACGAGCTTTTCGCTCGCCCAGGGGCGCGCGCCGTCGTGGACCAGAACAGGCAACTCGCCTGGGTCGGGGCAAGCTCTGCTCAGTCCTTTACCAGCGCTCAAGCGCTCAAAGAGGGCGGACAGCCCCGCGAGCACGCTGTGCCCCCGCTGTTCGCCGCCGGCCACCAGCAGAAGCCGCTCGCCATAAGCTGCAAGGAAGGCTCCGCCCAGGATGGAGCGCGCCTCTTCCTCGCCGCCAGGGGGAATTACGGCGGCGCAGGCGAGGCAAGCCGGATAGTCCAGAAAGAGGGCAAGGGAATGCGCCAATACGGGGCGGCCGTCGAGGATGCGGTATTCTTTCTTGGTGCCGCCGAAGCGGGCGCTCTTGCCGGCCGCTACGACGACCGCACAGAACGCCATCGGCCTTTAGCTCTCGAGGCGGGAGCGGATAAGCTCGCCTATCTCGTCCTTGGATTTTCCCAGGGAGAAGGCTATCTCATCCTGCAGCAGGTTGAGGGCCGAATCATAGAGCTTACGCTCTAGAATAGGCAATTCCTTTATCTTGGAACGATGGTACAGAGACCGCACGACGCTGGCTATGTCCATGACCGAACCCTTTTTCAAGAGGTCAAGGTTCATCTGGTAGCGCAGCTTCCAGTCCGTGGGGATGGGCGCATACTCTTCGGCGATAAAGTCCATGGCGCGTTCCGCCTCTGCCTTACTGACTATAGCGCGTATGCCCAGTTCTATAGCCTTATCCACCGGCACCATGACAGTCATATCCGAAAATTCCAGATATATGGTGTAATAGAGTATGCTATTGTCCTTGAAGGACTTGTCTTGGAGATCGATGATCTTGCCTACCCCTTGGCTGGGGTACACTATACGCTGACCGACATCGAAATCGGTGGTTTGGGTCTTGCTCATACCTTCATGTATTGTAGTCGCTTACGGGGCTTTAGTCAAACCGGCAAGGCTAGGCCTTATGGGGGAACAGTTCCCACATGAGTATTGCTCCGGCCGCGCCCACATTGAGCGAATCAACCCCCTGCGCCATGGGCAGCATGACCGCTTCGTCGCAGCGCTCCAGCACGCTTGAAGGCAGGCCCCAGCCCTCATTGCCAAGCACCAGGGTGGTAAGGCGATCCTTAGCTAGATCGGCCGGCGCTTTAGCGCCCGTGCGTAAAGCCGCCGCTACGAGCCTATTGCCGCCAGGTCCCCTCGCGGCCTCTAGCTCGGCCTCAGAGCCAAGCTGGGCGAGCGGCAGGCACAGGGCGTTGCCCATGGACGCGCGCAGGGCCTTACGCCCGTAAGGGTCGGCGCAGCCGCCGCCTAGGTATATAGCGGCCGCCCCGAGCGCCGCCGCGCTGCGTATAAGCGCTCCGAGGTTGTCCGGATCGGTAACGTTCCACAGGGCCAGAGCCGGGCCTACCTGGCCGACTGACTGCCCAGCCGACCGCCCCTGCGGAACGGGCCTTTCCGGCCGCTCGGCCAAGCCAAGCACGCCATGATGGAAACAAAAGCCCACATGAGCCTCCATGGCGGCGTTGGGCAGGGCATGCACCGGCGTGCCCGCGGGCGCGCGCTGCCGCCACAGCTCCTCGTCGGCGGGCACCGTCAATATGGAGCGTATGACCAGCCCCGCCTTTAGCGCCTTTTCGAGCACGATACGCCCCTCGCATACGAGAAGGCCTTCCCTGGCATAGTCGCGGTCGCGCAGGCCTTCAAAGAGGCCGAGGGTGCCGTTCGGCGCGTCATAGAGCATGGCGCCCAGCATAGCCTAAAAGCAAGCGACCTTGCCAGCGGCCTCATGGAGCTGGTTGATCAGGGGGCTTGACTTTACTTGTATTATACAATTATTGTTAAGTACAATGTTATCCGATCACACGATTGAACGTACCGCGCCTGAACTGCGCGCCTTCCGGCAGGGGCTGCGAGCCCTCGAACGGCGCGTGCAACAGGCGCTTGATGACCAGACCAGCTGCTGCGGGGTAAGCGTAGCGCAATGCCACCTCCTTTTAGAAATGGCAGAAGCGGGCGCGGGCAGCATAGGCTACTTCGCGGAACGCCTTGAGCTGGACCTAAGCACGCTCAGCCGCACCGTTGAGAGCCTGGTGCGAGCCGGCCTGGCACTGCGCAACGCGGATCCCGGCGACAGGAGGCGGCAAGTGATCGTCCTGAGCGATAAAGGCAGAGAACGGGCCGGGGCAATCAACGCTTCCTGCGACGCCTATTATGAGGCAATGCTATCGAGGCTGCCCGCGAGGCAGCGCGAAGCCGCCCTTGAAGTAGTGCCGCTGTTAGCGGATGCCATGAAGGCCCGCGGCCCAGATGCGGAAAGGATAGAAGGCGGATGCTGTTCACGCGAATAATTCCTACCGAAGAAACCATAGCGGGTTTCCTGCCGCTTCCCGAGCTCAATCAACCCTGGCTGGACGGCTTCCATGAATGCGGGAGCCGTCTCGTGCCCAGGCTACGCACGGCGCTTGGCTGGCGAGATAGGCTGGGAGCGCTAGCCCGACGCTTTGGCCTACGCAGGAACGATTACCGGATTTTACCCGGGCTCTATGCCACGGGTAGCCCAAGCCCCCAGGATACGGTGTTGGTGACCGCTAATTATAAGCTGAGCGTGGACGCGCTGAGGAAGGAACTCGGCGGCCTATCCCTTTGGGTACTCGTACTGGACACTAAAGGCGTCAACGTATGGTGCGCCGCCGGCAAGGGCAGCTTCGGCACCGATGAGCTGATAGCTAAGATTAAGGCTAGCCGGCTGTCGGAACTCGTTAGCCACAAGACCCTCGTGCTTCCGCAGCTCGGAGCGCCCGGGGTATCGGCGCCGGCCTTAGCCAAGCGCGCTGCCTGGCGCGCGCATTGGGGACCCGTACGCGCCTCCGACCTGCGGGCCTACCTCGCCGCGGGCATGAAAAAGGACGAGGGCATGAGCAGGGTACGCTTCGGCATTGGCGAGCGCCTCGCCGTAGCGCCTATGGAGCTGGTGCAGGCCTGGCCCGTGCTTGCCGCCGGACTTGGCTTAGCGCTCGCGGGGGGTATATCCTCGCTTTCAATAGGCGCGGGAGGCCTTGACCAGGCCCTCCGTCAGGCAAGCAAGACCTTGGCGGCCTCAGTAGGACTATGGCTGCTCGGAGGCCTGGGCTTTCCGCTTCTGCTGCCGCTCTTGCCCGGCAGGGCCTTCGCCGTCAAAGGCGCTATCTTGGGCTTAGCCGGCGGGGCGCTGAGCGCCGTCGCGCTCGGCTCAGGCTACGGGGCAGCGCTTGCCTGGATCCTCGCGTCAGGCGCCGCAATCTCGTTCCTCGGCATGAATTTTACCGGCGCGGCCAGCTTTACCAGCCATACGGGCGCGTTGTACGAAGTAGAGAAGGCCATAGTGCCCCAGGCCCTGGCCCTAGCAGCCGCGGCCATAGCGGCCCTCGTCGGCCTCTTCGCATAAAGGATAGCTATGAAACGTTGGCACTACCTAAAGAACGGTTCCAGCCTTAATTTGAACGTAGAGCGTTGCGTGGGCTGCGGAGCCTGCGTCGAGGTATGCCCGCACGGCGCAATTGCCATACAGGGCGGCAAGGCCTTCATCGCCGACAGGCTGGCCTGCATGGAATGCGGAGCCTGCTCGCTAAATTGCCCAGCCGGAGCCTTAAGCGTGACGCCGGGCGTGGGCTGCGCCGCGGCCATAATAACGGGAAAGCTGCGCGGCGGGTCTCCGGACTGTTCCTGCGGCGAAGGGTGCTGCTAAGGCCCGGCGCTAAACTCTAAGGCCTGCCCTAAGGCGCGCGCGCAGCGCAAAGAGCCTGTACTTGACCGTGCCCTCAGGCAAGCATAATGATTTCGCGATTTCCGCTACGCTCCTGCGCCTGCGGTAGAACAGCTCGAAGAGCGCGCGCTCGTCATCGCGCAGCCTCTCGATGAGGCAATCAAGGCATAGGCTATCCACAAAGCGAGTCTCGCCGTCGCCGCACCGGTCGCCCGCAAGCTCCACGGCGCGGGGGCCGTCGAGCTCCAGCAGCGGCGGCTTAGCCTTTCCCGAGCGGTAATAATTCCAGAGCCGGCGTTTGGCTATGCCATACAGCCAGGTGGAGAGGCTCGAGTTAGCCTTGAACGATGGCCAGGCCTGCCAGGCGGCTACAAGGCTTTCCTGCACCAGGTCATCCAGGTCGAAGCCGTCCACTCGCCGCGACAGCCAGCGCCGAAGCGCGGGCTCGCAGGAGAAGAGCAGCCCTACTGACTTATCGGATAAGCGGTCAATCATCGTCCACGAACGGCTCTATGCGCTCGGCGGTCTGCCCTACGCTCTCGCCGCTTAGTATGCAATCAAAGGCTTCGATGGCCATATCCATGCGCCGGCCCATGGCGGCGAGCAAAAGCTCTCGCCTCCGTTCCAGGCGCCCCCTGGCTGCAAGAGGGTCGGTACCGTCCAGAGCCATGCGTATACCATCCCGCATCAGCGCGTCGCCCTCGTCGGCCCTGAGCCGCTCAAGCAGGGCAAAGTCGTCCTCAAGGCAGGCCTGGGCGATAATGAGCAGGTTGGAGCGCAACGCCGCGATACTGCCCGTGCCGTGGCGATACTCCCCCGGCTCCGGCGCCATGATGGCGGCGTGTCGCTCGTGCATGGCGAGTATGCGCAGGAATTCGGCAACGCCCGCCTGTATGGCCTGCGGCCCTAAGCTCGCTTCTTTTTCGGCTAAGTCGGCATAGATACTCTCATAAGCCCTTCTCGAAATATTGCGGTAGAGAGCCTGCCTTGAAGCCTCATCCATGCCGGCGAGCGCCGCGATGAAGTCGCGCTCGTCGATATCGCGTATCGTGCGCTGGAGCAGCATATTATTCCTGTCATCGTCCTTAAGATACGCCCCGAGTATCGCCATGGCCTCCTCCTTGTTATACGGGTAGCAGTATAACGCTTAGTAACGCCAGGCGGCGGCACGGTTGAGGAAAATGTACGATACTGCTATCGTAAGGCTTCGGAGGATTCATGCGATACAGCGACATACGGCGCCATGCCGGCCTCTTTAGCGAATATACGGAATTGCGCGTGCAGGAAAACCGCTCCTCGCGCATAAGCGTCTTAAACGGAGACGTAGTGGGCAACGCCGCGAGCTCCCAGGCGGGCGTGTCAGCGCGGTCCTACAAAGACGGCGTATGGGGCTTTGCCTCCAGCCCCGAGGCCGGCGACGAGGCCGTACGCGCCTGCGTCGTGCGGGCAGCTGCCAATGCGCGTTTCCTAGCCTCGGTAGAGGGCCGGGACGCCAAGCCCCTGCCCTCGCGGCCGGGCAATAGCGAGCATGACCTGTCCACGGCCAAAGCCCGGGTAAGCCGCAAAGAGCTCATAGACTTCGCGCGCGAGCTTGACGCCTACTGCCAGAAGCGGTTTCCCGGCCTCCTTTCGCGCTCGGTAAGCCTGTCCGCCCTGGATATGGAAAAGACCCTGCTCAGTTCCGACGGCTCCGCCTCCTATTCGCTCATACCGCGCTCCCTGGCAGCGATATCGCTTACCGTAGAGGCCAAGGGAGAGCCGATAGACCTGTACGATATTTTCGGCGGCCGGGGTCATTTTGAGGATAACTTCGACAAGCCCGAAGCCCTCTTCGCTTCCATAGACCTGCTCATAGAGCGGCTTAAGCAGAAAGCCGCGGGCGTATACGCCAAGCCGGGCACCAAAGACGTGATCCTGGATTCGGACCTCGCAGGCATTTTGGCCCACGAGGCCATAGGCCACACGGTGGAAGCCGACCTGGTGCTGGGCGGCTCGGTGGCGGCCGACTACATGGGCAGGCAGGTGGCGAGCCCCCTTATCACCCTCGTGGACTATGCCAATACGGCCAGCGGGCGGCTCTGCCCGGTGCCGTTGTGGACGGACGACGAGGGCATTGAAGCCCGCGACGCGGTGCTCATAAACCGGGGCGTCCTTACGTCCTATATGCATAACAAGGAAAGCGCCGCCCATTTCGCCACCGAGCCCACGGGCAACGCCCGCGCCTACGGCTTCTACGACGAGCCCCTCATACGCATGCGCAACACCGCCATAGTGCCTGGCGACAGCGCTTTGGCGGACATGATAGCCAGCGTGGACGACGGCTACTACTTCCTGCGCTCGTCCAACGGGCAGGCTGACTCCACGAGCGAGTTCATGTTCGGCGTGGTCATGGGCTACGAGATCAAGGGCGGCACGCTGGGCTCGGCCCTGCGCGACTGCACCATATCCGGCGTGGCCTTCGATATGCTCAAAACCGTGAGCATGGTAAGCGGAGACATGAGCTGGACGGCGGCGGGCATGTGCGGCAAGAAGCAGAGCATACCCGTGGGCATGGGCGGCCCGGCCATCAAGTGCCGCGTAAACGTGGGAGGACGAGCATAATGGGCGCAGTTATAGACGGTATGGGCGTGGCGCGCGAGGCGCTTGCGGCGCTGAAGGCGGCGGGCGCGGACAAAGCCAGCGCCTCCTTCTCCCGCGGGGAGCAGAACGAACTCAACGTGGACGCGGGCAGGATGAGCCTCTACCGCAGCACGGTGAACGTGTCGCTGAGCCTCGGCGCCCTGGTGGGCACCCGCAAGGGCTCGGTATCCCTCAACAAGTACGACGGTGAAGCCATACGGCAGGCGGCGGAAGAAGCGGTGTCCATGGCCCGCTCCAGCGAGAGCGACCCCGCCAACGACATATCCCCGGCACGGCCGCTCGAGAGCTTCGAGCATGGGCCTTCCGAGCCGGACAACGAAGCCATGTATAGGCGGCTTAAGGAATTCGTTGATTACGCCGCGGAACGCTATCCGGATACCAAGCTGGAGCAGTGCATACTGGATTTCGGGCGGGGCGAATCCTGCTACGCCAATTCCAACGGCGCGGAATTCCGCGACCGCTCGGGCTCCTACAGCTTCTCGGCCATGTTCACCACCAAGCGCGGCGAGCGCGCGTCCAGCTTCAACTATTCGGGCGCCAGCCACCGCGGCTTGGACAAGCCCCTCAAGGATTGGGGCAGCATAGACCTCCTCATGAAGCAGTCCACCGAGCAGCTCGACGTGGACAGCGTGGAAGGCAGCTTCTCAGGCGATCTAATAATAACCCCCGACTGTTTCGGCGATTTCATATCCTACATGGATAGCGTGTACATAGGCGACTACGCCATCATAACCGGCGCCTCGCCCTGGAAGGACAGGCTCGGGCAGGAAGTCGTATCCCCGCTCTTAAGCCTGCGCTCAGAGCCTAACGGCCCCGGCATAGAGATAGGCTATTCGTATACCGGCGACGGCTTCCGCGCAGAGAACTGCCCCATCATCGAGAAGGGCGTGCTTAAGAATTACTCCATAGGCTTCTACGCCTCAAACAAGACCGGCAAGGCCCGCTGCCCCTCGGGCGGCGGCGCGCCTGTCGTGGACGCCGGCGACACGCCTTTCGAGGACATGGTGCGCTCCGTGAAGAAGGGCCTTCTGCTCGCGCGCTTCTCCGGCGGATCTCCCTCGGACAACGGCGATTTCTCCGGGGTGGCAAAAAACTCCTACCTGATAGAGGACGGCAAAATCGTTCGGCCCGTGGGCGAGACCATGGTGGCTGGCAACGTGGCCGAGATCCTGAAAAACATACGGGCCGTATCGCGCGAACGCGTGGACTACGGCTCGGCCCTCTTCCCCTGGGTGCTGACGGGCGGCGTGAATATATCCGGAAAATAGAATCAAGTAATAATGACGCCCGGGCTTAAAAACCCGGGCACCAAGGGAGTAAAACATGGCTTTCTTCGAACCCTTCGCCCTCGAGCGCTTCTTCGCCGAACACGAGTTCAGCGCGCGCTACCTCCTGTGCTCATCGGACTGCGAGTCCTTCCCGGTGCGGGAGCTCCTGGCCATGGAGCCGGACAGCATAGACCGGCTCTTGGACCTGCGCTTAGGCTACACCGAGACACGGGGCTCGCCCACGCTCCGCATGGCCATAGCCGACCAGTATGCGGGCCTCAAGGTAAACGATCTCTTCGTCCACGCGGGGGCCGAGGAAGCCATACTCAACCTCTGCCTTGCCGCGCTCAAGCCCGGCGACCGCGTCGTGGTGAACGTGCCCTGCTACCAGTCCCTTATGGAAATACCGCGCGCGCTCGGATGCGACTTGCGTCCCTGGCCCCTGCGCGAGGCCGGCCGCTGGTACCTGGACCCCGACGAGCTGCCCGCCCTTTCGGGGGGCAAGGCAAAACTCATCATACTGAACGCTCCCCATAATCCCACGGGAGCCCTGCCCACGCGGGGCGAGTTCGAGGCCATAGTAGACTACGCCAGGCAGACGGGCGCCTTCCTGCTCGTGGACGAAGTATACAGGCGCTTGGAGCGCGACCCCGCGCGCAGGCTGCCCGCCGCCTGCGAGGCTTACGAGAACGGCATAAGCCTCGACGTGCTGTCCAAGCACTCGGGCCTCGCGGGCCTGCGCATAGGCTGGCTGGCCAGCAAGCGCCGCGACCTCTTGGACGCGGTAGCGCAGGTAAAGGACTACAACTCCATATGCTCCTCGGCGCCCAGCGAATTCCTGGCGGAGATAGTCATGCGCAACCTGGACAGGATAGTGGGCAGGAACCGCAGCATAGTATCGCGCAACCTTACCCTCTTCGAGCGCTTCCTGGCCGAGCGCCCCGGCTTCGCATCCTGGACGCCGCCTGAAGGAGGCTCCATAGGCTTCCCGCGCCTGGCGGACGGCTCCGACAGCGAGGCCTTGGCTAAGCGCCTCGTAAGCGAGTCGGGCGTGCTCATACTGCCGGGGGCCTACTACGGCTACGACGCCTCCCATTTCCGCGTGGGCTACGGCAGGGCCAACATGCCCGAAGCCCTGGAGCGCTTAGGAGCCTGGCTCGACGCTCAACCCGGAGGCGGCGGCGCTTCCAAGCAAACGGCGCGCTGATGTCGCGGGCCTTCGTAAGCGACGGCGCCCCGGACGCGCGCGACGACGAGGCGCCCGAGCTCAAGATACCCATACCCCCCGGCTCCAGGAACTACCTGACCCCCGAAGGGGCCGCCGCCCTGGCGGAAGAGCTAGGCAAGCTGGAAACCGAACTACGGCCCTCGCTCAGCGCGGACATAGAGAGGGCGAACAAGGCGGGCGCAGACGAGGACAGCCTGTCCTCCCTCCGGCGCGCGCTTGCCAAGGCCGATAGGCGCATAGAATACCTATCGCGCATGGCCGCGCTCGCCGAGACCATAGAGGCGCCGGAAAACGGCTACGAGCGCGTAAGCTTCGGCGCCCGCGTGCGCGTACGTGACGAGGAAGGCCGAGAACGGAGCTACCGCATCGTGGGCGTAGACGAGGCGGACCCGGAGCGCGGCCTCATAGGCTGGTCCAGCCCCATAGCCCGAGCCTTGATGGGTAAGCGCGCTGGCGAGCAGGCCTTGGCAAAGCTGCCCGAGCGGGAACTAAGGCTTACCCTGCTCGGCGTTGAATAGCGGGCGATACGGGCGGGCGTCAAACCTTTTGCTTTACAAGCTTCGTAACACTACCTATGCTCTGAAAAGGAGACATACCCATGCACAGGATAGTCAGTTTCGGAGAAATCATGCTCCGCCTCAAATCGCCGGCGCACGAGCGCTTCTTTCAATCGCCGGTCCTCGAGGCTAGCTTCGGCGGCGGCGAGGCTAACGTGGCCGTTTCCCTGGCCCTGCTCGGCGAGTCTGCTGCCTTCGTCAGCGCCCTGCCGGACAACCCCGTAGGAGAATCGGCCCTGCGCGAGCTGCGCCGCTATTCCGTAGACTGCCAGGCTATCAAGCGCGCTAAAGGCCGGCTAGGCATATACTTCCTGGAAACGGGCGCCAACCAGCGGCCCTCCAACGTGGTGTACGACCGGGACGGTTCCTGCATATCGGCCGTCAAGCCCGGCGATTTCAACTGGACGGAAATCTTAAAAGGCGCAGACTGGTTCCATACTACAGGCATAACGCCGGCCCTATCCCAGTCCCTGGCAGATGCGACGCTCGAGGCCATCAAGGCGGCTAAAGCGGCCGGCATAAGCGTGTCCATAGACCTGAACTACCGCAAGAAGCTCTGGAACTACGGCAAGAAAGCTCCAGAGATCATGAGAGAACTCGCCTCTTACGCAGACCTTATCATCGCGAATGAGGAAGACGTACAAATGTGCTTAGGCCTTGAGCCGGAAAATACCGACGTCGGCGCAGGCAAGCTGGATAGCGAGCAATATCGCCTCCTGGCGGAAAAAGTTAAGCGCGAGTTCCCCGGGCTCAAGGCGGTAGCCATAACGCTGCGCGAGAGCCGCTCGGCGGATAAAAACGGCTGGTCCGCCATCCTGCACGGCGCCTCGGGCTTCCAGGTATCGCGGGCTTACGACATAGACGACATCGTAGACCGGGTAGGCGGCGGCGACAGCTTCTCGGCGGCCCTAATCTACGGGCTCTTGAATTACGGGGGCGATGAGGCTAAGGCGCTTGAGTTCGCGGTGGCGGCATCGGCCCTCAAGCACGCCATACCCGGCGACTTTAACCTGTCCGCCAAAGCGGAGATAGACGCCCTCATGGGCGGGAACGCTTCGGGGCGGGTACAACGCTAAGGGCCCGGCTATGCGCCTAAGCGGCCCTTCCCGCCGTTTCCGACATACGGGAACGCTTGCCTTAGCGCTGTTATTCGCCTCCTGTTCATCGCCGGAAACGGAACTGAGCGCCATACCTCCCTTACTGGTACGCATGGCTTTGGAAAGCGGGCACGACCACCCGGCCGCGCACGCGACGAGGGAATTGCCCAGCCTTGCCGAGAGCGCATCGGAAGGGCGTATACGCCTGCGCGTATACGAAGACGGCTACCTAGGCGATGACAGCGAAGTAGTCGAGCAGCTCCGCTTTGGCGGCATCGATATAGCGGTCGTAAGCCTGCGGGCCCTGGAAGGCATAGCCAAGAGCGCCGCCTTGTTCGGCAAAGGCGGAACTTTCCCCAGCGCGGCCGCCATGGAACGTGCTTTCGCTGGCGCTCTAGGAAGCGCGCTAGCCGAGGAGCTGGAATCGAGCCGCCTGCTCCTCGTATCGTGGTATGACGGCGGGCCCGAGTGTTACCTCTTGCCCCGCGACGCGAAGCTTCCCTCGCTCAGTGGGCTTCGTATCGGGGTGGAGCGCTCTAAAGCGGTTATCGATGAGCTTACAGCGGAAGGCGCCATTCCGGTACCGCTATCGACCCTGGAGTTCCGCCGCGCCCTGGAAGCCGGCCTTGTAGACGGCGTACGCGCGCCGCTCGCATCCGTGCTGTCTAGCCGCCTCGACGCCGACTATCGCGTAGTTCCTCTAGAGGCTTCGCGCGTGCCCATGCTGGTTATAGGCAGCCGCGTATCGCTCATGAAAATGCCGGGCTACGACCGTGACGCCCTGTCGGTTTCTGTGCGGGCGTCGAAAGCCTTCCAGGCAGATGCCATGGCGTTTATGGAAGCCCGCTTTTCACGGGATAACCCAAGCCCTTGGACCTTATCCCCGAGCGCTTACCCATGAACGTTCAGCACCGTTTTCCCAAGCTGCGCCACTTCGCGGACGCCCCTATAAAACTCAAGCTGCTCATACTCGTATTCGCGGTATTGGTCTTTCCCTTCTCTCTGGCCATACAACTGATAGGCTCAAACTATAGCGCCATCGACTCGTTCAGAAGGGACGTGGACGTATACGCAGCCATCAACCGGCTTAGGACGGCAAATAACGGCAATCTGAACCTGCTCCGCGGCTTCGTCGAATCGGGAAGCATGGAAGACCTAAACCGCTACAATCAAGGCATAGATCACTTGGTATCGGTTTTCAAGGAACTGGCTAACGAAGACGACGACATAGAGGTCGCCCTCCTGCTGCATTCCATATGGAACTCCTTCGATTCCTGGTACGAGGAGGCGCACGCGTCGATACGGCAGCGCATAGCGGGAACGGGAGATTCCTACTCGGCTTTCTTTCGGGCCGAACGCATAGGCCGCTATATGGACGGCTATATTTCCCAACTGCTCGACCGCAGCCTTATACTGGGAACAGACACCTACCGGCTCCGCGTCGAACAGGCGCGCATAACCAGGACGATCGCGATAGCCATACTCTTCGGCTTTGCCGGTATCTGCGTTGGCTTTGCCCTCTTCTTTGCCGGCTTCATTACGCGCCCCCTACGCGGCTTGGCCGCGGCCGCGGGCAGGATGGCCGCCGGAGAGCTCGAAGTAGGCGCCCTGCGGGTGGAGTCGGCGGACGAGGTAGGGACGCTTACGGTATCGTTCAATTCGATGAACGCCCATATCGTGGCCCTCGTGCGGGATCTCAAAGAAAAAGCCGCTTTGGAACGCCGGCTCCACCGGGAAGAGCTGCGCAATTCCATGAACCAGAAAATGCGCAAAGAGGCGGAATTCCTGGCCCTGCAGGCAAGGATCAATCCCCATTTCCTGTTCAATACCCTCAACACCATATCGCGCGACGTCATGCTGCGCGGTGGCAAGGAAACGGTGGCCCTGGTCGATGCCCTGTCTGCGCTGCTCCGCTACGGCCTTGAGCAGGGATCAGGCATAGTCAGCCTGGCCACGGAGCTGGAAATAGTCAGGAAGTACGCTTTTATTCAGCACTACCGCTTCGATAACCGCGTAAGCATAGAAATCGATTGCCGGGTAGAAAGCCCCGAATCGGTGCGGCTCCCCGCCTTTAGCATTCAGCCCTTAGTAGAAAACGCCTTTATCCATGGCCTTGAACCCAAGCTCGACGGAGGGATTATCCGGGTGGAAGCCTTTGCCCGCGGACAGGCGGTACGCATACGGGTGAGCGACAACGGCATAGGCCTTGACGCAGCGCGCTTAAACGCTATCCGCCACTCGCGCGAAAAGGAAAGCTGGGGCCACACCTCATCCATTGGCCTGTCTAATGTGCGCGACCGGCTCAAGCTGTTTACCGGCGATCGGGAAAGCTTCAGCATACGCAATGCGGATAGCGGAGGCACCCTGGCTGAAATAGTCCTGAGCGGAGGCGACCTGTGAAACGCGCCTTGCGGCTCTTGATCGTGGACGACGAAAAAATCGAGCGGGACTGCGTACGCTTTTTCGCCGCCGGCTTCACGCCACCCTTCGCCGCGATAAGCGAGGCGGTTAATGGCGTCGAGGCAGTCGACGCCGCGAAGGTCTTCCGCCCCGATATCATCATCATGGATATAAAGATGCCGGGCAAGAGCGGAGTGGAGGCGGCCGAAGAGATACGCGCTACCGACTCGAGGGTGCGTATACTCTTCCTTACCGCCTTTGGCGAGCTTGATTCCGCCAGGGCGGCCTTCAGGGTTCGCGCCGATGACTTCATGGTAAAACCGGTATCTGAAATCGCCTTCAGGGAAGCCCTGGCCAGAGCCGTACTTTCCCTTGAGGAAGCCGGCGCACTGGAGCCAGGCGAAAGCGCCTTGACCGCAGGCCATCTTCGGGAAGCGGAAGGCACTCTGCTCGACGCGCTGCGGCAGGGCCTTCCGGAACAGGCTGAGCGCGCGGCCAAGCGTCTCTTCGATATGGCGGTACGCGCCGATGGGGGGGTGCAGGAGGCCCGTCGCGCAGCCCACGGCCTGCTCAACGCCATAGACCGGAGCATGGTAGCCGAGTTCGGGCGCAGCCTATCCGCGCGCGATGCGGCTTTCGACATGCTCAGGGAGGCACGGGATCGCGCCGAGACCCAAGCCTGCCTGCTCTTCGCGGCCCGCGCTTTCGCCGAAGAGCTGGCCAGGCTCAAGGCGGAACCGCAACGCAAAGCCATTGACGCCGCCCTAGCCTTCATCGCGGAGCGCTGGCATACGCCTATCACGCTTGAGGACGCCAGCGCAGCCGCTGGCATGAGCAAGTTCCATTTCAGCAGGGTTTTCCATGCGGCAACCGGGAATACCTTCACCGATTACCTCTGCGCCAAGCGCATGGAACGGGCTAAGGAACTACTCGCTGATCCGGCCCTGCCCATGAAGCGCATATGCGACCTGGCCGGTTTCAGCGATCCCAGCTATTTTTCCAGCGCCTTTAAGCGGCGGGAAGGCATAAGCCCCTCCGAATACAGGGCGCTCAGCGTAGCCAAGAAAAATCCAAAGCCGCTCATACGATCGCCCCGCCAGGAGCAAGATTCCTAAAGAGAACGCATCAAGCTAAAACGCACGATTCTCTGCCACGGCCTACGATAAGCGAACGGCGGATGAAACAAGCCGCCAAGGAGGACCCAATGAAGAAGTTGATCGTAGCCATCCTTATCGCCGCCGTCCTTGCGCCCGCGCTGTTCGCGGCCGGAAGCAAGGAAGCCGCCGCTCCAACCGCCGTAGCAAAACCCATCATCATGAAGATCGGCCATGCCCAGCCGGTAACCCATCCCCGCCATGAGTCGCTGCTTAAATTCAAGGAACTCGTTGAGGCCCGCTCAAACATGGGTATCATCGTAGAAATCTATCCAGCGGCCCAACTAGGCGACGAAGCGGCCATGCTCGACGCCACCAAGCTCGGCACCTTGCAGGCCACCCGTGGCGGCCTCTTCGAGCGCGTATCGCCGCGCCTCCTTACCTACACCCTGCCCTTCCTCTTCGACAACCTGGACGGGCTCGAGAAGGTGACCATGGGCCCCATAGGAGAGAAGATAGCCGCCGAAGCCGAGAAGAACGGCCTCCTCGTGCTTACCACCGGCGACGCGGGCGGCTTCCGCCAGATCACGAACAACACCCGGCCCATCGTCAAGCCTGAGGACCTTAAGGGCCTCAAGATACGCGCCCCCGGCGTAAAGACCATAGTAAAGACCCTGGAGGCTTTCGGCGCCAACGTGGTGACCATACCCTACGGCGAAACCTACATGGCCCTGAAGACAGGCGTAGCCGACGGCCAGGAGAATCCCTTCGTCAATATCGAAGCGATGAAATTCTACGAAGTACAGAAGTACCTGACCGTAGTAGACTATCAGTTCCACCCCGATCCCTTTAACGTAAACCCCGCATGGTTCAGGTCGCTATCTCCCGAGTACCAGAAGATAGTCAAGGACGCCGCCGTCGAGTCGATGAAGTACAATAACCAGCTCAACAAGATAGCGGGGGTAAAGGCCTTTGAGGTAATGAAGAACGCGCTCCAGGTGACCGTGCTTACGCCGGCCCAGCGCCAGGCCTTTAAGGACAAGGCGAACGAGGTATACGCTATGTTCATAGCCGAGGGCGTTACCACCCAGGCCGAGATCGACGCCATCAAAGCCGCAGCCAAATAAGCATTGACAATCCGGGAGACAGCTTGTGTCAAAGAGACGCGCGGCTCCCGGATTTCTCAACCCGGCGCCTATACGAGGAGTCCTGAGCATGAAATTCCAGGCCGCGAAATTCCTGGACGGCGCGCTGCGTGCGCTGTGCGCTGCCTTGATGGGCGCGATGGCGCTCGTCGTCATCATATCCGTCTTCTTCCGCTATGTGCTTTCGATCACTACCGTATGGTCGGAAGAACTCATTTCCGTGCTCTTCGTGGCGACGACCTTCCTCGGCACCGCCATGGTAGCCCGGGACGAGGAGCATATAGAGATCGATTTCATCTACGACCGCCTAAAGCCCCGCGGTGTCGCCGCGCTCCGCATACTCGTTTCCATGATCGTCATTGCCATTTTAGCGATCGTATTCAAGTACTCGCTCGGATGGATAGCCGTATCCGGCAATCTGCTCACGCCCGGGCTGGAAATACCCTTTAAGTGGCTCTACGCCCTCCTGCCGCTCAGTTGCATACTAACCTGCATCGTTGAGCTGGGAAAAATCTATCGCCGCTTGAAAATCGTCTTCAGCCGGGAGGCGGCCCAATGAGCATGCTCATCCTCTTCCTCGCCTTTTGCGTAGCCTCCGCTATAGGGGTGCCCATATATATAGGCCTTGGCGCCTCGAGCGTCGTATACCTGCTCTTTACGAACCCCTCCTTCCTCGCCATGGTGCCCCAGCGTATATTCGCGGGCACCGATTCCTTCATGATGATAGCCCTGCCCTTGTTTATATTGGCCGGGGACCTCATGAACCGCGGCGGCATAACCAAGAGGATTATCGATTTCAGCCTCCATGTCGTCCGGCCTATCAAGGGCGGCCTAGCCGAGGTGAACGTCGTGGCCAGCATGATCTTCGGCGGCATATCGGGCTCATCCGTTGCCGACACTTCTGCCCTCGGCTCCATTCTCATACCCTCCATGGAAAAAAAGGGCTTTTCTAAAGCCTACGCTACCGGCATAACGGTGGCATCCTCGACCATGGGCATGATTATTCCGCCCAGCGTGCCCATGGTCACCTACGCCATGGTATCGGGGGCGTCCATAGGCAGGCTCTTCCTGGCGGGGCTCATACCAGGCGCCATGATAGGGCTCTTCCAGTTGTTAGCCGTGCAGATCTATAAGCGCGCCAAGCATCTGCAGAGCCTCGATATACCGGACAAGCCCATGCGGGGCTTCCTGCGCGAGAGCAAGGAGGGCTTCCTTGCGCTGATCATGCCGGCGCTCATCATAGGCAGCATCGTGTTCGGCATAGCTACGCCTACGGAATCAGCGGGCATTGCGGTGCTCTACGCCCTGCTTATAGGCTTCTTCGTATTCAAGGAGCTGAACCTGCGCGACCTGCCGGAAATACTGCGGAAGACCGCGGCGTCCTCGGCATCGGTTATGATCATCATAGGCTTCTCTATGATATTCGGCTGGGTAATGGCCATGGAGAAGGTGCCCCAGATCATAGCGACTTTTTTCCTCGACCTGCAGGTAAGCCGCATATGGGTGCTCCTGCTTTTAGACCTGCTCATACTCTTCGTCGGCACCTTCCTGGACGTAACGCCGGCCCTGCTTCTCATAACGCCCATATTCCTGCCCGTCGCCCTGCACTTCGGCATTTCGGCGGAGCAGTTCGGCACCATCATGATAGTGGGAACGGCCGTGGGCCTCGTTACGCCGCCTTTGGGCATGTGCCTCAACGCGGGTAATAAAATCGCCCACCTGCCTATCATCGATATTTTCAAAGCGGCCATGCCCTTCATACTCTGTAATGTTATCGTGCTGCTCTTAGTCACCTTTATACCGGAACTGAGCCTGTGGCTGCCGTCACTGCTCATGTAGCGGAAGGGGAATACTGATGAAGCTGAAAGAAAAAATGAAAAATGGCCCGGTGTACGGCATAGCCGTGTTCACTGGCGCCTGCTGCGTTGTCGAGGCCGTAGGCAACCATGGCTATGACTTCGTGTTCTTAGACCTTGAGCATACGCCTATCGACGCGGCCAACGGCATAGAGAAGCTTATCATGAGCGCCTTAAGAACGGGGGTATCGCCGCTGGTGCGCACGGCGGATACCGACGAGGTAACGCTCCGTAAGCTCATGGAGATGGGCGCTGAAGGCGTTATCGTGCCGCACACGCGGACTGCCAAGGACGTAAGCGATATGGTGCACGCCGTCAAATTCCCGCCCTTAGGGCGGCGCGGGGCGGACTCGGCGGTTCGCGCCGCCGGCTTCGGCGGCCCCGGCTTTAAGTGGGAAGATTATATACGCTCGCAGAACGAGCATACCATGATCATACCCATGGACGAGGACTACGAGTTTACCGACAACATAGAGGAGATCATGAATCATCCCTGCGTGGACGCTATCAATTTCGGGCCGCTCGACTATGCCTTGTCCATAGGCGTGCCCATACGCTACAAGATGGATGACCCGAAAGTGGCCTACGCCTTTAAGCGCTTGGTCGAACTGGCAGGGCCCCGGGGCATAGGGGTAATGGCACCCTGCGTGCCCCCAACGGCGGAATACGCGCGGGAATTGATAGCAGCCGGCGCAAATATGCTCATCATGGGCAACGACCTGTACCACTTCCAGAAGGGCATAGGGGGGGCTATGGAAGAAACCGTTAAGATCATGCGGAGCGAAAACCAGGCTTGAGCGCCTTCGTCCAACCGGGACTATGCCAAGTTAACGATGAACGGCTAGGGGCGAAGGCGGGCCGCCCCTAGCCCAGCGGCCACTCCATGCCGCGGGCTTCCTCATCGAAGGCAGTGCTCCGCGTCAGAACGCCCGGCCTCTGAAGCTCGGCTGGCGTTCGAGAGCCGGTAAGCAGCATTACCGAGCGGAGCACGCGCTCCAGGCGGCGCACGAAGCGCACGGCGCCCTGGGCTCCGCCCTCGCTGGCCGCCCGCGCCAGGGGCAGGGCCATGCCGGCGGCATGCGCTCCGAGGGCCAGGGCCTTGGCCAGGTCCATGCCGCTGCGCAGCCCGCCCGAGGCCAGTATCCTGCCGCTTTCCACCGGAGAAGCGGCCAGGAGCGGCGCCGTCCTATAGCCCCAGCCGTCGAACTCCCGCGAGGCCGCCGTGTCTTCGCCCTCTCCCCGGTAGCCTTCAACGGCTATCCAGTTGGTGCCGCCCGAGCCTGCCAGGTCCACATAGGCCGCGCCCGCTTCCAAGAGGAAGCGGCTGTCCTGTGGGCCCAGGCCGAAGCCGGTCTCCTTGACTATTACCGGATAAGGGGCGCGCGCTATGAATGCGGCTATAGCGCTTTTTAGGCCGCGAAAGTCGCTGTCCCCATCGTCCTGGAACAATTCCTGCCCCGGATTTATATGGACGACGAGGGCGTCCGCCGATATACGCCCCATAATGTCGTCGAGGCGCTCAGGCAGGGTATCGCGCAGCTGCACGGCTCCGATATTGGCAAGGAGTATGGCCTCGGGCGCGTAGCTTTTCAGGGCGAAATGCTCGTCGAGTTCCGGATGCTCAAGGAGCACGCGCACCGAGCCCGTGCCCACCGGCACGCCGAGCTCCTGAGCGGCCCTGGCCAGATCTTTATTGAGCTTAAAGCCTTCGCTCGAGCCGCCGGTCATACAGGATATAAAAAAGGGAAGGGCTATCCTCCGGCCAAGGAAGTCTACCGATGTATCGATTTCGCTCAGGGCTATTTCGGGCAGGGCACGGTGCCGGAAGGACAATCCTTCAAAGCCCGCGCCTGAGCCTTCAACCGACCTGAGCGACGGATCGAGACAAATCGACAGATGCTTTGCTTTCCTCTGGCTGATCGATCCCGTCTCGTTCATGGTCGTACTCCCTAAAGCCGTCTTCGCGTATGCCTATAAGCCTAAAGCGCGACGCGGCCTCGCTGGCCTCTACGCGCTCGCCATAGCCAAGGCCGGTGCCCTCGGCCCAGCGCTCGTAATCCGCCATGCTGGCGGGCAGGCTCGCGGCCATCATCTCGTCGAGCTTCCAGCGCTCAATAATCGCCGGCGCCCCGGCCGCTACGATTGCCGTGGTGACGGTCATGATGTTGCCTGAGCCATAAGAGGCAATCAGCAGTTTCTTGCCCACGATGTCATCGCCCAGTTTAGCGTAGCGGTCCTTCAAAAGGAAGGCCATAAACAGGTAGAGGCTTGCAGAGTAGCCATTGCCAATGTCGGCTATGGGGTCAACGCCGCGATAGAATCCGCGTTCCTCGAGCCATGCTATGGCCTGGGGCTCGTCCAGACCCAGTTGGGAAGACAAGAGTTTCTTCATGGCCATCTCGGGCATATTCCTGAAAGGGGTATGGAGAACGACGAAATCGGTGTCGTTAAGCAGGGAGACGGGGTCGGTACCTGAGCGCGCCGCGTGGTCATGGAAGGCTTCCTCCAAGCTCTGATTGTAGCAGTCCATGGAATATGATCCCTTGACCTTGGCGGTAACCGAGCCTAAGGGCCTAAAGAAATCGTCGACGTCGCGGGAACAGTAGCCCGTGGAGCCCAGGTCTAATTCAAGGAGGCGCGGATTGGCCTCTATGAGCACGGCCGCGGCTCCGGCGCCCTGCGTGATTTCCGCGGTGCTGCGCAAGGTATAGCGTGATATATCCGTAGCAAGCACAAGGCCCGTCTCATCGCGGCCCGAAGCGGCCAGCATACCCGCCACCGACAGGACGCCGAGGGTGCCGCCGGCGCAGGCGTGCTGTACCTGGAAGGTGGCCAGGCTCGAAGGAACGGGTAAGCCAGAGCGCTGCAGCATGCCCTGCACGTAACTAGCCAGAGGCTTGGAATGATCGACGCCGGTCTCGGTGCCCGCCGCTATGTAGCGGAGGTTAGCTAAGGCCTTGCCTGAGTTATCGGCCATCAGTTCATACGCGGCCTCGGCGGCCATAGTGGCGCTGTCCTCGCCAGGAGCGGGAAAGCGAATGGCGCGCTGCCCGGTTACCGCTTTAGCCCGGTTGAAGTGCTTCTCCAAGTTGGGGTCTTCCGCTACGCGCTTTTCAATCAGTTCGCTCAATTCCATCTTCATCCGGGGAACATATACCCTGATATCGCCTATTCCTACCTTCATGGTCTTCATCTTAGGTATCCTTTCCGCAGGCTTATCTATCGAGCCGCAGGCATATACAACAAAAACAGTAATGATTAACTAAAATAATTAAGAGCGCGTCAAAAAGGCAAAGAAAATAATAAAATAATGTAGAGCGCTTTAGCTGGCCGCAAAGCTTGCCAAACGGCGCGGAGAGCCCGATATTATTCCCATGAAATCTAACGAAAAACGGCGAGTAGCGGTAGTGGGCGGCGGCATAGGCGGCATGGCCAGCGCGGCCCTCATGGCCAAGGATGGCTTCGACGTAACCGTGTTGGAAAGGAACGATCAGGCGGGCGGACGGGCGCGGGTATGGAAGAAGGATGGTTTCACCTTCGACATGGGCCCCTCGTGGTATCTCATGCCCGAGGTGTTCGACCGCTACTTCGCGCTCTTCGGGGAGAAGCGAGAAGATTGGTATAGCTTGAAGCGCCTCGATCCTTCGTACCGCCTACTCTACGGCCCCGGCGACAGCAGAGATGTGCATAGCGACCCCGCCTCCGTGACGGCCCTCTTCGAGAGCCTTGAGCCGGGCTCAGGCGTTAAGTTGCAAAAATACTTGGCGAATTCAGGCTACAAATACGACATAGCCATGAAGGAATTCCTCTACAGAGAGTACCGCTCGATTTTCGATTTCCTGAATAAGCGCATGATACGCGAGGGCCTCAAACTCAAGGTTCTGGGGAACCTGGACGCCGAGGTATCCAGGCTTTTCAAAGACAGGCGCACGAGGCAGATACTCGAGTACGCCATGGTATTCTTAGGCACTGCGCCTAAGGACGCACCTGGGCTCTACTCCATCATGTCCCACGTGGACTTAAGCCAAGGCGTGTACTATCCGCTGGGCGGCCTCGTGGCGGTAGCCGACGCCCTGCGGCGCCTGGCCGAATCGCGCGGCGTGCGCTTCCAACTGTCAAGCGAGGTGGAGGCGATAGAAGTAGCGAACGGAAAAGCACGCGGCGTAACGGCGCGTAGGCTCAACGCTGACGGCTATACCTTAGGCGAGCGCTTCGCCGTCGAGGCGGATATCGTCATAGCCAACGCAGACTATGCCCACGTGGAGACGCAGTTGCTCGCCCCAGAATATCGCAGCCTGAAAAAGCGCTACTGGGAGAGCCGCGTCGTCGCCCCCACGCTCTTCGTCGTATATTTGGGCCTTTCCAAAACCTTGCCCAGCCTTGCCCACCATAACCTGTACTTCCAGGAAGACTGGAACGGACACTTCGACACGATATTCAAGCGGCCTGCCTGGCCCCAGGACCCCTGCTTCTACCTTTCCTGCATAAGCAAGACCGACCCCGACATGGCCCCGCCCGGTTGCGAAAACGTATTCCTGCTGGTGCCGGTGGCCGCCGGCCTTAAGGACGACGACGCCACGCGGGAAGCCTATGCGGACATGGCCATACGCCACGCGGAGAAGGTATCCGGCGAGCGTATACGGGAACACATCGTCGTTAAGCGCATATACAGCCAGCGCGACTTCTCCCGCGACTACAACGCGTGGAAGGGCACGTCCTTAGGCATATCGCACACCCTGGGCCAGAGCGCCGTGTTCCGCCCGAGCATGCGCAGCAAAAAGGTGGAAAATTTGTTCTACGCGGGGCAGTACACCCACCCCGGCATAGGCGTGCCCATGGTGCTCATAGCGGCCGAGCTCGCAGCCGGCATAGCGGCGCGGAGCTGAGCGCCATGGCCGACACCCTGCAGAAAAGCGTATTCAAGGCGGGCAGCACCACCTATTTTAATTCCAGCCTCTTCTTCTCCAAGGCCGTCATGCGGGAAGTGGAAGTGCTCTATGGCTTCGTGCGCGTGGCGGATAACTACGTTGATGCCCTGCCCCAGGACTCCGAAGGCTTTAGGCGCTTCGAGGCCGCCTACCGCGCCGCCCTGGCAGGCGAGCCCGCTGGCGACCCGGTCATAGACGACTACGTGGCCCTGGCCAAGAAGCGCGGCTTTGAGCCCGCCTGGACGGACGCCTTCCTCGACGCCATGCGCGCGGATCTTACCAAGAGCATCTACCAGAGCGAGGAAGAATTGCTGGCCTACGTGTACGGCTCGGCCGAGGTGATAGGGCTCTTCATGGCCCGCATACTCGGGCTGCCGCCGGAAGCCGAGCCTTCGGCGCGCCTCTTGGGCAGGGCCATGCAAATCATAAACTTCATACGCGACGTGGACGAGGATCGCCGCTACGGCAGGCGCTACCTGCCCGTGCAGGGTTCGCCCTACCCCGCCGACTGGCTGCCCAATGAGGCGGACGCAGCCGCCGACCCTGAAGCCTGGGCGGCTTTCCTGCGCGCCCAGCTTGCCCGCTACCGCGCCTGGCAGGAGGAGGCCGTCAAGGGCTACCGCTACATAAGCCGCCGCTCGCGCGCCGCTATAAAAACCGCCGGCGATATGTACGATTGGACGGGATCGGTGATAGAGGCCGATCCTATGGTCGTGTTCAAGGGCAAGGTAAAGCCGAGCAAGGGCCGCATCGTGCGCGGGGCCATCCTGAACTACCTGCGAGGCTGATATGAATTTCTATATTATGCTGGATTTATTCGTGTTGGCCGGGCCACTTGCGCTGTCCTTCGACAAGCGCGTGGCCTTCTACAAAAAATGGCCCGCCGTATTCGGCTCCATAGGCCTCATCGTGCTTATCTACGGCGCCTGGGATATATGGAAGACCGCCAGCGCCGTATGGTCGTTTAATCCCGCTTACGCGGGCGAATTCCGTTTCCTCCTGCTGCCCATGGGCGAGTGGCTGTTCTTCGTCGTCGTGCCCTATGCCTGCATCTTTATACTGGCCTGCGTACGGTCTTATTTCAAGGACGCCGCGTTTGCCTTGCCTCGCCCTCTCTTCTTCGCCCTTTCAGCCATCTTGGCCGTACTGGGCGTAGCCTTGATAGGACGTACCTACACCGGCGTCGTCTTGATTGCGGCCGCCCTTACCCTGGCGGCCAGCGAACTCTTAGCGCCTAAGAGCCTGCGCTCGCGCAATTTCTGGCTGGCCATGGCCATCACCTATGCGCCCTTTCTCTTAGCCAACGGCATACTCACGGGCAAGCCCGTGGTGCTGTACGACGATAAACGGAACCTGGGCATACGTGCGGGCAGCATACCCATAGAGGATTTCGTCTATAGCTTCGCGATGCTGCTCCTGGCCTTCGTGCTCTTTGACCTGTTCAGCGCCTTTTTCGAGCGACGCCGGGAGCGCAAGCGCGCAGCCGATAGGAAGGGCGCCTGATGGCTAAACCGCGCGCCTTATCCGCGCCATCGCGAGCGCTATCCGTAGCGGTGGTAGGCGCAGGCCTTGGGGGCATGTCCGCGGCGGCCTTGTTGGCTAAGGCCGGCTACAAGGTAGACATTTATGAACGCCTGCCCTACGCGGGAGGCAAGGCCGCCAGCCGCCAGCTAGGCGGATACCGCTTCGACACCGGCCCCTCGCTCTTTACTATGCCGTGGGTATTCAAAGAATTTTTCAGCGCGCTCGGCGAGCGCATGGAGGACAGGCTCAAGCTTATCCCCCTTGAGCCCATATGCAATTATTTCTACCAAGACGGCGCGCGGCTTTCTTCCTACGCCGACGAGCTGCGTTTCGGCGCTGAACTGGAGCGCGCTACCGGCGCCACGGCGGCGCAATTGTCGCGCTACTTAAAAAAAGGCCGCCGCGTATGGAGCGTAGCCGGGGAGCTCTTCCTTAAGCATAGCCTCCACGAGGCCTCCACCTACCTATCGCCCTCGGGGCTCTGGTCCATACTGCGCCTGCCGGCCATTGATCCGCTGCGCAGCCTCCATGCCGCCAACGCCGCGGCCTTTAGCGACCCGCGCGCCGTCCAGCTTTTCGACCGCTACGCCACCTACAACGGCTCGGACCCGTATAAGACCCCGGCTACCATGCGCATAGTGCCCCACGTGGAATACCGGTGGGGCGGCTGGGCGGTGGAAGGCGGCATAGTAAGCGTTCCCCGCGCCATGGAGGCCGCCGCCCGCGACGCGGGAGTGCGCTTCCATATGGCTAGCGAGGTGGAGGCTATCCTCACCGACGAGGCCGGCGCGCGCGCCACAGGCATACGGGTGGGCGGAAAAGAGCTAAACTACGATATCGTGATAAGCAACGCCGACGTGCTGTCCACCTACCGCAGGCTGCTCGGCCAGCCAGACGCTCCTGAGGCGAAGCGCTACGAAGCGCTCGAGCCCTCGTCATCGGGCCTCGTATTCCTCTGGGGTATAAAAACGAGCTTCGAACAGTTATCAAGTAATAATATCTTTTTCTCGGCTGATTATCGGCGGGAGTTCTCGCGCATTTTCGACGAAGGCCTCGTGCCCGACGACCCAACCATGTACGTGAATATCACCAGCAAGACCTCTCCCCAAGACGCGCCTGCCGGTTGCGAGAATTGGTTTGTGCTCATCAACGTTCCCCGGAACTCGGGCCAGGACTGGCAGGCTCTTGCGGCAGGGGCCAAAGCCCGCATACTCTCCCGGCTCGGCCGCGAACTGGGCCGGGATATAGAGCCGCTCATCGAAACGGAGCAGCTTATTACCCCCGCGGACATAGAGCGCGACACGGGCTCCACCTACGGCAGCCTCTACGGCATAGCATCCAACGACCGATTTTCGGCCTTCTTCCGCCACGCCAACCGCTCCCGGCGCATACGGGGGCTGTACTTTAGCGGCGGCAGCGCGCATCCCGGCGGCGGCATGCCGCTGGCCCTGCTCTCGGGCAGCATCACCGCAGAACTTGTGAGGAAACATGGCACGCATTAAAAGCGAAGGTCTTTTTGCCCTGGCCAAGCGCCGGACCGACGAACTGGGCTACGGCCGCATCGTCACCGCTCTCATCGTCATTCTATTTGCGGTAGGCGCCGCGGGGCACCTGTACCGCCCCACCTTGCCGCTCATGCTGGGCATGACCCCCTGGTTCCTGCTCGGCTGCGGCATAGCGGTCATACTGCCGAGCCTGGGCTCGGGAGGCCTGCGCTTCGGCCTCTGGGCCTTTATCATCTACGGCATCACTTTTTTCCTGGAAGCCCTGGGCGTGGCCACCGGCCTGGTATTCGGCGCCTACCGCTATGGCCCCACCCTTGGTTTGGCCGCCTTCGACGTGCCGCTGGTCATAGCCTTTAACTGGGTACTCGTGGTATACGGCGCCATTCGTATGGCCGAGCGCCGCGTGCGTTCCGATTTCCTGGCCTCAGTCATCGCGGGCGTTATAGCCACGGGCTTTGACTGGATTATGGAGCCCGTAGCCATACTCTTTAACTACTGGACCTGGTCGGAAGGCTTCATACCCCTGCAGAACTACCTGGCCTGGTTCGTCATAGCCTTTGCCTCATCCTTCGCCTACAGGAAGCTGGTACGGCGCGCCGCGGCGGGCGGCGGCCCATCGGCCGCCTCTGGCTCGCTCGCGGGCGTGTACGTGCTTATACAGGCGCTATTCTTCGCGGCCCTCCGCATGGGCTGGACCCTCGGCATATAAAGGAGAGCGGCATGCTGGAATACTTCGCCGCCGCTAAGCGGGGCATAGCGGAAACTATTGACCGCTCACTATCGGACTACGGCAGGGACTACGCGCGGGTATCGAGCGACCTTGGCGCCGACGCAGCCAATCGCCTCGCCGAGTTCAGCGCGCGCGGCAAGATGCTGCGCGGCTGCCTCGTGCGCCTGGGCTACGAACTGGCCAAGGGTTCCGCCCCCTCCTCTAAGGACGACGAGGCACTGCGCTTAGCCGGCGCGGCCATGGAACTCTTCCAGTCGGGCCTCCTCGTGCACGACGACATTATGGACCGCGACCGCGTGCGCCGCGGCCTACCCACGCTCCACGTGGGCTACGAAACCGCGCTTACGCGAGGCGCGTACGGCGACCCCGCGCATTACGGCGAGGCTCTGGGCATATGCGCAGGCGACCTGGCCTATTTTGCCGCCTTTCAGCTCCTGTCCGAGCTGCCCGCCGAAGCGGCTGCCGCCCTCAAGGCGGCGGGCATAGCGGCCCGCGAGCTCTGCCTCGTGGGCGTAGCCCAGATGCAGGACGTGGTGAACGGAGCGCTCATGCCCGGCTCCACCAACCCCTTCCGCGACGCTGCGGCCGAACCCGGCGAGGAAGACATACTCAGGCTCTACCGCTACAAGACAGGCCGCTATACCTTCAGCCTACCGCTCGCGCTCGGGGCGGCTATAGCCGGCGCGGCCGACGAAGAGCGCCTAGCCCTTGAAGAGGCCGGCGAGCGCCTCGGCCTCCTTTTCCAGCTTAAGGACGACGAGCTCGGGCTCTTCGCCGATGAGAAAGAGCTGGGCAAGCCCGTGGGGGCCGATATACGCGAAGACAAGAAGACCCTCTTCAGGCTGCGCCTGCTACAAAAGGCAGAAGGCGACAACAAGGCTAGGCTCGCCGCCATTTTTTCCGGACGCGCAGCGAGCGCCGACGACGCGGCCTACGTGCGCGCCGAGCTCGAACGCTTAGGCGTACGCGCGGAACTCCTAGCCATGATGCGCGACTATGGCCGTCAGGCTGAGGAAGCTATAGCTGCCCTCCTTTCAAAGGCTCCCCCCGAGGCCGCGCGCGCCTTTAAGGAGCTCGTAGCCTATAGCCTGGAGCGCCGCTCATGAGCGCCGCGGAGCGACAAGGCGCAGACAGCCTGCCCGCCAGCTTCAGGAAATTAGCGGCAAGGGAACGCAAAGCGCTCTGGGAGGGGCTCTACTTCGACAGCGATGACGATAGGGCGGCGGGCAACGCGGGCAATGAGGCCCTTGAGCTGGCCGACATACTCGTCGAGAGCGCCGTAGGCGCCCTTACCCTACCTCTGGGCATAGCCTCGGGTTTCCTCATTGACGGCAGGCTCTTGGACCTGCCGCTCGCGGTGGAAGAGCCCTCGGTAATAGCGGCGGCGGGTTACGCGGCCCATATCATAGCCGGGGGCGGCGGTTTCACAACCGAGGCCGACGAGGCCGTAATGGATGCCTACGTATACCTGGAAAACGTAAGCGCGGACGGCGAACGGTCGCTTTCTAGCCCGCCGGCGGCATCGGCCATACGAGCCCGTCTCTCCGCCATACAAGGCTCGCTTGAGAAGCGCGGCGGCGGCCTTAAAGAGCTCTCCGTGCATCGCCTGCCCGACACGGGCCTCGTCGCCCTCGAGCTATCCATTGACGTGCGCGACGCCATGGGCGCCAATATACTCAACACCGCGGCCGAAGCCGTCCGTCCCCTAGCGGAGGAACTCAGCGGCGGCGCGAGCCTCATGTGCATACTGTCCAACGCATCTCCCAAGCGCCTCGCCCGCGCGCGCTTCAGCCTGCCCCTCGAGCGCCTCGCCCCCTACTGCCGCAGCTACGAGCCAGGGGAGGCGGCCAGGCGCATAGAGCTTGCCTGCAGGCTCGCTAACGAAGACCCGCGGCGGGCCGTTACCCAAAACAAAGGCATCATGAACGGCATAGCCAGCCTTGCCCAGGCCACGCTCAACGACACCCGCGCCGTGGAGGCCGCCGCCCACGCCTGGGCAGCCCGCTCGGGTCATATACGATCGCTATCACACTACGCGCTACGCGAGGGCTCGCTGGAGGGCTCCATAGAACTGCCCCTTGCCTTAGGCAGCGTAGGCGGCTCGGTAGACCTGCACCCCGGCGCCAAGGCGGCGCTACGCCTCCTAGGCAATCCCGATTCCCGCCGCTTGGCGCGCATAGCGGCCGCGCTCGGCCTGGCCCAGAATTTTGCCGCCCTTTTAGCCTTAGTTACCGGGGGCATACAGCAGGGGCATATGAAGCTGCACGCCGCGCGGCTGGCTTACAAGGCAGGCGCGCGGGGCGAGGACACGAGGAAGGCGGCCGAGCTTATAGCGCTCAAGGGCAGCTACAGCGTGGACGCCGCCCGCGAAGCGCTCGCCTCGCTCAAGGCGAGCCGGGGCGGCGGGGAAACGGAAAGCCGCGTATGAGCGCCTACGCCCTGGCCAGGGTACGCAGCTCGCCCAGCCTGGCCCTCATCAAATACTGGGGCAAAAAGCCGGGTACGCAAAACCTGCCCGCCACCACGAGCATAGCCCTTACCCTGGCGGGCCTGGATACGCGCAGCGAGCTCCGCGCCCTGCCTCCAGGAGAACCTGACCTGGTACGCTTAGGCGGAGCGGAACAGCCGCCGGAGCGCTTAGCCTCCTTCTTTAACGAGGCTCGCCGGCTCTTCAAGACCGAGCTCTCCTTCTCCGTATCAAGCGAGAATTCCTTCCCGTCCTCGGCGGGCCTCGCCAGCTCCTCCTCGGGTTTCGCGGCCCTGGCTTTAGGCTGCGCCGGCCTTGCGGGCCTGCCCGCGGGACAACGCCGGGACGCGCTTGCTTCCGAAGCGGCCAGGCTAGGCTCGGCTTCGGCGGCCCGCGCCCTGTACGGCGGCTTTACCCTCCTGCCCGCGGGAGCCAGAAAAGCCGAAGCCCTATATAGCGCCGATTACTGGCCCGAATTACGCATACTCGTGGCGCTCACTTCGGCAGCTCCTAAAGAGGATTCCTCCCGCGGCGCCATGGAGCGCACGCGCCTCAGCTCGCCCTATTACCGCGCCTGGCTCAAGGACAGCAAAACCCTGTCCCGCGAAGCGCTTAGCGCTCTTGCCAGCCGCGACCAGGAACGCTTAGGCGAGCTTATGCGGCTCTCCTATCTGCGCATGCACGCCTCCGCGATGGCCGCCGATCCGCCCGCCCTCTACTGGCTGCCAGGCTCTATGGCCGTCATACGGGCCTGCGCCGCCCTCCGCGCGCGCGGCATAGGCGCCTGGGAAACCATGGACGCCGGCCCCCAGGTAAAGATCCTGTGCATGGCCGGCGACCTTGCCGCCATTAAAAGGGTCCTGCTTGAGGCCTGGCCGTCCCTGAGCCTCCTTGAGACCGGAGCCGGGCCCGCCCCGGAGCTCACGCTCGACGAGGGGACAGGCCAGCCATGACCGTAAGCGTTCCGGGCAATATCCTTATAGCCGGCGAATACCTCGTGCTTGAAGAGGGCGGCCCCGGCGTGGCGCTGGCCCTCGAGCCCCGCGTATACGCGAGGGCCCAGCCCGCCTCCACCTGGAGCGTCGAGGCCGTCATGGGCCGCAAGCCTTTAAGCGATGGCCGGCCAGCGCCGCGCTGGACGCCGGGCCACGCCGAGGAATTACCTCTTGTCGAGGCGGTTTTCCAAGCGGCAGCCGCGCTCTGGCGTGAGGCCGGAATCGCGCCTCAGCCGCAGGCAACAGTCCTCGACTCAAGCGCCTTCTTCGATATCGACGGCCGCAAGGCCGGCTTCGGCTCCAGCGCGGCCACAGCGCTCGCCCTTGCCCTCACTCTCGGCAAGGCCGCGGGACTCGATGCAAACCAGCTACGCGCTTTCGCCCTTAAGGCAGCCCTACTCGGCCATCGCAATGCCCAGGGGGGCAGGGGCTCAGGCTATGACATATACGCCTCCGCCCACGGCGGCATAGGGCTCTTTAGCGGCGGAGCCGAACCGCGCTGGCAGGCCCTGCCAAACTTAACCCTGCCCCCCGCCCTGCTCTTCGCCGGCCCCGCGCCCGTAGCAAGCTCTCGCGCCGTGAAACGCTTCAGCGAATGGCGAGCGGGACTGTCCACAAGCCGCGCCAGCCCGCAAAAATTGCTCGAACGCTCGCGGCATTCGGCGCTCGCCCTAGCCAAGGCCCGCGATTCTGGCGAAATACTCAGAGCCCTCGCCGAAGCGCGGCTCGCCGGAATCGCGCTCGGCGATGCCCTAGGCGTGCCTGCCCTCATAGATACGCCGCCAGCCTTAGCGCAGGCCGCTGGCCGTAAGCCCCTGCTCGTAAAAGCAAGCGGCGCCGGCGACGAGCTTGGCATGGCTTTCTTTGACGGGCAAAGCGTCGCGGCGGAAGGCTACAAGGAGCTTAAGGCGACGGGAGGCCCTCTATGGCTTTCCTAGGCAGGGGAAAGGCCAAACTCCTGCTCTTCGGCGAGCACGCCGTAGTGCACGGCTACAGCGCGCTCGGCTGCGCCTTGCCGGGGAGCGTGACAGCGCGCTGGGAGCCGAGCGACAGCCCGCTTGAACTGAAGCTTCCTTTAGACTATGAACCCCTTGTGCGGGATGCCTTCCTCCGCGCCGCGGCCGCATTCGGTATAGCCGCGCCCACCGGCGTCCTTGAAGTCGAAGGAGACATACCCCCCGGCTCCGGCTTCGGCTCATCCGGCGCCCTCTGCGCGGCCCTTGCCCGGGTCCTTTTCGCCAGCCTTTCCCGCGCGAGCGGCGCGGCCGACGAAGCGCGTGGTATCGACGAATTGTGGCGCGCGGCAAACGAGGCGGAGAGGCTCTTCCACGGCAGCCCCTCAGGCGTCGATACCGGCCTTGCGCTCTTAGGCGGCATCCAGCACATACGTCCGGGCGTATCCTTTCCTCCACGCGCCCAGTCGCTTCAACCCGCCGGCTGCACATTAGTGTATGGTGCCGTACCGCGGCTATCATCCTGCGCGGCCAACGTGGCCGCCGTGGGCGCGGCAATGCGCGCGGGAGATAAACGCATGGCTGACGCCATGGCTAAGCTCGGCCGCCTTGCCGACGAGGCTGCATCGCTCTTTGACGGCGGGTATAATGCCAAAGCCCCTGCCGCGCTGGGAGCCCTGGCTGACGATGCTCAAAACGTATTGCGAAGCCTGGGCCTGTCTACTCCCACGCTCGATGACCTATTAGCCGCCGGCATGGAAGCCGGAGCGCTCGGCGGCAAGCTATCAGGCGGCGGAGGCGGAGGCGCATTCTGGCTAGCCTGCAAGAACATCGAAAGCGCTCAGACTATCGCAAGGCTGCTTAAAGCCAGGGCCAAGGCACTGGCCTTACCGGGAGACGCTTATATAGGGAGGCTTCCACTATGACTACCTCATCGCGCGTAACGCGTATGTTCATGCTCCTGGCGTTGGCATCGCCCCTTCATGGGCAAGGTTCAGAAGCGGCTTATCACGGTATCGACGAGCCTACGCTGAGCCGTTTGCGCGCCGACTTTTACGGGGCGTCCGTATCGATGGAAGCAACCCTGGCCGCCATCGCCTATATGGATAGCCGCTTTAAGGGAGCGATCTCAAGCTGGCCGCCTATAGCCCGCGCCTACCGCGCCTCGCTCGAGGGCCTCATAGGCAAGCACGATTGGCGCTTAAGCGAGAAGTTCGGCAGGGTAAACGCGGCGCTCGCCCTCTATAAAGACTTGGCTGAGGAGCAGCCCTCGTCGCTGGAAATTCGCTTTATGCGCTATGCCCTGTATTCGCAACTGCCGGGACTCTTCGGCGTAGGCAGGCAGGTAAAGCCTGACCTCGAGGCTCTCTTTCTGCTTTTTGAGCGCACGGGAGACGACAAGGTGCCGCTGGGCCAGCAGCTGGATATGATAGATTGGCTCAGGCGCGATGGCGGGCTTTCCAGCGCTGAACGTAAGCGTCTGGACGCGGCAGAGATCGCGGTACGGACGCGCGGACGCTAGCTAAAGGCGGACTTAACTAGTCAGGATACGGCCCCGAGCCCAGGCGCAGCACCTCGACCTCTCCGCTACGGAGATCGAGTACGGTAGCCAGCCGGCGCTCGTTGTCCTCGCCGCCATCGAGTATAAGGTCGACGTGCGGAAGGTCCTCGAGCTCCCAGCCGCCCGAGAACAGCATTTCCTCGGGGAACTCCGGCTCCTCGAACTCCGCTTCGAGCATAGTCTTCTTGGCCGTAGCCGATAAAAGAGGCCTGCCAAGCTCCTCCATAAGCGCAAGAGGTACCTTATGTCGGGGTATGCGTACCCCTATTTCCTGACGCTTTAGGTCAAAATCCTTGGCTACGCGCACGCTGCTCTTTAATATGAACACGTACGGCCCGGGCGTTAGCCGCTTCATGAGCCTGAAGGCCGCGCTATCTATATCGCAGAGTTCTGATGCCGAGGACAGCGTGGCGCACATAACCGTGGGCGGCCTATCGCGGCGTTCGCCTAAGCGCTTGAGCCGCGCTATGCCTTCCTTGGACGCGATGGAGCACACGACGCTCCAGCTCGTGTCGGTAGGCAGCACGACAAGTCCGCCGCCTTCCAGTATGGAAGCGGCTCTCTTAAGCACGCGAGAATCGGGATTTTCGGCCACCACATATTCGATCATACAACCCCCGCGGCTAAGGCGCGCGCCCCATGATAGCGCCTCAAAGGGGAATGCGCAATCGTCATTACTCACGCCCGCCCCGTCCCTATGTTCGGGTTTTCTCCCAAGCTTGTGAGCCAATAGGCGGCGGGGCCTGCCTTACGAAGCGATACCCTCGCTGAACGCTCGGGCATCGCTTCTTGCGTCACCCGCCGCCCTTGGGCTCCCGGGCTTGGTGCAGGCAACGATCTCGGGGACGGGGCGGGCGCGGCGCTGTGGGGGGCGAGGAGCTGGGTAGCTGTTGCCTTGAGGGCGGGGGCTTGGGTTAGTTTGCGCCCGCTGCCCGGGGGGCGCGGGGGGTTGGGGGGGGTGGACGGTGGACTTGCCGCTGGGAAGCTCGGCCGCTTGGGCGTGTTTGCGCCCGCTGCCCGGGCTTGGTGCTGGCGCCGTTCTCGAGGACGGGGCGGGCGCGGCGATGAGGGGCCAAGTGACCCCCGCCCGTAACTCCGTGTTCTCCGTGCTCTCCGTGGATCTACTCATCCTGCGAAACCGGCCATATTATACTTAAAAATATTCACCACAGAGCTCACAAAGAGCGCGAAGAATTAGAAAATGGCCGACCGCGACTTAAAGCTGACCATCCGCCGATGGAAACTGAGATTCGAGGAATGCCGAAAAATGGGTCTCCCGCCCTGATCTCCGTGCCATCCGTACTTTCCGTGTTCTCCGTGTTCTTTATGTAGCGCTTCTCATTCTTCGCTTTCATACCAGCTCGTCATGCTTTAATAAATCTATGCCTATTATGCTGAACCGAGGCGCTTCAACTCGTACTCGCAAGAACATAGCGCTATAAAGGGCATGGATATATCGACGGAAAAATCTTCGCTCTACCTTTTGCGTGGTAAGCTGTATTATACTAAACAGGCAGTTATTGAGCTGGCTTATAGGCAAACGAATGCGCCGACGGAAATCGTAAGGCGCTAGCGGCACAAGGCATACGGAGGCAAAGAATGAACGTCGGAAATTGCATGGCAAAGAATCCCATCACGGTAGCGGCCGATGTGGCTATATCGGACGCGCAAGCGGTAATGAGGGCAAAGAAGATACACAGGCTTCCGGTAACGGACGCCGCGGGCAAGCTCGTCGGTATAGTCACCGCCGCAGACTTGAATCACGCGTCAGCCCCTCCGGCCACGTCCTTAGACATCTACGAGCTGCACTATCTGATATCCAAGCTCAAGGTTGAGTCGGTGATGAGCAAGAAGCTCGTCACGGTAACGGAGGATCTGCCCATCGAGGAAGCGGCCAGGATCATGGACGACCACCGCATAGCGGGGCTCCCCGTGCTCCGCGACGGTAAGCTCGTGGGCATAATCACCGAATCGGATTTGTTCAGGCTGTTCATAGGCATGTTCGGCGCTAGGCAGAAAGGCATACGCTTAAGCCTCCTGCTTCCGGAAAAACAGGGCGAGTTGGCCGCGGTGGCTGGCGCGGTAGCCAAGGCCGGCGGCAATATTATTTCGCTCGTTACCTTCGATGGCGAGGATGCGACCAACCATTATTGCACGCTGAAGGTGGAAGGCGTTTCCAAAGAGGCCCTAATCGCCGCGGTAGCTCCCCTCGTTCAGAAGGTAGTGGACGCCCGGGACGCCTAAGCCAGGGCTTCAGTCCCACCAGGTCTTGCCGGAAAAGTCGGGGCTGAAGGAGCTGGTGGCGTGGCGTATGATAGAAGCGCTGCGCAGGCTCGGCGCCAATGGCGACAGGCGGTCCACGAGGGTGCGTAGGGTAAGCCCCGAGGCGCAGTCCTCATCAAAGGCAAGCACCATGCCCCTCTGTCCCGCCTCCGCTATGACGCGCTCGTCTACGGAGGAAAGAACGGGCTCGGCGTCCTTGCGCTTGAACATGCTGAAGCGCACGAACCACAGCGGGCAGTCGAGGTATTCCGCCAGCAGGAGCCCGGGCATGATGGCTCCGTGGGCCGCGCCGACTGCCAGCGCGGGCCGGCCGCCAGCCGCGTCCGCCTGCCCCGCCGAACCCTTGCGTACGGCGCTTGCCAGCGCGGCGACGCGGGCCGGCTCGGAGGCGCGCCAGGTGTACTTGTCCCGCTTGGACGTGTACAGAAAATCTTTAAGGGCCGGCGGCAGCCTGGCTATGAAGGCGTCCATGGCCTCCGGAATGCCGGGCGCAAGCCTCAGCGCGCCGCGGGCAAGGGTAATGCCGTCCTGGAAGAGCTCAAGAGCCTGAGCCTTGGTTTCGGGCAGGTAGCGCACGACGCAGCCGGGTTTACGGGTAAAGTCTATGTATTCGGTGGGATGCACGATGAGCCCGAACTCAACGCATATGCGGTAGTTCAAGAGGACGTTGATAATAGCCGGCGCCAGGAGATAGAGCTCCTGTGCCATGGCCCATGCCTTCGCGTCTCCGGGAGCCTCGCATAAGCGCAGGGCTTCCACGAGCCGGCCGACGCGGGACAGGGCGAGCCCGTAGGGCAGCTCAAAATCCATACCCTCGGGCGGCTCGTCCCAGTCGGCGTAGAGGAAGCTATCGATCATGCGCCAGGCAACCCGCCTCCACAGGCAGATCCTGCTCGCGCATGATGCGGGAGGCAAGCTCCACGGCGTCGACGATCTGCTGGTAACCCGTGCAGCGGCAGAGGTTGCCGCGCAGGGCCTTGCGTATGGCCTCGCGGTCTGGCGCGGGTTCGCGCAGGAGCAGCGCGTAGGAACTCATGACCATGCCGGGGGTGCAGAAGCCGCATTGCACGGCGCCTGAGTCCAGAAACGCTCGCTGTATAGGATGAAGGCTTCCATCCGGATACTCCATGCCCTCTATCGTAATAATGGACTTGCCCAGGTTCTTTTCCACGCTGCTGCGGCAGGATCGCAGGGGCTTGCCGTCGACCACCACCGTGCAGGTACCGCAGAGGCCCTGTTCGCAGCCGTTCTTGGTTCCGCGCAGGAAGCGCTTCTCCCGGAGGTAGCGCATAAGGGTCAGGCCCAGTTCCTCGTCGCTCGGCTCATAGTCCGCGCCGTTTATCGTAAGCGTGTTCATGCAAGGTCCTCCGGATTGAGCTTGATGGGCAGGCTCTTAGCGCGTATGCCCGTCGCGTTGTATACCGCGTTCGCTATGGCGGGGGCGAGGAGCTCGATGGCGGGCTCGCCTATGCCCTTGGCTCCGGTGAGCGAGGCGGGGTCGTGGTTCTCCACGATGATGCCGGTCATGGGAGGCAGGTCGGTGCTGCGCGGCAGGATATAGCCGTCGAAGTTATGGGCCACGGGCTTGCCCTCTTCAAGCTTGAAGTCCTCCATCAGCGCCATGCCTACCGCCTGGGTAATGCCGCCATAGATCTGGCCGAGCAGCATGGCGCGGTTTATGGCCTTGCCTATGTCATGGGCGGCTACGATGTTAAGAAGTTTTACCTTGCCGGTTTTCTTCTCGACGGAGAGCTCCACCGCCTGGCAGCTGTATACGAAGGTAAAGTACGCGTCGCCCTGGCCGTTGGTATCGTCCCAGCTTACGTCCGGCGCCTTGAAGCTGCCAAAGGCGTAGGGCGTCACCCGCTGCAGGTAGAGCTCGCGCATGGCCTCTTCCCAGCTCAGGCTGTACTCATAGTTCAAGCCCCATATCTTGTCGTCGTGGAAATTCACTTCGTCGGGTTTGCAGCGCAGACGCTCGGCAAGGTGGGCGGAGAGCAGGGCTTTAAACTCGGCCACGGCCGCCATGACGGCCGAACCGCCCATGATGGTGCCCCGCGTGGCCACGGTGGTGCCCGAGTCGGGCACGTTGCTCGTGGAAGGGCGGCGGTAGCGTATGCGTTTCTGGTCGCAGCCCAGGGCTTCTGCCAGTATGAGTATCATGGCGCTCTCTGAGCCCTGGCCGTTCTCGTGTATGCCGGTTTCCAGAAGCAGCGAGCCGTCGTACTGCCCGTTGAGTATGCAGGAGCAGAAGTCCATGCCCTCGGCGCCAAGGGACGCGCCCCGGTAGCTTATGGCCAGCCCTATGCCGTAGAGCTCGTCGCCTTCGGCCTTGCCGAAGGAGCACTGTTCGTACTTTTTGCGGTAGCCTATGTCATGCACGACGCGGTTCATGACCTCTTCCATGCTCACCACGTGCTTGTCGAGCTTCTGGCCGGTGACCGTGAGGCTGTCCTGCTTCACCATATTGATGCGCCGCAGGCCCAGGGGGTGTATCTTGAGCTCGGCGGCTATCATATCCATAAGGCTCTCTACGGCGAAGTTCACCTGGGGCGCTCCGAAGCCGCGCATGGCCCCGTTAAAGATATTGTTGGTGGCCACCGCGTACACGTCGGCGTGCACGTTGTCCACGGAGTAGGGGCCGAAGCATTGGGCGGTGGAACGCCAGGTTACCCAGGGGCTCACCGACAGGTAGGCGCCCGAGTCGGCGTACATAGTCGCCTTCACCGCCATGACGCGGCCTTCGCTGGTCACGCCCACCTTGTATTTAAGGGTATAGGGATGGCGCTTGTAGCTTTCGCGGAAGGACCAGGCGCGATCGTAGGTCATTTTTACCGGACGGCCGGTGAGCCTGGCGCCGAGAGCGGCGCGCGCGCATACGCAGGCGGCCGTATCGTCCTTGCCGCCGAATCCGCCGCCCACCGCAATAGTGTACACCTCTATATTGGACAGCGGCTCCCCTAGGAGCGCCGCGGAGAAGCGCCGGGTGCTGAAGGGGTGCTGCATGCTGCCGTACACCTCGATAACGCCGTCGTGCCTGGGTACGCAGAGGGCGGCTTCAGGCTCCAGGTAAGCCTGTTCTATAGTCTGGGTGTGGAATTCTTCCTCGAGTATGAGTTCGCAGCCGGCGAAGGCCGCGTCGGGGTCGCCCTTACGCAGCTTGTGCTCCACCACGATATTGGTATCGCCGTAGCCCGGCACCACGGGCGCGTAGGGGTTCAGGGCTTCCTCGACCGTGAGCACGGGCTTTAAGGGCTCGGCCTCAACGCGCACGAGGGCTGCCGCCGCGAGCGCCTGATCGCGGGTCTCTGCAAGCACGAGGGCGCACACGTCCCCGTAGCTACGCACGCGGTCCACGGCGATTATGGGATAATCCTTCTCAATCTGGCCAAAATGCGTGCGTCCGGGCACGTCCTTGGCCGTAATGACGCGCACGCAACCCGGAGAGGCGAGCGCCGCCTCAGTATGCACGCGAAGGTTCTTGGCCGACACGTACTCGGCGTACACCGGTACCATATGCAGCATGCCCGCCACCGAGAAATCATCGGCATAGGCTGCCCTGCCGCTTACTTTGGCGTAGCCGTCATTCCTGAATGCTTTTTCCGCTGTCATCGCAACCCCTTTTGTGGAGCTTTATTGTAAACTATGTGCTTAGAATCGTCCACGCGCAAATCGCCTTTAATATCCTGCCTACACGTTAAGCATAATCGTTTTTTCCCTATGCGCAGAGCCTAATCGGGCGTAGGCTATGGCCATGGTAACACGCATAGCGAAAGCCTCGGACGCTCTCGCGTCCGCTTTCCTGGCCTATTGCGCCAGGCACGGAGCGGAACACGACGAATCGTATATACCCGGCTCCTCCTGGGCCTTTGGAGAGGATTTCCCCTCGTTTATCATGACGGACGGGAATGGAGCGGCGCGGGGAGCGGCCGCGTTTATGCTCAGCCCCTCCTTCAGGGCCGCCCGGCGCGCCCGCGTAGCCATACTGCACGCGCTCGGGGACCAATCCGCTACCGCGTACCGGCCCCTGCTCGAAGCCGGGGTCAAGGCGCTTGGGAGCCAGGCCGACGACTGCTACCTCTTCATACCCGAAGAGCTCGCCGCGCAGAGGGAAGCCTTCGAAGGCCTGGGCTTCCTCTTCGAGCGAACGGCCTACCTTATGACCGCCCCCACCTATTCAGCGCTATCCGTTCCTAAGGCCAAAGCCGATTTGCCCGCGGGCTACGGCGTACGCGCGCTCGAGAAGCCGGGCCAAGCGACGCTTTCAGGCGGGATGGCCGGCGGCGCGACAAGGGTTTTCCCCGAAGGCCTCGAAGACTTCGTGGCGGTGCGAAACCGCAACTTCCGCGAACTCCAGGGCTCAATGGATACGCGCCCCGAAGACCTCCTGGAGTTCATGGACGCCGCAGAATACCTGCCCGGGGGCCTCATGCTCGCGCTCTCCCCCGACGGAGCGCCTTGCGGCACGCTGCGGGTGGAACGGGACGATGAAGAAGGCTCGGGCTTCATAGGCACCCTATCGGTAGACAAGGAGCATCGCGGCAAGGGCCTGGCCAGGGCGCTGGTGCGCATAGCCCTCGCCTTCTGCAGGCAAGCCGGCTTCCGCGAAGCCGGGCTCTCCGTAAACGCGGGAAACCGCAACGCGCTCCGCCTCTACGAGTCCGAGGGCTTCAGCGTAGTAAAGGCCATGAGCTGCCTAAGCCTGCGCCTGAACGGCATGGCCGCTCCGGCAGCACGGCCGCGCTGAGCCTTGTTTTAGCCGGCCGCCTGCGCTAGCATAGAGGAATGGACGCACCCGGCGATTGGAAGGAACTTAAGCGCAGCGTATTGGCAGACTGTAGGCTTTTCCGCGTGGACTCAAGCGAGCGGATAGCCGAAGACGGCAGGCAGGGCACCTTCTACGTAGTCGATGCCCCGGACTGGGCGGGGGTCATACCGGTCGTGGACACGCCCGAGGGCCGCAAATTCGTCATGATACGCCAGTACCGTCATGGCACCGAACACGTATCCATAGAGTTCCCCGGCGGCGTCGTGGAGAAGGGCGAGGATCCAGCCAATTCGGTGGCCCGCGAACTGCTCGAGGAAACGGGCTACCGCGCGGATATGCTCGTGCCGCTTGGCGTCCTGTCGCCCAACCCCGCCTTCATGACCAACAGTTTCCACGCCTACGTAGCCGAAGGCTGCGTGCTTGAGCGCCCTCAATGCCTCGACGAGCAGGAGAATATCGAAGTGGTGCTCGTACCCGAGAACGACGCCATAGACTTAGTTGGCGGCGAAGACTACGGCCACGCGCTTATGACCGCCGCGCTATTCTTCTACGCCCGCTACCGCGGGCTGAGCCGCTGAGTCCGGCCTGCTGGTCCCCCAAGCCATACCCGTTTTCTATCGTCTCCTTGACGCTTTGCTTGCTTCACCGTATTATACCAAACGGTCGGTTTTTATTATGGCCAGGAGGAAGCATGAAGACTATAAGCATACCCTCTGCCCTGCATGAGGTTTTCGGAGAAGAGCAGACTCTGGGCAGCTTGGTAGGCGTGCTGCTCGCCGGCTCGGTAGGAGCAACGGCTTTTTATGTGTTAGGCGCGGATACGCTCATAACGGCGGGCATCCTGCGTACCAGCCTAGCATTGCTACTGGCCTTTGATATTGCCGCAGGCTGCGCCGCGAATTTTACCCGCGGAACCTCAGACTTCTACGCGCGGCGCGCAGCAAAACGCAGAATCTTCATAGCCGTGCACCTGCATCTGCCGGCCCTTGCCCTGCTCGCCGGACTGCCCCTTCTGCCGTCCCTAGCCGCCTGGGCCTTAAGCATAGCCGCTGCAAGCATCGTGAACGGCCGCGCGGGAAGGGCCGATCAGGCGGCGACGGCGGGCCTGCTCCTGGCTTTAGGCCTCAGCGCCCTTTTCCTTATACCCATGCCCGAGGCGCAGCTCTTTATTTCCCTGCTCTTCTATATCAAGGTAGCCTATGCCTTCGCGGTGGACCACTACCTGGCAGCAGGCAGCGCGGCCCAGGGAGGCGGGGCATGAAGCCCGCGGAGGACAGGCCTATGGGCGCAAAACAAATCGAACTGCGCGCCCTTGGTCCCTCCGACAAAGACTGTTTCATCGAGGTACTGGCCGACGCCTTTGCCCTGGACCCTTCCTTCAGCTACTTCTTCGGCAGGGCTGACAGAGACAGGCCGGCCTGCCTCTTCCTTTCCTTCATGTTCGATATAGCCCGCATAAAGGGAGACGAGCTGCTCGGGGCATTCAACGATGGCCGGCTTGAGGCCTGCAGCATAGTAGAACACCCTGTGCGTCCGGGTATAGGATCGGCCTTAGCCTTCGCGCGCATAGCGGCCAGGGCTTTAGTCCTAGCGGCTCGTCTGCCCCGGAGGAGCTTCGCTAGGCTCCAGCGCTATATGGCCATAGCGCGCGCTTCCCTGCCGGAAGGACGATGGCGCTATCTGGTTATGCTCGGCGCGAGGGCAGAGAGCCGGGGCAAGGGCCTAGGCGGGGCCTTGTTGGATATAGCCATAGCCGAGGCGGAAGCCGACCCCCTATGCGCGGGTCTAGCCTTGGACACCGAGAACGAACGCAACCTGCCGCTGTATGAGGGCAGGGGCTTCAGGCTCTTAGCCAGCCACACGCTCGAAGGCACGAATGTGTTCAGCATGGCCCGCCCCAGCGCGCGGAGGGAGGTGTGAAAACTTCGCGCGATGACATCGTGGAGCGGGCCTTCCCCGTGTTCCTGGAAAAGGGCGTGGATGGCGCCAGCATGGCCGACCTCGTTAAGGCTAGCGGGCTATCTAAAGGGGCGTTCTACTACTACTTTACCGACAAGGCCAGCCTCTTCGATGCCTGCGTCGACCGCTTTTTTAACTCCTACCTGCCCTCGCCCGCGGCTAGCGTATCAGGCACGGCGGCTGCCTCAAATGCGGAGCCTGATTTAAGCGCGGCCGCCTACCTTGAAGCGCTCTGGAAGGGTTACGCGGCCGCGCTTGGCAAGGCAAGGGAGGCCTGCGGCGACGCATCGGCCTATCTGCGCTTTCTGCTGTCCGTGCTTCCCCTGCGCAGGCAAGCGATGAAGGACGCTTTGAGCATGGGCATCGATGCCCTAGCGGAGCGTTTGCTCGCGGAGGGGCGTTGCGCGGATTCAGCCGCCGCTCAGGCGGAGGCGGAGAGCCTCTGCGCGCTCATAGAAGGCGCGGGCGTGCTGGCGGCCGTGGCCGACGATAGCGATTTAGAAGAGCGTTTCCGCCGCCTGCTAGGATCCCGGCTTAACGATATTAAAAAGCGCGGCCCGCGCGCTTGATAGCTTCGCTTTCGCGTTCTATAGTTTTGTTTATGGATAGAACAGCGCGCTACGCACGACCGGCAGCCGGGGCCGTGGCCCTTGCGATATTCCTCGCCATACTGGCCCTGCCGGCCGCGGCCCAGGAGTTTTCCTTCGTTATCGAGCAGGCCGGCGCGGCCGTGGAGCCGGACGACTACGGGGTCATAACCCTGTCCCGCGCTCCCTTCGTCATAAAGGCGCAGCTGCCGCGCGCCTGGGACGACGCCGCGCTCTACCTTAATTCGTCCACCTGGCCCGCCACCTACACCCGCGTGCTCTGGGGCTGGTTCGACGAGTATCCCGACGAGCTTGCCGGCATGGGCATGGCCGAGGAAAACTACGGCCAGGATAGCCCCCTGTACTTGAGCGACGACGAGGGTTGGCAGGTGTGGCCCTTCAAGGGCGTGTACGCGCGCCGCTGGCAACGCATAGCCGCGCAGGGCGATACCCTGAGCGCGATCAGACCCGTCGCCAAGCTCGTCGACCTCTTCATGGAAGCGGACCTGTACCCAAGCTCGGCCGCCTGGCCCACCGTGCTCTACCTGTCGGCCCTGGTCGTACGCGGCTCCGAGGAATACGAGAGCCTGGCCGGCATGGCCTACACCCTGGTCTTTAAATAGCGGGCACCCGCCACATCGCAGAGCCCCGGCGCCGCGCCGGCCCTCTGCTCATGGCACGCCCGCAGCCCTCAGCGCCGCTTCCATGACCGGGTCGCGCTTGGCTAGGTAATCTTTTAAAGTCCACTCCACAGACAAGTCAGGCTCAACGCCTATCCCGGCTGCCTGCCCTTCCACGGCCACGGAGAAGGCCTGGGTAGAGTAACGCAGCCGTAAGCCGGTATTGCGAAGGGTAGTAAGGAGCGAGGCGTCGGAACAGGCAAAGCCGCCCGCGCTCCTGGCCCCTATGAGCGTGCCTATGCCGTGGTACTTTAAGAGGCTCAGCAGGAAGCCGTTCATCGAGAAGCCCGCTTCGTCCATAAGCACGATGAGCCTGCCTCCAAAGGCCTCGGGATAGGGCTTTTGCTCTTTTTTCCACGGCGCTAAATAGACGGGATTATCGGGAGCGAAGAAAGGCTTTGGATCGCCGATAAGGTAGCGGAACAGCGCTGCCGTCGGCGCGGGCGAGCCGCCGTAGTTGCCGCGCAGGTCAAGTATGAGCGTACCCGTGCCTCGGCTCTTTAAGCCGGCAAAAAAATCCTTAAGGAATTCCTCATAGGCCTTTGGGCGGCTGTACGAAAAGCTTGGTATCTTTAGGAGGGCATAGCCAGGGAAATAGGCTTTTGAATACGGGGCGTTCGTGGTGTCGTGTATAACGCCTTCAGCCAGCTTTACGAGAGCCTGGTCGCGCTGTCCGGCTATCGTCCGCGCCACAGGCCCTTCGCCTTCAGTCGCGCCCGTCAGTCCGAGCAGGAGCATATCGAAACTTTCCGACGAGTCCATATAGGTATAGTACAGGGAAGCGAACCAACGCTCGGCGTCGTAGCGAGGCCTTCCCTGGTCGCGTCCGTCCGTAGTCATATTCGACATGAGGAGGGCTATGATATCTGATGCGGGCCGGCCGTTAATGGCCAGAATTTCGCTGCCTGGCGCTATGCCGCGGCCGTAGCTATCCGCGATGACGAAGAGCCGGTCGCCGAATATCCGTACGCCCAGGGGAAAAAGCGGCGTCCCGGCGCGCAGCTGTCGCTCAAGCTCGGCGGATATGCTTAAGAAGCTGTGGCCGCAGCGCAAGTCCGCCACGATAGGCGAAAGCAGCCGCAGAAAGCCCAGTTCGTCCATAGGCGAGCCAAGGCGCGCCTCTGCCTCGTCGAGCATAGCCGACAGGCGGGCGCGATCCGTATAGAGCCTGGCCGTGCGGCCTTCCATGATGCGGCGGAACTGCTTAAAATCCGCTTTAAGCCGGTCGGTTTCATAGAGCGCCGCGGCCGGGGCTCGTTCCGCCGGAAGCGCGACAGAGGAAGCGGGCGGCATATCCGGCCCTACCGTGCCGCAGGCGGACAGGGCTAAGCCCATAAGGAAGGCACAAACGATTCTGGATATGGTCATAAGCGTTACTCCTTGTCGCGTAAGCGATCAAGGACGAGAGTAGGCCATGGAGGAAACGCCAGCCATAGGACATTGCTACGAACGAGCGCGCCTTAGGCCTACGAGCTTTGTATGAAGTGGAGGCCGCGTGGCTCTAGTCGACCGCCGCGGGCAGGGTCACGGTGAAAATCGTGCGCCCGGGTTCCGACTCAAGGCTTATCGAGCCGCCGAGCGACTCGACCACCCGCTTGGCAATATCGAGGCCGAGGCCGCTGCCCTGGCCATCGGTCTTGGTGGTAAAGAGCGGCTCGAATACCTTGAGCGCAAGCTCTTTGGGTATACCGGGACCATTATCCTCTATGGAAACGCGCAGCGAAGCGCCTAGCCTTTCGCTGCGTATGAACAGGCTGCCCGAGCCCTGCATGGCCTGCAAGGCGTTTACGATCAGGTTGGTCCATACCTGAATGAGCTGGTCAGGCGAGGCGAGCACGACGCAGCCCTGCCCGTATTCCCTTGAAAGGGTCACGCCGCCGTGCGCTGAGCTTAGGTAGAGGGCAAGGACGGTATCTATTTCCTCATTGACGTCTATGAGGCTGCGCTCGTGGGTAGATCCGGCGTCCACGTAGCTGCCCAAGGCGCGTATAACCGCGCTGGCCCTATCAAGAGCAAGCTCTATGAGCCGGGCCGATTGGGCTATGCGCGCGAAGCCCTGCGCGTGGCGCACAAGCTCAGCGCCGCGGGGAAGCCCGTAGAGCGCTTCATAGTCTTCCCAGCGCTCAAGCAAACCCATCTCGCCAAGCATGTCCGCAAGCTGGCGGGCCTCCGCATAACCCCGCGCCTCCAGGGCCGCGGCAAGGTCTCTGCGTTTCTTGGCGCGCGACCCCGCCATGGCCGCCGCCGATTTGGCGTGCAGCAGGGCGCTGTTCACCATATCCAGAAAGAGTTCCTTCTCGGCCGGCGCCAAGCGGCAGCCGATTTCTATAAAACCCTGAATATCCATATCTACCGAAGCCCGTATAGTGCCGCTCGCCGAGGCCATCGCCGCCAAGGGGGTATTTACCTGGTGGGTTATGGCGCTGGCAAGCTGGCCTAAGGTAGCGAGCTTCTCGGAGAGCACGAGCCGCTCCTGCGCGCCTTCGAGCTCATGGGCAGCCTTGCGAAGAGCGCTATTGGAAGCGCTCAAAGCCTCGTTTATAGCCTCATTGCGCACCAGAGCCCGGAGTATTATGCCGGTCCAGAAGCCTATGCCGCCGAACAGTATGGCGGCCAGAGTGAGCCAGGTTCGTTGGAAGCCAGCTATGTAGGTATACGCTTCAGCCTCGGGCACCGTTACCATGACGGTCCAGAAGGAATCCAGGAATCGTATGGACGCATAGTGCGCTATCTTTTTTACCGCCGCTACGCGCCTATCGGCTATGGCGTCGTAGAGATACTCGCCCGCTCCCGAGCCGCCACTGGCCATTTCTTCATAGAGCCTAAGCATGGATGGAGAGCCCGCGCTCGTCTGGCGCACGTTCCGCCCAATGTGGCCGGGCACGGGGCAATAGAGCTCTACCCCGTTCGCGTCGAAGAGTATGGCGTACCCCGACTCTCCTATCGCTATATCGGCGACGAAGCGGCTGGCTAAATCCTCAAAGGGTATGAGAAAGACCAGCCCGCCGGCGAATTCGCCGTATTCGCGCACGGGTACGGTGAGCGCGACGGCGTCGTAGCCCTGCACGGCCATAAACACGCCGCTGAGGACGCCCCTCTCTGTTTCGAGGAAACGGCGGTTATGGTCCTGTGCGGATACATCGCGCCCCGCCACTGAAGGGTCGGGCCAGGACCATACGATGGTACCCTTGGCGTCGATACGGGTAACGGCCCGCACGGAACCTATTTGCTCCCGATAGTAAGCCTTGAGCAATTCCTTGCCATTGTCGTCCATGGCTATGACGCTCTGCACGCTTGAGAGAAATTCAAGGTCGTGGTAGTGATAGGACAGATAGCCCCGTATGCCGTTGGCGGCCTGTTCGGTTAAGGCGCGGGCCTGAAAACGCAGTCTATCGAGCGCTTCGTTCCGAGTTGAACGATAGGCTAGCGCCATAGGCCAGGCGACGAGGGCCGAGGCCAGGAGAAAGGCGACGCTGGCGATGATATAGGGCTTACGCTTCATCTTCATTGGTTTTCACGCACTAATCATAGGTTCTTATGCCTGCGCCTTCAAGTTCTGGCTATGAGCGAACGTATACAGGACGCGCCGGCTAGCGCGGCGGTGGAAAAGGCCGCCTGTAGATTGTAGCCGCCGGTATCGCCCGCGAAATCGAGTAGCTCTCCGGCAAAGTAAAGCCCCGGCACGAGTCGCGATTCCATGGACTTAGGATGTACTTCTTCCAGCGTCACGCCGCCTGCCGTGGCCATGGCCTCATCCATATCGCCAAGAGCCTTCAGTTCAAACGGAAAAGCGCATGCGCAGGAACACAGCCGCTGCCTCGCCTCGCGTGAAAGCTCGGCCGCCTTGAGCTCGCCCCCGGAAGGAAGCTGCGCTAAACGGCAAAACTCGTCGGCCATGCTGCGCGTAAGCCCGAGCTCCGTAAGGATGCCGCGCAGCTGACGCTTAGGCCCGGCCGCGACAAGGGCATCCAGCCGCCCACGGAACTCATCGGCGGATGCGGCCACGAAGCGCAGTTCCAGGGTATCGCCGGGGCTCATATCGCGGGATGAGTCCAGTATAAGAGGGCCGGACAGGCCTTTATGGGTGATAAGGAGATCTCCCTCGCGCTCGAAGAGCTTCTTGCCGGCCCTGCGCAGGCAGAGGCCCGCGCCTTTGAAGGACAAGCCGGCAAGGCCGACGAGGGGGAAATCGTCGATATAGGCAGGCGCCAGCGCGGGCCGCGGCTCGATGATGCGGTGCCCAAGCGCAGCCGCTATCGCGTAACCGTCGCCTGAACTGCCGGTAGCCGGATACGAGGCTCCGCCGGTGGCAAGGAGCAGCCTATCAGCGCGGTAGCCCTCAGAGGCGACCTGAAGCGACTCGTCGCGAAGCTCGCTAGGAAGCCCGATTCCTTGGCTTGCCTCCACGCGCTCGACGGACAGGTTGAAGCCGCCGTCCTCTGCCTGGGCCGCGCGTAGCCTGCGGCCGCCGCGCAGTACGACGCCGAGGCGCTTAGCCTCAGATAGAAGCTGGTCCAGCACCGAACTGGCCTTACGGCTTAGAGGAAAATACTTGCCGTTTGTATCCGCCTCGAATTCGAGGCCGCGAGCGGCAAACCACGACAGGAGTTCCGTATTTGAGCAGGCATAGAGCGCCGGCTTTAGGAATCTGGCCGCTTGGCCGCCTTTGTCCGCGCTGCCGTAATGCCCAAGCAATTCCTCCACTGAGCCATCATGGGTAAGATTGCACTGCCCCGAGCCGCTGAGCAGGAGTTTCCTGCAGGGATGGGTTTTTTTTTCGAGTACCAGAACCGTAGCGGCGCCTTGCGCGGCCTCGGCGAAGCGGATGGCGGCGAAAAGCCCGGCAGGCCCGCCGCCAATGACGATAAGTGCGTAACGCTCCGGCGAAGCGGCGGGGGATATCATGAGCGAGATAGTAATACTGCCGCCTGGCCAAGGTCAATTGCGTGGAAATACGCAAATATCATTTGTAATTAACCTTATACTAATAGTACACTTGCACAATAAACGGCAGCTTTATTCTGTTTAGGAGGCACTATGAAACGTTTCTTTGCTATCGCGGTCATGCTGATGGCCGTTGCGTCGTTTGCGCTAGCGCAAAATTCGGTAAGCGCGTATACCACGCTTGAGGAACCCCTGGCCAAGGCCCTGTTTACCCAGTTCGAGGCCGAGACCGGCATAAAAGTAAGCTTTGTGCGCCTGTCCGGCGGCGAGGCCATAGCCCGCATGGAGGCCGAAAAGGCCAATCCTCAGGCATCGATATGGGTAGGCGGCGTAGGCCTGGACCATATCACGGCCAAGCAGAAAGGGCTTACCTCCGTCTATAAATCCAGGGCTGCCGGCAAGACCGCGGCCGAATATAAGGACAAGGACGGCTACTGGGTAGGCCTGTACGTTGGCCCCCTCACCTTCGTAACCAATACCCAGCGCGCCAAAGAACTGGGCATTACCCCGCCTAAGAGCTGGGCTGACCTGCTCAAACCCGAGTACAAGGGCCTTATACGCATGGCCAACCCCAATACCTCGGGCACCGCCTACAACGTAATCACCACCCTGCGCTATGTATACAAGGGCGACGAGCAGAAGGTATTCGACTATCTTAAGAAGCTCGACGTCAACATGGATCAGTACACCCGCTCAGGCTCCGCGCCTGGCAAGAGCGTGGCCATAGGCGAGATACCCATAGCCATAGGCTATGCCCACGACCAGGTTAAGCTCAGGGTAGAAGGCGCACCTATCGAGATCCACGCTCCCAGCGAAGGCACCGGCTATGAACTGGCCTCCATGTCTCTCGTCGCCGGCGGCAAGGACGTCGTCAACGCCAAGAAACTCTATGACTGGATCCTGAGCAGCCCCAACGCCCAGGCGAAATTCGTCGAGTACTACCTCGTGCTCGTGGCCAGCGGCTCGGCTACCCATCCCCAGGCCCTGTCCATCAAGCAGCTTAAGACCGTAAAACAGGATTTCAGCTGGGACGGCGACACGATAAACCGCGAACGCCTGCTTAAGCGCTGGACCGACGAGATAGGATCGAAACGATAAATCCGATGCGCGCGGCAATTGACGCGCGCTTTCGTGCACAGCAGGGGTCGGCGTATATGCCGGCCCCTGCCTTATTGACGGGGGCGGCGACGCCTCCTCTGCCAGCCGCGCTGGCGCACATCCCTTAAGGTACGGGAGTCCTCCGTGATTACCAAGGACAGGCTTTTCAAATTCCTATTGGCCCTCGCGGTGTTCGCCGCGGCGGATCTTTGGATATACAGTACGCTCAGGAACAGCATACGTTCCTCGGCCAACGCGGAGCGAACGAAGCAATTGAGCCTCCTCGCCCTCGGCGTGCCCGATAATCCCGAGTATATCGAGCAATGGCTCGGCGGCGTTGAACAATCCATAGAAGGCGGCGCGGCCGTCTACCTGCGCTATTCGGCAGACGACCCGGAACTATATGACACGCTCGCCGTGAATGAGGATGCCCTAGGCCTCTGGCAGTCCATAGAACGCACGCCGGACGCGGAAAAAGGCCTGGAAGCCGCCTACTATCTTGAACAGTACGCCTCCACCGTAGCCCTTGAGTACAAAGGCCAGAAAGCGCGGGTATTCTACGCGCCTAAGCCCGACGAAGAGGGCATAGAGCTCCTGGGCATAGCCATTTTCATCGTGCCCGAGGCGGCGGGAGGAAACCTGGAGCGCCTCTTAGGGATATTCGCCCTAGGAGCCTTCGTTTTCTTTGCCGCGCTAACGGGCATAGCCAAGCTGCTGCGGGATCAGATCGTTGGCTACGCGGTGCTCGTGCTTACCCTCCTTGCCGGCGTATTCATCGTTTTTCCGCTCGGCGAGGCCTTCCGGCTATCGTTCTTGAAGGACGGCGCCTATTCGCTGGACGTTTGGACGCGATCCCTGTCGGGGTCCAGCCTTAAGGCGCTATGGGGATCCATACGCTTGGGACTCTGGACGGCAAGCTGCTCTACCATAGTCGGTTTCGTCTTCGCCTTCGCCATATACCGCACCAGCATGCGCGGCAAGCGCTTCCTATCTGCCATAGCGCAGCTGCCGGTAATATCGCCGCCCTTCTCCCTCACCCTGTCCATAATATTGCTGGCGGGCAACAACGGCCTCATCACGAAGCAGCTGTTTGGCCTCCAGAATTTCTCCATATACGGCCTCAGCGGCTTAGTCATCGTACAGACCATAGGCATGTTCCCCATAGCCTTTCTTACCCTGGCCAGCGTGCTGCAGGCCCTGGACTCCACGCTCGAGGAAGCGGCGCTGGACCTGAATGCCAGCCGCTGGAAGGTGTTTTCCACGGTAACCCTGCCCCTGGCGGTGCCTGGCATACTGTCGGCCTGGCTGCTCGTGTTCACCAATTCATTGGCCGACTTCGCCAACCCCCTCTTGCTCGCGGGCAATTACCGCGTGCTGTCGGTAGAGGCGTATATACAGGTAACCGGCAGGAACGATTTAGGTGGCGGCGCGGCTTTGTCCCTCCTCCTTCTCTTGCCCACGCTTACCGCCTTTTTCGTACAGCGCAACTGGGTAGCCAAGCGCTCCTTCATAACCGTTACGGGCAAGCCCAACGCCAAGCTCGTCGAGATAGCCTCGCCCATGGTACGCCGCAGCTTGAGCGTAGCGGTATGGGCGGCCACGGCCTTTATCATATCGCTCTACGGCACCATAGTGGCCGGCTGCTTCGTGAAGAACTGGGGCATAGACTACAGCTTTACCCTGTCCAATATCAGCGAGGCCCTCTCGCGAGGCGGGGAGGCTATACGGTCCACCGTTACCCTGGCGGCCGCGGCCACGCCCATAGCGGGCATACTGGCCATGGCGGCTGCCATGATATTCGTGCGCAAGAGCTTCGTGGGCAAACGGGCGCTCGAAGCGCTCATGATGACGCCCTTCGCCGTTCCCGGCACGCTTTTAGGCATAGCCTACATCCTGGCCTTTAACAAGACGCCGCTCTTGCTCGTGGGCACGGGCGCCATCATCGTCATCAACTACGTGATACGAGAGTTGCCCGTGGGCATAGAAGGCGGCGTGGCTTCGCTGCGGCAGATAGACCCGTCAATCGAAGAGGCGGCGCGGGACCTTGGCGCCGACGAGAGCATGGTATTTCGGAGCATAGTGCTGCCCCTCATACGGCCGGCCTTCATAACCAGCATGTCCTACACCTTCGTGCGCTCCATGACGGCGGTAAGTGCGGTCATCTTCCTCATATCCGCGCGCTGGTACCATATGACGGTGCTCATCTACAATTTCTCCGAGAACCTGCGCTTCGGGCTGGCCAGCGTATTGGCCACGACCCTCATCATCATAGTCATGAGCGCCTTCGGCCTCATGCGGCTCCTCGTGCGCGACAGCGGGGCCCTGGACAAGACCATCACGAGATAGGGAGAGCGATATGGCAAAGAACCCGGTAGCGGTTACCCTGGACCGCGTAACGCGAATATACAAGAACGTAAAAGGCCGGCCCGACGTGGTGGCCGTGCGCGACTCCAGCTTCGAGGTATCGCCAGGCGAGCTCGTCACCCTGCTCGGCCCCTCGGGCTGCGGCAAAACCACCACGCTGCGTATGATAGCGGGCTTTGACCTGCCCAGCTCCGGCAGCATACGCATAGGCGGCGAGGACGTGAGCATGCTCCCGCCGAACAAGCGGGACACCGCCACGGTATTCCAGAGCTATGGCCTGTTCCCGCACATGAACGTGGCGCAGAACGTAGCCTACGGCCTGCGCATACGCAAAGTGGGCAAGACGGAATCCGACGAGCGCGTCAAGCGCGCGCTCTCGCTTACCGGCCTGCAGGATTACGCCGAGCGGGCGCCGGGCAGGCTTTCAGGCGGCCAGCAGCAGCGCGTAGCCCTCGCGCGCAGCCTCGTCGTGGAGCCCGGCGTGCTTCTCCTTGACGAACCGCTGTCCAACCTTGACGCCCTTCTGCGCGAGCAGATGCGCGTGGAGATACGGCGCATACAGAAATCCTTGGGCATAACCGCCGTCTACGTTACGCACGACCGGGTGGAGGCCATGAGCCTCTCCGACCGGGTCATCGTCATGAAGGATGGCAGCATACGGCAAATAGGCAGCCCCAACGCCATATACGAGGATCCCGACTCGGTGTTCGTGGCGGGCTTCGTGGGCAAGGTGGCCTTCTTCCCGGTGGATGTGCTCGGCCTCGAAGGCAAGGGCTGCGTATGCCAGCTGCAAGGCAAAAAGGTACAGGCGGGCAAGATGGCGCCCGGAGTGGAAGCGGGCAAGAAGGGCACCCTCATGGCCCGTCCCGAATCGCTGCGCATAGGCGAGCCAGGCGCGGGCGTCGTGGACGGCAGCGTGCGGCAGAATGTGTACTTAGGCTCCAGCATGGAAAGCTTTATCGATACGGAGTACGGCGAACTGCTCGTGCAGATAGACGACCCCGCGGGCAAGAAGATAGCCCCGGAGGGTCAGCGCGTATCCATATCCTTTAACGAAGCCCAAGTACGCGTCCTGCCTACGGATAACGGCTAAGCGAAACCTAAGCATATAAATTTGTAAATTAGCCTGCCCGCGATTATGATGCTTAGATCATGACGCGGCGCAGGCTTTTTCATAATTGCACAATTTATACGCTCGCGGAAGAGGGCAAGTCCCACGCGGCCATGCTCGTTGGCCGCTACGGGCGCATAGAACGGGTGTACGAACGGGGGGAGAGCCTACCCTCGCGAGTCGCCCGACTGGATTTGGGCGGCAAGACCCTGGTCCCCGCCTTCATAGACGCCCATGCCCATTTCATGGCTAAGGCCGCCCTCAGCGCTACCGCGCTCAATCTTGGCGCGCTCATAGACGGGCGCATTCAGCCCGATTCTTTTGACAGCCTTAAGCGTGCCCTGATCGGGCGGGCGGCCTCGGCCGGAGGGCCGGTGCTGGGCTACGGGCTATGCATAGCGGCGCTAGCCGAGGGCCGGCTGCCAAGGGCTTCCGAGCTCGATAGCTGGCTGCCTGACAGGCGAATTATCCTATTATCCATGGACGGGCACTCAAGCACGTATTCAGGCGCCGCGTTGGCGGCGCTCGGGATAGGGGATCTGGCCGTTGACGGCATACTCTCAGGCGAGGCGCACGAGTTTAACATGGGCAAGATAAGCGCCCTCATACTAAAGGAGCTAAGCCCAGCGAGGCTGGCTCAAGGGCTTGCCGATACACTTCGCGAGGCTATGGGCCAGGGCTTAACGGCCATACACTGCCTGGAAGGCACGGAGGACGCTGAGCCCGATTATGGCCTTGCGCTGTTCAAGCTCCTAGCGCCGCGGCTTGGCCTACGGCTCAAGCTATGGATGCAGTACACCGGCCTAGGCAAAGCGGCGCGCCACGCGAAGAAGCTGTCGAACAAACGCGTAGGCGGCTGTCTTGCCTGGGAAATGGACGGTTCGGTATCGTCGCGCACGGCAGCCCTGGATGAAGGCTACCTGGACGGTACGGGCGAGGGCAGCCTGTATAGATCGCCGCACGAAGCCTATGAGCTTATTGCGCCGTTCTACCGCGACGGCTGGCAGACCAGCGCCCACGCTATCGGCCCGCGGGGCATAGAATCGGTGCTGAGCGCGTATGAACGGCTCATGGACGAGAAAGGCGACAGGGAAAATGAGCAGCGGCTGCGCATAGACCATTTCGAATTCCCGCGACCCGATCAGATAGCGCGGGCCGGCTCGCGCAGGCTCGTGCTTACGGTACAGCCGGGCTTCGCATGGGCGGACGAGCGCTATATACACAGCTATGAACGCGCTCTGAGCCAAGGCATGCGCGCCGCTCAGTGCCCACTGCGTTCGCTGCTCGACGCGGGCTGCGTCATATGCCTGTCTACGGACGCGCCCGTCCAGCCCTTCTCGCCCTTTATCCAGATAGCCGGAGCAGTAAACCATCCCGTACCCTCGCAGCGCATAACGCTTCATGAGGCGCTGCGGGCATACAGCTGGGCAGGGGCCTACGCGTGCTTCGAAGAAAAGGACCGCGGCAGCTTAGAGCCAGGCAAGTATGCCGATTTCGCGCTGCTCGACAGCGACCCCTTCGACGCCGAGCCAGAGGCTCTACAAGATATCCGTATACTCGGTACCTGGCAGGAAGGCCGAAGGCTAACGCCGCCGCCGCGCCCGCTTATCGCCTTCATGGCGAGGCTGCTGACAGCGAAAAGGAGATTGTTATGAGCGCAAAGACGGATGGCCGCCTCACCTTCATGGAAGCTACGGCGATAATCGCCGGCTATGGCATAGGCGGGGGCGTACTCGCCCTGCCGTACCTGATAGCCCGAAACGGCCTAGCAATATCCGCCCTTATCGTAGCGGCGGCCTATGGGGCGAGCCTTGTCCTCCATCTGTTCATAGCCGAACTGGCCGCGGGCGACGGCAGCGGCAAGCAGATAGTCGAGCTTTTTAATAAGTACCTCTTTACCGGCAAGTTCGGCTCGGTATTCACCTGGGCCTTCTTCGCGATCATGGGCGTCGTGTTCCTCACCAATCTCGCCGCGTATGTAGCCGGCGGCGACGAGGTGCTCGCCCAGGCGCTGGGTATACCGTCCCCCTGGGGCGCCGTGCTCTTCTACCTGGCAGCCGCTACCGTGGCGGCATTAGGCCTCAAGGCTTTAGGCAGGGCGGAAAAATGGGCCTTGTCGGGCATGGCCGTCCTCTTTATCGTGCTCGGCGCGGCGAGCGCCGTTAGCCGCATACGCGCGGGGACTCCGGCTTTGGCTTGGCAATCGGCCCTACGCGCCCTGCCGGAAGACGCGAACGGTATCCTAGCCCTATTCGGCATGGCTATGTTCTGCTTCGCGGCGTTTTTTTCCGTGCCGCAGGCTGCGCGGGGCTTGCGGGACAGGCCGCGGCTCATAGGCAAGGCCGTCGCCATGGGCTTAGGCATCAATGGCTTTTTGATCGTGCTCGTAACGGGCTTATCCCTTATCTCCTCGGATGCGGTAACGGAAATAGCTACCGTTGCCTGGGCGCGTTCGCTGGGGCTATGGGCCGAGTACATCGGGGCGGCCTTCGTCATACTCGCTATGCTGACAAGCTACTGGTCCATATCGTTCGCCCTATCCTCTATCGTGGAGGAGAGGCTTAAATCGTCGAGGCTGGTATCGTGGCTGCTGGCCACCGCTCCCACCCTGATAATCGCCTTAGCCGGCCTCGGAGGCTTCATGGGCTTTATGCGCACCGCGGGCGGGGGCATAGCCATACTCATAGCCTTGCTGTTCCTGCCCGCATATAGCCGCTATCGCGGAACGAAAAGCGCGGCGGCTATACTGCCCGCCGCGCTCGATAAAGGCTATGCGCTATGGATTATCGGCATAGCCTATACCTTGATGGCCGTAGGCTCCGCGGTATCGCTTTAAGTCCGCTTACAGCCCGTACAGCCAGCGCAGGGGGATACGAAGCCTTCCGGAGCCGCCGAGCCGCCGGCAGCGGAACCGCCGGCGGGGGACGCGATGCCGTCGGCGTCCGCACAGGATGAACGGCCCGCGCGCTCTTCAAAGCCGTCTTTATCCGTGCAGCAGCTCGGCGCCTGGCCTTTGGCCAGGGCCTTCGCCGCGCGCAGTGACTTACTCAGTACATAGGCCAGCGCCGCGCCAACGACTAAGGCGACCACGAGCAGCTCAAGGACGCCGCTCACGCGAGGCCTCCGAGCCGCCCCAACTGGTAGACGAGGACGCCTACTATCCAGCCCATGGCGAGGAGGAAGCCGAAGGTGGTACCCAGCCATTTCCAGCCCAGCTCGGCGCGTATCGTGGCCAGGGTGGCGAAGCAGGGCGGTATGATCAGGGTAAAGAGCATAAGCACGAAGGCTATGAGCGGGTTCATGGCCGGGTCGCTTCTGAGCGCTTCCCTGAGGCTCAGGCTTTCTTCGCCCTCTTCGCCTCCTACGCCGTAGAGTATGCCCATCGTGGACACGACGATTTCCTTGGCGGCGAAACCGGTAACGGTGGCCACGCCTATCTTCCAGTCAAAACCGAGGGGGCGCACCGCCGGTTCTATGAACCTGCCTATACGGCCCGCTATGCTCCGCTTGAGGCCTTCTTCGGCGCTGCGCTTATCCAGCCAATCGGCGTAGTCCTCTTCGCCGGCATCCGGATAGTCGGCGGCGAAGCCGCTGGATAGCCCGGCAAGCTCCGCTTCCGTGGGCTCATAGGCGGGGAAGCTGGTAATCGCCCATATGAGCACGGAAGCGGCCAGGATGATGGTGCCGGCCTTCTTGATGTAGGACCAGCTTTTTTCCCATACATGCCACATAACGCCGCGTAGCGTAGGCGCGCGGTAGGGCGGCAGCTCCATGACGAAGGGCGTGGCCTCGCCCCGCAGCAGGGTCTTCTTGAGCAGCCATGCGGACGAAAGGGCTAGGATAACGCCTATCACATAGATGAGCATGACCACGTTGGCGGCGTTCTGCGGGAAGAAAGCCGCGGCCAGGAGCACGTATACCGGCAACTTAGCGCCGCAGCTCATGAAGGGTATGACCATGATCGTGACGATGCGGTCTCGCTGGCTCTTAAGGGTTCGGGCCGCCATGATGGCGGGTACCGAGCAGCCGAAGCCGAGCATCATGGGGAATATCGATTGGCCATGAAGGCCGAAGGAATGCAGGAGCTTGTCGGTGGCGAAGGCCGCGCGGGACATGTAGCCTATATCCTCGAGTATCGATAGCAGGAAAAACAGGATGATGATGAGCGGCACGAAGGAGAACACGCCGCCTACGCCCCCTATTATGCCATCCACGATGAGCGAGCGCAGGAGACCCTCAGGCAGGGCCGAGCCCAGCGTCGTGGAGAGGAAGCCGAAGAAGGATTCCAGCCAAGCCATGGGATATTCGCCCACGAGAAAAGTGATCTGAAAAACGCTCCAGAGCACGGCCGCGAATATGGGCAGGGCGAGGACGGGATTCATGATCACCTTGTCTATGGCTTCGGTAAGCGAGAAATCCACCTGCTTGACTACCTGTATGACTTCCTTGACCGCGCCTCGTATATAGCCGTAGCGCTGCTCCGATACCACGATCTCCGCGTCCTTGCCGTAGTGCTTTTCAAGCCAGAGCACCGCGTCTTTGGCAGCCGCCTCTATGCGTGGGGCATCCGGATGAGCGCCTAGGCGCTCAAGCGCGTTCTCGTCCTTTTCCAGCAGCTTTACCGCGAGCCAGCGGGCGGGGAAGCGCGCGGAGAAGGCTGCATCCGCGTCTATTAGCTTGGCCAGGACTTCGAGCTTCATCTCTACTTCTTCGCCGTAGCGTATGTGCCGGTCAGGCTCAGGCGCGCCGTCGGCCACGCCGTCTATAAGGTCGAGCAGCTCGTCTATGCCGCTGCCCTTAGGCCCTACGGTCTTAACCATGGGCAGGCCGAGCACGGCCGATAATTCCTTCTCATCGAGCCGTATGCCCTTGGCCTCGGCCTCGTCGGTCATGTTCAGGGCGCCTACCACCGGTATGCCGAGTTCCTGGAACTGCAGGCAGAGGTAGAGATGACGCTCAAGGTTCGTGGAATCGAGCACGTCGACGATAAGGTCGGGCTTCTCGTCCAAGAGGAAATCCCTGGCCACGACCTCGTCCATGGAATAGGCGGTAAGGCTGTATATGCCCGGCAAGTCTATGAAGTAGTACTGCCTGCCGTTCCGCGTTCGCAGCCCCTCGCGCCGCTCCACGGTGACGCCGGGGTAATTGCCTACCTTATGGTGCGCGCCGGTAAGGGCGTTAAAGAGCGTAGTCTTACCCGAGTTCGGGTTGCCCGCCAGCGCTATGCGCAGCGGCCGGGCTATAGTAGCGTTCATTCGCAGCCTTCCTGTATGCCGCCCCGCCGGCCGGCCTTAAAGCCATGGGCCCTGCCAGCGCCATCCGTTCCTGAACCTGCGCCGCGCCCATGGCCCCTTCCTTCGCGACCCGCGCCGCGACCCGCTCCGCGAGCCGCCCCGCCCGCGGGGCCGAAACCGAAGAAGCGGGTGGCGTCCACCACGGCGCTCCAGTCCCCTACCGCTTCAACCTCTATGCCTGCCGCCTCGCAGCGGCGTATGAGTATATCGTAGCCTCGTATGCGTACCTGCAGGGGCCCCCGGAGGAAACCGGAGCGCACCACCGCGCCGTCTGCTCCCTCGGTAAAGCCCATATCGGCGAGGCGTTTGCCCACTTCTTTGCCGAGTATGACCTTGATAACCTTGAACGAAGCGCCATTAGGCGCGTCGCATAAAAACATACAGCCCTCCTCTATACACAGAACGCAACGCATATACGTAATTTTTTGATTTTGATAATCATTATCATATTCTAGACTATAACACCGCATCGCCCGCTCGTCAAGCGGCCATACGGATGAATACTAGCTGTAGGGTTGAGTGCCTGCGCTCAGTATGGCAAGGTCCCTGAGCACGGCGGCGGCGGTTTCTCTAGGGCCGGCGCCCTTGCCTATCAGGGCCAGGTCGCCCGCGTAACGGGAACTGAACACCACCGCGTTCTCCGAGCCTGAGCGGGCCAGGGCTGAGCGGGCGTCTACCTCCATGAGCCGTATGCTCGCGCGGGCGCTGTCAGGCCCGGCGGCCGCCGGCACGCGCTCGATGCGGCCCACGGCGCGCAGACGCTTACCCGCGCGCAGCGCCGAGCGCACGGCCTCTCCCGATGCTTTGCGCAGGCTGCCGCGCTCTATGGCGCTTACGGCAAGCGGACAGCCCATGGTAACGCGGGCCAGGATGGATAGCTTGGCGGCCGCGTCCCAGCCGTCTACATCGGCCGCAGGATCGGCCTCGGCCATACCCGCGGCTTGCGCGGCCTTGAGCGCTTCGTCGAAGTCCATGCCCGTTTCCATAAGGCTCAATATATACACGCAGGTGCCGTTGAGCAGCGCCTCTATGCTATCGATGGGATTCGCCTGCGCGAAGGCAAGGCCGGCGTCGAGCACCGGCATGCCGCCGCCAACGGTGGCCGAGAAGCGCAGCCGCCTGCCCGCCCGGCGCACGGCGGCCGTTATGCCTTCCCAGTCGCCGGCCAGCGCGCCCTTACTCGCGAAGATCAGGTCTGCCCCGCTAGCCAAGCCCGCGCGCGCATAACGGCCTGCCGCGCCGCCGCCGTCCAGATCCGTGGGAGACAATTCTATGAGCAGCTCCGGCTTTGACTCCCCTATAGCCGCTAGGGCGTCGGCGCGGAACCCGTCTTGGAAGCCGGCGCCGAGCGCGGCTAGGCGCTGCCCCGTCGCCTTGGCCGCCGCTATGCGGTCCAGCTCTTCGCGCGTAAAGCCCGCCGCGCTGAGGAGGGCGCCTGAGGAGTCGGCAAGCCCCGCTACCCTACAGGCCGGAGAGCTTTTTTCCTTGAGCAGGGCTAGCATGGCGCGGCCCACATGGCCTAGGCCCGATATGAAGATGCGCGGCGTATCCATCGCTGTACTCCTAAGCTAAGGTAGATCTACGCCGCTACAGGCGGCCCATGGGCGGCAGGGCCTCAAGATCGTAGGGCGTTTCCTGGTACACGCAGTAATTGAGCCAATTGGCGTACAAAAGGTGCGCGTGGGCTTTCCAGCGCATGCGAGGTTCTTTGGCAGGGTCGTCTTCCGGATAATAGTTGCAGGGTACATGTATAGGAAGCCCCTTGGCCGTATCGCGCTCATATTCGGCCTTGAGCGTATGGCTGTCATATTCAGGGTGACCCGTAACGAACACTAAGCGGTCGTCGGAACTGGCGGCCAGATAGGCGCCGGCCTCCTCGGAGCTGGCCAGCAGGCGCAAGCCCGGCGTACGGGCTATGGCCGCCGCGTCCACGGTGGTGTGGCGCGAATGCGGAGCGAAGAATCCATCGTCAAAACCCCGCACCAGGGGCGCCGAAGGGTCGAGCACGCTGTGGGCGTATACGCCGAACATCTTCTCTGGCAGAGCGCTCTTGCCAATGCCGAAGTGATGGTAGAGGCCTGCCTGCGCGCCCCAGCATATATGCAGGGTGGACCAGGCGTTCGTCTTGGACCAATCCATGAGCCGTACCAGCTCGGGCCAATAGTCCACCTCCTCAAAGGGCAGGGTCTCTACGGGCGCGCCGGTTATGACGAGGCCGTCGAAGCGCTCGCCGAGTATATCGTCCAGAGGCTCGTAAAAGGCGTCGAGGTGCTCGCTCGGCGTATTCTTGGAATCGTGGCTGGCCATGCGTATGAGGCGCACGTCCACCTGGATAGGCGTATTGGATAAGAGGCGCAGTATCTGCAGTTCGGTGACGAGCTTGGTGGGCATGAGGTTGAGTACCGCTATGCGCAAGGCTCGTATATCCTGGCCGAGAGCGCGGCTCTTGTTCATGACGAAGATATTTTCGTTTTCCAGCTCCCGCGCGGCGGGCAGCTCATCGGGTATGCGTACGGGCATGCGTGCCATTCCTCCAAAGCCTGCTAGTGGGTAAATGCGCCGTTCAGCCTTGACGCGGCCGGGCGGCTCATGCATGATTGTAGCGAGGCTATACTGCCCTATAGGGCGCAAGAGCGCAAGCTCCCCGCGCATGAAAGAAGTGCGATGAACCGAAGAGCGATGATGACTATACACGCATGCCTCATGACCCGGCCCTGCCGGCATAATGGCGCGCGTTGCCGCGACCATCGCTAGCGGGGCACTTTAAGGAAGGACGCCAAGGGCGCCCGGTTTCTTTCCCTATTACCGCGAGCCGCATCATGAGTACCAAGCACAGTTTCGATACCGCAGCCATACACGCAGGCCAAAGCCCCGACCCCGTTACCCAGGCGCGGGCGGTACCGCTCTACCGCAGCAGTTCCTTTACCTTTAAAAGCGTCGAGCACGCCGCCAGGCTCTTCGCCCTGCAGGAAGCGGGCAATATTTACAGCCGCCTGGGCAACCCCACCAATGAGGTCCTTGAGGCGCGCGTAAGCGAGCTTGAAGGCGCCGCGGCCTCCGTAGCCTTCGCCTCCGGTACGGCCGCAGTCTTTGCCGCCATAAGCGCCATAGCCAAGGCGGGCGACGAGCTGGTATCGGCTTCGAATCTCTACGGCGGCAGCTACACCATGTTCGACGCCATACTGCCCGATTACGGCATCCATACGCGCTTCGCCGACATAAAGGACCCTTCCAGCTTCGAGAAAGCCATAGGCCCGGCCACCAAGCTTATCTATGTGGAGAGCATAGGCAACCCGTCGCTTGACCTGGCTGACGTGCCTGCGTTATCGGCTATAGCCAAAAAGCACCACCTGCCCCTGGTGGTGGACGGCACCTTCACCACCCCCTACCTGCTTAAGACCCTGGAGCACGGCGCCGATATCGTGATCAATTCGCTTACCAAGTGGATGGGAGGGCACGGCACGGCCATAGGCGGCATAGTGAGCGACGCGGGGCGTTTCGATTGGTCCGACCCCAAGTTCGAGCTCTTCAATCGCCCGGACCCCAGCTACCATGGCCTGCGCTGGGCCAAGGACCTGCCTGGCGACCTGGCGCGCATACCCTTCGCGCTGCGCCTGCGCACCGTGCCCCTACGCAACCTAGGCGCCTGCCTGGCCCCCGACAACGCATGGCTCTTCCTGCAGGGGCTTGAGACCCTGCACCTGCGCATGCCCAGGCACTGCGAAAACGCGCTCGCCGTTGCCCGCTTCCTTAAGAAGCACGCTAAAGTGGCCTGGCTGCGCTATCCGGGCATAGAAGGGGACCCGTCCTATGCGCTATCCCAGCGCCTGCTCCAGAAAGGCTCGGGGGGCATGGTCGTGTTCGGGGCCAAAGGCGGCAGGGAAGGCGGCGCGCGCTTCATAGACTCGCTTAAGCTCTTCTCGCATCTGGCCAACGTAGGAGACGCCAAGAGCCTGGCACTGCACCCCGCGAGCACCTCGCACTCGCAGCTGTCCGACGAGCAGCAAGCGCAGGCCGGACTGTCGCCTGACCTGGTGCGGCTGTCCATAGGCCTCGAAGGCGAACAAGACATACTTGCCGACCTGGACCAGGCGCTCGGCGCTATCTAGGATAATAGGGGCCGGATGCCGTCCGGCCCCTGTTTATTATTCGGGCTCTTTGCTATAGTGGCCCGACCCCACGAGGAGGCCTCCCCGCCATGAAGAACGTCGTCATAGTCGGCAACATAGCCGACAACCCGTTCGTCGAAGATATTGCCCAGCACATGACCCAGCGCATCGATTATTCCGACATGATTTCCTTAAAGACCTTCGTAAACTCGGAATTCTGCCCGCGCTTCATACTGGACGAGGACAACTGGGACAATGTAGGCCGCAAGCTGGAGGGCAAGCAGATACTGCTCGTCAGCACCTCCCAGAACGACATATCGCGCAACGACCTGGCCTTCCGCAACTGCCTCATAGCGCGCGCAGCCAAGGACAACGGCGCGGAAAAGGTAACGCTGCTGGAGCCGGACCTGTACTTTAGCGCGCAGGACCGCGGCCCGCGGCCCGAGCACGGCGTTATGGGCTATAAGCGCGACGAGGCCGATTTTAAAAAATTCGACGGCCAGCCCTTCTCGGCGCGGCTCTACGCTGACCTGCTCAAGGCCTCCGGCGTGGACGAGGTGTTTACCATACACAACCACTCAACCTCAGTTAAGAATATATTCCTAGATCGCTTCGCCGGCAATTTCCATAACCTGCAGCCGGCCGACGTGTACGCCGAGTACCTGGTTGGCACCGACATCGTGAACGAACAGAGCCTAGTGCTCTGCGCCCCGGACAAGGGCGCACTGCCCTTCGTGCGGGAAGTGCACGCCGAGCTTAAAAACCCGTCCATACCTATACTCGTCATAGACAAGGAGCGCGCGGACGAGCGCTCGGTAAGCATGCGCATAAGCGACAAGTCGGACATAAGCTTGGCGGAACTGGCGGGCAGGGACATCGTGGTCATAGATGATATGGTGCGCACGGGCAGCACCATAGTAAAAGCCTGCTCGCTCATCAAGACCGGCGCGCCGAGGAAGATAGTATTCCTCGTCACCCATTTCTATACCAGCCAGGAAGGCCGCGAAAAGCTCAACAACCCGGTCATAGACGAGATAGTCGTAAGCAACACCATACCCCAGATACTCAACCGCGACATGCAGGGCCGCCTGCGCAAGAAAATGGTAGTGCTCCGCATATCCCGCTGGATTGCCAGGCACTTAGGCCAGAACATAGGCACCAAGACCCTGGTGGTTCGGCCGCCGCATTATATAGAGGATATGTCGTCCAAGAATCCGCGCTGGAAAGGCGCGCTCGGTCCCCTCTTTAACGCTTAAAGGCCTTCGCCCGCTCTAAGGCATACTGCACCGCATGATAGGCGCCGTCGTAAAAACCCGCCGCCTTGTTGCGCAGTATATTGCCGCAGTAGAGCTTTATGAGGTCGTCGTCCTCTATGAGCAGGCGCAGCGCCTGCCGCAGGCTCGCGTCCGAAGAGGTCTCCAGGGTGCCGTCGCCTATTTCCGAGCCGTGGATGGCGCCCCAGGCCTCGTGCTTGCCCACCCGTTGTATGAAGAGCTTGGGTACCGGGTAGAAGGCTAGCTCGCTGGGCTTGGTTATCATGATGTCCGCGGCGCGCATGAGTATATTGGTGGCGTATACGGCGGCAAAGAAGGAATCGTGCAGGAACACGTGCACGCCCTTCACGTCGCTTTCTAGCGCGGCCTGGGCAAAGGCCTTGGTCTCGTACCAGTCGCTGTGCATCGTGTAGCCGAGGCCTATCTCATCGAAGGAAGCCTTTAGCTCGGCCCAGCGGCCAGCGTGGTCGCCCATGTTCACGAAGAGCGCCAGCTTGCCGTCGTCTATAGCCGACTTGCAGGTCGCGGCTATATTGGCGAAGCGGCGGGCCTGCGCGCCTGCCCCGCCCATGGTCAACAGGAAGCGCCGCGTGCGCCCGTCCCGCAGGCGCTTCAGGCGCTGGTCGCAATCGGCGTCTATGCCGCTCACTATTTCATGGTCCACGAAATGACCCGCGTAGCGTATATCGTCCTTAGGCAGGGCAAAGCGCAATTCCTCGCCGCCGCCCATGTCGCGCAGCGTGCGGTAGCCCATGTAGGCCGACGAGGTCTGCACGGCGTGGCCGGCGCCCTCCACCAGATGGAAGGCCAAGGGGTAATTGTCGGGCACGATGGCCACTACGCCCTTAAGGCCCGCCCTAAGCGCCGCCTGTCCTGTCCAGGGGTGGGTAGATATGAAGGGCATGTCCGCGGGTATATCGGCTAAAAGGGGCGCGAAAAGCCTGGACAGGGAGCGGTCGCGCGCCGTGTAGCTTAAGCGCTTGGACAGGTCGGAAGTAACCTTCTCCCATATATATTTATCGAAAAATTTAGAGCGCTGGGACAGCCTTGAGCCCAGGTTGTACAGGTCTTCCAGGTAGCGTATGGTCTTGCTGGCCGCGCTGCCTGGAAAGGACATGAGGTCCAGCCAATAGGGTTTCAAGCCCGCGTGCTTGGCCGCAGAGGCTATGGATAGACCCATGCGATAGTGGCCGAAGCCCATGCGTATCGTGCCTATGGTTATGCCATGAACCGGGTCTATGCCCTCGCTCTGCTGGCCCGGCTCGGCCGTGGCGGCGTCCTCAAGCTTTCGTATGCCGAATTCCTCATAGGCCTGACCCATGGGCAGGGCGCTGAGCTTTGGCGTGCGCGTGGGGTCGAAGGAGAAGCGCTTAGCCATGCGCCGGTAGCTACGCTCGGCCGAGCGTATGGCCGATGGGGGTATCTTGTTGCCGAAAATAGTCGATTCAAGCATGGCGGCCTCCGATATTCCAGATAATCATAAGGGAAGCCGCCAGAAGATTTCCAGTTAAATCAGCCGCCGGCCTTAGATTCCGTACCCAGATAGGCCGCCCGCACGGCCGGGTCAGCCTTTACCTCCTGAGCCTTACCTTCCTTGACTATCTTGCCCTGCTCGAGCACATAGGCGCGGTCGGCCACGTCCAGGGCCTTGTACGCGTTCTGCTCCACCAGCAGTATGGTCTTGCCCAGGCGGCGGAACTCTTCGATGATATCGAAAACGGTCTGCACGAGCAGGGGCGCTAGGCCCAGCGAAGGCTCGTCCATCAGGATAAGGTCACCATTGGTCATGAGCGCGCGGCCCATGGCCAGCATCTGCTGTTCGCCGCCGGACAGGGTTCCGGCNNATGGCCAGCATCTGCTGTTCGCCGCCTGACAGCGTACCCGCGCTCTGGCGCACGCGCTCAAGCAGGCGGGGAAAGAGCGCATAGACGCGCTCCAAGTCTTTAGCCATGGCAGCCTTGTCGTTGCGCAGGTAGGCGCCCATATGTAGATTATCCTCTACCGTAAGGTTGGCGAAGATGAGCCTGCCTTCGGGAACATGGCAAATGCCCGCCTTGACTATGCGGTCGGGACGCCGGGGCAGGGCCTTGTCCCTGAAGGCTATGGAACCCTGCTGCGGCCGCAGAAAGCCGGATATGGCGTTGAGCAGCGTGGATTTGCCCGCGCCGTTCGCGCCTATGATCGTTACTATCTCGCCCTCATGCACCTCAAGGGACACCCCCTTAAGCGCGCGTATGCCGCCGTAGGAAACATGCAGGTCCTGTACTTTTAGCATCATTTGCCTCCCGCCGGCGCGGGAGCGCCTAGATATGCTTCCACCACGCGCGCGTCGCCCCGTATATCGTCGGGGCTGCCCTCAGCCAGCTTTATGCCGAAGTTAAGGACGACGATGCGCTCGCAGAGCCTCATCACCAGATCCATGTGGTGCTCGATAACCAGCACCGAAAGCTTGAATCGGTCGCGCACATCGGCTATGAGCCGCATAAGCTGCTCGGTCTCGTCGGGGTTCATGCCCGCCGCCGGCTCGTCCAGCAGCAAAAGCCGCGGATCGAGGGCCAAGGCGCGCACGATCTCGAGCCTGCGCTGCAAGCCGTAGGGCAGATTGCTCGCCACGACATCCGCGCGATCCTGCAGGCCCACGATTTCCAAGAGCCCCTGCGCCTTCTCTTTAAGGAGCTTCTCCTCGCGCCTAAAGCGCGGGAGCCTCAAGATAGCCTCAGGCAGGCTGTACGTGGCGGACAGGTGGCAGGCGGTGAACACGTTATCGAACACCGACAGGTTCTTAAAGAGCCGTATATTCTGAAAGGTGCGGGTAACGCCCATGTCGGCTATGCTATAGGGCTCAAGGTCGGTAATGCTCTTGCCCTCGAAATTGACCGTGCCCTCGCTTACCTTGTACACGCCGGTAACCAGGTTGAATATCGTGGTCTTACCCGCGCCGTTGGGGCCTATAAGCCCGATAATGCCGCCCTTGCGCACCTTGAAGTCAACCTCGGACACCGCGGCAAGGCCGCCGAAGCGCTTGGTAAGGCCCTGTACCTCGAGTATGTTCTCGTTCTCTTGGCTCATGGCTCGCTCCTCTGGGCCGCGGCCTTCTTAGCCTTGCGCTCCGCGATTATCTTCTTAATGCCGTTCGGGGTAAGCTCCATGCCGCCCATGAGGCCGCGCGGCCTGCTTATCATGATAAGGATGACCGCCGCGCCGTAGGCTACTAAGCGCCATTTATCCACGGCGCGCAGCAGCTCGGGCAGGAAGGTAAGCACCACCGCGCCCAGCACGGAGCCCGAAATACTGCCAAGGCCGCCGAATATGACGATGATGGTAAGCTCCGTGGACTTTATGAGCGAGAACATCTTGGGCTGTATGAAGGTCATGTAATGGGCGAGGAAGGCTCCCGCGACGCCCGCGTATATGGCGCTGACGACGAGGGCCAGGGTCTTGTAGCGCACCACGTTTATGCCCGCTATCTGGGCCGCCAATTCCTCTTCGCGCACCGCAATGAGGTTGCGGCCATGCCGCGAGCGCACCAGGTTGGACAGGAAGAGCACCCCGATGACCACCGCTATGAAGATATTGAGCATGCTCGTGTGCGCCGGCACGCCCGGCCAGCCGCGCGAGCCGCCCAAGCCCTGGAAATTATCCAGGATGAGCCGTATGGCTTCGCCGAAGCCCAGCGTGGCTATGCAGAAATAGTCGCCCTTGAGCTTAAGCGTCATCCTGCCTATGAGATAGGCGAAGATAGCGGCGGTAAAGCCCGCGGCCACGATGCCTACGATAAACGGCAGCTTGAGCATGCTCGTCATGATGGCCGCGGTATAGGCGCCTATGGCCATGAAGCCCGCATGCCCGAACGAGAAGAGCCCCGTGAAGCCGGTAAGGAGGCTTAAGCCCAGCACCGCCATGAGGTTGATGCCGGCCAGCATAAAAATGCCTTGTATGTAGCTGTCCATGGCTCTCCCCCTATGCCTTATCTTCCGTAGGCTTGCCCATGATGCCCGAGGGCTTGAATACGAGCACGCCTATGAGTATGACGAAGGCTATGAGATCACGGAACTGCGACGACAGGTAGCCGGCCACGAAGGTTTCCAGGGTGCCCAGTATGACCGAGCCGAGCACGGCGCCAGGCAGGCTCCCGAGGCCGCCGAACACCGCCGCTATGAAGGATTTAAGCGTAATCACGCCTATCTGCGGATACACCGTATATTTCATGCCGAAGAATACGCCCGCCACGCCGGCCAGGAGACCGCCCAGCGCGAACACCGTGGTCACGACCCTGTCGGTGTTGACGCCCATAAGGGCGGCGGCCTTGATATTGTACGAAGCAGCCCGTATGGCCTTGCCCGTGCGGGTAAGCTCTATAAAGGCGACGAGGCCGCTTAAGCAGAGCGCGGACACGCCGAACATGATGAGGTCGAGGCGCCCTATGGACAGGCCCCAGAGCGACAGGGGCGTGCGCGCGAATACTTCGGGATAGGTTCTAAAGGTGGGGCCTATGGTGGCTATAACGATATTCTCAAGGAATATCGAGGCGCCCATGGCCGAGATGATAAAGTAAAGAAAGGGAGCCTTGCGCATGCGCAGGGGCCGGTAGGCTATGCGCTCTATGGCCACGGCCAAGAGGGCGGTGCCAAGGGCCGCTACGGCGAAGGACGCGAGGAAAGGCAGTTTCAAGAGGGTCATGGCGTAGAAGCCGAAATACGCGCCGAGCATGATGACGCCGCCGTGGGCAAAGTTTGAGAAATTCATGATGGAATACACGAGCGAATAGCCGACCGCCATGAGCGCGTACACGCTGCCGATCGACAAGCCGTTCACCACTTGCTGGAAGAACTGGGTCATAGGCACTCCGGCTCTAAGGAACGGCCCCTGCGTTATACAGGGGCCGCCCGATTATGCGTGGGGATTAAAACCGCTTACTTGGCGGCGTACTTCTGCTGGAATACGTAGGCGCCGTTTATTATCTTGATGATGGCCGCGTCCTTGCCTTCGGGGTTATGCGTGGTCGGGCTGATGCGTATGCGGCCCGTTATGCCCTTGACGTCAACCTGGGGTATGGCGCTGGCTATGGCCTCGCCGTTTACCACGCCGGCTTTCTCAATAGCCGCCACGAGCAGCAGCACCGCGTCATGCACGAGGTAGCCGTTCAGCTCGGTCTCCACGCCGAACTTGGCGCGGTAGCGGGCCTTGTAGTCCTGCACGTCCGGATCGTCATAGTCGAGGTGGTTCACGAAGTACGAGCCTTCCACCGCCGCGCCGCCCATGGAAATAAGCTGGTCGCTGGGCCAGCCGTCGCCGCCCATCATTACCTGGGTCATGCCGAGCTCGCGGGCCTGGTTGGCGGAGAGCGCCACTTCTTTAAAGAAGTAGGGCATGAAGATGATGTCGGGATTGGCGGCCTTGATCTTGGAGAGCTGGGGCCTGAAATCCACGTCGCCGCCCTTGAAGGACTCGTCGGCCACGATGGTGCCGCCGCTCTTCTTAAAGTTCTCCACGAAGAATTCGCGTAGACCCTGGGAATAGTCGTCGGACACGTCGTAGAGTATGGCCGCTTTCCTGGCCTTGAGCACGTCATAGGCGTAGCCCGCGGCAACGGCGCCCTGGTAGGGGTCTATGAAGCATACGCGGAAGTTGTAGGGCTGCACCTTGCCTTCAAGCACGGTTACCTTGGGATTGGTGGCTACGGTGGCTATGCCGGGAACCTTTGCCTGGGTAAGGATGGGGGCCATGGGTATAGCGTTGCCCGAGGCGTTGGGGCCGAGTATGGCTACGACCTTGTCCTGGCCGGTGAGGCGCTTGGTTACGTTGACGGCTTCCTGGGCGTCGCCCTTGCTGTCGTAGCCTATGGCCTGAAGCTTGTACATCTTGCCGGCTACGGATATGCCGCCCTTGGCGTTGTACTCGTCGAAGAGCATCTTAACGGTATTGAACTCGTTGTTGCCCCAAACGGCCTGATCGCCGGTAAGAGCGCCGAGCCAGCCTACCTTGATAACGTCGCCGTCGCCCGTCGCCTTAGGCGTACAGCTGACAAAAACCATTAGGACGAGCAATAGCGACACGATTGCTAGATTCTTTGACCTCACGATGCGGCCTCCCTTTTAAACTGGTGGAATTTCGCGGAGCGAACCGCGATCGTTCATTTTTTATCCTAATCGACGTTATTGTCAAGAGAAACCGAGCCAGTCCAGCCCGATCCAGCCAATTCAGCCTAATAATCCTATTTTTGCGGTATATTAAAGCGGCTGGAATCGAAGCGCTCGCTGCCGAGCCACAGGTCTATTTTAGTGCCGCTGTCCGTTCGGGTAACGTCGGCATGCTTTACTTGCCAGCCTATTAGGTTGAGCCTGGCCGAGCCCACGAGGTCGCTGCCGGCCATGGAGCCGTAATAATCGGCCAGTTCCGGCCGAACCGTCGTGTTGAGCGCGGCTGACATGGCTTTCAGCTCCTCTTCCTTGCGCACCGTGCTGTCGAGCACGCAGAGATGCAGGCCATCCGGTTCCTGATGCAACGATATGACCATGCGCGAAGGCTTGCCCTCCAGCACGTAATTGGATATCTCGGCTAAAAGATGCAGTAGGTATTCCTTGGTCTTCATATCATCCCCCACATTCTGCTATACACCCGCCCCGTAAGCATGCCTAGTTTTTGCGGTTAGAGCGTACCCACTCTATTACCGCCACAAAGAGGGCGGCAGTCAAGCCGCCGGCAAAACCGTTATTGTACAGGTCGAGGCCCCCGTGCCAGGCGGCGCTGCGCTCCACCATGACCAGGTGCACGAAGCCGGCCGCTATGCCTATAAGCGGGCCGAATTCGCCCGCGAGCGGAGCCAGCGTGGTGCTAAAGAGCAGCGCCAGTATGGGTCCCGGAGCCACCAGCGACTTGCCGAAAAGCAGGGTGGCCAGCACCACGCCTGCCATAACCGGCGCGCAGTTGCGCGGATGCTTGCCGAAAGACGCAAAGCCCATCAGGGTAAGGAGTCCTCCTATAGTAGGTCCATTGAAGTCGGCGCCTACCGCCAGCATATACGCGCAGCCTGCCAAACCTAAAATTCCCGTATTTACCAGAGCCGAACCCGGCGACGCGCTCTCCATAAAATCGGAAGGCAGTCGTCCCGTCTGCTTCATGAGCTTGACCAGGTTCTCCCCTATCTTGCCTTTATCCATAGCCAAGCCCCACAGGAGGAAGAGCAGGGCTATGAAGGGCACGATAAGGATGAGATAGAGCGAGGGGCTATCGTTCCAAATTATCCTGATGCTCACGTCCCTGCCCGCCGCGCTCAGTACCGCCGCGGCAAAGAGGCCGAAAAAGCCGCTCGTGAGCCCTATATTATAGAGGTTAAAGCCTTCATGCAGACGGAGCATGGCCATGGCCAGGCCCGGGAGCAGAAAGCCCGCGACCATACCGGCCAGCGCTCCTATGGCCAGAGCGGCAGGGCCGTGGAGTCCCGCCTCGAATACCACAAAGCTTACGAGGGGGCCGAGCGCCGTGCCGAAGAGCGCGATAAGCAGGTAGTTCTTGAAGGGCTTGCCCACCGCCTTGGCCGCCAGGAACACGCCGAACATGACTGGTAGAGCGTTCAAAGGCGTCTTGCCGAACAGGCTGAAACCCATGATGGTAAATACGCCGGCCACCGTCGGCCCCGAAAGCCGTACGCCGCTTATGCGGGTAAGCGCGAGCGAAAGCAGTCCCATGAGCGCGGCATTGAGGAAAGCGCCGCCTATGCCGCCTATGACCGTATAGTCGTTTATAAGGCGGGCGGCATGGCCCTGCAGGAGCAGAAAGCCGCGCAGAGCCTCGCTGGGGCCTCCGCTGATAAGGCCAACGAGCGCGAACGCCGCTATGACAAGGCCGAGGAGCCTATAGAGATGCCTTTCAAACGCAAGCATACGCCTGTCCTCCGCTCCGTAGGGCTATCCGCCCGCCGGCGGGGGATGAGCTAGAGTGTACAAGGCTATCGGCCATAGGCGCAAATTCTTTTTTCTTAACGCCGCAGCGCCATGCCGCTTGCGGAAGAAGGCGGAGCCTAGTAGCATGGGAGCGATCCCGACGGGCTCTAGCCGACGGGGCAAAAAAGGAGGACTCTTGTATGGACGTTAAAGGATCAGTGGCGGTAATAACCGGTGGAGCGAGCGGCATAGGCGAGACCGTGGCACGTTATCTGGCGGCGCAGGGAGCGGCGGTCGTGCTCGGCGACATGAACCAGGAAGGCCTGGACCGCGTCGTGGCGGATATACGCAAGGCCGGAGGCAAGGCCGCGGGCCGCACCTTGAACGTGACCGATGACGCCGATACCGCCTCGTTCATGGACTTCGCCGTCAAGGAATTCGGCGCCATCAACATAGCCGTACCCTGCGCGGGCATCATACGCGACGCCATGTTCCTGTCTACCGACAAGGAAACGGGCAAGGTACGCAAGGCCATGAGCACCGCGGATTTCAGGGCCGTCATGGACGTAAACCTCGTAGGCCCTTTCATAACGCTGCGCGAAGCGGCCAGCCGCATGGTCGATAACGGCTGGAAGGGCGTGCTCTTCACCATATCGTCGATACAAAAAGAGGGCGGCGTGGGCCAGCTCAACTACTCCTCGACCAAGGCGGCCATGGCCCTCTGGCCCAAGATACTCGTAGGCGAATTCCAGATGAAGGGCATACAAGGCATACGCGTGGTATCCATAGCCCCAGGCTACGTAGGCACTCCCATGGTAAAGGGCATGGACCAGGGCGCCCTGGCCAAGATAGTAGCCGGCGTCCATCTGGGCCGCCTCATCGAGCCCGACGAGATAGCCGACGCCATAGCCTGGGTAGTGCGCAACGACGCCGTCAACGCCACCTGCATAGAAGTGGCGGGGGGCATGATAAGCGGGCTGATAGCTAAATAGCCTAAGCCTCTTTAGGCGCCTTAAGCCCAGGTACGCCCATGTTGCGCAGCTGGGCCGCATGGTAAGCATCGTGCCCGCAGAGCCAGGCTATGCCCTTACCGAAGGGCTCGCCCCAGCCGGGCACGGCCTCGTCCAGGCGCGCCTCAGGAAAGGCCAAAATCGCGTCCATGACCGCCCTGTGGGCAACGCGCAGGCGGGTATGCAGGAGCGTCCAGGCCGCCTGGCTCAGTTCGGGAGGCGACACAAAGTTGCCTTCCGGATAGGGATAGGGTTCTATAGCGGCCGCCGCGCCCAATGCCTTGATGAAATAGTACTTGTAGTACAATACGTGCAGCGCCACTTCCCAGGCCGAATAGCCCTCGTGGGTATCCGTGGAGGCCGCCGCGTCGGAAGAGAGGCTCTCGAGCGTCTTCATGAAGGACGGGCCGTCATAGGACTCTCCGTCAAATTGCGCGTCCGCGTACGCGATCAGTATACTGTGGTAGCTGCCCATGGCTTACAGTATATATGCTAATTGCCAAACCGCAAGGAGTAACGCATGACGCCTCTCTTCACCAAACTGAATTATAAAGGGCAAGAGCATATAACCCTGCTCAACGCGCCGCCGTCCTTCGAGCCGGAGCTCGCGGCGCTTTCGGCGGCTATTCCCGCCCTAAGCGTGGATAGGAACGCGGAAAGCCTGGACGCCGTGGATTTCGGCCTGGCCTTCGCCAGGACCAAGGCGGAGCTCGACGGGGTATCGAAAGCGCTGAGCGAAAAAGCGCGGGGGGACGCGCTGCTCTGGCTCGCCTACCCCAAACAGAGCTCCAAGCTCTATGTCTGCGACTTCAACCGCGACCAGGGTTGGGACGTGCTGGAGTCGGCCGGCTTCAGGCCGGTGCGGCAGGTGGCCATAGACGAGGACTGGTCGGCTCTGCGCTGGAGGAAAAGCTCCTATATCAAGCGATCATAACACGAGGCGGAGACAGGGCCCCCCGGCAGCGTTCATCCTCCGGGAAACGCGCGTGCCTGGTTTTATTCCTTGCATAACCTGGTATATATTACTATTATTGTAATATTTACCAGGAGGCTTATCGATGCGTTTTCATAGATACCGGCTAGCCCTTGGAGCAGCAGCACTGCTCGCGCTCTTTTGGCTAACTGCCTGCCTTGCCCCAGGCCAAAATTCATCCATGCGCGGCATGCATGCCATGCATAAGCTAAGTTCGGAGTATGAATTCCTCGTGGAGATGATACCCCACCACCAGGAAGCAGTAGACAGCTCCATGCTCGCCAGCGCCAGGACCCAGAGGCCTGAACTGAAGGTCTTCGTCGATACGATAGTAAGCGACCAGGCCCGGGAAATCGCCCTTATGGGCGGCTGGCTGCAAGCCTGGTACCCGGGCAAGAGCACAGAGGCCGCCTATTCGCCTATGATGCGGCCAGTCGAAGGCCTTTCCGCCGACAGGGCCGACCGAGCCTACCTTGAGGATATGATCATGCATCACCGCATGGCCGTGATGATGGCGGACGGGCTGCTCAAGGCCCGATTTACCGTACGCCCCGAGCTAGCCGACTTTGCGCGCGGCATCATAGCGGCGCAGAACGCTGAGATAGAACAGATGGAAACCTGGCTCAGGGACTGGTACGGCGCAAGCGGCTCAAGCCATATGATGCATTAAGGGCCTGCGCCATGGTATACTCCCTACGCTAGCGCGTAGTTTCGGAGGAGCCGTGGCGGAACCCTATAAAATCATACTGGTTGACGACGAGGACGAGGTGCGCGGGCGGATATCGTCCAAGATATCCGCCGAAAGCGGCTTTGTCGTGGCAGGCACCGCGGGCAACGGCTACGACGCGCTCGAGCTCATCGAGAAGCACGCGCCGCAGGTGGTACTCACCGATATAAAGATGCCGTATATAGACGGCATAGAGCTCGCGGGCATCATACGCCGGGACCACCCCACCGTACGCATAGGCTTCATAACGGGCTTTGACGAATTCGATTACGCCCGCGAGGCCATAGAGCTGGGCGTGCGCAGCTACCTTACCAAGCCCCTTACCCAGGACGATATAGCCGCCTTTTTGCATAAGCTCAAGCGCGAGCTCGACGACGAGATACGCGAGAACTACAACCGCGAGCAGATACAGAAGCAATACGAGCAGAGCATACCCCTGATCATAGAAAACTGCTTTGTTTCCCTCCTAGCCTCAGGCGGCGCGGGCAGCAAGGCCGATATAGAGCAGCTGCGAGGCTACGGCGTGTCCCTTGATGAAAGCCCCTATGTGGTAGCCTTCGCCGTAGCCGAGAGGAATCCCGAGAGCTGGGGTATCATCGAATTTGAAAAACTCAAGCTTTCCGTGCGCTCAAGGCTCAGCGCCCTCCTCGATCAGGAGGAAATGGAACATTACTGCTTCCTGTTTCATGAGGGCGTGGCCTTCGTGGTCAAGGAAAAAGGGAGCGACTTTGCCCGCGCTATCGATGCCTTGCTTACACGCATGGCCCGCAGCACCGAGCAGTTCATGGCCGTCCGTGTGAGCATAGGGGTAAGCGCGCCGCATAAGGATTTCAGGCAGCTGGCCAAGGCTTACGAAGAGGCGGCAAGCGCGCTGTCCTCGGGGCGCTTCGGAGCGCTCAGCCCCGTGAGCCATTTCGGCCAGGCCGGCGAGCGGGAGACGGGGCTCTTGCGGCTTGCCGAAGGCGACGCTAAGAACCTGGAGCACCAGCTGCGCTACGGCAGCGACGAAGCCTTGAGCGCCTGTATAGAAGAGCTCAAGGCAGCCGCGCTGCGCGAAGCTCGCAATGCCGGCAGCCTTAACCTCTACGCGGTAAGCCTGGCCGGCCTTCTGGCCAATTACGCGGCGTCGCTAGGCCTCGATATAGACGAGCTTACCGGCGGCAATCTCCTGGACAGCCTCTCAAGGATGCGCAGCATAGAGCAGCTCTTCGCATGGCTGTTATCGGTATCCGCGGCTATACGGCAGAAAGGCGCCGCGGCCAAGCTGGGCAATTCGCAGCGCGTACTGGAGCGGGCCGCCGCGCTTATCCATAAGCGTTACGCCGATCCGGAACTGACCCTGGACGGGCTGTGCGAGGAATTGGCTATAAGCCCTTCCTACCTAAGTCAGCTTTTTAGGAAGTTCAGGGACAGCAGCTTCGTCAAGCTGCTTACCGGCGTGCGTATGGAGCGAGCCATAGAACTGTTGTCCACCACGGGAGACCGCATCGTCGACATAGCCACGCAGTGCGGCTACAAGGACGTATACTACTTCAGCCACAGCTTTAAGAAATGGACCGGCTCCTCGCCGAAGAAATACCGTGAAGACCAAGCCTGAACACGCCCTCTCCATAGGCTTCAGCATATTCCTCGCCATATTGGCCGTAGCCGCTATCATGGTGGTGCTCAGTTCGCTCGTGTCGCTGGCCGTATTCGCCGGCACGCTCGAGGATTTCGTGGAGAGCCAGTCGAGCGAGATAAACAAGCAGATCGTCATGAATTACGAGGGCTACATAAACAGCGTCATCGAGACCGCCAACTATATACAGTTCGCATCCTTCAACCTGGACCTTAAGCGCGACGCCGGGGAGCTAGAGGCCATTTACCGCTCCAACGCCGACATAAAAGCCGATGTCGTATCGGTGTATTTATTCGACGGCAGGGGCCAGCGGCTCATAGGGCCCGCTATGGATTTTATCATAGGCAATACCGTAGCCCGAAAAACCTGGTTCAGCTCCGCCTTGGAACTCAAAGAAGTGTTTCATTTCAACGCGGAGCCCCAGACGAGCATAGCGGAGAACCGCGACGAAATGGTCATAGCGGTGAGCAAGGCCGTGGAATACCTAAGCGGGGGTATAACGGCCGAAGGCGTGCTTCTCATCGAGCTCAACCACCTGGCCATAAGCGACCTGGCGCGAAAGTCTAACCTCGGACAGGGCGGGCACCTGCTCATACTGGACGACGAAGGCACCCTGCTCTACAGTTCGGAAGCCGAACCGCGCGTTATGACGGAGGCCAGCCATGCCCTTGCCGCCGACCTGTACTTGGGCAGTAAACGGGCCATACTGGACGGCCTGGACATGGCGCTCAATGTTAATACCCTTATTCATACCCGCTGGCGCATAGTCACCGCTAACAACGTAAATGAGATAAACGCCTCGCGCGCGCGGCTCCTGGGCATATCCGCGCTTATTCTCATCATATCGATAGCGGTAAGCGTAGCGGCGGCGGGCTACGTATCGCTCCGTATATCGCGCCCCATTAACCGGCTCAAGGAAACCATGCTCCGCATAGAGGGGGGCGACCTTGACGCTCCGATAGAGCTGTCGGGGCAGCGGGAAATCGCGCTCTTATCGCACTCCTTCACGAGCATGGTAGCCAGGATACGACAGCTCATGGCCAGCCTCGTCGACGAGCAGAAAGAAAAGCGCAAGACCGAGCTGCGGGCGCTGCAGAATCAGATTAATCCGCATTTCCTCTACAACACCCTCGATTCCATCGTGTGGCTGGCCGAGCATCAGCGCAGCAAGGACGTCATTACCACCGTCGTATCATTAGCGCGCTTCTTCCGCATAAGCATATCCAAGGGGCAGACCTTTATCCCCATCGAGGACGAAATAGCGCATGTGGAGAATTACCTTACCATCCAGAGCATACGCTACGTAGACCGCTTCAAGCACTCGGTAAGCCTGCAGCCGGGCATGCGCGGCATGAAGGTAATGAAGCTCATACTCCAACCCATCGTGGAAAACGCCATCTATCACGGCGTGGGGGACGAGGACGGCCACATAGCCATACGCGGGCGCGTGGAGGGCGGGCATATCGTGTTCGCGGTCACCAATACCGGCTACGGCATAAGCGAAGAGAAGATACGGGAGATGTACGCCATCATGGCCGGGGGCGGCGAGCCTTCCAGCGTGGGCATACGCAACGTATACCAGCGCTTAAAACTCTATTACGGCGACCGCGCCGATATACGCATAAGCAGCGTGCCCGACGAAAGCACTACCGTTACGCTCTATATACCCATAGACCCGGGCCAGGAGAATTGACGCCATGAAATGCACTTCGACACGAGCCGTACGCAAAATCCGCACCTGGCTTCTTGTATCTTGCCTCGCCACGGGCTTCATCCTGGGTTCCTGCGCGCAAAAGCAAGAGCGGGTGGGCTTGCTCCTTTATAATCTGGCTGATCCCTATATAGAAGTGTTCGCCCGGCAGATACAGGAGGAGGCAGGCGGCTCCTTCCTTACCCTGTTGTACGACGCGGGCAATTCCCAGCTCATACAAAACGAGCAGATCGACGCTTTGCTCGCCAAGAAGCCCGCGCTCATGATGCTGAACCCCGTGGACAGGCTGGCCTCCCACGCGCTCATACGCAAGCTGCAGGCTGAGAATATTCCTATCATCTTCTTTAACCGCGAGCCACTGGCTAAGGACCTAGCCCTGTGGGAGCGCTGCTACTACGTGGGGGCGCAGGCCGAACAGTCGGGGCAGATGCAGGCGGAGCTGGTCATGGAGCTATTTGGCAGCGATCCGGAAAAGCTCAATGCCTATGACAAGAACGGCGACGGCATTATTCAGCTGATTATCCTTAAAGGCGAGCAGGGCCACCAGGATGCTGAATTGCGCACGAAGGAGCTCCTGCGCAGCTTCGAGGCGCGCGGTTTCGCGCTGGAGCTTTTAGCCGTAGAAGTGGCCAATTGGAAACAGGATGAAGCCTACGAAAAAATTGGCCCGCTCCTGCGCGCCCATCAGGGCAGGATAGAGCTGATAGCCAGCAACAATGACGCCATGGCGCTCGGGGCCATCATGCGCTTACGCCAGCTAGGCTATTTTCAGGACAATGACAAGAATGGAAAGGTCGATCGCTTCGACCAGAGTTGGCTGCCCATAGTGGGCATAGATGGACTTAGGGAAGCGGAGGAGTCCATACGCGATGGCTATCTTTACGGCACGGTCAAGAACGATTCCTTAAGCATGGCCAAGGCCATGGTGGAGCTTGCCTCGCGCCTTATCGCCGGCGCGCGCCCGGAATCGACGGCTTACAGCCTTGAGGACGGCAAATATATATGGATAGATTACCAGCCGTTCATACGCTAAGAGCCCCTTCAGTGCTCGATTAAGCAAACTCTCCGCTGAATTTTACATTGTTGCTCCTAGATATGGCCTGTATCGTGGGATACATGAAGGAGCCCGTTAGCGGTTCCAAGCTTTACTAAGGAGTGACACATGAATCGAAAGATCGGTATTATTGCGCTCGCAATTCTCATCGCTCTCTCCGTGGCCAGCGTATCCGCCACGGGCAGCAAAGAAAGCGGCCAGATCGTAATAGGCGCGAACATCTACAGCTTCGCCGACAACTTTATGAACGGCGTCATGAAGCCCGAGCTCGAGCGCTATGCGGCCGGCAAAGGCGCCAAGATAGAGATCGTAGACTCTGAAGGCCAGCAGGCCAAGCTCAACGATCAGGTAGACGTGTTCATCAGCAAGAAAGTAAGCGTGCTCGCCATCAACCTGGTAGACCCCGCTTCCGCCAAGGCCATTATCGCCAAGGCCAAGGCTGCCAATATCCCGCTCATCCTGTTCAATAAAGAGCCCACCGAAGCCGGCGCCATGGCCAGCTACGACAAGGTATGGTACGTAGGCACCAACTCCGCGGAGTCCGGCATAATCCAGGGCCAGATGATGGTCAACGACTGGAAAGCCAATCCCAGCTGGGACCGCAACAAGGACGGCGTGGTTCAGTACGTGCTGCTTAAGGGCGAGCCCGGACACCCCGACGCCGAAGCCCGCACCAAGGAATCCGTAAAGGCCTTCGTTGACGCCGGCATAAAGGTACAGCAGCTTGCCCTCGAAGCCGATCCCAACTGGTCTACCCAGCACGGCAACGACAAGATGGCCGCCTGGCTCACCTCCAGCTTCGGCAAGAACATCGAACTGGTTATCTGCAACAACGACGGCATGGCTTTCGGCGCTATCAACGCCCTCAAAGCAGCCGGCGTTAAGCTCCCCCTCTACGGCGTGGACGCCCTTGACCAGGCCCTTACCCACATAGCCGACGGCGAGATGAACGGCACCGTGCTCAACGACGGCGTCAATCAGAGCCGCGCCACCGTAGACCTCGCGATCAACGCCGCCATGGGCAAGGCTCCCACTGAAGGCACCGCCTGGAAGCTCGCCACCGACGGCACCAAGGCCGTACGTATCCCGTATCTCCCCGTTACCCCCAAGAACTACAAAGAATTCAGGAAGTAATTCCTGGAAACAGGGTATACTGATCCCATAAGCGTCCTCGGCCTTTGGCCGGGGACGCCGTAAAAAAGCGCGGGCGGAGAAAACTCTCCGCCCGCTCCATCATTCCGTACCAAGGGGTGTACCGTGCAAGAGTATCTCCTAAGCATTCGAGGCGTATGCAAATCCTTCTCGGGCGTGCAAGTGCTCAAGGACGTACAGCTTGATGTGCGGCCCGGCAGCGTCCACAGCCTCATGGGCGAGAACGGCGCGGGCAAGTCGACGCTCATGAAATGCCTATTCGGCATCTATCGCCAGGACGCGGGCGAATTTTTCCTCGAGGGCAAGCCATTCAACTTTACCGACCCCAAGCATGCCCTTGAGCATGGCGTGTCCATGGTGCACCAGGAATTAAACCAAGTCGTGCAACGGACTATATCCGATAATATCTGGCTCGGCAGGTATCCCACTAAAGGCCCGTTCGTTGACGAGCGAAGGATGCGCTCAGATACGCTTGCTCTGTTCAAGCGGCTCAACATACACCTCGACCCGGATACCCCCTTGCACCAACTTTCGGTATCCCAGCGGCAGATGGTCGAGATAGCCAAGGCCATATCCTACGACGCAAAGATCATAGTCCTCGACGAGCCCACCTCGTCGTTGACCGAGCACGAGGTCGATCTGCTCTTCGAGATAATCGGCGTGCTTAAAGGGCAGGGCGTCGGAGTAATTTATATATCACACAAGATGGACGAAATCTTTAAAATTTCAGACGACGTAACCGTCCTGCGCGACGGCCTCTACGTCGGTACCGATTCCGTGGAGAATCTTACCATAGAGAAGGTCGTTAATATGATGGTGGGCCGCGACCTTAAGGATCGTTTCCCTCCCAAAATCAATAAGCCGGGCGAGGTTCACCTATCGGTCAAGAACGTGACCACGAAGTACCCGCCTATAGTGCGCGACGTCAGCTTCGAGCTTCGCAGGGGCGAGATACTCGGCATATCGGGGCTCGTGGGAGCCGGGCGCACGGAATTGATCCAGTCTATCTTCGGGGTTCGTACCCTGGTAACAGGCGAGATCAGCATAGACGGCAAGCTCGTGCGTAATCGCAAGCCCACCGATTCTATAGCCCATGGCTTTGCCTACTTAACCGAGGAACGGCGCGAAACCGGCATCTATCCCCTAGCCGATATCACCTTCAACTCGACTATAGCCAATATACGCTCGTACCGAAACAAGGCGGGCTTCCTCGTCAATAAGCGCATGGATGAGGACGCCGATAAACAGATTGCGGCCATGCGCATAAAGACGCCCAGCAAGAAAGAACCCATCCGCTCGCTATCCGGCGGCAACCAGCAGAAGGTTATCATAGGGCGTTGGCTCCTTACGCAGCCGGATATACTCCTGCTCGACGAGCCTACGCGGGGTATAGACGTAGGCGCTAAGTACGAGATATATCAGCTCATTATAAACTTGGCGGCATCGGGCAAATCGGTCATTGTTATATCTTCGGAGATGCCCGAACTCATAGGCATTACCAACCGTATACTGGTCATGAGCAACGGCCGCATGGCGGGCATAGTCGATACGGAGCGCACGAGCCAAGAGGAAATTTTCCATCTGGCTACGAAATACTTAAGCAACACGAGGGAGGCCGAGGTATGAGCAACGCCGTGGCACGGGTTCGCAGGCCCATAAACGCTGAGAGAGTCAAGGATTTTCTCGTCAAGAACGCCATATACATCGTGATCTTGATGATTATCCTCTTTATCATCATCAAAGAGCCGGCCTTTCTGTCGGTGAATGTCTTTAGGAATATCCTGAGCCAGAGCGCGGTGCGCCTCATCCTGGCCTTCGGCGTAGGGGCCATTATCATCACGCAGGGCACGGATCTATCGCTCGGGCGCATGGTGGGCTTTGCCACGATCATATCCGGCTCCTTGCTCCAGCGGGCCGAGTACGCGTCGCGCTTCTATACCGATCTCCAGCCGCTGCCCATATTCGTGCCCCTGTTGATCGCCTGCGCCGTCATGGCCTTCTTCAGCGCCATAAATGGCTGGATCGTAGCCAACTTTAAGATCCACCCCTTCCTGGCTACCCTCGGCATGAGCATAGCCCTCTACGGCATACTATCCGTCTATTTCGCCTCGGGCGACGCGGGGGGACAGCCCATTGGCGGCTTCGATACGCGCTATACGGACTTCGTCATAGGCTCGACGCTGGGGATACCGAACCTCGTGATTTACGCCGCGATCATATCCGTTATCGTGTGGGTCATATGGAACAAAACCACGTTCGGCAAGAATATATATGCCGTCGGCGGCAACCCTGAAGCCGCCAAGGTTTCAGGCGTCAACGTTACCAAGACCATCATACTCGTGTACGTCATGGCCGGCGTGCTCTATGGCATAGGGGGCTTCCTTGAGGCGGCACGCATAGGCAGCGCCAACAACGGTACGGGCACCGGGTACGAACTCGACGCTATTGCGGCATGCGTGGTGGGCGGTATATCGTTCTCCGGCGGCATAGGCAGGGTATCGGGAGCCATCACCGGCGTGCTCATGTTCCAGGTAATAAGCTACGGCATGACCTTCATAGGACTGGATCAGAACCTTCAGTACATTTTCAAGGGCATCATCATAGTCGCCGCCGTGGCGCTCGATGCCAAGAAGTATATAAAGAAAACCTGATTAAGGCTCCCTGCAGGAAGCCTTACGGGCGCAATCAAAAAGTTAAGGATCAGGCCGGCGGAAGTGGAAGCGCCGCCGGCTTTTGGTCTGGCTTATGAAAGCCAGCGTATGCAGAGGCTGCGCTTTCCCAGTACCGTGATGCTCTGAGCCCGCGCAGCCCGGCCCTCCGCCATGCCGGCGCACACATGGAGCGGCAGCAGGTGCTCCTCGCGCGGGTGGCAATAGCGGGCGTAAGGCGCGCTTTCCCAGGCGGCGAGCCGTTCAAAACGCCGCTCAGGGCTTATACCCGAATCACAGCAAACGTCCTCGAGCCAAGCCTGGAAACCCTCGTTGCGTGGGTCATGGCCTTTAGCGCCGAAGAATTCAGCCATATTGTGGAAAGAAAAGCCCGAGCCCAGCACGAGCAGCTCCTCTCCCGCCAAGGCGGCGAGGGCCGCGCCCATACGCAGGTGAAGCGCGGCATCGAGCCCGCGCACAAGCGATACCTGGACGCAGGGCAGCTCCGCATCCGGGTACATGAGCGAGAGCGGCACGAAGAGCCCGTGGTCAAAGCCGCGCTTCTCGTCGAGCCGCGGCGCGAAGCCCGCAGCCTCAAGCGCATGGGCCGCGCGGCCGGCCAAGGCCGGGTCTCCCGGCGCGCCGTAGCGCAGTTTATAGGCCTCCTTAGGGAAGCCATAGTAATCGTAGACTAAGCTAGGCGCGACACCCGACGTTATCGTAGGCGCGTTTTCTTCCCAATGTGCGCTTAAGACGATTATGGCCTTAGGCTTTGGCAACTCGGCGCCTAAGGCGCGAAGGTAGGCTACGAGCTCCGCGTGCCCGGGGTCGCCTAGAAGCGGAAGAGGACCGCCGCCATGCGGTATATAGACTATGCTCGCCCTTTGACTATCGCCCATGTTTGCCTCCTACGGTCATTTGCGCGACGGCAGCCCGCTGATATAGACTATAACGCATGGATGGCTTACGCATAGGCACATGCTCATGGAAATACCCCTCATGGAAGGGCCTCGTATACGAAGAGGCCGAGCCGGAAAGCTTTCTGGCCCAATACGCCCAGCGCTACGATAGCGTGGAAGTGGATCAATGGTTCTGGTCGCTCGGCAAGGGCGGAGCGGCACTGCCGCGCCGGGAGACCGCCGCCGAATACGATGAAGCGACTCCCGATAGCTTCCGCTTTTCGGTAAAGTGCCCGAACGCCCTCAGCTTAACCCACCACTACGCCAAGAAGGGCCAGAGCCTTATACCCAATCCCCGCTTCCTCGACCTGGATTTCTTCAACCGCTTCGTGGAAGCCCTCGATCCCATAGTGCCCAAGATAGGGCTGTTCATGTTTCAATTCGAGTACCTGAACCAGGCAAAGATGCCGGGCAGGCAAGCCTTGCTCGACGCGCTCGGCCCTTTTCTCGGCGGCCTGCCGCGAGAGCTGCCCTACGCGGTGGAACTGCGCAACCCCCGCTGGATGGACGCCTCGTACTACGATTTTTTGCGGGAGCATAACTGCGCGCCCGTACTTACCCAGGGCTACTGGATGGACGACGCGGCCGCCCTGCTCGAGCGTTACGGCGTACTCTTCGGGCCCTCGCTCTGCCTGCGCCTGCATGGCGAAGACCGCGAGGGCATGGAGGCTAAGAGCGGCGAGGATTGGAGCCGCATTATTCGGCCCAAGGACGACGATATAGAACGGGTGCTCGTGGCCACGACGAGGCTAATCGGCGGAGGCAAACAGGTATACTTGAACGTAAACAACCATTACGAGGGCTCGGCTCCCCTGACCATAGAGAAGATACGCGCCAGGCTCGAGGCGATGCAGGCGCTCGCTTTAGCCTAACGGCCGAGCCGGTTCTTCAGGAATACGCCCCCGCGCATGCTCGCCAGCAGCGAGAAGTCCTTGTCGAACACCACGATATCGGCCTCATGCCCGGGCACGAGGCGCCCGCGCTTACCGAGCTGCATAATCTGGGCGGGATTGCTCGAGGCGAACTGCACGGCGGCCTCTATGGGCACGCCCCACTCCACCAGGTTCTGCACGCCCCGTATCATGGTAAGGGCCGAGCCGGCGATGACGCCGTCGCTCTTGCGCTGGAATATGCCGTCTGCCAATTCCACTTCCTCTTTGTTGGCGTAGAGCACGCAGCCCTTCTGTTCCGTGGCCTTAAGGGCGTCGGTGACCAGCACCACCTTGTCTTGGGGCTTGTCGCGCATAAGGAGGCGTATAAGGTCGGGATGCACGTGCTTGCCGTCCGCAATAATCTCGCAGGATAGCTCGGGGTGGATGAGTATAGCTCCCACCGCGCCGGGGTCGCGGTGGTGAAGGCGGCTCATGGCGTTGAAGAAGTGGGTAGCGTGCAAGATTCCCGCCTGCATGCCCTCAAGCATGTTCTCATAGCTAGCGTTCGTGTGGCCGGCCTGCAGCACTATGCCGCGGCTTATGCAGTAGAGCGCCAGTTCGCGCATACCCTTGAGTTCGGGCGCAACGGTCATGTTCGTTATGTGGCCTTCGCTCACTTCGTAGAAATGCTCCATGAGCTCAAGGTCCACCGGCCGCACGAACTCCGGCCGCTGCACGCCAAGCCGCTCCGCCGATATGAAGGGCCCCTCAAGGTGTATGCCCGCTATGCGCGCTCCGGTCTCTTTGCCCATGGCGCCGACGCAGGCGCGTATGGACGCGTCCATATCCTCAATCGACATGGGATAGAGCGTGGGGCAGAAGCTCGTCACCCCGTACTGGCCGAGGCCTTCGGACATGGCCACCATGGCGTCTACCGACGCGTCCTCGGTGCCGTAGCCGGCGAAGCCATGTATATGGGTATCGATGAAGCCAGGCGCCACGTAAGAGCCTTCTACGTCGTAGTGCTCATAGTCGGAAGGAAAGCGTTTTTGCAGAAAGCGCCGCTCGCTGAACACGTCCACGATGCGGCGACCTTCCACGAGTATGGCGCAGCGTTCCATTTTAGCGTAGCCGGCGAGCAGGGTGGCGTTATGTATGCAGATGCCGGGCATGATTAGTCTCCTTGCGCGGCGTCCGTGCTTTACTCCAGCGCGCCGCGATAACGATTGACGCCGAGCGCGTCCAGGCGGCGCTCATGCGTGTCCATTCTGAGCGAGAAATCGCTAAAATCCTTGCGCCCGCTCGGCGTCCAGAGCGCTTCGGCTATGGCGCAGAGCCTGGGGTAAAGCATGTACTCGGCTTGGCGGCCAAAATACATAAGCTCGCTCCACAGGTTCGCCTGCCCGCCCCGTATACGGTCCTTCGACGCATCGGGCAGCCACGCCGGCGCCGGGTCGAAAGCATACGAATCCCGTACCGTACATACCCCGAGCTGGCCTGGCTCCTC
>DHVU01000025.1 GCA_002412825.1 Spirochaetaceae bacterium UBA5200
GCTTAGAGGACTCAGACAGCTCCTCTGAACCGTTGGCCACCTGCCTGCCGGCGTCGCTCACCTCGGCGAGCACCTCGCGCAGGCGTTCGAGCGTGGTTTTTAATGAGGATACGAGCACGCCCGATTCATCCTTGCGCTCTACGAATTTGGCCTCAAGCTGACCGGTAAGGTCGCCCTGTGAAAGCATGCGCATGCGCTCGGCGGCATAGGTAATGGGCTTGGCTATGCGGTTACCCATCAGGATGGCCATGGCCACCGCTATGGCCGCCATGATCATGGCCATGGGTATGATTATGCCCAAGGATCGCATGCGCAGCTGCTCGGCCTCCACCCGTTTCTCGGCCACGATGGCGTCAATGGCGTCAAAATAGTTACCCGTGCCTATTACCCAGTTGAAACCGGGCACGAATTGGCTATAGCCGCGCTTGGGCAGGGCCTCGGTTTGGCCCGCGCGCGGAAACCAGTACTCCGTGTAGCCGCCGCCCTTCATGGCTATGTCAATAATCGCCCGTACAAGCTCGAAGCCATTGGCGTCCTTTAGGGCTAAGCGGTTCGTACCCTCGCTGGCATTGCCTAGGAGCACTTCGTTGAGGCCCTGCGGGGTATCCGCCCAGAAATAGCCGTCCGCGCCGAAGCGCATATCGCGAAGGAGATTCCGGGCAAGATCGCGGGCCCGCTCGGCGCTCAGGCGCCCCGCGTCCCGCTCCTTGGCTATAGCGCCGAGCATGGTTGCGGCCGATTCCACCTGGGTCTTAATGAGCCGATCGAAATCTTCCAACAGCAAGGCCTCAAGAGAGCCAAGCTGGCTCTCCGAAGAAGAGCTCAACACTATCCAGAACGATACGGTTAGCACACCCGCCACCGCCAGGGCCGCTGCGGCCGCAAGCGCTACTATCTTTGCCCGGATGGTTCTCATAAGCTCTCCTTAGAATAGATAAATTACCATAGAAACAGTATAGGCATCGAAGGTATCCGTGCAAGCCTCGCGGCACCCCTTGCAATAAAGGCTGCGACAGGGCTTGAATAGGCTATGGATCGAATACCCAAAAGAAAACTCGCGCTCGATTTCGGCGGGGTTCTTACCCTAGATCAGGATAAAACTCGTTTTGATGGGCTCCTTATGGAGCTTAGGCTAGAGCATGACGCTTTTTTTAAGGCATGGAATGCGCACCGCCTCGCGTACGACCGCGGCCTGCTGCCAAAAGCCGAGTACTGGGCGCGGGTACTCGCGGAAGCTAGCGCCCACGCCGTGGAGCAAGCCGGAGCCCTTGGCAGCGGCAACGCGGCAGGGCAGGGCCCTGAACTGAACGACGAACTCCTTGAGCGCCTCGTGTCGACGGACCTTTCATCTTTTATGACGCCCCGAGAGCCCCTGCAGGCGCTTGCCCGCGAACTACTGGCCCGTGGCGTCAGCGTCGGCATACTGTCGAATATGCCCCCGGGCATAGGCCGCCGCTGGCTGGAGGCCTGGCCCTGGCTTGCGGACATGGACTGTATCGTATGGAGCGGCGACGAGGGGCTCTTCAAGCCCGACGCCGCCATCTACAAGCATTTCCTAAACCGCTCAAGCTGGCGGCCCGAGCATACCCTCTTCGTGGATGACGTCCTTGCCAATGTAAGCGCCGCTCGGGACTTAGGCTTTGCCGGGCATCACTTTATTGACGAGGGAGAGGCACTGGCCGCCATTCGCGCATGGTTTACAGGCTAGGCAGTGCCGGGCTACTTGCCGGTGATCGCGTTCTCTATGGCCCGCAGTATCACCTTGCTCGAATAGCTAGCGCCGCTTACCGTATCGACGCGCAAGCTCTGAGCCTGAACAACGCGCTCGACGATAATCCCTGCCGGCGCTCCTTTGCCGCAGTCGTGACGCAGCAAGCTTATATCCGTTACTATACCGGCCGTCGCGCTAAGCTCCACCTCGGCTTTAACGATGCCACCGTCGAAGGAGCCCCGATAACTGCCGTCAGGCACGGAGCCGAAGTCGGGGTCGCCCAGTTCTATGGTGGGCATGACGCAGGACGCAAAGACCATCGTCGCCATGAGCGACACGGCCACAACGAGCCGCCGCATCATTGAGCCTCCTTGAGTTGGTCGCCGAAGGCATCGAGTTCCGCCCAGTCGAGGTTGGACGCGTCGCCCTTCTTGCCGTTCACCATCTTCATGATCATGCGTTCCATGAAGGTAAGCTCCGCCCAGTGGACGCAGCCGCCGGGCTTGCAGTAGGCCTGGGCATGAGCGCTCAGGCGCGGCTGCGCCTGCATGGCAGCGCTCTCAGACTTGTTCATGCCCAGCTCGAGTATGGCCAGATCCTTGCCCATGAGCTCGTTCTCCCTTGCGTTGGCCCAGTCCACCAAAGAGGGATTCCATTGGCCCATATAGCTCGAGCCCGCCAACACCACCCGGTCGTAGCCGTCGAGGGCGGACCTTCCGGCGCCCGGCCCAGCCAGATTCAAAGTGCTGGCGCCGTTCAGGGCGGCAGCCAATCGGCCTGCCGCTTCCTTCGTCGTACCCCGTTTGCCGGCGAATACGATCAAAGTCTTTTTCATACGATATCCTTTCCGCGCTCCCCTATCGGGCGATGCGCGCATGAGCCAAAATCGTCCAAACGGTCCGGCATCGCGCCAGCACCTCAGCCGTGGCCACGCCCCTGTCGGGGCCGAGGCGGCCGTTGATAAGCAGGGACAGCTCACCCTGCAGATAGGCGAAAAAGTAATCGGCCGCCTCGTCGGCGGCTAGCGAATCCGTACCGGCGCCTTCCTCGGATAATGCCTTGGCCACCTCGGCCCTATAGGCGGCCGAAGCAAGGGCTATATCGGCGCGCACGGCCTCAGGCGGCTCCCCGGACAGATCCTCGAACCAAATGAGCCGGTACAAGCCTTCATGCTCAAGCGCGAAGGCGACAATGCCGCCTGCCGCCGCCTCGCCGAAATTCCTGCCCGGCAGCGGCGCCGCTACTCCGGCAAGCGCTTGCGCGGTAAAGGCGCGTAAGGCTTCTATATAGGCCAGCCAATATAAGCCGTCGAGGCCATCGGCGTAGTGGTAAGCGTTTACGTGCGAGCAGCCCGCCGCCTTGGCTATGCCGCGCAGGCTAACGCCCTTGCAGCCCTTGTTCTCTTCTATCGCCGCCAGCGTGGCGTCTACAAGCCGTGTTTTGGTGTCGTTGTTCATTACCATTGGTAATTTACCGATGGTAATGAACTTTGTCAAGCCCCAGGAATAGATTCCGCGTGCCTGAAAATAGTATTCGCAATACTGGGTAAAATGCACTAATATTTTAATCGTATTCATCAGCCAGGAGGGCTCATGCCATCCCTTAATACGCGAATAAAGCTCGCCAGGGCCCGCTTGCCCGTGAAGCAGGCTCCCGACGCCTTTGACGAACTATCCCGAGCCACGGCGCTCCTATCGACGGGCACGGATTTTACGCAACTGCAATCCATACTCGTGGAGCAGACTTGCGATATAAGCCGATCCGATCTCGCCGCGCTCTACATTTACAGCAATGCCGAGGACGAAGCCCGTTCCGCGCTCAAGCTGTCCTACCGCAGGGGTCCGTGGAACGCCCCCGCCAGCCTCAATCGCGCGAGCGACACGATAGCCTTTCTTGAAGAATGCGGCGAGGCGGCGGTCCTCAATGCAAGAAAAGACTGCGTCCTCTCGGGCATGCTCCTTGATCCTGCCATGCAGGCCGCCATAGCCCTGCCCCTCGCGCTACCCCGCTATAGGGCAGGCCTGCTCGTGCTCAATTCCCGCGAGGCCGGACACTACGGCAAGCAGCGCTTGTCGTTCCTCTCGTCATTCTGCGCGCTTGCCGCGGGCATGCTCAAGAGCGCAAAACTGTTCAAAGAGCTCAAGGAACGCGCCGCGGAGATAGAGGCCCTCGAGCGCTATCAGGAAAGCGTGTTCTCGTCCATGACCAATCTGCTCATTACCTCGGAGCGCGACGGGCGCATACGATTCTACAACGACCAAGCGGCCGAGGCCTTCGGCCTCTTGCCCGAGGACATAGGCAGGCCCGCCCATGAAGTGCTCGCGAATCGCCTGGACAAGAGCATACTCAAGGCCGCGGAAAGCTGCCTTAAAGACGGCTCCACGATCCTGGGCATAGAGGGCATAGCCAAGGCCGAGGGCGAAGATCTCGACTTTACCCTCAACCTTTCACCCGTGCGCGGGCGCCGCTCCGACCGCAGCGACGGCATGGTGTACCTCTTCAGCGACCAGACCAAAGAGCGTGAACTCAAAGAGCGCATGAACGTGGTGGTCGAGGAGCGCAGGGCCATCAAGGATATGTTCAGCCGCTATCTTTCGGTGGACGTGGTAAAACACCTGATGGACTCGCCCGATAAAATCAAAATGGGCGGTTCGGGCAAACGGGCCACGGTATTCTTCGCCGACATTCGCGGCTACACCTCATTCTCCGAGGGCAAGACCCCCGAGTACATCATCAAGATCCTCAATGAATACTTCTCCGAAGCCGTGGATATCGTATTAAAGTACCGCGGCTTCATAGACAAGTTCATAGGAGACTGCATCATGGCGGCATGGGGCGTACCGCTTACCAGCGAAGAGGAGGACGCGCGGAACGCCGTTTCCTGCGCCCTCGAGATTCAGGCGCTTATCAACAACCCAAAACGCACGTTTTTCCGCGGCGAAGCCGAGCACCTGCGCGTAGGCATAGGCGTGCACACCGGCTACCTAGTAGCAGGAAACCTAGGCTCGTCGCGCCGCATGAACTACTCGGTAATAGGCGACACGGTAAACATAGCCGCCAGGCTCGAGGGCGTGGCCAAGGCCAGCGAGGTGATCATTACCAGCGACACGCAGAGCCTACTAGGCAAAGCCTTCAAGGTGGAAGAGCGCGAAGCGGTAAGGGTAAAGGGCAAAGCCGAGCCCATACGCATATATCGCGCCATTAAAAGACTCTAAGTTTAAGGGAGATTAAGCATATGCAGAATTTTCTAGCGTCGTTATCGCTCTCTACCATACTCCTCGCGGGCGCGGCCGTTATCGTCATCGTGAACCTGATCTTTGCCTTGGCGGCGGACGGGCGCGTAAAAAAAAGCATACGTAGGCATGCCGCCGATCCAGAATCGCCGGCTCCCGCGCTCAACAGGCTAAGCCAGGCCCTCTATGAAGGCTATGTGCTAAAACGCGCGGAACGCGGCTTTCGCGGGCTGGCTGGCCCCTTTCCATCCCTGCCCCGGAGCCTGGGCTACGCCGAGCGCTGGATACCGCGCGTGCTTAAAGGCCGTTCCCCAAAAGCAATGGCGCTCCTGTTGCGCTACGCTCCCGAGCGGGGCCTCTTCGACTGCTTCCTAGCCGCCCTAGCCAGCCCAAAACTCGGCGCGGCCTTCGTAGCCTGGCTTGAGGAAAATCGCGACGGCTTCCCCCTGCGCAGCGTCGCCTTGTCTGGCCCCGGCAGGAATTTCGACGGAGACGCGGCCCGCGCCTTGCTTGCCGACCGAATGGACGGCGTACGGGAAATGCTGGGCGACCAGGAATGGGCCGTGCGCGTCATGGCTCTGCGCATACTGGCGGGCAATGCCGACGAACGCTCCGTCAAAGGCGTGGCGGATTGCCTCCGCGACCCGCATCCCCTGGTGCGCAAGCTGGCCATAGAATCGCCGCAGGCCATCGACAAAATGGCTTTCTTTGACGAACTCTACACGCGCTTCACCAGCGACCCCTCCTATGAGGTGCGCAAAGCGGCCAAGGCTCGCATACTCTCAAGCTTTATCGAACTTTATACCCCTGATACCAGCGCGCTCGGGCCCGAAGAGACCATACATGTACTAGAACTGCTCGATCCCTCGAGCCGGGCCGACGAGGAAGTGGCCTACCGCTTCCTGGAAAAGGGCACGGACGAGGAGCGCCTGGCCGCGGCAGAACAGTTGCAGGCGCGCGGCGCGCTCGCGGATATGCTCGCTACGGCCCCAGGCGGCGACCGCAAGGAATTCGAGCGCAGGCTCGCCTTGCTCAGCGCCGCGGCCAAGCTGCAAGTGTCGGGCTTCTTGAGCTCGGTAGAGACGATAGAAGGCAGCGGCCCCTTCGAAATGGCGGCTCGCATATTAGCCGAATCAGGCGATCGTCGCCTCGTAGCCACGCTCGCGCAGCGCTGGTTCGCCCTCATGGGCAAAGCGCCCTACCCGGCGGAGCATATAAGCGTGTACCGCCGCGTGCTTGAGGCTATACGCGAACGGGCCGACGAAAAAGCCTGCGCCTTACTTGCCGCGGAACTGATAGAGCGCAAGGGCGACAACGCTCTCGTTGCGGCCATCCTTGCCGCAACCGACGGCAGCCAGGACCGTTGCGTATTCGGCTCGCTGCAGGGGCTCTTCCTTGACCCGGGCTTCCCTCTGCGCGACGAACTGCGCGCGGCCCTGCTGCGCCAGCCTAAGGATCTCGTGGTTCCCTTTACTCTATCCTTCCTGCGCGCCGAGCGCCATAGCACGCCGCGCGCGCTCAGGCGGGACGCCCTTATACTGGCCGGCGAGTTGGGCTTGAAAGGAGCGCTGCAGCGCTCGGTGGAGTCGCTGCCCACGCTGGACGCCGACGACATAGCGGCGCTCGCTCCTATCATCGTGGCTGCAGACGCCGCGGCCTTTAAGCTCAAGGCCCGCTATGTGCTAGCCAGCGTGGACGCGCCCGCGCGCGCCGCTATCATAGCCGCGCTGCCCGCCACCGGGGAGCGTTCGTTCCTAAGCGACATAAAAACCGCCCTCAAGGACGCAGACCCCGACGTGCGCGTAGCGGCCGCGCGCGCTCTGGCCAGCTTCCAGGAAACCAAGGCGCTGGCCACAGGCGGCATGGACCTTTTACGAGACCCGGTGGAACGCGTACGCATAGCCGCTGCGGCCGCGCTCGCCGAAGCGGGCGGAGCTTCAGTAGTGGAAGGGCTAAAAAACGTCCTAAACGACGCCAACGAGGTGGACGAGGTAAAGGCCAGCGTCATTACCGGCCTCGGGCAGGCCGGCGACGCCGCCAGCCTCGAGTTGCTCTGCGACCGCCTCGAAATGGCCGCACCGAACGACAACGCCGTCGCGCGGCCGCTCATCAAGGCCCTCGCCCATCGGCGCACGAAGAAAGACCTCGCACGCCTCATAGAGCGCCTTAAGGACGCTACCGGCGAGCTGAAAGCAAGGATAGCCGAAGCCCTTCAGCTCATGGGCTCCGCGGGGGAAAATTCCCTCGTCGAGCTCTTAAATGAGGATATAGCCTCGTTAAAGCCCTATCTGGTTGAGGCCCTTGAATCGCTGGGCTACGTGGAAGCCCGCATACGCGAGCTTAAACATCGCGATCCGGCCATACGCGAGGATGCGGCCCAGGCCCTCGACCGCGTAGGCAGCCGCGCCGCCTTCAGGGGTATCGTGCTTGCAGCCCGCGACCCAGACCAAGCCGTGCGCATTGCCGTTACAAAAGCGCTCGAGCGCCTTGCCGGCCCCGAGGGGGAGAGCATACTCGCAGAGCTTGAGAAGGACCCCGATGCCCGGGTGCGTAAATACGTACTCTGGGCCATGGAGCGCGTTAAGGCCAAAAGCCTGTAGGCAATATACGCCTACGCCGTCGTAAAAATGAGGCCGCCCGGGGAACGAGTCCCGGGCGGCCTTATCGTTTATAGAGCGGGATTACTGCTCGGATAGGCTCTTAGGCTTACCCAGTATCTCCGCCATAACCAAAGCCTTCTGCAATGCGGGCAGTTCGTCTATGCGGCCGGCTAAGCCGCCCGTCGCCTGCGGCGGGTTAGCTGCCCTTGAGGCCATTAATAGGCTCCTGGCCTCGCTTTCCTTGGCGCCGCCAATGGACTGCACGCTCGCGTTCGGCGCGCTTTGCGCCAGGTCGCCAAGCGTTATCGCCTTCTCAAAGGAGCTCGCGCTAGGCGCGTACAGAGGCTCCTCAAGCTCGTTGATAACATAGCGGGGGCTACGCTGCGGAAGCTCCTGCGCGGCTACGCGCGTTGCGGCTTGCGGCTTTGCGGGCCCCTGCTGCCCCTTGCCCGCCTGAGCAGGCGGCTTTTCCGCTGCGCCTTGCTTCTTGCCCCCGAAGAGCGAGGAGATAAAATCCTCTATGCTTTCGGGCTGCTTTGCCCCGAGCGCGCCTTGAGCCTCCTTACGCTTACGCTTCGCGCTTTCGAAGAAAAAGCGGAAGAATATGAGGAGCGCCAGCGGTATAAAGACAAAAATCTGCTCAAAGAGCTCGTCCACGGCTATTTACCCTGCCCCTGGCCCTCGCCGCCTATGGACTTGCGCATCTGGGTGTCGGCCTGCAGGTTGGTAAGCCGGTAATAGTCCATAACGCCAAGCTGGCCTTTTCTGAATGACTCCGCTATGGCTAAGGGTATCTCCGCCTCGGCAAGCACCACCTTGGCGCGGTTCTCCTGCACCAGGGCTATCATCTCCTGTTCCTTGGCCTGGGCGGCCGCGCGGCGCTTTTCAGCCTCGGCCTGGAAGCGGCGCTTATCGGCCTCCGCCTGGTCTGCCTGGAGCTTAGCGCCTACGTTCGCGCCTACGTCTATGTCGGCTATGTCTATGGACAGGATCTCGAAGGCGGTGCCTGCGTCGAGGCCCTTGCCCAGCACCCGCTTGGATATCTGGTCGGGGTTCTCAAGCACGGCTTTATAGGACTCCGAAGAGCCTATGGTCGTGACTATGCCTTCGCCCACGCGGGCTATGATGGTTTCCTCGGTGGCGCCGCCCACGAGCCGCTCTATGTTGGCGCGTACCGTTACGCGAGCCTTTACCTGCAGCTGAATGCCGTCCTTTGCCACCGCGTCTATGGTTACCTTGCCCTTGCTGGAATCCGGGCAGTCGATAACCTTGGGATTGACGCTCGTGCGTACAGCCTCGAGCACGTCGCGGCCGGCGAGGTCTATGGCGGCAGCCCGCTGGAAGGGCAGCGGAATGCTGGCCTTGTTAGCGGCGACGAGGGCCTGGCTCACGCGCGCAACGTTGCCGCCCGCCAGAAAATGCGTCTCGAGCATGTCGGATTCCACGATTATGCCCGCCTTGGTGAGCATGATGCGCGCGTCGACGATGACGGAAGGCTTCACATGGCGCAGCCACATGCCTATGAGCCTGCCCATGCCTACCGGCGCTCCCGACAAGAGCGAGCGGAACCAGAGGCCGAAAAACTTCAAGAACAGAAACAGCATGCCCAAGGCAACAAGGCCTATGGCCGCGTAAAGCGCGATGTACAACATGGCGCGTCCTCCCCTTTAGATAGAATATATTCGTACGGGCAGCCGCCTGCGCGGCCCCGTTATCGCTATGCCTGCATAGTTTCGACGTATACCACGCCGCCCTTTATAGCCGCCACGCGCAGCTTAGTACCCGCGTCCACGTAGCGACCCGCCGCCTCCACGCTCATAGAACGGCCGCCTATCAAGGCGCGGCCTACCGGCCGCAGCACGCTCTCGGCCACGCCCTCGTCGCCTATGGCCAGGCCGGCGAAGGTATCCATGGCGGCCTCTTCGCTATAGGCAAGCTCGGAAGAATCGACGAGAGAAGGAGAGCCCGTCGCTATAGGCGCCGGCCTTCCGGAGGCGGTGCCGCTTATGGCGGTTTTCAAGGCAAGACGGTCAAAGAGCTTAAGCTTTGGGCCCAGCGCGATGAACACGCCTATGCCCATGATGCCTAGGAGCACGCCGGCTCCCACCGTCGCCGCGTTGCGGGCCAGTATGTCCCACTGGAACTCATTCTGCGGGACGATGAAGTCCTGCATGGACAGCACCAGGGCGCCCGCTATCAGGGCAAGGCCCGATATGCCGGCTACGCCGAAACCGGGCAGCACGAAGATCTCAACGACCAGGAGCCCCATGCCCAGGATGAAGAGTATGATCTCAACCGAGCCCACGGTGCCCATGAGCATATTAGAGCCGAAGAGCACCACGAAGGCTATGATAGCTATGGAGCCCGGCAGGCCGAAACCCGGCGAGTTTATTTCTATGAAGAGGGCGATGAGGCCAATGAGAATCAGGATGGACTGCAGGGCCGCGGAGCTCAGGAATACCACCACGCTGTCGGCGAAGCTCGGGTTCAGCTCCACGACTTCGCTTAAGCCCCCGAGTTTCTCGCCGAGGGCGGCAAGGTCGCTTACCGTGCCTTCGGACAGCCCGTAACGCTCTGCCTCTCCCGCCGTAAGCGACAGGAGCTTGCCCTTGGCGGACAGCGTGCGGCCGCGCTGCGCCTCGTTTCCGCGCTCGCGCTCCAGGGCTACTGCGTCGTCTACGGTAAGCGCGAGAGCCTTACCGTCCACAAGCACTTCCACCAGTTCCACGTCGGCGTCCACCATGGCCAAGGCTATGCCGGCGGGGTGGCCGTTCTTCTCGGCAAGGGCGGCCATCTGGGAGCGCACCGCGCTTACCGTCTTCTCGCCCGCGCCTTCCATGGTGCCGTCAGGCGACGCTATGACCGGCGCGGCCGCGCCGATGGAGGTGCCGGGGGCCATATAAATTTCAGCGCAGGACAGGGCTATGAGAGCGCCGGCTGACCAGCTTACGCCCATGCCGTCGCTGCCCGCGCCAACGAAGGCTACGGTACGGGCCTCCCGTATGGCCCCTATCGCGGCGGCTATGCGCAACGCGGAGTCCACGCGCCCGCCAAAAGTATCTATGGTAAAAATGATATCGCTTGCGCCTGCGTCAAGCGCGGCCTTTATGCGGCGCTGCACGAATACGGCGGTGGAAGGTTCAATATCGCCCTGTATAGGAATGACGAAAACCGACCCGGAGCCCGCTTGGGCTACGGGGGCCGCGTTCTGGCTAAAAGCAGGAGCGGTCAGCGCGGCGGCAACGGCCAAGCTTAACAGCGCTCTCAAAAAAACATTAGGTTTCATAGTTATATGATACGACTAGATAGCCCTGAGGGAAAGAGAAAAAGCTCGGGAGCGCCTTGCTCCATTCCCTAGCAACGTGAGCGCCGTTATAATCCTGGGCTATGAGCAAATCCGTAAACGCTCCAGCGCTGTACGCCACGCTACCCGGCATAGCCCTATGCCTCGCTATTGCCGCGCTAGCCTGGTCGCTCGGCTCCATCCTGCCCGTCATAGGCAGCGCGGTATTCGCCATAGCGTCAGGCATAACCATAGGAGCTTTGCAAAAAGGCGAGCGCTTCAAGCCAGGCATACGCTTCGCCGGCAAAAAACTCCTGCAGTACTCGATTATCCTCTTGGGTTTTGACATGCAACTCTCCCGCGTAGTCGCGGTAGGCGGCCAATCCCTCTTTGTCATGCTTTTCACCCTCAGCGCCGCCTTTATCGCCGCCGCCGCTATGGGTAAAGCTCTAAAGCTGAGCGGCAACGTAGGCATCCTCATAGGCGTGGGCACCGCCATATGCGGGGGCTCGGCTATAGCGGCGGCCGCCCCGGTGCTGCGCGCAAAAGACGAGGAAATAGCGCAGGCCATATCCACGATCTTTTTATTCAACGTAGCGGCGGTATTCATCTTTCCGCCGCTCGGGAGCCTATTAGGATTGAGCGACCAGGGCTTCGGCATATGGGCGGGCACCGCGGTCAACGACACGTCGTCGGTAGTGGCCGCCGCCTCCGCATGGAGCCAGCGCGGGGGCGACGATGCCGCTCTGGCCACCGCCACCATAGTCAAGCTTACCCGCACCCTTATGATCATACCTGTATGCCTGGCCCTAGCCTGGCATACTACGAGGAAAAGCGTTGCCGGCTCTCATGGAATATCCGTAGCCGGAGCCACAACAAGCGCAGCGCAGGGCTTTTCGCTAGCGCGAACCTTTCCCTGGTTCGTGCTGGGCTTTCTGGCGGCGGCCTTGGCCAATTCCTTCGCGCCTTTGCCTGCGCCCCTGCCCGCCCTGCTCGCACGCGCAGGCAAATTTCTCATCGTCATGGCCATGAGCGCCATAGGCCTGTCTACGAACCTAAAAAAGCTCCTTGCCGGCGGCCGCAAGCCCCTTGCCCTTGGGCTGGTATGCTGGTTTACGGTAGCGGCCGTATCGCTGGCAGTGCAAGCCGCCGTGGGGCGCTGGTAGTCGAAACGCGCAAAGGACTGCCGCTTGCCTTGGCAGTATCCTAGCCGCCTGCCAGGCCCCGCTCGCAGAGGTAATCGCAGAAAAAGCAGATGTCGGAGCTTTTGCCGGGAAAGGCCACGCCCTTGGCCTCAAGCTCCTTGCGTAGCTGCCCCAAGCCCTTTTCATAGCAGGCGCCCACATGGGGAGCCTTGGCTGCCGCCGCCAAAAGCGCGGCATAACCGTCCCCTATCGACCCTATGATGAGCTGGGGCCGTTCATTGGCGAAGCCGCAGCAAACGGCCACCGAACCGTCTGGATGTACGTAGAGCACCTGGCCCGGCCCTTCGCAGTAATCGTCCTTAAACCAGGCCCGCGCCGACCAGGCGCCTTCTTCGGCGGAAGAGGACCGGGGAGATCGAAGTATAGACAGGCAAAGCCCCGAGCCATCGTCAGGATCGCTTGCCGTGCGGGACCGGTGGGCCTCGTCGACTATGCGATAGGGCTCGCCCGCGCGCGACTCAAGGGCTCCGCCCAGCAGCCCGGCGAGCCTTTCCAGGTCGCGCAAGAAGGATGTGTCATCGGGCGAGCGCACCGAAAGGAGTTCCGCGCCGTCTTTTCGTCCCCAAATCGTATAGTAGGCGCCGAGGAAGGCGGCAAGGCGATCGGGGTCCTGGCCATGGTACGCGTCATAGCTTAAGCCCAGTATGCCGTCGAAGCCGGCTTCGTAGAGGGCTCCCAACGTGGCCGCGAGTTCAGCCTCGCCTGTCCACCAGTCGCCATTGGTCATGAGCCGGTCGAACATAAGGCCGCGCTCGCTAACCGCCTTGCAGAGCTCGACGAGGAAGCCGGGCATCAGGAAGGGCTCGCCGCCCGAGAAGCCCACGCGCTCTATGGCTGGCAGCGTCGTGCTCTCCATGCAGTCGTCCAGGAAGCGTATGGCGGAAGCCGCGTCGAGCTCCGCGGCGCCCCGCTTTACCCTGCAATGCGCGCAATAGAGATTGCATTGCCCCGTAGGCGCGAAAATAATCTCGTTGGGCCTGAACGCCGGCTCTTTCTTCATACAGCTTCCTTTTTTGATTGCCTAGCTTCCTGTATACACGGCCAAAGCTGCACGCGCCAAGTCCGCCATGCGGAGCTGGGCAATTACTTGAGAGCGAGTACTATAGTCTCGCCCGGCCGCAGCTCGCGCTCGAACTCGCCGCCGTTGAGCAGGTCCGTGGCCGCCTGGCCGGTATTTCCGCCCATAGCGCCGGATCCGGAGCCGAGGCCCAGGGCTTCGCGCCAAGCCCCTTGCGGCACGGCCACGCCGTCCCTATTTACCATGACGACCACGGCCTCCGCCCCGGAGCGCGCGCCTAAGGCCGCGAAGCCCGGGTGTTCATCCAGGTAGGCGCTTATGCGCTCCCCATCGGAAAAAAGCTCCCAGCGCTCGCGGCGCATGCGGACCAAGGCGCGCACGAAATCCGCGAAGGCCAGCTCCTCGGGAGTCGGGTCCCAGGGAATGCAGCGCCTGCAGTCGGGGTCGTGGCCGCCCTCCAGCGCGTACTCGGTGCCGTAATATATGCAAGGTGCGCCGGGTAGGCCCATGAGCAGGGCCAGGGCTTGCTTCGCGCGCGCCGCTCCGCCGAAGCGCGTCGCTATGCGGTCGGTATCGTGGGAGTCCAGAAGGTTAAAGGCCGAGCGCAGTACCGGCTGCGGATAGGCGAAGGATATGGCCGCCAGGCGCCAGGCCAGCTCTTTGCCCCCCGGCGACCAGGGCTTGGCCTGCAGGAAATCCGCTATGGCCGTGCCATAGGGATAGTTCATGACCGCGTCGTACTGGTCGCCGCGCAGCCAGGGCATGGCGTCATGCCATATCTCGCCCACGATGTAGGCCTCCGGCTTGGCTGCCTTTACCCGCGCGCGGAACTCCCGCCAGAACGCGTGGTCTATCTCGTTGGCTACGTCCAGGCGCCAGCCATCTATATCGAAATCCTTAAGATAGCGCTCAGCCACCCTGAAAAGATACTCTTTGAGCTCGGGATTGGCCGTATTGAGCTTGGGCATGCGGGTGGTAAAGGCGAAACCCTCGAAATTCGTATCCCTCGTATCGCCTGAGTCCTTGCCCTTGGGAAACAGGGGAAAAGCCTTGATATGGAACCAATCCTTATAGGCGGAGGCTTCTCCATTCGCCAGCACGTCCTTCCACGGCCCGAAGCCCGCGCCCGAATGGTTGAACACCGCGTCCAGCATGATGCGCATGCCCCGCTCGTGGCAGGCCCGCACCAGCTCGCGCAGCTCGCCCTCGGTGCCGAAGGCCGGGTCTATGCGCAGGTAATCGTCGGTATCGTACTTGTGCACGGTGGGCGAGGCGAAGATAGGCGTCAGATAGAGGCCATTGCAGCCTAGGCCGGCTATATGGTCCAACCCCTCAATAATGCCCCGGAGGTCCCCTCCAAAAAATTCCTGATTGCTCACCGGCCCGCGCCGCCAGGCGTGAACGCCCTTGGGATCGTTGGAGGGGTCGCCGTTGCGGAAGCGCTCCGGGAACACCTGATACCACACGGTCTTGGCTACCCAGTCCGGCGCGCGGTACTGGTCGGCGGCGTTTATATAAGGAAAGACGAAGGAATTCCAGAAATCGCCCGCGGGAGCCGCCGGCGGAACGCCATCGGGGGAGCCGTCGCTGGGAAGCAGCCCTTTCTCGCCATAATCCCAGATCCCGCCATCGCAGGCCCTAAGCCTGAAAAAATAGCGGGCGCGCCGGTAGGGCGGCGCCCAGTTCGCCTCCCAGAAATCATGGAGGCCATCCGTGCCCAGCTTATGGGCGGCATACGGCGCGCAGCGCCAGGACCAGCCTGAGGCCGAGCCCTTGGCCCAATCATGGGGGTCACCAGCCCAGAGTTCTACCGCGTTTATGTCGCCAGCCGCGCATTGCAGGCGCAGGGTAAGGCTTACGCCGTCAGGGGAGTAGCAGAGCGAGTCGCCAGCTCTATGGAATACCGCAGCGCCATTCATAGCATGCCCTTACCGGCTTACCCGTGTAATCCCGGTAAGCCTTAAAAAAATAATACTTGACCGCGAGCATATTACACTCTAAGCTAGCAACTAGTAAACCGATTTAGTGATTTTCCACAAGGAGGCTATTATGAAGCGTATTATCGCTCTTGCCCTGGTTCTCATTCTTGCGGCCGGCGCCGTTTTCGCGCAGTCCAAGGCCGTATGGGACAGCAAGGCCAAGCAGTACAAGATCGAGCCGGGCGCCAAGATCCGCGTCGGCGTCGATAACGACAAGTGGGGCGCTGCCATAGTCGCGCTCTGGAACAAGGTCCACCCCGAGGCTAAAGGCGCGGTTGAGTTCGTCAACTTCGGCTCCGCCGGCGGCGCCGACCTCATCACCCAGAACCAGGGCGAGGCCCCGGACGTAGTGCTCGTCATCGACGGCGAGGTAAGCCGCAACTTCCAGTCGCTCATGCAGCTGGACAAGGTAATAACCGACGGCGCCAAGAGCTTCGCGCAGGAGCCCTTCTATACCGGCGCCAACTCCGGCAACGTGCGCAAATTCGTGCCCGTCACCTACGACGGCATGGCCTTCGCCTGGAACGTCACCATGATGACCGCCCTGGGCCTGGATACCTCAGACAAGAACAAGGACGGCCTTCCGGACGCCTTCGACTCCTTTGAGGAGATTTTCGCCCTGGCCAAAAAATGGCAGACCGCCCGCCCGAGCTACAAGGGCAAGCCCGTCAATATCGTGTTCCCCATGTCCTTGGACGAGGTATGGTCCGGCTTCTCCAGCCTTACCGCAGGCGGCTGGAAGATCTTCGCCAAGGGCGACGCGGCCAATCCCGGCTTCGAGCAGAAAGAATTCCTGGCCGGCCTTGAGTTTATCAAAGCCGCCGCAGACGCCCGCATAAGCGCCGAAGTAAACGGCGTTAAGACCCCCGCAGCGTCCATGACCTGGCGCTGGGACGACGCCCTCAACCTCGAGACCGCCCCTTTCTTCCTCGTAGGCACCTGGATGGACGTGGTCGCCACCGAAACCAAGGGCGGCTATGACATTAAGTTCGGCCCCATGCCCACCTGGAGCAAAAAGCGCCCCTCTCCCTTCGTGAAGACCAAGGGCTGGGCCATCAACGGCTTCACCAAGTATCCCTCCGCCGCCCATGAGCTCTATCGCGTGCTCTTTACCCGCGACGGCCTCCAGAGCATGGTGGACAGCTCAAGCTACATACCGGCCCTTAAGCCTAAGAGCGCGAATATCCCGACCTACTCAGACCCGAACAAGGCCGAGATGTCCGCCGCCTTCGCCTTCAATTATCCCGAACCCGCCATAGTCCTTCCCGCCAATCCCGCGAAGAAGGCCATGGACGGCTACTACGGCATAGGCCTCAATCTCGAGCTCCGCGCCGTTTGGGACGGAGAGAAGACCCCGGCACAGGCTCAGGCCGCCCTTACCAAGCTCTATAACGAGTGGTACGCGGCAAATAACAAATAGCGCGGATAGAGGCGCTCCGCAGCGCCTTTAGCCTATCCGACAAGGGGAGCCTCCGTACGCGGGGGCTCCTTTTTTAGAACGCGGCTGTAACGAGAAAAAAATTGATACGGCTTATCCCGAGACACTATACTGAAGCTGACGCCGTGCCCGCTTGACGCGGCCGCCGGCAGGAGGAAAGCATGAGCAAGGAAGCTGGGAAAGCGCCCCCTGGTTCGGATGCGCTAAAAAAGGGACCCGCCTGGCTAGCCGCCGCCGCGTCTCTGCTCCTGCCAGGCGCGGGACAAGCGCTCAACAAGCAATGGCTTAAAGCGCTGTTGTGGCTAGCTATACCGGTACTGCTTGTATCGATTGAGTTCGTAAGCTCGGACTGGGGTCGCTATTTCGTCTTGCAGGGGGGCGATCTTCCTCCTGAGGCCTACGCTACTGCCTGGCTGGGCAGGGGAGGCAGCGAGGACGCCGGCCTCGGCGTAAGCGAGCAGATGGACAGCCTTGGCGCTCTGTTCGGCGCCTTCAATCTGGATGAAGCCTCTGCCGACGAGGGCGGCGACCCCTTCGGCTCAGCCGATGACGAGGGCGGCGATCCCTTCGGCTCGGCCGATGACGAGGACGGCGACCCCTTTGGAGCCGCAGGCGACGATAGCGGCGACCCCTTCGGCTCTACCGATGACGGCGCGGACGAAGAGCCGACGGGCGGCTATTTCGACGCGGTATACCTATACCCCGACTATACGGAGGACGGTCCCCGCTATATATTCCGGGATTTTGGCGGCTTCTTTACCCGCAATGTATGGGGCATTATTACGCTGGGCCGTCTCGTCATAGACGCCGAATACGCCAACACGCACATTGAGCTCTTCAACAAAGTAAGCCCCTGGCTGAGCGCGGATAATTCCATAGTGCTGCTCGGCAATGGGCTTATATCGTTGGCGGTGCTGCTCGTGTTCGCGGCGCTCTGGATATTAGGCGTATTAGATGCCTATAAAACGCGTATACACAGCATGAAGAGCGGCAAGGTGGAGCGATTCAAGGATTTCTGGCTCCGCGTATGGGACAGCCTGTACGTGTATATCGTATCGGCTCCGGCTTTCATCATGATACTGATGTTCACGGTCATTCCCATATTCTTCACCTTCCTGCTTTCCTTTACCAATTACACCTATCGCATCAAGCTAGGCGCGCGCCTGATCGAATGGGTAGGCTTGGATACCTTTAAGCTCCTGGCGCTCGATCCGGGCTGGCTGTCCATATTCGGCCAGATATTCGTGTGGACGGCTATTTGGGCCTTTATGTCCTCCTTCACCGTATACGCGATAGGCTTCCTCAACGCCATGGTGGTGGAATCCCCGCTCATCAAGGCCAAGCGCGTATGGCGTACCATCATGATCCTGCCCTGGGCCATGCCGGCCCTCGTAAGCCTCATGGTATTCCGCAACGTATTCGACAAAGACGGGCTTATGAACCAGTTCCTCTTCGCGTCGGGCCTCATGGAGCCCGTGTCGAATTTCCTGTTCAAGATAGGGCTGGCGGGCCAGGCGGACGCGCCTATATTCTGGTTCCAGCCCATCTATAACGGCAGCCTCGCGCGCTTCGTCGTCGTCCTGGTAAACCTGTGGCTGGGTGCGCCCTACCACATGATGATGATCATAGGCGTGCTGGCGACGATACCGCGGGAACTGTACGAGGCGGCCGCCATAGACGGCGCCACCGGCTTTCAGCGCTTCCGCTACATAACCCTGCCCATGGTGCTGGCGGCCACCGTGCCCGCCCTCATCATGACCTTCAGCTTCAACTTCAACAATTTCGGCGCCGTGTACTTCCTCACCGGCGGCGGCCCTTCATGGGATCCCTCCAAGGTACCGGACAGCATGCGGCTCATAGGCAACGCCATGCCCGGACAAACGGACATACTCATATCGTGGATATACAAGCTATCGTTCACCCGGGATTTCGAGCAGTACAACGTGGCGGCCGTGTACTCGATCATCATCTTCATGATCGTGGGCGCCTTCGCGGTGTTCAACATGCTCAAGTCGAAATCCTTTAAAGAGGAGGCGGGAGAATGAGCTCGCACGCATTGACCGTAGTAAGCAAGTCCTCGCGGGCCGCCCGCGTGACGAGGGCTCTCCTGGCCATAGCGCAGTACGCCTGGCTTATAGCCGTGTGCCTCATAGTCCTCATACCCATAGCATGGATGGTCGTGGCATCGCTTACCAAGGGTAAGCTCTTAGCCGGCGTACCGCTGTTGCCCAAATTCGCGGACTTCTCGCTTGAGCACTATACCTATCTTTTTACCTACAAAAGCCAGAGCGGGGCCGCCCTGCCCGATTTCGTGGCGGCCTTCCTGCGCTCGCTATCGGTGGCCGTGCTCAACACCTTCTCCGTGGTCCTCTTGACCACCATGACGGGCTACGTATTCAGCCGCTTCAGGTTCAAAGGCAAGAAGCCTATACTCATCAGCTTCCTTCTCCTGCAGATGTTCCCGTCCTTCATGGGCATAATCGCCCTGTTCATGATCTTCCGCACCTTCGGCTGGCTCAACAATCCGCTCTACCTCGTATTCGTGTACGCCGCCGGCGCCATACCCTATAATACCTACCTGATACGCGGGTACATGCGTTCCATACCCATGGCGGTGGACGAGGCGGCCACGATAGACGGCGCGTCCAAGACGGCGGTGTTCTTCAAGATCATCCTGCCCTTGTCTACGCCCATCATAGGCTTCCTGGCGGTGAATGCCTTCATGGCGCCCTGGATGGATTACATGCTGCCCTTCCAGCTGCTCAATATGCAGAACCAGACCGTGGCTATCTTCCTCTATCGCCTTACGGATCCGCTCATAACCATGTACTATAACCCGCTTAACTTCATGGCGGGCGCCTTGGTGCTAGCCACGCCTATTACCCTGGTACAGTTCTACATGCAGCGCTATATCGTGTACGGCATGGCCGCGGGCGCGGACAAGGGCTAAGGCCCCGGCACGAGACTGGAGCATCATGGCTGAGCGAAACGCTGATTCGGCGATACCGGAAGAACTCGGCAAAGAAGGGCGGGACGACGGAAAAGGCCCCCTCATCACGCTGGCCTCATCGTGGTGGTCGAATAAGGCGGCAGATCGCTGCACGGACCTGCCCTGGGCCCTTGCGCTCGGCGTATTCCTCGCCTCGAGCCTGGCCATAGCCCTGCCCTTCGGGGCGGGGCGCTGGCGCGATGCCAGAGACAGCGCCGAGCTTGCCCGGTATCCAGGCCTTGGAGCCGCCTTTATGGCTATAGCCGACAAGGGCGGCGACTTTGCCGTGCGGGACGGCGCCTTTATGGCCGACCCGGCGGCGCCGCGTGAATTTGAAGCGAATGGCTGGCGCGTTTCGCTCGGCGCTGACGGCGGGCCGGCCCCTGATAGCGGCAAGACGCTCTGGTTCGGCGCGGAGCGCTTCGTCGTAAGCAATCCTGATTCGGGCTACGCCCTGGCCTCGGACTGGCTGCCCTTCGATGGCCTGGACTCAGCCCTCTTCCGCCGCGCAGCCCAGGATCGCCTGACCATGGCCGAGCTCATAGCGGGTATGCTCTATACGGCAGCCTTCGCCGGCATGGGTTCAGCGATACTGACCGTGGGCCTGCTCATGTCCGTGCAGAACCTCTTTTTTATAACGATACTGGGCTTATTCCTCTCGCTATCGGCTTTGCGTCGGCGACTGCGCCCGGATGGGGCAGGAACGCGCATACAGCCGCTCAAGGGCATAAAGGTGGCGGCCTGCGCCATAGCGGGGCCGGCCTTCCTCGTCGGCCTCTTGGGGCTGCTCGTGCCTGCCTTGAACGCCGCCCTCTTATGGCTTGCCTATTCGCTCCTAGGCGGCGTACGCATCGTGCTCGTCTATATTACCCGCTACCGTTCCAACGCGTAGACCGCGGACTCGCCGGGCCCAAGCCTCAGTTCGCTGCCGCCTTGTAAGCTGCCGCCTTGTAAGCTGCCACCGACGCTTGAGGCAGCGCCGGCGTTGAGGGCAAGCCCGCTTCCGGAGCGCCATAAGAGCCGCAGGGTTTGCCCCGTAGGAACGCGGACGGCAAAATCAATGCTATCCATATTATGTAGGACGAGCACCGTCTGATCCTTAGCCTCGCGCAGCCAGGCTAATAAGTAGCCGCCATCGAAACCGGGCCAGTCTATGCGGCTGAACGAGCCCATCCTAAGCGCCGGGCTCTGCGCCCGCAAGGCGGATAGCGCGCGATAGTGGGCAAACAGGCTAAGCGGATCAGCGCGTTGCTCCTCGAGCGTAGGCGTAAGCCCGTTCTGTCCCGGCTCTATCTTGCCGCCTCCTTTCATCCAGCTCGCGACCGGCGAGCCGGGAGCGCTTGCCCAGGGAAAGGCGTCGCGGCGGGCAAGGTCGTCGTTCTTATAACGGCGGCCGGCCATGCCCAGTTCCTCCCCATAATAGATGAAGGGCAGGCCCGGCAGCGTTTGCGCTATCGACGCCGCCTGCTTAGCGCGTATAAGAGCCGTTTGCCGAGCCTGTAGCAGGGCCGGCGCTTCCGCCGCCGGTCCTCCGGATGCAATTGTAGAGCCAAGCCCGGCCGCCGCGTCCAGCCCGAGCCGCGCGAGGAGCGCGCTCATAACCCTATCCTGGTCGTGGTTGCTCAGGAGAGGGGCGGGCTGAAAGCCGGGGACGCGCCTATACTGGGCATAGTTCGACGCATAGGATGAAAGGAGGGAACCGGGGCTGCCCCTCCCCACAGCGTCCAGTATGAGCTTAGCGGCGGGAAAGTCGAAGAGGCCGTCAAATACGCCGGCATAGGCGGCTACTTCGCCCACGTTCTCCGAGAGCACCTCCCCTATGAAGTACACGTCCGGCTTTATGCGCCTGGCGTAGCGCCGCAGATCATTCCAGAAAGCGCGGTTCAAGGCCAGGGTAGCGGTGCCAGACGGCAGCTCGTTGGGGTCGAAGGCGTGCTTGGCCGCGTCGAAACGGAAGCCGTCCGCCCCCTTGCCTAGCCAGAAGCCCAGTACGTCCTTAAGCTCGTTTACCACGTCGGTATTGTCCAGGTTCAAGTCGGGCATGCCTTCCCAGAAGGCCGAGAAGTACTCAATGCTCGAGCCGTCCGGCCTTGCGGCGCGGTAGAAACGGCCAAGCCCCCCCGAACCGTAGCGCACGCCTTCCTGCCTAAGCTTATAGTACGTGGCGTAGGGGCTCGATGCGCTACGCAGGGCATCGAGGAACCATGGATGCTCGCGCGAGCTGTGGTTGAATACCATGTCCAAGATGATTTTAATGCCCCTGCCATGCGCGTCGGCTACCAGGGCTTCAAAATCCGCAAGGCTACCCAAGCGCGAGTCGACGCCGCGATAATCGATTACGTCATAGCCGTGGTAGGAGCTGGCAGGATGTATGGGTGACAGCCAGAGTGCGCTTACGCCGAGCTCCTTATCAAGGTAGTCCAGCGCTTCGCGCAGGCCGCGCAGGTCGCCCCAGCCGTCGCCGTCCGAATCCGCGTAGGAATAGACGAGCACTTGGTAGGCGGGGCCCCGGGCATCCTGCCACCAAGGCGCAGGCGCATCCTGTGCTACGGCCGCTCTTGGCAGCGCTATGGCGCAGAGCAGCGTTATACCCGCTAGCCAGGTATGCGTGCGAGCCCCACGCATCCGCACTGTATAGTTCTTTGCCATCGCGCTCTCCTCTTGCCCTATTGCTCTTGTCATTGTAGTCTAGCATGACTAAACCGGTTTTGGAGAGCCCAATGGCCAATTTTCCCGATGACTTAGCCATACATATCGCGGCCGGACAGGAACGGCGCATAGCCTGGGGCGACCGCGAGCGCGGCTTCATCGAGCTCTTCTCGCGCACGGCCTGCAAGGGCGAAGGCTATATGAGGGGCGATACGCGCAGGCTCAGGGATATACTGCCCCTGCAGGCAGGCGCGGTCATCGCGAAAGAAGACTGCGCCTTGCGCCTCCTCCCTGGAGAAATAAAGCAGGGCGGGTTAGGCTTTGCCTTGCTTATGGAGGAAGGCGCAGCATGGATTTCCCTCGATGGGGCCGACGGCTTCGCCCTGGCGCTTCCGCGCTCGCGCAAGCCCTGGCACTTCGAGGATGGACCCTACCCGGCATGGAGCCGCGGAGCCGATCCCGCCCGCGGCTGCGATGAAGCTTGCGCTTTGGCCTCCTCCGCCGCCTTTTCCTTCTGCGGCCAGCCTACCGGAAGAAAGCCGCGCCTGGCCCGGGGCGAGCGCTTCGAAGCCTTCAGCCCGGCAGCTAAGGCGCGGGCGCATTCCCGTTCCGATTGCGCTTCAGATATAGGCTCCGGTGGCGGCCTTGGCCGCGTCGATATCTACTTAGCCTGGGGCAGAAATGCGCAGGAAGCCATGGAAAAGGCACGCGGCTTAGCCCAGGCGCGCGCCATAGAGGCTCATCGTGAACGCATAGCCTCCTTCCTTGCCGGCGCGCGGCTCAGCACGGGCGCCCAAGCCTACGACCGGGCGCTGGCCTGGGCCGCCTTTTCCGGCTGGAGCCTCGTCACGCGCGAATACGGCCGGGGCATATGGGCGGGCCTGCCCTGGTTCAGGGATAACTGGGGCAGGGACAGCTTCATAGCCCTGCCGGGCATACTTCTGGCAAGCGGCCAGTTCGACGAGGCGAGGGAAATCATAAGCAACTTCGCTGAGCGCCAGGAGCGGGACGAGGAGAGCCCTGACTACGGACGTATACCGAACCGCTGGAGAGCTCCTGACGACGTCATCTTCAACACCGCGGACGGCACGCCCTGGTTCGTGCGCGCCTGTTGGCACTACGCCCAATACACGGGCGATACGGCCTTTATCGATGCCATAGCGCCTGCCGTGTTCCGGGCCATGGACGCCGACCTTGAGCGCTGCGACGAACTGGGCTTCCTCAAGCACGGCCCCGCGGATAGCTGGATGGACGCCCGCATTCGCGGTAAGGAGGCCTGGTCAGACCGCGGCGACCGCGCCGTGGAAGTGCAAGCGCTCTTCTACACGGCCCTGCTCTGCGGCGCCCGCATCGCCGAACTCAGCCCCGACGAGCCGGCGCGGACCGAGCGGGTTGAACGCTACAGGGCGGCCGCCGCGCTCTTAAAAAACAATTTTGTCAAGCGTTTCTGGTTTCCCGAGCAGGGCCGGCTCGCGGACCGCCTGCGCCCGGATGGAGAAGCCGACCTGCGCAGCCGCCCCAATGCCCTCATGGCCATCACCGTACCCGCCCTGCTCAAGGATGGCGAGGAACTCCTCTCGCCAGACATAGAGGCGGCCATATTGGCCGATTGCGTTCCAGAGCTCGTCTATCCCTACGGCGTGGCCAGCCTGTCCCAGGAGGATCCCTTCTTCCACGGAGCGCACGACGGCTCAGGCCTGCACCACAAAGACGCCGCCTACCAAAATGGAGCACTATGGGGCTGGAACGCCGGATTCGCCGTCGAGGCCCTGCTCCGGCACGATCTGCGGGGCCAGGCCTGGACCCTGAGCTCCGCGCTGGCAACGCAAATACTCGAGGGTAGCACCCCGGGCAGCATGAGCGAAAACCTCCACGCTTTGCCCGGTCCCGACGGCAAGCCCATTGAATCGGGCGCATACGCACAGGCCTGGAGCGTGGCCGAATTCAGCCGCAACGCACTCGAATGCTACCTGGGCTTTAAGCCAAGGCTTATGGACGGCCTTATCGTGCTTGCCCCCCGCCTGCCAATGGACTGGACCGGCTGCGAAGCCGAGCCGCGCTTTGGATACAGCGAGCGCCTGAGCCTGCGCTTTAAGCGCGATGGCAACCTGTTGTCCATGGGCCTGCTCTGGCCTATACGCTTGGGCGCCCATGGCGAGGCAACTGATAGCCTATCGTTACCCGCTAGGCTCGAACTCGCGCTTGAACTGCCGGGGCCTAAGGGCGCTATGCGCTTCCTAGTAGCCATCACTCGCGGGGAGCCGCTGTCCTTTAGCTACGATGAACAGCTCGGTACGCTCACGCTTGAGGAGTCTCAAAAAGATAAGCGCGACGATCGCCGCTTCAAAGCTGAGCCTGTACGGCCGCGCTATGATTCTTTGCAGAAGCTCAGCCTGGCCGCGCCGCGGCTTACGCCCTGGAACGGCGCGGCCCGCGCGCCCGATTACCTTGAAAAGCTCATCCTCTCAGATGACTACGATGCGGGAGCGCTCCGCTCGCTCGCTCAGTGGTTCGGCTCGGAGGACTTTGCCCGACGCTATCATAGCGACGAGGAACTAGGCGCGCTCTGGGCTCCGGAACGAACCGAATTCAGGCTCTGGGCGCCCACGGCCGCGCGCGTAAGCCTGCTCCTCTGGGATAAGGGCGACGGAGGCGAGCCTTACGCGGCTCTAGAGCTGGTGCCGGCAGACAGAGGCGTATGGAAACTGTCCGTCAAGGGCGACCTGCACGGCCGCTACTACGGCTATCGCGTGCGCGCGCATGGCATAGAGCGCGAAACGATAGACCCCTACGCCCTAAGCGCGGGGCTTAACGGGCTGCGCGGCATGGTGCTCGATCCGGCGCGGGCCTGCCCGCCTGCATGGGAAGCCTTCAGCGCCCCCGCCTGCCCTTCGCCCAACGACGCCATCGTGTGGGAAGCCCATATACGCGACCTTACGAGCAAACCCTCCTGGAACGGCCCCGAGGAACTTCGCTGCGGCTATCGCGGCGCCTGCCATCCGGGCACGTGCCTTGCCATCCCGGCAGCCGGGCCTGGCCAAGCCGGTGCCGTTCCCACGGGCTTCGACCACGTTAAGGCCCTGGGCGTCACCCACGTGCAGCTCCTGCCCGTCTTCGACTTCGTGTCGGTGGACGAAGCCCGCGTGCGCGAGCCTGCCTACCGCGCGCTACGCGAGCATGGCGCCTTCAACTGGGGCTATGACCCGGGCAACTACGCCGCCCCCGAGGGCTCCTACGCGAGCGATCCCGCGGACGGCTCCTGCCGCGTGCGGGAACTGCGCCAATTGGTCCAGGCCTATGGCCAGGCGGGCATAGGCATAATCATGGACGTGGTATACAACCACGTGCCTGACCTGCGCCGCTCGGCCCTGGAAGCCTGCGTGCCCGGCTACTATTTCCGGGGCAGGCGCGACTCAGGCGCGGGCGACGATACGGCCAGCGAGCGCTTCATGTTCCGCCGCTATATGGCCGACACCCTCTGCTGGTGGCTTAAAGGCTATAAGCTGTCGGGCTTCCGCTTCGACCTCATGGGCCTGCACGACCTGAAGGCAATGGACTACATAGAAACGCGGCTGCGTGCCATTAAGCCCGACCTGCTCCTCTACGGCGAAGGCTGGGATATGTACAAGGGCGGCCAGAAAGGCTTTGAGCCGGCCAGCCAGAACAACATAGCCCGCCTACCCGGCTACGGCATGTTTAACGACGCCTTCCGCGACGGGCTAAAGGGCTCGGTATTCGACGCGGGCCAGCCAGGCTGGATACACGAAGGCGCCTTCGCGGAGAGCGTCAAGTTCGGCCTCGTAGGCGCGACACGGCATCTACAGGTAAATAATCGTCTGGTCAGTGGAACGGCCATGCCCAAGCCCTGGAGCGATCGGAGCGCGGCCAGCGTCAACTACGTCGAGGTACACGATAACCTTACCCTCCGCGACAAGCTTTCGTTGGTTGAGCCGGGGCAGGGCGGCGAGCACTACGCGCGCCTTACGCGCCTTGCCTTAAGCCTTATCCTTACGGCCCAGGGCATGCCGCTGCTCCACGCGGGCATGGAATTCCTCCGGAGCAAGCGCTTCCCCGCGGAATGGCTCAAGGACGGCCTGCCGGACAAGGCCGTGAGCCTGCCCGGCGGCGACGCCTGCTACTGCCACGATTCCTATAAATTTTCCGACGAGCTTAACGGACTCGATTGGAGCTTGGCCGTGACTCACCGGGACAGCGTCGAGTATCTGCGCTTTCTCATAGCGCTGCGAAAACGGAGCCCCTACCTGCGCCTCTCAAGCGGCGCTGATATACGGCGGCTCCTTCGCTTTCACCCGAGCTGCACCGCAGTCCTTTCCTGGGGCATAGCGGCCGACAGGGCCGGCGGGCTCTTCATAGCGGCCAACGCGCGGGACGAAGCCGCCCCTATACGACTGCCGCGCGGCGCATGGCGCCTCGTCGCCGACAGCGCGGCCGCCGGCTTCTGGCCAAGCGGAAGCGGCCCGTTCAGGCGCGGCCGCGCGGAAGCGCCGGCCAAGGGCGCCCTTATCCTGGAGCGCGAAGCCTAGGCCCGCGGCAGCGCTGCGCTACCAAGGGTAGCGCTGGCCAGAAAGGCATGTTTCCTGCCCGCAAGCTCAACGCGTATCGGCTTGAGGGCACGCTCCCGGCCGTTCACGCGCAGCTTTTTAACGCCGCCCGCTTCGGGCACGAGGATGCGGAAGCGTATGCTGCCATAGCCGTTTTTAAGCCCTTCGGCTTCCACGGATAAAAGCCCACCCTCGGCCGCGTACCTTAAGATAAGGCCGCTCCGTTCGCCCCTGCGGTAGGCAAGGCTCTCCCCGTCGTCGGCCATGTAGGCAAGGCTCCCGTAGCGCTCCTGTTCAGCCCCCTCGGCTACAGGCCTTGCCTCTACGAAGAGGGCAAGGTCCACGATTCGAAGGTCCTTGCCATTGGCGGAGCGGCGTCCTTTTAGGAGGGGGATGCCGTAGCCCTCTCGCATATAGAGCGGCGTGCCCGCCCGTCCCGGCTCGCTCGCGATAGTCGCTCCGCCGTCAATGAAGGCTCCGGCGCACCAGTCGAACCAGCGGCACCCGGGCAGTCTCAGAACGCGGCTTTTCGACCCAGGCTCCAGGATGGGGGCATGCAGGAGCGCTTCCCCTACCATGAACTGGTCGCCGCAGAGTGAGGTCCACTCCTCCGCCGGCCAGCCTAGCCAGAGCGGCCGCATGACCGGGTCGCCGCGCTCTTCCTGGGCTATCCAGCATTGGTACAGATAGGGCAGGAGCTTGTAGCGCGAGCGTATGTAATCCCCTACGACGCGCTCGGTCCTGGCGCCCCTGGTCCAGGGCTCCTGGTCTTTAGCGCCGGCCACGTTGTGGTTGCGCAGGAAGGGAAAGAGGAAGCCGGCCTTATACCAGGCTTCCATGAGGGCGCCGTCGGCATCGCCGGCGAAGCCCGGTACATCAGGGCCGTTGAGCGGCATGCCCGATAGCGAAAGGTTGAGGCTGAAAGCCACGATCGCGGCCAGGTGCTTTGCGTTCGATACGTTGTCCCCCGTCCACATGCCCGCATGCCTGGCCATGCCCAGGTAGCCCGAACGGCTTATAAGGAAGGGCCTTGAATCAGGCCGCGCCCGCTCAAGCCCCGACCTGGTGGCCATGGCCATGCCCAGTGCATATTGGTTATGAAAGGCCTCATGGTCCAGTTCGCCCCGCTTAAAGCGCATATCCTCAAGCGGCGCGGAGCCGGCGGAGGGGTCGTTCATGTCTATCCAGTAGCCGGAAAAGCCCAGTTTACAGAAAGCCGCTACCTCCTCGGCCCAAAACGCCCTGCCTTCCTCGGTTGCAAAGTCAGGAAAGACCGCGTAGCCGGGCCACACGAAGCCGGTATAGTCCTGACCTTCTCCGCCCACGCAGAGCGCGCCGCGCTCCTTAGCCTCCCGGTAGGCCCGGTAGCCCGAGTCGCGGCGGAGGCCCGGGTCCAGTATGGGCACCACCGCATACCCGCGGGCCTTAAGCTCCGCTACGCGCGCGGCCGTATCGTCAAAATGCGCCGGGTCCACGGTAAAGACCCGGAAGCCGTCCATGTAATCGATATCAAGCCAGAGCCCGTCATTGGGTATGCCGCGCGCCTCGTACTCGTCGGCTATCCTTTTTAGGTCCTCATAGGAGCGATAGCCCCAGCGGCATTGCTGGTGCCCCAGAGCCCAGAGCGGTGGCGCGGGCATGCGGCCCTGTAGGCTTTGCAAGCTTCGTAACAGAGGCAGCGGGTCGCGTTCGGCAAAAAACCAGAGATCGGGAGCCCCGCCGCGCGCGCCCAGATAGAGCCAGCGGCGGAAAGGCGTGGAGCCTGCGGCGAAGATACCCTCGCCAGCCCCAAGATTGACGAAGCCTGGCCAAGGCGCGTCCATGACTACGGCCCACCAAAGCGGCGGCTCCCCATCGCCCCGCGCTTTGCGCCCTATCAATACAGGAAAGCTGGCGTAGAGCGGGTCAGCGCGGGACTCGGCTATCTCGGCCCAGTCGAACTCGGCGAACAGGTCGCTGTTCCAGAAGATGGTGCGCTTGCCAGAAAGCTCAAAACCCAGGTTTTTGCCGCCCAAGCCATAGTAGCGCGTATACTCGTCGGGCTCGAAGCGCGACATCCACTTCTGGCCGCAGAGGCCGAAGCCTGCCCCTTTGAGCAAACGCGTGCCATCCAGCCACAGGTCCACACCGCCATCGTCCCGCAGCACGCAGCGTGCCTCCTCAGCGGACTCCGAAGCGTCCGCCGACCCCGGGTTTTCGCCGAAACCGAGCCCGGCTATGCTGCCCGAGCCCTCGGGCCAGCGCGCCGACTCGCCGCGCAGCCTGAAAGAGCCGGGCCCTATGCGCGATAGGCTCAATTCCACGTCGGGATTGTGGCCGCCCGCTATCCTGACGGAGGCGCTTTGAGCCGAACAATCAATGCCCGGGCCCTTATCCGCTTCACCGAAGCGGAAATTCTCGGGCGTATCGATCTTCCTATAGTTCACGGCGTGGGCAGCTTGAGCATGACGGCGCTAAGGGGCGCCACCGTTACCGTGGAGCCTCGTATGCTGAAGCCGCTGGGCCGTGCAACGCCGCCCGGCGACGCCTCGTCGTCGTCCACGAGCGCGCGCGCCGCCGATAGATTCAAGCCGGTCTGGATGTCGACAGCCGCGTCGAAATTGGCATTGACCAGCATAATCAGCGTAGTACCGCCCTGCGACAGGGTCCAGGCCATGGAAAGCTGGTCGTCGTGGGGCACCTGCTTCATAGCCTTCTCCACAAGGGCCGCGTCGCCCAGCCGCAAGCCGGACTCGGCCTTGCGTATGGCTATGAGCCCCTGCACCCATTGGGCAAGGCCTTCGTATTCCCGCGCTATCGTCCAAGGGAACTGATTGATATCATCAGATGCGTCGTAGCTGTTGTGGACATAATCGCCCGTGATTTCGCTAGACGACTTGAGCCTGGGCTTAGAGCGGCCTCGCTCGTCGCCGCCGTGCATAAAGGCTATGGGCTGCCCGGTCAGCACGAAGAAATACGCCAGCTTCGAGCGCGCCGCTATTTCGGCGCGCTCGGCGGGATAGGCGGCGGACAGGCCCACGTTAAAGGCTATGTTATCGGCAAGGGTAAGGTTGTCATGAGCCGACACGTAATTCATGGAATCGCCGGGGTCGTCAGCGCGGTAATTCAGCATGGGCCTGCCGGCGAGGTTATTGAAGATCATAACGGTATTGATGGGGCGGCCGGTTACGAAGCCCTTGGCGCGGTCATTGAGGCCGCCCGCCTTGAGTATGTCCCGGAACTCGTCGTTAAACACCGATACGAGATCGGTCGTGGTCATATAGTTTTGATCCAGCACCGTAAGCGCGGGGCCGCGGTACATCTTCCAGCCCTCTCCCTGGAATAAAAGGTCGTCCTTGTCAGGCAGCCGAGACGAGGCGTCCCGAGCCTTGAGCAAGGTGTCAGCGTCTATGAGGCCCATAAGATCAAAACGGAAGCCGTCTACCTTGTACTCGTCAACCCAATGGTAGATGGAATCGCGTATGAGGCGGCTTGCCATGACGCGCTCGGTGGCAAGGTCATTGCCCACGCCGGAGTTGTTGGTAAGCGCGCCTTTCACGTCGCGCCGGTAATAGTAACCAGGCACGATATCGTCGAGTATGCCCGTATTAGCCGTGTGGTTGTACACCACGTCGAGCAGCACGCCCAAGCCCGCCTTATGCAGCTCCTTTATCAGGGTCTTCAGCTCTACTATGCGGGCGTAGGGGTCGCGGGCGTCGCTGGAAAACCAGCCTTCCGGCGCAAAGTAGCTATGCGGGTCGTAGCCCCAATTATAATTATTGTCGCTGGCCCGGGCATTGGCCTCGAAGGCGGTATCCAACTCGTTCGTATAGTAGAAATTGAGCACCGGCATGAGCTGCACGTGGCTAACGCCAAGTTCCTTAAGATAGGGAATCTTTTCTATGAAGGCCAGGTACGAGCCTGGCCTAGCCTTGGTGCCGGCATCGGGGCTAATGGTAAAGTCGCGCACCGACAGCTCGTAGATTATGGCGTCCTCGCGCTGCGCGAGAACGACGTCGGTATAGCCCTCCCAGCCGCCTTTGGGCTGTGCTTTGGCCATATCCACCACTGCGCCGCGGCCGGGGCCAGATCCGGTAAAGGCGTCCATGCTCAGGGCATAGGGGTCAAGGACCACGGCCTGCCTCGAGCCGAAGGTCAAGACATACTCGTAAAAGAAGCCCTCAGGATCGACGGCATCAAAACGCAGGCTCCATACGCCGCTGGCCGCGTCTTTAACCATGGGCAGACTATAGTCGGCCTTTTGCCCCAGGCTCTGCCTATATAGCCGGAGCGTAGCCGCGCTGGCGAAGGGCGACCAGAGCCTGAAATCGGCGCTCTTGGTTCGCGCGTCGTAGATGGCGCCGAGCCTATAGCCCTCGGGCGGGGTTATGCCCTCCGCCAGGGACGCGGAAAGGGCAGCGGCCTCGACACGCGCAGGAGCGAGGAAGGCCGGGTGGGATACCATCAAGGTGGCGTCCAGAGCCGCCTCCTCCGTCAAGAGTAGGCGCACGCGCCTGGCATAATTGTTCTGGCGCGTATCGGGGTCAGCGTTGTTTACCGCGTCCATTATCGTTATGCCGCGGCCTCCATCGGCGTAGCTCACGCTAAAGCCGCTCGGCCCGGCTTCCAAATCAAGGCCGTAACGGCCCGAGAGCTCGAGCACGATTTCTTTTTTGGCGCTCAGACGCGCGCCCTCTATAGTCGGCACATAGGGCCCGTAGGGGTAGGTCTTAGAATCGTTTTGGAAGATAACCCAGGCGCTCGACGCCCTGGCGTCGATGATGCGGTCGGCGTCGCCATCCTTTTCCCAGGCCTCGTCCTTGCGCGCGATTATGCCGAAGAGCCCATCGGCGCCTATGGTGGGCACGGCGAAACTGGAACCATCCTTCTTAATGCGCAGATAGCCTACGCCTTCTATGACGCCGAGCTGCTTGCTGCGCTCCCACGCGGCGGCCCCGTCGCCGCCGGGCACGGCCCAATGCCAGAAGCCCCAGGGACCGTAGTCCGCGTCGTTGCGCAGGTAGTAGACGACGATCTCGTCGTCGCCCGGGCGCAGAGCCTCATGGGCTGCGGCGACTGCCCCCATCTTTGGGTGCCCCATGCTTTCTACGGTGCCCGGAGCTACGCTCTCATAGGGCAGGGCCGCCGCATGCCCTTCAAAGGAGTTATCCGTCGCGCAGGCGGCGACAAGGACGGTAACGGCTACGAGCATGGCTACGCGCAGCATCGCCGACATTAGCTTGAAACGGGTAATTCCGGGTAATTCATGCATGTTCTGACTCCTTGTGGTCTTGGCATACGAGGCGTTCAAGTTCGTCCTTCGTAAGGAAACCTTTTGCCGCGCCTGCCTCGCCGATTTTCCAGGAAGCGAAGGCCGTGGCACGCCGTAAAGCGTCCGAAGGGCTATGCCCGGCAAGATAGTAGTGGGTAAAGGCCGAGAAGAGCGCGTCGCCTGCGCCTATGGTCGATACTATGGGCCTCGTGTCCCGGGCAGGCACCAAGCGGGGCTCTTCGCCGGCCTCGCAGAGCAAGGCTCCCTTAGCGCCCAAGCCTATAACGACGATGCGGCATGCATAGAGCGAAAGCAATTCTGCGGCGGCTTCCATGGGGGGAGCCCACAAGCCCTCGTCGGAGAGGAACAGCAGCTGCGCTGCCTCCATGAAGTCGCGGTTGTACTCGTCGCGCGGGTCGCGCAGCACATGCACGTCGCAGAACACCGGCACGTCCGCGGTCTTAGCCTGGGGAAGCAGGTCACGGTTAAAATTGATATTGCACAGCAGTGCGGCATCAGCGCCTTTTAAGGCCGCAAGGAAGTCGCCTTTCGGATAACGCCGGTCCTGTATATCCTTCAAGTCCACGTTGATTTGCCTGCGGCCCGCTCCGTCATACAGGATGACCGACTGCGGGGTATGGGGCATAGGTCGCAGTATATGAGCCGTATCTATACCCGCCGCCGCTATGGCCGCCAAGGCTCCGTCGCCAGCCAGGTCGGTGCCCAAGAGGCTCAAGAAATTCACCCTATCCCCAAGCGCGCCGAGCGCAAGGGCTATATTCATGCCTACGCCCGATATGCTGGAACTAACCCCGCCGAAGGGGTAGAGCACGGGGCTGTAGCCTATGGGGAAACCCTCTACGCGCAGGGTCGTCTCAAGGTTAACGAGACCGGATACCAGGATGCTGCTCATAGCCCAGGAGTATAAACCGGTTTACCATAGCGGTAAACCCGGAAGCGTATTATTCTGCTCGGCGCTAGCCCTGCTTCATCGATTGGCCTTTGTCTAGGCATTATGGCGCAAACAGGAGACAAGAAATGCAATAAACAGCCCTTTTTAGCTGGCGCTTTACTATAAGCTGTAGGCATACTTGTGATAGACTGGTACGCGTAAGGCGGGCGATACGGCCATTCTTTTATGGAACGCAATCAGCCGACAAAGGAGAGAAACCATGAAAGAATTCCAGGAAACCAGCGAAGGCCGCGGCGTCGACACGGCTATACTCATAGAGGCAAAAGATTCGTTCGAAGGCGTAGACGCCGAGTACGACTATCTTGAAGAGCGCTTCGGCCCCTTAGGCGAAGGCTGGGACGTTCAGGCCCAGACCCTCAAGCCCGGCGAGGACGGCCGACAGTACGACATAATGACCGTGCAGTTTGAGGACGGCAAGGCCATGGATATTTACTTCGACATCAGCTCCTTTTACGGTAAATAAGCGTAGCTCGGCCGCGGCACGATGCAAACCAGCGCAAGCGACCTAAAATTTTATGCATCGCTGCATCAGCGCAAAGCCCGCCTCGAAAGCGGGCTTTTTCTTGCCGAAGGGCGCAAGCTGGTTGAAGAAGGGCTCAAGTCCGGCTGCCCCTGCCCTGTCGTGTTCGTACGCGAGGGCTTTTACGGCCAGTACGAGGATTGCGACGCCCTCCTCTCGCAAGCGCCCGCCGCGCTGCTGGCCCAGAAGGACTTTGATAAGCTCTGCGCTACCGAGCATCCGCAGGGCCTCATAGCCGCCTTCGCCTGGAAAGGCCTCATGGCCGACGAGCCTAGGGCATCACTCCTGCCCGCGCTTTATAGCATAAGCGACCCGCGGAATATGGGCACCATAACGCGCAGCGCGGATTGGTTCGGCTTTACAGAACTGCTGCTGGATGAAGGCTGCGTCGATCCCTTCAACGGCAAAGCCGTACGCTCGAGCATGGGCTCGGTGTTCAGGACGCGCTACATCATACGGCCTGACCTGGCGAGCGCCCTCATAGAACTCAAGAGCCGCTACCGCGTCGTGGTGGCCGACCTTAACGGCCGCGACTACCGCGAATTCCGCGGCTGCCCGCCCTCGATATTCGTGTTCTCAAACGAGGCGCGCGGCCCTTCTGATGCCCTGCTCGCGCTCGCGGACGACGTGGCGACCATACCGGGAGCCGGCCGCGCCGAATCGCTCAGCGTGGCCATAGCCGCTTCCGTCATGATGGCCGCGCTCTCCTAAAAGCGCGCCGCTAAGGCTTGCGCGGCCTTGAGGCCATCGGCCGCCGAGCTCACGATGCCGCCCGACCAGCCGCTGCCTTCCCCCGCTATATACAGGTTTTCATAGCCGGCGGTCATGGCCTCGGGATCGCGCAGCGCCTGTATGGCGGCGCTGGTCTTGCTCTCCAGCCCCAGGATTATGCCGTCCTCGTAGCCACGTAGCTTGCGGCAGAACTGCGACAGGCCCTCACGGAGCGGCGGCACGAGAGCAGCCGGCAGCAACTCGGCAAGATTCGCGGACATGAGCCCCAGCGGATAGCTTGAAGGCGGGAGGACCGTGCCCGAGCGGCCGGCCATAAAATCGCGTATGGTCATGGCAGGGGCGCGCCAGCCTCCGGCAAAGTCCTTAAATCGCCTTTCCAGCGCCTCAAGCCAATCCAAGGCCCGTTCGGGGGATACGTCCTCGCCTAAGAGCGCGTTCAACGACAAGCCGGCTACCACCGCGGCATTCGCCCAGCGGCCGGCGCGGGAGTAATCGCTCTTGCCGTTCACCACGCTTGCCTCCGGGAAGGCGGCGGCGGGCACCACCGTGCCGCCTGGGCACATGCAAAAGGAATACACGCCGGTATCGCCGCTCTGCGCCGTCAGGCGGTATTCTGCCGCCTTGACGCCGGGCAGGCTTTTTACGCCCCATTGGGCGCGGTTTATGGCCGCCTGCTCATGCTCGGCCCGAAAGCCCAGCGCGAAATTCTTGGTCCTGAAGGGCACGCCCCGCTTCATGAGCATGCGCTGCGTATCGAAGGAGGAATGGCCGCAGGCCAAAACGAAGGCGTCCGCCTCGAAGCGGCCTTTCGTAGTATCGAGAGCGCTCACTTTGCCGTTGGAAAGCACGATGTCGTCCACCCGCGCCCCGAACTCTATGCTGCCGCCGGCTTCTTCAAGAGCCCCCCGCAGGCGCGAGGTCATGGCGTAGAGCCTGTCGCTGCCCACATGGGGGTGGGTCATGTAGCGTATCTCGTCGGGCGCTCCGGCGGCCACGAATTCGGAAAACAGGTATTCCCGCTCCGCGCTTATGCCCTTGGTGCGGGAGCTAAGCTTGCCGTCAGAAAAGGTGCCCGCCCCGCCCTCGCCAAAGGCGTAGTTGTCGGCGGCGGGAAAGGGGCCTCCCGCCTCGAACGCGTCGAGCGCGGCCTTGCGCTCGTCTACCCTGCTTCCGCGCTCGAGCACGCTTACCTTGAAGCCCGAGCGCGCCAGATACAGCGCGGCGAATATGCCCGCCGGGCCTGTGCCCGCCACGGCCACGCGCCCGCCGCGCGCCGTTCGCGTATGCTCAAGCGCGGGAGCTTTGGGTGCGGCGCCGTCCTTAAGCTCGGGCGACTGCACGCCCACGCGATAGAGCCAGGCTATGCGGTCCTTGTGCCGCGCATCGAGGCTTTTTAAGAGTATGCTATATTCGAAATCGCCCAGCTTGGCTTTTCTTGCTATGGCCGCGCGCAGCTCCGCCTCGGGCGCGGAGCAGGGCAGGCTCAATTCGTATTCGTTGTAACCCATGGCCCCATGCTACGCCCTATGGGGCAGAGGCGCAAGGCCTATTGCCAGTCGAAGAATATAGGCCAGGTTATCATACCCAGCTTCATCTTATCCCTGTGTATATCATCGCAGTAGCGCTGGATTTCCACGCAGCCCTCATCGAGCACGAGCAGCATGCCCGCCGCCCAGGCCTCAAGGCTCGGCGTGAAGGCGAGTCCGCTTAAGACAGGAGAGGCGGGATGGAGGGGCAGGGCCAGGCTTTCCGCCCGCGGCGCCAGGCTGAACAAATGCCCCGCGGCCAGAGCGAGGTCCTCGGCGTTTCCCGCGATTACCCGCTTAACGGCGAGCGTTCCGCCCTCCATCGCGTAGCGTACATAGGCAAAGAGCCGTTGCCCGTCGTAGAGCCCCGACGTGGTAACGAAGGGTACCCAACTTTTCCATTCCATCATCTGGGTTGAAGGTTCCAGGGCGAGAGCCACGCCCTCGAACGACCGTTCGTGCATAGCCATAAGCCCTGGCAGCATGGGCGCTTCAAGCGCCCGCTCTTCAAATTTTCGCGCTGCAAAGTCTCCGGCGGCAAGGGTGACGCCGGCCGTGCCGAACATAGCGGTACGATAGCCGAATTTTGGGTAGTAACTATCATGGCCGTATAGATAGCTGAACGGATGGCCCTTCCGGCGGACGGCTTTTAAGCCTTCGCGCACCAGCGCGCCGCCTACGCCCATGCGCTGGAAACGCGGCGGCACAGAAAGTATGGACAGGCAGGCGGGCAGCAGGCTCGTGCCGTAACATTTAACCCGATAGGGCGTGAACATGACATGGCCAGCCAGCTCGCCATCGACCTCAGCCACTAGGGCAAGCTCGGGGTCGTGGTGCTCCCAATGGCGCAGGTGATCGACCAGGGCTATCTCGCCTATATGCGTAGCCGTCTTGTTATCATTCAGGAAATTGATCTCGAACGCCTCTTCGGTAAGGCGCGCTATGCCATTAAAGTCGCGTACTGTTTCAGGCCGTATGGTTATAGTCATAAATACACGATACTTCTCGCGTCCGATTTTAGCAATCGCACGAATACGGCACTACGATTAAGATCGTAGGGAAAGACTCGATAAAACTAAGTCTTCTTGCCGTCCTGCAGCGCATTTACGAGCACGCCGCTGAGCACCAGGGCGGCTCCCGCCAGTTTTGCCCAGTCGCCCCGGCCAAAGCGTATAAAATCCAAAATGAGCCCGGCGAAAATCTGCCCAACGAAGAACAGCGCCGTTATATATACCACCGGTATTTTAGGAATGACGACGTTTGAAGCGGACACGATGATGACGCCGAGCGCGCCGCCGAGCAGAAATTGCGGCGCCGGGAAGGCCCATCCCACGGGCAAAAAGGCCCCCGTGAACAAAGCTACCGCGCTGATGAGCGACAGACCGACGAGGTAATTGACGAAGGTGCCCCTGAACACGCCCAACTCGCCGGCTAGGCGCGCGTTCATAGACATGTTAAGGATAACCATGGCGCCAGCCAGCACCGCAAAAAGGTATACCACGCTAGACGCCCTTCCCCAGGGTCATGACGAATACTCCCGCCAGCACAAGCGCCAGTCCGGCCAGCTTGCCTGGCTTGAAAGGACGCTTAACCATGCCAAGCAGGCCTAAATGGTCTATCAAGGCCGATGCGCTTAATTGGCCGAGTATGCCCAGGGTAAGGGTAATCGTCACGCCGAGCGCTCCTATGGCCCAGTTATTGAGGAAGGTGAGCAGCACGCCCATGGCACCCGCGCCGTAATAAAACCAGGGCAGGCCGGATTTTAGCTGCGGACGCTCGCGGCGGAAGGCCAGTATGGCGGAAACGAGGAGCATGCCGACTATGTGGATAATGAGGAGCGAGCGCACCTGGCCTAACGCGCGCTCGAGCCCTGAATTCATGCTGAGCATAATGCTGATGAGCGAGCCCAAGCCAATGGCGGCCGCTTCGTACATAGAGAACCTCCGCTAGCGGCAGGCTCCAAGGCCCCGTGTCCGCGCCTAGAGAGTGTACTCAAAACCGCGCAGGGCGCAAGCACCCGCTACTTTTTAAGCGCGCCTATGGTTTCTTGCAGCGTACCCATGGGGCACACAACGCACCATGCTCGGGGCTTATATATAATGCCCACTACGACGCCGGCCCCCAGCGACACCACGCACAGGCCCCAAAAAAAGCTGCCAAGGGCAGCGGCAGAGCCGAACAGCCTGTAAATATTACCGCCCACGCATAGCATCATGAAACCACAAAGCGCTCGTCTCGATCCGCCAGACAGCGCCGTGGTCGGAAGAGGCCTGCCTCGGCTCAGCTTCTTAAGCCCGAAGCCGAGGGCCCTGCCACGAGGACAGGCCTTGGCGCAGAAGAGGCGCGGCTTAAACAGGCTCATGGCCATGGCTACGACCATGACAGCGGCCACAGCGAAGCCTATGTACGGATAGAAAAATCCGCCTATGGCCACGGCGAGTACAAAAGCCAATGATGCGGAGCCTATTGCAAAATTCTTAGTCATCATGACTTCTTTATATATGTATTTTGATATATATACAAGTCTATAATGGCCATCAAAATCATGAAGCGGCGGGAAGGCGCTGGCAGAGCGATAGCGGCTATCCGAACGCTCGTCTAACAAAATGATATCCTTAACGCAATCCCTCCATGCTAGCAGGCGTGAACTCAAAGCGCTCGACGATAATTCGGCTAGGAGCCTTGGGAGAGAGGCCGCGAAATAGCCAGAGATTGAGGCCGAGCTTCTCATTACCTTTTGGAGGAACTCCGAAGGGCTTGGCTTGAGCACCCATATCTGAGAATGTCCATTGAAAGCTTTCGCGCTCAGAAACAGCGCTAAAACTGACGCTTCCCGGCAGCCAATCGAAACGCAGGGTAACGGGCGACGAAAAATCGAATTCGAACGAGGAGCCACGCTCTGGTCGGCCTTCGGACGGCTGGACGTTATAGTGAAGGTTCGCATTAGCCGACGAATTCCAGCGCGCAAGCTCTATATCGATCTCTCGATTCGCGAACGCCGGATCGTCGTCCCAGGTAAAGAAACCAAATACGGCGCGCTTATCCAGGGGAAACTCCTGCGCCGCCAAGCGTATCTCATAGCTGCCGTAGCCAAGGCTTTCTGAAAGGAATACGTGCGCGCTCGTCCAGCGGCCGCTTATGCGGCGCGTTTCAAGCACCAGCCTGCCTTCCGTATCAAGCGACACGTTCCTGGCGTCGAAAACGGTAGGTCCCGGCCCGCGTTTCTCTTCCTGGCTGATAACCAGCCAGCGGTATCCGGAGAATTCCAGGCTGCCCTTATCGGGCTGAGACAGCGGGGCGGCGTAGGCAGGATAACCAAGCCCCTTACCAAGAACAACTATGGCCAGGGCTAAAAGCAGGAGAAGGTGCGACGAACCTAGCCTGGCCATGCCTAAGCCTTCACGACGATATCGAAGCACTCGATCAGGGCCATCAGGTCGGGAACGCTAAATATAGCCTTTTTAACGTTATTATTGCGCGGATCGAGCGCGTAACCCGTGGCATGGTAAAACGAGGCATTTCTCAGGTCGCAGGCATGAAAGAGCGTGCCGTTGAAGCTGGCATTAGTAAAATCGGCGCCAACGAGAAACGTATTCTGAAAATAGCACTCGCTGATCTGGCTGCCGGTAAATTTTGACCCTTTCATCTTAATATCCGTGAAGTTGCAGGAAAGCAAGCGGCAATCGAGGAAGTCTATCGATAGCGTAAGCTGCTCGCAGGTATAAAAATTAAGCCCCGCCAGCTTACAGCCCTTGAATTTCAAGTCGATGAGGCGCATGCGCTTGGTTATAGGATTGCTAAAATTACAATCAACGAAGACGCAATCTTCAAAGCTCGAATTGGACAGGTCAGTTTCCGTAAAATTACAGCCTTCAAACTCGCAAGCGCTAAACTGCCTATCCCTAAGGCTTTGCCCGGAGAAATCGCGTTGCCTGATAGCCTCGCCCGATAGCTCCTCGTACTCCAATAAATCCATGCGTTAAGCCTTTGCCACGGCAGTCCACGCGCCTGAGGCCGCCGACAGGGCGAGCGCGTCCAAGGCGGCCATATTGGCTATGGCGTCTTCCACGGGCGTAGGCATGGGACTCTTCGCTATGAGCGCTTCGGCGAATGCGTCGAATTGCAGCAGGTATTGGTCTGCTATCTCCGTTTCAACCACCCGTCTGCCTACCCCATTGGCGACGGAGATGCGACCGGGCACGTCCCCGTACATATTAAAAGGCAACTCAACCGTTAATGCGCCGTCGCTGCCATACGCGTCCACCCGCTGCATGGAAAAAGCCTGCGTGCCCACCGTAAAGGCCGCCCGCCTTCCGCCGCCAAAATCAAGTATGCCGGAGCTCAATATATCGGTCTTAAAGACGGGATCGCGCTCGGTAAGGCAGAGCACCCGCTCAGGCTCGGCGCCTATAAGGAAGCGCGCCGAGGATACTGCATAACAGCCTATGTCGAGCAGAGCGCCGCCGCCAAAGTCGGCCTTATTGCGTATATTATTCGGATCCTTATTAGTGTAGGAGAACCAGCAGTGCACCGCCTTTATCGTGCCTATGTCAAAAGACTCCGCCAAAGCGCGCGCGCGGCGCCACTGCGGATGGAAGCGGTACATAAAGGCTTCCATGAGCGCTACGCCCTTAGCGGCGCAGTAGTCGGCAGCCTCGCGCGCCTCGTGCGCGTTCAGTCCGAGCGGCTTCTCGCACAAAATAGCCTTACCCGCGTCAGCGGACTTCTTTATGTATTCAAGGTGCATATGATTAGGCAGCGGTATATACACGAAATCCACCGCGTCATCAGCTAAGAGAGCCTCATACGAGCCATAGGCTTTTGAGAAATCCCAGCTTGCCGCAGCCTTGTCCGCCTTGGCCCCGTCTCGAGACGCTATGGCGTAGGGCTCCACGAGCAGCGACTCCCGTAGGGGCAGGGCCACGCGCTTAAAATAGTGGCCAGAGCATCCAAGCACGCCCATGCGTAATCGTTCCATAGTAGAGCCTCCTTGCTCGAATCTATTGTGGCCTACTGGCCTAACTTGTCAAGCTTAGGCGCTAGGCCAAGAGGCGCAACGCGGCGAATACATAGGCCAGGGTGTCGCGGGCTATGATGTAGCGCTGCCAAGGCGTGCCCGCCAAGTCTTCGCGCGACAGGGCCTCCCTATCAAGGTAAGGCCTGGCCATGCCCGCTTTAGTCCAATACACCAGCGATATGGTTGGACCGTCTATCTCTATGGCCGTAAAGCCGAGCTTGCCTACCGCGCAGCCTGAGTTAAACATGGAAGGCACGAGTATGTCTTCGCGGTCATAGAGACTGCGGGACATCCTGCGCCGCTTATCCTTCCTCGTAAGGCGCTTAAATTCCGTTACGTATACCTGCAACAAAGCCGCCAGGCCCGTGCGATCGGCCTCGGCCGCCTCGGTATACTCGCGCAAAATCGATTCAATATTCCAGCGCAGGGTATCGTACTTGCTATGCGATTCGAACAAGGGCCTATGCGTGTGGCCCGCAATGATGACCGCGCCGATTTCTTTAGACGCGCGGTAGATACGGCGCTCGGCCCTATAGCGCCTGCGGCTCTCTACCGGTAAATCAATGTTCGGTATACGCAGTGGACTCGCCACGTAGCGCACCAGCAGGTCGGACAGTCGATTATACCTCATATAGAGCTTTTTAGATTGATGGCCATGGAAAGCCAAAATCCTGCCGCCATCGCCTTCAAGGCATAGGGCGTGGTCAAGAGGGTACTCATAGTCATTGTGCAGAAGGAGTCCAAGGTCGTGGTTGCCGATGATCTTAACCAGGTCACCCCTGCGGTGGAAGGAGGAAAAAACGCCGTAGAGCTCGCCGTAAGCGGCCCGAACTTCGTCAACCCTGAATTTATGAAGCTCTTCTATATCCCCGTTCAGCACCAGGCGCCATCCGCTTTTAAGGTAGAAGGAAGACAGAGCGGCTTGCACCAGCTCCTCGTTGCGCCTAAAATCGTCGCGCTTAGACCTGTCCCCCATGTGCAAATCGCTTAAGAACAGGATGCGGGCATTAGGGTTAAGCTTTTCCCGGCGGGCGTCAGATTGAAGAGCGTGTACCGTTTCAAGGAATTCTCGCATCTTCATGGCTCTGCCTCCAGGCATTAATAGTAATGCATTTAAAGGCTGAGTATCGCGTTCTTGCGCTTTTTTGTCCCATGAATGCATACGTATAATGGATCGTTCGCTATGAACCATCCTTTAAATAAAAGAACCGGCCAATTAAAGCCGGTTCTATACTTTACGGATCCGCCTACGGGCGAAACAAGGGCACTTACAGAGTCAAACTGAAACCTACAGAAGGCGTTACTGTATAGCCGCCGCCGAATTCTATGCCGCTTTCGGCAAGCGCGCCTAATACCGGATAGAAATTATACCCGGCCTTCAGGCTCGCGCAGAGGCTAAAGCCGTCAAAGAGTTCGCTAGAAAGTTCCACGAGTCCGCCTACGCCCAAAACGCCGTAGATAAAGCCATCCATATACCCAAGATTATCCGTCCACGTCATAACTAGCTGGCTATACTGCAAACCGCCGCCGGCCAATAGCATCATGGAGTCGCTTAACATAGTTTTTTTGGCTATGCCGAGCTGCGCGTCCATGGCCCATTTTTGGTCGAACGCGGATAGATCCGTAACCCGCGCCGAGGCGCTTCCAAGCTCTGCAGTAAATTCCTGTACCACCATAAAGGTAGCATTGGAATAGAAGCCGATGCTTCTGCCCGAAAAGCCCGTCATGCTGAGGCCTAGACTCGAATAGGTCTCTTTATACGTGGGAACTACCTGTTCCTGGCTTTGCGACATCTTGTTATACGCAACGCCGAAAGACCAGTAGTTCTTGCCTTCCTGTGCGAAGGCAGCCTGCGAAAGCAGCGCGATGAAAGCGAAAAGCGCGATCCGTTTTACCATAAATCCTGTTTCCTGCGCCTGCCTTCATGTCTGCTCTCGCCGTAAGCTAAGGCTAGGTCGGAACATACAGGCTAAGCGCAAATTTAAAATAGTGTCCCGATTACATCGGCCAATCGCACTTTATGTATAGATTGGTAGGCTGTCAAGCGGAGGCCGCCATATATTTGTAGGCCAAGCAAGGCTAAGAACCGCGTTTTTTCCCGCGGCCGAAGAGCTTACTTAAATTACGGAGCTTAAAGCCCTGTGCGGCTTTGCGGCCATGGCTATCCGCGAAAGCCTCGATTGCTTCCGTACTGCCCGATACCAGAGCCACGTCTCCCGCCCGGAAACGGTATTCCGGGGTAAAGAGGCCATATTCCTCCGTCTCCCCATTTTTTACCGAAATTAGGTTTACCCCGTAGTGCTGCCGTAAATTCGCGCCGAGGAGGGACAATCCCACCAAGCGCTCGGGAACCTCAAGCTCCGCTATCACGAGCTTACCGGATACCGGCAGGTAATTAAGCAAGCCCGACGATACAAGAAGCGGCGTTATTCTCTTTGCGGCTTCGCGATTGGGAAACACGATTTTCGTGGCTCCCACCATACGCAGTATCTCGGCATGCCCCTCGGTTACCGCCTTTACGTAAATACGCGGTATGCCAATCTTCCTGCAATAGCTTGTGGCTAGGATCGAGGCCTCAATCTTCTCGCCCATATCGATAACCACGCCGTCCAAACCCTTAGGCAACGCGCGCCGCAGGTTTTCCTCATTCAGGATATCCATGACGATGGCATTTACCGGATAATTTTTATACGCGTCTATTACTTCGCGGTCCTTATCGATGATGAGCACGTCGGCATCCAGTTCCAGTAGTTCCTCAAGGACATTCTTTCCGAAATAGCTCAAGCCTAAAATGGCGTATTGTTTCATATGACTATCCTATGAGTATATCCGCTTCCGGATACACGTAGCTCTCGGTATTACTTGAGCCAAAAAATACAAAAGCGATGAGGCCAACCCTGCCCGAGAACATCGTGGCCACGATAACGAGCTTGCCAGGAAGGCTTAAGCCCGCCGTAAAATCGAGCGATAGCCCCACGGTACCGAAGGCGGAGGCCACTTCAAAGACTATATGTCCAAGATCTGCGCCCCGCGACGCTTCAAAGAGGCTCAGTACGCCGGCGGCAAGGATAAGCAAGAAGACTGCCTTGATAAAGTAAACGACGGCCGTGTTTATCGTCGCCGCGGATATGCGGCGACCGAAGGAATTGATCTCGCCCCGCTCATTAGCGCGTTTGAGCATGACCAGGAGCACGATATAGGCCGTGGCTATCTTTATGCCGCCCGCGATCGAACCAGGCGCTCCGCCTATGAACATAAATAAAATCGTAAGCAGTTTTGATGGTTGCCTCAGGTCGGTTTGGTGCACCGCGTTAAAGCCGGCTGTACGCGGCGTTATGGATTGAAACAGCGCATTGGCCAGCCTATCCGCGAGGCTCATGCCCGCGAAGGCGTGATCGCGTTCGAGCAGAAAGAACGCCGTAGCTCCGCCTACGATTAATATGAACGTGGCTATTAGAATGACCTTCGTATGATAACTTAAGCGTTTTTTCTTTCCGCGCATCAGTCCCGCTATATCCTGCAATACGATGAAGCCTATACCACCGGTCACGATGAGGAGAGATATGATGGCGAGTAAAGCCGGGTCGCCTTTAAAGCGTTCCAGGCTATCCGGGAAAAGAGAGAAACCCGCATTACAGAAGGCCGATATAGCATGAAAGGCGGCCGAAAAAGCGCTCGTGCTCGTACCGGCGGCCTCAAAGAACCAGTAGAGCGCGATAGCGCCTAAAGTTTCGATGGCTATAGTAAACAATACGATGTTTCGCACTATTTTAACCGGATCGTGCTCGACGCCGTCTACGGAATAGCTGCGAATAGTCTTAAGCCTCCTAAACGGCAGGCGACGCCCCGGCACGATAAGGAGTATGGAGGTAAAGGATATGATGCCCAGGCCGCCCAATTGTATAAGCGCCATGATGACTATCTGCCCAAAGCGGGTAAAATCGGCGGTATCTACCGTTACTAGGCCGGTAACGCACACTGCGGAGGTCGCAGTAAAGAGCGCGTCGGCGAACGGCAATCGCTCCGCATACTGGCTTGTGCCCGACCAGGCAGCCGGTAGCCAGAGAAGCAGGGCACCTATGCCGATAAGCGCGATAAAGAACGAAAGTAAATAGCTTGTATCCGATTTACGGCCAAAATTCATATCAAAGCTCTAACTTAAGGCGGTAGCCGACGCCGGGCTCGGTAATGAGCACCTTAGGCACAGAGGGCTCCTCCTCGATTTTCTTGCGTATCTGGTTTATATACACGCGGAGATTGTTATACTCCTGCGCCATTGAAGGTCCCCATACCTCGCGGAGTATCTGATTTCGCGTGATGATCTTGCCGGCATTCCTCACAAGAATCTCAAGGATGGACCATTCGGTGGGCGTCAGGCGTTCTTCAATGCCAGCCCTAAAGACCTCGCGGCTGTCCATGTGTATCTCAAGCATCCCGACTTGCACCGGGTGCCCCCACACTGCCTTAGGCGTATGATGCCGTAGCGCAACGTTCATACGCGATACCAATTCGCCCACGCCGAAGGGCTTGATGATGTAATCGTCAGCGCCGGCATCGAGCAAATCCATGATATCCGCTTCGGCGTCTCGGACAGAAACGACGATCACGGGCGTATCGCCCCGATCGCGTATAGCCTTTAGCATTTCTCGGCCATCTCCATCGGGTAGCCCTAAGTCAAGCAACACAAGCCCAGGCTTTAGGCCGGTAAATTGGCGTAATCCTTCAGCGCAGGAATCGGCCTCGAACACGGTAAAACCGTTCTTCTCTAGGTACAGGCGTAGAAGCTTCCTTATTTGCAGGTCGTCGTCGATTACTAAAACCGGCGTCATAATTCAACCTTCCTGGGTAAATGCAGAACAAGCAAGAGGCCGCCACCCTCAACGTTTCCGGCTTCTATACTACCGCCATGGGCTTCTACTATGCCTTTGCAAATCGAAAGACCCAAGCCGCAGCCTTGCTTAGCCGCGCCGGCCTCGCCCCTAAAAAAGGTATCAAACAACAAGGGCAATTCGCGGGCACGCACGCCGGGGCCGTTATCGGAAAAGCTGATACTTGAAAACCCGGATTTCGTCTCGACATCAATGAGCAAAGCAGAGCGATCAGGCGTGTACGCGGCAAAATTACGGAGCACATTCCTAAACACTTGCACGATTAACGATGGATCAGCCTCAATCTCATACTCTTTAGCCATATCTCCCAATTTAATAGTCCTGTCGGATAAATCCATACCAAGGGCCAACTGAGCCGCGCCTAAGAGCTCGCTCAAATACGCGGTTTCTATCCGAGGCTGTAATCTGCCCGCCTCAAGGCGGCTCATGGCAAGTAAGTCCTCTACGAGAGCGTTCAGTCTGTTAGCGGCAATAAGGGTCTCATTCAGCAACGCGGATCGCAATTGCGGATCCTCGTCGCTTCCGATATCAAGCAAGCCGCTCACCGCCCCCTTAATGGTGGTCAATGGCGTGCGCAATTCGTGTGATACATGATTGAGCAGTATTTTCGAAAGCCGCGCCGATTCGCCGGCCATCTTATTGCGTTCATTCTCGGCAGCGAGAAGTTCGCGCTCCAGCGCCAACGCGATATTATCCGCGAGCGTGGCTAAGAGTTCACGGCTTTCTCCCCGTATGGACAAAGCGCCTTTGCCATCGACGAATAAGAGACCCACGACCGTCTCTTGCGATCCTAGGGGATAATAGAATCGATCGTTGCCGTCCGCTACGCTTTCTTTAGCCTGAAAGCATCGCAGGGCTAAGCCTTCTTCGAAGGCGGAATGTCGAGGTTCAAAATCAGGAGCCTCGCCTACTGCCAGGCTCGTATCGAGCCGTCCTTCGCCGTCGCAGAGAAATATCGCCGAGCTAAGCCTCAGATGCTCCATTAGGTAGTTTTGCGCCAGGCCGACAACGGCTTCAACGCCGCGAACCCGTGCTATCGCTTTCGTAAAGCCATACAAAAAAGCCATGCGCCGCTCTCTGAGCGAAAGCGCGGACTCTTTTTCCTTGAGCCGCGAGGTAAGGAAACCTCCCACGAAGGCCGCGAGGAAAAATGCCAAGAACATTAATATGTCTTCTAGGCTGGCTATAGAAAAAGTGAGGCGAGGCGGGATAAACAGGAAGTTCCAGAGTAGCGCGCTGATCAAAGCGCTAGCTATGACAACAGCCCTGCTGCTTACAAAGGGAAGGCTGATAATTGCCCATAGATAGAGTATGGAAATAGATCGATACCCTAACGCAGGCTGGGCAAGGAAGCCCAAAGCCGTTACCGCTCCCAAGGCCGAGAGCGCAAAGGGTATGCCAGTGGCTAAGCCGCGCTTGACGCCCTTTCCCGGACGACGACGCCAAAGTGGCACGGGTGCATTGCCTCGCAATAAAAAAACATCAAGATCGCCGGATTGTCGCAAGATTTCGTCCATGATTGAACGGCGACCTAAAAAGGGCAACGCTTCATCATCGGCCTTGCCAATTACTAAGGCATGAGCATGTTTAATCCGCGCATAACGAACGATGCAGGCGGCTATATCGCTATCGACGAGTGAAACGACTTCCGCGCCGAGATCTTTTGCTAAAGCAAGGTTTTTAACTACACAAAGAGGGCTTTGGACTTGATCCGGACCACGTACATGGAGGGCAGTCCAACTGGCATTGAGGCGATGGGTGGTCGTGGCTACCCATCGTAGTAAGTACTCTGAATTGCCGCTGCCGGTAACGGCCGCGATATAATGCCCACCGTGGCTAGATTCGCCGCGATCAAGCTTGGCTTCTTCCATTACGCTAGATTATCACCAATTCTTAGCCCGAAGATATTAGGGAAGCGTTAAGATTAAGAGGATAGGCATTAAGGAGCCATTAATTATTAGCTTATTTTAACCCAAAGTGCCTGTACAAGAAATAACTTATGCCTATGCTGCCGGTAATAAAGGCGGGCAGGGCAAGCACGGCCGAACCCAGGGGCGGGTAAAGGAGTCCGCTGCTTAGGCCCCCTGCAAGGAAGCCAAGCAGTATGATAGACAGCAGCTTAAGCTTCTTCTCCGGCATGGCGATGCCGGCTAGGCGGTTGCCCACGAGCACGCCTATATCGGTAAAGATGCCCGTCAGGTGCGTCGTGCGAATAATGGCTCCAGAGTAGGTGGTGGCCAAGGCGTTTTGCAGGCCGCTCGCTCCCGAAAGCATTAACAGGCTGGCATAGGGCGCCCGCTCAAACAGCGCCCAGGCCAGGCATATTGCCAGGGATTCTAGGATAAGGCTTATGCCATAACGGCGGCCGAGCTTAAGGTGATAGTCCCTGATAAGAAAGCCGCTTAATATGGATCCAACTATAAAAGCGAGTATTAAAAAAAAGAAATAGGCGGCTTGGGCGTAGACGCCCTGAGCAAGGGCAAGCGCCATGGCCGAAGCGCTGCCGGAATGATGGGTTACCGATTGATGCAGCGCGCTTTCCAGCACGAATACATTGACGCTGCCGGCGGTGAACGCGAGCAAAAATGCGCCTATTCCGACCCACGCGGGCAATTTTGAGAGCATAAAAAGCCTCCGCCTCTATTTATAACTAGTTCGCCCGACCGCTTAAGCGCAAGCTCATAGGCAGACTTAAGAGCTTAAACCTTAAAGCGGGAAATTTCTACGATAAGCCGGTCTATGCTCTCTTTATTGCGCTCGCTTATCTGATCCACATGCTGTACCGCGTTATTGATCTCCTGCGTGCCTTCAGCCATTTCGTTCATGTTCACGCTGATTTCTTGGGTTACCTGGGCTAGTTGCCGCATCTCGTACAGAACGTCCTTGCTGCCGGAAAGCATCTCGTTCGTGCGTTCCTTGACCGCATTGGTAATGCTGGTAATATCGGTAAGCGCCTCCAATATTTGCTTGCTGCCGCTGTTCTGCTCCTGCATGGCGTTTTGGATTATCGATTCCTGTTGGCTAACCGTACCCACCATGGAAACGATAGTATCGAACTGATCAAGGGCCTCACTGGAACTCTTCGTGACTAGATCAATGGAACCTTTCAAGCTATTAAGCACCTGGGTAATGTTCTTAGCCTGCATGCCGGAATTCTCAGCCAATTTGCGTATCTCGTCCGCCACGACCGCGAAGCCGCGCCCGGCATCGCCGGCATGCGCGGCCTCTATTGCCGCGTTCATGGCCAAAAGATTGGTCTGGTTGGCTATGCCCGCGATTACCGAGCTTGCCTCAAGGAGGCCGGCTGATTCGTTTGCTATGGTCTTTATATTCTCCGAAACGGTATTGATGCCGTTCTGCCCAATTTCCGATGCCTTGATGAGCTCTTGGACATTAGCGTTATTCCTATTCAGGATCGCGCCTACCGATTCGACATTGGCTATCATCTGCGCTATGGCCGCCGAGGACTCGATTATGCTGGCCGACTGGGATGCCACATGCTCGTCGAGCTTCTCAATGCTGCCGGCTATCGACTCTATGGTGGCATTCGATTCTTCCACCCCCGCGGCCTGGTTGATAATCTGGTTTTTCACGCCGTTTATATTCGCGCTTATCTGGTTCACCGCCGCCGCTGTCTGCGACATGCTACTGGCCATATCCGAGCCTATAGTCTGAAGCGAAGCTGCCTGCGCCTGAATAGCCACGATCAGGTTTCTCATCTTCTCAAAGGTCTGGTTCACGTAATGGGACAAGCGCCCTATTTCGTCAGCGCTATTCACCGGCAAGCGCTTGGTTAAATCCCCTTCGCCGTCAGAAATGTCTTTTAAGAGCGTCTTTACCCGCACGATAGGCTTGGACAATCCCCGCGCGAAGAGGAAGGTAAGGCCAAGCGCGATAATAACCGCGACGGCCAAGAATAAAAGCATCTGATTGCGCAGGCGCAGTACATCGGCGAATACTTCATCACGGCTAGCGCCTACGGCCACGGACCAGTCCGTGCCCTGAATAGGCGCAAAGCCGTACAGCATTTCCTGGCCTTCGAGGCTATAAGAACCAAAGGAATTCTCTCCGGCCATCATACGCTTCATCATAGCGGCCAAGCCCAGGTACTCGGGCTTCGTCGCGCTTTCTTCTACGAAATTCTTAATCTGCAACACATAATCCCTGTTGCCATGAGCCACCAAGGCGCCTTTGCCGTTGATAATAAAGGTATGGCTCACGTTGCCGTAGCGTATACGCTCGGTGATATTAGACAGCAAGCCGCCGTCGAGCCTCGCTATTAAAATCGCGCCCTTGGTATTCGGGGCAGTATATACGGGGGTGGCCAGCATGATCACGGCCTGGTTCGTAACGCGGCTTATGAGCACATCGGAGAAATTCGTGGCTCCGTCTATAGCGCTCTGTATATATCCGCGATCGCCGAGCTGGGCGGTAGAATTATCATGGTAACGGGCCGTACCGTCCATGCTTACGATACCCATACCCAGGTAGCCTAAGCGGGTTAGTTCCGTGCCCAATAGAGCCTGCTGGCGCTCCCAATCCATGCTCCGCATTACCGGGTTATTGGCGACGCCCTCTATGCTTGCCACATAATAATCCATGCGCGCGCGTACCAGCCTGCTCGCCTCGTTTGCCATAGTCTTTAGCGAAGTCGTTATGGAACGCTCAAGCGAGGCCGTGGTAGCCGTATAGGCCAAGGCGCTCAAACCGGCGCAACTCGCTATAACCAGAAAGGCGATAATTGCGGTGAGCTTTTGCCCAATGCTTAAATCCTTAAGTTTCATGCCGAGGCTTCCCTTTGCGATTATGGGGCTGTATGACTTTTAAAGTTGATAAATTCACTCTAGGGGCGATTCCGCCTACTGTCAAGCGCTAGCGCCTATGCGCTTAGCCTCGCGGGCAAATGCTAGGCCCATAAAAAAGGGCCGGTCTATGGTATACTGGAGCAAGGAGACTCACACGATGTTCGGAAGAAAAAAGCGCTTCGGTTTGGCTTTAGGTGGGGGTGCCGCGCGCGGCTTTGCCCATATAGGCGTCCTCAAGGCCCTTGACGAGGCGGGACTCAAACCCTCCTTCGTGGCCGGCACCAGCGTAGGTAGCCTCATAGGAGCCCTCTATTGCTCAGGCCTATCCTGGGCGCAAATCTGGCAGGAAGCGCTCAAGCTCGACTGGAAAGACCTCGTCAAGCTCAGCGTGCCCACGCTCGGGCTCGTGAACCCGAGCAAACTTGAGGAGTTGGTGCAGCGCCTGTCCGGGGGGCGCAAGATCGAAGACTTACCGCTGCCCTTCAAGGCGGTGGCGGTAGATCTGGTATCAGGCACGGAAGCCGTGTTTGATTCCGGCCCTGTGGGCAGGGCGGTACGCGCCAGCTGCAGCATACCCGGCATTTTTATACCGCTAGACGACGGAGACCGGCTCTTAGCCGACGGAGGCGTGCTTAACAACCTGCCCTCCGAGCTCGTACGCAGCATGGGCGCGAATTTCGTCGTGGCGGTAGACCTGACCAGCAGCGGCGGGGACACGCACAAAAAACCGGAGAATCTCGTAGAAGTGCTCATCGACAGCGCTTTTATCTTTATGAACAATTCAGGCGCTCGGGGCCGCGCAATTGCGGACCTGCTCATAGAGCCAGCGCTGGCCGGTTTCGGCTACCACGATATGAGCCGCAAACAGGAAATGCTGGACGCGGGCTATGAGGCCATGCGGGCGCAACTTAAGCCGCTCATCAAGCGTTTTAAACGCTAGTTCGACCGTGCGCGCCAAGGCGACGACGCTGGCGCTAACCCGACCTTTCATTGACAAGCGCAGAAACCCCCTTTAGCATGACGGCATGCATAAAAGATATGCTAAAAACGCGCGTCGGGGGTAGTCCATGGATCTGCAAGGCGCTTCTATGGCCGCCATCTGGCTTTCACAAGCGGCGGCGGCGGCCGTCCTTGTTTATATCTTCTCCGGCTACAAAATATTATCGCTCAGCCCTAAAGGACGCCCCAACCGCGTCGCCGCCGCCCTCTGCGCGACATTAGCGCTCTGGGCGCTCCAAGCCGCGCTTTCGTACTCAACGTCCGATCCTAGGCTCACCGTAGCACTCGCGAGGCTGCTCTCCTGGACCTGGACCTTCTTCCCGGTACTCGGTTACCACCTGAGCCTGGAACTCCGCGACCCGCCAAGTAGCTTCCCTGCGCAGAGGCGTACGGGGAAGCGTCCCCTTCGGCCGAGCCGGCTCGTGCTGGTGGCCGGCTATATAGGCGCGGCTTATCTGTATTATCTCCTGGCCGGGCCGCTCCTCATGGGAGCCGAACGGCGGGCAGGCTACTGGTCGGTCGCCATAAAGCCGGGCTTGGGCTTCTCCGCCTTTTCAGCCTTCTACTTATGCTTCAACATCCTCGGTATAGCCACGGTCGTAGGGCGGCTCATAAAGACTCGGAACCGGCGCGAGCGCCGCCGTCTTACTATCGTCGCCATTACTCACGCCGTATCCATACTTGGCGGCTTTACCACGGACACGGTGCTCGGCATCCTCGGCATAGACTTCCCGCGCGTCGGCGTGCTTTGGGCCGGCGTGTGGGCGGTGGGCCTCAACCTAGCCATGGCTAAATACGGCTTCCTCTCCCCCTTCTCGGCCAAGGAGATCGGCCTCCTCATGGATCGTTTTATCGAGCGCTCAATGGACGGTATCGTCGTCTGCGACGGCTCGGGTCGGATCATCTATTGGAATGCGCCATTGGCCGAGCACACCGGCATAGGACCGGAAGAAGCCATGGCTGCCACTATCGAGGAACTCTACGTCCGGCTCGCCGTGCAGCCCGGAGGCCTCCTCCTGTTAAAGGAGTTCATAAGATCGGTCGCCGCGGCGAGCGAATCAGGGGTACGGCGCTTGGCGGAGCTTGAGATCAAACGGCCTGACGGCGGCCAGCGCTGGCTACAGGCCAGCGCCTTCATCATCCCCGGCGAGGCCGGCGACATCCTGGCCTCCATCGTGCGCGACGTAAGCAAGGAACGGCTGGCAGCGGAAGAAACCCTTGATAGACTTCGACGCCAAGGCCACGCGCAGAAAATGGAAGCGCTCGGAGCCTTGGCCGCGGGCATAGCCCACGACTTCAACAATACACTAGGCGGCATAGTCGGCGCCGCATCCGTTATACGGTCCTGCCTCGGCGAATTGTCTAAACTGCCGCCTGAGCTAACGCGTGGCGTCGAGATTATCGAGAGCTCTGCCCAGCGGGCAGCCAGCTCCGTCCGAGGCCTCATGGCTTTTGCCAAGGACATACCACAGCGGAGCAGAGCCTTTCGCCTAGGCGAAGCTGCCTCCCGCGTAACCGAGCTGGCCCGCCGCTCTATGGCACCGTATGTATGCATAGACACGGATGGCTTGGAGGCTGAAGCCTGGGTGCGCGGAGACCCGCTGCAAATCGAGCAGCTCCTCCTCAACCTGCTCATAAACGCCGAGCATGCCCTAACCATCATGCGCAGCCCCGAAGAGGCCAAGGGCGGTACTATCCGGGTATCGTTGCGGCGCGATGCCGCCAATTGGGCGCTAACGGTGAGCGACGATGGCGTGGGCATGGACGAAGCGACCGCGGCTAAAGTATTCGACCCCTTCTTTACTACCAAAGGACCCGAGCAGGGGAGCGGCTTAGGGCTTTCCATGGCCCAGCTTATAGCCAATCAGCATGGCGGCACGCTCACGATCAAGACGGCCCCTGGCGAAGGCGCGGCCTTTACCGTACACCTGCCGGGAGGCTTTGATCGCGACGGCTTCGACTGGCAGGATCGGCTCCTGGCTCCCGATATCTCCGCCTTATCAGCCGAAACCGGCGGCATTGACCATGGTTAGCGGCCGCGTTAGGCTTAGGTAGGTGAACGCGGCCGGCGCTATTCCCGATGATCTCCATCCGCTGAAATCGCCCCATAAACAAGGCGCTCTCACGACAGCTCTCGTTATCATCGCCTTCGCGGTCAGCCTAGCCCTATATCTTATTCCGGGAAACCCCGTTTCCTCTCCACGAACTCCCATGGAATTCCCGGTACCGGCCCCTATCCTGAGCCAGGATGAGCGTGCCTATCTCGAACGGCTTGGACCCGTCACTTTCTGCGTGGACAACGACTGGGAACCCTATGAGAAGGTCGATTCGGCCGGCGCATACACGGGCATAGCGGCAGATTTGATCCGGCTCATAGCCGCCCGGGCCGGGGTGGAGCTCAAGCTGCTCCGCACCGATAACTGGAGCCACAGCCTGGCGGCGTCGCGCTCCGGCGACTGCATTTTACTCGCCTTTTTGAACGAGACTCCTGAGCGCAAGGAGTGGCTAGCCTTCAGCGATCCGTATTTCTCCGATCCGAACGTCTTCATTACGCGGGCTGACCATGAATTCATCGCCGACCCAGCCGGGCTTACCGGAAAGACTATCGTTTTCCCATCGGGCACTTCTCTCGAAGAGACTATACGCACGCGCTACCCTAACTTCGATATCCTCGTCGTTGAATCGGAGCTTGAAGCGTTAAGGATGGTCGAGGAAGCTAAGGCGGACATGACCCTTCGCTCTTTGACCATGGCCGCCTACGTGATCAGAAAGGAAGGCCATTTCAACCTTCGCATATCCGGCCAACTGCCGGAATTTATGAACGAATTCCGCATCGGCGTAGCCAAGGACGAAACCCTCCTCAGAGACATACTAAACCGCGGCATCAGGAGCATATCGCCGCAGGAAGTCCAGTCCATCATAAATTCCCATATAGCGATAGAGGCCCGTACGACCTTGGACCGTCAGCCGTTCTTTTTGACCCTCGGCGTGCTCTTCCTCGTCTCCATTGCCTGGGTAACCAGGAACCTCAGCCTCCAGCGCCATATGAAGCACCTACGCCTCATAATCGATACCGTTCCCGCCTTTATTTTCGCCAAAGACTATGAGGGCCGTTATCTGTTGGCTAACCGTTGGATGGCGACCGCCTTTGGCGTCGAGCCGGATAAAGTCAAGGGCCTTACCGACCTCGACTGCCATGCGACGGAAGAGGAGCGCGCAGCCTACCTTGAGCAAGATCGGAAGGTCATGGACAGCGGCAAAGCGCTGCAGATCGATGAACACCCAGGCAGGCGCGTGGACGGCAGCCCCGGCTGGTTCCAGACCATTAAGGTTCCCTATCGCCAGCCAGGCGCAAAGGGCAATGCCATACTAGGCGTTACCACGGATATCACGGACTTAAAGCGCGCCGGCCTTGAGCTTGAGGAGCGCGAACGCCGCTTCCGCCACATGGCGCAGCACGATGGACTTACCGGGCTACCAAACCGCGCGCTCTTTTCCGACAGGCTGGAACAGGCCCTAGCGTCATGCCGCCGAGAGCGCGTCAAGCTGGCCTTCGCGTTCGTCGACCTGGATCGGTTCAAAGAGATAAACGATGGACTAGGGCACGCCGTGGGGGATAGCCTCCTAAAAGAGGCGGCGTCGCGGATGAAAAGGGCGATACGGAATTCCGATACCATCGGGAGGATAGGAGGCGACGAATTCGTGGCCTTTTTCATCGGCGTAGCGGACAGGGAAGCCGCGTTTAATACCGCAAACAAGCTTCGCGCATCGCTCGAACAGCCTTTCGTGATAGCGGGAGAAGCGATCGAAATATCGGCAAGCCTGGGCGTAGCCCTCTTCCCCGACGATGGAGAGGAAGAGTTGAATCTTGCCCGTTGCGCTGACGCGGCAATGTACCGCTCTAAGGAACAAGGCAGGAACAGGGTAACGGTATACGATCCCGCGCTTGATACAGGCTAAGAAGAAAGCACGAAGATCTAGATCCTCCGGTTTACTGCAATAACGCGACAGCTTGTTAACCGCGCCATTAAAAATTGCATAAAATATCTATAAGCCTTATGCTACTAGAAGCATCTCTCAGGTTGAGGATCGAGGAGGTACTATGAATTCTTTGGCAAAGATCATCGCGGCGTCAAAATCTCCGGTACTAACCGTAAAGTCAGGAGATAAAGTTTCAGCCGCCGTTAAGATCATGGCTGAAAAAAACATTGGCGCGCTGCTCGTGATGGATGGAGAAAAGCTTGTCGGCATAGTGTCCGAACGGGATATGGTGCGAAAACTGCTCGCGGAGGACAAGTCGCCAAAAGATACCCCGGTATCCGCGGTCATGACCCAAAGCCCCTATTGCGCCGACCTGGAAGCATCCATCGATTCCTGTATAGCCCTCATGTCCAAGCACCGCTTCAGGCATCTGCCGGTGCTGGATGCAAACAAAAAGCTGCGAGGCATGGTGTCCATGGGCGACCTCGTCAAGACCACTATCGAAGACCAGGCCTTCATGATCGACCAATTCGAGCGCTACGTATCGACGGGGACATATTGAGACTTATATATACACTGTAGGGTCTCGTCCGCTAACGCGTATCCATAGTCTTTCTTACAAGCCGCGCCTCCGTTAGGAGACGCGGCCCGTATGCATTATTTCCGCATCGCTTCAGAGATGGCGACCGCCACGGACACCGAGGCGCCGACCATAGGGTTGTTCCCCATGCCGATAAGCCCCATCATCTCGACATGGGCGGGTACCGATGAGGAACCGGCGAACTGGGCGTCCGAGTGCATGCGGCCCATGGTGTCGGTCATGCCGTAGGAGGCGGGGCCGGCGGCCATGTTGTCCGGGTGCAGGGTGCGTCCCGTGCCGCCGCCCGAGGCGACGGAGAAATATTTCTTGCCGGCATCGACCGTTTCTTTTTTATAGGTGCCGGCTACGGGATGCTGGAAACGGGTAGGGTTCGTGGAGTTTCCGGTAATGGATACATCGACGCCCTCCTTCCACATGATAGCCACGCCCTCGCGCACGTCATCCGCGCCATAGCAGCGCACGGCGGCCTTTTCGCCCTCGGAGTACTTGAATTCTTTGACGACCTTAAGTTCGCTCGTGTAGTAATCGAATTGCGTCTGCACGTAGGTGAAGCCGTTTATGCGGCTTATGATCTGGGCGGCATCCTTGCCAAGCCCGTTGAGGCACACCTTAAGCGGCGTTTTGCGGGCGCGGTTCGCGCTGCGCGCTATGCCTATGGCGCCTTCCGCGGCGGCGAATGATTCGTGGCCGGCCAGGAAACAGAAGCATTTCGTTTCGTCGGAGAGGAGCATAGCGGCGAGATTGCCGTGGCCAAGGCCTACCTTGCGGTCATCCGCTACGGAACCGGGTATACAGAAGGCCTGGAGAGCCTCGCCCAAGGTCCTGGCTACGCTTACGGCGTCCTTCTCTCCCCTCTTGATCGCGACGGCAGCGCCTACGGTATAGGCCCATTTGGCGTTATCGAAACAAATGGTCTGTATGCCGGAAACGATAGCGGCGACGTCGACGCCAGCGTCGTCGCAAATCTTCTTGCAGCCCTCGATGGAATTGATGCCCTGCTTCTTTATGAAGGGAAGGATCTGGTCGATCCTGCGCTCGTAGCTTTCAAACAATGCCATATATTCCTCCTTCCCTTACTCGTGCCGCGGGTCGATATATTTAGCCGCTTCCGTAAAGCGCCCGTAGCTTCCCTTGGCTTTGGCTAAGGCCTCGTTGGCGTCCGTACCCTTTTTTATAGCGTCCATCATCTTGCCGAGGTTCACGAACTCATAGCCGATGATAGCCCCGTCCCCGTCCAGCCCGATCCGGGTAACGTAGCCTTCGGCAAGCTCCAGATAGCGCGGCCCCTTCTTAAGCGTGGCGAACATGGTTCCCACCTGGGAGCGGAGGCCCTTGCCGAGATCCTCCAAGGATGCTCCGACCACGAGTCCGCCTTCGGAAAAGGCGGACTGGCTGCGGCCGTAGGCGATCTGCAGAAAAAGCTCCCGCATGGCCGTGTTGATAGCGTCGCAGACAAGGTCGGTATTCAGGGCTTCGAGTATAGTCTTGCCTATAAGGATTTCGGCGGCCATGGCGGCCGAGTGGGTCATGCCCGAGCAGCCGAGTACCTCGATGAGGGCTTCCTGTATGATGCCTTCCTTGACGTTCAAGGTGAGCTTGCAGGCGCCCTGTTGCGGGGCACACCAGCCCACGCCATGGGTAAAGCCGGATATGTCCTTGATCTCTTTCGCCTGCACCCATTTCCCTTCTTGCGGGATGGGCGCGGGGCCGTGATAGGCGGCCTTAGCCACGGGGCACATGTGTTCCACTTCCGCTGAGTACATCATGCGGTGCTCCTTCTGATCGTTTTGGGGGGATGTCGCGGGGGAACGGTACTTTCCGGACACGAAACACCCTCGCGGGGGCCGATCCATACGGAACGGCGTTCCGTCCAGGAGTCATCGGCCTCATGGCCGTATAGCCATCAAGCGGTTTGGGCCGAAAGCGGCCGCAGGCGAACTCCATCGCCGCCCCTTATTCTGATGAGCGGAAGAGACAAAGTCAAGAAAGAAAGCGCGATTCCCGGAAATCAGGAATCGTGCAGCCGAGGAAGGCAAACTAAGCTATCGCATTTCTGGCGCGGGCCCCTCGGTTCCGCCTCAGGCGGGCGGCGGCACAAGTCTAGGAGACCCTTATACCCTGCAAAGCTCCCATAACGCGTTGCGCTTACCGCCTTATCCCCCTCAGATACCTCACCGTCCCCGATTCGCCTTCCAGGCTTATCGACAGGCTTTCCTCCCGGACGTAGCCCGCGTTGAACCCGACATCGACGCGCACGGCTTCCTTGCGGTGGTTCACCGCCGCCAGCGCGTAGCCTTCATCGGTCTCAAGGAGACGGACGACCGGCTGAAGGGCCGGGCTTGGGCTCTCCGCCGCTTCCCCGCGAAGCTTGATGGAGCGCAGCTGCGGGTACCCGCCTGGTATGAAGAACCCCGCGATGAAGTTCCCCGTCGCCGCGGTGCCGCGCAGGTGGTACTCGAGGGCGGCGAAGCTCGCTACGAACACCGCTCGACCAAGGCCCAGCGGCCTGGATGTCGCCGCGGGAAGACCGTCGGCAAAGCGGGCGAGAGGCTCCGTCCCCGCGCGGGGGACGACGAGGCGGCGGTACTGGGCGCACGAGAAGGCGGCGATGCCTTTCCCCGCGCCCGCGTCGAGCGAGCCTGCCTGGAGCGGAAGCGCGTCGGGCGAGGCGGTTTTGAAAGCGGCCGATTCGTACACGGCGTCGGCAAAGCCCCAGTCGGGAAAAGCATCCAGCTCGGCGTGGTCGACGCCGAAGAGTTCGGTGAGCGCGCGGCTAGCCTGGTCGAGGGCGCCGCTTTCGTCGTAGAGGCCAGTCGCAGCCTCGCCTACCAGCGTGCCGCCGGCCTCGACGAAGCGGCGTAACGCGTGGAGTTCGCGCTCGCTCAGGGACAGAGCCATCGGTACATATAGGCTTTTAACGCCCTCGTCGGTGATGGTGTCGACGTAGTCCTCATGGACGAAGCGGACCGGGATGCGCGCCTGGTAGGCGGCCCGGTACGCGCCGGCCGCGCTGCCGGCGTACAGGTCCTCGCGGCGGTCGGCGCAGAAGCACAGCGCCTCGCTTTTCCTGGACAGGTAGATCGCGTTGACCGGAAGCACCCGCCTGGCCGAGTCCAGCCGCGTGTCCGTCAACTCCCGTGCGCAGCGGCCGGCGGCCAGCGAGCGCTCGTTGTTGCCGCCGTCGAATGCGGTCAGGCCGAAGCCGGGGGATTCGAGCCCGGCGGGTTCGGGTGCGTACTGCCAGTAGAGGACGCCCTTGCCGCCCGCGGCCGCCGTGTTGTAGTTCCATACCGCCACGTCGCCGGCGGTCGGCACTTCGCCCCCGAGGAACCCGGCCTTTCCGCCACCCCCCTGGAGTTCCACCTGGTAGAATCGCTTGCCCCGCGAGGCCTCCGCGACCACTTCGTTGTGCGCTAAGTGTACGAAGGGATGGTCTTTTCCCTGCAGCCATTTTGGAAAGCTCGAGAGGCCGAAGACGTCGACTTCCTTGGCCAGCGAGAACTCGTCGCCAAGCTCGTTGGCCAGGCCACCGCTTAGCTTGTTGCCGAGCGTAGCGCTGTAGGCGACATGGGTCTGTATCGTCTTGCCCGGTGCGCCCTGCCTGGCGGCCTCCACCCGTAGCCTGAGCTGCCGCGCGAGGTTGGCCATCCAGAAGAGGCGCCAGTCCAGCATGTCCGTCCAGGTGCCGAAGCGCGGCGGAGGGTCGATCTCTTCCCAACTGGAGAGCTTGCGGAACCACGCCTTGTTAAGCGCCTCGATAGTCCCGTACTTGTTCGCCAGCCATGCGCGGAACGCGGCTCGCGAATGGTCGCAGTAGCAGAGGAGCTCGCCGCGGTAGTCGAACATCGGCTCCAGGTGCGGCTCGTTCCATACGTCGATAGCGACGACGTTCCGCTCGTCGCGGTAATGAGCGGCCACGGCGCGGATAAAGCCGGCTACGAGGGCTGCCGCTTCCGGCTTGTCCATGCAGAGCCCCGGCCAGCCCGCGCTCGGCAGGTTGGGCGGGCCGCCCTGCGCTATCTGCTCGCCGCGTGCGGTTCGATACAGGGCGTCCGCGTTTCCCGCCAGGCTCCAGTGTGGAGCGCCTTCCGGAATCGTGTTTATCACTACCCCAAGCCCGTTCCGGCTGGCCAGGGAGCAGAGCTCGTCCAGCTCCGAGAAGTCCAACTCGCCGCGTTTAGCTTCTATCCAGTTCCATACGGCCCACAGCTTCACCGTGTTGAAGCCGAGTTGCGCCATGTTTGCCATATCCCTTTCCCAGCACTCGCGGCCGGGAAAGGGCGGGCGGTAATATTGAGAGCCGAAAATCATCTTGGATGCTCCTGTTATGGGGTAGCGTGCCTGTGCCGGACCTGCCGGCCCTAGCCCTTGACGGCTCCGGCGGTCATGCCGGACACCAGGTACTTCTGCATGAAGAAGCCGACGATTATGATCGGCACTATGGTTATGGTCGCCGCGGCCGAGCTCTTGCCCCAGTCGACGGAGATGGCGCCGACGTAGCGGGCTATGCCGACCGTCAGCGGGTAGGTGTCTATGTTCGTAAGTTGGAGCGAGAAGAGAAGCTCGTTCCACGAGAACTGCATGATCAGTATCACCGCGGAGGCGATGGCGGGCGTCAGCATAGGGAATATGATATGGAAAAACGCGCGCATACGCGAACATCCGTCGACGGTCGCCGATTCCAGGAGCTCGTTGGGTATATCCCGGATAAAACAGGTCATAATCCAGGTGATGAAGGGGATGCCCATCGCCGCGTGCGCCAGGATGGGGCCGAAGTAGGTCCCGGTCAGGCGGAGCCGGTTCATGATGATGTACATAGGCAGCAGCACGGTGATGGCCGGGACGAGCTTGCCGAGGAGCAAGAGATTCGAAAGCCGCTCGCCGACGCGGGAGCGGAACAGCTTGAGCCCGTACGCGGCCAGGGTCCCGAACGCTATGGTCACGAAGGTGACGGAGACGGAGATGACGATAGAATTGACGAAGTACCTAAGGAAGTTGTCCAGCGCGAACAGCCGCTCGAAATGTTTAAAGAAGGGCGTGAAGATCAATGCGGGCGGCATCTTCTTGATGTCGAGCGTTTGCCGGAACGCGTTGGATACGATGATATACACCGGCGTCACCGTCCACAGCATCAGCAAGGCTAGCCCGGAAAGCTTGACGATGCGGAGATACCACTGAATTCTCTTTACCATTATGGTTCTCCTCGTTTCCTAGCGGTCGTTCCGGTTGCGGTTTTGCCGGATGAACGGGATGCCGAATATGACGAACGTGAGCGTCATCACGACCACCGATATGGCCATCGCGTAGCTCAGGTTCGAATTGGCGAAGCCCTGGCTGTACGCGTACATGCTCAATGACACCGTCGAGTTGTTCGGCCCACCGCCCGTCAGCGCGAAGATGATGTCGAAGACCTTTATCGTGTCCACCCCGCTGATGAGCAGGATGACCATGTACACGTCTTTGAGCATAGGCAGGGTAATCCTAAAGAAAGCCGTAACCGGCCCGGCGCCGTCGATATGGGCCGCTTCGTACAGTTCAACCGGGATCGATACGAGCCCCGCGGTCAGGACGATGATCATGAACGGCACGACCTGCCACCAGTGCGCGATGATAGTCGACAGGAGCGCGGTTGATGCGCTCGTCACGCCGGGAAAGGCTTCGAACGGGATGCCGACCTGGTCCATCAGCCAGTACAGTATCCCCTGCGGGTCGTAGATGTAGCGCCATATCAGCCCCACCACGATGGGGGACACTAGGAGCGGCACCGTCACGATAGGCCGTATGAAGCGCGCGATCGATCGCGAAAAAGAATGGATAAAGGTCGCGGCGAGCGTACCGAGGACGAAATCGCCCGCGATCGCGCCCGCCGAGAACATCAAGGTGTTGGCGACCGCGCGCAGGGCGGTCTCGTCGCCCAGGAACGTGATGTAGTGCCTGAGGCCTACGAAGGCCTTCCTGAGGTCGAATGCGCCAAACTCAAAATTAAAGAGGCTTAGAAAGACGCCATAGGACAGAGGCACCACCATGACGAAAAATACCAGGGCCACGGCAGGCGCCATAAGCAACGTAGGGAGGAGGTCGCCCTTTTCCATAGACAGGGCATAAGTGCTTCGTCTGCTGCTTCGCATCGGGCCTTCCTTGGCGGAGGAAATAGAAGCCGCCGCCTGCGCGCCTGCCATTCAGGCGCGTGGACGGCGGTCTTGTCATCACTTGCTGAAGTCTACCGCTTTCAGCTGTTCTTGTATGCCCTTCATCACTTCATCGGAGGGCGTGTCGGTGGTCGCTATCTTCGAAAGGCCGACTATGAGGGCGTCCTTGAGGGTCTGGAAGCTCTTGAGTGCGGGATCCATCTTGCCGTTGGATATCTGCTTCATGACCACGGAAAGGTAGGGCATCACTTTCTGGACTTCCGGATCCTCGGAGAGCGCGGTGATCGCGCTGATCTGCTTGTTCTCGAGGGTCTGCTTCTTCTCGATGGCGGGACTCGTAAACCAGGAGATGAACTTGAAGGACTCGTCCACGTCGTTCGAATTCTTGGCGATGGCCCACACCCAGAAGGCATTGTTGGCCGCGGTGTCTCCGGTCTTGCCGTTGATGGTAGCGTACTTGACGGTGTCGACGACCAGCGACTTCTCGGTATCCGCGTTCAGGCCAGCCAGTCCGCTCATGATCAGGCCCAGGGGGGCGACCTTGGTGCGGACGGCTTCAGCGGTCTCGTCATGGTGCCAGGCGGTAGCGCCGCGGACGGAGTACTGGGCGAGCTGGTCGTAGATCTTCGCGGCGTAGAGGCTGGGCTCGGAAAGGAGGTCGAGCTTGCCGCTCTTGTCGAAGTAGTAGCCGCCCGAAGAGAACAGGAGCTGCGAATAGAGCGTGGCGGCCGCGCCGCCCTGCTTGGCGGGAATCGCGATGCCGGTGCCGTACTTCTCCTTGAAGAACTTGGCTACGGCGACGAGTTCGTCGGCGGTCTTCGGCACCTTGATATTATCTTTTGCGAAGGCGGCCGAGTCGTAGGCCAGGATCAGGCACTGGGTATAGGTAGGCAGCCCGTAGGTCTTGCCGCCGAATACCACGCCGTCCATCATGCCCTTGGCGTAGATGCCCGTGTCGAGTTTGTATTTTTTTACCAGGTCATCGATGGGCAGGATGTAGCCGGCGTCGACGTACTCCTTCATCCACTGGCTGTTCACCCACACCACGTCGTAATTCCCCGAACCCATCGACGCCTGGAACGAGGTGAGCTGCTTCTGCTTGAGGCTGCCGTAATCGATGTCGTCGATGCGGACGGTCGCGCTCGGATAGCTCTGCACGACCTGCTTCTGGAAATCCGCGTGCGGGCCGGCCCAGCGCGAAACCAGGAGCGAGCCTTTCACGGCCTGGGCCGGCGCGGCCGGTTCCTTTTGGCCTGCGGCAAACGCGGCCGGAGCGAAAGCGAGAACGCAAATCGCGGCAGCCAGAATCACCTGATGCAATCTCTTCATGATCGTACCCCCTTAGTCGTTCATCCGCTCAAGCGGAAGAGTAGCCTATATCAGACAAAAACGTTTATAGCTCCAAAGGATTTGAGCTCTTTCAGCCACAAATCCGTCTGCCCGTCTCCGGTGTTTGCTAGTGCCATCGTCTGCCCGGCCAGTCCGAAGCGGCTTTCCTTGGCCGACCCCAGCGCGTGGTACGGCATGATCTGCGCGCCTTTTATCTGCGGAAGCTCCCGAAGCAGAGCGGCGACGGCCTTCAGGTGTTCTTCGTCGTCGTTTACGCCATGGACCAAGGGCAGGCGCAGGAGCACGTTCGCGCCCATGCCGCAGAGTAGCCGCAGGTTGGCGCCGATCAGCTCATTGCCGACACCGCACAGCTGCCGGTGCTTTTCTGTCGGCGCGGCCTTCCAGTCGTACAGGAACAGGTCGACCATAGCCGCGATCCGCTTGAATTGTTCAGCCGGCGCGTAACCGCTGGTTTCCAGGCACACGTGCAGCTTCCCCTTCCGTTCCAGGAAGGCCTCTACGAAGCCGAAGCTCGCCATCGGCTCGCCGCCGGAAAGCGTCACGCCGCCGCCTTCCCCGATCCGGTAGTACGGCCGGTCATGCGACAGCACGTTAAGGAGTTCCCGCACGGAGTACTCCCGGCCGCACAGCTCGAGCGCGTCGTAGGGGCAGGCTTCCACGCAGTTCCCGCAGGCGGTGCACTTCGACCAGTCCAAGCGGTGGGCGGTTTTACCGTCGACCTCGGCCTCGAACGAGTGCGCCCCCGTCGGGCAGACGCGCGCGCACTCGCCGCAGAACCTGCAGAGCGCGTCCGTATACGCGAGCCTGGGTTCCTGTTCCCAGGACTCAGGGTTGTGGCACCAGGAGCAGCAGAGCGGGCAGCCCTTAAGGAACACCGTCGTACGTATCCCCGGCCCGTCGTTGAGGGACAGTCGTTGAATATCGTAGACGATGGCCTTAGGCCCCTCAGTAGGTGACGCGGTCATAGATCTCCTGCTGCACGTCTTTCTTAAGGTCAACGAAGCGCGCGGAAAATCCGCCTACCCTGACGATCAGGTCACGATATTCCGCGGGCCGCTGCATGGCGTTTCGCAGGTCGTCCTTGCCTACCACGGATATCATCGCGTGCGCCGCTCCCCGGTCGAAGTAGTTCTTTATAAGGCCGTGCATCTTGCCGCGGGATTCGGTGAATAGTTCCCGGGTGAAGCGGATGTTCGACACCATGCCCGCGTGGTTGTCGTGGCGCGGCTTTAAGATCGAGTTGAGCATGGCGGTTACGCCGTTCTTGTCGGTCCCCGGGGCGGGATTGTTGGCGTTCGCCATCGGGGTCCCCGCCTTCCTGCCGTCGGGGGTCGCGCCGACCCAACGGCCCAGGGTCGTGTTCTGCGCGTTGTTGATCGTCACCCCCAGATAGCTGTCGAGGCCTACCTTCGGCGCCTGTTCCTTTATGCTGTCGTTCAGGTAATCGTGAAGGGAAACGAAGATCGAATCGACGTAGTCGTCGTCATTGCCGTACTTAGGCGCATTCCGCATCAATTTGAGCTCGGCATGCCTGCCGACGAAGTTGCGGTCCATCGCCTCGACCATTTTTTCGGCGCTCATCGTTTTTTCGTCGAACACGAGGCGCTTGATAGCGGACAGCGAGTTGGCCGCGTTCACGTTACCGTACATCTCCAGCGTGCCGCCGAGGAAGGCGCAGCCGCCGTTGAACACGGCCTTGCCTCGCTCCAGGCATCCGTCGTACAGCATGGTGACCATCATGAACGGGTGCATGCGGCCGGTTATCTCGTACTCGTACTTTTCGAATATCGCCTGCGCATGCACATAGTAATCGAGATGCTTCCTGTACTCGGTCAGGAATTCCCCGTAGCTCGCGCAGGCGACCAGGGGTTTAGTCGCCGGCCCTACCTGCTGGCCGGTCATCGGTTCGTAGCCGCCGCGTATCGCCAGCTCGAGTATCTTCAAGGTGTTGAGCGAGCCGCTGGGCGTCCCGAAGCTGTAGTGGTCCAGTTCTATCTCGCCGCAGCCCAGGGGCATATAGGTCTCGGCGCGCGCGCGGTCCACGCCGAACGCCTTCATGACGCCGGGGACCAGGACTTCGTCGTTATACAATAGCGGGTAGGTCCTGCCCTCCTCGATGCAGCGCATCGCCGCGTCCCACACCGGTTTCGGCGTGCTGTCGTTGAAGCGGAGCGTGAATTGCGGCAGGACTTCCTTGACCCTCCGGCAGGCTTCTATCGCGACCAGGCACATCCGGTCCGCGTTCTCCGGGTTGCGGCGGCCGTAGCCACCGACTATGACCCGGCCGTCGGTTTCGCAGTCCAGATGGTCGATCAGGCGGAACAGGCTTTCGACCAGGGCGACCGCGCCTTCCTCGGTGATGATGCCCGATGCGAGGTCGCGGACGTACAGGTCGCCGGCGTAGACGTCCAATCGCCCAAACTCGATGAGGGGCGCCATCACGCCGTATATCCAGACGAGCTGCAGCGCCTCGAGCAGGGACTTCGGCGGGGCGGCCTGTATCGCGGCCAGGGACTGGGCCATACGCTCCAGTTCTTCGCGGCGGCCTTCGTCCTTCGCTTCCATGGCAAGCAAGCGCGCCTGCTTCTCGTAATGGAGGCAGACCTCGCCGATCAGCGCGATTACGTCGAGCATAGCCTCGAACAGCTCGACGTCCCCGCCGTTTTCCGCGGCCTTCTTCCTATAGCCGTCGACTTCGGCGGCGAGGCCGGGAAGGCCTATCTTAACGAGCTTGTCGAAATCGATGTAGGCGCCGGCCATCCGCAGGATAGGCGATGCCGGAAGGGGCATGGTCCTCCAGAGATCGCTGGGAAGCGCCTCGCGGATAGCTTCGGGCCGGTTCCTGAGCACGACCGCGTTGGTGTTGCGGCCTTTCCAGTAGGTCAGGAGGTCGTGCAGATCCTCGCGGTACTGCGCGCTCCCCGCCTTGAACTCGAGCTCGGCGGTCACTTTTTCCTCGTTTATATAGAAGCCGAAACCGCCCGTTTGGTGCTGTATGCCCAGCCCGACAAGCCCCATCTGGAAACGCCCGGCGATCAGGTCCTCGTCCTGGATGGGGTGGAGTATCGCCGGAAACTGAGCGCGCAGGCAGGCGGCTTCTATCCTGGCGGGATGCGTATAGCTATCGACCGCTTCGCGGTACGCCTTCGTGAATGCTATCTCGAAACGCAGGTCGGTTCTCGGGTTCTTCACCTTGAAGTTGTTCATGGACTCATGGTGCTGTATTAAATGTGAGCGGTCTTGTCTTGAATTGACGTTTTTATTGTTCTATATTGATCTTATATTCTTGGGGGACAAGCATGAAGCTACGGCTGAGCCGGTTCACCGGCGATCCTTCGCATGAGTACGCCAGCCTCATAAGCGACCGCAGGCAACTGAGGATCAGGCACAGCCATGATTACTTCGAGCTTTTTCTGGTCAACCACGGCACTGCCCACCATTTGGTAAACGGCGCGGTCCAGCTCCTAAAAAAAGGATCTATCGTATTCATCCGGCCGGAAGACATTCACTCCTATGACTCAATGTCGGCGGATTTTGAAATAATCAACATGCTGATCCCCGCCGAAACGGTACTGGCTCTCTTCAACTACCTAGGCGAAGGTTTCGAGCCGCAGCGCCTGCTCTCTTCCGCGCTGCCGCCGGTGGCGCTGGTGTCGCCGGGCGAACATTATACCTTGGTAAAGGAATTGGAACGGCTCATCCTTTCTAAGCACATCCAGCGGGCGAGTTGCGATTCCGTATTCCGCATCACCTTGATGAGCATCATCGTTTCTTGTTTCCCTATCATGCCCGAGCAGAAGAAAACCGAAACACCGCTTTGGCTGCAGTGGCTAACGCTCGAAATGATGAAAAAGGAAAATTTCATAGAAGGCCTGGCCGCGATGATGCGCCTGGCGGGAAAAAGCGAAGAACATGTATCGAGGAGCTGCCGGAAGTACCTGCACAAATCCCCTACCAAATTCATCAATGATCTCAGGCTTGAGCATGCCGCGAGGGCGGTTATATTCAGTTCAGAAAAAATCGTCGATATCAGCGTCGACGTAGGCTTCGAGAGCCTGAGCCACTTCTACCACCTGTTCAAGCAGGCATACGGCCTCTCGCCCGTGGAGTTCCGGAAGCGGGCCAAGGACGGCAACCTGAGCGAAGTGCTATCCCGCGATAACCCGGCCTTCGTCGGCATCCAGAAGGGAACGACGCTCTGACCCTAAGCGGCGGCACAGGGGCCGCCCGTTAGCCGATATACTCATAGCTCCCAAGTTTTTACCCTCGCCCTCTTGATATCCCTTGGCGGAAGCTGTTCCGATACCTATATAAGAAGACAAATGCCCACACGCGCTAAAGTACCTTTGCTTGCCTCGAACTACCTGTATCGCCTATCTGATAATCAATCTGGGACAAGGATAATGTCAACGCAAGACAAGAGGCAGGTCTAGGTGCGTGTTACCATGCGGCAACGCAATACAGCCGATCATGTCGGATACGGGCTGACTGAGGGCTGGAAAGGACAAATGAATGCGGCTATCGATATTCAATGACGAAATAGGCTTTGACATCGCCCAGGGTGTTTCTCATTTCCAGGACTGGGGCCTTGAATGGATCGACTTGCGTGGACGAATCCTGGGGAGGGAGTTCTGCGATCTCGACGAAGCAGAGATGAACGGCATCGTCAAGCTCCTTAGCGAACGCGGGCTGAAGGTTGCCTGCCTTCAATCATCTTTAGCCAAGTTTAACCTTCCCGAGACGCCTCAGCTCGAAGCCGAAAAGAAGAAACTCGACGGCATCATACGGGCGGCGGACAAATTCGACTGCCGCCTTGTCCGCTCCTTCTTTTACTGGCAGCCGGAGAAGGCTAGGAAAGGCGACCTCGCCATCCGGCCCGACCAGCTCCAAAAGGTGCTCGACCGGTTTGGCCCCCTTGCCGATCGGGCTAAGGCGGCGGGCCTGACCCTCGTCTTCGAGAACTGCGACGTCACCGTACCCGAATGCTTCACGGTCCTCGACGCCTTGGCCGTGCCCGAATGGGGGCTTGCCTGGGATTGCGGCACCGAATGGCTCGACGACGGCCCGCCCGACGACAAGGGTATCGCCGAGCGGGCAAATCGAAGCCGGTGCGTCCACGTCAAGGCGGAAGGCGCCATTCCCGGCTTGTCCCCCGTGGCCGTGCCCTGGGAGAAGCTCCTCCGTACCCTTTCGAGCCACGGCTTCAAAGGACCGGTATCCATCGAGACGCACAATCCGGACAAAACGGTAAGCAACCTTGAAATGTCGAAACGGCTCCTCGATAGGGTACGCCAGGCCTGGCCCGGCGGCTCTCCCGCCCAGAAGCGGCCCGCGCGGCTGGATTTCGAGCCGGTCAAATTCGTCGTGGTCGGCCTGGGCATGGGGCTCAATCGCGCGCGGCTGCTTCGCGAGGAACCCGGCACGGAGCTCGTCGGCGTCGTCGATATCGTCGCCGAAAGGGCGGAGAGGGCGGCCGCCGAACTCGGTTGCGAATGGACCGCGACGATCGAACCCTGGCTTGAGCGCAAGGACTGCGAGGCCGTGTTCGTGATGACGCCGACCGGACTGCACGCCGACTTCGCCGTAGCGGCATTGAACGCGGGCAAGCACGTGATTTCGACGAAGCCGATGGAAGCGAACCTTGCCGCCTGCGATCGCATGATCGAGGCGGCCGACAAGGCGGGCAGGCTGCTCGCCGTCGATTTCGCCCTGCGCCTGGAGCCCACGTCGCAGCGCATCAAACAACGCATCGCTAAAGGCGAAATCGGCAAACCCCTCGGCGGGAGCATGTCGGTACGGATACAGAGGACCATGGAGTACTACCGCGCCAACGGCGGATGGCGCGGCACGCGGCGCATGGATGGCGGCGGGGTCATGAGCAATCAGACCATACATCACATAGACCAACTGGTGTATTTCCTGGGTATGCCCAAACGCGTGTCGATGCGTAAGTGGACCCAGACTCACGAAATAGAGGCCGAGGACCTTGGCTGCGCCGCCTGGGAGTATGGCGACGGGTCCGTGGTGCAGCTGTTCGCCACGACGTCCTATCCCGTCGACACCTGGTATATGAACATGGAGCTGTACGGTACGGCAGGCGCCGTAACGTATAACTTCGGCGGACCCTACTCCGTGCCCATCGAGCAATGGAATGTCGGCGGCGCGTGGGAAGACAGCCTGCCCGAGCTGGATATGCCGCCATGGACGAATATGGCGCAGAACCTCGCCGCCGCCATTCGAACGGGGGCCAAACTGGTATGCGACGGCCGCGACGGCCGCCGGAGCCGCCTTGTCCTTGACCGTATGTATGAGTCGGCGGCGAAAGACGGCGCATGGGTGGGGGTAGAAGTATGAAGTATGCATTCATGAGTTTTTCCACGCCGGACAGCACGCTGGGCGAGATGATAGATATCGCCCGGCGCTTCGGATATGACGGCCTTGAGCCTCGGATCGATTTGGGGCATGCGCACGGTATCGAAGCGGCGTGCGGCGCGGACGCCCGACGGGCCATCGTGGACCGGATGGCGGCTTCCGGGGTTGAGCTCTGCTGTCTGGCTACTTCATTGCACTATGCCGATCCCGCGGCGGCCGATCAGGTAGTTCAGGAGTCGCATGAGCGCATCGACCTGGCCGGAGACTTGCGGGTGCCGGCGCTGCGGGTGTTCGGCGGCAAAATCCCTGAAGGCCTAAGCCGGGAAGCCGCGATTGACACCATGGCACGACTGCTCTCGTCCGTCGCCGGCCATGCCGGCGAGCGAAACGTCAGGCTCTGCATAGAGACCCACGATGACTGGTGCGATCCACGACATGTCGCCGCCGTCCTCCGCCGGGTCGATCACCCCGCCGTGGCCGCCAACTGGGACATCATGCACCCGGTCAGGGTGTGCAATTACACGATGGATGAAGCATTCGAAGCCCTGAGTCCCTGGATCCGCCATGTTCACGTACACGACGGCATGGGCCCGGGGAAGGCGACGTTCAAGGCTATCGGGACCGGAGATATCGATCAAATGATGCCTATCGGCACCGGCGGCATCGATCATCGGCGTGCCCTCCAATTGCTGCGGAGCATCGACTATGCGGGCTCCATCAGCGGCGAATGGATTCGATGGGAACCCTACGATATCCACCTCCCGCGCGAAATCGCCACGCTACGGAAATATGAGGCTGAGCTTTCTTGATCGATTACGCTCCGAATTGAGTTGGCATGATAAGTTGGGATATGATGAACCCCAGAATCAGGAGACTTTGGGCACACTTTAGGGTGAAACAGGCCGTTTGTACGGTGGCGCTTCTGTTTTAAACAATTAAATCCTTCTTTAAAATGGATCTAATTGTGGCCCCCCCCTGGACTTGGTCTGTGGTCGCCCGCGTCGTGCATGCGACCGGAGACCCGCCTTCGGGCCCTGACGCGCGCATCCATGGGGGCTGGTCTTCTCCAGTTGCAAGCCTGCGGGTATATGCAGTTAAGCAATTTTCGCGCAGTATGCCGCTTCCCTGTCGCGGGCCCTCCTGGACTTGGTCTCCGGTCGCCCGCTTCCTGCGGGCTCCCTCCGACCCGCCTCGCCTGCTCGTGCGTCGTCCATGACGCACGCCCTAAATAAGCCTACGCTAGCTCGTAAGCGATACCATCACCCCGTTAATTCTCTAATCGCCCGCTCGTAGATCTATACGAACTGCCTGTTAGTATGCGGCTGAAGGGAGCGTGTAGGGTAAGAGCCGTTCCATGGACTCAGGGGTAGTGGCCTTGGGGAACTCATCAAAGAGGTGACATAGATAACGGTAGGGCTCGTGGCCGTTTGCCTTGGCTGTTTCGATGAGGCTGTAGAGCTTTGCGCTGGCTTCCGCGCCAGCTGGTGTGTCCGAGAAATGCCAGTTCTTGCGACCCACGACAAAGGGACGAATGGCGTTCTCGACGAGATTATTATCAGGGCTCAAGAGCACATGCTCAATATAGCGGCTGGCGCGCGCGTACTGACCAAGGGCATAGCTTATGGCTTTGCCTAGTGGGGAACGCGGCGGCACCGACTCCTCTTTCTCTTGAAGCCACGCCAGGATAGACTCCATGATGGGTATGGCTTCTTCCTTACGGTGCCGCACGAACTCCTCGACACTGAGTTCCTTCGCATCTAAGCGCGCGCGTAGGCGTCGCTCGACGGCGTACAGCGAGCGAATCATCGTGAGCATGGCCTCGGCGAGTGGCGAGTCTTCATTCAGGCTATAGACCTCGTGGAACTCGCGCCGTATATGTGCCCAGCAGCCGACGTGTACGATACCAGGGCGACGCCCTACCCGGGTATAGCCTGCATACCCGTCAGTTTGGAGAAAGCCCTTGAACCCATCCCCGATGATCGACTCAGCCACGTCGCCTGATCGCGAGCTATGGTAAGCGAAGTAGATAATAGGCTTTTCATCGTGGTAGCCCATCGCTACCCACATTCGTGACTGGGCGGACGGGGAGCGCTCATCTTCCTTGAGCACCTGGACGACCGTCTCATCCATGCGGAGTATGGGCGAGCCGCGGATGTCGCGCTTGAAGCGCTCAAAGAGCGGCGTAAGTTCCTTGGCTATGCGCATGGTTAGTCGAGCCATAGTCGCTCGGCTTAAAACAAGCCCCATGCGAGCGAATACCTTTTCCTGCCTATAGAATGGCATCGCGTCGGCGAACTTGGACACGATGAAGAATGCCGCCGCGGCGTTGGAGAAAAGGCTCCCCGGCGCAATCTTCGTTGGAGCTGGCGCGCTAACAATGGCAGGCTCATCGTTGCCCACGAAATCATCACACGAGCACGGGCCGTACTTAGCGCGGACATGCACCTTAACGATGACCTGGGCCGGAATGACCTCAATCTCTTCACTACGATCCTCGCCGATCTTGGGCCGCTCGCAGGCGCACCAGGGACAACATTTATCGCCTTCGGCAAGGTCATGGTATACTTCGACCCTCTTAAGCTCTGCCGTGGGACGACGACGACCGCCGCGTTTCTTGGGCGCGAGCCCGATGTGCGGGGATATTTCTTCTTGCTCCGCCTCGCTACCGGCCGCCGTTGCGTCCTGTTCTGCCTCGTTAAAGAGCTGACCTTGTTTGGGATCTACGGCGTCGACGCGCTCGCTCTTGCGACCAAAGAGCATGCGCTGGAGTACGGCGTACTTAGCCCGCTCCTGTTCGATGACCGAGTCGCGTTCGGCTATTTGCTGATCGCGCTCGCAGACCGCTTGGCGCAAATCCTCGATGACGAGGAGGAGGTCTTCGTGCGATAATTCTTGGCCGGTAGTGCTATGCGCCATGGGAGAATTCTACCATAGCTTAATGCGAATGCAACTAAATTATTATGCAATCTGGCTATACGTGAGCGCTTTAAAGCGCTTACGTATATCGATACCCTGAAGGATCAGGTCGAGATCGCGCTTCTCAAGCACGAAGGGAGAAGCCGCTTCGTCATCGGCTTTCGGCCAGGGGAACCGGCTTTTCTCTATGCGCTTCGTCCAAAGACAAAAGCCGTTCTGGTCCCAATAGAGCGCCTTGATCATTGTGCCCCTGCGCCCACAGTAGAGGTACAAGCTCCCGTCAAACAGCTTTCCTTGCCCGTGGCGCGCGGCCAGGGCGGCTAAGCCGTTGATCTGCTTGCGCATGTCCGTCATCCCGGGACGAAGGTAAATATTTACGCTCTCAAGATCGGGCCACATACCGCCTCTATGCTCTTGAGAATCCGCACGAGTACAGACGCTGAGATGCTATCGTCGACAACTATTTCCATAGATGAACCGATACGTAGCCGGCAAGAAGCTACCGTGCAGTCAGTCCGATCGCCTGCGAGCACGACGGGAACGAAATCTGCAGCTCGTTGCATTAGCGATGCCCCAGTGTTCTTTTTGGTCCAGCCCGTAAACGTATTATATGAGATTCCCTTGGAGGCGCAAAACGCCTTGATCGTCGTGCCGCATCGTTTCCGCTCTGCTATAAGCGCAGCTCGTTCCTCCATAGTCCATCGTGCCATTGTTTCCTCCACAGGCACAGCATAATACGGAGTTACAGCAGTAAGCGATACCATCCCCCCGTTAATTCTCTAATCGCCCGCTCGTAGATCTATACGAACCGCCTGTTAGTAT
>DHVU01000023.1 GCA_002412825.1 Spirochaetaceae bacterium UBA5200
TTTAAGGCTTAAGCGTATGTTAGGACGACGCACTTTCGTGCGCGAAATGAAGGAAAGAATGGATATTTCGAAAGTAAATAAGATTTATTCAATACTTAATAATGAAAAAGAAAAGAATATTGAATTGTTTGGTATGGAAATAATACCAAAACCTATAATCATTTATTCGGTAAAGCAAGAATTGACAAATGGATATGTTGAAATTGAAATAGAAGGTTTAACTTATACAGGAATAGATAATGAAATTATAGATTCGATTAAACAATTAAACATGGAAGGATTTTATAAAATAATATTTAATCTTTATAAATTAAGAATTGGCAGAGGAATGCTTATAGGGACATTAATATATTGCGCACGATTATGTAATAAAAACAATGGAAACTTTATCGTGAAAGGAATAGATGAAAATCATCAGATATATGAAGTATTTAAAAAAATGGGTTTCAGTAGTGAAATACATTTCAGCTCAAATATTGAGGATGATATAACCAACAATGTCGGATTTCTAAAAAATATTAAAAATAATAATTAATAATACAAGAGTCCTAACAATCGCTTCAAGCCTATAAAGCTATGTCACGGTTTGTGCTGCTCGCTTTGCTCGCTAACGCACAAACCGCGCCATGTACGCTTTAAGGCTTAAGCGTATGTTAGCCGGACGCGCTTACGCGCGCAAGAAATACGGCTTGACATTGCATACATATGGCTGTATATTGTATGCGGGGGATAAATATGCCACTACTTCAAGTTCGTGATTGCCCTGAAGACATATATAAAAAAATATCTTTTTGGGCCAAAAAGCAAAATAGAACAATTGCTCAGCAAGTAATTTCAATTTTAGAAAAAGGGCTTCAATTAGAACAGCCTAATATTGAAAGAAGAAAGGCTTTACTAGAAAAAATCGGCTCTCGAGTAATAAAGAAGGAAGTTAATGAGATTGATGATGTTGCTCTACTACGAGAGGATAGAAATAGATGACAATTGTATTAGATGTAAGTGCTGCAATCCAAATAGTTCTGCAAAAAGAAAAAAAAGACTATTTTGAGAGCTTTTATAGAAAAGCTTCTTGGGTAATTGCTCCAGAACTGTATATTTCAGAAATAACTAATGTGTTATGGAAATATTATAAGAATAAGATTCTTACACATGACGAATGCCTGCAGTACATTGAAGACGGATTGGGATTAATAGATGATTTCTTTACTGAAAAAGATATGTGGAAAGAAGTATTAGGAGAAAGTATAAAAAATGATCATTCAGCATACGATATGTTTTATGCTGTTCTTGCGAGAAGGAATGATTCTACATTAGTCAGTAATGATAAAGAATTAATAAAAATATCTAAAGAGATGAAAATAGAAAATTTCGGCTAACAATCGCTTCAACCAGACTCGCCTATGTCACGGTTATGTGCTTCAGGCTTCGCCTGGCACAAACCGCGCCATGTACGGCTCGCAGGTTAAGCGTATGTTATACCTACTTAGGTACAGTAAAGGATCATCCTTTACACTTCTCAAGGATCATACTTTACATTCTCGAAGCACTGTTGGAACCTTTATTGAGGAGGTTCCAGATGCCGTGGAGGATAGAAAGTATGCAGATTCAGAAGAGTAAGTTCATTACACTTTTGGAAACTGGGCTGTCTACCAAGAGTAATATATGTTAAGATTTCGCTATTAGTCGGCCTACAGATGACGCAATCATGAAGTGTTTTCAGGAAGTAGGATGGGAGGCACTAGAAGAACTGCCTAGGAGGCATCAAAGCCATTCTTTGACGACGTCTAGAGCCATAATTAACAGGCAGTTCATTCAGATCAACGAGAAGGCGTTAGAGAGTTAACGGGGTGATGGAATCGCTTACGTCCATTGCGCGTAAGCATTATTAGTAAAGACATACATTGACAGCAGGAACAAGTCAGCCCTATTTTGGAGACAAATTATGGACGGTAGCATTCGTAGCACTATTCGCCCTGGCCTGCGTGTACAGATTGTCTTGAAACAAGATCAGTCAAGTAGCAAACTCACCGAAGGCGTGGTCAAAGATATCCTGACCAATTCTGCCACCCATCCGCACGGCATAAAAGTCCGCCTGGTCAGCGGTCAGGTCGGGCGAGTCAAACAAATAATGGACACAGGAGCCTGAAATGGATTTGCAAAACACACCATTGTTACCCCGTAAACTTTTGTTCGACAACCCCGACAAAACCCAGGCCCGGCTCAGCCCAGATGGCTCCAGACTCAGCTACATTGCCCCGGTCAATGGCGTACTGAACGTCTGGGTTGGCCCCGCCGACGACCCTGCAGCCGCCAGGCCCGTTACCAACGACACCATGCGCGGCATCCGCCTGCACGAGTGGGCTTTCACCAGCCGGCACCTGCTGTACATCCAGGATAAAGGCGGCGATGAGAACTGGCGCATCTACGGCGTCAACCTTGAAACCGGCCAGATATGCGACTTCACCCCCTTCGAAAAGGTTGCTGCCAAGATCGAAATGCTCAGCCCCAGACACCCCACGCAGGTGCTGATCGCCCTCAACGACCGCAATCCGCAGTTCCACGACCTGCACCTGCTCGACCTCAACACCGGCCAGCGCCAACTGGTATTCGAAAATGATCGCGGCTTCGCCGGTTTCAGCGTTGATTACGATTTCAAGCTCCGCTTTGGCGCGCTGATGACCGCCGATGGCGGCCTGGATATGTTTGAGCGGACCGGAAATGACTGGAAGCCGTTTTTCCATGTTGCTATGGAAGATATGCTGACCACCCAAGCCTTCGGCTTCGACACCGCGGGCCGCATCCTCTACCTGGGCGACAGCCGCGGGCGGGATACTTCCGCCCTGGTAGCCTATGACACCCAAACGGGCAGTTTCCAGCCCCTGGCTGAAAACCCCCAGGCAGACCTGAGTGATATCCTGGTACATCCGACCGAAAAACGGGTACAGGCCGTATCATTCAACCACCTGCGCAGCTCCTGGGTGGTACTCGACCCGGCCATCCAGCCCGATGTTGATTTCCTCGCCGCTTTTGCCGATGGCGACCCGCACATCATCAGCCGCACCAACGACGACCGTTTCTGGGTAATTGCCTACGACTTTGACAACAGCCCGGTGCGTTACTATCGCTATGACCGCCGGCAAAAGAAAATGGATTTTCTGTTCGTCAATCGCAAGGCGCTCGAAGGCCAGCCGCTGGCCAAACTTTGGTCGGTCATCATCCCCGCCCGCGACGGCCTGGAACTGGTCAGCTATTACACCCTGCCCCTCGGCAGCGACACGCAGCAGCCCGGGCGTCCTGACCGGCCCTTGCCGATGGTTTTGCTGGTGCATGGGGGCCCTTGGGGGCGCGACGTCTGGGGTTTTGACCAGTGGCACCAATGGCTGGCCAATCGCGGCTATGCCGTACTGAGCGTCAACTTCCGCTCCTCGACCGGGTTTGGCAAGGCTTTTATCAATGCCGGAAACAAGGAATGGGGCGCCGCGATGCACAACGACCTGCTCGATGCGGTCGATTGGGCTGTCCAGGCCGGTATTGCCGATAAAAAAACTGTCGCAATAATCGGCGGCAGCTATGGCGGTTACGCCGGACTGACCTTCAGCCCCGAGGTTTTTGCCTGCGGCGTGGATATTGTCGGCCCCTCGAATCTGATTACCCTGCTGCAGACCATACCGCCCTACTGGGCGCCAATGCTGGAAATGTTTACTTCCCGGGTGGGAGACCACCGTAGCGAAGAAGGCCGCGAGTTCCTGAAATCGCGGTCGCCGCTTAGCTTTGTCGACCGCATCTGCAAACCCCTGCTTATCGGACAGGGCGCCAATGACCCGCGCGTCAACCAGGCGGAATCCGACCAGATTGTCCGGTCCATGCAGGCCAAAAACATCCCGGTTAGCTATGTGCTCTACCCCGATGAAGGCCACGGCTTTGCCCGGCCTGAAAACAACCTGTCTTTCAACGCCGTCACCGAGGCCTTCCTAGCTACTGTCCTGCAAGGTCGTTTTGAACCAATTGGCGATGACTTAAAGGGCTCCAGTATCACTGTACCCAGCGGGGCTAGCCAGGTGCCCGGGCTAGAAACTGCCTTGAATGCATTGTAATCAGACAAACAGCCGGCTATTGGGCTTTAGGTACTAGCGGCTACTACGCTAAGCGTTAGGCGGCAGATAACGCTTAGCGTAGCCTGCTCAGGTCGATGCGCCAGTATTCGGTAAGCGAATCCACGGAGAATCCCCTGGAATCATAGAGAGCCATAGCATCTTTATTTTGATCGTCTACGTCAAGGGTGACTTTTCTTAGCCCTCGTTTCTTGAGCATGGTCAAAACGGTATCTACAATAGCGCCTCCGTACCCCTGCCTGAGTTGTTCCGGAACCACCCCAAGGCCATGAATAATGCATGCCTCGTCTTCATGCGCTAACGAAACCATGCCTACGGCGCCGCCGGAACCCATGGCAAGTAAGGGCTCCCTCAAAGGGTTCGCAAGGCAGGCGAGCGTGAACGCGCGGGCGTCCTCAAACGATTCATTAAAAATCGATGCAGAAATGCTTGATGCCTGATCTACTGTTTCCTCAGTTACTGGCACGAGCCTGATCGCTGGCGCGTAGCCATAATCAGGATAAGAATACCCGGCGTTAAGATCAAGGTTCATAGTCTTTTCCGTATGCGAGCGCTTTATGCCGAGCTTTGCGGCTATGGCTTGACCATAGCTAAGCCGGGCGTCCGATACGAGGAGCGCGCTTTCTACCTTCGCTTCACGCAATAGAACTATAGCGCGTCGGAACAGCTGGGCAAAAATGCCTTGCCCTCGAAACAGCGGGTCAACACAGGCAGATAACTCCGCTTGGGTACTCGTTGGTAAGAAAATACAGGCGGCTCCCGCTATACGCTGGGTACCATCCTCGCCTGAGGCTTTTGCCAGCAACCAGGGCTTTATGTTTTTCAGCGCGTTAAGAGCGGTATCGACGTGAATGCCGGGTTCAAAGCTGTCTTTGTCTTTACAGCGGGCGCGCAACAGAGACAGTTCCTGCTGCTCCTGTATACTAGGCGTCATTGTTTCGCTGAAGAGTATGTCGAGCTCTACCTTCACCCCTGGCCTTCCCTTATACGCTGTATTTCATCCCGTAGCGCCGCGGCGGCTTCGAATTCAAGATTCTTTGCTTTCTCAAGCATTTCCCGTTCAAGGCGCCTTACCAGAGCCGAACGCTGTTCGGGCACAATGAGGTTGTAGGCGGCCTTTATCGTCTCTATTTCCGTTGAGGCGGAAACTAACTTCTCTTCTTTATGGCGCTGAAGAATATCTTGAACCGCTTTCTTTATGGTAATTGGCGTTATGCCATGTTTGGCGTTATATGCCACCTGAACAGCCCGACGCCTGTCGGTCTCTTCGATAGCCAGTTTCATGGCATCAGACATTCGGTCCGCGTACATGACGACCGTTCCCGCCGCATTGCGGGCGGCCCTGCCTATAATCTGTATGAGGCTGGTCGCCGAGCGAAGGAAACCGATCTTATCGGCGTCGAGTATGGCGATAAACGAAACCTCCGGCAGGTCTATTCCTTCGCGCAGCAGGTTAATGCCCACGAGCACGTCATATTCGCCCGTGCGCAGTTGCTTGAGGATTTCCACGCGCTCTATGGTTTCTACTTCGCTATGTATATAGCGGACTTTCAATGACAGGTTGGACAGATATTCTGAAAGTTCCTCGGCCATGCGCTTGGTGAGGGTGAGGATTAGGCTCCGCTCACCCCGAGCTATGCGGCTTTTTAGCTCTGCGTATATATCCTCCATCTGTCCTTCGCTCGGCCGCACGACGATTTCCGGATCCACCAGCCCTGTTGGACGAATGAGCTGTTCGACGACACGCGAGGATTTTTTCATCTCAGTATCGCCTGGCGTGGCGGACACGTAGATGACGTTGTGGGTGATCGTTTCAAATTCCTCAAATTTCAGCGGACGGTTATCCATAGCCGAAGGAAGGCGGAATCCATAGTCTACGAGGTTCTGTTTTCTCGATCGGTCGCCAGCGTACATCGCCCCTATCTGGGGCAGGCTCACGTGCGATTCGTCGATAATGGTAAGAAAATCATTGGCATAATAGTCAAGGAGCACTGATGGCCTCGTGCCGCGGGCTCGGCCGGAGAGCGGCCCTGAGTAGTTCTCTATGCCCGGGCAGTGTCCCATTTCAACTAAAAGTTCAAGGTCGTATTCCACCCTGGTCTTGAGGCGTTGCGCCTCGACGAGTTTTTGAGCGGCCATGAGCGTATCGTAGCGCTCGTCGAGCTCGGCCCGTATGGTCGATATGGCTTTCTGCACCATAGCCTCAGGCATAACGAATTGTTTGGCCGGGTATATTACGGCGGCGTCAAGCTCCTCAAGTACTTGGCCCGATACATAATCAAAGCGGCGGATTCGTTCTACGCGGTCGAAATCAAGCTCGATGCGATAGGCTTCATTGGCATACGCGGGGCATACTTCTATGACGTCGCCCCGCACCCTAAAGCGTCCACGTTCCAACACGGCGTCGTTGCGCTCGTACTGAAGGCTTATGAGTTCGCGTTTGAATCGCTCAGGATCCAGCTCTTTGCCTACCGCGGCCTCCACCTTCATCTCCCGGTATACTTCCGGCGTTGCCAAACCATATATGCACGATACGGTGGCGATAATGATAACGTCGCGGCGCTCCATGAGGCTGCGCGTGGCGGAGAGACGCAGGCGCTCGATTTCCTGGTTGATATCGGCGTCTTTTTCTATATACAGGTCGCGGGTCGGCACGTAAGCTTCAGGCTGGTAGTAGTCGTAATAGGAAACGAAATATTCGACGGCGTTGTCAGGAAAGAAATCCTTAAACTCGCGAAAGAGCTGCGCGGACAGTGTCTTGTTATGGCTTATGACGAGGGTGGGACGCTGCACGGCCTCAATGACCTTAGCCATGGTAAAGGTTTTGCCCGATCCCGTTACGCCTTTCAAGGTAAGATATCGCTCCCCGGCCATAACCCCTTCAGCCAAAGACATTATTGCTTGAGGTTGATCACCCGAAGGCTCAAAAGGCGATACGACTTTAAAGGCTTTCATAGTGCGATTTCCTTAGGATATGAGTACGTTTATCCTTCTCATATCCTGCTATGGTATAGCGCGAATTCGGTGTGTTGCCAAGTCCAAGGCGGCTTTGTTGCACTTAAGCGCGCCTGGATGCGGGGAGCGTGCTGTGCCTTTTCAGCTCTTCGGCCGTAGCGATCAAGACTGCGGCGGCTTTTTCTAGTTCGCTCATCGCAAGCGAACCGAAGCTTACGCGTACGTGCGTGTCTTTATCCGCGCGGCCGGAAAAGCGAAAGGCCGCTTCCGGCGCGACGAGGCATGAGCGCTTAAGACAAGCATCCGCGAAGGCCCTGCCTGATACGCCCGCCGTGTACAGCCATAGATTAATGCCGCCCTGCGGCTCATGCCAATCCAAGCCGAGCGCTTTGCCCGGCGCCAAATGAGCATTGAAGCGTTCGTAAGCCCGCGAATAGCGCGCTTTGGCTGCCCGGAGGTGTTCATCGTAGCGCCCGCTTGATAAAAAACGCTCCAGGGCCCGTTGCATAAGCCCGTTAGACGATAAGTCCAGCGATCGCTTGGCATTTTCTATACGGGAACGCAAGCCGGTGGGAGCCTCGAGCCCGGCTATGCGAAGTCCGGGCAACAGGGTTTTTGAAAAGCTTTTAACGTACAGTACCCGTCGATTGGCATCGAGGGATCGTAGCGATGGCGCCGCGCCGTACAGGCTAAGGTCGCCGAATAGATCGTCTTCGAGCACATAGAAATCATAACGTTCGGCTAGGGCGACGATGTCACGGCGGCGCTGCGCGCTATAGTGAAGGCCGGTGGGGTTTTGGCAGCTCGGGCTCAGGTGCACGAGCCTAAGTGGCCGGGTAGAGGCAAGCTTCTCCAGCGCGACGATATCGAGTCCTTCATCGTCAAGTTCCACCGCCTCCACGCGTACGCCGGCCGCGATGAAGGCGTCAAGGGCTCCCCTATAGCCGGGTGCCTCTATGGCTGCGACGTCGCCGCGGCGGAGAAGCACGCGCGCGGCGAGGTCAAGCCCTTGTTGCGCGCCAGAAACAATATGCAGATCCTCTGAATCCACCGGCTCGCTTGCGCTGCGGGACAAGCTTAGCCGGGCGGCGATCGCGACCTTGAGCGCATGATAGCCCGCAGGATCCTGGTAATCAAAGGCAGCGCCGCCGTCAGCGTCTATTGCCTCGACAATGAAACGCTTAAGATCCTCAAGTGGGTAAAGATCGCGCGGAGGCGCATTTAAAGAGAGATCGAGGATCGATCCCTCGCCATCCTGCGCAGGCAAAAGGGGCAAGCCGTCGGGGCCAGGCGCTGGCCCTTTAGCCATAGCTACGGGGAGCGCGCTTAAGGAGCGCGACACATAGGCGCCAGAGCCTGCCTTTGATTCAATAAGACCCTCATTCGTCAGTATGCGATACGCGGATACAACGGTAGCGGGGTTCAATCCAAGCTCGTCAGAAAGTTTGCGCACCGAGGGAAGCTTATCTCCGGGTCTGAATACGCCTTCCGCTATGCGGGATCGCAGGGCGTCGGCGGCTTGGATATACAAAGGCGTATCTTCACCCTTGTACACCCGCATAATTGCACTCACGTTTATAATTACGGAGGCACTTAGCGCTTGCCCATGGATTCGTTGCGGTCGCTAAGGCTAATCGTTGCGCTCATAAGTTTTGATCCACGGTAAAATTGAATAGTGATACTGTCGCCAGGCTTATTATCCTCGAGCGCAGAATACAGATCCGCTATAGAGCTTATGGGCATGCCGTCTACGTTCACGAGTATGTCGCCGCCTACATTAAACACGCTCTGATAATAGCGTACCGCCTTCGTTCCGCCCTTGAGCCCGGCTCTGTCGGCATTGGTGCCGCGGCGCACGGTGGATACGAGCAGGCCCTTGTCTATGGGCACCGGCGAGCCTTGTTCCTTCATATACTCGATGAGCGCCGGGAAGAGCTGTACATACTCCGCGTCTATCCAGCCTCGCTTTACCATACCGAATTTAATAAGGTCGGGGACTACGCGTTTGGCCGTGCTTACCGGCACGGCGAAGCCTACGCCAACAGAACCGCCGGAGGGGCTATAGATCATCGTATTGACGCCGATAAGCTCTCCGCGCGAATTAAGCAAGGGCCCGCCTGAGTTGCCGGGGTTAATGGATGCATCGGTCTGTATCATATCCCGGATAATGGTTTTTGAATCTTGCTGCACAGGCCGGCCCAGGCCGGACACTATTCCGCGGGTCAGGGTTCGTTCAAGGCCGAAGGGGTTGCCTATAGCCAGCACCTTCTGCCCCACCTTAAGGTTGCTGCTCTCGCCATAGGGTATAGTAGTAAGGCGAACGCCCTTTGGAACTTCGAACTTTACTACCGCCAGATCGTTTTCCGGGTCGGATCCAATAACCGTACCCTCAAAGCGCGAGCCGTCCGCGAGGCTTACGAATACCTTGAAGGCATTCTGTATAACATGGTAATTGGTAAGCACATAGCCGCGCTCGTCGATAATGGATCCTGAGCCGGAGCCGCCTTCGCGGGGTACCGGTTCAAGGAACCAGTTGATGGTCACGACCTCTGTCGTAATGTTGACGACGCCGCTATTGAGCCGCTCATATACGTCTATATTCTCCCGTTCGTCCTGGCTGAAGCCTGGTAGCGTATCGGCGAGCACGGCGTTCTGCACCTGCGGGCTTAAGGCTACGGGTTCAGAACCTTGCCCCGCCGGTTTAGCCGGTGCAAGCGCAACTTCCTGGGCTCTGAGGGGCAGGAGGCCTGCGCCGAACGATATGAGAAGCGCTATTGCCAAGCTTGCGATGGATACTAGTATGAGTTGCGTTCTCGTATATAGGCGCATGGGGGAACCTCCGATAACTGGTTTCAGTTTAGGCGATTATACCGTAGTACAGCCACAAATATATACATATCCACGGCGGGAGCCAACGATTGACTGAAAAGCCTTGCGACTTTTTTACAATACGGTATTGTATAGCCTGTGGCATCACAGATCAGTCATCTAATCGTAGGAAGAAAAGCGCTCAAATCAGCCTTGCCGAGCCAGGCTTCCGCCATGCTCGCCGACAACGGCAAATGGTTCAATCTAGGTTGCCAAGGGCCTGATATTTTTTATCATAATCAGCGGACGCGCCCGCTTTCCGTACTGTATGGCTCGCTCATTCACAAACGCGGCATAGGGGCGCTCTGCTCTGCGTTGGCTTCTTCTTGCAGCGAACCCGATGCTTCCTCCTCCACTCTGAACGACGCCTGGCGTGCTTTTGTCCTTGGTTTTATAAGCCATGTGGAACTGGATAGGCTTAGCCACCCGTACATCGTGCACATGGCGGGGTGGGTAATTCCCGGCAGGCCTGAGAGCGACGACTATCGATCCTGCCATCCCTTCCTCGAGCGGGTGCTCGACTGCCTGCTGTGGGAAAAGGAGACCGGTACAGCTATACGGGATTTCCATCAGCGTGAAGAGCTTGTTCCTTCTGAACCTATTCCCGCGGCGTTCATAGAACGGCTCAGTACAGCGTTCCGCCTCGCTTATCCGCTTCGAGCTCACGGAGACGAAGAGCTTTCACTGCGTATGGAGAACGCGTTCCTTGATGCCCTCTACTTTTATTCACGCAGCGATCCTTCTCGCACGACCATGACGGAGGGCTGCCCGCACGGTTATGGCCCAGCCTTTGTCCAGCACGGCTATCGCTCGGTATCGGTGGTATACCCTGAGGGCATAGATGCTGCGATAGACTGGGCAAATCAGTCGCGTATCGCGTGGCGGCACCCCTGCGATCCGCCCCGACAGTCAAACGCGTCGTATTTTGAGCTGTGCGCGCAGGCCGTGGAGCGCGCGGCCCCGCAAATGCTGGCCGCATACGAGGCTATGAACGGCTCTTCTTCGTCGTCGACGCGGCTTGAGGCGCTCATAGGCGACGGCACTATGAACGTTGGCGATGAACAGGGCGTGCAGAGCCGGGCTCTTCATATGGCGCCCTTACCGATAAAGTCCGCCATGCAGGAGCAATTCAAGCGAAGGGTCGATTTGATCCATAGCACATGCCCTGATGCAGATCTCGATTGACCCCGGAGCGCTCTGCGTATAGTATTGGCGCATATGGATATGAAGGATAAATTAGCCAAGGCTTACGGTCAGGGGAAGGCGAAAGACGGAGCCTCTAGCGCTAAGCCCGCGCATTCTACCGATAAGCCTGTCAGGCCGCCAAAAGGCGAAACCAAGAGCGCGCCTCTGCCGTCAAGCGGCAGGGATGGGCTTATACGAGCTACGAAAGAATCCTCAAAGCTCATAAAAAGCGGTACGCCGGGGGCTGAAAAAGCGGCGAAATTCCTCTTGCTGCTTGGCCAGGAGGAAGCTTCCAAGGTGCTCCGCCACATGAAGCCCGCGGAGATCGAGGCTATTTCTCGTCAGATAGCGGCGATAGAGCGTATAGACAATGCCGAGGCTAACGATATCCTTACCGAGTTCGGCTGGCTGGTTAAAACCCAGGGCGGATCGCTGGAAGGCGGCGCCGATACCGCTGAGCGCATGTTGTCGGCGGCGTTCGGCGCCGACAAGGCTAAGGAAGTGCTGCGCAAGGCGGTTCCTGAAAGCCGTAAGCCCTTCATTTTCTTGAACGATTTCGACGGCCGTCAGCTCATAGCACTGTTAAAGGATGAATCGGCGCAGGTAATGGCCATGATACTGCCTTATCTGCAACCCAAACTGGCCAGCTCGGTAATAGAGGAACTGCCTGATATCATGCGTACCGAGGTAATCAAGCGCATAGCCAAGCTGGATAGGATGACTCCCGAGGTCATCGAACGCGTAGAAATGGTACTCAGGGATAAAATCGCCAAGATAGGCAGACCCGAATCCAGCGAGCGGGTAGATGGCGCGGCCGTGCTCGCCGGCATACTCAAGCATGTAGGCGGCGATCTAGAAAGCCGCATCCTAAGCGGCATTGAAGAGGATAGCCCCGAGCTATCCAAGGACATCCGGGAACGGCTTTTCACTATTGACGATATACTGCGGGTACCCGACCGTGAGCTCCAGCGCAGCCTTCGCGAATACAATGAGAAGGATATAGCGCTAATCCTAAAAGGGAAGAGTCAGTCGCTGCGGGACAAGATCCTTTCGAACGTATCGCAAAGCAAGCGCTTAATTGTGCTCGAAGAGTACGATATCATGGGTACGGTACGCCGTGATGACGTTGATCGATCCACACGAGGCTTCCTTGAGTACTTTAAGAAGCGTTGGGAGGACGGCGAGCTCGTATTAGAGGGCGACGACGAGCTCATAGACTAGCGCAGGCCGCTAGTCCTTCACGTAGCGTATTTTTCCTTCAGACGCCTCTTCAGCCCTAGCCATGATAAAGAGCAAATCAGAAAGGCGATTCATATAGCGTCGCAGGGGCTGCGGAACGTCGGCATCCCAGGCTAGGCTAATTATCCTGCGCTCAGCCCTTCTGCATACGGTTCTGGCAACGTCCAGCTTGGCGGATTGCAGGGTTTCGCCGGGCACCACGAAGCCGGTAAGATTGATCTCGGCCTCAAAGCCTTCGACATAGGCGGCAAGGCGCTCAGCGTCCGCTTCGCGCACAGGATCGACATAGCCGCCGCTCCGCGTAGCCAGATTGCCCGCCACCCGGAACAGATCTTTCTGCACTTCGTTGACTATGCGCAGGGTGTCTTCTCTTTTCAGGTAATGCTTCGCTTCGCCAAGCAGCGAGTCGAGCTCATCGACGGTACCGTAGGCTTCCACGCGCGGGTCGTCTTTGCGTACCCGCTCTCCGGACCAGAGTCCGGTAAGCCCCTCGTCACCCGTGCCCGTCACTATACTCATAGCGCCTCCATCCCGATGCTCTTATCCCGCAGTGCAATGAAAGCATACTCAATTCTAGCGCGCATACCAAGCGCGAGTCATACTCGGCAGGCCTTTTATGAAAAAACTCGTAAGCAGACGCATCGCGCTTTATTTTATACCCATGATGATATAGAATATACTGGAACTCACCCATGGGGCGCTGCAAGGGGATAGTATGGACGAAAGAGGCTATGTGATATTGCGTCAGCTTATCAGCGACGTAGAAGGAGCGCCTTTTCCGAGTACCATCAACCACGAGCTCTATACTATTTGGTACGAGCATGTGCAGGAAGCCGCAGGAGAAGCGCTGGAATTTCTCAATACCTATGATCCTGATTATGGCAAAAATACGCTTGAGGAGCTTGATTTTTGAGCAACAGCGGCCCTGCAATCAGTCCGGCAAACGCCCCACTCGAAGGTGAAAACCCCGCGCTAGCGATAGACCGGGCTAATGACGCTGCATGGGATACCTTGCTTCATAGGCCGGCCAAGGCTCTCAAGGATAGCCAGCGTACCCTGGCAAAGGCGCTAGCTATGCAGTATGGGCGCGGCGCGGCCGATGCCTATCTCAATATCGGCTGGTGTCAATATCACCTTACGGAGCTAGCGGAAGCCTATACCGCTTTCAGCAAGGCTCTTGAAACCTACGATCTGCTTACTGACAGCGAAGGCGCCTGTAAAGCGTTGAATGCAATCGGCGCTTATTTCCATGAGATATCGCAACTCGACAAGGCAATAGACTATTATACGCAGAGCCTAGATCGTGCGCGGAAGCATAAACTTCAATATCGCGAGCTCGTCGCCATGACCAACATCGGCGAATTGTGCCTGAGTCTCGGCAATCCTAAAGAAGGGCTCGATTATTTGCTCAAGGCTTACGAGCTGCAAAATGATCAAATTCTACCGGAACTCAGCACCGTTATCCTGCTCAATATTGCGCAAGCCTTTCTTGTGCTTGGAAACTTTGCCTTGGCCCAGGAATTCGGCGAGAAGGCCTATGTTATAAGCACGGATGCCAAAGACCTCGTGAATGCCGCCGAGGTTAAGGAGGTGCTCGCCAGAATTGCCATCGGCGAAGAGAAATATGTGGAGGCCGAACGGCACCTCAAAGAGGCGCTGCGCTTGGCAAGCAAGACAGAAAGCCCCCGCCTTCGCGGCCAATTGCTTATCGCGCACGGAGAATTGCTTCTTGAGCGGGAACGCGTAGAAGAAGCGGTCGTGTCGCTACATGAAGCGATAGAGCTCTGCGAAACGACTAAATCCAAGAACAAGCTCTATAGGGCCTATGAAAACCTTGCGCGAGCCATGGAAAAACTCGGCGATTTACCGAAAGCGCTCGATGCCTACAAAAAGTACTCGCATTTCCGTACTGAGGTTCTTCGCGAGGATACCGCCCAAAAAGTGCGCAGCATACAGGTACAGGCTGAAATTGACCGCGCTCAACAGGAAGCGGAAATTTACCGCTTGCGCAACACCGAACTGAAAGAGAAGACCGATGCCCTCGAGCAGATGAATAGGCAGATCGTATCGATATCGGAGATAGGCAAAAAGGTAACGGCAAGCCTCAATTTCAAGGCTATTTTCTATACCCTCTATGAAAATCTTAAGCAGCTCATAGCCTACGACTTCTTCGGCATAGCGCTGTATAATGATGAGCGGAATGAACTCGTATATCGCGACTTCTACGAAGACGGCGAGATTAAGCATGGCCGGAACATACAGCTGGACGCGGATAATTCGTTTACCGTATGGTCTTTCCTAAACCGAAAACCAGTCCTTATCGAGCATAAGGATAAGGAATATTCGAAGTATCTATCCCGGCCGTCTCAAACCATGGGCAACCCCTGTCAGTCCATAGTAAGCCTGCCCTTACTGATAGAGGATCGCGTGCTTGGCTGTTTCATGGTTCAACATGCGTCGGTAAAAGCGTATAGCGATAGCCACATGAAGCTCCTTGAAGCGCTGGCACCCTATATTGCCATCGCAATCGAGAATTCCCTTATTCATGACCGTCTGCAAGAACTCAACACGGCGCTGTCTGAAGAAAAGCGGCGGCTAGAACGCGCGACGCTGAAAATTAGCCACTTGGCAAACCACGATACCCTTACCGGCCTGCCCAATAGGCGCTTGCTTTTCGAATTGGTCAACAAAGCTATTGAGAGCGCGCACCGCACGGGGGACAAGCTGGGCATAGCTTTTATCGATTTAGACGACTTCAAGCCGGTGAACGACCTCTACGGCCATGCCGCGGGCGATTCTGCCCTCGTTGCCATGAGTGAACGCTTAAAGTCCTTACTGCGCGCCTCCGATATCGTGGCCCGCGTGGGCGGAGACGAATTTATAGCGGTCTTTACCAACGTTAAGGATAAGGCCGCCATAGAGGCTACGGCGCATAAGCTGCTCGAAGGCTGTGCCGCGCCCTTGAGTTTTTCTGGTAACACGCGCAGCTTCGCCTTCTCCATGGGCATAGCGGTTTATCCTGATGACGGGCAATCTATAGACGACCTCATTAATAAAGCCGACGCCGCGATGTACAGCGTAAAGCGGGCGGACAAACACGCCTTTGCGTTTACCGGCTGAACTAAGCCCTCGATTGACACTGAAGGCCTCCCATGCTATCTTTTTTCGCGCTTTACGTCGAACCGCCGCCGCAAAAAGGCATGTAGCCCGACGCGGTTTTACATAATCAGTACTTCCAGGAAGGATTCGATGGCACTCAAAAACGATAAGCAACAACAGCCGTCCTCCGGCGATCGCGCCCCTAAAACCCGTCACGGCAATCCCTTTGTATATTTCGGGACCATTGCGATACTGGTCATCACCATCATCGCCTTTGTCGTAGCACCCTCGCTTGGCTCCGGTATGGGCGAAGGCGACACCCTGAGCTTCGGCAGCTGGAATGGCAAGTCTATAGCGTTCGCGCAGGGCAGCTATTTCGCTACACAAGTACAAGCCGTCAAGACTCAGCTTGAGTCCCAGGGCTATAGCGATTCCGGCGATCAGTTCTTTGCGTACCAGGTATGGCGCAGGGCTTTTGAGAATACCGCCATACATATGGCGCTGCTCAGCGAGGCTCAAGCAAGCGGCATAGCGGTAAGCAATAGCTTCCTCGATGCTCAGATGGCCTCTCATCCGGCCTTCATCGAGGATGGCGCCTTTTCCCGCAGACGGTTCCGCGAAGCGACGACCGCGGTAAAGGCAAGCATACGCTCGGAAATTCGCGAGAACGCGCTCAAAGAGCGCTACGTAGCCGATGCCGTTTCTATATTGCCGAGCAACGCGGAAAAAAACTTCATTAAAGCCATGGCTCAGCCCGAGCGGGCCATAGAATATGTGGCCTTTCCCTTCTCATCCTATCCTGATTCCGCCCGTCTGGACTTTGCCCGCGCCAATGCCGGTCTCTTTAGTAAAACCGCGCTGTCAAAGCTAACCATTACCTCGAACGCTAAAGAGGCCGCCGATATACTCGCCAAGGTGCGTAACGGCACGCTATCGTTCGAAGACGCCGCCAAGAATTATTCCAAGGATCAGTACGCCTCCCGCGGCGGCGACATGGGCGAGCGCTATGCCTGGGAGCTCAAGGCCGACTTTAAAGACGCCTCTGCTCTTGATGCCGTAGTAGCTCTCTCGGCTGGCGCTGTATCGGATGTATATGAGACGTCTACCGGTTCTTGGTCGTTCTACAAGGTTAATCAGGCCGCTGCCCAGCCCGATTTCAGCGCAAGCGCTCTCGTAAGCAGCGCCGGTGATTATATCAATCGGTTTGAGAAGGGCCTCGTGGAAGACTACTTCCTCAAGCGCGCCGCTGACTTTGCTAACGCGGCCGCTTCTGATTTCGGCTCTGCCGCCGCTTCACAGAGCCTGACGGTTAAATCTACCTCAAGCTTCCCGCTTAATTATGGCGGCGCCCTTGATTTAGGCTACTTTTCCCTCTTCAACACCCTGGACACGAGCAACAGCCCGGAACTGAATGGCGCTGACCGTAATGAAGCCTTCCTCCTTGCGGTGTTCTCGCTCGGATCAGGCGAACTCTCCAAACCCCTCGTGCTGAACGATAACGTGTTGGTGCTCAGGGTTTCGGAGATACGCAGCGCTGAAGAGAGCACCTTAGGCCTTATAGAAGCCTATTATCCCAGCGTGCTGCAGGAAAGCCTTAGCAGGGATCTAGCGAGCGGTATCATGAAGAGCCCCAAGCTGAAGGATAATTTCCTCGATACCTTCCTGCGGGTTTTCGCTAGCGCCAACTGATATATCGATGAGTGACGAAGGCCCCCGAATCGTAGCAACGAACGGGGGCCTTTCTGTCTGCTACGGCAAACTCTGGCTCTATTCGCGCTATACGCCCGAGCGATCAGCGCTGCGCCTTGCCCAAATGGCGACACTACAGAGCGCAACGCTCTATATAGTTCCGTCACCCTGCCTCTGCTACGGCCTTGACGATCTGCTAGAGCGCCTTCCCGGAGACAGCGCCCTGCTCTGCGTCGAGCTTGATCCAGCGCTATCCAGGCTCTGCTCCGATGCCCGTGCGCCTTTCATGCGTAAGGAGCGTATCGCTTTCATTGAAGCCGAGGAAAAGAGCGCCATGATCGATGCGGCTCTTGCTGCAGTTCGCCGCCTCGGGCGGTTCAGGCGCGTAGTAAAGCTGCGCATAAGCCAGGGCGAGGATATGCATGCCGCCGCCTACCATGACCTGTTCGCACTGATTGAGGACGAGCTGGCTACGTACTGGCGAAATAAGATGGCCCTCCTGCGCATGTCCAGGCTATGGACTAAGAATTTCTTTTTTAATATTGGCGCTATGGACTGGTATCGCGTGCTCGCGGCGCCGCTTCGAAGCAGCCAGGCAGTAGTCGTATGCGGCGCAGGCACGTCTCTGGACTTAGCCCTGCCCTTTTTGCGTCGCGTAGGAAGCGCCGTGCATATTATGGCCTGCGATACCGCCGCGGGCGCCTTAGCGAGTGCCGGCGTGCGCGTAGATTCGGTGGTATGCCTTGAAGGCCAGGTATACAACGTCGCTGATTTTTTGCCCCTTGAGCGAAAAACCTGCCTATCGTTTTTGGACCTAAGCGCCCACCCGTCCAGCTACCGCGCGTTAAAAGGACCGTTCTACCTTATAGCGAGCCGCTGGATGGAATCGGCGCTTCATATGCGCTTCGCGGCGAGCGGCCTACCCTGCCTTGAGGTCGACCCGCTCGGTTCGGTGGGCGTGCTCGCCCTCAGCCTGGCGCGCAGGCTATACGCCGGGCCGCTCTTCATAGCAGGGCTTGATTTTTCCTATCCGCAGGGCAGAACGCATTGCCAGGGCAGCCCTAACGATATAGCGGAACGTAAGCGCGAGAGCCGTTGTTACAAGGCTGAGGGCCGCTGGCGCGCAAGCTTCGGAGAAGGCACGCGGCGCTTGAGCACGGGCTTCGTGAGCGACCCCGCGCTGAATATGTACGCGGCCCTGGCTAAACGGGAGCTGGAACTCATTGAAGAAGGCCGCCTGGCCTATGACCTTCGGCAGGGCTTAGGCGCGGTACTGCCCGTTCGCGCTGTGAGCTTTGAAGATGCGCAAACCTTGCTCGCGTCAGCAGGCTCATGCCCCATGGCAGCACAGCCTGCGCCTCTTCGGTATACAGACGATGAAGAGCGCGGGCACGAGAGCATGGAGTTAAGGGCAAAGGCACGCGCCTTTCTAGCCGGAGAACTGAGCCTGGCCGCCCGTTTGCGCGACGCGCTTAAGGACGGCACGGATGTGCCCGGGCTGCGATCGCTCGTAGCGGCCTGCGACTATATGTACGGACATTTTCCCGACGCTGAGCGCGTACAAGAGCTTGAACTGGACGCGCTCAAGCGCCTGGCGGCCGAAGCCAGCTACTGGGAAGGGCGGTTACGGGCCGCTATGGCCTAGCTAGCGCTTGTCGTCGTCCTCGTTCTCGCGCAGCACGGCCATGAAGGATTCCTGGGTAAGCTCCACGTCGCCTATAAGCTTCATACGCTTCTTGCCCTCTTTCTGCTTTTCAAGGAGCTTCCGCTTGCGCGATATATCGCCGCCATAGCATTTTGCCAACACGTCCTTGCGCACGGGATTTACCGTCTCGCGAGCGATGATGCTGGCTCCAATCGAAGCCTGAATGGCGATCTTGAACTGCTGGCGATCCATGGAGTCCTTGAGCCGCTCGCATACCTTGCGGCCCCGTTCATAGGCGCTGGGCTTAAATACCAGCTGGGCAAGGGCGTCGATGGGCTTGCCGTTAATGAGTATATCCAGCTTGGAAAGCTCGGTGGGGCGGTAATCGATGATCTCGTAATCGAAGCTAGCGTAGCCTCGGCTCGTGCTTTTTAGCTTATCGTAGAAATCGAAGAGCACCTCGGCAAGCGGCATCTCGAAGGTCAGTTCTACGCGCTTTTCATCGAGGTGGGTAAAGCCCGTCTGGCTGCCCCGCTTATTGATGCAGAGCGTAATCAGATTGCCTATGTAGGTGGTTGGGGTAATGATCTGGGCCTTAATATACGGCTCTTCGGTTGCCTCTATCTGGGAAGGGTCCGGATAATCGGCGGGATTGTCGATGATTATCTTCTCGGCTTTGCGGGCCATGGTAAGGCGGTAGCGCACGCTAGGAGCGGTCATGATGATCATCTGGCCGTATTCGCGCTCAAGGCGCTCCTGTACCACTTCCAGATGGAGCATGCCGAGGAAGCCGCAGCGGAAGCCGAAGCCGAGCGCCGCGGAATTGTCCTTCTCGTAGATGAGCGAAGCGTCGTTGAGCTTGAGCTTCTCCATGGCCACCTTGAGTTCGTCGTATTCGGCGGTATCCATGGGATAGATAGAGCTGTACACGACGGGCTTAACCTCGCGGAAGCCTGGAAGCGGCGCCGGCGCGGGATTGTCGGCTCCTGTTACCGTGTCGCCTACGCGTACGTCGGATACCGTCTTTATGCCGGCGATTATATAGCCTACTTCTCCCGCCGATAGTCCTGAGGTCTTAACCAGGCCCATCTTGAAGTAACCGGTTTCCTCAACCTCGTACTCGGAATTGTTATGCATGAAGCGTATCTTCATGCCCGGCTTAATTACCCCGTCAAACACGCGCATGTGCACGATGACGCCCCGGTATGGGTCGTAGTGGCTGTCAAAGGTAAGGGCGCGTATAGCCGCCTCGTTTGAGCCGCTGGGCGCGGGCACGCGCGCCACGATGGCCTCGAAAAGCTCGTCTATGCCAAGGCCCATCTTGCCCGATACGCAGAGAGCCTCGTCGCCGTCGAGCCCAAGGTCATGGCTTATCTGCTGCCGTGCATCCGGTATGTTTGCCGCGGGCATATCGATCTTATTGATAACGGGCAGTATCTCAAGGTCATGCTCAAGAGCCATATACATATTCGATAGGGTTTGCGCTTCGACCCCCTGCGTGGCGTCGACGAGCAGTATGGCTCCTTCGCAGGAGCTTATGGCCCGCGACACTTCGTAGGAGAAGTCCACATGCCCCGGAGTATCGACGAGGTTTAGGGTATAATCTTCGCCGTCTTTGGCCGTGTAGCTTAAGGTAACGGCTTGGCTTTTTATGGTAATGCCGCGCTCGCGCTCTATGTCCATATTATCGAGCATCTGGTTTTGAAGCTTGCGCTCGTCCACGATGCGCGCGCGCTCGATGAAGCGATCCGCCAGCGTGGACTTGCCATGGTCTATATGCGCGATAATACAGAAGTTGCGGATGCGGCCTATGTCATGCATGTGTACGACTGTATACCATAGGCCTGCATTTGTTCAAGCTTTGCCCTTGCCTGTAGGCCGCTCATGGGTATACTGGTCTCATGATAGAGCGAGAGCGCATACGTACGCTAAACGCAGCCTCAGAGCAGCCTGGGGCGCGCTATGTGCTGTACTGGATGCAGGCGGCCCAACGCTATAGTCAGAATCACGCGCTCTGCTACGCGGCCGAGCGCGCGGCAGAGCTCAGGCTGCCGGTCGTCGTGCTCTTCACCCTAGCCGACTACCCGAATGCCACGGCGCCGCAGTATCGCTGGATGCTTGCAGGGCTCAAAGAGACCGCCGCCGCTCTCCGCAAAGCCGGCATCGCATTCTGCCTGCGCCGCGGAGAGCCGAGCGCTCTTATAAGCGAATACGCACGAGGGGCGGCGCTGCTGGTATGCGACGCTTCAGCAGCGCGCTGGGCGCGCAGGATCAAGGATGGGCTCGCTGCGGCGTTGAGACTGAGGGTACTGGAGATCGATGGGGAGTCGGTCATACCGACGGCAGTAGCGTCACCAAAGCAGGAATGGTCTGCACGCACTCTGAGGATCAAAATATCTGGGGCACTCGTACACTACCTAGACTGCCCCGCTCTAAAAGACCCGAAGAGCCCAAGAGCTTCTGCCCTATACGGCCCCGCCGAGGCGGGCCTAACGAGCGATGACGAGCTCTTTAGCGCCTTTGACGGCGCAGCACCGCCCGCATACCCCGGGGACCGCGCGCTAGAGCAGACTGAATTGCCGCTCCCCGGGGCCAAGGCGGCGCACAAGGCCATGCGGGTCTTTATCGAGCGGCGCCTCGACGGCTATGACGCGGGACGGAATGATCCTCTGGCGGAAGGCTGCTCCGGCCTTTCACCGTATCTGCATTTCGGCCAGCTCTCCCCTATAGAGCTCGGCAGGCTTGCTCTGCGGCGCGGCGGCCCCGGTCTCAGCGCCTTTCTTGAGCAGCTGGTAATACGGCGGGAGCTCTGCCGCAACTTCGTGTGGTACCGCCCGGAGGATTACGATAGCTGGGATGCCCTGCCCGCCTGGTCTCGCGCCACCCTTCTTGAGCATGCCGGCGATAAACGCAGCTTTGTATACCTGCGCAAGGATTTTGAGGCGGGCTCAACGCATGACCGCTATTGGAACGCTGCGCAGGCACAGCTTGTGCGTACGGGAACCATACATAACTACATGCGCATGTATTGGGGCAAGATGATACTAGCGTGGAGCGGGCATCCGGAGGAGGCTTTTAAAACGGCGATCTACCTGAACGATCGCTACGCATTGGATGGCCGCGACCCCAACGGCTGGGCGGGAGTAGCCTGGTGTTTCGGCCTGCATGACCGCCCGTGGCCGAGCCGCCTCGTTTTCGGCACGGTGCGCGCCATGGCCTATTCTGGCTTAAAGAAAAAATTCGACCCTGAAGCCTATGCCCGCCGCTGGCTCGGGACATAAAACCTGTTTCAATGCCCTCTATCACGGCGGCATACGCATAGACAACACGGTTTGCATTATTCGTCGTTTCGCATTATTATAAGCGGACAAAGGAGATGCATGAGCATGATTGAAAAGCTTAGCTTCGAGACGGTAGCCGGCGGGAAAACCGATCCGGCTATTACCGTGTACGCGCTCTCCACCTGCGGTTTCTGCAAGCGCGCCATGACCTTCCTTGAGACGAACGGCTATGCCTACCGCTTCATCCATGTGGATAAGATAGGGTTGGATACCAAAAACGAAGTAAAGAAAGAGTTGAAAGAGCGCTATAAGACCGATATTGCCTTTCCTTTCGTAACCGTCGGCGAGAACGATTATCTGGTCGGTTTCATAGAAGCCGACTGGAAACGAACGCTAGGCTTGTAGAAATGGCCGAAAAAAGCATAGCCGATACGCGGCGTTTCGCTGCTATGGTGGCGGCCAAACAGGGCTGGGTACTTAATCCAGACGAGGACTTCACCGCCAGCCTTGTCGAAGGCCTCTGCGTGAACTGGAACCGTTACGGCTATTTCCTCTGCCCCTGCCGCGATACGGAAGGTAGCAGAGAGCTCGATGCCGACGTTCTTTGCCCCTGCAAGTACTCCTGGGACGATGTGAAAGAACACGGCCATTGCTTTTGCGCGCTGTACATGCGCAAAGACTTTGTAGAATCAGGCGGCCAGCCCGGCGGCATCGCGGATAAACGCTACTCCTGATCGCGCTTGCCCCGGGCAAGCTCTGTGGGGTATCATCCTCACCGTATGGACAGCTGCTACCTTGACTGGGCCGCCTCGGCTCCTCCCTATGACGATATACTACGCGCGCACGCGGAGCTAAGCCTCCGGCTGTATGCCAATCCTTCCAGTTCACATGGGCCGGGCAAGGCCGCTTATGCCGAACTTACGCAGGCGCGCGGCTCTCTCGCGGGCGTACTGCAGAGCCCGCCAGAACGCCTCTTCTTCAGCTCAGGCGGTTCGGAAGCTGACGCCATCGTCCTGTTGTCGACGCTCTTTGACAAAAAACGGCGCGGCATTGTGGTATCAGCTATAGAGCATGCGGCGGTATATGAGCAAGCGCGCCTTCTAGAGGGCTTCGGCCTGCGTGTTAACTATGTTAAGCCCGATAAAGACGGCATTGTTCAGCCGGAAGCGGTTCTCGCCGCGCTCGAGCCTGATTGCGGCCTTGTATCTATCATGACCGTCAATAACGAGACGGGAGCTGTGCAGCCGGTGGCGGCTATAGCCCGCGCGGTACGGGATGCCCTGCCTCAGAGGCCGCCGCTCATCCATAGCGATGCCGTACAGGCCTTGGGCAAAATCCCCTGCTCCATGAAGGCTTTAGGAATAGACGCAGCCTCATTCAGCGCCCACAAACTCGGCGGGCCGCGAGGCATCGGAGCGCTGTATTTGAAGAAAGACATACCCGCCCTAGCGCGGGGCGGCGGCCAGGAAGGCGGCATACGGGCAGGGACGCACAATACCGCAGGCGCCTGGGCCTTCTCGCAGGCGGCGGTACGGGCAGCAGCCGACCTGGACGATAATTATAAACGCGCACGCATGCTGGAGAAGCGTCTCCTTGAGGGTATCAAGTCGATACCGGGAGCCTTATCCTTGCCCCTAGGCAGGCAGGCAGGCGACGAGAGGTTCAGCCCCTATATACTGAGCGTAGCCTTTCCCGGACTTGGCGGAGAAACGCTCGCCCGTGTCCTCGATGATCAGGGCATAGCCGTATCTACCGGTTCAGCCTGTTCGCATGGATCCAAAGAGCGCAGGATACTGGACGCGCAGGGCTTAGCGCCAGAATTGTCCTTCTCCTATCTGCGCATATCGACGGGACGCGGAAGCAGCGTGCACGATATTGACCTCTTTCTCGAACGCGCCGCCGCCGCTTACGCGCGATACAAAACCTAAAGCTGAGCAACGGAGCATACTGAGATGGATGCATTGTACCTGATAAAGATAGGCGAGATAGGGCTCAAGGACGGGAATCAGTCCGAATTCGTCGCCGCCCTTAAGCGAGACATAAAGCGGCGCATGTATGGCATACACAGCGTGCTTGAATCCAAGGATAGCCGCTATTACCTGACCGTCGACGAAGAATACGCCGAACACGCCGAACTGGTACTCTCCCGCACCCCCGGCATAAACGGCTGGGCTCGAGCCCGGCGCTGCGAGAAATCAATGGAAGCCATTGCCGCGACCGGCATAGCGCTTATGCGGCCGAAATTCGTAGCTGGGGCTAAAAGTTTTAAGGTGGAAGCGCGCCGCTCGGACAAATCCTTTCCCCTTCAATCCTACGATATCGCCAGGGAAATCGGCGGGGCCGTGTTCACCGCGTTAAGCGGTATACGGGTTGACGTAAACAGGCCTGATGCCGTGCTCTACGTAGAGATACGCGAGCAGGCTTATCTCTATACCGATGGCGATGCAGGCGTGCGTGGCTTGCCCGTAGGCTCGGGCGGCAAGGGCCTCTTACTGCTCTCCGGGGGCATAGACAGCCCCGTGGCGGGCTTTAGAATGCTTTCTCGAGGCTTGGCCCTCGAATCGCTTTATTTCCATTCCTATCCCTATACATCGAAGGAAGCGTGGGAGAAAGTGCGCGACCTCGCTACCGTGCTTGCCTCGTTCGCCGGCGGCATGATACTGCATACGGCGCCGTTCACCGATGTGCAGCTCAAGATAAAAAAGGACGCGCCTTCAGACCGAGCTACGCTGTACCTGCGCGCCTGCATGATGATGGCCGCCGATATGATGGCGAGGAAACGGCAATTGAACTGCATAGTAACGGGAGAAAGCCTCGGGCAGGTGGCGAGCCAAACGGCTGAGAATATGCGCTTTACCGGTTCCTATACCAACTATCCCATTATGCGGCCGCTATCGGGTACCGACAAGGAAGACACGGTCAAGGAAGCGCGACGCATGGGCAGCTATGAAACATCCATACTGCCCTTCGAGGATTGCTGCGTGCTCTTCAGCCCTAAGCATCCGGTATTAAAGGCTAAGTTCGAACAAGAAAAAGCGGCCTTCGACGCGCTGGATTTCCAGGGTATCGTGGCCGCTTCGGTCGACTCTGCGGAGACGCTTGAACTGCGCTATCCTGGGCCTATTGGCTTATCGCAAATACGTCGCCGATAATGCGCTCAAAATCCTTTTCCGGTAAGGCGCCCATGGCTACGCGGGGTTCGCCGTCCTTGGGTATGAAGAGCAGCGTGGGTATGCTTTGAACGCCGAACATGCCGGCAAGCTCAGGCTCCGCCTCGGTATCAACCTTATATACGTGAAGCTTGCCATCGTACTTTTTAGCGAGCTTATCGAGTACGGGGGCTACCATTTTGCAGGGGCCGCACCAGTCAGCGTAAAAATCCACTATGGCAGGAAGGTCGCCCTTATAGTTCCACTCCTTATCCTGCTCATAGTCGAAGATTTTCGTTTTGAAGCTCTCCAGGGTAAGTAATTCAGCCATCGTAGGCCCTCCGTATCGGCTTTAGTACGCAAAGTATTGCGTTTAATTGTTCTTAATACATAATATATTAAATTCTATATATTTAATCCAGTGTGCAAGACTGTTTTTTTGCTATATTCTTAAAGCGACGCAAAACAGCGTATGAAAAAGGAGTAGCCATGGCCGATGACAAGGGATTTCAGTTCGAGAAGACCATAGCCCAGTGGCAGGCAGAGCGGCAGGATCTCAACGATATCGTACTCAAGGATGCTAATCTTGAGCTCAAGCGCTTCTTCAGCCTGGATTCCCAAAGCTACCGGGCTGGCGCGCTAGATGCGAAAACCAAGGAATTGCTGGGCTTCGTCGCCAGCATGGTGCTGCGTTGCGACGATTGCATACTCTACCATACGATACGCTGCCATGAAGAAGGCCTCGGCGCCGAGCAGTTCCGCGAAGCATGCAGCGTGGCCCTCATAGTGGGCGGCTCAATAGTCATACCGCATCTGCGCAGGGCTATGGCCAGATGGGAAGAACTACAGCGGAGCTAAGCTTAGCCATGGAGGACTGGATTAAAAAAGCCCGCTCTCGCCGAGCGGGCTTTTTATCATTAAGGAAGGCTTAGAACCAGAAACGAAGGCCGAAGGCGCCTTGAAGGCCGAAAGCGGGAAATACGATAGGGTCAGAAAAGCGTATAGCGAGCGTGGGCGCTATTTCGACGAAGAGTTCAAGGTTCTTGATAGGATACACATTGAGACCTATGGGAAGCCTTCCGCCTAGCAACACGTCCTGGCTATAACCGATATAGAAGCCGGGCCCTAGGTAGTAATTGAATATAGAAAAAAGGTTCTGGTTGACGGCCCAAAAATCGCCAGTGAAGCCGAACGAGCTCGTATTCTCACCTACGGTGAAGCCTACGCCCATAAGAAATGGAATCTGGGACACCTTAAGCGACAGCATCACGTTGGATCCTGGTAAGCCGCCGCCAATGGGAAGGCCGAACGCAGCGCCTACGCCTGTAGCGAAGGTCATGGGTACGGCTACGGCGAGCAAGAGTACCAGTGCTATAAAAATCGTCTTTTTCTGCATAGAACCTCCATAAATTAGTCTATACCTGTAGTATCACAAAAAAAGCCCAAAAAAACAAGCAGGACTACGTTTCGCCCTATTCGCTCGCTTAAAGGCCGGG
>DHVU01000026.1 GCA_002412825.1 Spirochaetaceae bacterium UBA5200
GCGTAAACTATCTTGACCTAATTTGTATGCCGTCAACCAGGAGATGAAAGCCGTTGGCCGCTGATATCTCGTCCCAGCTCTTGCCGAGCATGCGGTTTGCCCAGAGGGCGCGCTGAGTGGCGCGCGAAAGCTCCTCTGCGGCTATGGCCCGCTGTTTGGGCGCTTGCTCAAGGTAGGCGCACATGCGCTCGCGCAGGGGCAGGTAGTCCACGCCCTCGCTAAAGGCCACCTGCTTAACTATTGAGGCGTACTCCTCGGTGCGCAGCCATGCATAGTGGTTGGGGTCCTCGCCTATAGGGGGCGTTGAGAGGAGGCCGATGCGCGCGCCGCACTCAGCCTTGAGACGCCGCACGATCAGGGTGAGCATTTCCTTATAGAATTGGGGAGAGGGCATTTCAGGCAGTCGCTGGGTAGCCAGATAGGCCAGGCTTGAACTGAAGCCAAGCGTAGCGTTGGCGTCGTTGCTCCCTATCAGTATCGATATGAAGTCGGGCTTGAGCGCTATGATAGGGTCGAGCCTCTGAAAGAGGTTCCAGGCCAGTTCGGAATTGACGCCCGCGTTGGCAAAGTCTATTTCGGGCAGGCGTTCCTTGAGCATAGCCACGTAATTCACGCTAACGGCGCCGTGGGTTATCGAGTCCCCCGCGCATACGGCAAACGGCCTGTCCGCGTTTTTGCCCGCGGCTCTGGCCTCGAGCCAGGCTTTAGGCGAGTCGGCGGGCAATTCCAGCCGTATCTTGGATATGGATAGGGCGAAGGACACGAAGAGCCCCAGCACCAGAATGGATAGGCCTAGGGTGAGCAGGGTCATGCCTATCAATCGTCGCCTCCCTCGAGCTTGGCCAGTTCGTTCTGCACGCGGCCGAGGCGCTCCTTCAGGTTTTCTATGGTGCGCTCTAAGCGGCTGCGTTCCTTGTCTAGGAGCTCGCGCGGGTCGTCGGAGGGCGGGTCGGGCCGTACCAGCGAGCGTACCGCGTCCTGGCTTTTGCCTCCCCTGAAGGCTTCTATCGCCCTGTGCCTGTCCTCGGGTTTCGGCAGGCCGGCCACCAGCTTCATGGCGTCCCAGCCCAGCTCCGCAGGCAGGCGATAGCCGGCCGCCTTCATAGCGGACGCAGCGCTCGCTCGCGGCACGCCCACGGCGCGGTCTATATAGTCCTCGAAGCGCACGAGGTGCTTCTTGCAGAGCGCTTCCGCCTCTACCGCCAGCTCGCCGAATTTGAGCATGATCTCGCCGTTCTTAGGCAGGAGGCTCCGTATGCGTTCGGTAAGGTTGATGAAGTCCTGCTCGCGGTCGAAGATATTCTGATACACGCCTTTCTGCTCGGCCTTTTCTAGAAGCTCGTGGAATATGGCCCAGAATTCATTGGTATGAGCGCGCGCGCCCGGCAGATGGGGCCTGCGTTCGCAGTGCAGGTGGTGGGCGTATTCGTGCAGGGCGGTGTAGATGAGTTGCCCGTCGGATTCGAAATTCTTGTTGTGGAGTATGATCTCGCGGCTCAGGGGTTTATAGAGGCCGTTAACCTTGCCGCTTTGCTTGCCGCTGAATATGACGCTGAAGTCCGTTTTGGCCTCCTCGGCCCGCAGGAGCGCGTCTTTTACCATATCCTGATTCATAGATCCTCCAAAGGCAATGTACTATAGCCCGCTTTGCCGCACAAGGAGGAGCGCTTGCCCCGCGGCTCAGGCGGTTGTACAATCCTTCATTCGTAAGGGGAGGGTAGGCATGGGTCGCCTGGGCGTGAGCCACAAGATCATTATCTTTGTCGCGGCTTCGGTGGCGATTTTCTTAGCCGGCACGCTGTTCATAAGCCAGTCCATACTCAAGCGCCACGCGCTGCGCGGCGCTGACGAGCTTGCCTCCACGATACTGGACCGCACGGACAGGCAAGTGGCTCAGCTCTTCAGCGACCTGGAAGCCCTGGCCCGGGCGCTCTCCGCTACCAAGCCGGTGCTGGCGGCGGATCCCGCCGGCATGCGCGATATATTTATCGCGCACGTGCTGTCCCGCAAACAGTACCTTCGGGCCATATACCTGGGCACTAAGGATGGGCGCATGTACGAATGGGGCTACGGCGAGGGCTTCGTGGACCACACGCCCAGCTTCCCGCCGGGCTATGACCCGCGCGTGCGGCCCTGGTACCTGACCGCCCTGGCCTCCGACGGTTTTTCGGTGTCCGAGCCCTATGAGTACGCCAGCGTGAACGCGCTGGGTATTACCTGCGTCCTGCCGGTACGCGCTGAGGACGGCAGCTTCGTCGGCGTGCTGGGCCTGGATATACTCCTTGACAGCCTTACCGGCATTTTAGCCGCTTTTGACATACCCAAAGACGGCAAAGCCGCCATACTGGACCGCTCAGGCAATGTGATAGCCAGCCAGTTCCAGGCGCATAGAGCGTTGGAACTGAGCCTGCGGCCTTTCGACCTGGTCGGCATAGGCGAGGCCTTGGCTTCCGGGCGAGAGTCCTTTTCATCGCCGGTAAACGGCGTGGATACCCATTTCGTGTCCAGGCAAATGGAAGGCTTCGACTGGACTATCGTAGTGGGTATGCCCTTTAGCTCCATCCTGGCCAGTACCCAGGAACTGTTGCGGGTCGTCGCGCTCTTCGAACTGCTTATGATGAGCGCCATGCTGCTGGCCATTGCGGTCATAACGGGCAGGCTGGTAGTGAGCCCGCTTAATTACATCGTTTCGGTAATCAAGCGCAAGGAAGGCGGCGACCGCAGCTCGCGCGTGACGGTGCGTTCCGAGGACGAATTTGGCTTTTTAGGCGCCGAGCTCAACAAGCTTTTCGATACCGTGGACGATTACTCGGGCAACCTGGAAGCCAAGGTACGCGAACGCACGGAGGATCTCCTGCAGCTGCAGCAGGAAAATACCCTGTTCCGCATAGCCGAGGAGCGTAAGCGCATCTATCGCGATATGCACGATTCTATAGGGGCTAAGCTTACTAATATCTTTTTCTGCAACGGCGTGGCGCGCGACATGAGCAAGGGCGGCTCGCCCGCCCTGCGTGAACAGCTCGAGGGCATAGAGAGCAATTGCCTGCAGGCCGTGCATGCGCTCAAGGAAATCATCTTCGGCATGAAGGAAGATGAGCTTTTGGCCGCCGATACTGCCAAGCTTTTATCGGCGGGCATGCGGCAGCGGCTAAAGGCGGGCGGCATAGACTTTGACGGCCGCATAGACGGCAAGGCCGCGCTCAACGCCGCGCCCGTGGAGCTTAAGGCTGAGCTTGGCAAGGTGCTCGAGGAGCTCGTGAGCAACGTGCTTAAGCACGCTGGCGCGGCAAGGGTGCGCTTCAGGTTTAAGGCCGACGGCGCGAAATTTGGCGTAAGCTTTACCGACGATGGCCGCGGTTTTAGCGTGCCTGAGCCCGGGCGGGCGGTATCGGGGCTTAACAACGTACGCTACCGCGTGGAGAAGCTCGGCGGCAGCGTGGACATACGTTCAGAGCCCGGCGCGGGCAGCAGCTTTTCCATAATGATACCCAGCGGCGCAGGCCTAAGCGGGCAGGCCGGTGCTAGTAGCTCGGAGGGCAGCATGGCTGATACTGAACCCTTGGCAGATGCAGTTGATGGAAGCGGGGCCGAGCTATGAGAGCGGCGCAGCAGGGCGGGGCTATAAGCCTGGCTATAGTGGAGGACGAAAAAGAGGTGCGCGAGGGGCTTAAATACCTCTTAGGTTTGGATGGGCGCATACGCATAAGCGGGGCCTTCGGTACGGCCGAAGAGCTCATTGCCTTTTTATCCGGCGGCGGCAGGGCAGAGCTCGTCCTTATGGATATACACCTGCCCGGCATAAGCGGCATAGAGGCCACGCGCATCCTGCAGGAGCGTTGGCCTACACTCGCGGTGCTCATCCTTACCATTTTCGAGGACGAGGATGCCATACTCGATTCCATAAAGGCTGGAGCGCGCGGCTACATACTCAAGAATACCAGGCCCGATGCCCTGCTTGAGCAGATCATAAGCGCGGCGGGTGAAGGCTCCCCGATAAGCCCTACCGTGGCCAGGCGTATACTGGAAGAAATCAGGCGCGGCAGCCGCGCGCTTACGCCGGCTGATTACACCCTTACCGCCCGAGAACTCGAGGTGCTGCGGGATATCGTGAATGGGCTCACCTATAAGGAGCTAGCCGAAAAGCACCACATAGCCGGCTCCACCGCCAAGAAGCATATATTGCACATCTACCAGAAACTTAACGTTAATTCCAAGGCCGAGGTGGTGCGCAAGGCGCTTGAAGAAGGCCTCATTTAAGGGTACAGAGCCGCATGGGGTATGCGGAGTGACGATTTTTCTGGTTTTGTCCGTAAAAAATACTCCTTATGGTGTATATCGCGCATGAAAATTCGACCCTACACTCCTCTATGGTGAGGCCCGGAATCGCGGCCGAGCCGTAGCTTATTTTCTAGGAGTCATTATGAGCGATCAGAAACTTCAGAAGAAAGGCGCGCTCGACTGGTACTTCAAGTCGAACCTGCTTTTCCGCATTCTCATCGGCCTCGTGCTCGGCGTCGTAGCCGGTATAGCCCTTGGCTTCATGCCCGACGCCGTCAAGGGCTTTAGCGATATAGCCAAGCCCTTCGGCGACATCTTCGTGCGCCTGCTTAGGATGATCGTGGTGCCGGTAATCTTCCTGTCCCTCGTAGCCGGCGCGGCGAGCATAGCTCCCAACCGCTTAGGCCGCGTAGGCGTTAAGATCATGGCGTATTACCTGCTAACCAGCGCCTTCGCGGTGGCTATTGGCCTCGTGTTCGCCAACATATTCAGGCCCGGCCTGGGCATGGGCATAGTAGGAGCCGCAGGAGCGGCGGGCAAGGCCGCGGCCGCGCCTACCTTGGTAACGGTGCTCTTGAACATCATACCTACGAACCCCATCGATTCCCTGGCTAAGGGCGATGTGCTCCCCATAATCTTCTTCGCGGTGGTATTCGGCATAGCCGTTGCCTACGTGAAAGATTCCAAGGATTCCGGCATAGCCAAAGCCGCCGGCACCGTGCTCGACGTAGCCAATGGCGCCGTTGAAGCCATGTATAAGATCGTGTCGGGCATCATGCAGTACGCGCCCATAGGCGTATTCGTGCTCATAGCCATCGTGTTCGCCCAGCAAGGCGCAAAGGCTCTCGGGCCGCTCTTCATGGTTACCCTTACGGTGTACCTGGGCCTCATACTGCACCTGGTAGGCGTATACGGAGGCTTCCTTGCCATCAACAAGTTCGGCCTCTTTAAGTTCCTTAAGCGCGCCAACGAGGCCATGATAACGGCCTTCGTTACCCGCTCTTCGGGCGGCACCCTGCCCATTACCCTGCGCAATACCGAAGACAATATGGGCGTGCCCCGCAGCATAAGCTCCTTCAGCCTGCCCCTTGGCGCTACCATCAATATGGACGGCACCGCTATTTACCTGGGCGTATGCGCCATGTTCATAGGCTATGCTATAGGCCAGCCCCTCACCCTGAACCAGCAGTTGACGGTCGTGATCACCGCCACCCTTGCCTCCATAGGCACGGCGGGCGTACCCGGCGCAGGCGCCATCATGCTCCTCATGGTGCTCGAGTCCATAGGGCTCAAGGTAACCGAGGGCTCAGCGGTGGCTACCGCCTACGCTATGATACTAGGCATCGATGCCCTCCTGGATATGGGACGGACCAGCCTCAACGTTACCGGCGACATGGTCGGCACCCTTATCGTGGCCAAGAGCGAAAAAGAGCTCGACATGGGCAAGTGGGCCTAGTACCGGATCTGATTCTTGTCTGATTTGCATTATCGGGCCGGATTCGGGGCTACCCGGATCCGGCCTTTGCTTCGGAGCGCAATCCATGCACCATGAAAAGCTGCTCATTATAGGCGGGGGCGTAGGCCCTATGGCGGGCGTAGCCCTTCATGCCGCGATTATCGAGAACACGCTCGCAGGCGGCGACCGGGGGCACCTGGACCTTATCCATCTTTCCTTGTCCGCGGGTATAAGCGACCGCACGGAATTCCTCCTTGGCCGCGATGCCGAGAACCCCGCGGCCGGCATGGCGGCCGGGCTGGCCCTGGTTTTGGCCGGCATATCAGGCCGTGAAGCGGTGATCGGCGTGCCCTGCAATACCTTCCATGCTCCGGAGATCTTTGGCCCTTTTGTGCAGGAAGCGCTTCGTATGGGCGCGGCGGCAGGGCTTAAGCTTACGATACTGGATATGCTTGACGAGACCCTGGGCTTTCTGGCCTCAATAGCGCCTGATGCCATACGCATAGGCCTCATGACCACCACCGGCACGAGGCGCTCGGGCGTATACGATAGGCTGCTTACCAAGGCGGGCATGGTGCCGCTCTATGTGGCCGAGGAAGAGCAGGACCTGTTGCACGCGGCCATTTATGACCCGGTTTGGGGAATAAAGGCTAGCGGGCGTCCGCTAGCCAAGGCGGTTGAGGTACTGCGCGGCCTGGCTCTGCGCCTTGCCGAAAAAGGAGCGCAGGCTATAGTGCTGGGCTGTACCGAGCTGCCGCTCGCGTTGACTGAAAAGCATATTTACGCTATCCCCTTGGTAGACCCGGTCCTGGCCTTAGCCAGGGCCTTGATACGCGAGGCTGCGCCGGCTAAGCTCGCGCCGCTTTCGCCCGCTATACGCGCCTAGGCGCTCAAGGCGGGTTTTGCATACGGCGGGCGAAACGAAGCCCGCACAAAAGGAGTACCTGGTGAATCCTATAGCTATCGAACTGAACGCTACGCTCGCAGGCACCATGGCCGGAGCCGCCATGTCGGAGCTGGGCAGGCGCATGTATTTTCCCAAAGGCATCATATCCCAGGCGGCGGAGGCTAAAAAAGAAGCCTATGCGGTGGATGCCACCATAGGCATAGCCACCGAGAAGGGCTCTCCCATGTCGCTGTCGGCCATACGGGATGCGCTCTCAGGCTTGGTGCCAGGCGATATCTTCCCCTACGCGGCCACCGCGGGCCTGCCCAAGCTCCGGGAGGCGTGGAAAAAGGAAACGCTTAAGAAAAACCCCGGCCTTGACGGTAAGAGCCTCTCTTTGCCGGTGGTCACCACCGGCCTTACCCACGGCATAGCTATACTCGGCGATATGTTCCTTAATCCCGGCGACGCCGTCGTCGTGCCCGATCTCTACTGGGACAACTACGGCCTCATTTTTAGCGACCGGCTCGGCGCCGATCTGCGGGAGTACCCGCTCTTTGACGCCAAAGGCGGCTTCAATGTTGACGGCCTCGTTGAGAAACTGGCCGTCCTGCGCGGCAAGAAGGCCTTCCTCGTGCTTAACTTTCCCAATAATCCCACGGGCTACAGCCTCAAGGCCGCCGAGGCGCAGAGGCTGGCGGCCGCGCTCAAAGCCGAGGCCGATAAGGGAACGCAGCTTATCGTGGTGTGCGATGACGCCTATTTCGGTCTCGTCTATGAGGAAGGCGTGCGTTCCGAGTCGCTGTTCTCTGAACTTGCCGACCTGCATGCGAACCTGCTGGCCGTAAAGGCGGACGCCGCCACCAAGGAAGAGCTGGTATGGGGCCTCCGGGTGGGCTTCTTATCCTTCGCGGGCAAGGGCCTTGAGCCCAAACACCATGATGCGCTCGTGCAGAAGTCCATGGGCTTTATCAGGGCGTCTATTTCCTGTTCCAACACGCCTGGGCAGGCCCTGGTGCTTAAGGGCCTTGAATCGCCGAGCCATGACGCGGAAAAGGCCCTTACTTACGCGGCCATCAAGGCGCGCTACGAGGAAACCCGTAGGCTCGTAGGCGCTATGAAAGGACCCCTCAAGGCTCTGCCCTTCAATTCAGGCTACTTTATGACCTTCGCATCCCCCGCGGGCAAGACCGAGGCCCTGCGCCGCCTCCTCTTGGAGGAATACGGCGTGGGAACGATATCGTTCATGGATAAATACCTACGGGTAGCCTATTCCAGCGTTGACCTGGATAAGCTGCCGACGGTATTCAAGGCCATAGACGAAGCGGCCCTCCGCTGCTGTTCTTAAGGAATAGGGGGAGCGTTGCCATGAGCGGATACCGTTGCTCTTCCTGCGGGAAAAGCTACAGCTTGGACGCACTGCTCCCCCATTGCTCCTGCGGCGGGCTCTTTGATATTGAGCACGCGGGGCCGGCCTTTAATCTAGAGCTTGTCGATAAAGACGAATGGAGCATGTTTCGCTACCGGCGCTTCATGCCCCTGGATAACGAGCTGTGGCGAGATCTCAGCCTGGGCGAGGGCTTAAGCCCCACGGTGCGCCTCGATGAGCGCACGCTCGTTAAAATGGACTATATGATGCCCACCCTGTCCTTTAAGGATAGGGGCGCGGCTGCCCTTATATGGCTCTGCAAGACGATAGGGGTACGTAAGGTGGCGCAGGACTCAAGCGGCAATGCCGGCAATGCCGTGGCAGCCTATTGTGCCAGGGCGGGCATAGCCTGCGAGATCTTCGTGCCGGAAGCCACCTCGCCCAAGAAGATTGCCATGATACGCGCGCATGGGGCCAGCGTTACTATCGTGCGCGGCACGAGGGATCAGACCGCCGACGCCTGCCGTGAAAAGGTGGCGCGGGAGGGGCTCTACTACGCAAGCCATGTATATAATCCCTTCTTCTACGAGGGGACGAAGACCTACCTCTATGAAATATTCGAGCAGCGTAAGGCTCTGCCTGCTAACCTCGTCATACCGCTGGGCAATGGCACCCTCTTCCTGGGGGTCATGAAGGCCTTGGCCGAGCTCAAGTCCGCGGGGGCCATAGCGCGGTACCCGCGCATCTACGCCGTGCAAAGCGAGCGCTGCGCGCCCTTCAAGGCCGCCGTAGAAGGCGGGCTTAGCAGCGTGCCTGCGGTGGACATAACGCAGACCATGGCAGAAGGCATAGCCATAGGACGGCCCATGCGCGGAGAGGCCATACTCAAGCTTATCTATGAGCACGGCGTGCGGGTGATCACGGCCAAAGAAGATAGCATAGCGGCGGCGCGGGAGTATCTCGCGCGGATGGGCATATACGCCGAACACACGAGCGCCGCCAATTTCGCGGCGTATCAGGAGCTTATGGCGGGAACGGAAGCGCCTGAAGGCGATACGATTATACCGGTATGCGGCGCGGGCCTTAAGTCCGACAAATAGCGCCAAGCCGCGGCTTAGCGCAGGGCGCGTTCGAGCTCGGCGGTATTAAAGCCTATGATGATCCTGCCGTTCACGTCGGTGACCGGCACGCCCATCTGGCCGGACTTGCGCACCATTTCGTCGGCCCGCCGGGGGTCGGCGGCTATATTGTACTCATCGAAGCGCACGTTCCTCTGCTTAAACCAATCCTTAACCATGCGGCAGTACGAGCAGCTCGGGGTGGAGTATAGGGTAATGGCCATAGGAGCCTCCTTAATATATGAAAAACTATATATAATATAGCCACGAGCCTTTTTTTCGTCAAGACGCAATCGAGCCCATAGCCAGCGGCGTAGTAGAGCCATGAGAGAACACTGCGCGGGCCGCCGCGGCCCGGCCTTAATGCTGCTGGCCGCTATGCTGCCGGCCCTAGCCCAAGCCGACGGCGATGTAACGATTTCACTGGCCTTGGAGGCCAGCCTGCCAGATTTTGCGAGCATAGGCTTGAGTATAGCCGGCGGCGAGGGCAGGGCCAAGTTAAAGCTCAGCGCCGATGACTGGGGCGCATCGCTGGTCCTGCCCTGGCTAGCCGCGGGCTCGCTTGAGCCCGCCGGCCTGGCCGCCTTCATCCAGCGGCCGCAAGGGCTATCTTATCGCCTGGGCCGCTATGCAGCCCGGCCATTTATAGCGCCGGCTCCTTTGGACGCGCCGCTGCTCGGGCTTGCGGCAGGCAAAGAAGGCGGCTGCTTTATTATGGACCCGCGACGCGAGGGCTTAGCCTCATGGAGCGGTGCCTGGCTATCGCCGCGCGGCCTGCCTCTGTCGGCGCTTACGGCCTGGGCCGTCCTGCCTGAGGATAGCGGCGACGGAAGCTGGAGCGACCCTCCCGCGCCGGCCATGGAGCGCAGCTGGCATGCTATCGGCGTTTCCTTCAATAACAGGGCGTGGCGAACGGCCGTAGGCGCGGGCGCCATGCATAGCAGTCCCGGCGCGGATGCATGGGCCCTCCGTATTGAGAACCTGCTAAGCCTGCGTCCCTTCAAGCTGGAGAGCGTAGCCGCCCTTTGCGCCGGTTCCTGGCGCGGCCCTTCGGGCAGCCTGGCTCCGGTCTTCTTCGTGGACGCGCGGCTCAGCGCCAGCGTGAAGAATCTTGCCCTGAGCCTGGATTATGATGAAAGCCGCGCGGATTGGGCGGCGCTTCCTAAGCGCTCCCTAGCCCTCGGGCTTAAGGCTAAGCCAAATTCCGCGTCGCTGCAGGCTTCGGCGGCGGCTGATTTTAGCTCGCTTAAGGCTATCCAAGGGCTCGAGCTTCGTTTTAAAGCCACCCCGACTATTCTGCCCTGGCTGTCGGCTTATGGATCGTACAGGCTTAAGGGCCCTGAGCCAGAGCGCTTTGAGCCGGCTCAGTTTGAGCCCGAGCGCCTTGAGCTGGGCTGCTCGCTCAGGGCGGGGCAGAGGCATGCTGTCGAACTTGACGCCATGTGGCGCGCGGATACCGAGGGCCGCTACCTTAAGTTCGGCGGCAGTTATGCCTTTGCCCTTCCCCGGGGACGACTCCTCGTATACCTAAGGACGAACGGCTGGCGACGCTATGAGCCCCCGCTGAGCGGCGCCGCTACTGATGCCCTGCCGGACGCCGGCCTCCGCTACAGCCAGAGCTTTCCTTAGGCTTTACTGAACAAAGGAAAGCGGGCTAAGCTATAGCTCGGGATAGACGAAGCTATAGCCAAGCTAGGAGTCCGCTATGTATATAGATTTGATTAAGACGGCCTTCATTGCCGTCGATGTGCAGACTGACTTTTGCCCGGGCGGTGCCCTTGCCGTTCCCGGCGGCGATGAAGTAGTGCCCTTGGTAAATAATTTAGCCGCTCATTTTCCGATATCGGTGGCCACCCAGGACTGGCATCCCCTGGGGCACATATCCTTCGCGTCGTCGCATCCGGGCAAGAAGCCCTACGACGCCGACGAATCGAGCGGGCGTTCACTTACCCTCTGGCCCGACCATTGCGTGCAGGGCAGCGCCGGAGCGTCTTTTCATCCTCAGTTCAACGAAGCGCCGTACCGGCTGGTGCTGCGCAAGGGTTTCAGGCCCAACTTGGACAGCTATTCCGCCTTTTTTGAGAACGACGGCGCCACCCCGACGGGGCTTGAAGGCTTTCTGCGCGGCCTTGGCATACACAGCGTGGTGTTGGCGGGGCTTGCCTTCGATTACTGCGTATATTTCAGCGCCCTCGATGCCTTAAGCCTCGATTTCAAGGTTATTATAGCGCATGACGCTACGCGGTCCGTGGACCATCCGGCCGGCAATGCCGAGCATGTGCGCAGCTACCTTTCCAACCGGGGCGTGCTTATCAGCGCCGCAGAGGAGATATTAGGCCATGAATAAGAGCGCGCTCTTCACCGATTTTTATGAACTAACCATGGCTCAGGGCTATTGGAAGCACGGCCTTGATACCGGCGCGGTATTCGATGTGTTTTTTAGGCGGCATCCCTTTAAGGGCGGTTTCTCTATCTTTGCCGGCTTGGACCCCCTCCTCGACACGCTCGAAGCCCTGCGCTTTAGCCAGGATGAGCTGGCCTGGCTCGACTCGCTGGGCTTTTTTGAGCCCGCTTTCCTCAAGTATCTGGAGGCGTTTCAGTTTAAGGGCGATATATGGGCGGTAGAAGAGGGGCAGACTATCTTTCCTCAGGTGCCGCTCCTGCGTATACACGCGGGCCTCATAGAAGCCCAGATTATAGAGGGGCTCGTCCTTAATACCCTGAATTTTCAAAGCCTCGTAGCTACGAAGAGCGCCCGTATATGTATGGCGGCCAAGGGCAAGGACGTCATGGAATTCGGGCTCCGCAGGGCGCAGGGCTTCGACGGCTCCATGTCTGCGAGCAGGGCGGCTATCATAGGCGGGGCGGCCAGCACGTCCAACGCCCTGGCGGCCAAGCGCCTGGGTATTCCGCCCATGGGTACCATGGCCCATTCCTGGGTCATGGCCTTTCCCTCTGAGCGCCAGGCATTTGAAGCCTATGCGGATATGTACCCGAACAGCACCACCCTGCTTATCGATACCTATGATACGCTGTCCTCCGGGCTATGGAACGCCATCGAGGTTGGCAAGGCGCTCAAGGCAAAGGGCAAGCGCTTCGGCGTACGCCTGGACTCAGGTGATATCGATTATCTGTCCAATAAGGTGCGCGAGGCTTTGGACAAGAACGGCCTTGAGGACGCCAGCATCGTAGTATCCAACGAACTCGACGAGGAGATCATCGAGCGCCTGGTGTCTGAAGGCGCCCCCATAGATGTGTGGGGCGTAGGCACCCATATGGTTACCGGCGGCAATGAGGCGTCGTTTACCGGCGTATATAAGCTGTCAGCGGTGGAACGGGACGGCGTCGTCGAGCCCACGATGAAATTTTCGGATAATCCGGAGAAGGCTACCAATCCCGGCATAAAGGACGCGTACCGCCTCTTTGACGAGCATGGCATGGCCGTGGCCGACGTGATGAGCCTTGAGGGCGATACGATAGAGCTTGGCAAGCTGCGGAGTTTTTTCCATCCATCCCTTGACCCGCGGCGCTTCGGCTTTGCTTCCTGCCGCGAGCCAAAAAGACTCCTGGACAAGGTCATGGCTTTTGGCAAGCGCCTCAGCCCGCCTGAAGAACTGTCCGCGATAAAGGAGCGGGCCAAAGCTAATCTGCGGCAATTCGACCATAGCTACCTGCGCTTTTTAAACCCGCATGTATACAAGGTGTCTATTACCGAAGAGCTTCGCAGGCTTAAGCTCGGTTTCGTCGAGCGTTTTAGGAGCAATCCCACCGGTTCATGAACGCAGGCGCTTGGACAGATAGAGTTTGAGCGCATATAGCAGCGCTAAGGCCAGGGCCGTAGCCAGGCGGCCCTGGCGCCGCGCCTCCGCGTCGATGATAGCGCCGGGCAGAGGCTCCCAGTACTCCTCGGGCGGAGGCGTAAGCAAGGCCGCTATGGACGCCGCCTCACGAGCTCCAGGGCCTAGCAGCGCCACGCCCTCTCCTAGGCGTAGGCTTGGGCCGCCTGAGCCGGCCTCGGCGGCTCGCAGGTCTATAAAGGCTTCCGTCCGCGCCTGCCAGGCTGTCCACAAGGCTAGAACGGCATCCGCGGAGGCAAAGGCCGCGGGGCCAAAGGCCAGGTCGGCCTTTGCCTCATAGCCCGCCGCCACTGCCTGCCCCATCACCCGCCATGGAGCCATAACGAGGCCATCTTCCTCAGTCCGTGCCAGGCTCAGCTTCCCCGGCTTCATGCGGCCGCCTCCGTCGCGCAGGATAAGGAAGCCGGCCGAAGGCTGTGCGGCGCGCGACGCGGCCAGGAGGGGGGCTAAGCGCGAAGCCAGCCTGCCCTCGCCGCGCAAGCCAGGCGATGCAGGAGCCCGGAAGGCCAGCTCTCCGCCGTACCAGCGCAGCAGGTAATTTCCCGGCTCTCGCAGGAAGAGCGTATAGCCGTCTGGCTCCTCGCCCATGGACCAGGCAGAAGCGTCAAGAACGCTCAGGCTGCCGCCTTTGCCCAGCGTGAACAAGGCGAGCGGGCTGGCGCCGCCTAATGCCAGCCACCGCAAGTATGCGCCTTCGGGCTCTGCCCTGGCCGATACCGGATACAGAGCCTGAGCCGGGCGCCAGCCCAGCTCCACCGCGCCGAAGCCGACGGCTTCGGGGCCAAGCTCGTCGGTAAGCAGGGTGATGTCGCCATAGCCGCGCCGAGAGAGCTGTGAAAGGAGAGCGTAGTCGAGCCCCAGGAAGGCTTCGCTCGCCTCAAGGCCTGCCACGAATTCGGCCGGGCCGGCTGAGTCCCTGCGCTGGCGCTCGGCGCTCCGCAGCAGGGGCGCGCCGGCATAGTCCGCGCCTAAGAGAAAGAGCTCGGCGTCGGGATACTCGGCATAGAGCAGGAGCGCGGCTTCGTCGATGGCGCGGCCGCCTGGAGGACCCCAGAGCATGGATCGGGAGCAGTCGAGCACCACGGCGCTTTTGCTCGCGGCCAGGGGGCAGGAACCCGATAGCGCAAGGGCAATAAGCAGGGCGGAAAGCGCGTCGGCTAGGCTATCATAGAAGAGCCGGAGCGAGCGCAGCAGCAGCGAGGCGGCCGACGTTTTGCGGCTCAGGGCGAGCAGTTCATGGGGATAGCTGCGCTGTCGTCTCGTGCGCAGCGCCACGAACATGAAAAACAGCACCGGAGCGAGCAAGGCGGCCGTCCAGGCGAGCAATTCAGGCATAGAGCCGCTCCAAAAGGTCCCAATAGAGGCTTTCCCGTTCCAGGCCGGGGTCCTGGCAATAGTAGCGCGCCTTCGGCCCCATGGACGCGAGCCTCGCTTCGCGATCCTTTTCCGCGGCCCACCAGGCTCTCCGTTCAGCCTCGTCCCATGCTTGTATGATCCGCGCGCCGCTCTCAGGATCGTTCAGCTCCAGCTCGCCGCCCACGGCCGCCAGCCGTTCAAGCGGCACGCGGAAGCGTATAAGGGCAAGAAGGCCGCCTGGCGGGGGGGAGAGGCGGAGATTTTCTTCGTGAAAGTCGGACAGCATGATAATGCGCCGCTCGCCGCCGCGTGAGCGTATAGCCTGATAGGCCTTGCGGCTGTCGCCCGAGCCTCGCAGTTCGAGGCTTTGCAGGCGCTCGAGCAGTCCTGCCATATCCGAGCGCTTGCGCAGGGCGAGCCTGGGGCTTAGGCCGCCTGCACCGTAAAACCATAGCGTTACGCCCATGCCCAGAGCCGTAAGGAGGTAGGCGAGCGAGGCTACGCAGGAGCGGTATTCATCCTGGTCGACGAGGGCTATGCTGGCCGAGGCGTCGACCGCCAGTGCCACGCGCTCGTTTGCCTCATCGTAGAATTCCTTTACATAGGCGCGGTCGCTGCGCCCATAGAGCCGCCAGTCTATGGCGCGCGGATCGTCAAAGTATTGGTACTCCCGTATGCTCTTAAGGTCGAAGCTCGAGCCCCTCCTGCGGAACATGGGGTCCTTTGCCGCGCCGCCCCTGGCGCGCACGGAGCGTACGTTGCGCTTGCGAAAGGCGGCCGCAATGGCGGGGCAGGCCGCGTCTATTTGAATCACGCGCGCGGCTCCTCCGAGCGCAGCGAGAACTCGCGGCGTACCCGCCCCTTTATGTCGCCGAGCAGCTGCCGCGCCTGGATGCCGTCGGCCTCCGCGTCGAAATTGAGTATGATGCGGTGGGCGCAGAGTTCGGTTAAAAGCTCGTCGACGTCGTCGTAGGAGGGATTGATCCTGCCGTTGATGACGGCCCGCGCGCGCGCCGCGGCGGCGAGCGCTATGGCGGAGCGCGGCGATGCGCCGTAGCGGCAGTAGCGCTTCACTAGGGTTGAGGATGTGCGGTCAGGATGTGTTTCCTGTACGAGGTGCGCTATGTAGGGCTTTAGGCCGTCCGGGGCGGGCAGCAGGGCGGACAGTTCCCTCCATAAGGAGAGTAGCTGCGCAGGCTCGGTTGCGCAGCGCTCCAGCGGGGCAGATTCCCGTTCGGCCAGTTCCATGATGCCCATGAGGGCGTGGAAATCCGGCATAAGGAAATCGAGCTTCATGAAAAAGCGGTCAAGCTGGGCCTCAGGCAGGGGGTAGGTGCCTTCCAGTTCTATGGGATTCTGGGTGGCTATGACTATGAAGGGCCTGGGCAGTTCGTATACCGTGCCGAGGAAGCTCACGCGGCCTTCTTCCATGGCCTCAAGGAAGGCCGATTGAGTCTTAGGCGTGGCCCGGTTTATCTCGTCGCCCAGGATGAGGTTGGCGAATATAGGGCCCCGGTAGAATTTGAAGCGCCGCCCCTCGGGGCCGTCCTCAAGCAGGTTCGAGCCTATGATATCCAGGGGCATGAGGTCGGGCGTGAACTGCACGCGGTTGAACGAGAGGCCAAAAAACTCCGCCCAGGCCTTGGCCAGGCTAGTCTTGCCCAGGCCCGGAGCCCCTTCGAGCAGGACGTTGCCCCCGCAGAGGAAGGCTATGAACAGCCGCTCGAGTATAGTATCGCAGCCCTTGATGCGGGCGCTCAATGAGCGCAGATATGCTTCGTAGCTCTCTTGTATGGCCTTTAAGCCGCGTTCAAGCTCGCGTGCGTCCATGGAATGCTCCTATCGATACGAAATGATGCTCGGCGAGCAGCGCGAGGGCCAAAAAGGCCAGCGCGTTAAGTGCGCTGCCCAGGGCGGGAAGGCCGCTAAAGAATCCGAGTGAGGCAAAGGCGTTGAAGGCCCCGTGCCAGGCTATGCCCAGGCACAGGGCCGCCGCCGCTCTTAACGCCCTTCCGGCGGCCGAACGGCGTCCGGACCCGCCTTTCGGCGAGGGCGGAAAGAGCGCGATGGCGTAGAGTATGCCCGCGTTCAGGTGTATGGGCAGCGAATAACCCAAGCGCCAGAATATATCAGACGAGGGAAAGGCTAAAAGGTAGCTTAGGTTCTCCATGCTGCCGAAGGCCCAGCCCGCAAGCAGGGCGAAGGCGTAGAGGAGGGCTGTTCTGCGCGAAACGGTGAGTTCCGTGTGGCGGGTAAGGGTATAAGCCGCCGCGCCTATAAGCGCGATGCGCAAGAGCTCTTCTAAGGCCGCGTTTGCGAGTAGGGTAGCCAGGCTTCCTCCGCCGAAGAAGCGCGCAAGGCCTCGGGAGGCTAATCGCTGCGCTATGCCCGCGAGGAACCAGTGGCCTATACCGGCTGACAGCCCGATGAGAGCGTTTAGAAAGCCCGAGTTTGTCATGGCGGCCCGCCTTCCACGTTTAAGCGCAGCCAGGCCGCCTTGAGCTCTTCGACGCGGCTCTCGGCCTGGGCGCGAAGGATTAGGTCACGGGAGAAGGAGCCATAGTAGGCGGCTATGCTCTCCTGCGCGCGCGCGGGCGTGGGGTTCGGGCCAAGCGCGCTTTCCTCGCCCGTTCGGGCGACGAACTCCCGCTCGAACACCGCGCGGTAATCAAGGAGGGGACTGGATTCGAGGGCTCTGCCTGAGCCTTCATAGCCAAAGTGCCGCCCCGTAGCAGCGCGTGTCGGTTCTTCTCTATCCCCGCCGCCCTCAGCGCCCTCCTTCGTATCCGTGCCGTTAGCGCTTCCGTCCCTTCCCGCGCCGCGTGACCCTTCCGCTTCGTCGGCGTCCGGGGCTTCCGCGCCTTCAGGCTCGCCTGGCTCGTTGGCCAGCCTGCGTAGAGGGCTTCTGCTTAAGGCCTCTCCACCGCTAGCATCACGCGAGCCATAGGGTCGGCTGTCGGGGCCGCTTGCCTCCGCGGGGCGCTCTCCCGGCGATAGCAGCGAGAACTCAGGCCGCGTATCTGCGGAAGGCTCGACCGTCTCTATCCTATCAGGCACGTTGAGCAGGTCTTTTTCAGGATAGCCTAGGCTTATGCCGTAGCCGGCTCGCAGCGACAGAGCCTGAGCTAGTATAAAGAGCGCAAGGCCGAGGCCAAAAACGGCGGGCCATACCCTGGATAAGGCGGGCCTCCGCGGCGGATCGAGCAGGGCCAGGCGCAGGGCAAGCAGGGCGCGGGGTTCCAAAAGCTCGCGAGAGGGCCCCTGGCCTTGGCAGAGATAGCTTTCCAGGGCCGCCTCAGTATCTATTCCGCGTACGAGCGCGAGGATGCTATCGCCCTGTGGCGGGTAGGCTAGGAAGACAGGCAGCGCTCCTAAAGCCGTCAATACGAGGCTATAGTAGGCAAGCCTGGGCAGGTCGCCCAGCACGGCCGCCAGGCCCAGGCCGCCCCAGAGCAGGGCCATAAGTGCCAGCCAGCGCAACAGGCCATTACGCCAGCGCTGCGCCGTCTGCCTGAGCGCGAGCCGCGTCAGGTATCCTTGTACCGCGCCGGTTTTCATGCTTCGGCCCTCCGCCGGCCCTTCGTAAGCGCGGCTAGCGCCGCGATGAAGGCAGCGCAGGCCAGCGAGGCAAGGGGGCCCGTCGAAGCCTGCAGCGCTATGCCGGGTATAAAGAGTGCGTATGCAAGAATGAGGCGGGCGCCGCGGCGCTTTAAGCGCGCCAGAGTCAAGGAGCTCATGAAGAGGGCCGCCAGGGCCAACAGTTCTAGGGCCTCAAGGGCCGGCGGCCGCGGAGCCAGGGACCAGGAGGAGCAGTGGAGCAGGCTCCATGAGGAGAAGGGCAGGCTGAGGCCGAGGGCCAGGGCGGGGCTCGGCGCTCCTGCCATGCAGACGACGAGGGCGGCCCATACGAGAGGCAGGGCTGCCGCCCACGCGGGGCTTAAGGCCGTATCCAGGCCCGCCGGAAACGCTAGGGCAAGGGCTAAGGGCGGCGCGGCTAGCGCGAGCATGGCTCCGTTAAGGCGGCTCATCGGCGTAATCCCCAGGCGGCAAGGAAAGGACCGCCGCCTATCCGTAACATGCCGGCTGTATCGGATACCACGAGGGGCTGGCTTGAGAAGAGCAGGTAGCGGTAGCCGTCAAAGGCGGACAGTGGCAGGGCAGCGCCACGCGGCGATCGCAGGCCCAGGTAATCGGCGGCTTCCCCGCCCTCCATGCCGTCTGTCGCTATCCAGCGCAGCTCCGCGTAGTCCTTAAGATAACGCTCGCCGGCCGCAGTGACCCGCCCGCCCGCTTGAGCGCCTTCTATGACGAACAGGTAAGGCCGCGGACCGAAAGCAGCCAGCGCCGTAAGGCTCAACGCGGCGCCTAGCGCCAGAATCAGGGCTGCCATGCGGGCAGGGGCCGCTGAGTCTCCTCCGGTCGCCGACGCGCCGCCTACCGGCTTTTTTCGAGCGAGAGCAGTCGCGATGAGCAGGGCCGCCATCGTCCATGCGACGAGCGCTAAGGCGTAAAGAAGGGATGCCCGCGCGGCGAAATACGTGGCGTTTATCTGTCTGGACAGGTACTCCGCGTCTCCGCGCTCCAGGCCTTCCGGGCCGATGGCATTAAGCCCGGGAAAGGAGCCATAGGAAAACTGCAGCTGAGTTATGAGCCTTCGTTCCGCGTCCGAGCCGGTTTGAAAGCGCAGCCTATGAGAGGCGGCCAGGGGCCGGCCCTGCGCGTCATAGCCCGCCAGTTCAAGATCGAGGAGGGTGCCGTCATTGTACAGGGCAAAGTCCATGCTGAGCCCTACGGCCGACTCGCTTACGAAGAGCAGCCTGCGAACGCCTGCTATAGTCGTGCCATAAAGCTCCACCCGCGGCCCGAAGCCTGCCTGGCTCAGTATGCGCCCGTAGTTGAAGGCGTAGGGCTTTTCGTCCCGCAGTTCAATCCGGACGGGGGCGCCCTGCGCGCCGCCCTGGGCAGCGGCTAGAAGGCAGCACAGCAGGGCAAGGAAGGGCGCCTTCATCGCTTGAACCTCAGGACTACGCTGGCTGCCAGGCTGAGGGCAAAAAAGGCTATGAGCCAAGGAGCCGGTCCCCGCAGCAGGACGAAGGGTGGAACTGTGTACGCCCTGGCCTGCGCATAGGCTTCGTCGCTTAAAGCCCCGGCGGCGCTATTGGTATACAGGGTCAGCTTAGCGGCCATGGCGCCGCTGTCGCGCAGGGCTACGCTATAGAGCCTATCCTTAGGCAGGGCTACCGTGACGCTCCAGTAATCGCGCGCTACGCGCGAAAAGCCGCGCTCGATCAGTAAGCCATCAGCGTCGCGTACGATAAGGGCAGGGGCAACGAGGGCGTCGCCGCGCAGGAAAACGTGCAGGCCGTCCGCGCTCTCGCTCACGGTAAACGCATAGGCGGCCTTGCGGAGCAGGGGGCTCAATATGGCGCTGAAGGAGCCGATGGCCAGAGGATCGTTAAAGAAATCCTTGCTGTATCTGCCGTAAATGTCGCTCGAGAAGGCCAGCACGGCCCTGCCTGCCAATTCCCGCGAGGAGAGCAGAGGGTCGCCCGCATCGCTCGCGAAGGCTACGACGGCGCCTTCGCGCGCCGAGAACCGGGCCATGCCGTCCACGAAACCCGCGGGCAGGCCGCTCACGCTGCGTATGGCTACCCGCTCCGCAGCGAAGACGGTACGCGCGCGGCTCATCCTGTCTTCGAGTATGAGCGAGGGTATCTCGTCCACCGAGCGTACCGTGTAGAGGCGGCCGCCCGTACCCGCCGATAAGGCGTTTAGGAGAGCCCGGTCGTAAGCCTCGCCCACAGCCATGGCGGATATGCTTATGCCGCGCTCCCTGGCCCATGCAGCCAGGTAATTGAAATCTCCGGGCTCGCTTATGCCGTCGCTGATGAGCACGACGTGCTTTATGGGCATGGGCGTATCGTTGAGGGCGGCAAGGCCCTCGCGCAAGGCGGGATAGAGTCTCGTCCCCCCGCCGGCGGCAAGCGGGGCAAGCTCGACGCTGGCGTCCAGGCCCTCCGCGGGCTCGAAGCGGTATACCCAGCGACTGTCCTCGTCAAAGAGCAGGAGGCCCACGAGATCGCCGGGCTTGAGCCGCCCCAGGGTCTCGATGCCGCCGAGCTTGGCCAGCGATAGCTTATCGCCGAACATGGAGCCTGAGCTGTCTATCATGATGAGCATGGCAAGGTCGGGCAGGTTTTTCAGCTCACGGGGCGACAGATCGACGGGAAGGATGCGTTCAAGGGCCGGCGCGTCGCCTTCTTTGCCGAAATCCGGCGAGTCGGCCACGGCCAGTATGCTTACTAAGCCACGGCGAGCCAGCTCCGCCAGCGCGGTATCGAGCGCGCCGCCGAGCTCGGCAAGCTTAATGCCGTCTAGGACGATAAGCTCATAGCCTTGCAGATCCAGAGCTAATGCCTCCGCGACGCTGGCCTTGTCTACGGGGTAGAGGGCTTCCACCACGCTGCGGAGCTCCGGCCTCTCGGTCAGGACTAAGACGGCGGGCTTATCAAGTCCGCCGCCGCTTACGCGCAGGCTGTTCGTAGTATCCGTTCCCTGCCGGCGCAGCGCTATATCGATGCGATAGAATCCATCGTCTGTCGTGCTGCTTAGGGGCAGGGTAAGTCGCCGGTCAGCGCCTACGAGCAGTCCCGCGCCGCGAGCGCTGTAGCTCAGTTCTCCGTTTATCCTGATTTCAAGTCTATCGGCGGCCTCCACCCAAGGCGCGAAGAGCAGGGTAAGGGCCTGGCTGGCCGACTCGGGGCTGTGCTGCAACGACCAGGCGGCTAAGGCCGAGCTCTCAGGCGGCGCGTTCCGCGCGAGCTCGAATACTACGGGGCTGCCCGTGCGCGCGTACAGCTCCCGCGCGCGCATATAGGCGTAGGCGGGAGGGCCTGCCTCCACGGCTATACGGGTGCTTCCCGCGTAGGGCCCGAGCCCCGCTTCGTCCAGCGCACGATCGAGGCTGCGCCCCAGGCCGTAGGAGTATATGCGGCGCGCCGGCAATAGCCAGCGGGGCAGGGCTAGGGGCAGATTAAGGGCAAAAGCGGCCAAGCAGAGCAGTGGGAGGCCTAGCAGCGCGCTTCTTTTCGCTTTACCCTTGATGCTAATCATGATCCGGCCTATTCTAGTAGCGTATAGCTATACGCACAAGTGTAAAGGACGCAGCATGGATACACGAGCTATGGAACCCTTCGCCGCAGCCATCCGGGATGTTTTTAAGCAAATGTTCAATCTCGATGCCGCCATGAACGCGCCCCGCGAGGTGGACGGCCCCGAGGATCACGAATGGGAGATATCGGGCATACTCGGCCTGGCCGGAGCCGCCCAGGGCATAGTGGCGGTACGCCTGCCCATGCAGCTCGTAGACGAGCTCCTACGAGCTTCAGGCGTGGAGACTAAGGATGAGCAGGAGCGCAAGGCCACCGTGTCAGGCCTCGTAGGCGAGATTACCAACATAGTGGCAGGCAACGCCATCGCCGCCTTTACCAGCTTAGAGTTGGATATTTCCCCTCCCGTCGTGGTCAAAGGCAAGAACCATCAGATAAGCTGGCCAAAGATAGCCCCGGTAATCAGTCAGCGCTTTTCTACGAGCGCAGGCGATTTTGAGCTGGGTTTGTGCTTCAACGCTAAACTGGGCGCTTGACAAAGCCCCGTTCTTGCGTGTATATGTTTCTTTAATGAGTAACATCATAGTCGTACAGTTCGCGCATCTCCATCATCACGGCCACGCCAACGCGGTCGCGATGATCGTTTGCGCTTAGGAAGCCCTGGGGTTTCCCGCTAACGATGCGCCGGCCGCTTAGGCCGGCGTTTTCGTTTTCCGGGCGTATACGGAAACGAAGGCCGGCCGCGACAGGCCGGTTTTTCTTTGTCCCGGGCTTAAATCCCGGGCCGCTCGGAAAGGAGCCCGTACATGGATAGGAACGATGGAAACTTGAGGCTCGCGCTGCCTAAGGGCCGCATGCAGGACGGCGTATTGCGCATAATGGCCGAAGCGGGCTTGCCCCTGCGCGTAGGCGAACGGGATTACCGGCCGTCCACCCTGCTAGAAGGCGTGGACGTGAAGGTGCTTAAGCCGCAGAATATCGTCGAGATGCTGTCCTCAGGCAGCCGCGACCTGGGCTTTGCCGGAGCCGACTGGGTGGCGGAGCTTGGCGTGGAACTCGTCGAGCTGCTCGATACGGGCATGGACCCGGTACGGCTGGTGGCCGCCGCGCCGGACGCGCTCCTTGAGGGAGGCCGCCTGCCGGCCAGGCAAATAATCGTGGCCAGCGAATACGAGCGCATAAGCCGCCAGTGGATAGACCGCTGCGGCATGGACGCGCTGTTCGTGCGCTCCTACGGCGCTACCGAGGTGTTCCCTCCCGAGGACGCGGACTGCATCGTGGACAACACGGCCACGGGCTCTACCCTGCGGGCGAACGGCCTGTCCATCGTAGCTGAGCTCATGCGCAGCACCACGCGGCTCTACGCCAATCCCGCGGCCCTGGACGACCCCGTACGCCGCGACCAGATAGAGCACCTTGCCGTGCTCATTCAGAGCGTGCTGAACGCCCGCGAGCGGGTAATGCTGGAGATAAACGTGGACGCGGCCCGGCTTGAGAGCCTCTTAAAGATACTGCCCGCCATGAAGCAGCCCACCGTGTCCACCCTGCGCGGCGACTCGGGCTTCGCGGTAAAGGTAGCCGCGCCGCGCAAGCTGCTGCCCGAGCTCATACGCTCCATACGCGCCTGCGGGGGCACCGACATCGTGGTAAGCTCGCCCAGCCAGATCGTGCCGTAACGGAGGGGCTATGAATGCACCAAGCAGCGCGCGCCCCAAGCGCAAGGCAGCCTCTCTTTCACCCTGGATAGATCCCGCCCGCGCCTATCGGCCGCGGCCTGAAGATACGCGTATAGACCTCTTTTTGGACGCCAACGAAGGGCATATGCTGCCCTCCGCGTTGCAGCGCCTGGCCGCGGCCACCGAGGCCGACCTATGCCGCTATCCGAATTTCGCCGAGCTTGAACAGCGGCTCGGGCGGCTCTGGGATGTCGACCCCAAGCGCATCGTGTGCAGCGCCGGCGGCGACGAGGCCATAGCCCGCGTATGCGCTTCGCGGCTCTCGCCCGGAGCAAAGCTCCTTGAGTACGCGCCCGCCTTTCCCATGTACTCAATCTATGGCTCGACGCGCGGCGCGGAGACCCTCAGCCTGCCCTGGTACGACGGCGAGGACTTTCCGCTCTATGCGAGCCTGGAGACCATAGCCAACTGCGCTTCCCTGGGCCTCGTGTGCGTGGCCAGCCCCGCCAATCCCAGCGGCGCCGCGGCAAGCGCGTCGGATCTGCGCTCCATAGCCCGGGCCTGCGCCGAACCGGGCAAAGCCTTTCTCTTCGACGGCGCTTACGCCGATTTCGCCGACTACGACCCGAGCGCGGAGCTGGCCTCTGAAGGCAGTACGTTTATCGTGCGCACCTTTTCCAAGACCTACGGATTGGCCGGCCTGCGCTTAGGCTATGCTATAGCGCCGGACGCCGACGAAGCCGACCGTCTGCGGGCCGCCGGCGCTCCTTATCCAAGCTCTCCCCTGGCGGCGCGCCTCGCCCTAGTGTCTCTGGACGATGAGCGGGGGCTTATGAAAGCCGTATCGCGGATTAAGAAAGAGCGCGATGAACTTTACCAGTTCCTCCAGGCGGCCGGAGCACGGGCCTTGCCTTCCCAGGCCAACTTCGTGTTCGCGCGCGTACGGGACGCCGCAGCCTTAAGCGAGGCCCTGGCCCGGCTCGGCATAGCCATCAGGAGCTACGCGGGCAAGCCAGGCCTGGAAGACGGGCTGCGCATAAGCTGCCCCGGCAACGCGCAGGATTTCGGCCGGCTCTTAAAAGCCCTCGACGCGGCAAGGAGTTTTATATGACCATGGAACGCGCCACCAAAGAATGCTCTATACGCATAGACTTCAGCCTTGAGCCCGGCATAGTGCGCGTAGAAACCGGCATAGGCTTCCTCGACCACCTCCTGTCCGCTCTGGCTTTTCATGCCGGGCTCGGCTTTCAGCTCGACTGCAAGGGCGACCTGTACGTGGACGACCACCACAGCGCCGAAGACTCCTGCATACTCCTGGGCAAGGCCCTGCGCGCCGCCTTAGGCGACGGCTCAGGAAGGGCGCGTTTCGGCTATGCGTACGCCCCGCTGGACGAGGCTCTGGCCCGCGCCGTCGTCGACCTGTCGGGACGGCCCTACGCCGTGCTCGACTTAGGCTTAAAGCGTCCCATGATAGGCTCGCTCGCCTCGGAGAACGCGGAGCACGCCCTGCGCAGCCTAGCCACGGCGGCAGGCATAACCCTCCATGTGGACCTCCTGCGCGGCGACAACGACCACCACCGCGCGGAGGCCGCGTTCAAGGCCGTGGCTTTGGCGCTCAGGCAGGCGCTCGCGCCTTCGAGCGTATACGGAAGCGGTGCGCCGAGCACCAAGGGCAGCGTGGACCCCGACGGCGGCCTATCGCGGCCGGAAGCCTCGGCATGAGCGCGCCCCTCGTGCTCGTGGCCGACCTAGGCCGGGCCAATATAGCCAGCCTCATGGCAGCCCTCAGCAGGGCGGGGGCCGTGCCGCGCCTCTGCCGCGACCCGCTGCAGCTTGCCGCCGCGCCCATAGCGGCCCTGCCCGGCGTGGGAGCCTTCGGCGAGGTGGCATCGCGCCTTACGCGGAGCGGCATAGGGGCGGCCTTCAAGGAGCGCATAGCCAAGGGCCTGCCCAGCCTGGGCATATGCCTGGGCATGCAGCTCTTCTTTGGATCGAGCGACGAGAGCCCGGGCGCGGAGGGCATAGGCGCCCTGCCCGGACGCATAAGCCGCTTCTCGACCGGCCTGCCCTTGCCGCAATTCGGCTGGAACCGCGTGACGGGCGGCGGCCCCCTCCTCGAGGGCCTAGGCTGGGCCTACTACGCCAACAGCTACAAGCTGGACGCGCCGCCGGCCGGCTGGACCGCTGCCTGGTCCGATTACGGCCAGCGCTTCGTGGCCGCCATAGAGCGCGGCTCCTCGCTGCTCTGCCAGTTCCACCCCGAGCTGTCGGGCGAACCCGGCCTTGCCCTGCTTGCCCGCTGGATACGCCGCGCTGATGGCGCGAGCGGCGGCGATAGCGCGACGGGCGAGGAGGCGAAGAAGGCCGGGGCGGAAGCCTTGGCTGGTGCGGGGCCGGGCCGCAGCGCCGTGCGTATCATACCCTGCCTCGACGTGGATAAGGGCAGGGTGGTCAAGGGCACGCGCTTCCTTGACCTTAAAGATATGGGAGACCCCGCCGAGCTTGCCTGGCGCTATGAGAAGGAAGGGGCGGACGAGCTTACCTTCCTGGATATAAGCGCTGGCCTGCAGGGCCGCGACACCGCGGCGCATACCATACGGGCCGTGCGCGCCCGCTGCGGCCTGCCCATGTGCGCCGGGGGCGGCGTGCGCAGCCTCGCGGACGCCGAAGCCCTCCTTGCCGCCGGAGCCGACAAGATAGCCATTAACTCGCGCGCCTACCGCGACCCCGGCCTCGTGCAGGGCATAGCCAGGGAATTCGGCTCGCAGGCCTGCGTGGTAGCCGTGGACGCGAGCCGTGGCGCCGACGGCATAGCCCGGGTCGTGCTGGACGCGGGGAAAACCATCGTGGACGAGGCTGTGCCTTCATGGATACGGCGCGCCGTCGAATTAGGCGCAGGCGAAATACTCCTTACCAGCCGCGACCGCGACGGCACGGGCTTAGGCTACGACCTAGAGCTTCTGCGCGACGCGCTGGCCGCGGCCGGATCGGTGCCCATCATAGCCTCCGGCGGCGTGGCCAGCGCCGAGCACATAGTAGAAGGGGTAGCCGCGGGCGCGGCGGCGGCCCTGCTCGCCGGCGCCCTGCACCGAGGCGAACTTTCCATAAGGTCTATTAAGCTTGCGTTGCGCCGGGCCGGCGCGGAGGTGCGATTATGATTATTCCCTCTATCGATATTATGGGCGGCAGGGCCGTACAGTTAATCGGAGGCAAGACCTTCGAAATGGACTGCGGCGACCCCCTGGAGCTCTGCGAGCGTTACCGTATTTATGGCCAGATAGCCGTGGTCGACCTGGACGCGGCCCTTGGTCGCGGCGATAACTTTGAGCTCATACTCAAGATGCTGCGCCGCGCATCCTGCCGCGTGGGCGGCGGCGTGCGCGATGCCGATACCCTGACCCGGCTCTTGGACGCGGGAGCGCAGGCCGTCATGGTAGGCACCAAGGCCGAGCCTGAGTTCCTTTCGGCCTTTCCCCGCGAGCGCATTATCGCCGCCTTAGACGGGCGCAAGGGCAAGCTCGCCGTGGAAGGCTGGCAGGCGGATACCGGCGTGGACATACGCGCCCGCCTAAAGGAACTTGCCCCCTATGCGGGCGGCTTTCTCCTTACCTCCATAGAGCGGGAGGGCGGCCTTGGCGGGCTTGACCTAGGCTACGCCAGGGATATGCTGGCCTTTGCCGACGAGCTGTCGTATAGCGGCAGGCTCTGCTTCGCAGGCGGCGTGCGCGAGGCGGCCGAGGTAGCCGAGCTTGACGCGCTTGGCGCGGACGTGCAGGCGGGCATGGCCATGTACAAGGGCATACTCGATCCGGCGGAGGCCTTCGCCGCCTGCCTGCGCTCCGACCGGCCCGACGGGCTGTGGCCCACGGTAGTGTGCGACGAGCGGGGCATAGCCCTGGGCCTCGTTTACTCGGACAAGGAGAGCCTTAAGGTAGCGCTTACGGAACGCGCCGGCGTATACCATTCGCGCACGCGGGGATTGTGGCGCAAGGGCCAGTCCAGCGGCAATGCCCAGGAGCTCCTTCGGGTGGACGCCGACTGCGACCGCGACGCGCTGCGCTTCGTGGTACGCCAGAACGGCGCGGGCTTCTGCCACCGCGGCAAGCGCTCCTGCTGGGCGCCTCCGGCCATAGGCCATGACGACCGGGCGGACTCCGGCTTCTCTCGCCTTGAGCGCACCGTGGCCGGGCGCAGGGCCGAGGCCGAAGCCGGCGAAGCGCCCAAAGCTTCCTACTCGGCCCGGCTCTTCCGCGAAAACGGGCTCCTGGCCGCCAAGCTGGCCGAGGAAGCCGCAGAATTGGCAGAAGCGGAAGGACCCCGGCGCAGCGCCGAAGAAGCCGCCGACCTTATATATTTCGCGGCGGTTAAGCTTGCCAAGGAAGGCTCGAGCCTTGAGGAGGCGGAGCGCGTGCTCGACGAGCGGGCGCTGCGTCTTACCAGGCGCCCGGGCAACGCCAAGCGTCCCTACGAACAGAAAGGCGGAGAGCCGTGGAAGAGCAGTATACACTGAGACGCGTAGCGCTCGCGGACATAGGCACGCGGCGCGTATCCGCCTCGGATCCGGCTACCGAGGCGCGCGTGCGGGCCATCATGGAGAGCGTGCGCGAAGGCGGCGAGGCTGAACTGGCGCGGCTGGCCGCCGAGCTGGACGGCAACGCCGGCAGGCTTTGGTACGGGCCCGACGACTTTAAGGCGGCGCTCGTTAGCCTGCCTTACGCCGAGCGAGAGGCGCTTGAACGGGCCGCCGGGCGTATAGAAGGCTTTGCCAAGGCGCAGCTGGCCTGCCTTGAGCCTCTATCCATGGCCATACCGGGGGGCAGGGCCGGGCACGAGCTCGTGCCCATTGAGAGGGCCGGCTGTTACGCGCCGGGGGGGCGCTTCCCCCTGCCTTCCAGCGTGCTCATGACGGCTCTCGTGGCGCGGAGCGCGGGCGTGAGCGACGTAGCCGTGGCCTGCCCGCGGCCCGAGCCGGTTATTTTAGCCGCCTGCGCGCTCGCTGATGCCGGGCTGTTCCTGGCGGCGGGCGGCGCCCAAGCCATAGCGGCCTTCGCCTACGGCGCGGGGCCCTTGTCCGCGCGCGACCTTATCGTGGGCCCGGGCAACCGCTACGTGGCGGCCGCCAAGCTGCAGGCCCAGGCCGCGGTACGCACCGACGCCCCCGCGGGCCCGAGCGAGCTCCTTATACTGAGCGACGGCAGCGCGAACCCGCGTACCCTGGCCTGGGACCTTCTGGCGCAGGCCGAGCACGACCCCGACGCGCTCGCCTGCCTGGCCTGCGCCGACGAGGCGCAGATCCGCGCCGTGGAAGCCGCCCTTGCTTCTGCCCTGAAAGAACTGAGGGCCTTAAGCACGGCCTCCGCGGACAACGCGGAAAGCGCCCTGTCCAAGTCCTGGGCCTACGCATGCGACCAGGGCGGCGCGGCTTCTTCTGTGGAGGAAGCGCTGGCCGAGGCGGCTAACCGCTTCGCGCCCGAGCACCTTGAGCTGGCGTTGGCTGAACCCGAGGGGGTACGGCGCCTCATAAGGCACGCGGGAGCCCTGTTCATAGGCGCCCGCTCAGCAGAGGTGTTCGGCGACTACGGCGCCGGCCCCAACCACGCCCTGCCCACGGCAGGCCGCTCAAGGTCTTCCGGAGGCTTGTCGGTATTCGATTTTTTGCGGGTGCGTAGCTGGCTCCGCATGGATGGAAGCGATGGCGCTGAAGGCATTGCCCGCGACACCATGCGCCTGGCTGACATGGAGGGGCTTGCCGCCCATGCCCAATCGGCGCGCGCCCGCCTGCCCGCTTAGGGGCTAAGGCCGTCAGCGGCTATGGTCAGGGTGAAGATTAAACCCTGGCCCGATAGCCAACGAGCCTCTCCGCCCAGCTGGTCGGCCAAGCCGCGAACGATGGACATGCCCAGGGTATCCTGCGTAGCCGGATCCAGGCCCGGCGGCAAGCCCGGTCCATCGTCCTTGATACATAGCCTGTACAGGCTTCCATCGCGCTTGAGCTTGAGCGCAAGCTTGCCGCCAGAGCGTTCGGCGAAGGCATACTTGAAGGCGTTCATGACGATTTCGTTCACGATGAGGCCTATGGGTATGCCGGCGGACAGGCTCACCCGCAACGGCTCCAGCGCATACTCGCACTGTATCGCCTTATTGCCGCCCAGGAAGAGCTTGTCGACGAGCCTGGGAAGGTAGCGCTCGAGTTCTAGCGTGGACAGATCTTCGGAGCGGTATAGTTCCTCATGTACCATGGCCATGGAGGATACCCTGCCGCGCCCTTCGGCCAGCGCCTGCTTTACCGCCGCGTACTCGCTGCGCTCCGACTGCATGTGCAAAAGGCTGTCGATGATCTGAAGATTATTCTTGACTCGATGGTGCACTTCCTTAAGGAGCACCTCCTTCTCTGTTAAGGCCATGCGCAGCTTGGCCTGTTCATCTTCGAGCGTCTTGGTCCTTTCGGCCACTGCCCGTTCCAGGTCGCCGTATAAGAAGGCGTTGCGCAGTATGAGCGCGAGCACCCCGGCTAGACGTTCAAGGCTGGCCGTAAGCGTGGCTATATTGTGCTCGTCCAAAACGTCGAGTAGGAGGATCATGCCTACTTGCCTGTCCCCATAGCGGAGCGGTACGAAAATGCTCGATCCTGACTGGAGCCCCAGAAGCGCCGCGCATAGAGCCTTATGCATGTCCGCATCCAAATCCGGCTCTTTTTCGCAAGCGCAGTCAGCCTGCGGATCTATATACTGTACGCCGCGCAGGCCATGGGCAAGCCTGATAAGGGCTTCCATGGCCGCGCTATCAGCTATGTCCCGCCTGCGCTCCGGCGTTACCGAGAGCAGTGCATGTTCGTGGCTCGGCGCTATGGATGAGCACTGGAACACGAATACGCTTTTTACGCCTATGAGGTCGCGTATCCTGCCGCTTAGGTGGGTAGCGCAGTCCTTGGGGTTCTCCGCCCTGGCCAGTATGTTTTCCAGGAGGTCGGAGAGCAGCATGGAGAAGGCGGCGCCCTGGTCGTCGCTCATGGCCTTGCCTTTGCCAAGGCTTCGCGCAAGGCTTTTTCAAGCTGGCTTAGCCCCGCCCGTTCCACGCTTACGGGCAGCTCGAAGTAGCGTTCTATGGCGGCAAGGGTGGCGTAAGGCACCGGATGAAGGCCCGTGTCAATGTACACAAGTTTTTTCATGGTATCCTGCATAAAGGCTCTGGCTAGAGCTTCATCGCTGAAGCCCAGCTCGAATTTAAAGACTTCCTCCCAGCGCTCGGTCCATTCGGGCATGAAGAAGAACGCGCCCTCGCGACGAAGTGCTTTGTAGCGCTCATGCCCGAGCATGATCTCGCAGCAGTTAATACCCTCGCTGCGTTTGCGACCCATAGTCTCTGAAATTTCCCGCATGAAGGGGCAACAATCGCCGAAGAGCAGTACGCTCGCGGCATCGCCTTGCTTTTCCAAGGCGGCATGCAGGGCCGCGTCGAGCTCGAGCGGCCGCATGTGCAGCATGGAGTCCAGGTACTCTGGCGAGAAGGCTTCCTTGAGGTCGGGGGGCAAAGCCTCGAACTCCTGGCGGAAAATGCCGCAGGCTATGAGCGGGATCTTGGCTTTCACGAGAACGCCTTAGGGTATGCCATCGCTTTAGTATCCACCGCGTTGGAAGGCTTCCCTTACGATGGCGAGGTTTTCCGGGGGAGTCCAGGACGGCAATTCGGCGCTGGAATTGCAGAATATCCAGCGATGGTCGCCGCTCCTGTCCTCTATAAGCTCGTCAAGTTTCTGTTTCAAGCGTTCGGGGCTGTAGGCGTCGAAGTGCGGCCCCGATATATTGCCCATGAGTATAGTATCGGAACCCACAACGGCCCTGGCCGCCGAGAAGCTGTCGCGTTCGCTGAGCAGGAAGCCCGCTACATTGGGTAGCCCAGCATAGAGTCCAATATGTTCGGCAATGGCATTGCCTCCGTGGTGGAATACGATGGGGCCGGGCAGGCGGCCGAAGGCGTCGCGCAGGATAGGCAGGGTGAGGCGCTTCGCGCTCGCCTCGTCCAGTATGGAAGGATTGGCGAACATGACCGGGCTGGCCAGCATGGCGGCACCGGCGGCCAGGAAGGCTGAGCCGAGCGAAACGAAATGCTCCGTGGCCCGCTCGCTTAAGAGGGCGGCTAGCTCAGGCTTGAAGAGGAGGGCGTCCAGCCAGGCTTCTATGCCTATGAGCAGGGCGGGCAGGTCTATGGGCGAGGTAATAGGGGCTGCCACGATGCGCCGGCCTTGCGCCATATCGGCCGTAGCCTCTGTGGCCTCGATGAGGAAGCGCAGATAGCTATCCTCGCGCAGGCTCGGTAGCGGTGCCGCTAGCGCTTCTTCCACGGAGCGGTAGGGCGGCTTGGCCACGTTGGGCACCGAGCGCGCCTGCTTCGCCAGTTTCGCGCCAAAGGCCGCCGCCTCATAGGCGAAGAGAAAAGGAGAGAATAAAATATCCGGATCGAGCTTGGCGCAGATGGCGGCCTGTCCCTTGGCGTAAAGCTTAGGGTCGCGGTAGTAGTCGTCAAGCTCGCAGGAGCTCAGGGCGGCGCCCATGGAGCCGCATACGAGGCCATAAGGGGGGCGGTCGGGCTTGTCGCCGGCGAGCACGGCGCCCAGGCGCTGCATGCTGGTCATGGCTTGGCCCGCTCTTTCAGCGCGCGGAAGAGCGCCGGCGCTTCCATGGCGGAAGGCGCGCTGCCATCGCCGCCCACTTCGTCGACGAGGCCGGGGCGCATGCGGAACACCGCGCCGCCCACGGCCAATTGTATGGAGCCCGATAGCCCGCGGCTATCCAGTTCGGCGCGCAAGGCGCGCACATTGAGGGCGGTTGAGAGCATCATGGCGGACGCTCCTATAACCCTGGCGTTCAGCCTTAGGGCCGCGTCGACAAAGGCCCTGGGCAGGACGTCGTTGCCGAGGTCTTCCACCTTCCAGCCGTCGAGGCGCAGGAAGGACGCCACCATTTTGCGCCCGAGCGCGTGAAAATCGTCCTCAATATTGCCGAGTACGGCCACGCCCTGCTCTTCGGCCAGAGCCGACGCTTCGCCGCTCTCAATGGCCTTATTGAGCACAAGCTCCGCTATCTTGCCCGCTACATAACCCTGGGCGAGCGATATGGTGCCTATGGACCACATGCTGCCTATGCGCTGTAGGGTAGGGTCGAGGAAATCGTGTATCATGGCGGCATAGCCGTCGCGGAACGAAGCCTGGTTCAGGCGTTCGAGCGCATCGTCCATACGGGCGTCAAGTATATCCTTGATGAGCGACTCGATGTCGTAGCCTTCCATCCCGCCTCCATCGATGAGCCTTACGTATATAGGACTTAGTATAGGCGCATTTCTCGGCGGAATGCAAAAGGAAATCCTTGGCGTACAGTGCAATATAGCGCTACCGTCCTTGTTTTTCCCCATAAAGCGCGCCACACTATGGTCATTAAAGTCAGGTATGGCTGGCCATGCCAGATAGCATAACTGGAAGAGCAGTTACGAGGGCTCGTATAAAGCCCCCTGAAAGGAAGAGCCCATGAATAAGCGAAGCTTGATGTTTTTGTTCCTATTGATCGCCGCGGCGACCCTCTATGCCCAGAAAGCCGATACTCGCGTAGGCAAGGCTTTGGACGCGGCTAAGGTCGTGTACGATATAAACGACAGCGGCAATTACGTGGTCAGCTATGAGATAAACGGCAACCCAGAGCGTTCCCATAGCGTATACGTGGTTTCGGCTACCGAGGAATACGAAGGGCTGGAGATACGGGAGCTTTGGGGCATGGGCGCCGTGCTTGACGACTACCCCGACTACGATACGCTTGCCAGCCTGCTTGAGCATAATGCCGGCATTAAAATCGGCTCCTGGGGCATGGAGTACGGGGAGGATGAAATCTATCTGTTCTACATGGTCAAGGTCCCGGCGGCCATGAGCGGCAAGGACCTGGCTAACCTNNGGCGCGGGTTTAGCGTGCCGGGGTCCCGAGCGTTTTAAGCGCCCGGGACCTGGCCTTTAGCCTGCCTCTTACGCGCCTTTTACCGCCCGGGCAAGCTCGCGGCCCCGCTCGCGCAGGAGCTTTAAGGTATCCTCGTCGGCGGCGCCGGCCCATTCAACCGGCTCTATGCAGTCCCATTTGAGCGGCGCTATCTTAGCCTCGTATTCTTTCTTAGCCCCGCCTACCCAGCCCCAGCTGCCTATGCGCAGGGCCTTGCGGCTCCAAACGTGCTTGCGCTCGAAGAGGTCTAGCACGTAGGCCATGGGCGGGAACATCTTGTATTCGTAGGTGGGCATGGCTATCAGTATGCCCGCGCTCTTGTACGCGTCCGCCAGCACATAGGATACATCCTCGTTAGGCACGCGATGCAGCGAGTAGGGCACGCCCTCGTCCTCAAGGCCCTTGAGCGCCGCCTGCAGGCCCTTCTCGGTATTGCCGTACATCGAGCCCCATACCACGCACACTTCCTTTTCCTGCGGGCCTTCCATGTAGCCCGCGTACTTGGCATAGCGGTCTATGATGCGCTGAGGCTTCTCGCGGAAAATGATGCCGTGGCTTGGCGCCACCACCTTGATATCCAGCGCGGCCAGCTTCTGTATGGCCTTCTTCACGAAGAGGCTGAAGCTCGACACGATATTGGCGTAGTAGCGCAGGCTTTCCGCCTCGAAGAACGCGTGGTCCTCCGCGTAATACTCGTCGTCGAAAAGCCGGTTGCCAAGCTTCCCAAAGCCGCCGAAGGCGTCGCAGGCGAAGAGAACGCCCGACTCGGGCTCGAAGGTGACCATGGTCTCGGGCCAGTGCACGTTCGGTATCTCCTCAAAGACGAGGCTTACGCCGCCTAAGTCTAGGCTGTCGCCGGACTTTACCGCGCGCAGGCCGTCCTCGATCTTATAGAAACTCTTTACCAGCTCCACGCCCTTGGCCGTGGCCAGGATCTCTACGTTGGGGTTTTGTTTCTTGAACTCGGCCAGCCAGCCCGTATGGTCGGGCTCCAGGTGGTTCAATATCAGGTAGTCGATGGAGTCTATGCTTATGCCCAGGTTATCTAGTTGCGCCTTGAGCTTATCGGCCGCGCCGCTCCAGTCCCGCACCAAGTCTATAAGGGCTACCTTCTCGCCCTTTACCAGGTAGGAATTAAGCGATACGCCGTCGGGTATGGGCCAAATGCCCTCGAATAGGTCGTCGGTCTCTATATCCGCGTGCAGAGCCCATATTTTGTCGCTGATCCTGGCTGCTTTCATCGTTGAACGCTCCTTTGTACACCATGATAATCCGGTCAAAGTATAACTATAGTACCCTTTTTTACCAATACTGCAATGGCGGAAATATAAAGCGTTGCCGCGGCGCGGCTCACGCGCGAGTCCGCATCGGCAGCAGCCCAGGAGCCTGGGCTGCCCTTGCGTTACGGGCCGCCGTCGCGCTATGAATGAAACTTCGGTCATAGAGAGGAGCTACCATGGATATCTTCGACCTGCAGGGCAAGACAGCCATCGTTACCGGCGGCAATAAGGGCCTAGGGCTTGGCATAAGCGAGGGCCTGTGCGAGGCGGGCGCGGCCGTAGCCATCGTCGCCTCCAGCGACAGCGTCCATGGAGCCGCCTCGGAGCTTGCTGGCCGAGGCTATAAGTCCTTTGGCATACAGGCCGACCTGTCCTCGCGGGATAGCCTGGCTACGGGCTTTGAGGAGGCGGTCTCGCTCCTGGGCGGCCGCCTCGACATACTGGTAAACAACGCCGGCATACAGCGCAGGGCGCGCTGCGAAGACTTCAGCCTCGAGGATTGGGACGAGGTGCTGAACGTGAACCTCTCCGCCGTGTTCCAAGGCTGCCAGCTTGCCGGGCGCCTCATGCTGGCGCAGGGCGGCGGCAAGATCATCAACCTGGCCTCCATGCTGAGCTTCTTCGGCGGCTTTACCGTGCCCGCCTATGCGGCCAGCAAGGGCGGCGTAGCCCAGCTTACCAAGGCCCTGGCCAACGAGTGGGCCGGCCGCGGCATAAACGTCAACGCCATAGCGCCTGGCTACATGGATACGGATATGAACGCGAGGCTCCTGGCCGACGAGAAGCGCCGCGCTGAGATAAGCGCGCGCATACCGGCGGGGCGCTGGGGCACAGGCGCGGACATGAAGGGCCTCGTCGTATTCCTTGCCTCGAAGGCTTCCGACTACGTGCATGGCGCCATCATTCCCCTGGACGGGGGCTACCTGTCCCGCTAGGCCGTGCTATACTGCCTGCCAAACTTGCTCTTTCGGAGGATGCGCCAATGACCCCCCTGTTCACGACCATATTCGAAGCCGGCCTGGTGCCGGTCATAAAGCTGGAGGACGCCGCCAAAGCCCCCGCGCTGGGCAAGACCCTCTCCGCGGCGGGCCTGAAGGTGGCAGAAGTGACCTTCCGCAGCGCCGCGGCCGAGGAATCCATACGCCGTATGAGCGCCGAGTGCCCCGACCTGGTCGTAGGCGCGGGCACCGTGATCAATCCCGAGCTTGCCAAGAAGGCCGTAGATGCCGGCGCGCGCTTCATCGTGTCGCCGGGCTTCAACCCCGCCACCGTGGACTGGTGCCTCGAGCGCGGCGTGCCCATACTGCCGGGCGTGAACAACCCCAGCATGATAGAGGCGGGCATGGCCAAGGGCCTGGACGTATTCAAGTTCTTTCCCGCGGAGGCATCAGGAGGCCTATCCATGCTCGAGGCCATGGCCGCTCCCTTCGGTTCCATTAAATTCATGCCCACCGGCGGCATCGGCCTGGGCAACCTAAGCTCCTACCTGTCGCACCCTTCCGTGCTGGCTGCCGGCGGCAGCTGGATGGTAAAGCCCGAGCTTATCGAAGCCGGCGACTGGGGCGCCATAGCAGCGCTCTGCTCCCAGGCCGTGGCCGCGGTACACGGCTTTGCCCTGGCCCACGTGGGCATGAACCAGCGCGACGCCGATGAGGCAGCCGGCGTGGCCTCCATGTTCGCCGCCATGGGCTTTGCCCTTCGAGACGGCGCCACCTCCACTTTCGCCGGCGCCGACTTCGAGGTCATGAAAAGCCCCTATCTAGGCTCTATGGGCCATCTGGCCATACGCTGTAACAGCGTGGAGCGCGCCCTGGCCTTCATGGCCCGCTACGGCTACGCGCCGCTGCCCGACACCGCCAAGAGCGATAAGGGCAGGCTCAAAGTCATGTATTTGGACAAGGAACTCGGGGGCTTCGCCCTGCACCTGCTTAGGGATTAGGGTTTACATAGTTCCTCGAAGCTTGTGTCTGGCACATCGAGGAAGCTATGGAAGGTAGTTTGGCTAATCACTGCCTCATGAGTCTAGCCGCATAGCGGCTAGCCAGCGCGCGGCATCGGCCATAAGTAGCCCATCCGGCCAGGTCTTATCGCGGCTAAGTTGCCCGACTAACTGTATCGAGCGGGTTTCTGGATTAACGCCGGGAAAGTGGTCGAATGCTTTAGCCCGTCCCGAGTCGGACCATTTCACTTCAATACGGTGCGTTAAATCGCCATTGCGGACCACCGCGAAATCAAGCTCTTTGCCGTCGCGCGTACGCAGGTAATGCAGTCCGCAGTCTTCCCCGCGCGTATCCGAAAGGAAATCCAATTCCTTCTTAAGCGCGCAGGCTACGGCGTTTTCCAGGCGGCAGCCTTCGTCGCCTTTAACCTGCGCCGTATCATAGAAATAATACTTAGGCTCCTTGAGCACTGACCTCGCGATGTTGCGGTGCCAAGGACGGACCGGAAAGATAATATAGAGGTCTTCTAGTATCTGTAGCCAAGCTTTTATAGTCTTTGCATCCCGCTGAAGGTCGCCGGCAAGGTTAGCATAGGATAGCGGCGAGCCTACGCGGCTTCGGAGCAGCTCAAGCAAGATTTCTATGGCAGTGATATCGGTCATCCGAGTCAGATCAAGCATGTCGTAGCGGAGTATCACGTCGATATGCGACTTTTTCCAGCGCGCATACGCCACAGGGTCACCTTCAAGGAAGGGTTCGGGGAAAGATCCTACGCTCAGTATACGGCGCAACGCCTCTTCCGGTTCAAAAATCGCCGCGGCTTCCTTTACATCGAGCGGATGCAAGCGAAATGGAAAAAATCTGCCGGCAAGGGAGTCCCCGGTTTTTCTGAGCATATCCATACGCGCGCTGCCGGTAACAAGCAAGCCTGGCTTTACGCCTTCTATATCGAAGATGCCCTTTATCCAGGTCTGCCAGTCGCGCATTTTATGGAGTTCATCGAAAATCACCAGCTCTTTGCGGCGATCCCAGCTGCGATCCTGCAGCGTGAGCCGTGAGCCAGGATCGTCATAATTATAGTAGTCATAGGCCGTGCATAGCGACTTTGCAAGCGTTGTTTTGCCCGACTGCCGCGGACCGGTCAATACTACGATCTTCTTTTTTAGGTCAGTGCCGATGTATGGAGCTAGATATCGCTGCATATGACAATTATGGAGCTAATTCCGGAAAAGTCAAGGCATAACGGGAATGTACTCCGGTTATGCTGGGGGATGGTCAATTGCCAACCCGCCGCCTGTCCTGTGCTATACTTGCCCCTCGCAGAGGAGGCAAGCATGATCGCCCTTGAAACGGCCATTGAAAACTGCGCCCGCGATACCGGCTTCAGCGGCGTCGTACGGGTATCGGACCCGTCGGGCTTGCTGTTCAGCGGGAGCTGGGGCTACCGGGACCGGGCCGAGCGCCTGCGGACGGAAGAGGATACCCGCTTCGCCATAGCCTCCGGAACCAAGCTCTTCACGGCCCTGGGCATAGGCCGCCTTATTGAAGAAGGCCTGCTCCGCCTGGACAGCGCGGTGGGCTCGTTGCATCCCGACTTTCATAGCTGGATAGACCCCGCGGCCACCGTGGAGCAGCTGCTTACCCATAACTCGGGCTGCTACGATTACCTGGATGAAGACGAGATCGAGGACTACGATAATTTCCGGGTGGAAATCCCCTGGTGCTACCTTGCCACGCCCTCGGACTACCTGCCCCTCTTCGTGGGCAAGCCCATGAAGGGCCCGCCGGGCCAAGCCTACGCGTATTCCAACGGCGGCTACGTGGCGCTGGGCATACTTATAGAAAGCCTCAGCGGGCGGCCGTACCGTGACTTCGTCGAAGCTGAGGTGCTCAAACCCGCCGGCATGGCAGACTCGGGCTTCTTCGCCTTCGACGAGCTGCCGCCGAACTGCGCTAAGGGTTACGTGGGCGACGGCCTTAAAACAAACATATACAAGGTTCCCATACGGGGAGGCGGCGACGGGGGCATGTACGCCAGCGCGCCTGACCTTGAGCGTTTCTGGCCCGCATTGCTGGAAGGAGCCATACTCAAGCCCGGCCTCGTGGAGGACTGGCTACGGCCCCGGCTGCATATAGACGGCGAACGCTGGGCGGCCTGCGGCCTTACGCGTAGGGCGGATGACGGAAGCCTTTTAATCGTAGGCGGTGATCACGGGGTGGGCTTCGATTCCCGCATATACCCCGAGCGGGGCCTGATCCTTTCCATACTCTCCAATCAGAGCGACGGGGAAGAGGAGATGCGCAGGGTACTGCTCGCGGAGCTGGCAAAGCGGCCTTGAAGGCGAGCCAGGTTTACAAGCTTCGTAGCACCAAAAAAATTAACCCAAAACTCACATGCTAAATTATAGCCATGCGCTACAGTTAAACTCGATTCCTTATAAAGTCGGCGCCTTAGCTAGGGCCGGCTTCAAGTCGATGTCCATCCGGCTTTACTGCGGATGGCCCAGGCTGCCTCAAGGGGAGCCGGTTCAAGGGGGAACCATGGGCAAAAGCGTTTTAATCATTGGCGCGGGCATAGCGGGGCTTGCCGCCGGCAGCTACCTGCAGCGTAACGGCTTTACTACCCACATTTTCGACCAGCATACCCTTCCGGGTGGGCTATGCACCGCGTGGGAACGCCAGGGCTACCGCTTTGACGGCTGCATACACTGGCTCATGGGATCAAGCCCACGAAGCAATATGCACCATATTTGGCGCGAACTCGGCGCAGGGGAGCTCAACTACCTCGAGTGGGATATATTCACCGTCATAAAGCTGTCCGACGGCGACCGCTTTACCGTGTATACGGATCCCGATCGCTTTGAGGCGGAGCTGTCGCGCCTGGCTGGCCCGGATGATAGCCCGCTCATAAAGTCCATCGCCGCCGCGATACGGAACATGAGCCGCTTCGACCTGCCCGCAGCCTGGGATAAACTTACCCTGCCTGAGGCGGCCCGGATACTGTTTGCGCTGCCCGGCGCTTTGCCCATATTCGGCACATGGATGAAGCTGCCTATAGCCAGTCTTTTAGCGCGTATCGCTTCCCCCAAGCTCAGGGAAGCCTTGTCCGGGCTCTATAGCGGCGATATGGGGGACTTCCCCGTGGCGGGACTATTCATGATGCTGGGCTTCATGTCTAAAAAGAGCTGCGGGTACCCGCTCGGCGGCTCGTCGGCCTTTGCCAGGTCCATTGAAAAAAAATACCTGAGCCTTGGAGGCAGCATATCCTATGGCTTCCGGGTCGACCGCATACTGGTAGAAAACGGTAAGGCCGTGGGCATAGCGGGAGAAAAAGGAGAGCTGCGGGGCGACCTCGTCATATCCGCCGCGGATGCCCACGATACCGTGGAGCGCTTGCTGGGAGGCCGATACCGCAGCCCAGGCTTGGACAAGGCTTTTGCGTCCTTCCGCCGTTTCCCGTCCCTGCTCTTATTAGGCTTAGGCCTTAAGGGGGATTTCTCAAGCTATCCCCATTCCTATTCCTTCCCCCTAAAGCAGCCCCTGGTGCTTGAGGGCGGCGAATTGACGCTTTTAGGCATGGGCATACGCTTTTTCAGCTTCGATCCTGGCGCGGCCCCCGCGGGAAAAACGGCGGCCATGGTGATGATATCCACCACTAACGATAGCTGGTGGACGGAGTTGCGCGCCCGGGACCGCTCGGCCTATGACGCCGCCAAGGAAGAGTCGAAGCGCCGCATAATAGCGGCCCTTGACAGCGAGCTTCCTGGCATAGCGTCGGCGGTGGAGTATAGCGACCTTTCAACTCCCGCGACGCTCATACGCTATACGAATAACTGGCATGGCAGTTATGAAGGCTGGCTGCCTACTATAAAGACCATGGGAGCTAAACTTCCTAGGACCCTGGATGGGCTCGCCGGTTTTTACATGCTTGGCCAATGGTTAAATCCGGGCGGCGGCCTACCTCCCTGCGGTATCGATGGGCGGCGCCTGGCTAAGCGCCTCTGCCAGGCGGAGGGGCGAAGTTTTAGGGCGGACGCTTAAGCAAGAGGGGGCACGGCTTGCGCATACTTAAGGAAAAATTTCTGCGCAGGCAGCTGCGCGTACTGGCCTTGGCCATCTTTGTTTCCGGCTTCGGCTCATGCGCGAGCGATCAAGCCGCTCAGCCCGCGCTTAACGCAGGTAGCGCCCTTAATAAGGATGTGCCCATGCTCGTACAGGGCAAGTCTAGTTCCGCCGGGCTTCACTATGTTCTTACGTTACCCGGCGCCGTAGCGGGCGGAAGCCATCCTCCCCTTATCGTCTTCCTCCATAGCCTTGAAGAGCGGGGCGGGCCGCTTGATCTGCTCATGGATAACCCTAAGGGGCAGGGGCTTGGCTTGGCAGGATATGCCTACGGAAAGCCAGGCTTTCCTTTTGCCACCTTGTCGCCCCTCTGCCCGAAGGGCGGCTTCTGGACATTCATGCACCGGCGCCTCGTAACCCTAATCATGGAAGTCGTCGCTGAATACGGGCTTGATCCGGGCCGCGTATTCCTGTCCGGCGTAAGCATGGGCGGCATAGCCACCTGGTCTCTGGGCATGTACAGGCCGGGGCTGTTCAAGGCGCTAGCGCCCATAGCTGGTCCTGTATATACGCCTCCTATCCGGCCGCGCTATAGCCGATTGGCAGGGCTGCCCGTATTCGCCTTTCATGACCGGAGCGATCCTTCGATTGCTTTTGCCCTTGCCGAGGCAAGCGTGGAAAAGCTCAATTCGCGTGGCGGTAGCGGTAAGCTGACCGCCTATGACACTGGCCTGCATTATATTCAAGAGCAGGTTTTTTATGACGGCGAGCTGTTCGAGCGCTTTCTTGCCCTGGCCGCCGGTGGCCCCGTCGAATGAGGCTATGCCGGATGAGCCGCCTATCAGGAGCCCCTACCCAGCACGCCAAGGGCTATAGGAACCAAGCCCACCCCATTGCTGATAAAGTGCATAAGGAGGCCCGCGCTGCTGTTTTTTAAATACAGCACCGCGAAGGTCAGCCCAAACGAAAGCGGCAGCAGATTCAGTAGATCCCAGTACTTGAACCTATGGAACATCGTCCACAGTAAGGCATGAACCACGAGAGTCCCCGCGCCGAATGCCAGTCTTTGCCGCGCTAGCACTATGCCGCGCCACCAAAATTCTTCCCCTACTACATTCACGATCAGCAATACGGCGGACAGCAGTAGAAGCAGCCAGTTTCCCTTTAATCCGCCCGTTGCCGCCTCCAGAGTATCCTGAGTCCATACGGTTCGGGGGTCAAGAAACGGTGGCAGCCCTGTTGGTATAGGCAGGATTTGCCGACGGATTAGCCAGGATGTGATCAGGCTCAGCCCAAAATAGAGCAGCATCTCAACGGCAAAAATGATAGCGACGACCAGAAGATCACGGCCGGACAAGGGCCGATATCCGAAACGCGACATCAAGGCCGACCAGCGCATGGGATTGCCTTCTAGCGTATAAGCCATCAAGGCAGCTATCAGCAGGCCAACGAGGGGTACGCCTAAACCGATAGCATAGGCGTAATAGGGAAGCACGCCCTTATTCAATAGCCAAGGCATTATCAAGTAATAAGCGCCGGCAAAAATAAGGGCGGGAATAAAAAAGTACGCCATAGAAAGCCATATGCCAAGCGGTTTCAACGTTTGCCTCCATATATACACGATGCGGCGCGCGTATGCGCGTTTTGCCCATGGCGCAGGATTCCGCGAGTATGGGCGGTAAAAGGGTCTCAGTACGCCATCAAACCGATCCCGGAATCACCTGAACTGATTCGTATTGACCCTCTAAAAGCTTAGTTCAGCGATATAGTATCATAGCGGCTTGCGCTCTTCCCGGTGACGGCGAATAATAAACCAAAAATAAATGTAAGAAATACTAGACAAATAGCAATTCATGATATACATTAAGTAAATCAAGACCTACTATATGTAAGGAGAAACGCCATGTCGTATCAAGAGAAGAAAACCATAACCAGTATAGTATCCGCGCTCATACTCATGGGAGCCTATACCATCGATGCCCTAGGCCGATATCGGGCCGGCGCCGCCCCGCTCGATAATCTGGGCCTTTGGGCGTGGATGATGCTTAAGTACATCGGCATAGGCATAGTCGTCACCATCGTCCTGCAGATACTGTTTCACATCCTGCTCTCCGTAGGCATAGCACTGCGGGAAAAAATCCGTGACGAGAAGAGCGATGATAAGGCGATAGAGCGCACCATAAAGGGCGAAATGGTTGAGGACGAGCGGGACAAGCTTATAGAGCTTAAATCGCTGCGCGTGGGGTTTGGCTTAGCCGGCGCCGGCTTTATCGCCGCCCTATTCAGCCTCGTGTTGGGATATCCGCCCGCGGCTATGCTGAACATCCTGTTCTTCAGCTTCTTCGCCGGCAGTATTCTTGAAGGCTTTTCCCAACTCTTTTTTTACCGCAGGGGCTTCTGATATGGAAGGCAAGCTGCGCATCACCAACCACATACGCAGGCTGCGCTTTTTCGCCGGGGAGATGACACAGCAAGCCCTGGCGGAGAAGGCCGGCGTTTCCCGGCAAACCATCATAGCCATGGAGGCGGATAAATATTCCCCTTCCCTGGAATTGGCCTTCCGCATAGCCTTGGCCTTCGGCGTGAGCATAGGCGAGGTGTTCGAGTGCGAATCAAAAAGGGACGAATCATGAAAATACTGATTACCGGCGGCACTAATGGCATGGGCAAGGGAGTCGCCAAGGCGCTCGCGGCACACAGCGGAGAAGAAAACGAGATCATTATACTGTGCAGATCAGAAGCGCTTGGGTTAAAGACTATCGATGAAATAAAAAAGGAAAGCCCCGGCGCTACGCTATCCCTTGCCCTATGCGACCTATCCGATATGGGTTCCGTACGAAACGCGGCGCTGACTATAAAAAGCCGGCACGATTTCCTTGACTCGATCTTCATCAACGCGGGCTTAGGCTACGCTTCGCAAAGGATAGAAACGCCCGATGGCATGGACTCGCACTTTCAGGTCAATTATCTGTCCCAGTTCTATCTGGTAGCGCAGCTATTGGGGTTGTTGGAAAAATCGACGAGGGGAGGGCGCGTCATATTCAACGCCACTCCCGGCGGCAAAATCTATTGGGACGACATGCAAATGTCGAAGCAGTGGAATTATGAAGACGCGATTCACCAAGCCATGGCGGCAAAAAGAATGCTGTTGATAACGCTGCATGAACTGTATAAAGAAAAGGCCAATAAGGTTTCGTTTATCGGCTTCTCTATCCATCAAACGGTATGGACAAATCAGATTAACATTATCCCCGCATCCATGAGGATAATGGCGACGATAATGAAAGTCTTTGGCCTGTTCATATCCATCGAAAAATGCGGGGAGATCATGGCTCCCTTATTCATGGAGTACGCACAGGAAACCGGTAAAAAATCCGGCAGCCTCATTACCTGGAAAAAAGGCGGCTTTGAAAAGCTCCCGGAAAACGATGAAGTACTCAATATAGGCGCAAGGGAAAAACTATTGGGCTCTAGCATAGCCTTATGCAAAGACGAGGCCATCGGGGCGATTTTTGCTGAGGCGTTCAGTAAGGAGAGGATATGAGTGGCTTCGAGCGCGATCATGTAGCGCTGCTGGTCGTTTTCATCGAGGCGGCCCTACAGCGGCTGAGTCTTTCCGCTGCCCCGTCGACGATCACGACTGATGGGCGTGCGATGGAGGCGTAGGATAGTACCTTATACATTGCCGAGGACCGGCTCGTACGCAGCTCCATCTCGGCATTTATATCACCGGAGACGTCGCCCCGCGCGTCTCTATTAGACGTTTCGCTCTATATAAGCGCTGTAATCAATCAGTTGCTGATTGTAGGGCTTGTTGAGCAGAGGGCTCGATATCATAAAATCCGCCGTCGAACGGTTACAGGCAATAGGAAGATTATAGAGGACGGCTATTCGAAGGAGCGCCTTTACGTCGACATCGTGAGGATGCGGTGACATGGGGTCCCAGAAGAAGATGATGGCATCGATTTCGTTGTCGGCTATCATCGCCCCTAACTGTTGGTCTCCGCCCAAGGGGCCGGATTTGAGCCTCTGGATATCGAAGCCGGCGGGATACTCGTCTCCTGCCTTGTGCCTGAGCGCCTCTTCAACCAGCCGTCCGGTCGTGCCGGTACATACCAGATGATGCTTCAATAGAGTATTCCAGTTATATTCGACCCATTCCACCATATGTTGCTTGCGGTTATCGTGGGCCACCAGGGCTATTCGCTTAATGCTTTCCATCGTTTGCTCCGTATACTTAATTGTAGTCTAGCCCGCCGCATCTCGTAAGCCTTATATGCCAAGAATAGGAGGTAATTATGATAATCGCTGCTCGAAATCCTTGGCCAACAGATAATGGTAGGAGAGCAGCCTGCCGTCCAGCACGATGCCGAAGATGCCGTAGGGGCTCGGCGAACGTTCCTGGACCTCCTTGGCCGAGTGAAAGGCCAGCTCCCTCGAGGGAATGCCTTTGGCCGCCGCCCAATCCATAGCCAGCTTCGCGGCGTCTTCTATGTAGGGGCATTGGCTCGTGCGAATAACGGTCAGGCCCGCGCCGAAGCGGGCGGCCCGGGCTTCCCAATCGAGGGGAAAGCTCGGCAGCGGAGCCTTGCCGAAGCGCTTGGCCAGCAGGCGGAACGAAGGAGCCGCTTGCGTTATTTCCTCAAAGCCATGCTTCAAGAACAGCTCCTTCTTGGCCAGCCACACGCCGTCGCTGGCCAGCATAACCACGCCGCTATGGTTCCCGGCCCTGGCTTCATCCAGGCAGCTTTGCAAAAGCAGCGAGCCGTAGCCCTTGCCTTTGCCCTTGCCGACCACCCAAAGGCAGTGGATGACCAGATAGCCCGGCGCGTGAACCGCGCGCCAGGCGTGCTCGCCGGGTATGTACTCGATGAAGCCCACGGTGCGCCCGCCGTTTTCATGCGCCATGGTCAGCTTCATGCCTTCGGCGAAGCGCTCCGTAAGCCAATCGCGCTTCTGGGCGTAGCCCGGGGCTTTGCGCTTGCTCATGTAGCAGAAAAAGCCCTCTTCGTCCAGATTCTTGGCAGTTACTTGTATCAGCTCGACGCCGCTAGCCATGGCTTGTCCCCCTAGGTGATTCGGTTTTCGTTTAGGCATCCTTGGAAGCTAAGGGCAATGCATCAGGAATACCCTTGATTATAATCCAAATGCCGATAAGCAATTCAAAAGGAATGTACGGTACGTAGAAGGCGATGGGAATACCGTAGCCGAAAATTTGCGCTATAGTGCCGGCAAGCAAGGGCAAGGCCGTTATCAAGCCCCAGAGCGACAGCCAACGCGGCACCAGGCGGGATTGCGCGAGAAGGGCGTAGAACAAAAGAGCGCCAATGCAGAAGGCCAGCATATGCAGCGTGCCGCCGACGAATTCCATAGAGTCGTAGACGACCTGAGCCAAAAAGAGCAGATCGGCGCTCTGCCCATTTGCGTAGGCCTGACCGAAGCTCAAAAGCGAAAAGCCGTTCATGCGGCTCGCCGCCAATAGCGCAGCCTCTACGATATAGAAGCCGAAGGCGGTCAATGCGATTTTCTCATTGCGCTTTTTCAAGCCGACAAAGAGCAGCGCTCCCAAGAAGATAACGCCTAGGGCGGTTAGCATATCGAGGAAGATCTGCGCTCGCAGCAAGCCGGGATTCGCGGCGATCTTGAGGAGGGTCGCGCCAAAGTCATCGGGGACAAACCAGGCAGGCTTAAGGAAAACGCCGGCGCTGAAGGACGTCATGAATTGAAAGATGAAGGCAAAGCCCAGGATTCTCGTCTTGTTGCTGGTAGTATTCATTATGAATTCTACTTTGCGCCTATGGCTTTCAAGCCTTCAGCTTAGGCTCGATCGCCTTTGCCCAAGTCCGGATTTCTTCCCAGTCCCTATGGTCCGGCTTTTGCGCCAAGGCCCTGACCGGTGCCTTTAATAAGGGGAACAAGCGCTTATATTCCGGCGTGTCGCTCAGTACCGCGCCGCCGAATAGCTTGACCTCTGCCACAGGCTTAAGCTCGGGCGCGATAGCCAGCATCTTGTCCACGTAGCCCTGGGTAGCCACGCGATTTTCCTCGCTGTCCTCGGTCACTGCCAAGCATACTATGCCATAGGCCAGCGGCAGCGTGGCCAAGGCCCCGCGCCGTGCGCGCATGAAGCGCTTAATCTCGCCGGGCAGCTGGCCCATGTGCACCGAGGCCAGCACGATTACCGCCTGGTAGCGGCTTATGTCCTTTGCCTGGCCTGCCTGGCTCACATCGACCCGTAGCTCCGGGCCTTGCAATTCGGCTGCTATAGCCTCGGCTATGGTACGGGTGGCTCCGGTCCAGGTGGCGTATACGATGAGTATTGTTTTCAAAGTTTGCTCCTCAATAGATAATGAGTATCTCATTACGCTATTGAACGCGCCATGCCGTCTGCTAAAAAACTGTTAATTTACTGTACGGCAAGGATGCTTTTATTGGCTATATTCTTAGTATTTGATGACAAACGGGCCAGGAATGGGTATTACGCGGACTATATATGCCAGGTAATAACGAACTTTGCCGTAAACCCTTAACAAGCCAGCAGTGGCTCCCGCGTTTCAACCCTTGACACCTCAATACTCATGATTTACCGTACCAGACGGCTGTGCGTCGCTAGGAAGCCTGGCATCGTTTCTGAGCAGACTTCGACGATCATAGCCGGGTCGCGCTTAATACGCCAGCCAATCCATAAGGAAAAGGAGTATCGAATGCCAGATGTCAATGTAGAAGAAAATTTAAAGCAGGCGGATTATTTATTAACCACTCCCGATGGAAGCTATAAGCCGAAAACCAAACGCGAAATGGAAGAGATCCGCGCCCTTCTTGACGCGGCCTCTGGCGCGCTTGAAACCGGGGATCAACGCCGTATGCATGAGACCGTTAAGGCAAAGTACGATTTTCTTATGCAGAAGAGCTGGCATGTATCGGGCTCCACGCTCGCATGGGCGGTAGTGTTCGCGATACTGTTCTTTTTTGGCGCGCGGGTTGATCCCGGCGCGGCAACGCCCGCGACTATAGCCGGCATCTGGTTAGTGCTAGGCATCGTCGTCTATGGCGTTTCCTGCTACTATCCTAATTTTTTCGCGACCAAAGAGACGAATACGCCCTTGAACCCCTTTGCCGGAGAGGGGAATGAGCCCATCAGCAAGACGGATTTGCGGATTGCGGCGCGAAAAGCATCCGGCAAGCCCACGGACCTTTCAGATGGTATCGAGGTAGGCAAGGGCATCAGCAAGTTTATATTTGGCCTTTTGAAGTCTTTCATCCTTCCGTTTATCGGGATAGCGAATTTTATAAGGTATTGGCGATAAGCGCTACTCGTAGACTATTTTCTACGACCTTCGTACCATAGTAAGAGGCTCGTGCATAGCTTGGCGCTGTGCACGGGCTTTTCACTGTTTCTCCGCCCTATGCGCTTATTCTTTCGCCTTGTCCCACAGGATTTTCTGAATCACCTGCTCGAAGAAGATAAAAAAGACCGTCCTGGTTTTTTCGTATGGCTTAAGGCTATCGGACTGCTTGTGGCTTGTCAGCACGAAATACCGATTGCAATTCTCCATGAGCAGGGGATTAAACTCCTCTGAAACCACGACAACGTCGGCCTCTTGTTTCTTCGCTTCCAGGGTAAGGCTCTCGAAGGAGCGATACTGGCCGGTGGTGCTGAATATGACGAGCAGGCTCGATCGGTCAAGCATGCTTTTTGCAGATTGCTCGTCCGGAGCCGTCGTTACGAAGGCGTTTGAGCAGAAGCGAAGCTTATACTCAAAATATTGCGCGCTTATGAGGGAAGGCCCGTAACCGAACAGGGTTATTTTCTCGTGCGATTCGATGAGTTCGGCGAATTCATCCACCGTGCTCATGTCGAAATCCTCCAGGACTCTCTTTAGGCGTTCGAGTTCATCAAGGGCCTGCGCTCGGAAGGCCGTCTTGGGTTGCGGCCCAACATACAAACATTGCATAAAATCTTTATAGCCGCTGAAGCCGGCTTTCTTAATCGCTTTTGAAACCTGGGAGGCGGAGCAAGCGCAGATTTTGGCGGCATCTAGGATCCGAGGAGCGGGTCTTGTTTTTGAATAGGCTATAAGATCGTCTATGACCTTCCGTTCAAGGGCGTTTAATTTTGTAGTATCTACGCTGAACATGGATGCTCCATTGCCATTTTTTAGACTGTAATTGATGGCCGCATAATGGGCTATGTAAGCCCATCACCATCCAAAGCTAACGCTAATATAGCATAAAAAAGGACTATAGTGAAAGGGCTATCCATCACTTGATGAAAATTTTCCAAATACACAAGAAAAAGTAAGATAATAAGAAAATTTTCATTGACAGCTCGAAAAAGTGGTTTTATCATCCCCTTCAGATCACGTGAAGGAGATGTACAGTTGGACAGCAACACGCTTTTAAAGATGGTAGCGGAAGTGCTAGCACCGAGCCAGATAAATACGGATGCCGACGAACTCTACGATGCCGCGGCCGACCGATACAAGAAATACGCAAAAGCCAAAAAGGTCCTGGATGTACCCAGCCCCATAGCCATAGTCTATCCAAGAACAACCGAGGAGACGGCGCGATTGCTCTCTCTATGCAACGAGCATGGCGTAAACGTCATCGCTCGCGGCGGCAAGACCGCTACAGAGGGCGGGCTTGAGAACTGGAAAGAATTGACCCTGGTGGTGGATGCCCGGGACTTGAATCGAATTATCAAGATCGACGCATACAATATGCAGGCTACGGTACAGGCGGGGGTTACCCTGCAGGGGCTCGAGAACGAAGTCAATAAGCTGGGCCTGACGACCGGTCACTCCCCCCAGTCAAAGCCCGTTGCCAAATTCGGCGGCCTCGTGGCTACCCGCAGCATAGGACAGTTCTCCACGCTGTATGGCGGGATAGAGGATATGGTGGTCGGGCTTGAATGCGTATTTCCCGACGGCCATGTGTCGCGTATCAAGAACGTGCCCCGCCGGGCAGGCGGCCCCGATATTCGGCATATCGCGATAGGCAACGAGGGCACGCTCTGTTATATCACCGAGGTTACGATCAAGCTGTTCCGGCATTACCCCGAGAACAATACCTTCTTCGGTTACCTAATCAAGGACGTTCCGAGCGGCATTAAGATACTCCGGGAGGTCATGGTAAACGGCTACCGGCCTTCGGTAGCGAGGGTATACTCCGAAGAAGACGCCCGACAGCACTTCTATCATTTCCACAAAGGCAAGTGCGTATTGCTTTTTATGGCGGAAGGAAACAAGGGCATCGTCCAGGCTACCGGCGCGGGCATAGACGAGGCGGTGGAAAAATTTAAGGACGGCATCATCGAGAAGGTGGACAGTTCGCTGATCGCCTCGTGGTTCGCCAATCTTAACTGGTCTCAGCAGGATATCGACGACGAGTTCCAGGGAATGATAGACAATGACGCCCACGACGGCTTCACTACGGAGATTTCCGCGGATTGGGAAACCATCCCCAAGATTTACGACAACGTGATCCGGCGCGTACGCGCTGAATACCCCCGTGTACATGACCTGACTATGCTGGGCGGGCATTCGTCCCACAGTTACATAAACGGCACCAATATGTATTTCGTCTACAACTACAACATCAATTGCGCCCCGGAAGACGAAATGCGGGTGTACCACCATCCGCTTCAGCGCATCATAGTCGAGGAGACGCTCAAGCTAGGCGGTTCGATGTGCCATCATCATGGCATAGGAAAATTCCGGAACGAGTGGACCAAGGATGAGCACGGCTCCGCATATTACATGCTTGAGAAGCTCAAGGCCGCGTTTGACCCTAAGGGGATTATGAACTTTGGCACCATCTTCTTCCAAGAAGAAGGCGTTAGGTTCCAGAAATAAGCAAGGAGGTCGTATGGACCAGCAGAAGTTGAGGCGGTATTTCCAATTTTTCCTAGTCGTACTCGCAGCGGGAGCGATTTATCCCCTGGTGTACCTGAGAACCAATTACCAGGAGACTATCCTGGAGGTTTTCGGCATGACGATCCAGCAGCTTAACACCATATACTCGGTTATAGGCCTTGTATTCGTAGTAGGCTACATCCCAAGCGGTTTCTTAAGCGACAAATTTTCGGCTAAGAAACTCCTCGCTATCTCCCTAGGCGGTACCGCTTTGGGCGGGTTCTGGTTCGCGCAAGTGCCGCAATTCGGCTCCGTGGTGGCTATCTATGCCATTTGGGGAATCTTTAGCGTCTTTACCTTCTGGAGCGCGCACCTTAAGCTGGTCAAGCTCCTTACCAAGAAGGAAGAGGAAGGCCGCTTCTTCGGCATCTTAGACGGCGGACGCGGCGTGGTGGAAGCGGTGCTGGCCAGCCTAGCCGTGTTCATCTTCTCTCGCATACTGGGTCCCAGCCTGGACCTTGTCGATAAGCGTTCGGCCCTTGTCGCGGTCATCTACATGTACTCCATAGCCTTAGCGGTCGTGGCGGTCCTTATCTGGTTCTTCGTCGAAGAGGATGCGGCTAAGGAAGGCAAGCGGGAAGAGAGCGAGAAGTTCCGTATCTCCGACCTGCCCGGCCTTTTCAAAAACAAGTACCTGTTCCTCCATGGCGCGATCATCTTTATCGGCTATGCCGTGTTCTGGACGGTATACTATATAGGCGGTTTCCTGCAGACTAATTTAGGTATTACCCCTATTACGGTAGGCACGGTCACCGTGGTCATACTGTGGATGCGTCCGGTCGGCGGTTTTGTGGGCGGTTTCCTCGCCGATAAGATCGGCAAGTCGAATACCATCATGCTTGCCCTCGGCGGCGCCGCGGTCACCCTGGTGCTGACGAGCCTTTTCCCCGTATCCCTGGCTCCCATCGTGTTCTTTGCCACGGTCGTGATCCTTGGTTTCTTCCTTTACGCGATCCGAGGAACCTACTGGTCAATACTTGGCGATGACGGCTTTAGCAACGTGGTTCTCGGAACCGCCATCGGCGCCATCTCTTTCATTGGCTATCTGCCCGATATCATCCTGCCCCAGTTCAACAGCTTCCTGTTCAATACCTTCGGCGATAAGGGCGGCTACAATGCCTACTTCCTTTCCAGCGCTGGTTTCGCCGTAGTCGGCATAGTCCTCGCCTTCATGTATGGACGCATGCACAAGAAGGAAAAACAGGAGAAGGCAAAGCTTAGCGCTTAAGGGCGTGAGGTCGGGGTCAAACTATGAAAATCCTGTGCCTGGTAAAGCTGGTGCCCGATGTGGATCAGCTGCGCTACGATCGCGAGAAGAACATATTAGTCAGGGATCATGCGCAACTGATGCTCAATCCTGACGATGCCACTGCCGTAGCCACAGCGCTGGGTTTTAAGAAAGAGCATCCTGATACAAGCATCGAGGTTGTGAGTATGGCTCCATCGGGAGCCATACCGCACCTTGAGGATCTAGTGCGACGAGGAATAGATATAGCCACGCTCATATCGGATCCGAGTTACGCAGGCAGCGATACCTGGGTGACCAGTACGATACTGGCGCGTTTTCTTAAAGGCCGCGCGTTTGACTGCGTATTCTGCGGCACGCAAACCCTAGACGGCGGGACAGGCCAGGTACCGGCTCAGTTGGCTGAGGCTTTAAGCATCAGCCACATGGCGGGTATTGGCGGGCTAGTCGGTCTATCCAAGGAGGAAGGGGCGATCGTAGACGTCGAGGGTGAAACCGCGCTGTCCCGATACTCCGTTCCTCTGCCCGCGGTTTTAGGTTTCTATTATAGTCCCAAGCGAAAGCTGCCCTATATACGCTATGAAGACTTAAATCGCGATGTATCCGGCCAGATTAGCGTTCTAGGGAATGGCGAGTTAGGGTTTGATAGCTCTGAAGTGGGATTGACCGGTTCTCTAACCCAGGTGCGTCGCCTAGAGACGGACGCGCTAGAAGCCAAAGATCCGTTGATCCTAAACGCCGATGAGCAGGGGATAAGCTTCGTCTATGCCATTTTAAAGCAGAAGGGTTTCCTGCGGACATGAAAAGTGTGCTGGTATACATCGATGAAGATGCGCTAGCGTATTCCGTCGATCTTTTAGAAATAGCCAGGCTCATGTACGGGAAGCGGGCTTTCAAAGCTTATGCGCTAAGCGCGGCGGGAGAGCACGCAGAAATCCAAAGCTTGTTTGATTACGTATGCATTCCACGGAAGGAATCGTTAGCGAATTTCGAGGCGGCGCGCATCGCCCATTGTATAGAACTATTGCATCGAGAGTATAGCTTCGACGCCATTCTTATACCGGCCACCCACTGTGGCCGGATGATCGCTCCCAGGGCGGCAATGCGCCTGCGCGCTGGCCTGGTGGCGGACGTGACGGCCGTGGGCACCGATGGCGACGAAGTCCTTATGGTGCGGCCGGCTTTCAGCGGGCGCATGCTGGCCACGGTGGGCTGCCGCGAGGGCGGGCCGGTCATGATGAGCGTCCGCCCCCGGGCATTCTCGTATCAAGAGCGGACACTCAAGGCCGGCACGCTACTGGAATTTAATGCGCCTTCATTGAATGGCCCCGGCATACGGCTCATTGAACGGCGTGGGAAGGCTGAATCCCATGACATACGGGAGAGCGAAGTGCTTATTTCCGGCGGCGATGGAGCGATTAGGGATTTTCCCCAGATGGAAAGGCTTGCCCAGCTCCTGCACGGCAGGGTAGCGGCAAGCCGCAAGGCCGTGGACAAAGGAACGGCGCCGCGGTCAATCCAGGTGGGACAATCGGGAAAGATAGTAAGCCCTCGCCTGTACATCGCCCTAGGTATATCCGGTTCGGCCCAGCATGTGGCAGGCATCAGGAACGCCGAATATGTAATTTCGGTGAATACCGACAGGCATGCGCCTATATGCAGCATGTCGGATATCATCGTAGAAGCTACGAGCGGATCATTTTTAAATGGCTTGTTGCAGAAGATAGAAGGATCAAACCAAGAACATCCAGGAGGCTGACTATGAATATTACTGACTTTAACATGGACTTTTTCTCTCTGAAGGGCAAGAACGCCATCGTTACCGGCGGCAACAGCGGCTTAGGCCAGGCCTTCTCCGTATCGCTTGCCAAGGCGGGCGCCAATGTTCTGGCCGTCAGCATGATGGATGAGGACGGCGAAACCAAGCGCTGGGTCGAAGCCTGCGGGGTCCAGTACAAGCATGTTTTTAGCGATATCACTGCGGACGGCGAATGCAAGAAAGCCGTCGATGCCTGCGTGGCCGCCTGGGGCAGCATAGATATACTGGTAAATTGCGCCGGAATTTGCATAAACATTGAAGACGTGACCAAGTTTACCCGCACGGAATGGGACAAAATGGTGGCCGTAAATCTTACCGCAGCCTTCGAGATGACCCACGAGGCCTGCAAGCACATGATCAAGCAAAAGCGGGGCAAGGTTATCAACATCGCGTCGCTCTATTCATTCTTGGGCGGCCAGTGGTCTCCGGCGTACGCGGCTACCAAACATGGCATAGTTGGCCTTACCAAGTCTATGTGCGACGAGCTGGCGCAATTCGACATTCAGGTAAACGCCATAGCTCCCGGCTATTTCGCCACCAAGCTTACCGAGAAGACGCGCAGTGACCCGCAGCGCAATGCCACGATACTTGCCCACATACCCGCCAATCGCTGGGGCTGGACCGCCGACCTTATGGGCGCCTGCGTCTTCCTTTCTAGCGATGCGTCGAACTACGTGAACGGCACCGTCCTGACCGTCGACGGCGGCTATCTGATGCGCTAAGGCGGCGCGGGAACAAAAAGGAAAACTATATGCAGGATATATACTTTATCGGGGTCGACAGCGGCTCCCAGAGTACCAAAGTCTCTATAATCAACCAACGGGGAGAGGTATTGCTCAGCGCCAGCCGACCCCTTAGGCCCATGATTTCGCGGCAGACCGGCTGGGTGGAACACCCTGACGATGATCTCTGGGACAGCCTTAAGTCCGCGCTTAAGGAGTTGATGGCCTCGTTCAAGGGCGACGCATCGGCAATCAAGGGCATTGGGCTCTGCTCAATACGCTGCTGCCGGGTATTCCTTAAGAAAGACGGTTCCCTTGCCGCCCCAGTCATGAGCTGGATGGATATACGGGCATACGTACCCTATGAGGACGAAGCCGATATAGGCTATACCGGCTCTACGTCCGGTTACCTTACTTTCCGCCTTACCGGCGAGCTTAAGGACACCATAGCGAACGCGTACCAGTACCAGTTCCCGGTGGATATGAATACCTGGAAGTGGACCGAAGACCCCAAGGCCTTCGCCGCTTTCCGCATACCCCGGGAAAAGCTATTAGATATGTATATGCCCGGAGAGATCCTGGCGCGCGTATCGGCGGCCGCCGCGGCCGATACTGGCCTGCCCGTAGGCATACCCGTCGTCGCCACCGCTAACGACAAGGCCGTCGAAGCGCTCGGTTCGGGCCTCATAGAGCCGCGCGTGGCTCTGCTCTCTTTGGGTACCTATATTACCTCTATGGTGGTAGGGCAGAGCAACAAGCCCGACACTGATAATTTCTTTACTAACCTATCATGCATACCCCATCGCTACCTCTATGAAAGCACGGGCATACGGGGCGGCATGTGGCACGTATCCTGGTTCAAGGACATCATCGGCGACGAGATGGCTAAAAAGGCATCCTCTGAAGGCCATAGCGTAGAAGAGCTGCTCGAGTTGGAAGCCCGCAAGGTTCCGGCGGGTTCGGACGGCCTTCTGACCGTGCCCGACTGGCTGGCTCCGGCGACGCAGCTGTATAAGAAGGGCGTCATGATAGGCTTTGACCAGCGCCATACGCGGGGGCACATGTACCGCTCCATTATGGAAGCCATAACCATGCGCATGAAAAACAACCTTGACGGTATGGTACGCGATATCGGCGAACAGCCGGAGCGCCTGATCGTGTGCGGCGGCGGGTCGAACAGCGATCTGTTCATGCAGATCGTCGCCGACGTATACGGCGTAAACGCGGTGCGGAATAGAATCAACGGCGCGGCGGGCTTAGGCGCGGCTATTTGCGTGGCCGTAGCGACGGGAATTTATACGGATTATGCCGAAGCCGTGGCCGCCATGGTGCATGCAAAGGATGAATTCCAGCCCATCCAAGCTAACCACCGTGTATATACGGTCATGAATGAAGGCTCGTATAAGGATCTGGCCAACATGCTCGAGGGGACGCTCAAACAGATGCATAGCGCGTACGAGGCCAGCCGCTCATAAGGTTAATATGGCGTCCGTCGAGGGCGCTAAAAGTTACAAAGTCGGAGGCAGTGATGAAAAAGTCGGGATTCAGGGTACGCCCTATCGCGTTCTTCCCGTCCGCGGGATTGCTCCTTGTGGCTGTGGGCTTCAGCATTTTCGATGACAAGTCCTTCTACAAGGTCACGTCAGCTGCCAATGATTGGCTAATCGCGAATTTTGGCGGGGTTTTCAGCCTAGTAGGCCTGCTTACCGTCGTAGGTTGCCTGGTGGCTTTTTTTTCCCCTTTGGGTAAGGTACGCATAGGCGGGGAGCAGGCGGTGCCTAAGTTCAACCGCCTGCGCGCCTTTTATATTACCCTGTGCACTACTATAGCCGCGGGGGTTGTCTTCTGGGGCACGGTGGAACCGCTCTATCACATATCGGCTCCGCCTGCCTCTCTGGGCTTGGAACCCTTCTCCCCTGGGGCTATACGTTTTGCCATGGAGACTATGTTCCTGCATTGGACTATAACTCCCTATGCCATATACACCTTGCCGACCATAGTCTTCGCCTTCGCTTATTACAATATGCGTAAGCCCTTCTCGGTATCCAGCCAGTTCGCCCCGGTATTGGGTCGACATTCTGAAAATCGCTATCTTACCCAGATAGTCGATGCGGTTGTGCTCCTGTGCATAGCCGGCGGCATGGCTTCAACCTTTGCCACTGGTGCCTTGAATATGGGCGGGGCGGTGGAGAGCATAACAGGCATACCAAGCGGGATTCTCTCCTGGATGGTAATACTAGGCGTGACCATAGTAGCCTTTGTCACGTCCTCAGCTAGCGGCCTTAACAAAGGCATACGGGTGCTTTCGAATCTAAACATGAACATATACTGGGTTATACTAGCAGTAATGATTTTATTCGGTCCGACTGCGTTTAATCTTAATTTGGGCACTGAAGCCCTTGGCGGCTACCTGTCAGGCTTTTTTAACAAAAGCCTTATGACCGGCGCGGCGGCCAAGGATCAGTGGCCCCAATGGTGGACTACCTTCTATTGGGCAAACTGGATGGCTTGGGCGCCGGTAGCCGCCTGCTTCCTGGGGCGGGTGGCTTATGGCCACCGCATAAAGGATGTCATACTCTTCACCTTGGTATGGCCGGCGCTCTTTGGCATGATTTGGATGACCATCTTCAGCGGCACGGCCATACACCTGCAGATTACCGGCAGACTCGACCTTGTAGGACTACTTAACTCGGGTAATTCCGCGGCCATTCCCTACGCGGTGCTGAGCGTATTGCCCCTGGCGAAGATCATCATCCCCTTTTTCTTGTTTATCACCTTTATAAGCTTTGTTACCGCGGCGGACTCCACCACAAACGCTATGGCAGCCCTCACGTCTTCAGGCATCACGAAAGACGAAGAAGAAGCGCCTATTTGGATGAAGGTTCTCTGGGGCGTGGGCCTTGGCGTTATTGCCCTGGTTATGCTTGGCTTGGCGGGCATAGACGGCATCAAGATGCTCTCTAACCTAGGTGGAGCGCCAGCCACCCTGTTCGAGATTCTGGCCTTTGCCAGTATTCTGGTACTAGCCGGAAAGACCAAACAGTATAATTTGGTAGACAAGGAGGGCTGATTCTTGGCACGAAAAAAGCCGCCTTACGAGTACAGCCTGTTTAAGCCCGACCCCGATCGCTTCGCCGCCAAAGGCCGCCCGAGCATGAAGGCGGTTCTCACCACCGGCAACGGCGGCTACGACAGGCTGGAGTATTGCGACCTGCCCATACCGGAATTACACCCCGGCGAGCTGCTGATACGGGTACTGGCGGCTGGCGTTAACAATACTGAAATCAATACCCGGCTGGGCTGGTATTCCGCGGACGTGGCCTCGAGCACCGCCGCCGCGGCCGAAGCGAGCGGGCAGCCCGCCGGCGCCGTGGCCGATGGCGGTTGGAACGAGGCCACGCCCTTTCCTTTTATTCAGGGCACCGATTGCTGCGGCGTGGCTACGCAATGCTACCCCGGGGAGCCGAGCGGCCTTATCGGGCAGAGGGGGCTTATACGCCCCTGCATGCGGCCCAAGGGCTTCGGCTCCATGGACAACGTATGGATGGCTTCGGATTTTGACGGAGCCTTCGCCCAATTCGTCAAGGTACCGGCCTCCGAGTTCTTCCCCGTGCGGAGCGCTTGGAGCGACGCGGAGCTCGGCTCCATACCCTGCGCTTACGGCACGGCGGAGAACATGCTCAACCGGGCTCTGGTGGGCTCTGGCATGAAAGTACTCGTGGCAGGCGCGTCAGGGGGCGTAGGCTCGGCCGCCGTGCAGTTGGCAAAACGGCGCGGAGCCATAGTAACGGCTATCGCCGGCAGGGCCAAGCTAGAAGCCGTAAAAGCCATAGGTGCCGATAGGGTAATCCCGCGGGAAGAGAAGCTTCTCGATTACGTGGATGAAGAATCGATCGACGTCGTCGTGGACAACGTAGGCGGCCCGGGCTTTCCCGCCATGCTCAAGGTACTGCGGCGCGGGGGCAGCTATGTATCATCCGGGGCCATAGGAGGCCCCATAGTGCCGCTCGACTTGCGTAGCTGGTACCTAAAGGACATACGCATGATAGGCTGCACCGCCTGGGACGAGCCGGTATTCCCGAACCTGGTATCCTATATCGAGCGCGATGAAATACGGCCCCTCGTGGCCAAGACCTTTTCGCTTAAGGACATAGCCCTGGCCCAGCGGGAGTTCATGGAGAAGCGCCATGTGGGGAAATTCGTGCTTATACCGCCCACGCCTTGAAGTACGCTCCCTGCGTAGTTGCAACAAGCTTGGGGGAACCACTACCAAGCATCTTAGCGAAAAAAAGCCGCCCGGATACTATCCAGGCGGCGGTTTTCTCTACTGCCCTTAAAAACTCCCCGTACCCATGCTGAGCCCGAAGGACCAGCTCATGGCCGGCCCGTCGTTCAGCACGATGTACTCGCTGTCCGCGCTTCCGAAGGCGAAAGACGCCGACACGCTGGCGCTCATGCCTTTGAAGAGCCGGTAGGACAGGCTTGGCCTAACCAGGCCCGAGAAGTCCGACAGGTTGGCAAGCACGAAGGCGCTGGCCGACAGATCCTTAAGGTAGAGCTCGCTCTTGGATACGCTGAAGGCTGCGTAGTGGCGGCCGGAACCTAGAACGAGAACTTTGAGAGCGTTCATTGCTAGATCTTTTGCATCTCCAGCAGGTATAGGATCAATAAATGCGTGTGCTTGATCAATCAAGCTTAATCGGTCGGCGTCGGCGTAGCCCTCACCGTCGTAGAGGTACTGGCCGGCGAGCGTAAGGTTCCAGTCGCTCTTGCTCCACAGGAAGCCCGCTGAACCCTTAAAAAACGCGCTCGTATCGTCAGTCTCATAACTTACCGTACCGGAGGGGAAAGGAGCTATAGCCGATACCCAAGTCTTGTCCGAGCCCCTGGCCAGGTAGCCTTCGCCAAAGATAGTAAGGTCCCGCAGGGAGCCCGAGGCGGTGACTATGCCGCGCAGGGGCGAATCGTAGCGGTACCAGAGGCCCGCGCCCAGTTCCCAGGCGCCAAGCACGAACTCGCCCTTGGCGGCTACGGCTATATCTTCGGGCTTCATGTCGGGCGAGTCGAAGGTGGCGTAAGCCCAGAAATTGTGCTGGCTGCCGGGCAGGGGGTAGTGGGCGCGCAGGCTCACCGGCCCCTCAAGCTGTGCCCCGGGGTTAAAGGGGTCTATGGCCTGCAGGTTGATGATATTGGCGGGGCTGAAGAAGTAGCCTACGCCCCAGTTTACCGTCTGCTTGCCGAAGCGGAAGAAGAGCTTCTCGTCGAAATTGAAGTCGGTGAAGAGCTCGAAGACCTCGGCCTCGTCGAAGGGCCAGGCGGTTTTCATGGAGCCGTAGAAGCGGGCGTCCTCGCTGGGGCGGGCGTCGAAGAAGAGGGTGGACGAGAGGCTGGGCTTTAAGGAGTAGGCGTCGAAGCCGTCCAGGGCAAAGGAGGAGTAGGGGTCGTCCCAGGTCCAGCTGGCCGTGGCGCTGCCCGATACGGAGCCGCCCACGCGCACCCGGTCGTACACCAGGAGGGAGGCGCCTACCGTGCCTTCGGGCGCTTCCTCAACTTCGACAAAGAATTCGTCCTCCGATCCGAAGAAATCGTCCTCGTTAAAGGTTATGGAGCCCTGGGCGTAGGCGCTTTGCGCCGAAGGCAAAGCCAGAGCCAGCGCCAGGGCGGCAAGGGCCGCCGTCTTTATGGCTGGGCTTCTCATTTGCTCACCTGCTCAAGGTAGGCCTTGGTGAATACGCGGTCGGGTATGGCGCTTAACGATTGCTGGGTCATGGTAAGCTGGCTGCGCTCGCCGGGGTTGAGCTCGTCCATGATTATGATCTGGCTGGGCAGCTGCTTGTCGCCGAGCTTTACAGGTTTACCGTATACGGTGGTGCGCATGAGCCTGCCCGACACGCTGTACGCCTCCTCCTTAAGGAGCATAGTCTGGCGCTTTGCCACGTGCAGCACCAGGCGCTCGTAGGATACGTCGTTGGTCTTGGCTTTCAGGTCGATGATCCATACGGGTATGGAGCCTATGGTGCCCTCCCGCACGCCGCTGCTCTCGTAGTCCACGGCGAAGCCGCGCAGGGTAAGGTCGGAGTTGCGCGCCTCGCTGTCCTGTATGTTCTCTTTGATGGAGGAGAAGGAGAATTTGCGGCTGGTGGGGTCGTAGAACCACACATTGTCCGCCTCGCGGAGATAGCCCTGGCCCTTGTTCACCTCGGGCAGGAGCACGATCATGGTAAACTGCTTTTTCTTGTCGCGGCGGAAGAGCTGCACGCTGCTTACCGAGTCCTTCTCGCCGGGCTTCTGCGACACGATGGTGTACACCGCGGAGAAGTCCTGGTTATCGAAGTCCCCAAGCTCGTCCAAGTCCTTGAGTATCTTGTTCACGTCCTGAGCGAAGGCGGCGCCCGCCGCGACGAGCGCGAGCAGGGCTATGATTGTAAAGCGTTTCATTGAGTCTCCTTATTTCTGGGTACGCAGGGCCACGGCAGGCTCCAGCCTGGCGGCCGCCCCGGCGGGACGGGCCACGGCGAGCAGGGTAAGCAGCGCTATTATGGCGATGTTTCCCATGGCCCGCAGGGGCGGCAGATAGAACGACAGGTGCCCGTTCTTGAGTATCAGGAAGGCCGGGCTGTCCATGCCGAAGTTTATGAGGGACAGGCCGCCCATGACGAGCAGGGCGGCGGCTATGCCGGCCACCGCGCCTCCTATGGCCAGGAAGAGGGCCTCGAAGAGGAACATTTGCCGCACGCCGGAGCGCTGCACGCCCATGGCGCGCATGGTGCCTATCTCCCGTATGCGCTCGAACATGACCATGCTGAAGGTATTGGCTATGCCCACCATGATGATGATGAAGAGCACGACGAGTATGACGCCAGCGGCCGTGTCCAGGGCTGCCACGATCTGCTCTATCTGCGACAGGAGCTCGTTTATGGTAAAGAGGCGGTAGCGCACGCCTTCCCAGTCTTCCTTGTTCTGCTCGCGCATGAGGGCCTGGAAGGGGGTCTGGGCGCCGCTTTCGTCCCGTTCGCCGCGGGCGAACATGGATACGGAGGCCGATAGCCCCGCGTAGAGCTTGTCCGCGGAAGGCTCGGCGCTCTTAAGGCTGTCCAGCATGATGCCCATGGTCTGGTACTCGCCGCTCTTAAGCCCTAAGAGCTCGTTCACGTACTCCAGGCCCGCGTAGGACAAAAGCTGGCCGAATATGCCCGCGTCGTAGCTTATGCCGGCTAAGCGGAACTCGCCCACGTTGTTCTGGCCGTTGACCGTCTGCATCTGCACCAAGAGGCGGTCGCCCACCTCCACGTTGAGGCGCTCGGCTATCTTTTCCGAAAGGATAAGTGCCCTGGGGTCGGCCGCGTTGTCCCAGCTGCCTTCCTTGAGCACGAGGCGCTCGCGCAGGTAATCCTCGGTGGCCAGCTCCACTCCCGCCACGTTGGTTCGTATCTTCTTGCCCTCGAATATGAGGGTGCCAGAGAACTCGGAGCGTCTGGTCAGGTACTTAGGCGCTATGCCCGCCTGGCGCACGGCCGCGCTGAGCGCCGCGTCGTCGCGTATGACCGACAATTCCTTGTCGCCGTTCTTCTCCGCGCCGCTTATGAACACGTGGCCGGCTAAGAGGTGGCTAAAGTTCTCGGAAACGTTGGCGCTGAACGCGCCGGCAAAGCCGTTTATGAGGGTGACTATCATGACGCCGAAGGCTATGGCTCCCCCTAGGAGGAAGCTACGCTTCTTTTGGCGGCTCAAGTTCCTGAAGGCTATATTCGCGGTAGTTTTCATGCTGCCTTCCTATTCAGATTGCATGGCCCGCACGGGCTGTATGCGCAGGGCCACGGCCACGGGGTAGAAGTGGGCCGCTAGCCCTACCGCCACGATTATGGCCAGGGAGGCCAGTACCGACAGCGGCGCTATGATGATATTGAGCACTTTGCCTCCGAAGAGTATCTCGAAGAACTGGTTGGAGGCCTCTATGCCTATGGCGTTCAATATGGCCACGGTTATGAACGATAGTATTATGCCGACTATGCCGAAGCTCAGCGACAGCACCGTCGTCTCGGCCGCGAACATGGCGCGCACGAAGCCTTTGCCCGCGCCTAAGGCGCGCATGGTGCCTATCTCGCCGGTGCGCTCTATGACCGACACCACCAGGGTGTTCATGATTATGATTACCGCCACCACCGCCAGTATGATCACGGCTATGGTAAACACTATGCGGAGTACGTCCACCGACTGGGCGTAGGGGCCTGCGGCCTTCTGCCAATCGCCGGCTTCCGCGGCTATGCCCTCGGCGGCGAAATACGCGTTGAGCTTGGCCGCAACGACGCGCGGGCTCTGAACGCCGTCTAAGCGCAGGAGTATGGAATGCCAGGCGCCGGTGTCGGCCTCGTTGAGGCGTTCGCGCGCGCTCGTGTCGCCCAATATGGCCGACAGGTCAAAGTCCAGCACCGCGCTCGTCTCGCTCTCTTCTATGGAGAAGAAGTCGTCGGTGAAGAGCGAATCGAGGTCGTCCAGGGCCAGGAGCTCGGTCTCGGAGCTTGAGAGCTCGATGTTTTCGCCCGCTCCCACGGTCATGCCCGCGAGCACGCGCAGGGTGTTTATGTCTATGTAGGACAGCTGCTCGGGGCCGGCCCCCTCGGACTTCTGCCTGAAGGTGCCCACGATGGGCACGCTGCGCAGGCGTATGCCGGTAGCGCCCATGCCCTGGATGAGGATCTCGTCGCCTACGGAAAGCGTGCGCTTAAGCCGCTTGCTTATGCGCTCAAGGCGATCCTCGGCTAGCATGATGCCCGGCTCCCCGGCTTTTATGCGTTCGCCCTGGATAATGTCCAGGCCGGGGAATACGGACCAGTAATTCTGGGAATCCACGCCGAAGAGCATGACGAAGGAATTCATCATTTCCTCGTCGCCCTCTTCCTCCATGTCCTCTAAGCGCTCCTGGTCCTTGGTTATAAGGCCGAAGCTGGAGGCGCTGCCCGTTATGGAGCTTACGCCGGGCAAGCCCGCGGCATAGGCGAACACCTTTTCGTAGTCCGGCACGATGGGCGTTTCCTCAAGGCCGCCTATGGACTGCACGCCGAAGAGCGACACGGGACCGTTGGCCTTGCCGGTAATGATCACGTCGGCGGTGTAATTGGCCGTAAAGGACGCCTCTATGCCGCGCTTGGACGCGTCCAGGAAGGAATTGCCCAGCACCAGGATGAGCACCCCTAGCGCGAGCAATATGCCCACGATGAGGCTCTTGGCCTTGTGCTCCACGAGATTGCGGAAGGCCATGCGTATGGTTACGGGCATTTACGCCTCCGTTGCTAAGGCCGGCTTGGCCGCGCCCTGCGCGGGAGAGCAGGAGCCTTCGGCGTTCTCGCCGCGGCGCAGGTTCTCCGTTATGAGGCCGTCCTTAAGGCGTATGATATGGTCGGCAATGTCAACGATCTTGGCGTCGTGGGTGCTGAATATGAAGGTGGTCTGTAGCTCGCGGTTTATGCGCTTCATAAGCTCTATGATCTGCTCGCCGGTGGCGCTGTCCAGGTTGGCCGTGGGCTCGTCCGCCAGCACGATCTGGGGCCGGGTGGCTAGGGCGCGGGCTATGGCCACGCGCTGGCGCTGCCCGCCCGAAAGCTCGTTGGGCTTATGCTTGCGCCAGTCGGCAAGGCCTACTTCTTCGATAAGGTGGTCTATCCACTCGTCCTTTTCCGCCTTGCTTACGCGGGTACGGCCCAAGAGCAGCGGGAACTCTATATTCTCCCATACGTTGAGCACGGGTATCAGGTTGAAGGATTGGAAAATGAAGCCCAGGGTCTCGTGCCTTAGGCGCGTAAGCTCGGCGTCCTTAAGCTTGCTGGTGGGCTTGCCGTCTATGTACACCTCGCCGTCGCTAGGCTGGTCCACGAGGCCCACCATGTTCAGTATGGTGGTCTTGCCCGAGCCCGACGGACCGGCTATGGATATGAAGTCGCCCTTTTCTATGCAAAAAGTGACGCCCTTTACCGCCGGCACCTCGACCTTGCCCAAGAGGTAGGTCTTCTTTACGTCCGTCAATTCTACGATGCCCATGAGTGCTCCTTGTTCGCGCGCTCCCGTCCGCCCCTGTGGGCCGGCAGAAGAGCCGCTTTCTATGTGGCGGAATTAGCCCGCGCACTTGCCGTATAAAATACGTAAAAAGCACGGTAAAGAGCAAGTGTATTAGCGTTCTATTACAGTAAATTCGCGTAAATTACGAGTAAATACGGAGGGGGGGGAGGAGCTAGGGCAGTACAGTCTGACCTGACCACAGTATCCATTGATTGGATGGGTCGAGTGGGGGAACATTTTCTTCGTCTGCCCAACTTATCCAATCGCCAATAGTCAGGGTTCCTGAACTATCGATGTCTAGCCATAGTAATGCATAAGTACTGGCAGTGTACACGAAGAAACCGCTGGAGAGCGCAGGGCTCACAATAGGTATATCATGCGGGTGCGGTCCTGCTGTTTGACTTAAATCCGTTGTTGTACCTAAACGCAGGTACAATGGGGTGGCCGAACTAATTTTGGAGGGATCTTCAATGAAGAATCTGATTTTATATTGAGGGAAATTGAAGAACATACTAATCGTTCTAAAAGGCATAACCGGTGCGGTTTCATATATTATTCGGTTTATAACTGTTTGCTCTCCATCTCTTAGAACTATTCTCATTGATGGGAGCACGTAGTCGCCATTATTGATCATACCATTGGCATCTGAATCCTCGACAATCAAAAGCCAAAACTCACCTGCTTCTCTTTCATCCTTATCTTTCCAGATAATAGATTCGAAAACTACCGCAGGTGTGCTTGGATTTGATATATCATAGCTTGTTGCATAGGTCTTAACGCCGCCACTAAATTCTGGCGTGCGACTCAAGGCAATGTGAACGATAGGAGAGGGCAAACCTAAGGGATCTATAATCTCGTTGATTATGAGCGTGGAAGTATTGTAGCGGTTGTCGCAGGAGAGTAGCGAGCTTAGCGACGCGAATGCGAGGGCGATAGCGAGCGCTTGTGCCGGCCGATTATTAGCTCTATGCCTATTCGTCATGGCGGGCCGTCCCTTAGATAGGCCGTGGGGTACGCGAATATGCTGATCACGACCTCCCGCATATCGCTTGAGCCGCTTGCTCGTACGCCGAGCGTAGCGAAAAGAGCGGCATTCTGGCTTATACCCTCGACTACGACGAGAGCCTCGCCAAGATACACGGTGTCGATGCCGTATATGCTGATTTTGTTTACGGCGTTCAGCGAAGAGTCGAGCACCGCGAGCCTGAAGCCCGGCGCTTCTTTCTTCTCCCATGCCAGGACGTACTTATCGGCCGTGCCGGCTGCCGCAAGCGGTTTAACGGTAAGGGCGCTGCCGCTATCCTTCATGGCGACGAGCAATGCTTCCTCGTCATCGGCAATATCGTCGCGTCTGACTGCTTCGAACCAGGTAAACGAGCCGGATTCTGTAAACCCGAGGCGCCTTATTTCGGCCTTACCCGGATTCCAAAAAGCGCTGTTGGGATAGGCAGTGTCGGTAAGCCTCGTAAAGCCGGCTACGATGGTATCCATAGCGTTAGGGTAGCGGGCGATTACGGTATGCGTAGCTCCAGAAGGAAGTACAGGTATGCTCTGAACTGAAAGAGCAGTGCCTTCATCAAATAGTCCTCTATAAATTGTTCCCGGAAAGACGTTCCCGGAGAATCCCCGGAGCGGAGAACTGATGATGTCAGCGTATGATTCTATATTGCTTATAGAGTCTAAGACTGTCGGGAGAATATATGGTGGTGTTGTGTCGTTCTCAATATTTATTATATTGGAACCATCGGTCGTTATGAAACCTGAGGCGGAATCATAGCTTGTGCGCTTTTCATCTAAGAAAACTGGATTGTGAGGTACTGCTTCAAGATTTCGATCAAGGAAATCTATAATAGTCCCATAGAGATGTATTAACTTACCTTCCTTAGAATACCGATTGCGCACGCTCAAGTAAATGTTCGGGCTACCAATCCCGTTCATTGAGGTTATGCCGTCGAGCGCTCCAAATCCGAAGCTGAGTTCGTCGAGTTTCTCGTAGGTTTGGAAGGTATACACCCGTAATAGGCTGAAACCCTTCTCCTGCCTCATAATCGGGTAATTGGCGCTGGGCATCAAAAAATTGCAGCTATAGAGACCAGCTAAGACCGCAGCGGCCAAAGTGATTGCGGCAAAGGCGCTTGCTGCTGTAAGGGCGGCATGGCGGCGTTTCATAGCCCGTACCTCCCGCCTATGAATATGGTGGGCATTTCGAAATAGAAGAGCCCTTCCGCCAAGGGAAAGCCTAGAGGCATGGGCACGAGTATATAACGAGGATCCACGCCTTCGGGAGCCAGCACCAGGGCCAGCCGTACGTTCGCCTCCGCCATGGCCGAGAAGCCCTTGCCGAGGTCCCAGCTTACCCGGAGTCCCGCCCGCGCCGATACCGGGGCATAGTCGGCGAAGCGGAAGAGGCCCTTGCCCGCGTCAAGGCGCGTTGCTAGGCCCAGCGTGAAGCCCGAGCGCAGGGGGGCGTCGGCCCGGCCCAGGTAGGCTCCCGCGCTCGCTTGCAGGTCTATATAATGGACAAGGAGCTTCTCTTCGTCGTGATCGTAGCTTTGGGCTAGGGCCAGGTAGGAGCTCTCTATACCGCCGCCCACGAAAAAGGTACCCGGTACGAAGAACCATTCGGCCTGGGGCACGAGCACGAAATTGCCGTAACGAATATCCAGGCCGAAGCGCCAGCGGTCCAGTTCCTCGAAGCTTAGGGCTTCTATGACGCCGTCCGCGCCTATGAACACGAGGCGGTCCTGCGGCAGGTGGCCGGCCAGTTCCGCGCGGTAGCCGAAGCTGGAATTCTGCTCGAGTTCGCGCCGCCATTCGCCCGTATCGTCCACGACGGCTTCTTCGCCGGCAGGCAGCTTAAGCAGGGTGCCAGGCGGCGCCAGTATGGTAAGCCAGGCGCCCTGCACGATGATGAGGGTTTCGGTCTCCTGCACCACGCGCTCGGTAACGATTTCGGTAATCTTGGCCGGCACCGGCGGGTAGGCCGCGTCCAGGCGCTTGCCGAACTCGGCAAAGAAGGCCTTTGCCTGGTCTATGCCCAAATCATTTACCCGCGCGCTATAGCGCAGGGGGGCGGCGTTGCCCGCCGGGGCACGCTGCGCCGCCACGCCTATCAGGTCAAAGCTGGTACGTACCGCGGTCGCTGAAAGGGTAACGATAATATCGGCCTTAGCCTCCTCCGTTGCCTGCACGAGCCTCGTCTTGGCCTCAAGCTCGAGCCCCAGGAAGAGCGCAAGCGCTTCCAGCCTGGCCGGATTGGGCGAAGCGCTATCGACCGTTATGAATACGCTGCGGGGGGCCAGGCCGCCCACGCTTTCCGTCTGGCTAAGCACTTTGCTTTGCGCCTGAAGCTCATTCTGCAGGAGCACGAGGGAGAGGAGGGCCAGTAGGACGGCTGGCGCGCGTAGGGTAAGGCGGGTCACGGCAGCCACCTCAGTTTGTGGAGCCAGGCGCTTTCGCGTCGTTGAGCGCTCAATACGTATAAGTTGTTTTCAGTGGCGGCGGTCGTGCTGGAATCGTTTACGAAGGTGGCAAAGGGCGCGCCTCCTAAGGTCCGGTCGAACGCGAAGCTCAGGCCTTGCACGTCACCAAGGTACGAGCCGCGCCCGGCCGATACGAGTATGGTATTGCCCCGTATGAATAGACGCTGAAAACGGAATTCCGATGGTAAAGGCGGCAGTAAGAGAATCGTCGGAGCAACGAACGCGCCCGGCGCCGTGTAAGGCGTTACGCCGCTGAAGTTTAGGGTATAGCGCGCGCGTCCATCGGCCTCAATGATTGGATCGAAGGCTACGATGCCGTAGAGTTCGGGTACCGTAGGGTCGAAGCCGAGGGCCCTCGCGAAACCGAAAGCCGATACGACAGGGTTTATAGTCGTTTCACTATACATATAGGGTATGTTGTCAAAGCTCGTCGGATTATGCAGGGCGGCATAAAGGTCGCTGGCGTTATGCCGCCGAACGAAGGCGGTGGCGCCGCTCGGAAAGAGGTATACCGCGGCGCAGGAGCGCGTGCCGAATAGCGCGGTCAAAGTTTCCCCGGCTATGGTCGCCGTGGTCATCTGCCACTCTTCAGGCCCCTTATCGCTCTCCCGGTCATCTATCCCCTCCGCCGCATCCGCTTTATAACTGCGCACTAGTTTAAGTTCGGCGTCGTATTCATTGACCCCATTGCGGGCTATAACGAAGGCGCGGCCGTCCGGGGCCACGGCCAGGCCGAAGGGCTCGTCCAGCCCTTTTACGTACACGCTCTTCTCTATGCGGGGGTCGGCGTAGGAGTAGACGGCGTTGGCCGCGCCCTGGGGCAGGGCAAGGGCAAGGAAGTCGCAGGATAGGGCGCTTGCGGCTATGAGGGCCAAAGCGGCGACTATAGACATGCGGCGGAGGGTGAGGGTTTTTACCATGGTACCGCCAGTTCCAGGCTCAGGCGCAGGCCCATGGGGCTTTGGCCGCCCTGCAAGGCGCCCAGGCTCAGGATGGCCGGCGACACGAAACGCGCGTCCGCGGATAGGCTGAAGCGCGCATTGGTCCAGCGGATGCCTAAGCCCGATAGGTTGCGAAAGACGAAGGACAGGCGGGCGTCGTCGCCCGAGGGCGAGAAGGCAAGCATGAGGTCGGCCGAGAAGCCCAGGGATAGGTAGGGCTGTATGAGCGAGCCGGGCAGGAAGAAGCCCAGGGGATAGAATTTGCCGTCGCCCGCCAGATAGAGGTCGGCCGAGCCGCCGGGGGCGTCCAGGTAGGGCTCTGTGCCGAATCGCAGGAACTCCGGGTATACGTAGGGTATGAAGTACAGGCCCGCCGAGGCCTCCAGGCTGACAAGGTCGCGCCAGTAGAAGCTTCGCGTGCCGGCCTCGGCGCCGAAGGGCCGGTCCAGGCTGAGCCTGGCAAACCATTCGGGGGCCGGCCTGCGCGCCAAGGCCTTGAGCCTCAGTTCCGGCGCAAGGCCGGTGGCCGTGAACTCCAGGGTACGTTCGTTAAAGCCTGCTTTGGATACGCGGAGCGAGAGGAAGGCCCCTTCCTTGGTCGCGAGGTCAAGGTAGCCATCCTGGATGAGTCCGAGGTCGACGAGGCCGCGCTCGCCGTCAAAGGCCTGGAGCAGGGCCCCTTCGTCGGCAGAAAGGAGCCGTATGGTTATAGGCGTGCCGAGCTCTATTAGCTGCTCTAGCACGACGGTCTCGATTATTATCTCTTCGCGCTCTATGAGCTGTACGGCCGTGGGCACGGGTTCGAGGGCCACCTTAATGCGCCCGGCTATGTCGGCGCTCATGCGGTCTATGGTGTCGAAGATGTCCAGGCCCGCCAGGCCTATATCCTGTGCGCTTAAGGCCAGGGCCTCGGACGACGCGTCTATGGCCCGCACGCCTATGCGCAGCTGCCCCGCCTCCAGCAGGTAGAAGCCTATGACCGCCACGTCAGCGCCGGCGAAGCGCGCCGCCGCCAGGGCGGCCGATAGCACGGTGGCCGGCTCATCGAGGAGCTCGCGCAGGCGGGCTCCGGGTATGGCGGGGTAGCCCACGCGCTCAAGCTCCAAGGCCAGGCTGTCCGCGATCAGCCTGGCATAGCTGCTGGGCGCTCCCGCGAGCGGGACGAAATCGAAGACGGCCACCTTGCGGGCAAGCGCGCCTTGCGCCTCTGCGTTAAACGCCGATGATAGGAGGATCAGGCAGAGGAGGGCGGTAGGAAGCCCTTTTTCGCGCGGCATGCTTCTATTCTAGCGTAGGAATCGCGCCAGCGCAAAGAAAGCCGAAAAAAAGCCGCCCAAATCCGGGCGGCTTACATGCGTTGCGGGTTGCGCGGGGCGCTTACACGCCTTCGGGGGCCGTCTGCGCGCGGTGGCCGGCCTCGTAGGCCACGAGTTCGGCCTCTATAACGCGGGCGAGGCGCTTAACGCCCTCTCGTATGGTATCGGGGCTGCAGTACGAGAAGTTTATGCGCATGGCATTGTGCTCGGGCTGGTCGAAGTAGAAGGCCGAGCCCACTACGAAGGCAACTTTCTCTTTTTGAACGGCCTTGAGTATAAGCTCGTCGGTATTTATGAACTTAGGCAGCGATATCCAGAGAAAGAGGCCGCCCTCGGGCTTGGTCCACTTGATTTCCCAGCGTTTGGGCATGAACTCTTCGAGGCAGGCCACCATGACGTTCCGCTTCTCGCGGTAGTTCTCGCAGGTGTTCTTGATCACGTCATAGAGCTTGCCGGTCTTCATGTACTCGGCCAGCCATTTCTGGGTAAACACGCTGGTGCAGAGGTCCATGGCCTGTTTGGCTATGACGAGCTTGCTTATGATCGTATCGCTGGCCATGATCCAGCCCACGCGAAGGCCGGGTGAGAGTATCTTGGAGAAGGTTTTTAAGTTTATGACGGTGCCGCGGTTCTCGCCGTGCTGGTCGATCTGATATATAGAAGGAATGTGCTCGCCCATGAAACGTATCTCGCGGTAGGGGGAGTCTTCCACGATGATGAGGTCGTGCTTGTAGGAGAAGTCCAGAAGCGCCTTGCGTTTGGCCAGGCTCCAGCAGAAGCCCGCGGGGTTCTGAAAATCGGGTATTACATAGATGTACTTAACCTTGCCCCCCCCGTGCAGGGTTTTGGCGTAGGAGCGCTCGAGGGCGTCCATGTCGAAGCCGTCCTGCTCGGGCGTAAAGGGTATGCCCAATATCTTGGCGCTGTAGGATTGTATGGCCTGTATGGCTCCTACGTAGGTGGGGCGGCCGGCTATGACGTAATCGCCGGGATCAAGGAAGAGCTTGGCCACCATGTCCAGGGCCTGCTGGCTGGCCGATACCACCAGGAGATTCTCGCTCTTAAGGCTTACGCCCTGGCGCTCCTCAAACTTAATCAGTTCGGCTTTTAGGTCGTTATCGCCTTCGGTGGTGCCGTATTGGAGGGCCTTGGTCGCGTGCTTGTCGAACACCACGTCGGCGGCTACCTTCAAGTCTGCTACGGGAAAAGTCTCGGGGGCTGGCAGGCCGCCGGCGAAAGAAATGATCTCGGGCTGTACGGTGAGCTTGAGGAGTTCGCGTATCACGCTCTTCTTCATGTTCCTCGCGTTGGCGGAAAACACGGAGTCGAAATCTACCATGGCGTTAGTTCTCCTTATGGGCCGCGCTAGCGGCAACGCTTCGCTGATGCAATTGCTACCACGGCCATATCGTACATCGAAACAGCCTCTTCGTAAATACATAAAAAATGAAACGTAATTTTGATAAATGAAATTAGATGCGGCTATACTTCGACGCAGCTGCTTTCTGTCTTGAATCGCTTCAGTTCGCCGTCAAGCGACAAGATCACGCTGCCTACTCGCTCGGAAAGCCCGGCAACGGAGCTGGCGGCGGAACTAATATCGCCCATGCCTGCCTTTATCTCGCCTACGCCGCTCTCTACCTCGCTGGCCAGGCGCTGGGCGTCAGCCATAGTTTCCGAAACGCTGGCCGCGGCCTGCCCGAGTTCTGCGCGCCTGCGGTTAACCTGATCGGATGCCTTTTTTAGCCCGTCCATGGATTCCTGAATATGCCTGGTGCCGGAGCCGAGTTCTTCCATGGCCGAGGCCACCTCGCCGAAGGCAGTAGCGGCGGCCGACACCTCTTCATCGAGCGTTCCGAATACATCACGGGTGTGCTCGCCCGCCTCCGCGGCCTGGCCTATCTTGACGGCTACATCTCTCAGTACGGCATTAATCTGCTTCGAGCCGCCTGAAGAGGCTTCGGCAAGGGAGCGTATTTCGTCGGCCACTATGGCGAAGCCGCGGCCGGCATCACCGGCATGGGCGGCCTCAATGGCGGCGTTCATGGCCAGGAGGTTAGTCTTATTGGCTAGGCTCTTGATAAGGTCGGCCGCGCCGCGTATCTCGTCTACGCTCTCGCTGACCGACCTTACGACGCTGAGCGTGGCATCAAGCTGGGCCGCTCCGCTGGCCGCCCTTTCGCTCAGGGCTACGCCGGCCGCCTTGCGGCGCCCGGTTAGCTCGCTAATGGAGTCGATGGACGCAATCATCTGGCTTACGGCCCCGCTTGCGCCTTCTACCATGCGATACTGGCCATCTATATCGCCGCCTAAGGACGCAATGGTGTCCGCCGCCCTGGCCATGAGCGCGGTCGCTCCGCTTACGGCCTCGGACAATTTAAATATGCTTGCGGCTATAGTTGTAGTATTGACGTCGATCTGATGGGCGGCCGCGCTGGTTTCGGTGGCCGTGGCCACGAGCTCTTCCTTGACCGCTATGCTGGCCGACGACGAGGCCTGTACCGCGGCCAGGGCGTCCCGGAGGCTCATGCTGAAATCCCGAAGGTCTTGCGCCAGCTGCCCAAGCTCGTCCGTGGAGCCGCCGCCAAAGGCTACGGTAAGGTCGCCGCACTTCATTTCCGCTATGCCATCGGCCAAGGCCCCGATGCGGCGGCTTATGGCGCCGGTAAGGCCTATAGTCACGGCCAAGGCCCCGGCTATGATAAGCGCTACGAAGCCTGCCGCGATGAGCGTTGCGCGGGTAGATGCAACGGCGCTTTCTTTCCTTATGATGCCTACCTGCGTCGCCACCAGCCGTTCCATGGTGGCTATGCTCTCATCCATGCCGCCAATAGCCAGGTATAGCTGCTCGGATCTTCTTCTGAAGTCCGAGGCGCCCGGTTGGGTGGCCACGATGTCCGAGCTTAGCATTTGGGATAGTTTAATGCGGGCGCTTGAACCGAATACGGCCTGCGCTATAGGCGCCGCGTCGGAAAGCAATTGCTCTACGGTGCGTTCCAGGGTAGGCCAGCGTTCGTTTATAAGCCCGTCTATGCGCGCGATCAGCTCAAGCGCCGTTATGACCGACTGATTGATGCGGGGCAGCGCGGTGAAGCCGGCGATGAGCTTAAGCTCCCCGCTGCCCTCGTTCTTCAGTGCGCGCGCCGCCTGCAGCTGGTCCTCAAGGTGGGCCGTGGTCAATAGCTGGGTCTCAGTCCTGAGCCGGCGGAAAATGCCGGTAATGCGCTCAAGCTCGGCAAGTTCCGCTTCGGCCGCGCGGGTATGCGCGGTAAGGAGCCTGTAGCCGCCGAGCGCCGCCATCATGGCGAGCGATAAAATCGCCACCAGCGCCAGGAGCTTAGTACGTATGCCCATCAAGACCTCCTGTGGTCCGTTTACAAGGGTACTGAGAATGTGTTGGAACTTTTATTTTCTGCGTGGCATAACCCCGATTATACCCGGGGTTTTTCTGCAATCCTGCGCCTGTCTCCGCATGTTAGATAGTTTCCATCATAATTTCCGACAACGCTGGTATAGTTTACCCTAAATGAAGCTACTTAGGCTGTCAAGCGCGGAAGGGCAAGCCTTCAAATCACATCTTTCATTGCCGCATGGATAGGGCAAGCCGCGATTTAACCTATGCTTTGGGCGAGAATCTGCTTGATGAAGAAGCTATTCGCCCCTTAGGGGAATTGCGCGCTAAAGCCCTGAGAGGAGGAGCTTAAAAGCCTAGGCTCACTCCGGCCATGCGGATTAGGCCTTAGCGCTTTCGCGCGACTATGATCAGGTAGGGCAGGAGCCCCAGGGGATTCTTTGTCTGGAAATGCAGGGCTTCGAGGCCGCAATCCCCGAGGGCTGAACGAAGTTCCATTGCGGAGAACATGCGCTCATAGGGGTGGAACGTGACCTGGAGCTGGCGGTCAGGGGCATTGTCAGTCAAACTGAATAATTGTAGTACTCGGTACTTGCCAATAAGTATAGATCGCTATACATTATGTATAGCATGATATACAAGAGGCATTGATGGGTCTACAACAGATTCGTAGCGCGGCGTTTTTTATAGCTCATCTCGCGCTTAGCAAAGACCTCATGGCCGTATCGTGCAAGCGGGGCTTCTAGCGTGGCTGGCCATGGCGTCCGTAACCGCATCAGGCGCCTGCGCTTCGACGCGGGCGAGCTTACCCAGCAGGCCCTGGCCGCGAAGGCAGGCGTTACCCGGCAGACCATCATAGCGGTGGAGAGCGGCAAGTATTGCCCCTCCTTGGAGCTGGCGTTCCGCATAGCGGCCGCCTTCGGCGTACGCGTCGACGAAGTGTTTTCATACGGCCCTGAGGCCGAGAAAGAGAGCGAATCATGAAGGCGATTATTGTGAAGAAGGCAGGCGGCCCCGAGGTACTAGCTCTCGCCGATGTCGATAAGCCTAAGCCGGGCAAGGGCGAGCTGCTCATTAGGGTTAAGGCGGCCACGGTTACCGTGGGCGACGCTAAGCTCAGGTCTATGTCCCGCGCCATACTCGTGCCCGTCGGGCTGATTTTCGGCTTTAAGCCGATGAAGATAGCCGGTGTCGAGTTCGCTGGTATCGTCGAGGAGCTAGGCGAGGGGGTATCGAACTATGCGAAAGGCGAGCGCGTGCTGGGCACGACCACGGGCCTGGAGCGCGGCGCCAATGCCGAGTTCGTGGTGGTGCCGGTACAGAGCCGCATGGGCGTCCTTGCAAAACTGCCCGAGGGGCTCTCCTTTGAGGAGGGCGCCGCTCTGCCCGTAGGCGCCATGACCGCCTGGCAGATACTCCAGAAAGCCGGCCCCCTCCAGGGTAAACGCGTCCTGGTATACGGCGCTTCAGGCTCGGTGGGCTCCTGCGCCGTTCAGCTTGCCGCCCTGCAGGGCGCCTCCGTAAGCGCCTTCTGCAGCGCAGCCAATGTAGCCATGGTACGGGGCCTCGGCGCGGCCGCGGTGTTGGATTACCAGAGCCAGGCCCTAGCCGATGCCGGCGAGCAGGATGTTGTCTTCGACGCGGTAGGGAAGCTGTCGCGCAGCGCTTACGCGCCTATCCTGGCCAAGGGCGGCGTGTACCTATCGGTGCGCGGCCCCACGTCGGAACGAGCCGACGAGCTGCGTTATCTTGTCGGCCTAGCAGCCGAAGGCCGTATCAAGCCTTTCATAGACCGCCGCATTCGCCTTGAGGACGTGCCCGAGGCGCACAGGCTCGTGGACTCGGGTCGCAAGAGAGGTAATATCGTGGTGCTTATGGACTAGGGCCTCGCCTTGCGCGCCTGCCGCCTTTCGCGCTAGTCTGTGGGCTTAGATTCCATTCCAGAGTAACGAGGAAGCCCATGGCTCTTAACTGCGGTATCGTAGGCCTACCCAACGTAGGCAAATCGACCATATTCTCCGCGCTCTCCAGCGCCAAGGCCGAGGCGGCCAACTATCCCTTCTGCACCATTGAGCCCAATACGGGCATCGTGCCGGTGCCCGACCCCCGGCTGGACCGCCTCGTGCAGCTTTTCGAGCCGCTCAAGCGCGTGCCCGCGGTGGTGGAATTCGTGGATATAGCGGGCCTGGTGGCGGGGGCCAGCAAGGGCGAGGGCCTGGGGAATAAATTTCTGGCCCACATACGCGAGACGGGTATCGTCGCGCAGGTGGTGCGCTGCTTCGACGACCCGGATATCATACACGTAAACAACCGCGTGGACCCCATCAACGATATCGATATCATAGCCACCGAGCTGGCCTTAGCCGACTTGGAAACGGTGGACAAACGCCTCGAAAAGGCGGTGAAATCCTTCCGCCAGCTCGGCGGCGAGCAGAAGAAGGCCGCCGAGCACGAGGTCAACGCGATTAACAAAGTACGGCCTGCACTGCAGGAAGGCCGGCCGGCCCGGTCTGTGGCGCTGAGCGACGAGGAGCTTGCCGAAGCCCGCTCCTGGTTTCTGTTGACGATGAAGCCCCAGCTCTACGTGTGCAATACCGACGAGGCTGGCGTAAAGGCGGGCAACGCCTACGTGGAGCTGGTAAAGGCCCGCGCCGCCGCCGAAGGCTCGGAAGCGGTCGTTATCTGCGGCAAGTTCGAGGCCGAGCTGGCCGAGATGGAGAACGAGGAAGACAAGAAGGAGTTCCTGTCCGAGCTGGGCCTAAAAGAGTCCGGCCTGTCCGCCCTCATACACGCGGCCTACCGCCTCCTAGGCCTCCGCACCTTCTTTACCTCCGGCAAGGACGAGTGCCGCGCCTGGACCATACACGCAGGGGACAAGGCCCCCCAGGCCGCGGGCGTCATCCATACCGACTTTGAAAAGGGCTTCATAAAGGCCGACGTGTATTCCTACGCCGATATCGACCAGTACGGCTCGGAGCAGGCCCTGAAATCCGCCGGCAAGATACGCATAGAAGGCAAGGAATACGTCGTGCAGGACGGAGACGTGATGTTCTTTAAATTTAACGTATAGCCGATTGAGGTTCTCGCTAGGCGTAGCGGGCTTCGTCTATATCTTCCTTGGCTTGTTGCATGAGGGCATAGGCCCTTGCTACCATGCGCAAATCGGCAGCGGACGGATCCACGGGGGCATTCGCGGCGTTAAGTATGGTACGAGCCTTTTGAAGGGTAGCCTCAGGGTTGCCCGGTACTTCGGACAGGTCTACCTTAATTTTAGCGCTTATGGCAAGGCGTTGCCCGTCCGGGGCGCTGGCCGTAGCGAAGATGGCGGGGGACGCGGCGTAGGGCCCCAAGGCGGACAAATGCGCCGCTTCGTGCCCTCGTACCGCCCTGTCCCTGGCTATGGCCTCGTCGCTGGTTTTCCAGCGGGCTTGGGCTGGAAGGCCGCCCGTCGCCTTCGCCTCAATCGCAGCGCCGCCCTTCGGCTGCTCTCCGGCGGCCAGGCGCACCACGAGCACGTTTTCGCGGCCGCTTGCCGCGCTGGCCGCCGTGGGGAGTCCCTGTATATGCCCATTATAGTCGAATACGATACGCATCGTGCTTGGTACTAGTATAGCGCGGACAAGGCGAGTTCGCTACTCCAAACCTAGTTCCTCGAAGCTTGTGTCCGCGTCCTGCCGGGCTGGGCTAGCGCGGCGAATCGCAGGGGTTCGATATGGACAAGAGGCTAAAGCCCAGCCTCTCCGCTATGGGCCGGCTCATAGGGCTGGCGTCTATGGTCAGGTAGCGGTAGCCGCGCGCAATGGCTTCCTTGGCGCGGGCGGCCAGTACGGCGGTATAAAGGCCTCGTTTGCGGAAGGGCTCGAGGGTAGCTCCGCCCCAAAGGCTGGCGAAGTGGGAGCCTTCGGGAAAGTCAATGCGGGCGGCGCAGGCCGGCTTGCCGTCCGCGTAAGCCAGCCAGGCGCTCATACGGCTTGGGCTTTCGCGCAGGGTTTTGAGTATGGACTCTATCCAATCGTCGGGCTGATCCTCCCACGCCGCCTTGCTCGCCAGGGCGAATTCCCGGCGGCCGGCTTCGTCCACCACTTTTCGCACATCCTGGCTGTGTTCCTTGGCTAAGTCAGGCGGTAGGGCGGCCAGGTCCAGGGCCATGATGGCTTCGTCTTCACCTATGGAGAACCCACGGGCTTCCAACCGCGCCTTCAGGTCCGGCGGGTCATCGTGCGAAAAGAGCTTCCATTCGAAGCGTCGGCCTATGCGCGCAAAGTACTCAAGCTCGCCCTCGATAGCAGCGTCAGCATTAACCTCGTTAAGGCTGCTAAAGATGACGGTGCAGTGCTCGCCTTCATCCAACGCGATCATGCGGACCACCGTTTCGCTTTCTTCGCGGCGGAAGCGGGGGTAGTTCGCCCCGCGCCGCTCATATGTATCGTATAAGCGCCGTAATTCGTCTATATCCACCGGTTCCGCCTTTCATACACGACCTTGCCATAGTAAGCGCAGGGAAGTGCCTGGCGGTCAACGGGAAAAGACGTGTCCATGAGAAATTTCCGCGCGGGCTTGCTGCCGCGCCTTCCCCTTAAGAAATTGACAAGCTGCCAAGCTATGGCGATACTTCGGGCATGAGGCGTACAATCTAGCGATGGAAATGCATGAGGTATATAAGGCAGCTATAGAGCGATCAGCCTACGCTTACGCATATTACCGAATAGAGCTGGACGCGGAGGATAAGCCCGAAGATTATGTTTACCTAGACGTTAACGCCGCCTTCGAGCGGCTGACGGGCTTTCCTCGCTCTCAGGTCGTGGGAAGGAGAGTGAGCGAGGTCCTTCCCCATCTGCGCGAGGATGATTTTGATTGGATAGCCGTATACGGCGCGGTCGCGCTCGGAGCTAAGGAACGGGAGTTCGAGCGTTTTATACCGGCGCGAGGCCGATGGTATCGTATCCATGTATTCTCTCCCGAGCGCTTGTACTTTGTAACCACCTTCCAGGATATCACGGCTCAAAAAGCCGCGGAGGAGAGCCTTCTTGAGCAGGCTATCGCATTGTCAGAGCGGGTTAAGGAGATGCGGCTCCTCATCCGCTTCTCCCGCCTGGCTCAGGAAGATGGCATAGGACTGGACGAGCTATTAGCTCGAACCGCCGCCCTCATACCCGAAGCTTTCCAGCGACCTTCCCTCACCGTCGCGCGCATTCGCCTGCGTGGTATGGAATACAGTTCCGAGGATTCATCGCTAAGCCCTGGCGGAGCTGGCGGCGATAAGCTCGCGCTTACCGCTAGCTGCAGTATTAACGAAGGCATACGGGTGTTCGGCGAGTTTTGCGGTGAAATCAATGTATCGCTGGCCGCTTGGCGGCCAGCGGATGGAGAGCTCGCCTTCCTGCCTGAGGAAGAGAGCATCCTAGCCATGCTGGCGTTAAGCATAGCGCGCTTTATAGAAAAGGCGGAAACTGAAGCCGAACGGAAGCGCAGCGAAGACAGGTTCCGCCGTTACGTGGACGACGCGCCCGATGGCATCTTTGTCGTGGATAATGATGGACGCTACCGCGAAGTGAATCCGGCGGCCTGCGCCATGCTCGGCTATAGCCAGGCTGAGCTTCTAGGCCTCTCCATACCCCAAATATTAGCGCCTTCCTCTGCGGAAACCGGCCTTAGCGCCTTCGCCGCGCTTAAGGAGCACGGGAAAGACAGCCGCGAACTGGAATTGCTGGCCAAGGATGGCCGTATTTTGACCGTTGGCCTTTCTTCCGTAGCCCTGACTGACGGCCGCTTCATGAGCTTCTGTAAGGATATTTCCGACCGGATACGGGCGGAGGAAAAACTGGAACTCTACTATCGCGCCATAAATGCCCTGGATCAAGCGGTCGTGATTACCGACGCCGATGGGCGCATTCTCGAGCTGAACTGGGCCTTCGCCAGGCTGTATGGCTATGGCTTGGACGAGGCCATAGGGCAGACTCCTCGCGTGCTTAATCCGGGCAGGGACGTGTATCGCAACCTCGGCTACTCGGACGATGACTACGACACGCTTTTTGAGGGTATGTGGAAGGCCATGAAAGATCCCAAGCGCGGTACTTGGGAAGGCGTAGTCATCAATAAGCGCAAGGACGGCGCGCTAGTATGGGCAAAGCTTCACCTGAACGCCGTATATGACGGTTCAGGTAACGTTCAATACCTGATAGGCTTGCCCTTCGATATATCCGAGAGCCGAAAGCGCGAACAGATCGATAAGATCGAGCTGTACTCCACCATAGCATCGCTGGCTGAGCTTCGGGACAGCGAAACGGGCAATCATATGCGTCGCGTGGGCATACTCGCCAAGCTACTGGCTAAAAACCTGGGAATGCCGGAGAAATACTGCGACGATATCGAGGTGTTCGCCCCCATGCACGATATAGGCAAGGTGGGCATTATGGATTCCATATTGCTAGCGGAGCGTAAGCTTACGCCCGAGGAATGGGCGGAGATGCAGAAGCATACCGTGCTCGGCTATAATATCGTCAAGGGCAAGAAGGAGCTCGATATGGTAGCCGCCATAACCCTGCGCCACCATGAACGCTTCGACGGCTCGGGCTATCCGGGAGGGCTCGCGGGCGAAGCCATACCATTTTCCGCGCGCATCACCGCCATCATTGACGTATACGATGCGCTCCGTAGCGAGCGCCCGTATAAGCGGGCCTGGACCCACGCGGCTGCGGTATCCGAGATTCGGGCGTTCTCAGGCACGCATTTCGACCCACGCATCGTGGCCTGCTTCTTGACTCTCGAAACGAGCTTCGCCTCTATATACGATGAGCTTTCCTGACCGGGCTCATTCGTCCAGGATAAGCTGCCAACCCACGCCGAATTTATCGACGAGGTACCCATAGAGCGGCGACCAGAACTGCGGCCCCAAGTCCATGGCTATCGTTGCGCCTTCCTTGAGCCGCTCCCAGTAGCCGCGCAGGGCTTTCTCGTCCTTAGAGCCTACCATACCGCTCATGCTGTCGCCGAAGCGTACGGAAGATCCCGGCATGGCGTCCGCTAGCATGAGGTACGCGCCCTCAAAATAGAGCACCGTATGCATAACAAGATCGCCAAGTTTGGGATCCAGCGGATTGGCGGGATCGGGCGGCATTTCCGAGTACTCCATGATCTTTGGTTTAGGCGCTTTTAAGGCCTTGGCGTAGAAGGCCGCGGCCTCCCGGCAATTGCCGTTGGAAGTCATCTAGTTCCACGAAGCTTGTGTTTGAGCCCGCTACTACACAAGCGCTTGAGGCGCAACGGGCAGTCCCACACTGGCTTTTGCGGCGTTTATAGCAAAAACACAAGCTTCGAGGAACTAGGATCAGCCTAACGCCAGGACAGCTCCGCGCGCGCGCATACTTCTGCGCCTCGCCTGAGCTCGCAGCTCTGCCGCGGACTGCCGCCCAGGGCGGGCAGTTCTGCCCAGACGGCGGACAGCTCGTCACCCTGCAAGGCCTCCAGTGAAAATTCCACGCTGAGCGCCGCCAGTCCGCCGGTTCCTCGCTTAGCCGCCGGCGGCGCGTCGCAGAGCCAGGCAATAAGGTGGGCGTTATTCACGTGGCCATTGTGGTCTATGTGCCGCTCCATGGCCGTCTGGCGGTAGGACTCGGTCCACGTTTCCGAAGCATCCGGCCTACTCACGGTGAAATCGGCGTTGCTTATGGCGCGGGGCCGTTCGCAGAGCGCATCGGGCGATATGACGTTCTGCGCTCGCAGGGGGCGCCGCGCCTGCAGGTCCACCACGAGGTAGGCGTAGGATGCTCGCGCTATTGGCTTATCTGAACCTTCGCCTATAAGCTCAAAATCGCGCAGGGCAAAGAGACGCTCAAAGCCCGCTGGCCAGGTGCGTACGATTACGCGTTCGCCTTCGCGCGGTTCTCTATCCACCCGTATGTCCAGGCGCGAAAGCATCCAGGTAAGCTTGCGCGCGTCCATGTCGGATGCGCCGAAGCCCAGGGTATCGGCGTTTAAGGCGGCCGCTTCCTGGAAAAGATTGGCAAGCGCGAGCGGCCTGAAATGGCCGCCATAGCCGCAATCGAAACCGCGAATCGTGAAAGGTAGTTCGAGAGGCGTTATGCTAGACACAGTATTGCTCCTTTTATAACCTGTCCTATGCTAGTATAGCGCTGGCACTTTAGCTCGATACGCGCCTCCAGGCGGCGCCAAGGATACGCGATATGAAATTAGGCATTACCGGCGCTTATGGCTTTCTAGGCGCTACCATTGTAGCAGAAGCCCTGCGTCAAGGTCACGAGCTGCGCGTTTTTTATTCGAGCCGAACGGAACATCCCCTGTTCAGTAATAAGGATGTGGAGATGAAGGCGCTCAGGCTCGGTCCTGGGTGTCGGCCGGACTTGGGCGGCTTGGATGCTCTTATCCACGCTGCCGGGGCGGTGAGCTTTAAGGCTGCCGACCGGCGCGCGAGCTGGGATATCAACGTGCTCGGCAGTCGCGAGCTCTATGAGGCGGCTCTGCGCTACGGTCTTACCCGCTTCGTCGACTTGTCCAGCGTGAATGCCTTGGGCTCCATAGAGGGGAGGACGAGCGATGAATCGCGCTTTGCCGCGTATGAGACAGGCTATCCGAGCCAATTCTCAAGCCCTGAGGATGCCCTGGCGGCGGTGGACGCCAGCTTAGCCGGCGACTACGGGCTAGTGCAGCGCTCCCGGGTCATGTACTTCGATTCCAAGCTTGCCGCTTACGAGCTGTCGCGACGCTACCACCGCGAACGCGGCTTGCCCGTGGTAACGGTGTTCCCCGGTACGGCCGTGGGGCCGGGCGAGCTGAACGGCGGCATAGGCTCGCTTGTGGATCTGGTTTGGAACGGCGAATTGGGCATAGCTCCCGCCGGCAGCACGAGCTACATGGACTCAGGCGACTTTGCACGGGGTTGCCTATTGGCCCTGGACAAGGGCAGTGCAGGCGAGGGCTATATATTGGCGGGCAAAGACGAGGATACGATGAGCTACCGTGACTTCTTGCTGCGTATCGCCGCCGTGGCTACGAGCGAGGACCCCGCGTCCAAGGCGCGAAAGCGCATAGCGGTGGTGCCGCCCCGCCTGGCCGTCATACTGGCGCCGCTTGCTGAGCGTTTCCTGCCCTCGCTTAATCTGACGAGCGCCCTGGTGCTGTCGGGCTGCCTTGAGCAGCGCTACAGTTCCGCAAAGGCCGTGCGCGAGCTTGGCTACGCCCCGGCGAGCGACCTTGACGATTCCATACGCGCCTGCAGGCGCTTTAACCTTGAGCACGCGGCCAAAAAAAAAGGGAGTGCTAATCATGCCTAAGCGTATAGCGTTGACCGGCGTTACCGGCTTTATAGGCGCGCACGTTCTTGAGCGACTCCTCCTTGATGGGCATCAGGTTTCCTGTTTGGTGCGCGCCGGCCGCGTCTTTGACCGGGTGCCAGGCGTGCGTTATTGCGTGGGCGAGCTCCGCGATCCGGAAAGCCTGCGGGAACTGCTTACGGGCGTGGAAACGGTGGTGCATTTAGCCGGGCTTACCCGGGCCAAGACCGAGGCGGACTATAACGAGGTGAACGCCCTGGCCGTGGAGCGCCTCGTCGCCCTTGCCCGCTCGGTATCGCCGGACTTTGACCACATCGTGGCTATGAGCTCGCTTGCCGCCATGGGCCCTGCCCGCGACGAGCTGGGAATTTGCGAGGACGAGCCCTTTCAGCCGATAACGCCCTATGGACGGAGCAAGGCCCTCCTTGAGAGCCTCGCCGCGCCAGGCGTTGCCTGGACCTTCATACGCGCGCCGGGCGTGTACGGGCCGCGAGACAAAGACTTCCTTCAGTATTTTAGGCTGGTGAACAAGGGCTTGCGCCTGGTCATAGGCAAACGCAATGTCATGTCGCTCGTGTATGTGAAAAACCTGGCAGACGCCATTGCCGTTTGCGTGCAAAAGCCCGAGGCCCGGGGCGAGGCTTTCTTTATAGCCGACGAAGGCTGTTACGATTGGGACGATATAGGGCTCATGATAGAGGATTGCCTGGGCAAAACGGCGCTGCGCCTGCGGGTGCCTTTCTGGGCCGTGCGCGTAGCCTCGCTCTTCAGCCAGCTTGCCATGCCTTTCGTACGCATGCCGCCCTTGCTCAATAAGCATAAGCTTGCCGAGATGAGCCAGGAATACTGGGTGGTATCCACGGACAAGGCAAGGAAGCTGTTGGGCTATACGCCCCGCATGGGCACTAAGGATGCTTTCTGCGACACCGCGAGCTGGTACGCTGAGCAGGGCTGGCTTTAAAAAAAGCACTAAACATTTGTGTAGCTACTTGCCTTGCCGGGGCCAGTGGCGCTATGTTTGCCTGCATCATGGATAAGCTCATCGTAAAAGGTGCCCGAGAGCACAACCTGAAGAACATAGACCTGGAATTGCCGCGCGATAAACTCATAGTGATATCGGGCCTTTCGGGCTCGGGCAAGAGCTCGCTGGCCTTCGATACCATCTTTGCCGAGGGGCAGCGGCGCTACGTGGAGTCGCTGTCGGCTTACGCCAGGCAGTTCCTCGGGCAGATGAAGAAGCCCGACGTGGACTTTATCGAGGGTCTGTCGCCGGCCATATCGATAGAGCAGAAAACCACGCACCGTAACCCGCGTTCCACGGTGGGAACGGTTACCGAAATATACGACTACTATCGACTGTTGTACGCGCGCATAGGCACGCCGCATTGCCCCAAGTGCGGCCGCGAGATACGCGAGCAGGGCATAGACCAGATACTCGACACGATCATGTCCTGGAAGGCGGGCACCAAGCTGCAGGTGCTCGCCCCCATCATACGGGGCAAGAAGGGCGAGCATCAGAGGGTGCTTGAGGACGCGGTCAAGCAGGGCTTTGTGCGCGCTCGGGTAAACGGCGAACTCCGTTCGCTCGACGAAAAAATAGAACTGGATAAGCAGAAGAAGCACACGATAGAGATAGTCGTTGATCGGCTCAAGCTGTCTGAAGACGGCCGCAGGCGCCTAGCCGAGGCCGTAGAGGCGGCATTGCGCATAGCCGACGGCATAGCCATCGTCACCCGCGAGAAAAACGGCGCCGACGTTGACGAGTTCTTCAGCCAGCGCGGCGCCTGTCCCGACTGTAATATCAGCCTGCCCGAACTCGAGCCGCGCCTCTTCTCATTCAACACTCCTCATGGCGCATGCCCGGCCTGTACGGGCTTAGGCATAAAGCTGGAATTTGACCCTAACCTGGTCATACCCGACAAGAGCCTGTCCTTCAACGAGGGCGGCTGCATACCTTACAATCCTGACGCGGCCTGGTTCCGCTCGCGCTTCGATGCGCTGGCCAAGCACTACAAGTTCAGCCTGGACACGCCTTTTGAGGAGCTGCCCAAGAAGGCTATGGACGCCATACTCTACGGCGGCAACGAGGCCATACGCGTGCGCTATGACAACGCCAAGGGCACCGGGCACTTTGAGTATGAATCGTCCTTTCCCGGTATATTGGCGGAGCTCATGCGCCGCTACCTGGAGACGAGCAGCGACGGCGTAAAGGATTGGCTGGAAAAGTTCATGAGCGAGAAACCCTGCGAGGACTGCGGGGGCAAGCGCCTGCGGCCGGAGGCACTGGCGGTTACCATAGGCGGCAGCAATATCCACGACCTTTCGGCCATGTCCGTTGAGGAGTCCATACGCTTCTACGACGGTCTTGAGCTTACTGAAACCCAGAAGCTCATATCTAAGCAGGTGTTCAAGGAAATTACCGCGCGGCTCAACTTCCTTAAGAACGTTGGCCTTGAGTACCTTACCCTTGAGCGCAAGGCCGGAACCCTGTCAGGCGGCGAGGCTCAGCGCATACGGCTGGCTACGCAGATAGGCTCCAGCCTCGTCGGCGTGCTCTACATACTGGATGAGCCGTCCATCGGCCTGCACCAGAGGGACAACCAGCGCCTCATCGATACCCTTATCTACCTGCGCGACATAGGCAACACCCTGCTGGTGGTGGAGCATGACGAGCAGACCCTGCGAACGGCAGACTGGATCGTGGACCTCGGGCCAGGCGCGGGCGTACACGGCGGCCACGTGGTGGCCTCGGGAACGCCCGCCCAGGTAATCGAGAACAAGAAGAGCATAACCGGGCAGTATCTTTCGGGGGCGCTTACCATACCCGTGCCCGAAATAAGACGCCCGGGCAACGGGCACGCTATAACGATGCGGGGCTGCCGCGAGCATAATCTCAAGAACATCGACGTTACCATTAACCTGGGGGGCTTTACCTGCATAACCGGCGTATCAGGCTCGGGCAAGAGCACCCTGCTTACCGACCTCCTGTATCCGGCCATATCCAACCGCATAACGCGTACGGTGCAGAAAGAAGGCGACTTCGACAGCATCGAAGGGCTTGGCGCCATAGACAAGGTTATCAATATAGACCAGAGCGCCATAGGACGCACGCCGCGCTCCAACCCGGCTACTTATGTCGGGGTGTTCACCGCCATACGCGACCTGTTCGCGAGCCTGCCTGAGTCCAAGGCCCGCGGCTATAAATCCGGACGCTTCAGCTTCAACGTGCGCGGCGGCCGCTGCGAGCACTGCCAAGGCGCGGGCACCATACAGATAGAGATGCAATTCCTGCCCGACGTGTACATTACCTGCGACGTATGCCACGGTAAGCGCTTCAATAATGAAACCCTGGACCTGCGCTTCAAGGGCAAGAACATAGCTGACGTCCTGGACATGACCATAGAAGAAGCGGCAAGCTTCTTCGACAAGGTGCCTCAGATCTCGCATAAAATGCAAACCCTGCTGTCGGTCGGCTTAGGCTACATAAAGCTCGGCCAGTCGGCCCTTACCCTTTCTGGCGGCGAGGCGCAGCGGGTAAAGCTGGCCTTTGAGCTGGCGCGCCGCGCTACGGGCAAGACCCTGTACTTCATGGACGAGCCCACCACGGGCCTGCACTTCGCGGACGTGAAGCAACTCATGGAGACCATACAGCGCCTCGTGGACACGGGCAATTCCGTGGTCATGATCGAGCACAACCTTGACGTTATCAAGCAGGCCGACTGGCTCCTTGACCTTGGGCCTGAGGGCGGTACCCGCGGCGGCACCATCGTGGCCCAGGGTAGGCCCGAGGAGGTAGCCAAGGTGAAAGGCTCCTGGACCGGTAAATACCTCAAGGATGTGCTTTACTAGTTCCCCGAACCTTGTGTCTCCTACCGTGGCTATGAAACGAGCGCATACTTAGGCACATAGTCCTTCTTGTCTTTCAGTGGCGTCCTATGAGCTTTCATCCAAACCATTGTCTCTTCATCATTTAGGTGTAGCTTGGAAAGAAACGGCCGGTCTGTGTAGAAACCTTTTGTGCCCTCACGGATCTTAAACGGTGGTACGCCCGCGGCCTCGGCATGGGTAAAAGGCAGCCAAAACGGCCGTATTCGGTACCGTTTTTGGTAATTGTGGTAGATCTGGTAGAGCCGCGTGCGCATGAGTCCGTTGGCCACATTCCGCGTGAAGCAGCTGCTCTCGCGATGAAAGGCCGCTAAGTCCTTCCGAAGCTCACGGTCGTAGTAGTTGACCGAAAAGAGCGGATTCAGGAGTCCCCGAGGCGCTTGCGAGGGGTAGGTCCTGTGCTCGAAGCGTCCCTCCGCCATCGCGGCGCGCAGGCTCGGTAACGAGGCGATAACCTGCGGGTAGACAGGGTGCTCATCGGTCCACAACTGCAAGCCTTCCATAGCCTCCTGGTCCCAGCAGGATAAGAGCACGCCCATGAGCCGGCGGAAGGAAGCCGACAGAGCCCCACGCGGGGGCTTCCATAGTTGTTCAAGATGCGAGCGCAGACTTCGCTGAGAAACAGTCATGCGGCCCTTCCTCCGTAACGTAGCATGTGTTGTACCATACAGGAATTGCGAGTTCTTACCCACGAGGATATTGTGGTGGCAAGGATGGTATTGGGACCGATCGAAGCTTTCAAAGCCGTCAGCTACCATGTGTTCGCCTGCGGTAAAGCCCTCAAGTATGCGGGCATGGGCGGCGATAGAAGCGCGGCCGAGCCTGTCGATACGATTCTGGACGCTCTCAAAGGAACAGGCAAGGTGTCGGGCGATAGCGCTTATGCATTCGCCCTGCGTGAGACCGCGGTGGATTTCATTAAGATCGATGATTCGCTTCGTGTAGTAATGGATGGAAAAGGTCCGCTCGGAGTAGGTCTTGCCGCAGGCGTTACAGCAGAAGCGCGGGACAGGCCCTACGACGAGGGTGTCGTAGGACCCTATGCTTTTCCAATAGCCCCGATATTGATCATGACTATCGTTGTGGTGGCTACAGCTGGGGTTCGGGCAGAAAAGTGGCTCCATGGCAGGTACCTCCATGGAGCCACTACGCGATAGGCGTACTCTTTGCTTGCAGAAGCAACAAGGTTCGGGGAACTAACTAAGGCTTTACCGCCATGCGGCTTGCGGTTATCATGGGCGGGTATGACGCGCAGCGCCGCCCCGGGAATAGTGTGCATCCTCCTCTTAGCCTGCGCGCAGTCCCTCCTTGCCCAGGATGCGCCGCCAAGCCAGGCGGAAGCCGCGGGCCCGGCGCAGCCCGCCGAATCGGCTGAAGCGCAGGCGCAAGACCTGTTTCTACAAACCCTGCCCTTCGATATAGCCAGTACCGACTACTACGGCCTTGTGGCCTGGCTGCGCTCTCTTGGCCTCTCGGAAGCGGGCGGGCTTGAGGACTTGCGAAGGAGGCTCTACGACTACTTCGGCGTGCAAGCGCCGGCTGCCGCCGCTCCCAGGCGCGCCATGGTCGTGGAATCGGCCGATACCAGCCGCTATTTCAGCGCCAGCGAAGGCGCAGACGCCAGTGTACTCTTCACAGGCGGCGTGTCGCTGTCCATTAAGGATGACGATAGCGGCGAAACCATAAGCCTAAAGGCCGATCTCGTACGCCTCAACCGGGGCGCAAATCTGCTCTTTGCCCGCGGCAACGTGGTTTTTGAGCGAAAACGACCCGACGGCACGGAATATTTCGTGGGTGAAGTCCTTGAGATAGACCTCGATTCGCAGAGCGGCCTCTTTCTTGATGGCCAGAGTTCACGGGGCGAGGGAGAAGAGCGGCTCAGTTTTCGCGCAGACGATATACAGAGCAAGGGTTCCGGTGTGCTCGTGCTCAGCGAGGGCGAGATAAGCTCCTGCGACGATGTGTATCCGCATTATTCCATACGCGCATCTAAAATATGGATACTCGGCGGCAACGAGTGGGCCATGCTCAACGCTACCCTGTCGGTAGGCGAAATACCGCTGCTCTACCTGCCCTTCTTCTACTACCCCGGCGAGGAACTCGTCTTTCATCCCGTATTCGGCTTCGAAGATCGTCGCGGCCGCTTCGTGCAGACGACCAGCTATATCCTAGGCGAGAAGAGCCCCCAGGAAGCGTCTATCAGCCTATTCAAGTTGAGCGAGGGCACTAACAAGTACGAGCGCGAAGTGCGCGGGGTGTTTCTGCGCAGTACCGACGAGAAGAAGAAGGCCGCTGGCAGCGATTTTATAAAGATACTAGCCGATATCTATTCGAGCCTAGGCTACTTTGCCGGGGCGCAGGCTCAATTAGACACGCTCGGTCCGTTTTCCTCCCTGAGCGCCGTGGTAGGCTTGGGTGTAAGCCGGTCAATTTTTCCCTCGGGCTTCGTGTACACGCCCTTCATGGAAGCCGGCGGCTATGAGAGCGTATGGAACAGTTCGTACTTTCTGGGCTTAGAATTACCGCTCCGCTTTGGCCTGGACTTTAGTACCCGGCTGCGCTTTGGAGCGCTGAACCTGAACCTGAGCCTGCCCCTCTATAGCGACCCCTATTTCGAGCAGGATTTCTTAAAGCGCTCTGAGCATATGGACTGGTTCTCCTTCATGAGCCCCGATACGCCGCCGCAAGCACTCAGTCCCCGCAGCTCCTTCGTCGATAAAATAGACGGCAGCTGGTCGCTGCCTGCGGCCGCCCTGCCGCCCTGGCTTCGCGCCTTGAGTATATCGAGGTTTTCCACCTCGCTTTCATGGGCCTCAAAGGATAGCGTGGTTCCGGTGGATCCTTTTGAGCGCCAACTCTATGACGCCGATCCTGCCCGGCGCTTCTTCTACCCCGATCAGCTTACCTACCTCGATTTTAGCGCGTCGCTGTCCGGCACGATATTCTCTCTCGGCGGCGCTGCCCGGCCCGCGCCCGCCGGCTCGGCGCAGGCCGGCGCCGCCGATAGCCTCCTGTCCGAACTGGTCAGCCCCTGGACCGCGGCTTCGGCCGAAGCCACAAGGGCCGCCGATACTCTGGTCGACGAAGCCTCGGACAGGGGCTCCGCGCCAGGCTTTATTCTGCCTGGCCTGGTGCCCGTCGAGCGTACGGAGACGGCTAAAGCCGACAGCGCGAGCCTGAGCTGGCAGCTTACGCCGAGCGGGCGCTGGGATCGCCGCTTTAAAAGCGCTGATTGGAAGGAGCCCGAAGACGTGGACTGGAACCCGCTCTACGAGCTTTATAACGCGCGCTTGTCCGGCGCCTTGAATTTCAACGCTGAGCTTTTCGAGGGGTTCCTGGGTACCAGGCTGTCACTGAACGCCAGTACGCAGGTTCAGGAGCGGCCTATAAGCAATGACGCGAGCCTTGCCGCGGCCTGGGCCTTGCAGGACGCCCAATACCGGAATGATAGGCTGCTCGCTTCCTTAGGTCTGCGCGGCTCTCCGTTTCTCTCTTCTTGGCTATGGTCGGCCAGCTCGCTCAGCTATGATATCGACGCCGCCCTCTATGATTATGCCTTTACCGGCATGGCCGGCGCGGAGCCCGAATATGACGCGAAATACCCTGGCTGGAACGCCGAGCGCATAAAGAATCATGCCCTTGGGCTCAAGCTCAGCGCTCAGCCGGCGGGGCTGGTCCAGAGCCTGTCGCTGCAGGCGAGCCTGCCGCCGCTCAACGAGTCCTATACGGCCAAGGTGGACTTAAGCCTTGACCTGGCAAGCTTAAGCTCTCAACTGCGCTATTACCGGCCAGCTCCGGACGCCGATTTTATATGGAGCCCTCTTACGAGCCGCCTGAGCGTAGGCAAAGCGCCATGGCCTTTATTCAGTGCCAGCTTTATATGGGATATGGAACGTTCACGGCCCAGTTCGCTTAGTAATAGACTGAGCTGGGGCACTCTGGCGGCCGACTTCAATATGCGCAGGGCCCAACCCTATACCCTGGATGCGTTAAACGGTTGGCAGGCCGGCGACGAGGCCTTCCTGCCGGCGGAGGCTCAGATCAGCATAAACGAAAGCTGGTCGCCGCCTCCCGTATGGAAAAATCGCATTGCCTGGTCTCTAAAAGCCAGCGCAAGCGCGCGGCAGAGCTTTTTGCGCTTTACCGACTCGTATATGGACTTTAATGCGGGCTTCAGCCTGCGGATTCATGAATTCCTGGATCTGAGCTTCTCGTCGACGTCGCGCAACTCGTCGCTCTGGCGCTACTACCCGGGGGCCTTTGATTTACCAAGCGGCCTCTCCGTTGAGCCGGTGAACCCCATCGTCGACATCGCGAAATCCTTCAATTTCTTCAACCGGTCGGATCGGGAGGCCGCGCTCTTCAAGCTCAAGGCGCTCAGCTTTAAGGCCGTTCATAAGCTGCACGACTGGGACCTAAGCCTGGATTTGACCCTGAATCCAGTGTTGCGCGGCAGCAATACCTACGAATTCCTGCCCTCGCTGACTATTTTGCTGGCCTGGCGCAGCATACCCGAGATTAAGTCTTCCTATAAGCTTGAGAACGAGGAAGAGAGCTGGGACTAAGCTTCCTTGATTTTTTACGGCCGAGAGGGTAGGATTCCCTAAACGAGGTACGTTTGCCAGAACCCGCCGGAATTGCGCTCGAGGATACAAGGCTTTTAGCCGACGTATGCGGCGCTAATGACTATAATCTCCGCATTTTTGAGCGCCTCCTTGGTAGCAGGGTATACTCGAGGGGAAACCAGCTGTTGCTCGACTCGGCCGATCCCTGCGCTCGTGGACTATTCGTGTCCATCGTTACCCAACTCCTGGAAGCCATAGCCGAGGGCATGCCAGCATCGCCTGATCTCATCACGGCTATACACGCAAGCCTTACTCCCATGGGCAATTCTCCCTCTGCTAGGGCCATGGCGGCAGGGGAGGGCTCCTGCGCGGACTTTTTTAAGGAAGCCGCCGTTCAGGTGCCCGGAGCCTTCGGTAAGGTGTATCCGCGTACGGCCAACCAGGCGCTTTTACTACGCGGTATGTCCAGCCATGATATAAGCTTTGCCGTTGGACCCGCCGGCACCGGCAAGACCTACCTCGCGGTAGCCTGGGCGCTCAGAGAGGTGCTCACGAAGGCTAGGCGCAAGCTCGTTCTCACGCGCCCCGTCGTCGAAGCGGGCGAGAGCCTGGGTTTCCTGCCCGGCGACCTCGCGCAGAAGATCAGCCCCTACCTGCGCCCGCTCTATGACGCCATGGAAGCGCTCCTGCCCTTCGATACGCTGCGGCGCATGGAAGATAACCATACGATAGAAATCGCTCCCCTTGCCTATATGCGGGGGCGCAGCCTCAATCATTGCGTGGTCATACTCGACGAGGCGCAGAACGCCACCAAGGAGCAGATGAAGATGTTCCTTACGCGCCTAGGCGAAGGCTCCGCCGCCATTATCACCGGGGACCTTACCCAGGTGGATCTGCCCCGCAAGGGCGATTCCGGCCTCGCGCACGCCTTGTCCATACTCGGCGCTATCGACGATATTTTCGTGTGCAGGCTGGACGGACGCGACGTCGTGCGCAATCCCATAGTCAGGAAGATAATTGAAGCCTATGAATCCGAACGATAATATACGCCCCAGCCTGCCAAGGCTGCGTTCCCTCCTGCGCGATACGCGCCAGGAGGATAGGTTCCGCCTGGCCGTGCTCGCCGGCGCCTTTACCCTTACCCTGGCCGCTTTCGTCCTGCTCGGCGGCACGAGCCGCTCTTCCAAGCTCGCGGGCTTCGAGGCCGGCAAGGTGGCGGAGCGGGACGTTATAGCGGAGCTAGACCTGGTGTACGTGGACGCGGTGGCAACGGCGCTGCGCATAGAAGCCGAAAAGCGCCTGGTTCCCGCGGTATTCGTCGTCGACGATGCCACGAGCAAGGCCATAGTCGATGAGTTTGAGCTCTTCAGGCAGGCCTTCTTAGGCTACGTAGCGCAGAACACCGGTAAGGAGATACTCCTTCGAAAGCTGGCCGTGGACTTCCCGCGCCTGGCGCAGACTGAAGTGCCGCAGCGCCTGGCCGACTACCCTATACCCGGCAATGCCTTCGCCCAAGCCGCCGCGGTAATAAAACAGGTGCTCGGTTCGGGCATCGCGGCCATGCCCGCAGAGGGCCTGGAACGATACAACCCCGAGATCGTGGAACTGCGCCGCTGGTCCAGTGGCCCCCTCATGTACGAACAACTGCCCATAGAGAAGCTCATAAGCTCTCGCGGCATAGACGCCGCGGCGCTCGCTGCCGCCAGAAAGCTCGGGCTGACGCCTAACCTTACCGGCCTGGCCGCCGATCTTGCCGCGGTTTTCTTGCGTGAAAACGCCTATTTCGACGCGGCCTTAAGCGCCAGGCGGCTTGAATCGGCTGCCGCGGCGGTGGAGCCCGTCATGCGCAGGATAGGGCGGGGAGACCGCGTCGTGCGCCGCGGCTTTATCGTCACCAGCGAGGATATGGAAAAGCTCAGCGCCTTAAAAAAGACCGGGGCCGGCTTCGATATCGTCTACCTGTTCGGCGGAGCGCTCCTGCTCTGCGCGCTCTTCGCCGGCTCCTACCTGCTCCTGAAGCGGGAGGGCATGGGGCCAGGCTTCGCCCGCTCGTCCTTCCTCCTCGTCGTAACGCTGGCATGCGGCTATTTCATACTGGCCGCCTTGGTCAACGCGCTCTACCCCGAGAGCCGCAACGGCATGATGGCCGGCTTCCTGCCCACGGCGCTACTGTCCATACTCATAGCCATACTCTTCTACGAGCGTTTCGCTATCATACTCACCGTTTCCCTCTCTTTTGGGCTGCTCATAGCCAGCGGCTTAGACGGCGTGTCCTTCGCGCTGGCCTTAAGCTCGGGTTTAGGCGGCGTGCTCCTCGTGCGCAAGGCGGAAAAACGCATCGACCTGGTACGCGCGGGCTCCCAGTTAGCCCTGTTGCTTTTCGTCATCGGCTTCGCGCTGAGCGCCATGACGCGGGCGCTGTGGCCGGAGGCCTTAGGCGTTGCCCTGCTCTCGGCGCTCAACGGCTTCTTCTGCGCCGTTCTGGCTTTAGGCTTTTTGCCCGTTATCGAACAGGCTTTGAACGCGCCCACCCTGTTCCGCTTGCAGGAACTCTCGGACTTGAACGCTCCCGCGCTTAAGCGTCTTTTGTCGGTAGCGCCGGGTACCTACAGCCATTCCATTACCGTGGCCCATCTTGCCGAATCGGCCTGCCGCGAGATTAACGCCGACGCGCTCCTTGCCCGCGTTGGAGCCTACTACCACGATATAGGCAAGACCGAACAGCCCGAGTACTTTATAGAAAACCAGTCGGGCTATAACAAACACGACGAGATCAACCCCCGCCTCTCCGCCACCGTGCTCCGTAGCCATGTTAAATTCGGCCTTGAGCGGGCAGAGGCGCTGCGCCTGCCTGAGTCGGTAAAGGCCATCATAGCCGAGCATCACGGCAGTTCCGTCATGGGCTACTTCTACGCGCAGGCCTTAAAGGACGCAGCTGATACCAAGGCGGAGGAATACAGCTACCCCGGCCCCGAGCCTTCGAGCAAGGAAGCGGCGGTGGTCATGCTCGCCGATTGCGTAGAGGCCGCCTCCAGGACCCTTAAGCGCCCCTCCATGTCTAAGCTTGAGCAGTTCGTGCGCGACATGGTCATGGATAAATTCGAGCAGAGGCAGCTAGTAAAATCGGCGCTTAGCTTTCACGATTTGGAACTCATCATCAATACCTTCGTGCGCATACTGGCGGGCCATTTCCATTCCCGCATAGAATACCCCAAACTGAGAGAAGGCCAGCGATGAATAGCGTGAGCATTGTCTCCCGCGATATGGAGGAGCCTGCCTGGCTGCCAAAGGCCGAGGCCTTCGCGCAGAAGGTTTTGGCGTTCTTGGAGCTTGATAATTGGGACCTTTCGCTCCTGTTTTGCGGCGATGAGTTCATAGCCTCGCTGAACGAGGAATACCGCCGCAAGGCCGGCCCCACCGACGTGCTGTCCTTCGAACAGGGCGATTGGTATGAAGACGGCAATAAGCGTCGCTTTCTGGCCGGAGACGTGGTACTATGCCTTGATGCCATGCTCCGTAACGCCGATGATTTTAAGGTAACGCCCGATGAGGAGCTCAAACGCCTCATCGTGCATGGAATATTGCATTTAAGCGGCATGGATCACGAAGGCACAGAGCCGGAGGAGCCCATGCTCATACGTCAGGAAGCTATGCTAAAAGCCTTAGCGGAGGAACGGATACTTTGAAACCTAAGGGATTCTTAGAAGTTTTATTTAGAATTAAGAGCCGCGCAGGCGGCGACGATGAAAGCGACGAGATAACGAGCGAACGCAGGGAGATGATACGCGGGGTGCAGGAATTGTCTGAGACCACCGTTAAAGAAGTCATGGTGCCTCGCGTCGATACGGTCTTCCTGTCGGCTGACGCCCCCCGCGACGAGGTGCTGTCCACGGCGGTAAGCTGCGGGCATTCACGCATACCGGTGTACCGCGACACCATAGACGATGTGATAGGCGTGCTCTACGTAAAGGATCTCTTGCACGCCATGGTAAAGGGCGGAGATTTTAATATAGCGTCCATTATCAGAAAGCCCTTCTTCGTGCCTGATTCCAAGCGTATCGATTCCCTGTTGCGGGAGTTTAAGCGCCGTCATGTGCATATAGCCATAGCCATAGACGAGTATGGCGGCGTGTCGGGCATAGTATGCATGGAAGACATCATAGAAGAGATAGTAGGCGAGATACAGGACGAATTCGACAACGAGCGCGACGACGTGGTCACCCTGGGCGACACAGCCTGGCTGGTGGACGCGCGCATCAATATAAGCGACCTGAACGACGAATTGGACCTAGGCCTGCCCGTCGAGGAGTTCGATACCCTGGGCGGCTTCGTTTTTGACCTCTTTGGCAAGATACCCGCGCGCTACGAAAAGGTAGCCTGGCGCGATTACTATTTTATCATCCAGGAGATGGACGGCCACAGTATCGGCTCGATAAAAGTCATACGGCGTCCCGAGGAGTCCATGGAGCCATGATACGGCAGCGTCGGCGCTCTGCTCTAGCGAGCTTGTTCATCCTTGCCTCCCTAGCGCTTACGCCGCTGTGGCCGCAGGCTCAGAAGACCCCGCAGGCCCTGCTTGCCGAAGCTCAGGCCCTCATGCTACGCGGAGAAAGCTACCGGGCCATAGACCTCCTGCTTGAGGCTACCCGCCGTAACGCGTCCTACGCCGACGCCTGGCTGGCTCTGGCCGAGGTCCACTATGAATTAGGCGAATACGCGCGCGCGCAGACTTACCTGCAGGAAGCCCAGCGCTTCGGCCCTAGGACGCCCGCCATGCGGGTACTCGAGGGCTTTTCCCTCATAGGGCTCGGCAGGGTGGACGAGGCTCGGCCCCATTTCGAGGCCGCCCTCGCGGCCTTGCCCAACGACCGCGACGCGCGCTTCGGGCTCGCCCTCCTGGACCTTCGCTCAGGCAGGACGGCCGACGCCCGCGCCCGGCTCGCGGCCAGCCTGCGGCTCGCCCCGCGCGATCCGCGTGCCCTGCTCTCGCTGGCCCTGATTACCAAGGCCGAGGGCAAGGCTCAGGAATCGGCTTCGTACCTCAGCGAGGCCCTGCGCTGGACCGCGGACGACCCCGAGGTGTGCTACGCCGCGGCGCTGCTGTCCTATGAAAACGGCGATACTGCGGAGGCCGCCCGCCTGGCCAAGACTGCGCTGGCGCTTAAGCCCGCGTACGGCAATCCGCGCCTGCTCCTCGCCTCTCTTTACCTTGAGTCGGGGGCCTTGAACGACGCTCGCGCGCTTCTTGACGAAGCGCTTGGCTTTAATAGGCGGGATACCCGCGCCTGGTATCTGTTGGGCATGGTGGAAGTGGCCGCGGGAAACTCAAGCGAGGCGGAATATGCATTCTCCACGCTGACTGGGCTACGGCCAGACGACGAGATAGCGCGCCTTGCCCTTGAGCGGCTCATCATGGTATCGACTAAGTTCGAGGACCCCTCACGCTCAGGCTATGCCGCATACCGCTTTGATCGCGCCGCCGAATTCGAGCGCCGTTTTCAGTATGACCTTGCCCTTACCGAGTATCGTCGGGGCCTGTCGCTTGATCCCTACGCGAATCAGGGACGCAGGCGTTACGCTGAGCTGCTGCGCCTGGCCAAGCTGCCCAGCAGCTACCTCGCCGAATTGAGCTTCTTGGCGGAGCTGGGTAAGACCGATCAGGCGGTAAGCGACGCCCTGGAGATATACGCCAGTTTCCTCGAGCGCAGCGTCATGCTGGAGTGGAAGCTCGAGCCCCTGTCGTTAGGCTCGAAGCCCTATAGCCTGGCCATATACGCATCTTCAAGCGGCGGCACACCGTATCATAGCGGCGCCGAGCTCGTGGTAGCCTCGTACCTGCGGGATCTCTTTGCTTTTTCTTCGCAGATAGAAGCGCCGTCATCCGTGGCGCGTATAGACAATTTCGCCGATTCTTTCCGCCTGGCTAGGGAATCGGGAGCCGACTATTACCTGGTCGTGCAGGTGGCCGAAACCGAGCGTGACGTGCTTGTTTCCGCCGAGTTGAGGGTAGCGCGTACCGGCGCGCTTATCGAGCGCATAGACGCGCCGCGCTCAGGCAACGATCGCGTGAGCCTGGCTGCAAGCCGCATCGTCGCCCGCGTGCATGAGGCGCTGCCCCTGCGCGGCGAACTCGTGCAGCGTAAGGCCGACAAGGCCGTAGCCGATATAGGCAGGGTGGATGGCGTTGCGCCGGGAGACGTGTTCCTGGTCATTAAAAATGGCAGCCTCTCCATCAAACCTGAAGGGCCCGGCCTTGCCTGGTCGCCCGCCGACGTTGTGGGCCGTTTCACGGTAAGCAGGGTAGAGGATGAAATAAGCGAAGGCGTTTTAAAGCGCGAAGGCTTCTTTGACCGCATGAATCCCCGCGATCATCTGGTGCGCGAGCCGGCTAAGGACGACAAGGCCCCGGTAGCGCCCGTCGCGGCCGCCGTAGCCGCTCCAGGGCTCTGGACTACGCTATTCGACCGCGTGCGTAGCCTTTACTAAGCGTTCTTTATTATCTTTCCCCTATGAAAATATCAAGCCGCAGCAATCTTATCATCGTTGCGATAGTCTTTACCTTCCTCTTCGTAAGCTGCCTGCTCGTGCCCGTAGGCACGAGCGGTACCCTTGATCCCCTGGACCTTGCCCGGCAAGATAGCCGGTTTATAGAGCTTTTAGGCTTGGATATACATTATACGTTTAGCCCCTATAGCGGTCCGATGGCTGACCATACAGCCGATAGGCCCGTCGGCCGTGAGCCGCTTATCCTGCTTCTGCACGGCTTCGGCGCGAGCAGCTTTTCCTGGCGGGACCTGCGACAGGAACTCAGCCGCTATGCCGATGTCATAGCCTACGACCGTCCGGCTTTTGGCCTGAGCGAGCGCCCCGTGCGCTGGAAGGGACCTAGCCCCTACGGCCCCGAAAATCAGCTAGCCCTGGCTGTAGCTTTGATGGACGAGCTAGGCTACGATAGGGCGATTGTAGTGGGGCATTCGGCCGGGGGAACCATAGCCCTAAGCCTGGCCCTAGAGCGCCCGGAACGGGTGGCGGCTCTCGTCCTCGTTTCCCCCGCGGCCTACATAGGCGGAGGTGCTCCGGCCTGGATACGCCCGCTGTTCTTTCTTCCCTCTATCAACCACCTGGGGCCGCTTTTAGCCCGACGCCTCGGCGCTCGTGCAGACGAGTTTCTTCGCTCCGCCTGGTTCGCGCCTGAACTCCTTGATGCGGAGGTTTATGAGGGCTATCGCGCACCGCTTATGATTAAGAATTGGGAAAAAGCGCTTTGGGAGCTTACCAAGGCATCGCGGTCTGCGAGGCTTGAAAAGCGGATAAGCTCCATTGGCGCGCCGAGTCTGGTCATAAGCGGCGACAGCGATACCATAGTGCCCATCGAGCAGAGCATACGCTTAGCCAGAGAACTGCCTAAAGCCACCCTCGTCGTGGTTCCCCAAAGCGGCCATGTAGCCCATGAGGAGAGCCCGCAGGCCTTTCTCCGAGCGTTCGAGGAGTTTTGGTCGTTGAACTTTTCTTATAAGCATACCAGTCCTGGCGTTGATTGAGAAAAAACGCACGATTTCGTTTCAAATATTGAAAAAAACGTTCAATTATCAAAAAGATATCTTGCGCCTCTTCTTCTATCCGTGTACAATCTTCCATGACGGTAGGCGCCTGTAAGGGCGCCTCTCCTATGTGCACGGACAAAATAAGGAGGGCATGATGAACGCATACATTCGCGAGGTCCTAGACGGACTCAAGGCTCGCGCTCCCTGGGAAACCGAGTTTCTCCAGGCGGCCGAGGAAGTACTCGAATCAATAGCTCCGCTCATTGAGAAGGACCCCAAATATAAGGCACAGCGCATACTCGAGCGTATAGTCGAGCCCGAGCGCAGCATACAGTTCAGGGTGCCCTGGATGAACGACAAGGGCGATTACGTAGTCAATCGCGGCTATCGCGTGCAGTTCAACAGCGCCATAGGCCCGTACAAGGGCGGTATACGCTTCCATCCGAAGGTAACGCTGTCCACGCTCAAATTTTTAGGCTTCGAGCAGACCTTCAAGAACAGCCTTACCGGCCTGCCCATGGGCGGCGGCAAGGGCGGGTCCGACTTCGATCCTAACGGCAAGAGCGACAATGAGATCATGCGCTTCTGCCAGAGCTTCATGAACGAGCTTTACAGGCACATAGGCCCCGATACCGACGTGCCCGCCGGCGACATAGGCGTGGGCGGCCGCGAAGTAGGCTACATGTTCGGCCAGTACAAGAAGCTCCAGAACGAGTTCACCGGCGTATACACCGGCAAGGGCATCACCTTCGGCGGCTCGCTCATTCGCCCCGAAGCCACCGGCTTCGGCGCCGTATACTTCGCCGAGGAAATGTTCAAGCTCAAGGGCGAGAAGCTCGAAGGCAAGACCATATCCCTGTCCGGCTTCGGCAACGTAGCCTGGGGCGCCGCTATTAAAGCCACTGAGCTCGGCGCTAAGGTCGTTACCGTATCCGGCCCCGACGGCTACGTGTACGATCCCGACGGTATCAATACCCCCGAGAAGCATAAGTACCTTGAAGAGATGCTTATCATAGACCGCAACAAGGTCGAGAACTACGTAAAGAAGTTCCCCAACGCCAAGTTCTTCGCCGGCAAGCGCCCCTGGGAGCAGAAGGTAGACATAGCCATGCCCTGCGCCATCCAGAACGAGCTGTCCGGCGAGGACGCCCAGGCCCTCCTTAAGAACGGCCTGCAGGCCTGCGTAGAAGTATCCAACATGGGCTGCACACCCGAGGCCTGGAAGCTCTTCATAGAGAAGAAGATACCCTTCGCTCCCGGCAAAGCCGCCAACGCCGGCGGCGTGGCTACGTCCGGCCTTGAAATGAGCCAGAACTCCATGCGCCTTGCCTGGTCCGCCGAAGAGGTGGATAAGCGCCTGCACGACATCATGATTATCATCCACAACGCGTGCGTAAACACCGCGAAGCAGTTCGGCTTCGAAGGCAACTACGTCGTGGGCGGCAATATAGCCGGCTTCAAGAAGGTAGCCGACGCCATGATAGCCCAGGGCTTGGTATAACCATAGCCAACGCCGATTCCGGCTAACGAGCATTCAATGAAGCCGCCCCGCAAAAACGGGGCGGCTTTTTATCGATTTGCTCTGGATAAATCGCCCGCATATGCTACGTTTATAGGTGCGCGCCGCATACCCGGACACAGCTTTAAAACGTGAAGGCCAGGATTCCATGGAAAAAGCCCGACCTGAGTCCCCGCAACCCACTCCCGCTTACCTTACCCTTGTATCCCGCGACTTCGTTTACGATTTTGTCAGCGATTCCTACTGTAAGGCCATGGGCGTTTCGCGCGACGCTATGCTGGGCAAGAAGCTGGCCGAGTTATGGGGAGCCGAGCATTTTGAGCGCGATCTAAAGCCTGCCCTTGAAGCGTGCTTTCAAGGACAGGATGTGCACATTATCGAACAGCTTAACCATAGCTCCGGTAAACGCTATCTGCAGTTGTCCTGCTATCCCTACAGGGTAGGCGATGACGTCAGCCACCTCATGGTGTTCTCCCATGACATAAGCATGGTGCGCAGGCTCGAATCCAGGCTCATGGATTTAGAGTTTAAAGACCCTCTTACGGGCCTCTTGAATAGGAAATCTTTCGATTTAGTGCTCTACAAAGAGCTGGAACGGGCCGGGCGCGAGACGGGCAATCGCCTGCGCGCCCTCATGCTTATCAATCTGCGCGACTTTACCCAGATAAACGCCAGGCACGGCTACGAGATAGGCGACCTGCTCTTCGAGTCCACCGCCGTACGGGTAAAGGAAGCGCTGCGGGCCAACGATTACGTATTCCGCTACGAAGGCAAAGAGCTGGCCGTCATATTGACCACCCTGGCTAGGGCCAGCGACGTATCGGTCGTGGCGGATACCATACGCGAGCGCGTTACCTTTCCCTATAACCATCATGGATCGGTCATCAATGTAGGCTGCAATATAGGCATAGCCGTGTACCCCGACGACACGCTGGGAAAGGACGATTTGCTGCGCTTCGCCAGCTCCGCGATGGAAGAGGCGCGGAAGCGCGACGAGGCCTACATCATCTTTAATCAGGGCTTGCAGCGCTCGGCCTTGCGCAAGGCCAAGCTCCATTCAGAAATGCGCCAAGCGCTGGTGGACAGGCAATTCGCCGCTTATTTTCAGCCTATAGTCGATCTAGGCGGCGCGGTGGTGGGGGCGGAGGCCCTGATACGCTGGGACCATCCCGCGCTTGGCTTCGTGCCGCCGGACGAGTTCATACCCCTGGCTGAGGAAGCCGGCTACACACTGATGATAGGGCGCTGGATGCTGTACCAGGTATGCCGTTTCATAAAGCGGCACGAAGCGCTTTTAGGCGGGCGCTACGTGTCGGTGAACCTATCCGCCAAGGAATTCGGCGGCGAGGGCCTCGTCGATTACGTGCGCGCCGTCATAAAGTCGGTAGGCATAAACCCTTCCTCCATTAAGCTCGAGATTACGGAAACGGAGAGCATGATAGACATCGAGGACGCCATAGACAAGATAAGCAGGCTGCGCGAGCTAGGTATCGAGGTATACGTGGATGACTTCGGCGCCGGCTATTCTTCGCTGGCCTACCTAAAGCGCCTCCCTGCCTCGGTGGTAAAGATAGACCGCAGCTTTACCGATACCCTTGCCGGCACCGACGAAGATCGCGACTTCGTGGCCGGCATGATACGCATGATAAGCGGCAAGAAGATGAAGGTACTCATGGAGGGCGTATCGAGCCCCGCGCAGTACGACATACTGCGCGGCCTGGCCGTGGACTACCTGCAGGGCTACTATTTCGGCAAGGCCGCGCCCGAGGAAGCCTTCATAACGCTCCTGGCCGCCGGAATTACGCTCCCTCTTCCGCAGTAAATACTCTATACTCCACTGCGGAGGATACGCCATGTACTTCAACGAGCTGGTAGCTTCTTACGACCGCGAACGCCGCGAGCGCGACATATTCCATGACCTTATGCGCTACCGCGTACGAGAAGTGCTGCTGGTGGCCAGCCTCTACGACTCGTTCATACTCGAGACCGACGGCGCGCTGTCCGACCAGATATACGGCGAGTTCTTCAAGCTCAACCTGACCATGGCCCCGCGCGTCACCGCCGCTTATACGGCGGATAGCGCGCTTGAGCTGTTCAAGACGGCTCCCTTTGACCTGGTCATACTGATGGCCGGCCTGGACTTTGACGCTCCTTTGGCCATCGCGGAGCGGCTCAAGGCCGAAAAGCCCGCCGTGCCCATACTGCTCTTGGCCATGAATAATTCCAGCCTCTCGGGGCTCGGCGCGGAGTGCCCGGGTACCCTCCGCAACATAGACCGGATATTCGTGTGGAACGGCTACTCCAAACTCTTCGTGGGCATGATCAAGTACGTGGAAGACCTGCATAACGTGGACAACGACACCCGCGTGGGCATGGTGCGCGCGATCCTGCTTATCGAGGATTCCGTGCGTTACTACTCGCGCTACCTGCCGCTCCTCTACTCGGTGGTAATGCGCCAGGTGCAGCAACTCGTCGAGGACGAACGCGTCGTAGAAACCTATAAAATACTCCGCATGCGCGGCCGGCCTAAGGTGCTCCTGGCTACGAGCTACGACGAGGCGGAGATCCTGTTCAAGCGCTATGAGCCCTATCTGCTTACGGTTATCAGCGATGTGCGCTATCCGCGTAAGGGCGACATAGACCCCGAGGCCGGCTTTAGGTTCCTGCGCATGGCCAAGGAGCGCAAGCCCGACCTGCCCGTGCTCATACAGTCGCACGAGCTTAGCAATCGAGAGCTTGCCTACGCCATGGGCGCATCGTTCGCGGACAAAAATTCCCAGACCCTGGGGCGCGAGCTCACCGGTTTCTTCCAGATGCAGCTGGGTTTCGGCCCCTTTGTGTTCAGGGATACCGAGGGGACCGAGCTTGCCCGCGCGCGAACCATGGATGAATTCGAGGAACGCCTAGCGAGCGTGCCCGACGAATGCCTGCAATACCATGCCGCGCGGAACCATTTTTCCGCCTGGCTCATGGCCCGCGGCGAGGTGCGCTTTGCCAGGCTCATCAGGAACTATGTCCTTGACGATTTTTCGGGCGTGCCCGAGCTCAGGGATTTTATCCTGCGCAGCCTTGAGGAACTCAGGCGCGGCAAGTCGCGCGGCGTCATACCCGGCCTGGGCGTGCCGCGCCGCGATAAGGGGCTGGCCCGCTTGGGAAACGGCTCGGTGGGCGGCAAGGGCAGGGGACTCGCCTTTATCAAGAGCCTCATCGACAACCTGGCTTTTCCGCAACGGGGCAATACCGGCCTAGATATTCGCCTGCCCAATACCGCGTTCATAGGCATAGACGAGTTCGAGGCCTTCATGGATAGCCATGGGCTGTGGAACTTCGCCTGGTACGAGGCCGACTCGCAAACCCTGGCGCGTACCTTCCTCTCCAAAGCCCTGAACCATGAGCTTGTGGACAGGCTGCGCCAATTCATACAAACCATAGACCGGCCCCTGGCCGTGCGCTCATCGGGCCTGTTCGAGGATATGCTCATGGTGCCTTTCTCGGGCGTCTATGACACCTACCTCCTGCCCAACGCGCATCCCGATCTTGAGCAACGCCTAAGGCAGCTCTGCGACGCCATACGCCTGGTGTACGCGAGCATGTTCTCCAACACGGCCAAGACCTATTTCAACGCCGCCTCCTACAAAATCGAGGAGGAGCGCATGGCGGTGGTCATACAGGAGGTGGTGGGCAAGCGGCAGGGCCGCTGGTACTACCCGCTGGTGGCGGGCACCGCGCATTCCTACAACTACTACCCGGTGTCCTACCTCAAGCCCGACGACGGGCTGTGTGTGGCTGCCTATGGCCTCGGCCCCTATGTGGTGGAGGGCGGAGAGAGCTTCCGTTTCTCTCCCCGATACCCCAAGCTCGACATCGTGGCGCCCGGCCATGGCATGAGCGGCGGCCAGCGCTGGTTCTATGCCCTGGACATGGACCGCGTGGACTTTGACTTATCGCAGGGCGAGGACGCTACGCTTGCCAAGCTGGATATAAGCGAGGCCGAAGCGGACGCCGATTTCTCGCTGGTGGCCAGCACCTGGAGTATGGACGACCAGCGCCTCGAACCCGGCATATCCGCGAGAGGCCCGCGCATAGTGAACTTCGCGCCGGTACTCAAATACGAGGCCTTCCCCTTCGCCACGGCCGTCGACGCCATATTGGAGGTATGCGCCAAGAGCATGGGCATACCGGTGGAGATAGAGTACGCGCTGAGCCTTGACGGCAAGAACAAGGAGCCGGTGTTCTACCTGCTGCAGATTAAGCCTCTTATTCAGAACGCGGATAAGGTCGATATAGACGTGGACGGCATAGACCGATCCGGCTGCCTGGTAGTAAGCGACCGCTGCATGGGAAACGGCAAGAACCAGGCTATACATGACATTATCTACATAGATCCCGAACGCTGGGACGCTTCCAAGACCGAGCTCATGGCGCAGGAAATCGCGGCCTTGAACGTCGCGCTCGTGGCGGAGCATAAGCCCTATGTGCTGCTCGGTCCGGGACGCTGGGGCACCCGCGACCGCTGGCTGGGCGTGCCGGTAAACTTTGCCCAGATATCGGGCGCCAAAGCCATAGTCGAGGCTGACCTGCCTGACTTTAGGGTGGAGTCTTCTCTGGGTTCCCACTTCTTCCATAATGTCACGGCCATGAATATAGGCTACTTTTCCGTGCCCTACGGCTCCTCGGCGTCCTTCGTTGATTGGAAGAGCCTGGCCGAGCTTCCCTGCCTGTTCAGGGGGGAGTATTGCGTGCATGCGCGCTGCGAGGAGCCGGTAGAGCTCCTTATGGACGGCAAGAAGGGGCATGGAGCGCTTAAAAAGCCCGGCATGCGATTGACGGGGGATGAGAAATCCGACAATATCTACTGCACCTGACGCGCGCCGGAATCGGCCCGCGCCCATTCATATATGGAGTCGCATTATGGAACCACGATCTCTCCTCAAGGGACTGCATCCCCTTGAAATAAAGGTCCTCCTTCATTACGCCCCCGGCGACGAGCTCGATAGCGCCAGGCTCGTGCGCGAGCTCGGCTATGTTGAAGGCCAGGCCAACCAGGCGCAGGCTTGGCTATCGGCCAAGGGCCTGGCCGCCGAGACCGGGCGCAGCTCGCGCTTAGCCTACGAGCTAACCGACTTAGGCCGCAGCTGGGCCGCCTCTGGCAGCCCCGAAGATCGGCTGTTGGCCTTCCTGCGCGCTAACGGCCCCGCGGCCATGCCGGCCATTTGCGCCGCCATAGGACTGGAGCAAAAGGACGCGGGCTCGGCCTTCGGCCGCCTGTCCAAGGAAGGCCTCCTTTCCATGACGCCCGAGAAGCTGGTGGCCGCCAAACCCACGGGCAGCTCCGCTCGCTCCGAAGCCTTGAGCGCCATCCTGGACAAGGCTATCGCCGCCGACGGGCTCCTCGATGAGGGCTCGCTATCGGCCGGCGAGAACGCGCTCATGGCCGAGGTGGCCAAGAAGCGCGGCGCTGCCGACGCGCCCTTCCGCGCCGCCGATCGCGAAACCGTGCGCTGGGCCCTGAGCCCCGAGGCGGGCCAAGTAGCCGCCTTGCTCCGCGAAGAAGGCGTGTCCGGCGACGAAGTAGGCGCGCTTACCCAGGACATGCTGGAAAGCGGCGCATGGAAGACCCTAAGCTTCCGCTCGTACAATTTGCAGAGCAGACCGGCCAGGCTCTTGCCCGGCAGGCGCAACCCCTACGTGCAGTTCCTTGAAGGCGTCAAGGATAAGCTGGTATCGCTTGGCTTTGCCGAGTTCGACGGCAGCCTCGTGGAGACCGAGTTCTGGAACGGCGACGCCCTCTTCATGCCCCAGTTCCATTCCGCGCGCGACATACATGACGTGTATTACCTTGCCGAGCCAACCAAGGCGGCATCGATAGAAGAGCCCTACCAGTCGCGGGTAGCGGCCACCCACGAAAACGGCGGCTCTACCGGCTCGCGCGGCTGGGGCTATGGCTTTGACCGGGAATTTACCAAGCGCCTCGTGCTTCGCAGCCAGGGCACGGTGCTTTCCGCTCGTCAGCTGCCCACGGCCACCGTACCCGGCAAGTATTTCGGCATAGCCCGCTGCTTCCGCTACGACAAGGTCGATGCCACCCATCTGTCGGATTTTTACCAGACTGAGGGCATAGTCCTAGGCGAGGACGTCAATATGCGCACCCTTTTAGGCTTCCTTGAGATGTTCGCCGTGGAAGTCGCCGGCGCTAAGGAAGTGAAGTACGTGCCCGGCTACTTCCCCTTTACCGAACCCTCCGTAGAAGTGCATATAAAGCACCCGGTGCTCGGTTGGTTCGAGTTGGGCGGCGCCGGCATATTCAGGCCCGAGGTAACCGAGCCTTTAGGCATCACGGTGCCGGTGCTCGCTTGGGGCATAGGCATAGACCGCATGGCTCTCATGGCCCTGGGCCTCAACGACCTAAGGGAGCTTTTCAGCTACGATATCGAGAACGTGCGCCTGCGGCGCGCTATCGTCAAATAAAAGGAATTACGCTATGCCTAAGATAGAAGTGAACGAGAAGCTGTTCTTCGAGCTGGTTGGGCAGCGCATGGAGCCCGACGTGCTTGAACGCTCGCTTACCGTTGCCAAGGCCGAGCTTGACGGCTTCGGAACGGACGGAGAAGGCCCGTCGGCCGAGCGCACGATAAAAATCGAACTCAACGACACTAACAGGCCCGACCTCTGGTCCACGGCCGGCGTAGCGCGCCAGCTCCGGGTATACGCGGGCGGCGCCATGACTTCCTACGGCTTTTTCTCGCGCGAAGGCGATATGCGGGGCTCCGATTATAGGGTGGTCGTGGACGCATCGATCAAGGCCATACGGCCCTACTTGGCTGCCTTTATTATATCCGGCAAGCCCATAAACGACGCCATGCTTAAGGATGCCATACAGACCCAGGAAAAGCTCTGCTCCAATTTCGGGCGCAAGCGCAAGTCCGTATCCATGGGCCTGTACCGCATAGAGCTGATCAAGTGGCCGGTAAGCTACAAGGCGGCCGATCCCGACAGCTCTAAGTTCACCCCCCTCGGCATGACCGAGCCCTTAAGCCTCAGGCGCATACTCGAAGAACATCCCAAAGGCAAGGAATACGGCCATATCATAGCGGGCAACGAGCGCTATCCCCTGCTCATGGGCGCAGACGGCGGCGTACTGTCCATGGCTCCGGTTATCAACAGCGCGGACATAGGCGCGGTACAGGTAGGCGACCGCGATCTGCTCGTCGAGTTTACCGGCACCGATCTACCGTCCGTGGCTCTATCCGCCAATATCGTGGCCTGCGACTTCGCCGATGCCGGCTATGAGATTAAGCCGGTAATCGTTGATTACGCTTATGACACGCCCTTTGGCCGCTCCGTCACCTTTCCTTATTACTTCCAGGCGCCTACATCAGTGGATTCGGGCAAGGTTACCAAACTGCTCGGCGACAATTTTAGCCCGGACGCCGTCGTGGCGGCCCTGGCCAAGATGGGCATACGCGCCGAGTCCCACGGCCAGTACGTTCGCGCCCTGCCCCCCGAGTACCGCAATGACTTCCTGCATCCGGTGGACCTCGTCGAGGAGGCCATGATAGGGCGGGGCATGGACAGTTTCACGCCCCTGCGCCCAAAGGATTTTACCATAGGCCGCCTCCACCCGGTGGAAAGCTTCAGCCGCAAGGCAAAAGACCTGCTCGTGGGACTGGGTTACCAGGAAATGATCTACAACTACCTCGGCAGCGCCAAGGACTATATCGAGCGCATGAACTTGAGCGCCGACGGCATACTGCGCATATCCAACCCTATGACCGAGAACTTTGAGATCGTGCGCCCGTCAATATTGCCCAGCCTCTTGCAGTCGGAGGCCGTATCGAGCAAGGCGCCGTACCCGCACAAGATCTTCGAGGCGGGCAAGGTGGCCTTCCGCGCGCCAAAGGAGAACTATGGCTCCAAGACGCAGCAGCGCCTCGGCCTTTTGTCCTGCCACCCGAGCGCCGACTACAATGAGTTGGCCGGCCTCATTGCCGCCCTGCTCTATTATCTAGGCCATGAATACGCGGTGACTGAGGCCGAAGACCCCCGTTTTATGCCAGGCCGCCAAGCAAAAGTCCTGGTGGGAGGGCTCGAGGCGGGCATCTTTGGCGAACTGAATCCTGTAGTGCTGGAGAACTGGGGTATAACCATGCCCTGCGCCACCTGCGAGCTGGATCTAGAATGCCTTATGTAGGCTGGGCCGCCCATGGATGTAGATAGGCGCTTCTCGCGCTTCCCCGACCGGCTGTACAAGAATTTTAGGCAGCTGTTCGATACGGTTTGCGATGAGTATGCGGGCCTTACGGCCATGCGCATGCGGCTTGCCGACGGGGAGCCCTACGCCGAGTGGCTCTACCGTGACCTAAAGCGTATTTCGTACGCGGCCGCCCGCTTTATGCGCGCGCATGGCATAAACGCCGGGGAGCGCGTTGCCATCTTGGGAGAGAACCGCCCTGAATGGTGCTTCGCTTATATAGGCGCCGTCGTTTTGGGCGCCGTGGCCGTGCCCCTGGATTCCGCGCTCGACGCTAAAGGCGTGGCGACCATAGCGCAGGCATCCTCCTGCAGGCTCCTGTTCCATTCAGCCGCCCATGCGGCCAAGGCCGCCTTTGCCCGCGAGCAAACCCCCGGCCTCGTCCTCGTCGATTTCGATCTGCCCGCGGCTACGGGCGGTGATCCTGGCTCGCTGTCCTGGAGCGCCGCCATTGCAGGGCATGCCGCGGAGCGCGACGGGGACGGCCTGCCGTCGCCCGACGAAATTGACGGAGACAGCTGCGCGGTGATTATCTTCACCTCGGGCACGACGGGCGTGGCCAAGGGCATCATGCTCAGCCACAAGGGCATTATCGCCAATGTAAACGCGGCCAGGCAGGCCCTCGCGGTAAACAAGGACGATGTGTTTATTGCCATACTGCCCCTGCACCACACCTACGCCGCCACCTGCACCTTCCTCTCGGCTCTTGAAGCCGGGGGCTCCATCACCTTTGTCGAGAAGCTCATACCTACGGTTATACTCCGCCATGTGCGCGAGGCTCGCGTGAGCGTTATGATAGGCGTGCCCCTGCTCTTCGATAAGATCAAGCAGGGCATTCGGAACGAGCTTGAGAGGCTGCCGCGTCCCGCGGGGGTGCTGGTGCGCGGGCTTATCGCTCTGTGCGGCTTTTCGAACAGGATCTTGGGCCTGCCTCTTGGCCGGTTCGCGTTGGCTTTCCTGCGGAGGAAGGCGGGGCTTTCGACCGTGCGGCTGGCCGTTTCAGGGGGCGGGCCGCTGGCTTGGGATACGGCGGCTTTTTATGAAGCTCTCGGGCTTAATCTAGTACAGGGCTATGGCATGAGCGAAAACGGCCCCCTCATTTCGGTCAACTTGCCTGAGTACAAGGATAACCGCTCGGCAGGCCTTGCGGTTAAGTATACCCAGGCGCGCATAGCGGAGCCCGGCATCGATGGCGTAGGCGAGATACAGGTGCGGAGCCCATCGCTTATGCTGGGCTACCTCGACGCGCCAGAGTCCAGCGCTGAAGTTTTTAGCGCCGACGGTTGGCTGCGTACCGGCGACCTAGGCTATATAGACAAGCGCGGTTTTATTTTTATTACCGGGCGATCTAAGAACCTTATCGTCACCGAAGGCGGAAAGAACGTATACCCTGAAGAGATAGAGATGAAGTTTGAAGGTTCCGCATGGATTAAGGAAGCGCTCGTATTGGGCAGGCGGGCAGGGGCTCACAGGGCTGGCGAAGAGGTGCTTGCCGTATGCGTGCCCGACTGGGAGCGTATAGCCGCCGACAAGCCTGGGATAGACAATGCGCAGCTGGCGCAAGCGGCCCGTGAACTCGTGCGCGATGAAGTGCGGCGCGTCAACAAAGAACTGCCGCAGTATATGAAGATCGTCGATTTCATTATCCATGACGAGGAATTCGAGAAGACAAGTTCCCGCAAGATACGTCGTTTTAAGTACCGGCATTACGCGGAGAAAGGGGCTAAGACATGAGCGCGGCAACGGTAATACTGGCTACCCGCCTCTTTTTCGTGGCGCTCGCCACCTTTCTGGCCATCGTTGTGTGGTCTAAGACCCGCGACGCCGCCTGGATGCTCATCGTGGTAGGCATAGTCGCCGGCTACGCCGATATACTGTATTCGCTCCTCGCCGAATTCGGCCTTGCTCCCGAGCAGAGCGGTATCCTGGGCGGCGTGCCCGTGCTTGCGCTGATTTTCCCCGTGTTGCCCTGGATATTCTTCTCTATAGCCTTCGCGGTCATGATACGTAAGCGCCGTTAAGCCTATGTTAGTTCCCCGAAGCTTGGTTAGTTCCCCGAAGCTTGTGTCTCGGGGTCAAATACCGCATTCGCTTGCGTATGTTAGTTCACTACAGCGCTAAACCAAGTGTACCTGCGCTAGCAGACACAAGCTTCGGGGAACTATAAAAAAACCTTAGTGCAAGCGCGCCGCCGTTCAGCGCCGTAGCTCCTGTGCACGGGGGCAGCGATGAATATATACGGTTTTGAGGCCATAGGCTTTGACGGGCAACTGGTCAAAGTAGAAGTGGATATACGGCGGGGCATACCGGCGCTCGACGTGGTTGGCTTGCCGGACAGCGCGGTCCGCGAGGCAGGCGAGCGGGTGCGCGCGGCCATACGCAACGCCGGCTATCAGTTTCCTCTGGACCGGATACTCGTCAACCTGGCGCCGGCGGGTATACGGAAAGCAGGAGCGGCCTTTGACCTTGCCATGGCCGCAGCCATACTCCTGGCTTCCGGCCAGCTTCCTCATTGCGGCATGGACATGGTGCTGCTTGGCGAACTTGAACTGTCCGGGGCGGTTCGCGGGGTACCGGGCGTCATGGCTGCGGTAGCCGCGGGCCTTGCCGCCGATGTGCCGTGTTTCCTCGTGCCCAAGGAAAATGCAGAAGAGGCGCGGGTGCTCGCGGGAACGGCCGCCTGCCAGGTCCGCGCCTTGGGCGAGCTTACCGTATTATTCGGCAGGCTGCTTGCCGGTTATGCCCCGCGGGATAGCGGCGCCCGTGACGATACGGAGGGTAGCCCGGGGCAAGCTCCGTCGGCTGATGAGGGCCTGAACCCTTACGCCGAGGATATGGCTGAGCTCTGCGGCCAGGCGGAGCTTAAGCGGGCCCTTGAGATTGCGGCAGCAGGAGGCCACCATGTACTTCTTTTCGGCCCGCCTGGAGCAGGAAAGACGATGGCGGCACGCCGTATGCCTGGGCTTATGCCACCCCTTGATGGCGAAGACGCGCTGGTAGCCACCAAGCTCCATTCCCTTGCAGGCGCCTTGCCTTCGGGTAGCGGACTATTAAGCGCGGCGCCTTTCAGGGCTCCGCATCACAGCGCATCAGCTGAGGGCATACTGGGCGGAGGAAAGCTCAATAGGCCGGGAGAAATAAGCCTTGCCCACGGCGGCATCCTCTTCCTGGATGAGGCGCCAGAGTTCCGCTCCGATGTGCTCCAGGCTTTGCGGGAGCCTCTGGAGGAGGGCTTTATAAGCATAGCCCGGGCGGACAGAACCGTACGGTATCCCTCAAGCTTCCTCCTCGTACTGGCCTGCAATCCCTGCCCCTGCGGCAAGCTCGGCCGCGCCGGGTCCGTATGCCTCTGCTCTTTCCACGAACTGAAGCGTTATTGGAAGCGGCTAGGCGCGGCCCTCCTCGATAGAATCGACATACGCGTGCCGGTGCGCCCCGTAGACCCCGGCGAACTCGCCCAACGAGACGCGGAAGGCAGCGCGTCTATACGCGAGCGCGTGCAGGAGGCGCGCCAATTTCAGCGGAAGCGCTATGTGGATGAACCCTGGTCCTTGAACGCCAGGCTCAGCCCTCAGGGCATACAGCGCTATATACGGCTCGATGAAGGCGTGTCGGCTTCCTTTGCGGCGGCAGCAGCCGCAGAGGCATGGTCTTCTCGAGCCTGTCACGGCATACTGCGCGTGGCTAGAACCATAGCGGATTTGGCTGGAGAAAGCGCTATACGTCAAAGCCATGTGGATGAGGCCATGGCGCTGCGCCGCTATGGAGATGAAAATCTATACTGGCAGTTGCCCTAGCGCGGAGAAAAGAGCGGCTATAGAGCTGTCGGCCTTGACAAGTAAAGAGCTTCTCGCTATACATATACTATAACAAAAAGCGAGCTTTGGTGGTGATGTTACAGATCAAGTGCTGCTTTCTAGTACGCCTGACAATAATCTGTAAGTTTCATTAATACTATCAAACGCGTATGCGTACCTTGCCGTCAGCTCTTGACACAAGTTCGCTTACGCGCTATAAAGTACGCCGCCCCT
>DHVU01000009.1 GCA_002412825.1 Spirochaetaceae bacterium UBA5200
AAGAGCTCAAAGGGCAGGAAGGCGAACATGCCGTCCATGAAGGTGGTGCGGAACCAGGTGGCGACAGGGCCGCTAAAGCTGAATATCGGCTTGGTAAGGTCCCATACCTTCGCAAAGGCCTGGGTAGCGCCTTCTACCGCGCCCTCCACCCATTCGCCTGAAGCGGCTGTTACCGCTTCTACGGCGCCGCTAGCGGCGGTGGTAGCCTCGGCTCCCCAATCACCAGAGGCGGCAGCGACTGCTTCAGCCCCTTCAACCGCCTTGGCTAGGGTGGCTTGCACGGTACCTGAACTGAACATCCAGCCGCTCTTGCTGCCGGCGCTCCACTTAAGCCAGCCTTCGCCTATCTTATTGACGCCCTCCATGACCCACATGAGCCCCAGCCACATGCGCAGGAGCAGGGGCCAGTAGGAGCGTACCTTCCAGGTAAGGAAGCCGCCTACTATGGAGCGGCGATCCTTAATATCGAGGAATTCGTGCTTGCCGTACTCCCACATCTGGTTAACACCGGCGATATTGAGCAGGTACCACAGGTTGATCATATGCTTCATGACCATGGCCATGAAGCCGCGGGTCTGCATGCCGCCAGCGTTGGCAACGCCGTAACGTCCGCCAAGCGACACCATGAAGCCGTGGAAATTGGACTTGAACTGGTGGCGGTGCTCGGAGCCCTCTATGTCCGCTATTATATTCTTGGCGGCCACCTCGGCGGTCTGGTGAGCGCCTTCTACGATCTGGGGTATGGGCTTGCCCTCTTCAAGGAAGAAGGCATTATCGCCCACGACATAGGCGTAGGGATAATCGGGGCTCTTCATCTCGGCGTCTACCTGGAGCCTGCCGCGTCCGCGCTCTGCCTTGGCCAGGTTGAGGCCGGCGGCGAAGGAACTGCCCTTTACGCCGCAGGTCCATATAAAGGTGTCGGTCTCTACGACCGTGCCATCCTTAAGCATGACCTTTCCAGGCTCCGCGCCGGTAATCGACGCGTTGAGCATGATCTCGCAGCCCAGTTTCTCAAGGTACTTCTCCGCTCGTACGCGCAGGGGCTCTTCGAGTATTGGGAGTATGGAAGGCAGGGCCTCGATGTTGATGACGCGGGTGTCCTTAGGATCGATGAAATGCTTGCGACACATGGCCTCGCGGAACTCAAGCAGCTCGCCTATCATCTCTATGCCGGTAAAGCCGGCGCCGGCTACCACGAAGGTTAGCATACGGCGGCGCTTGGCAAGGTCGGTTTCTTCGGCGGCTCTGGCAAAGGTATCCTCAAGGTGATGGCGCACGCGCATAGCGTCGTCGAACGACCATAGGCTGAAGCAGTTTTCCTTGACGCCGGGTATGTTGAAGTACTCGGGCTCGGCGCCCGCGCCAACGACTATATAATCGAATTCGTAGGTCTTGGCCTTGCCTACGGCTTTCTTGCCCGCGAAGTCCACGGACATAATCTCATCGACGACGCACTCGATGCGCTTTGCGCCGAAGATCTTGCGGAAGCTCACCTGTACCGACTCGGGGTCAGTACGCCATCCGGCTACTTCATGCAACTCGGTCATCAGCGTGTGGAAAGGCTTCTTGTCCACGAGGGTAATCGCTACGTTCGCGTTTTTACGGAAGTGTTTCTCGAGTATCTTACCCGCCCAAACGCCGCCGTAGCCGCCGCCTAGGATAAGAATATTCTTAGTTTCGGCCATGTTAACTCCTTGCACCGAGTGAGGCTTTACCGCACGCTATACTAAGCCGACGGCTAGAAGCCGCAGGACGGAAGCGCGAGTAGCCGGAATATAGATTTTAGACTTTCATATAGTGCTTTGAAAGCGATAATTCGTCAAGTGCATTTACTATATATATCATAATATTGATTCTAATATATAGTATTTATACATAAACCCTGCCCGATCGCGTGGATAATAGATGACCACGCCGGCGTGGGATAACGAGTGGCAGGCGCTCATCTGATCGTTTCGGACAGATTTTTCTTTCTTTTCAGGCAATTCCTTCACAGAGCGGCCCCAGTGGTGTATTCTAGCATACGGATAGCGAAGTCGTAGCCGCCATAGGCGGCATCTACATAGCGGCGCGGGCCTATACATGCCCGCGGCCCAGCCCGGGCATACGCCCGGCTTATCATACGCGCAACAGGTTTGGTCTATGAAAAACGCAATAAGCACCCTGGACGGCCGCATAGCATCGGTTCTATCGGCCGCCGGAGGATCTGCCCTTGAGGCTCATGTGGATTCCATGCTGGAGGCCCTTTTGGGTCAAGGCAGGAACGTAAGCGCGGGCGTTCACCTTGGTAATGGCATAGCGCCTTTACTCGGCGCCATAGCGGCCCAATGGCTGTCCCGCAACCGAGAAGGACGGGTTCTGGTAATTTGCCCGGACGAGCGCGATCTTGCGCTTATGCAGGAGCAGCTATCGCCATTCATCGCGGCGCTAGGCTTGCACGCATCTATAACGGCGCGCCAGGCCGACGCCGAGGCCGATAGCGCCGCCCTGCTCATTGGGGCGCTCGACACCCTGCACCACAGGCAAGGAGACGACAGCCTGCGCCTTGAAGGTTTCGGCCTGCTGCTCATACCGGACCTGGACGGTTTGTCAACGGAAGATAAACGATCAAGCCTCGACGCGCTTTTTGCTAAACTGCCGCCGCAGCCGGAACGAAAGACCGTAGTGCTCAGCGCCACGTTCGGCGTCGATGAACGGGCGCTCGCACGAAGCTTAGCCGATAAGCCCGTCGAACTGATGCTTGAAGAGCGCGAGGAACGGGTAAAAGCCCTGACGCAAACGACCTGGTACATAAGCCAGGCGGATAAGGCTAAGCTCGTGCTCGGCCTGCTTAAGCGCGACGAGGCGCGGCCCGTGGCCCTCTTCTGCAATTTGCGCGACGGCGCTGAAAATGCCGCCGCAAGGCTAAGCGCCAACGGTATCAAAGTCGATTTAATCACTGGAAACCTGCCCCGCAAGAACGCCCTGATCGATGCGCTCAATGCAGGCGCTATCGAAGTGCTGGTGCTTACCGACCAGGGGGCGGAGGGCCTCGCCAAAGGCTGGGCTAAGCGCCTGATCAATTGGGACCTGCCGCTCGAGGGCGAATTCTACGGCGAGAGGCTCCTCTGCCTGGACGGAGAGGAAGATTCGCGCAGCTGGAACCTTGCCTGCGACCGCTACGTATACGGCATACCGGCCATAGAGAGCTACCTAGGATACGGGCTCGACGCCAGCCAGGCGGATGAGGCGCTCTTCGCGGACCTTGATAAAAGCGAGGGCATGCGCTTCGACCGGCGGCCGACAGGCAACGGAGAGCGCCAGAAACAGCGGGGTACTGAAGGCCGCCATGACGGGCAGCGCCGAGAAGGGGCTAGGGGCAACGAGGAACGACGGGACGACGGCGGCCGTTACGATGGAAGGAACGCGCACGCCATACAGGCGGATATCGCGGCCATCACCGGAGGCCGCGCCGGCCCCGGCCCGGAACGGGGGATGGCCGGCGAACAACATACTCAGCGCGCACGGCCACAGCAACAACAGCCACAGCAGCGTCAGCAGCCCAAAACTAACAATGGAGGCGGCCGCGGCGGGCAATCCAAACGGCGCAGCGCCGCGCCACAGAGCCGAGACGGCAGGAAACAGGGACAGTCTTCGGGCGGCGCACGAGGCCAGGGCCCACGCGTACCGTCGAGCCATGAGTCCGCGGCCTTACCGGAGAACCCCTACGCCCTGCCCATGGAGGAGCGCATGCGCCTGTACCGCGAGCGCTATGGCTCGAAGGCGCGGCAGGGCTCGAGCCACCAAGGCAGGCAGTCTGGATCGCAGGCCAACCGGGGCAAGGGCGGCCGTACCCAACATGGCCCTGCGCAACAAAAGCCTGCGGCTGTCGCTCCCGCTCCGGCAGAGCCCGATGAGGGCGGCAAGGGCATCATAGGCGCGCTTAAGGATATGTTTAAGAAGAAGTGAATTAGGCCGGTACGACCGGCTAGCGATATACCATAAACGGAGGACAGAATGGGCAAGAAGACCATACTGGCAATGCTAGACACGGCCGCGAAGGAATACGGCGACGGCCCTTACGCGTTAAAAAAGAGCGATAGCGGCTGGGAAGCGCAATCCTTTAACCAGGTGCGCGACAAAGCCAGAGCCATAGGATCATGGCTCATGCAGCAGGGCTATAAACCCGGCGATGCCGCCGTAATACTCGCCGAAGGTTCGCCCGAATGGATATGCACCGAGCTCGGGCTCTTGTCGGCGGGTTTAGTGTCCGTACCCCTATCCATCAAGCTACTTCCCGAAGAGATTCCCTTCAGGGTATCCCATTCCGACTCTAAGCTCTTCGCTACCAGTAAAAATCAGCTGGACAAAGTGCTGCCCGCCCTCGTAGGAGCCAAGCTTAAACCGGTGCTACTCTATATGGATGAAGACCTGGCGGCCCTCGATGAGGCCTGCGCCAAGCATGGCTTCCCCCGCGCGGCTACCGCCGTATTGGGCGATATTATCGCCGCCGGCAAAGCGGCCCTGCCCGCGCAAGGCGCCGCCTTGGACGCTCTGGCCGCGTCTATATCCGAAGACGACGTGGTAAACATCTGCTACACCAGCGGCACCACGGGCGACCCCAAGGGTATCATGCTCACCCATAAGAACTACTTCAGCAACTGCAAGGACGGCGTGGAACTCTTCGGCGACATATACCGCTACTCCACCCTCGTTATCCTGCCGCTGGACCATTCCTTTGCCCACACGGTGGGCATATACGCGGGCCTCGTATGCGGCCTGGCACTCTACTTCGTTGACGCGCGCGGCGGCTCCATGGGCATACTGCGCAACATACCTATAAACCTGCGCGAGGTATCGCCGAAGTTCCTTATGACCGTACCGGCCCTCTCGGGAAACTTCATGAAGAAAATGATAGCCGGCATTGAGGAAAAGGGCGGCTTCATAGAGAAACTATTCAAATCGGGCATAGAGGCGGGCATAGCCATAAACGGCAACGGCTTCCGCAAGGGCGGCATAGGCGCGCGCCTTAAGGGCGGCCTCGCCCACGCCGTAGCCAAGGCTCTTATCTTTAAGAAGCTCAAGACCATGGTATTCGGCCCCAATATCGAGTTCTGCGTGGGCGGCGGCGCCCTGCTCGACATAAAGCAGCAGGAATTCTTCGCCTCGCTCGGCGTGCCCATATACCAGGGCTACGGCCTTACCGAGGCCGCTCCCATCATCAGCTCAAACTCCCCCCTGTCGTATAAATTCGGCACCTCGGGCAGGGTGGCCGCTTCCGTTGAATGCACCATACGCAGGCAGGACGGCTCGATATGTCCCGTAGGCGAGACCGGCGAGATCGTCATACGCGGCGACAACGTAATGAAGGGCTACTACAAAAACCCCGAAGCCAGCGCCAAAGCTCTACGCGACGGCTGGCTATGGACCGGCGACCTTGCCTATTTCGACGAAGACGGTTTCCTCGTGGTCGTAGGCCGCGAGAAAGCCCTCCTCATAGCGGAGGACGGCGAAAAATACAGCCCCGAGGAAATCGAGGAGGCCATAGGCTTCTCTACCGAAGCATTCAACGCCATCATGGCCTGGAACGAGCAGAAAAAATACACCATAGCCCTGGTAACCTTAGACGAGGACAGGGTAAAGCGCCTTGCCGCCGCCCGCGGCGCGGTAACGGCCGAAGAAGTGCTCGCGTTGCTCAAAGAAGAATTCTACCGATTCAAGACCGATCACAAGGCCAAGAAGGTACAGGCGGCATGGATACCCTCCACCTTTATGCTCGTACCCGGCCAATTCTCGGACAAGGACGGGACGGTGAATTCCACGATGAAGCTCGTGCGCCACCGCGTAAGCCTGCTCTACAAGGACCTCATCGACTACGCCTATACGCCTGAGGGCAGCAAGCCAGAAAACGAGAAAAACCTGGCGGCCATAGCGGCCATTATCGGAGCTTGAGTTTGAAGGGAGACAAATCCGCGCCAACCGGGAAACGCTACAGCGAGGAAGAGCTTCGCTCGTTGCTGGCCAGAGCCGCCGAATTGGAGGGGGCTCTGGCTGTCGAGGACGGTAGCGCCTTTCCGGCCCCATACGGCTATGGCCGCGAGGACATCGAGGCGGTAGCCGCGGAGGCGGGCATATCCGCGCACGCGCTCAGGGCTGCGCTTGATGAAACAAGGCTAGAGCCTTCACTGAGTAACGGGGGCAAGGGAGCGCAGATCGCTTTCTCGGCCGAGGAACGGGCCATAGCCCTTCCTGGCGCGAGCATAGTGGATTTTAAGCGCTTGGCTGAGGCTATGGAGTCTATCGCCCCATGCCGTGGCGAGGCTCGCGCGAGCGATACCGGGTTACGCTGGCACGCGGACCAGCGAGAAATCGCCCGCAACGGCATACGCTATGAGCTCAAAGCCCGACTTCATGATAAGGGCGTCATCGTAAGCGCGAGCGCTGAGCTTGGGCAGCTCGCAGCCGGCCTGTACGGGGGCGTAGTGGGCGGCCTGGGCCTTGGAGTAGGCCTGGGTGTCGGGCTTGGTGTGGGTCTCGGCGCACTAGGCTCCGTGGCCTTCGCCCTGATTGTTCCCCTCACGTGCCTTGGCGGGTCTTATCTCATAGCTAGAGCGGCCTACAGAGCAAGCCTTGCTGCCGTACAACGACGGCTCTCGACTATGGTCGCCAATGCCGTAGCAGAGCTAGACGCCGGCCGATCCTAATCGTTATACATGCCCTGCCATATATCCGCCCGATCGAGCGAAAAATCGAGCCGGGTCCTATCGTAGCGCATGTCTATCGACGCCCTAAAGCGCAGCAGCCCAAGCTTCACGTCCAGGCTCGTTTCCTCGCCCCGTATTCCTTTGAGGCTATAGTTCGCGGAAAGTCCGCCTACGCTCAGTTCAGGCCTAAGCTCAAGCAGGCCGCCATTATCCACGGGCTTAAGCGCAAGCCGTACCGGCACCGCGACGCCCGTACGGTCGGTAAACGACAGTTCGTATACCTTAGCTGCCTTTGCCGCCGTCTCCGGCGTATAGTATAGATCTTCATCCAACAGCCCAAGTAGATCATAGAGCACCGAGTTAAAATCCCGCGTTTGGTCGCGCAGCACCTTACGCTCGCCCGGCTTAAGCTCGAAGGCCGCTTCCCAGTCGGCGAATTCCACCTGGGGCAGTTTGACGACGCCGAAGCCGCGGCCTAGATGCACGCGCAGGGTATGAGGCCCGGGGGCTAGCTTCTCGATCATGAAGGGCTTGTCGATGGCCCCCGTCGTATACCCGGCAAACTCTCCATCCAAGAAGATTTCCGCGCGTATCAAATGGGAATGCAGGGCAACGCTGCCAGGCGCCTCATCGCGCAGCGATACGATGCCCCTCTCGCCTGCGGCTCCCGCGAATTGCGGCCTGGAGCCCGTCAAATATTCAACCAGGCTCTCGGCCGCCCGGTGCACCACATTCTCGCTGCCGCCGCGCTCCGCGAAGGCGCCTGCCCTGCCGCTTGAAACGCTCACTACGCGCACGGTGACGAGAGCTTCGGAGGCAAAGGCCACGTACTCCGCGTACACCAGGTAATCCGCGCCTAAGAGACCGCCTACCTTAAGCGCGCTGCCGCGATCCTCTATGAGACCCGACAATTGAAGTTCCTGCTCGGCGAGCACGCGGTCCAGGCTGGAACGGTCAATAAGAGCCACGTTAGGCGTTCGGGTAAGGTCGTAAAGGAGGAGGCCCTGTATAATGCCGCCCACATAATCCGAGCGCGGGTCTACGTCCAGATTGCGCACCGATATAAAGGCCACCTTGACGGCGGATACCGGCTTCTGGGCGGGGCTTGTAGCCGCCTGCGCGGCAAGCATACCAAGCGCCAAAGAGCAGAACACAAATAAGGCAACGATACGTTTCATGCCAGTACTATAAACCCGCATCCTAAGAGCCGCAAGTTTCTCATGCGTAATTAACCCTAGCCATACATCCATTGATTAAGCTGCCCGTGCTGATGGCAAGGCAGGAAGGCTCCTACCTAAGCGCTCCCCGTTGGGCCCGCCATGCGCGGCAAGGGCGATGGCAAGTGCGCTTTAAGCTCCTATCCCTCGAGGAAATACTGCACAAGAGCCCAGAAGATATCGAGCGTGCCGTACGGGAGTGGATAGCCAGCGACGGCCTTTCGAGCGTTTCGAACTTCAGCTGCAAGGCGCCTGCCGAAGGAGCCGAGCGCGTGCTCTGGCTTTGCCCCGCCTGCGGAGCCTTACATAGCATACGATCGCACGGAGATGAGCTATTCTGTCGCGACTGCAGCGCGGCATGGCGTATAGACGCCAATCAGCGCATCTGCTGGAAGAGCACAACACAAAGGCCGCATGCCGACCTGCCCACCTTGCGGGCGTGGATTGATCTCCAGGCCGAAGCAATTCAGCTCCGCTCCGCATATAGCCCTCAGGAAAAAGCCTTATTCCCCCCTGATCGCGCAACCATATGGCAACGGGATGAACATGGCTGGCAGGCTTTAGGCAAGCGCGACCTTGCGCTAACGAAAACATCGATACGCCTGATCGGCCATGATTCGCGCCAAAAGATAGCCCTGAAAAGCGCCGAAGGCTTCGTGGACCACTTCAATCGCTACTCCGAATTTAGCGGCGCAGGGCAACGCTATCGCATACGGTTTGAGCATGAATGCAGTTTCCGGTGGATACAGACCCTCGCCATACTCGCGGACTATGAAAAAGGAGCCACGGCATGAGCCTATCACGCGTGCTTCAGAGCGGATTCTTCCCCGGCCTTGTCCGTTGGGCGCCTTCAAGCCTTGGCCGCCTCTTCTTTCAATACGTAGGCAAGCTCTACTACCTGTTCGCGAACACCAAGGAACGCAGGCTTATACGGAACAACGTTCGAGACCTCTTGCGCTCAACCTGGCACCAAAACTCGGAACGAGCCGTGCGGCCGGTATTCGACGGCATTTTCGACCACTATTATGAGAAGATACTGCTTGCCACGAAGCCTTTGGACTATCTACGCCGTTTTCTCCAGAAGCGCGTAGTGCTGGTTGGGGAGAAGAACCTAGTAGAAGCGCAGAAACGCGGCAAGGGCAGCTTAATTGTAACGGCCCATTGGGGCGCCGAAGAGCTCATACCGGCCATACTATCCATGCGCGGCTACCCGGTAACCGTAATACTTGAGACTTCCACGCCGGCCCTGCGCTCTATCCTGGAAGAGCGGGCCAGAGGCCAAGATCTTGAGTTGCTCTTCGCCTCGGATCCGGGCGGCGTTTTAGAGCGCATACTCGGCGCCTTATCGCGGGGCAGGATACTCGTCACCCAGTGCGATGAAGTGGACGCCTGGCGCAAGCGCAAGTCCCGCACGATCGAACTCTTCGGCCATACGCTCTTCTTTGACCATACGCTGGACTTCATCGCGCGCGCTTCCGGCGCATCGGTCATAGCAATGTATAACCGACGCCTGCCGAGCCTGCGCTACCGCGTCGTGTGCGAATCCATAGCCCTCGACGGCGCCGTGGCCAAGGACGTAGCGACCAAGTCGCTCGCCCTCTGGGAACGATATACCCTTGAAGCGCCTGATCAATGGCATCAGTGGAAAAAGTGGGCTGATATGAAGGCTATTTGAGCTGAAGCTCCTCAAGGAAGCGTATGGCCCTATGCTTGATGAGCGTATCTATGCCGCGAGCCGAACTGAGCGCTTCTATAGGTATGAAGCCGCCGGCCATGTGATCATGGCCGCCGCCGAAGCCCAGGTCCTTTACGATATAGCGGACCAGATCATTCGCCTTAACGGCTTTATCGATGCTGCGCGTGGACAGCTTTACGCCTTGAGCCCGCAGGGCGTACGATACGACCACGTTCACGCCGGCTATAGATACCACGATATCGCTCGCGGCGCCCAACAATGAGTCATTGGCGCTTTTTAAGCGAAGGAAGCCCAGTTCGTCATAGATTTCTACGGTCTTGAACGCGTCCGCGTAGAGAGAGAGGTCCTCCACGGTAATCTCAGCGCCTTTAAGGTCATTTATCAGGGCTATGTCCGCGAGGCCGTAGAGGCGGTAAAACATATCGATGTCGAGAGAGCGCGCGCCGCGGGTAAGGTTGTCGGTGTCCATCAGTATGCCGTACACCAGGGCGGTGGCTATGCGCGGAGGAAACTCGATGCCGTTCTCGAAGGCGTATTCGGCTATGATAGCGGAACAGCTGCCTAAGTCAGGTCGTATATCCTCGAAGCGGTAACCATTGTTTCCCATATATTGGTGATGGTCGATGACCGCTACCTCGTCCGTGGCCAGGTCGGTTAAATTAGCGTTGCCCTTCTGAGCGTCCACCAGCACCGCCCAGTCTTCCGCGCCAAGGGTATGGGCCTTAGACGCCGCTATCATGGGCACCTGGAAAAGCTCGAGCATGCGGAGGGAATTGGCCTTTTCTATATCGCGGTCATACACGATGGCCGAGGCTACGCCGCGCTCCTGTAATAAGTACTGCAGGCCGAGGCAACTGGCAATCGCGTCCGGGTCGGGCACATTATGCGGCTGCAGGAATATCTCATCGGGCGCTCCCTTAAGCAGAGCGCAGAGCCGGTCAAGCTTAGTTTCTTGCTTCATGGCAAGAAGCATAGCACGGACGACGGAGCAGGCAAGCCTTTTCGTAGCGGATGTCGCGTACTCAGGGAGGCGGGCGAGCAGCACGGGCAGCATAATAGCGCGGCGGGGCTAGGCCCCGCCGCGCCGCCATTATTTTTTCATAGTAGCGGCATAGGCCGCCAACGCGGGCTTTAGCCAATCGGCCAAGCCGGGCGCCTTGCCTTCGTAGTACGCCCGGAATTCGGCGTGGTCCGCGTACATAGCCCCGAGCCCCGCCACCAGTTCCGCGTTCGGCTCGTAAAAGGCGCGCAGGTGCTCCACCCAGCGGGCGCAGAGCTCCATGGCCGACGCGCTATCGGCGGCGACGCCCCCCTTGAACGCGGCCGCGAACGCTACGGTTATCTCCTCTCCCCGCGCCCCTACCCGCGCCCACTCGTCCTTGCCCATGGCGCGCACCCGCTTCCTGCTTTGCTCATAGGCCGCGCTGCCGCCCCAGGCATCCTTAGCCTCGCGCTCGTAGCGCGCTATCGTCTCATCGTCGAACCCTTCGTATAAGTCCCTGTCGCTTAACATGGCTTGTTCTCCCATCAAGTCGGATACGGTGCGGTCTATGGTAGCCATAAGGGTAGCCAGCCGCGCCGCCTTTAATTCGAGGAGGCGCCTATGGCGCTTCAGCGCGGCCACGTTATCGTAGCCCGGCGTATTGAGCGCCTTGGCGATGTCGCCGAGGGAAAAACCCAGTTCCCGGTAAAAGAGCGCCTGTTGCAGGCGCAGCAGGTCCGCGTCGCCGTACAGCCGGTACCCGGCCGAAGTCCTGCCGGACGGCTTCACAAGGCCCCGCTCATCGTAGAGGCGCAGCGTGCGCACGCTCACCCCAGCCAAAGCCGCCAACTCTCCTACCGTATAGTTCCCGTCTCCTCGTATCATGCCTTGAGCATAAACCCTCACCTAACGAGAGGGTCAAGCGGAATATTCCTGCAAAGAGTATTTTTACGCAGCCCCGCGCGTATTGCCCGCGAACGCGACGCGGCCTATAGTAAAGCCGTGCATGAACTGGCGATTATAACAAAGGTTTTGGAAATCGCACTATCCGCCGCGCCGGAAAGCTCCACAATAACCCGCGTCGCCTTGCGCGTAGGCGGGCTCTGCGACGCCGAGCCGCTCTGGCTTGAGCGCTATTTCCGCATTGCCGCCCGTTCCACCGCGGCCGAAGCTGCTATGCTCTCGATAGAGCGCGACGAAGCCATGGCGCGCTGCAAAGACTGCGGGGCTACTTGGCAGCTGAGCCTAGAGGACATGCCTGGCGCGCTAGTCCTCCCCTGTCAGCGCTGCTCATCAGATCGGGTAGAACTGGATGCTGGCCTTGAATACCGGCTTGAGTCCATAGAAGTGCGGGAGCGTATCTCATGAGCGTTACGACGAGGATCATAGACGTGCAGGCGGCCGTGCTGGCGGACAATGACGCGCTTGCTTCCGCCCTTAAGGCCGAACTAAGCGCGCGCGGCATCTACCTTATAAACCTAATGGGTTCCCCCGGCGCGGGAAAGACCAGCCTCCTAGCGGCTTTGCTGCCGAAACTGAGTCCGCCTTTTGAGCCCGCCGTCATAGAAGCCGACCTGGATTCGAGCGTGGACGCAGACGCCCTCGCGGCCGAAGGCTGGAAAGCGGTTCAGCTGCGTACCGGGAGCTTCTGCCACCTTGACGCCTTTATGGCCAGGCGAGGCTTAGTGGAACTAGGCCTCCTATCCAACAACGCGGCGGCCTATGACCTTGTATTTATAGAGAACATAGGCAACTTAATTTGCACCGCCCAGGTGGATACGGGAGCGCAGCTGAACGTGGCCCTGCTCTCGGTACCCGAGGGCGACGACAAGCCCCTCAAGTACCCGGTCATGTTCGCTATGGCGGATATCGTGGTAGTGACGAAGGCCGATTACCTTGACCGGGAGCGCTTCGATATGGATGCCCTGCGCGCGCGGCTAGGGGCTCTACGCGGCAATCCCAGGCTGTACCTATGCTCAGCTCGCAGCGGCGAGGGCATAGCCGAGCTCGCCGCCGCCCTTACGGAGCTCGCAGGCCAGGCCCTGAAGAAAGCTCCCTAGCCGCTTAACGGCCAGCCCGCTAGCCGTGAGGCCGTACGCGCAGGCCGAAAAGCCCCGAGGCCCCCAGGCGCAGCCTGCGCCAGAGCGTGGGCTTAGCAGCCGCGAGACGGGTTAAAAGCTCCTCGGTATCGCGCGGCGGCACGCGTTTATCCGACAGGGCTTCAAGGCGAAGCGCGCCGAATTTGCAGGCGGGCACGCATACGCCGCAGCCTATGCAGCGCCCCTGGTCAAGGGCCGCCCTGAGCCCCGCTTCCGGCGCTTCCGCCATCGCGTAGGCGCCCATGGGGCAGCTGCGGACGCAGGCGCCGCAACCGACACAGAGCAGCGGATCCAGCGCAGCGCGATGATTCGTGGCTACGAAATCTGCCGGATGCTTCATGGCCTTCACCACGGCGATAAGGCCGCAGCAATCGCCGCAACAGGCGCAGAGGAATTGCGGCTCGCGCTCGTTGGACGGCCGCATGATGAGGCCTTCCTTTTCGTTCAGGTCGCACAGGGCAAGCGCTTCTTCCTCGCTGAGCGCCCTGCCCCAGCCCTCGCGCAGCACCGTAGCGGCGAAGTCCCTGAATACCATGCACAGCTCGCGGCGCTCCGTGGACGCGCAGGGCTTGCCGGCCAGGTCCGCGCCTCTGCGGCACACACACTCCACCACGGCTATGGTCCCGCCAGCCTTGCGTATCAGGGAGCGCGCCTCGTCGTAATCGGCTATGGCATGTTCGGGCCGTATTGCGGCCCCTATCGGTATCACGCGGGTCTGCGCCTCGCCGGTGGTAAGGAGCTCAAGGCCGTAACCCTCGCGCATAAACGAACCGGTATCCTCGATGAGCTCCCGCGACAGCCTGGCCAGCTGCAGCTCGTACATGCCCACCACGAAGGGCATGAGGGCGAAGCTTTGGTTCGTGGCCCGCATGAGCAGATTGCCCTTCGCCGCCATCGAGCGCAACAAAGCATAAAAATCAGGCTGGCCCGCTTCGAAAGCCAGTTCCTCCGCGCGGATTCCCCGGACGGCCAGCTCGGCGGCGGCCTCGGCCGCGCTTCTAAAGCGCCAATCCAAGCCAAGGGCCGCCCGCGCCTCGACGGGCGTAAAGAGCCGCTGCAATATGCGCATACCCGCCGGGGTTTTAGGAAAGCCTACCGGCAGCGAGTTCAGGTGCCTGCGCAAGGCGGCATATGCCGCGTCGGCCTTTATACCCTTAGCTTGACCATTACCCTGGCCGTCGCCCCTGCTTACGCCCTTGCGCTCGCCGCCGCGACCGCGCGCTCTATCGCTGTCCATGCGCCGAGCATGGCCGCTCATCGGCCGCTTGGTCAACCGGGATACACCTTACATCTTTTTCGACAGCGCGAAGGCGCTTATGCCATAGCTTGCCATAGCGCCATTAAGCAATAGGCCGCACAGTTCGGCGGCGCTCAGCTTAAGTTCGAGCGTCTGGGAACGAAGCAGCGCAGCGCCGATAGCCAGGGCCAGCACTAAGAGCGCGAAGGATACGCTCGCTGCCTTGGTAGCTATGGCGGCGGAACGCTCATCGTAACTGCGCCCCGGACGCCTGAGTTCCAGCCAGCCGACTAAGGCGTAGATTAGCCAGCCTACGCCCAGGCCCGTTGCCAGCCCCGCGGTGAACGCGGAGCCCATATCAAGATAGCCGCCGAAGAGCAGCACATTGGCAAAGAGAGCGGCAAGAATGAGGTTAGTCCCGATGTAACAGCGCCGCGTCAGTTTCTTCATAAACGTCATTTTATTCCTCCGGTAAAAAAAACAGTTCCTCCACACGCCGCTCCAGTAAGGAAGCAAGCTTAAGCGCGAGGGTAAGCGAGGGATCATAGCGACCGCCCTCGATGGATATGATGGTCTGCCTGGACACCGCGAGGCGCGAGGCAAGCTCTTCCTGGGTCCAGCCCCGCAGGGATCGAAGCTCCTTGACGATATTGCGCAAACCTAGCCCCTTCAAGAGTATAATTAGTTCCTCGAACCTTGTGTCTCCGAGGAAGAAGCCGCTACAGGTAGTGTTGAGTACTAGCAACCCCCCAACTAAAAGCGCGGCAATGAGCCCAAACACAAGCTTCGTGGAACTAATAAAGCTGTATACGCGAAGGCTTACCCCCTCGCTATGCACGCCTTCTAGCGCTAGGCAAACCGCAAGCGATGCAAGTAAAGCGTGCTTTACATACACTAGCTGAGGAGAACAACTTTGTCAAGCGTACTTTACAATTTCTTGCGTGGCGTAGACGGACGACTACTGGCCCGCATGCTCCGCAGGCAGGCTTACCGTAAACACGGTATGCCCCGGCCGCGACTCGAACGTTATGGCGCCGCCGTGCTTATCGACTATCTTTTTACAGAGGTCGAGGCCGAGCCCCGTACCCTCGCCGTGTTTCTTGGTCGTAAAGAAGGGCTCAAATACACGGAGCCCTATATGCTCCGGTATGCCGGGGCCGGAATCCGCCACCGATACCTTTACCAGGCCTCCCTCACGGGCAATGCCCAGCGAAAGCTCTCCGCGGAAATCCATGGCCTGCAGCGCGTTCTGGATAAGGTTGAGCCACACCTGATTAAGCTTATTCCTATCTCCCAGCACCGTAGCCCCGCTGTCGTAGTTTCGCTCCAGCTTGACGTCGTATTTGATCTTGTTCGTATAGAGCGTGAGGAGGCTGTCCAGTTCCTTAGCCAGATCGATGCTTACCTTCTGCTCGTCGCTATCCTGGCGTACGTAATAGAGCAGCGCGGATACCACGTTCGCCGACTTATCGGCGGCAAGGGCTATGACATCGGATATGTATTTGATGGAAGCCAGGGTATTGAGCGCCTCAAGCGCTTGCTCGAACTCCGGGCACTCTTTAATAAGCTGCATGATGGAAGGATCATCCTCAAGCTGCAGCTCTAAAATCGCGTCAAGGCTCGCGTCGCTCAAGCTCATGCCGCAAGCCTTGAGGGCCGCCGCGAGCAGCTTACGCTTTTTATGCATGGAACCGGCTTCTTCAAGCGCATTAGTCCTGGCCAGGCTCCGGGCAAGCGCCGTGCCGAACCAGGCCTGGATTTCAGGGGTAAAGGCATAAAGCGTCTCAGTAACTACTGACAGCTGCTTGCTCAATATTTGCGCAAGCGATTGATTAGAGGACACGATGGCCCCGAGTGGGGTGTTGAGCTCATGGGCTATGCCGGCAATGAGCTGACCTAGGGCGGCAAGCTTCTCCGACTCCACGAGGGTCGATTGCGTTTCGTGTAAATTTCGCAGGGCCGCGCTCAGGTCTTCGTTAGCCTTATAAAGGCTCGCGTTAAGCTCGTTCAGTTCGCGCGTGCGCGCCGCAATCCTCTCCTCCAGGCTCTCGTTCAGCGAGCGGTACTGCTCTTCGGCGTTTTTTTGCAGGGTAATGTCGGTATGGGTACCGATCATCCTTAGCACCTGCCCCTGATCGTCGCGACTGACGACTCTGCCGCGTCCTCGCAGCCATATCCACCCGCCATCCTTCTTAAGGAAGCGGAAGTCTATATCGAACAGCTCCGTTTCGCCCCTGAAGTGGGCGTCAACCGCCGCTTGGCAGCGGCCTTGATCATCGGGATGCAGGCGTTTAAGCCATTCCTCTACCATGGGGGGGAACTCATAGGGTTCATACCCGGCAAGCGTATAATAACGCCTATCAAAGTATACTTTGTGGTCCCGCACATTCCAGTCCCAAATGCCCTCATTCACCGCGAGCATGGCCAACTCGAAGCGTTCCTCGCTGCTCTTGAGCAGCGCTTCCGTCTGTATGCGTTCGGTTACGTCCCGCGCCACCGCGTAAATCAAGGAGTTCCGCGGGGCCGAGCGCCATTCCAGATAACGGTAGCCGCCGTCCTTGCAACGGTAGCGATTGATGAAGCCTATAACGGGTTCCTGCCCGTTCAGCCGGGAAATAGCCGCTATGGTCGAAGCCTTGTCGTCGGGATGCACGAATTCCATGAAGTTCTTGCATTCAAGCTCGCTCGCCTTGAAGCCCAGCACGGATTCCCACTCGGCGTTTACGCGTATAAAATTGCCGTCCGTATCGGCTATGCAGAGCAGGTCGAGCGCGAGGGAAAAATAGCCTTCCAGCTCGTCGGACTTCTTTTTCAGCGCGCTTACCATACGCTTGCGATCGCCGAGCAGCTTGATCAGCACCAGTATCAGGGATAGCTGGAGGATGAGGAATACGCCCAAGCCGACTATAAACAGCCGTGTGCGGCTTTCAAGCGCCGCGGCGGCCTTATATCGCTCGGTTATATCGAGTACCGTGAAAACCACGCCTACATCGAGGTCAGCCTGATCCAGCGGCGTCGAGGAGAGTATGACGTTGATAGGCGTGCCGTCTTTATGCCGCCAGAGCGTCTCTACCGAACCGGTGCCCTTTTCGGCTATCTGCCGGTATTTCTCCTTGCCCACGAATTCGTATTCGGCGTCGGAAGGGTAGAGCATGCGCGCGCTCTGACCCAGAAGCTCCTCGCGGCTATAGCCGGTAAGCTCGGTAATGTAGTCGTTCACCCTGACTATTACGCGATTCTCCACCACGCCCACGCCGCTCGGCGCGCTACGGAGTATGCTTGCCAGGAATTGCTCGGTTCTTTCCTGTTCGTCGGCCTCTTCCAGCGCGGGAGGCCGCTCCTGCGCCATAAGCGGTGCCAGGACAAGCGAAAAGACAAGGATGAGCGTCCGGACTAACTCGGGTCGGCTAGTCCAAGCCCTCACGTAAGGCCCCGGAACTCTATGCAGCAATCGGCTATATCGCCGGAACTGAGCCGCCTGAATAGCTCCTTTTCGGCTACGAAGGCGGCTACGACGGCAGGATCGAAGCGGCTACCCGCGTCGGCTTTGATGAGAGCAGCGACCTGGTCAAAAGTCTGCGGCTCGCTATAGGCCCGTTTGGACAGCATGGCATCGAGTACGTCGGCAAGCGCGGTAATGCGGGCCGCAAGGGGTATGCGGTCGCCGCTTACCTCGGCAAGGTAGCCGTTCCCGTCCCAGCGCTCATGGTGATAAAGGATAAGGTCGAGAGCCATGGGGTCGGCGTCTATGGTTTTAAGAAGCCTCGCCCCTATCTCCACATGCTGCTTTACCTTTTTGAATTCCTCGTCGCTCAATTTGCCAGGCTTAGCCAGAATATCGTGGGGTATGCCCGATTTGCCTATGTCATGGAGCGGCGCATAGAGATAGAGCCTGCGGAGTTCGGTTTCCGACAGCCCCAGTTTCCTGCCCAACAGGGCCGCATAACAAGCTACGCGATGCACATGGCAGAAACCCTCAGGCTCGCCTTCGCATGAGGAATCGTCCAAGGCGGCTATGAGGGCGCCATTAAGGCGCTCAACCTTGAGCCGCAGGTCATCAAGCTCGCGCTCACGCTCGTAGAGCTCGGCCGCCCGCCTCACGGCCATCATAAGGTCGCGCCGCTCCCATGGCTTATGAATGTAGCGAAAGAGACCGGCCTCGTTTACCGCATGGGCTATAGCCTCGATATCAGAATAGCCGGTAAGTAGTATACCGTACATGCGGGGATAGCTCTTCCTAGCCTCGCGCAAGAGCATATGGCCCTTCATTCCCGGCATGCGCTCGTCGCTGATGAGCACGGCCGGCTCGCCGCCCTCCTCGCTGATCTCCGCAAGCAACTTGAGCGCGGCTTCGCCCGAGTAGGCGGCTTCCACGCCCAAATGGGGCAGTTCATTGCGCAGCTCGCGCTTAAGGCTCTCCGTGATTATGGCCTCGTCGTCCACGCACACGATGTACAATTTATTCATAAGATCAAGTCTAGTTTTTATCGAATCGCTTCGCAAGAGTTTATTAACTGAATGCATTGTGTTGACAACTTAAATTCCAATATCTAGACTTAACGAGACAGATGAGTGAGGACGCTAAACGATGGCCATACGACATTTTACCCGAGTTCTCATTTGTATTCTCGTTCTATGCGCCTTAATCGCCAGCTTCTTTTTCTTCCGCTTTGTCCTCGATCCGGTACGCATCGGCGTCATATTGCCGGTCGATACTTCACTAGGAAACGAAATCAATCTATTCGTCCGGTATTACCAGGGCACCGGCTACAAGCATGGGCTTCGACCGGTAAAATTCATCATTAAGAATCCGCCGTCCGACAGGGATGCGGTGCTTGAGGCGTATTCGCTATTGGATGAGCTCGGGGTGTCGTTAATTATCGGAGGGGTGCTTAGCAAGGACGGTAGCTGGCTGGCCGAGGCCGCCAAAGAGTCGGGCATCCCAACCTTCGGGGTAACCGCGTCTTCCGCCGCATTGAGCGGTATGGATGACAATTTCTTCAGGCTATGCCCCAGCAATGACGCCCAGGCAAAGGCCGTAGCGCTTACCTACAAAAAAAAGAACTGTGAAAAACTCATGCTGGTAACGTCGGAGTCCAATGCCGCCTACGTCGAGCCCTATGTGGCCATGCTAGAACGGCACTTCCCGGGTACTATCCTACAGTTGCCGTTTATCACCACCGAAGAGCTCTCTCGGGGAATAGACCGCTTTAAGCCCGATGGGCTTTTTAACATACTTCCCGCCAAAGACCTTATTCAGGTAATCAACCTTATTCGCGAGCGCGGGGATACCTTTATCGTCGGTTCGGCGTCGTGGGGGTCCACCGAAATACTGTCCCTCTATTCAGGGCCCGCGCTGGACGGCGTGCTGTTCTTCTTGCTGGGACTCGACGAGCTCACAGGCAGCTACAAGGCCGAGATTTCGAGTTTCGAGGAACGATACCGTATGACCGCCACGAATGGTACCTTCTACGCCGTTTCAATCATGCACATAATCAGGGAAGCGGTTTTGGCTGTCGGGCCGTCTAGGGCCGCCTTAAAAACCTGGCTCGCTACTCCCCGTACCTATACGACGGCGTTTGGATCGCTAGCTATGGACGAATTCGGCGACAGCGTCACCGGCAAGACCCTCATTATGCAGACCGCGAATGGCATTTTGCGCCAGGTAGAATACGTTGAGGATAGTCGATGATCGGGGCAGGGGCGTTAACAAGAGAACGACACGATGGCTAAGGAGAGTATCCGGAGGCTCCATGCCAAAATTGCGGCTACCCTCCGCTGGGGCTCCGTATTCTTTCTCATTATGCTGCTATCCTTCCTTTTGATTTTTATCATGATGAGCAGAGTGGAAAGTACCTTTGCCTCTCAGGCATGGAGGGACATTTTTATTGACCGTCTGGCGCAGATGGAGAACATTGCCGATGGCTCAAGCACGCGCAATCCCGCGTGGATCATCCATACCGTATCCATCTCGACAGAGGGCGTAATCCTCAGCGCGCCCATTGCCGGCATGACTGGCCTGCGCCTTAACGCGGCGGGTTTCTTTGGGCGAATCCATGGCTTGGCGCCAGGCAAAGCGGCATTGTTATTCTTTCCTGATCTCGTGGACGGGATACAGCGCGTTCACTTCATAAAGCGTTCAGGCGCGGCGTATATCGTTCTGTCTATGGAACCGAAGGATTTCTTTCCCTTACCCTTAGCAGGGCATATGCAACTTTCCATCGTAACCGACGGAATTATTTGGTATGCCGACAATCCTGACAATATAGGAAATGTATCTAGATCATCCTCGTTCTTTATGGAATCGAAGCGCCTTTATGCGTCGGTCGGCACTCCTTTACCCTCAATGCCCGATTCCAGGCTCCTCATTACCCAGGATATAAGCCTTAGGTTCTCGATACTCATCATAACGGTTATTGTCTTCACGCTGGCTTTTTGGCTGCTAATACTACCGATCAGAGGCTTGCCATCCGATTTTTCCGCTCTTCAGAATGAGCATTCCTCCCTCATGGGCATGATACAGGCCTTATCCAGGCTCTTCTCGGGCATGGAAGGAGATAAGGCCCCGATATTCGAAAGTTTGGCGCACGAGATACAGACTATACTCTCGGCGACGGGGCTTCAGGCTTTCAGATTTGAGGAGAACGACCAATACCAAGCGCTCGTTAAGGATTTGGGCAATACCGTAAGCGGGCTCGTTGGAAGGCTCGTGGAAGACAAGGAGCGTCTGGATGCCAGCGAAAAGCGCTTCCGCGCCTTCATCGAACAATCTCCCTTGTCGATATGCATAATCAAAGGCTCGGCGCTTCAGTATGCAAATCCAAAATTCCTGCTTACCTTCGGCATAACGGCCGACGAAGACCTGGGCGCTATCGAAATACCAAGCCTCTTCGCCCAGGAAGAGCAGGAAGCCAGCAGGGAAAGAATACGTCGGCACGAGCTTGGCCTAGCCGTGCCCAATGAACTCGAGTCGCTAGGCATGCGGCGAAACGGGTCGGCCTTTCCCGTCTATATAGCCAGTTCCGCGGTCGATCTACCCGAGGGGAATGCCCTTATCGCAATAATCATTGACATCAGCGAACGCAAGCGCGCGGAAGAGGGCCTGAAGGCTTCATTGAGGGAAAAAGAGGTGCTCCTGAGGGAGCTCTACCATAGAACCCGTAATAATATGAATGTCATCATGTCGATGATGTCCTTACAGGCGGAATATACTGGCGATAAACAGATTAAGGCTTCATGCGACGAGGCCAAAACCCGTATCCAAGCCATGGCCCTCGTACATCAAAAACTCTACGATGCGAAAGACTTATCCCACATAAACCTGAAAGACTACATAGACGACCTTATCGTGCAATTCGCCAGAAGCCAGGGCGCCAATTACGGACAAGTACGATTCGAAACCAAGATGGACGATGTCCTCGTGCTGATCGATACAGCCATACCCTGCGGGCTCGTGCTGAGCGAACTCATATCAAACTCGCTTAAGCACGCTTTCCCGGGAGGCAGGGCCGGGGTCATTAGCATCGAGCTCAGCGTCGATTCGGATAAAAGCATACGCTTGCTTGTGGCTGATGACGGCATAGGGCTAGCGCCTGGCTTCGATCCTAGAACCGGGGGGAAGATGGGCTTGGCATTTATGTATCAAATCGCCGAAGCTCAGCTTGCCGCGAGCGTCTCCATGAAGCTTGAGCGAGGCGTTTCTTGCGAACTGACATTCAAGGATAATCACTACCAAGCGCGTGTATAACGGGCTTAGGATCGTCTGAATGGAGCCGGTCACGGCTACGCCTTGTACGTTCTTGTATGAAGCCCCCATACATAGTAGAGTGCGCATATGGTATCAAACACGCGGGTAAGTTCCGCCAATGACGCGCTAGCCACGGCCGCCGCAGAGTATCCCCTTATCGCAGCGGAAAAATTTGAGGCCGCCTTAGCCAGGGTATCGCGCGTGCATGAGCGCTTCAGCCTGGAGCTTGGCTCGATAGCAGAAGCGCTGGGAGCTGAAGCGGGTACGGCGGATAAGTGCGCCGAACTGGCATCGGAACTGCCCCTGGGCATAGAGGCAATAGCAAAGGGCATACAGGGAATAGCGCGCGCCTTGAGCTCAGTGGACGGCCTCGTGGAAGCGGGACGAGCCGGGCTGTCGTCGCTCGTATCCGGCGTCAAGGAGCAGATAGTCGGCCTTGAAGAACGTAGCGCCGGCATGCGCGACATAAGCGAGTTCGGTGCGCAGGTGAGTGAAGGCGCAAGCCGCATAGCGGAAATAGCCGACGAAAACCGCCTGATCGCCATAAATGCCTCGGTTAGCGCAAGCAAGGCCGGCGATCGCGTAAAAGGCTTCAAGGTCATCGCCAGCGAAATATCCAAGCTTTCCAACGCGATGGCCGAGCGAGTGCCCTTCGTCGTGCATTCCGCCGCCCAGGTAGGCACCCGCATGGATCAGATCATGGCCGGCATGGATGGCAGCATAGCATCCACCCGCCGCGCGCTCGCGTCCATAGATGAAGCCTTCGAGCGCCTAGACCTCATAACGGCCAGCGTACGCGCCGCGGCTGAAGGCTCCTCGGCCATGCTCAGCGAAAACACCGCCCTTGCCGAAGGAGGGCGCACCATAGACGGCGCGCTTAGCGCCATTCGCGATGCCATAAGCCGTTCGCGAGACGGCGCAGCCGCGCTCAGCGCCTTGATGGACGGGCAAAAGCAGGCCATAGCCCGCCTCGCCGGAAGGACGCCCGAGCTCCTGCTCCTTGGCAAGCGCTTGGCTGCCCAGGATGGCGGAGAGGAAGGGCGCAAGGTCGTTCGGATAAACGAAATAGCCCTGGATCGTTACGACCCCGCGCTTACCCGCATGATACGGGAGATACACTATACCAGCTTTACCTGTATACGGCTCCTGCGCTATTCCAGCGAAAAGAAGATCGTGCCATACCTCGCTGAAACCTGGTTCCTGCATCCCGACGGGCGCAGCTGGGAATTCGCCCTGAAACGCGACGCCTTTTTTAATGACGGCAGCCCGATCACGAGCCGCGACGTCAAATTTTCCTTTGAGCGCCTCCTAAATCCCGCGCTTGGCTCACCCTATGCCCAGCTCTTCTCGGTAATAGAGGGCGCCGACGATTATCGAGGCGGCCGCGCCGGCGAACTGGCCGGCATACAGACGCCGGACGGCCATACCGTACGTATATGCCTCAAAGCTTCCAACAACTCATTCCTGAGCCTTCTGGCTTTAGGCTATTCCGCCATTATCAAAGCCGATAAGGCCTACGCTACCAGGCCCATAGAGCGCGGAGAACTGGTATCGGCCGGACCCTTTATGCAGGCCCCCGACCCTGACCCCTCGATAGACCGCCTCATCGCCAACCCGCGCTTCGTAAACGGACGCCCTTTTATAGACGAAATACATATACGAAGGACCGATGCCGAGCCCCTTAACGAGCTCCTCTCGGGGAGCGTCGACCTTATGTACAACCTTACGGCCGCCGGCAAGAAAAGCCTGGAAGAACGAGGCTTCGAAGGATCATTCACGCCCTATACCTCGCGCTACTGCTATGGCATGGTAGTCAATTTTACGCGGCAATCCGCCCTATCAGCTTCGCCAGACCTAAGGCGAGCCCTGTCCATGGCCATCGATAAAGAGGGCATAATACGAGAGGTCTTAGCCGGCGCCGGCGAGCGCGCAGACTGCGTTATACCTTCATCGCTTCTGGACCTAGGCGGCGAGCCCTTCATACCCTACGACTTAGCCGCCGCGAAACAGCTCGTCGAGGCGCAGAGAGGCAGCGCATCGGCCCCTATCAAGGTGGCCATACGCGAGTATCCGACCATAGCGGGCCTCGACCGACTTGGCGGCGCGCTTCAGAGGATTTTTGAGAGCATAGGCCTTAAAGCCACCGTGGACTACTGCCCCCTGTCTAAACCCATAGCTAGTTACCGCGATGTCTATGACCTTATCTTCATCGGCTTCCTGCCGGAGATTGACCTCTATTCAGCCGTTGAGCCTTTTATAAACCCTGAGGGCGGCGACAACTATTTCGGCTACCATAATCCGGCCTTGTTCAGGGAGCTCGATGCCACTATTGGCATTAAAGACCAGGGAGAGCGAAGCGACCGTTTTGTGCGCATACTCCGTAGCCTGACCGACGATGCGTTCATGATACCCATCTTTTTCCAGCAGGTGTATTGCGCCAGCCGCAAGGGCTTACACGCTATATACATGAGCGCGGAAGAGACTATCATGCCGGACGTATTCTACATGGAGCCTGAGAACCGGGAATCGGCCGACGATCAAGCCGGCGATGCTCCTGGAGGCCCTGCTGGCCATAAAGACATAGACCGAGACTATGCATCCGCGATTAGCGCTCTGGAGACTGAAGCGGCTAAGGTGCTCGATGGCTCAAGAGCCCTCATAGAGCGCTCAAATACCATAGAGCGTTCCATAGACGAACAGCGTCCGGCTATAGAACGGGCCAACGCGCACTTTTCCTCTTTCTCTGAGGGCGCTGAGCGGGTTCAAATGGGCAGGCAGAGACTAGGCGCACAGCTGGCCCAAAGCTCCACCGCGGCATCAACGGCAGCCGATGCCGCGAAGGCGGTGGGCGGCGGCCTCCATGATATGATGGCTACCCTGGCCGTCACGGTAAAAGGGCTCGTTTCGGTGCTTTCAGAGGTCGACGCTATGCTCGACGCGCTCGCGGCAATAAGCGCGTCCAACGATTTTATCGCCTCGATATCGATAAACGCCGCCATCATAGCGGCCAAGAGCGACGCGGGCTCAGGCGAATTGCGCAAGGTGTCGCAGTCCATAGCCGCGCAATCGAAGCGGAATACCGATTATACCGATGGCCTTATCAAGACCGTTGAAAGCATGCGAGAAACCGTGCGGGCGCACCTGGATTTCCTAGCGGCCACCCTGGCCGCTCTCGAGCGCTCGGCCTCGGGCGTGGCGAGCGCCGAGGCTACCATGGCCAAGGTAGGGCCTTTGCTGGCGGAGGTAGGCGCAGACGGCGAGCGCGTGGCCGAGGCTACCCTGCGGTTGGGTAGGCTCGTGGACGACGAGCGGCGGGCCGTTAAGGCGATAACGGCAAAGGCCGACGCCTTGAGCCAGGCGGCCGAGACCCTGCGCTTCGGCATGGACCTGGAGCGGGCCGTAGCCGACATCCTAGCGGACGTCGGCGTTATCAATCGCGGGGTGCAACGCTACGCCGCCGGGATCAAAACCTGATTCTGGCGCTCGGAGCGAGCTCGACCCGCCGATTAGGCCGACAAATATAGAAAAGTCGGCTATACTTTCGTTCAAATGGACTATTCAACAATACGTGATAATCATGCAAACGGTACGGTGGGGGACTATCTCAAGGCCGGCTTGACCCCGGAATCCGACGTTTCGATAGTCTCAGCCTACTTCACCATCTATGCCTACCAAATGCTCCGGGGCAGCCTTGAAAGTATAAAAGGCTTGCGTTTTCTTTTTGGAGAACCTACCTTCATCAAGGCGATGGATCCGGACAAGGAAAACAGCCGTTCCTACCAGATTGAAGATTCCAACCTGACGATCAGTATGGAAAAGCGGTTAAGCCAACGATCAATCGCCCGCTCCTGCCGCAACTGGCTTGAGAAAAAGGCCGAGATAAAGTCCATGGTCAAACCCAACTTCCTGCATGGCAAACTGTACCATATAATACAGCAAAGCGGGATCGAGAAAGCCATCGCGGGGAGTTCCAACTTTACTGTAAACGGGCTTGGGCTTGGGGGCAGCAAGAATATCGAGCTCAACCTGGTAGTGGATTCGGACCGGGAGCGGCAGGAACTGCGCGAATGGTTTGACGCACTCTGGAACGACCAAACGGGTTTGGTGGAAGATGTAAAGGACCAAGTTTTAGGTTATCTTGACCGGCTCTACGCCGAGAACAGCCCCGAGTTCATCTACCAACTGACGCTCTACCACATTTTCAAGGACTTCTTCGGTTCCGAAGACGGGGATGAAGCGCTCAATCAGAAAACCGGCTTCTTCCAGACCGGCGTGTGGAATGCCCTGTACGATTTTCAGAAGGACGGAGTAAAAGGGGCGATAAACAAGATACTCAAGCACAACGGGTGTATCATCGCCGACTCCGTCGGTCTGGGTAAAACCTTTGAAGGCCTGGCAGTCATCAAATACTTCGAACTCCTGAATTATCGGGTACTGGTACTCTGCCCCAAAAAGCTGTCGGGGAACTGGACGATCTACCAAGCTTCCCAAAACCATGTACTCAATCCCTTCCCTCAAGACCGCTTCAACTATACGGTTCTCTACCATACCGACTTGGGCCGCGTCGAAGGGACGTCCCTGGCAAATGGCATAAATCTGGAAACCTTCAACTGGGGAGCATACGACCTTGTCGTAATTGATGAGTCCCACAATTTCCGCGGTAACCCCTTGATAAACGAACGGCCAAATGGCACTTCCTCCATGAACCGGGCATTCTGGCTTATGGAAAAAATCATCAGGGCTGGAAACAAGACCCGGGTACTGCTTCTTTCCGCCACGCCAGTCAACAACACCCTTAAGGACCTACGCAATCAGCTCTACCTCATAACCGAGGGCAGGGACGACGCACTCAATGAGAGCGCGGGGATCAAGAGTCTCAATCATACTTTAAATTCTGCACAAAACCAGTTCACGCGTTGGGCGGACCCCAAAAAGAACCCCGATAGAACCATCCGCCAACTCATGGAACGTCTGGACTCTGGCTTCTTCAAGCTCCTGGATGAGCTGACCATTGCCCGGTCCCGCAAGCACATCAAGAGCTTCTACGACCTTGCCGCCCTGGGATCCTTCCCGATTCGGGAAAAGCCGGTCTCCCTGTATCCCGGTATCGACACGGCCAAGCGCTTCCCCGCTTATGACCGCTTGAACAAGCAGATCATGCGTTACAAGCTGTCAATCTTTAATCCGTCGGCTTACGTGCGGCCTGAGTGCGTAGAAAAGTATCGGGCCATGGAAGGCGGGGCTAACTACAATTTTACCCAGCTCGATCGGGAAAGCACCCTCATCGCGATGATGAAGGTGAACTATCTTAAACGGCTGGAAAGCTCCATCGAATCCTTTGAGATTTCCCTGGACCGAACCATAGGCAAGATAGATGGCATTCTGTCGTGGATAGCCGAGTTCAAGGAGCGCGGAAGCGCCGACGCGGTCTACGGCATCGAAGTACCGGAAGAAGAGGACACGGAGGAGGATGAGGATCTGTGGTTGGTGGGAGCCAAACTCAAGTTCTCCTTTGCCGACATGGACCTGGATCGTTGGGCTATCGACCTTCGCGCTGACCGTGAAGAGCTCATCGACCTCTACAACAACGCCGTATCCGTCACTCCCGATCGGGACGCCAAAATGAAGGAACTTAAAGAACATATAGCCCAAAAGGTCGAAAAACCCTTCAACCACAGTAACAAGAAGGTGCTGGTATTCACCGCCTTCTCCGACACGGCGCGATATTTGTATGAAGAGCTGAAAGGCTGGTACCAGGAGACCTTTGGCCTCCGCTGCGCTCTGGTCTGCGGATCCTACACCCAGACCAGCTTTGGCAAGAATGATTTCGACGCTATCCTGACCAACTTCTCTCCCAAGGCAAAAAAGCGTTCGGCCCTTGGTGGCCGTGACGAATCGGAAGAGATCAACCTGCTTATTGCAACGGACTGCATCAGCGAGGGCCAGAACCTGCAGGACTGCGATCTCCTCATTAACTACGATATACACTGGAATCCCGTACGCATCATCCAGCGTTTCGGCCGCATCGACCGGCTGGGAAGCGAGAACAAGCGGATCAGGCTCATCAATTTCTGGCCCACCGAGGATCTGGACGAATACATAAAGCTGAAGGATAGAGTCGAAGCGCGCATGGCACTGGTGGATATGACTGCCACCGGGGAAGACAACATCCTGAACACCGAGCAGATCCAGGACCTGATCTCCGAGGACCTGAAGTACCGCAACAAGCAGCTTAAGCGCCTGCGGGACGAGGTGCTCGACCTGGAAGAGATGGATGCCTCGGTATCACTTACCGACTTCTCCCTGGACGATTTTCGCATGGAGCTTTCCCGGGCCATGGAAAAGGATGAAAACACGCTGGCCCAAGCACCGCTGGGTCTCTACGCCCTGGTCCCTACACACCAGGAAGCTCCTGCGGCCAAAGCCGGCGTCATTTTCTGCCTGCGGCAAAAGGAGGAAGGACATCAAACGACGGAAGTGAACCCGCTTTCACCATATTTCCTGGCCTATGTCGCTTCGGATGGCATGGTGCGGTATAACTTTACCCAGGCTAAGCATATTCTTGAGCTGTTCCGGGCCCTCTGCCAGGGCAAGGATGCGCCGTATGAAGAACTTTGCGCACTCTTCAACGCCGAAACGGAACAGGGAGCAAAGATGGAAGCCTATTCCAGCCTCCTCAGAACCGCAGGGGAGGATATACTCAAGCTCTACCGCAAGCGGGAAGCAGCCAAGCTTGTATCCGGAGGGCGAGGAGCGACTATAGCGCCTAAGGAAGCACGGGCGGAACGCATGGACCAATTCGAACTGATCAGCTGGCTTATCGTGAGGGAAGCATGAGCGACATTGATAAAAAAAGAAGCATCGCAGCGGCGTTAACCGCCTTTTCAGGAATTGACCTAAGCTCGGCGAGTTTGGCGCTCTTCAAAGCCCTTGGCTATGCGACGGATCGCAGCGCGCCTTTTACCGAGAAGACTTCCGAGTTTTTTCTGGAGAACTATACTGCATCCGGGGTCGGCACTTTTAACAAGGACAAAGCGAAAACCGACGAGTGGCGCTACGCAGACCTGCTGTTCCAGCTCACCAAGGACGATGTGGCCGGACAAGCGGGGCTCCTCGAAGCAGACCGCGTTGACGATACCATTATTGAAAGCTATCTCTTCTTCGTCATAGGCCTTGCCCAAGCGCAGTACACCCGGACCGATCTTTCGGCGATAACCCGGGAAATCAACAAGGTTTTCCCCATGCCCGTCATGGTGGTCTTCCGCCACGGAGAAACGCTTACTCTAGCGGTCATAGACCGCAGGATCAACAAGCGGAACGAGGACGCCGACGTTCTTTCCAAGGTTACCCTCATCAAGGACATCCGCCTCCGAGATACCCACCGGGCACACATCGACATCCTTCATGACCTTTCATTGGAAAGCCTCCGCACGCGGCACGGGGTGCGCAACTTCGTGGAACTGCACAAGGCGTGGCGAGCCACCCTGGACATCAGCGAGCTCAACAAGCGCTTCTACCGGGAACTTTCCAACTGGTACTTCTGGGCCATGGACAAGGTACGCTTCCCCGAGGGCGGGGAGCAGCACGCAGAGGTCCGCAATGCCACAAGCCTTATCCGTCTGATCACCCGGGTCATCTTCGTCTGGTTCATACGCGAAAAGAACCTTATACCTGAAACTCTCTTCGATCGGCGGCAACTGGGCCACATCCTCAAGGGTTTCCTTAAGGACGAGGGGGCTAACACCTTCTATCCAGCCATTTTGCAGAACCTCTTCTTCGCCACCCTTAACCAGAAAATGCACGAGCGGGAGTTTGCCCAGGAGGGAGACTTCAATGCCAACAAGGCCCAGTACGCGGTCAAGCAGCTCTACCGTCATGCTGGGCTCTTCGCCATTCCGCAGGATGAGGCTTTAGCCCTTTTCAAGGATATACCCTTTCTGAACGGCGGCCTCTTTGACTGTCTGGACAACAAGGGAGGGCAAAACATCTATATCGACGGTTTCTCCCGGAACACTGCCAAACAGGCGGTGGTTCCGGATCGGCTCTTCTTTGCCCCCGAACAGGAGGCGGACCTCAACGCCGTCTACGGTACCACCGGCAAGAAGTATACCGTCCGTGGGCTTATTGATATCCTGAATGCCTACAAGTTTACCATCGCTGAGAATACGCCCATCGAGGAAGAAGTGGCCCTGGATCCGGAGCTTCTGGGCAAGGTGTTCGAAAACCTTTTGGCCAGCTACAACCCGGAAACCCGCACCAGCGCGCGGAATAAAACCGGCAGCTTCTACACACCTCGGGAAATTGTCAATTACATGGTGGACGAGAGCCTCAAGGCCTATCTGTCGGACAAGCTCCAGACCTGTTGCACCCTATCTTCTGATGACGCCAAGGCGGGTTTGGACATCCTCTTTGCCTACACCGAGAAGGAGCACGCCTTTAGCCCGGAAGAGAGGAACGCCCTGATAGCGGCTATAGATGAACTAAAAATCCTTGACCCCGCTTGCGGTTCCGGCGCCTTCCCCATGGGTATCCTGCACAAGCTGGTTTACATCCTGCACAAGCTTGATCCTAACAACGAGCTGTGGAAGAACCGGCAGATCGAGAAGGCCCTACAGCTTGACGACCCGGATATCCGGGAAAAGACCTTAGCGGACATAGAATCAGCCTTTACCAACAACGAACTGGACTACGGGCGCAAGCTTTACCTGATAGAAAACAGCATTTACGGCGTGGACATCCAGCCCATCGCTATGCAGATTGCGAAGTTGCGCTTCTTCATCTCCTTGGTTATAGATCAAAACCGCAAGCCGGGTGCGGAGAACCAGGGCATACGGTCCTTGCCGAACCTTGAGACCAAATTCGTAGCAGCGGACAGCCTGATCGGCCTTAAGCGGGACTTTGCCGAACTCTTTCACGACGCCACGCTCCTACGGCTGGAGGAAGACCTTAAAAAAGTGCGGCACCTCTACTTCGGCGCAAAAAGCTACTGGGACAAAAAAGCCTACCAGGACCGTGACAAGGATATCCGCAGGCAGATAGTAGCGGCAATAAAGGCTTCGGTGGAAAAGCGCAATGGAGGCTTCCGCCAGCAGATAGAGCTCCTGGAGCAGCAGTTGCCATACTATGACGGGGCAGACAAGAAAAAAAAGGAAAAGAAGATAACTGAGTTCGCCGAGCGGATGATCGATACGGAAACAGCAGATTCTGCCGCATCCCTCCTTTCCCGCTTCGATCCTTACGACCAGAACGCGAGCGCTCCTTTCTTTGACCCAGAATGGATGTTCGGCGTGGCGGAAGGTTTCGATGTGGTCATCGGGAACCCGCCATACATACAGATTCAGAACTTTTCAGGCAAACCGGAGCAGGCGCGATGGGATGCCCAAAAGTATTCCGTCTATGCCAGGACGGGGGATGTGTACTGCCTGTTCTACGAGCGCGGCTACAAACTGCTTGCCCAGGGGGGTAGCCTCTGCTACATCACCAGCAACAAGTGGATGCGGGCGGCCTACGGGGCGGCAATGCGGAGGTTCTTCCTGGAGAACGGGACCTTGTCTACGCTAATTGATTTTGGCGATTCCCCTATCTTCGAAAACGCCACCACCTACACCAATATCCTCCTCTGGCGCCGCGCTACGGAAGCCTTGCCGGTCAAGGCCTACGACCTTTCCCGGGTCTACACTACGGAACAAGACCTTCCTACCATGTTGGCTGAGAAGGGCGCTGGAGTTGCGCTTTTTACCCAGGAAGGCTTCGTCATCGCCGCAGGCGACCAGGCCGCCATCAAGCGTCGGATAGAGGCTTTGGGTAAGCCCCTGAAGGACTGGGGTGTCAACATCAATTACGGCATCAAGACCGGCTTGAATGAGGCCTTCATCATCGACCAGGCCAAGTACCACGAACTTGTAACCGCGGATCCAAAGAGCGCGGAAATCCTCAAACCAATACTCCGGGGCCGGGACATCAAGCGATACAAGGCGGAGTGGGCAGGAAAGTACCTTGTGGCGACCTTTCCCGCGCTACATATCGATATCGACCAGTACCCTGCCGTACGGGATTACCTGAAGGGCTTCGGGAAGGCAATAGAACAAATTGGGGAGCGGAATGAACGTGGCATCTTAATCTCACGCAAAGCTACTGGAAACAAGTGGTTTGAAACACAAGATGCAATTGATTATTGGGAGGATTTTAAAAAAGAGAAAATTTTTTGGTTAGAAATGGCACAAGAAGCATCTTTTGTCCTGACCAAGGATGAGATGCAGTGTCTTGATACAGCAAGGGTTATGACTGGAATTAATATAAAATATTTAATGGCGCTACTTAATTCTAAATTCTGTGAATGGGTCTTCGCGAAATTTTATGCGGGAGGAAATCTTCAAGGAGACACTGTTCGATATAAAAGCACTTTTCTGGAAAACCTGCCCATTCCCGAACTTTCCGCCGCCGACCAAGTACCCTACGAAATACTGGTGGACTGCATCCAATTCGCCCGGGAGCGGGGGTTGGATGCGGAGGCGGATACGCTGGAGGCCGTAGTGGATGTCATGGTCTACGGGCTTTACTTCATGGAGGATATGAAGGCGGCGGACTGTTACATCAATGAGCGGATAGCGGAGTCCGTCCGGCCCTTCACTGATGCCGACGATGATGCCTTCAAGGCCGCCTATGTGAAGAAGCTGGCGGAGTTCTGCAAGAAGGATGCGGTCGTCTACCGGGGGCTTATACAGAGCAGGAATGTGGGTGTGGTGAAGACGATTAGTGGGGGGAAGGGAGTATGAGCGACGCGCGTCTTGAGGTTTTAAAACCCCGCATTGAAGCTAGGGATGATGAAGACCAGCGAATCACGACGATCCGTATAAAAGGATACCGTTTTTTTGCAGACACGGTGGAACTTTTACCGAAGGGTAAAAACCTTCTTGTCTACGGAGAGAACGGAACCGGGAAAAGTACACTCTACCGGGCGCTTGGTGTATTGGCGGGGCTAGAGCCTGGCGTGCTCAAGCGGGATACAAATATCTTTTCTGGAAATGATCCGGAGCTGGAATTTACTTTTACTAACGGATCCATTCTGACGGTAGATTCGGATATGGAAGAGTTGCCTGAAGCCTTCGCTTTTCTCAAGCCTCTTTCGGTTTTTATTCCCCTCCTGGATTACAAACGGCTCCTTCGTGTACATTTCTCTGCAGATTCTACCGTTGATCATATAAATATCTATGGCATGCTCCGTGAGCTATTCAAGGATTATCCGCATCTTGGCGGAGGTACACTTTCCGATGTCCGTTCTTTCCCCGAATACTTCCAGATCTTGGACGATCTACTCAACAAGGAACTGCTCTCTGACATCAACACATTCATCAAAGTCTTTGACAGCTATTTTTCTGTTTCTGCCTTCGAGTTCACGACAGAACTTGATGCTGCCGGGAGGCCGAACCCTAGGGTAAGTATCAAAATTGAGTATCATGAGACTCAAATCGATCGATACCATCAATTTCTGAACGAAGCCCGCTTATCTGCGTTGGCTATCTCAATATTTTTTTCATCCATCTTGCGTCTGCATGGCACAATCAGCGGCCGCGCCTTTAGGATGCTGGTTCTGGATGACTTGCTTATCAGCCTGGACATGAGCAACCGGCTCAAATTGCTGGAGATACTCACGACTCGATTCGCAGAATTCCAGATTTTCTTTTTTACCCATGACAAGGAACTTTTCGAGCTCTACAAATACAAACTAGATTGGACTTCTTATGAGTTTTATCTGGATGACAGTGGTCCCATACCTGCTGCCCTGATAAAACAAGGTAAATCGGAACTTGAGCGGGCAAAAGTCTTCTTCACCTCAAAAGATTTTGACGCATGTGCATTACTACTGCGAAAAGGTTTTGAGCGTCTCCTGAAAACCTTCCTGACGCCAGCGGAACAGAGGAATAGAAACTGTGAAGAACTTGATCTTTCTGACCTCATTGGAAAGGCAACATCTAAATCATCAGGAGAAGTGAAAGCGATCCTTGAGAAACTAAACTCTGACCGCCGACATATTCTCAACCCGCTATGCCATCGCGACAACCGGGCAATCTACAATGAAGAAATCCGTTCAGCTCTTGCAGACTTGGAAAAACTATCAAAATTGATATCTGCAACCTGAGCATGAGAAATGAGTAGCATCTGAGTCCCTGGAAGGAGTGCTTGTCATGATCCAGCATCTGAAAATGACTAATATTGGACCGGCTTCAAAAATGGAGCTTGAATTCGGGAAGCGGTTGAATCTGCTCACCGGAGATAATGGTCTTGGGAAAAGCTTCCTCCTGGATATTGCCTGGTGGGCCATGACCAGAAAGTGGCCTGCTGAAGTGAATCCTAAATTGACCGCAGGGAAAGCGGCACTCCCCTCAGACAAGAAAGAAGCAGCCGAAATTGATTTTTCTTTTTCAGCGGTCTCCCGAACGAAAGGGCACACGAGTACCTTTGAAGCTAAAACCCAGAGTTGGTCAGTCCCTCAGGGACGACCAGCGATACCTGGGCTGGTTTTTTATGCTCTTGCCGATGGCAGTTTTGCCGTCTGGGATCCAGCGCGCAATTACTGGAAAGCGAAAAATGAAGAGGTCAGGGAACGCCCGCCAGCGTATATTTTCAGTCCTAAAGAAGTCTGGGACGGGCTCCAGCGTGAAGATGGCACATGGCTCTGCAACGGACTGATCCGTGACTGGGCTGGATGGCAGAAGGAGAAAGGACGCGCCTTTGAGTATCTGGTTGCCGTACTGGAAGTATTGTCACCATCAAGTGATGAAAAAATTGTCCCTGGAGGTTTGACGCGGATCAGCCTTGACGATGTACGGGATATGCCTACGTTGAAGATGCCCTATGGGCTGGATGTAGCTGTCGTTCATGCTTCATCTGGTATGCGCAGGATCATATCCCTTGCATATTTTCTGGTCTGGTGCTGGGAAGAGCACCTAAAGGCCAAGGAGTTGCTTGGTGAGGAACCGGAGAGTAAGACAGTTTTTCTGGTGGATGAAGTTGAATCACACCTCCATCCAAAATGGCAACGAACAGTGATACCGGCTCTGATGAAGGTGATGGACAAACTGATGGAGAGCTCGGATGTCCAACTCATAGCTGTGACCCATTCGCCACTGATCATGGCATCGGTAGAACCATTGTTTAATACTGAGCAAGATGCCTGGTTTGACTTTGATCTGGTAGACAACAAGGTTTCCCTGTCGCACAGGCAGTTTGTCCGACAAGGAGATATACGGGGTTGGCTTACCAGCGATGCTTTTGACATGAAATCCGGTTATTCGCTTGAGGCTGAAAAAGCGTTGGAAGAAGCGGCCAAAGCACTCAGCGATCCAGCTTTCAACTCACATGATGCATTGGTCCTAGATCAGCGTTTGCGAAAGGTTCTTTCTGATATAGATCCATTCTGGATGCGCTGGCGTTTTGTGGCTGAGAAGAAGGGCTGGTTGCCATGATCCACGTCGCAGTTCAGCCGGAACCTCCATCGTTTGACCACAATGTACGTCAGAGAGGCTTTGCCTGGCTGCAAAAAAACAAGATTGCCCTTGATAGGCCCTTATCACCCGGTACCCATCTCGAACCATACTGGCGGAATTGTATGGAAGATATGCATGGCCTCTACAATGGCTGCTGTGCGTATCTGGCCATCTTCTTTGAACGGGTTACCGGTGGCGGGTCGGTCGATCACTTCATCGCCAAGTCCAAACGGGCAGATCTGGCATACGAGTGGAAGAACTACCGGCTTACATGTTCCAGAATGAACAGCCGAAAGAGGGATTATGATGATGTACTGGACCCCTTTGAGGTGGGAAATGGATGGTTCCAGCTGGAGCCCGTGAGTGGCCGGATCTTCCCCGATCCGCAGTTGCCCGAGGATCGGCAAAGAGAGGTCCAAATGACGATAAACCGACTTGGCCTGGATGATACCGGCAATCGCGAAATGAGAGCCCGGCATTACCAGGAATATCGAGAGGGCTTATATACAGCAACTTTCCTGAAAAAGCGTTCTCCCTTTGTGTGGCAGGAAGCAAATCGGCAAGGATTGCTATGATGGTGCGATCCTACCCGGGACTGCAGAGTACGCTGCGGCGCAAGTATACTTGCGAGACATCGAGCGGTACAGGGGTCCGGGGGTACGCCGCGAGACTCGCAGCGAAGTAAGGGGGTCCGGGGGATCTGCCCCCGGAGAAGGGGTAGCGCAGAAACGTCCGGCGTAGCCGGACTTTCGTAGCGAGGGGAAGGCTTTCCCCTTCCCCCCGCTCCCCCTTTAACACCCCTAAAGCCCCAGCAGATACTGATTGATCAGGTTTTCCAGCCGCTCCTGCCTGCCGCTCTGTATGCCCACGGCGCCATAGTCCTTGGCCAGGGCGGCCAGGTCCGCAAAACCCAGCTTGCCCTTGGAATAGAGGGCGCCCTTGCCCTTGTCGAAGCTCGCGTAGCGTTCTTTTACGAAGGCGGCCAGTTTGCCGTCGGCGATTATGCGCGAGGCGGCTTCGAGGCCCACGGCGAAGGCGTCCATGCCGCCTATGTGGGCTTCGAAGAGGTCGGAGGCGGCCACCGAGTTGCGCCGTATGTGCGCGTCGAAGTTGAGGCCGCCCGTGCTAAAGCCGCCTATCTTGAGTATGGTAAGCATGGCCAGGGTAGTTTCGTAGTAGCTCATGGGGAACTGGTCGGTGTCCCAGCCGTTGCGGGGGTCGCCGCGGTTGGCGTCCACCGAGCCGAAGAGGCCCATAGCGGCGGCGGTTTCCAGCTCGTGCTGGAAGTCGTGGCCGGCCAGCTCGGCGTGGTTGGCCTCTATGTTCATGCGGAAGTCCTTGTCCAGGCCGTAGTGGCGCAGGAAGCCGGCAACGGTCTCCACGTCGAAGTCGTACTGGTGCTTACTGGGCTCCATGGGCTTGGGCTCTATGTAGAATACGCCCTTAAAGCCCCTGCTTCGCGCGTAGTCGCGGGCCATGGAGAGGAAGCGGGCCAGGTGCTCCTTCTCGCGTTTTAAGTCGGTGTTGAGGAGGCTCATATAGCCTTCGCGGCCGCCCCAGAAGGTGTAGCCCTGCCCGCCGAGCTCTATGGTGGCGTCAATGGCCGCCTTTACCTGGGCGGCCGCCTGCGCCACGACGGAGAAATCGGGGTTGGTGGCCGCGCCGTTCATGAAGCGGGGATTGGAGAAGAGATTGGCCGTGCCCCAGAGGAGCTTGACGCCGGTGGCCTTTTGCCGCTGCTTGGCCTTGGCCACTATGGCCATGAGGTTCTTCTCGCTCTCCGCGGGGCTGGCGCCCTCCGGGGCTATATCGCGGTCATGGAAGCAGTAGTAGCCCACGCCAAGCTTAGTAAAGAACTCGAAGGCCGCGTCCAGCTTCTGCTCGGCGACTTCCATGGGGCCGGCCGCCTGTTTCCACCCCTGGTTCTGGGTGGCAGCGCCGAACTGGTCGGTGCCGTCGCCGCAGAAGCTGTGCCAGTAGGCCACGGCGAAGCGCAGGTGGTCCTTCATGGCCTTGCCCGCCACCTTTTTGCCCGGGTCGTAGTACTTGAAGGCCAGCGGATTGTCGCTCTTGGGGCCTTCGTAGGGTATAGCGCCTATGCCGGGAAAGTATTCCTTGTCTCCAATAAATACCTTGCTCATATCGTCCTCCTTATCATCGTAAACCTCAGCTATAGAGCGGCCCCAGGGCCGCCAGGTATCTGCCGTAATCGGCGTAGGCCGCTTCATAGGCCTTGACGGAGGCCGCGTCGGGCTCTGCCTGAGCGCGGCCTTCAAGCGCCACGTGCTCGGCGCAGAGTTCCTGTATGGCGGACGGTCTGCCCGCCGCCTTATTTAGGCACCAGAGGGCCTGTATTGCCGCGCCCATGGCCGCCGCCTCGTCGCCCGCCGGCGCGCGCACGGGCAGGCCCAGTACATTGGCGGCTATGGAGCGCCAGAGCGGGCTCTTAGCGCCTCCGCCTATGATACGCAGCTCGCGGGCCTTGAAGCCCAGCTTCCTAAATGCCTCCAGGCCTATGCGCATGCCGAAGATAGCGGCCTCCATGGACGCCCTTGCTATATTTCCCGCCTTGAAGTTTGCCGCGCTGAGGCCGTTGAGGCTGGCCCTGCCGTTGGGCAGGTTGGGTATGCGCTCGCCGTTAAAGAAGGGCAAGACCACGACGCCTTCCGAGCCTATGGGCGCGGCGGCGGCGGCGGCGTTGTACTCATCCAGGCTTAAGCCCAGCAGCCCGCGGAACTGTTCGCTGGCCACGGTGCAGTTCATGGTGCACAAGAGGGGCAGCCAGCCCCCGGTGGACGAACAGAAGGCGGCAAGGTTCCCGGAAGGATCCACCACGGGGCTGCCTGAATAGCCATAGAGCGTACCCGACGTGCCTAGGCTCATGGTAAGGAAGCCATCCTCCACGGTGCCCGTGCCTATCGCTCCCATCATATTATCCCCGCCGCCTGAGCCTACGAGCGCTCCCTGCGGTATGCCGTAACGGGCGGCGGCCGCCGCGCTTACGCGGCCCGCGGGCTCGCCGGGGGCTATAAGGCGGGGGAGGCAGGCATAGAGGCCGGGGTCTATCAAGCCGCAGATTTCGGCGGACCAGGAGCGCTTGCGTATATCGAAGAGCGCGCTGCCCGAGGCGTCGCCGTACTCGGCAACATAGTCGCCGGAAAGCAGATAGTTTATGTAGTCGTGCGGGAGGAGTACGTGCCGTAGCCGGGCATAATCCTCTGGCTCATGTTTTTTAAGCCAGAGTATCTTGGGGGCCGTATAACCGGGCAGCATAAGCATGCCGGTTTTCTCAAGGAGGGCGGCGGGGCCGCCGGCGGCGCGCGTAAGCTCGTCGCATTCGGCCGCGGTCGACGTATCGCACCAGAGCTTCACCGGCCGCAGGCTGCGGCCTTCCGCGTCGAGGGCCACGAAGCCGTGTTGCTGCCCCGACACCGCTATGGCCTGTATGCCGGCGCGGGCATCCGCGGGCAAGGCCGCGAAGCAGCTCGCCAAGGCCGACTCGTACCATGAAGCTTCCTGTTCACGGGTGCCGTCATTGCGCGCTATCATGTCCAGGCTCGCCTGCGAGCGGGCGACGACTGCTTTGCCGACATAGTCGTAGAGCAGCGCCTTGCAGCTTTGCGTTCCCAGGTCTATACCGCATACCGTTTTCATAGGGCCCCCCATGATCCCATCCTAGGACAGCTTTAGTTCCCCAGCCATAGGCATTATTGACGAAGCATATCTATTATTGATATTACAGGCTATGCGCATTAAAGACCTGGTATACGTATATCGCCTCCAAGGAGGCGAAAGGCTCGCCTGGCACGGCCGCTACCATACCCACGACCCGGGGGACTGGGAACTGCACTACTTCGTTAAAGGCCAGGGCGCCTTTCTGCTCAACCGCGCGCGGCACGCCATCGCCGACAATAAACTCTTCCTTACCGGCCCCCGCGAATTCCATTCCATACTGCCTGAGGCGGTGGAAAAGCCTTTAAGTTACTATGCCATACTCTTTGAACCCGATAACGACGAGCGCGCCGACAGGGATGCGCTTTCGCTCATGGCGCGGAGCGCTGCAACCGGAGTCGGCGGCATGGCCATAGAGCCCCGGGAACGCGCCTTAGTCGAGGAGCTGTATCACCTCTACCATGCCGGATCCGTGGCGCCTGCCAAGGCAACTGAATATCTATTGTTGAGCCTCATATATCGCTGGTACGGCGGCTCAGCCCCGGACAAAAAGCCTGATATCCCCGAATATGAGAACGCTTCCTCAGCCGGCCCCTCACGGAGGGGCAGATCCGGCTTACTCACCGCCGAGCGCAACGAGCACGTAGAGCGCGCGCTTGCGCTTATGGAAAAGTCCCTGCGCCAAAAATTCGGCTCCGCCGATCTGTCGTCCCGGCTTGGCCTGTCCGAAGAGCATTTCATACGGCTATTCCACCGCGAACTAGGGCTCTCGCCCTTCCAGTATTTTACCAGGCTCAAGATTGAGGCGGCATCGGCGGTCTTAGTAGAATCCCGCAGCGCGGTGAACGCCGTGGCCGAGGAGTTCGGCTTTGAGAACCCCTTCCATTTTTCGCGGGTCTTTAAGAAGTGCACCGGCCTGTCGCCATCGGAGTACCGGAGGACGTATGCACATTGAGCGCCCCGCGCGGGCTTCCAGCTAGTCTTTACTTAGTTCCTCGAAGCTTGTGTCTGAGCCAGCTGCTACACAAGCGATTGCGGCGCAATGGACAGGCCCACGCTAGCTAATGCGGCGTTTATGGCAAAAACACAAGCTTCGAGGAACTAGCTGTTTTTTACCGGTACAGCCCTACGCGATAGATCTTTAGATCGGGCTCAAAATCAAGGTAAGCGGCCACCAGCGCAATGTTCTCCATATACTGCACCCGCGGGGCCTTGCGCATGGTGCTCTCCGCCTTGAAAGCGCTCCAGGGAAGGCGTATCGTCTGTATCCCGCCGCCAAGCTCTAGAAGCGCCCCGTAGTAACTCCAGGGAAAGACATTATCCTTAGTGCGCAGGAAGGCGTAGTACTTGCCTCCCGGAGGCGCGGAGAGCGTAAGCTCAACGCCCGCGTAGGCAGAGGCATCGAAGCGTCCCGCCTCGTTATCCAGGCGAACCTGGATAAAGCCGCCGCCCCTGGTCACCACTTTACCCGCCAGGCGCAGGGCAAGCCCGTCCGGCGTATTGACTATGCCCGGCTCCACGAGATCCGAGCGGCCGCCCATGACCCGGTCGGCGAAACCCCGCCAAGACCAGCCAGGCGCGCTGGTTAGGCCCGCCTGAAAATCCGCAAGCGGCAGGTCTTGTGCATACAAAGGAAGAGCCGCCGCAAGGGCTAAAAATGCGATTAGATAGTTCATTTGTTGAATATAATAAGGCCTGAGCAAGAAGTCGCGCCGGCCGCCGCCCCAGCCTGCCCGCGCCTGGGTTCCGGTTTGCCCGCTTGACCAAGCGTCGATTTCCACGCTACAGATATACTGCGGTTCCGCCCTCTCGGCGTCGAACGAAACATCTTCTTTCACTCGGCAGAAGCCGGAATCCCGGAGCGCGAACTTCCACTACAGCGACAAACTCAACGCGAGCGACCTCATGAACGAGAGCGTTCTCGCTGTCTCCGGGATTATTGCAGGGGAGCATCCATGAACAAGCCTAGTAAGGCCGTAGGGATACTGGTGGCCGGAACCGGCATCAACCTCAGTATCGGGTTTCTGTACGCCTGGAGCGTCTTTAAGAAGGCCATGGTGGCCGACTGGGGCTGGACGCATAGCGAAGGCAACGCCGCGTATACCGTGGCCATAGTCATGTGGGCGGTGGCCCTGCTTGTAGCGGGCGTCATACAGGACCGCATAGGGCCCAGGCGCGTCATACAGCTGGGCGTGTTCCTGGTAGGCAGCGGCCTCGTCGCATCCAGCTTTTTTACCAGTCCCATAGCCATGATCGTCACCGTGGGCATAATCGTGGCCACCGGCATAGGCTTTACCTACGGCTGCGTCACGCCCATGGCCATGAAGTGGTTCCACCCGTCTAAAAAGGGCATGGTAAGCGGCATAACCGTGGGCGGCTTCGGCATAGCGGCGGTATATTTCGCCCCGCTCACCAACGCATTGATAAGCAACTTCGGTATATCCCGCTCTTTCCTGTACATTGGCCTGGGCATACTGGCCATAGCGCAGCCGCTCTCGTTCATCGTCAATAACCCGCCCGCAGGCTACGCGGCGAGCAGCCCCGCGCCGGCCACGGGCAAAAAGCTCCGGGCAAAGCTGCCCAGCTTTGACCATACCTGGCGGCAGATGCTCAGGACGCCCTCATTTTACCTCCTGTGGATTATGTTCGTGCTCTCGTCCTCCGCCGGGGTTATGATGATAGGGCACCTTGCGTCCATAGCCACGAAGCAGGCCAATATTCTTAACTCTGCCTACATCGTGTCCCTGCTGGCCATAAGCAACGCCTCGGGCCGCGTAGGCGGCGGCATGCTGTCCGACAGGATAGGCAGGCGCAATACCATGCTGCTGGTATTCAGCACCCAGCTCCTCAATATGCTGGCCTTCAACTTCTATACGACCGAGCTTCTCATCATCATGGGCACCATAATCGCCGGCTTCTCGTACGGCTCCTTGATGTCTACCTTCCCTTCCATTACCTCCGACAACTGGGGCATGAAGAGTTACGGCGCAAACTACGGCGTGCTCTACACCGCCTGGGGCGTAAGCGGCGTGGTAGGCCCCCTCATAGCAGGCTGGGCGATAGACGCGACCGGGAGTTACTCGCTGGCCTATACCATATCCGCTCTGCTCCTAGGCGTGGCTATAGCGCTTGGTATCGTGCTGAAACCGGTGCAGACCGCCCCTAAAGAGGCCCTCGCGGGCTAAGCTATCGTAAGGCCATCCAACACCCGGATGGCCTTATATTTTATGAGAGTATCGATGGATTTATTGGACGGCAGCCGTTCCACCGGTATGAAGCCCCCGGCCATGTGATTATGTCCGCCTCCGAAGCCCAAGCCCTCGACGAGCGAGCGCACGAATGCGTTCGCCGGCATGGCGGCGTTGATGGAACGCACGGATATCTTCACGCCGCTCGGGCGCAGGGAGTAGGCAATGGCCAGGTCTACGCCCTCCAGAGACAGCACGATATCGCTGGACGCGCCAATAAGCCCGTCATTAGCGTCGTCGAGCTTAAGGAACGCCATAGGCCCGTATACTTCCACGGTCCGAAAAGCCTCGGCGTAAAGCCGCAGGTCGTCTAGCGTTATCTGGTTGCCCCGTATCTTCTTGATAAGCTCAGGATCGGAATAGGCATGCAGGTGGTAGAACATCTCCACGTCCAGGGGCGACACCGCGCGCGTCAGGTTATCCGTATCTACGAATATGCCATAGAGCAGGGCGGTGGCACAGAGCCGGCTCGGCATTATACCCGACTCAAAATAGTACTGGGCGATTATGGACGAGGATGCGCCTACGTCGGGGCGCACATCTATGAAGCGATAACTGGCATCGGCCTTGAGCTCATGGTGATCTATGGATGCCACCTCTATGATATTGAGACAGCGCAGGTTGGTATTGCCCTTCTGTACGTCGACGAGCACCACCCAGTCCTCGGCTTCCACGTCCGATACGCAGGAATAGGGCCAGAGCTGTATGTCGAAGAGCTCAAGCATTTTCCTTGAGTCCGCTTTTTCAATTTCCTGGGCGTATACTATGCGCGATTCTATGCCCTTTTCCTTAAGCAGGAGGCGCAGGCCATGCGCCGCCGCTATGGCGTCAGGATCGGGCACGTCGTGGGTCTGTATGAACAGTTCGCCGGGGGCGCGGGACAGCAAGGTGAAAAGCTCATCGAAGCGTGCGGCCATGGTACATCCTTTATCCGGCGGCTAAGGCCACCGCCACCTTAAGCAGTATACGCCCCCGGGAGGGGCGAACAAGCTCCGGAGAGCAAAATCCTACGAGCAGGCAGGAGGCCCATACTGACAAAGCAGGCGCTTTGCTATATACCCAATGCTATGAATACCAGCAGCGCCAACCCGCGCATCTCCCTGCCGCGCCTTCACCGCGGGCCCTATATATGGTCGCTTTATCTGCTCCTCGGGCTTTTTTCCTTCATGCTTACCATGATAGGCCCTATGGTGCCCTACCTGCAAGACGAATTCCGGATGGACTATACCCTGGCTGGCCTGCACCAGAGCGCCTTTGCCCTCGGCATGGTCGGCACGGGTCTCTTCGCAAGCCGCATCATTAAGCGCCTGGGCTTAACCGCAAGCCTTTACGGCGGCATGGCCGGCATGATGCTGGCGTTGCTCGTCATGGTGTTGGCAAAAAGCCCGGCCTTTACCCTGGGCTCCGTATTCCTCATGAGCCTGGGCGGCACCGTTGCCCTCGTGGCCATTCAGACGGGCTTTGCCAACGGCCCCGAAGGATTCCAGTCAAAGATGATACTTGAAGGCAACGTGATGGCCAGCGCCATGACCATGTTCGTTCCCCTGGTGCTCTTAGCGGGTACGCGCTGGGCGCTCGGCTGGCGCATAGTCTTTCCCTTCATGTTGATCGCCTTCCTCATGATATCCGGCTTCGGCCTGCCCGCCATGCGCAAACATCAGGCTACCAGGGACGAGAAGGCTGACGCGGGCGGGGGCAAGCTCAAGAAAGGCTATTGGCGCATGTGGCTGCTCGTGTTCTTCGGCGTATCGGTTGAATGGGCCATTGCCTTCTGGTGCATGACCTACCTCTTGGGCCTGCCCGGCAATTCCCGCGGCCTTGCCGCCGCCGGCACGGTCGTGCTGGGCCTGTCCGCGGTGCTAGGGCGCTTTACCGCGAGCCGCATAGGCGACAGGATACGAACGGAGCGCCTCGTGCTCATAACCATGGCCATAACGCTCATAGGCTTTCCCCTCTATTGGCTGCGGCTCAACGCGCCGCTTACCTTCCTTGGTCTGGCCCTCTGCGGCTTAGGCTCGTCCAATTTCTTCCCGCTGGGCTTTTCCCTGGCCCTGCGCCACGCTAGGAGCAACGCGGCCAAGGCCAGCTCCTTCATGCCCATTGCCTCAGGTTCGGCCATAGGGCTCGCGCCCTTCCTCTTGGGCCGCCTTGCGGACCTTGCCGACCTGCGCTTTGCGCTCTGGTACATACCCATCGGGGTGATCGTCATGCTGGCCATACTCATCGTCGACTCGCGGCATAGCCTTAATTAGTTCCCCGAAGCTTGTGTCTCGGTGCGAAGTACCGCATTATCTAGCGTAGCTTAGATCGCCTAAACGCTAGGACAAGCGTCTCCACGCTTAAAAACACAAGCTTCGGGGAACTACAATTGCCTTAACGAGGGCTAAAAAACGCCCCCTCGCGAGGGGGCGCTCGTGCCCTTATTTACCGAGCTTCTTGGACAGATAGTCGAAGAAGGCGAAGAAATCCTGGCCCATGGTCTTGCTCTTGTCTATGAGGGGGTTAAAGTCGCCGCCGGCAATGTAGGTGGCTAGAGAACCCGCGCCTGAGCTGGCTCCTGCGTTGCTGCCGGCGCCGCTGCCCTGAACGTTCGCGCGCTCGCTTTCTTTGGCGGCGGCGAGCTTGTCTATAGCCATGAGCTGAGCGGGCGTAAGGATGCGATCCTCTACCTGAGCTAAAAGAAGCTTTGCGCGCGAAGGCTCGATGCGCTTGGCGTTCTTAAGCTCGAGGGCTATGTCATAGAGCTTCTTCAGTTGGTCGGCCGATAGGGCGGGCACTTTGCTATCCTTCTCTATAAGGTTGAGGTAGCCGAATACCCTGCCTAGATCGAAGACAATCGCCGTATCCTCCCGGGCTTTCTGCGTTGCCGGGTCGGGCGTAGTTTGTGCGAAGCCGCTCAAGGGCGCGAGGGCTATCAGAGCCGCGAATACTGCTAGTCCAATCATCATGCGTTTCATACGATACTCCTTAAAAACTGTGCCTGCGGCGCGTCTATTCGTAGCGCAGCGCCTCTATAGGATCGAGACGGGAAGCCCGGAACGCCGGGTAGCCGCCGAAAAAGAGACCGGTGACCAGAGAAAACATAAAAGCCAGCAGTACCGCGTCGGCGCTTACCGCCACGGCCATGCCGCCGAAGCGGCTAAACGCCCAGGCAGCGGCCACGCCTGCCGCTATGCCAAGCACGCCGCCGGACACCGACAGTATGACCGCCTCCACCAGGAACTGCAGGAGCACGTCGCCAGGCTTAGCGCCTAAAGCCATGCGCACGCCTATCTCGCGAGTACGCTCCGTTACCGATACCAGCATGATGTTCATGATGCCTATGCCGCCCACGATGAGGCTTATGGCCGCTATGCCTCCCAAGAGCAGGGTAAAGGTGCCCGCGGTACCCTGCGCGGCGCCAAGCACATCCAACTGATTGGCTATATAGAAATCGGCGGCGTCCATAGATGGCAGGCCGTGCAGGCGGAGCAATTCCGCCTCTATAGCCGATTGCGCCTCGCGCATGATGGCCATATCAGCAGCCTGAACGTTTATAGCCGCGTACTTACTGCCGCCCGAAAGGCTGCGCAGGAAGGTGCTGATGGGCACGAAGGCCTGGTTGTCCGTGGTATCGTTGCCCTTGCTCTGCATGACGCCTACTACCGTGAAGGGTTGGCCGTTAACGCGCACACGCTCGCCGATAGGGTCTATATCCGGGCCTATGAGGTCGGCCGCGGCCTTGCTGCCCAGCACGACCACCGCGCGTCGCGTATCCACGTCGCTCTCGCTAAAAAACTCCCCATAGACCGGGTAGTAGTTACGCACAAGCGGATAATTATGGTCGGTACCGATAATGGTAATCGATGCGTTCCGGTTTTCATACTTAGCCTGGGCGTTCAGCGAAGACTCAGGCGCGGCCATAGTTACGTAACCCAGCTCGCGTATGGCCTCCAAGTCATTTTCGCTTAAGGTGGGCACTATGTTGCTCGTGTTCCGGCGCACGAGGGCGGTGCCGCGGGGCTGGCCCGAATATACTATAAGCAGATTCGCGCCGAGTGATTGCAGGCTTTCCTCTACGGCCTTGGACGCGCCGTTGCCAAGGGCGGTAAGGGCGATAAGCGAACCCGCGCCTATGAGCACGCCAAGCGTGGTAAGGAGCGAACGGCCTAGATTAGAGCGTATGCTGCGCAGGGCCATGCCCGCGCTCTCTTTGATGGCGAATAGTTTCATGCCGCATCCTCCGCGGGGCCGTCCGACACCACCAGGCCGTCAAGCACGCGCACGACGCGCCTGGCCTGGCGGGCAATGTTCATATCATGGGTTACGAGCACGATAGTCGAGCCTTCCGCGTTGAGGGTATGGAACATTTCGATAATCTCGACGCCGGTCTTCTGGTCCAAGGCGCCCGTGGGCTCGTCGGCCAGGAGCACCGAGGGGCGGCTCGCCAAAGCGCGCGCTATGGCTACGCGCTGGCGCTGCCCACCGGAGAGTTCCGCGGGCAGGTGCTTTTCCCTCCCGTCCAGCCCTACCTTGGCAAGCATCTCCATAGCCTGTTCACGCCGTTGCCTGGCGGCTATGCCGGCGTACACAAGGGGCAGTTCTACATTCTCAAGCGCGCTTAAGCGCGGCAGGAGGTTGAAGCTCTGAAAGACAAAGCCTATCTCTCTATTCCGTATTTCCGCCAGGCGGCCCCGGGACAAGCCCTGCACGGTCTCCCCGTTTATGTGGTAACTGCCCTCCGTAGGCGTATCGAGGCAGCCTATGATGTTCATCAGGCTGGATTTGCCCGAGCCTGAAGGGCCAATGATGGATACAAATTCACCGGTGACTATGCTGAGCGTCACTCCGTCCACCGCGCGCACGGTAGTAGGCCCCATGATGTAATGGCGCTTGATATCGCGCAGGTCTATTACGGGCTGGTCCATATTATTTACCGCCTCCGCCGCTACCCGGCACGCTAATCGGTATGATGGAGTTGCCGCTTGATGCGGTGCTTGACGCGGTGGCCGCCGGAACCGGCGCGCCCGGCATGATCACTAAGTCACCGGGTTCAAGGCCCTCGGTAACGATAACGTTCCTACCGGCGCTGCTGCCTATCTCTATGCGCCGGGTTTCCGGCTCGCCGCCCTCTACGGAGGGGATATCCACATAGGAACGCCCGCGCACCGTAGTCACGGCTTTAAGGGGTATAATCACGCCTTTTTCGTTGCTTACCATAAAGGTAAGGTCGGCGCTCATGCCGGGCCGCAGGCGACCGTCCGCATTGTCTACGAATACGCTGACTTTGAACACGGAGATGCTGTTCACGATATCGGCTATGGGGCTGATGCCCGTTATCTTAGACTTGAAGGACTCATCCTTGAGCGCGGGTATGCGTACGGTAGCCTGAAGGCCCTCACGCAACTTGCCTATATCGTATTCGTCCACCTCGGCGCGGAACTGCAGGCGAGAAAGATCCACGACGGTAGTCAGTTGGCTGTTGGCAGGCGCGTAGTCGCCGGGGCCAAAGGCGGGCTTGGATACGACGCCGGCAAAAGGCGCCCGGAGCGTAGCCTCGGCTAGGTCGCGCCTGGCCTGCTCCAGGGAAAGCGCGGCCTGTTCCACGGACAGCTCGCCTGAACGGCGCGCGAAGCTAGCGCCGGCCAGCGCGTCGCCGGCTAGATCCACCTGTTCCTGTGTAGCCGCCTTGGACGCGAAGAGCGCCCGGCGGGACTCCAGGTCCGTTCCGGCCTTGGCCTCGGCCGCCTTTAAGCGCTCAAGGCTTACCTGCGCCTGCTTAAGCGCGAGCTCAGCCTGCGCAAGGGATTTACGCAGTTCGGTATCGTCCATGACGACCACGACATCGCCTTGGGCAACCCTAGAACCCTCGGAGAGTGCGAAGCGAACCAAGCCCGCCTGCCTATTCCTCAGCGCCACCTGGGCGGCGGCCTCGGCCACGGACGCCGCATCCACGGATATGCTGATCGTGCCGTTTACCGCTTCCGCGCTTAAAGGGGCGGCCGCTACGGCGCTTTTCGCGGCCGGCTTTGAAAACCCCATGATAGCGGCGAGCAGTACCGCGAGGCTTATGCCGCCCAGGATAAATAGTTTATAGGTCTTCTTTTTGGTCGTGGCGTTCATTTGCCTTCCTCCGTAGTGTTTAAGGGGTAACGCGCGATAAGTGCGGTATTCATGCGCGCGCGCTCGGCGTCCAGGGCCTTGATTTTGGCGTTAAGCGCGGCGCGTTGCGCATCCAGCGTTGCCCTGTCAAGGTCTAGGGCTATGACGCTGCCTTGTGCCGCTCGGGCTCGTACTATGGCTGCCACTTCATCCGCGAGCGTCGCGTTGCGTACTGCCTGCTCCCGCTGAGCCTCGGCGCGCTGCCAGGACTGATAGGCTAAGCGCAGGTCCAGGCTTAACTTGTCCATGGCAGTCTCAAGCCGTATACGATCAGCCTCCGCCGCCAGCCGCAGCGAATCCGCAAGCCTGCGCTCAACGCCTCCCGTATCAAGGCTTATGCCGAGCGTAGCGCTTAAGGCCCAGGGGCTTTCTGGGGCTTGCCCAGTGAACTGCGCCACGGGCAATTCGTAACTTAGGCTCAGCGAAGGCTTGGCGCTGTCGTAGCTCAGGGCTGCGTTATGGCCGTCCTTTGCCAGGGCTAGCTTAAAACTGAAGGGAAGTTCAAAGCTTAAGGCCTGCTCAAGCTGGCTCTGGCTGAGTTGCAGCCGCAGCATGGCGTCGCGCAAGGCAGGGTCGCTTATGAGCGCGTGAGCGGCCAGCTCGGGAGCCTTGGGCAAGGTGCCTGGGGACATAGCTGCATAGGAAAATGCCTGGCCATCGTCGCTAAGGTCGAGCCAGCCGAATAACTCAAGACGCGTAATGCGCCTGTTCATATCGGCGGAAAGCGCGGCGTCGCGGGCGGCGACGAGGTTCTCCTCCGCTTTACGGTAATCGGCAAAGGCCAAGGTGCCCGCGCTGAAGCGCGCTTGGGCGCTGGCGAACTCGCGCTCCGCCATATCGCGCTCCAGGCCGGAAAGCGCCGCGTTCTCCTGGGCCGACCAGGCGGCCGCATAGAGCGTATACGCCTTGAGCCGAGCCAGGGCCTGTGACCAGGGTAGGAGCTGCAGGCTGTAGCGGGCTTGCGCTTCGGCGTATACGGCCTTTGTAGCGGCGTCGGGCGAAAGCGCCAGGGGTATGCTCAGCGTAGCGCTAAGCGTGAGCGCATCGCTCTTGGGCGGAGCAAAAAGCTCATCGCTCGTACGCTTGTAGGCACTATTCAGCGTAAGGCTCAGGTCGCCCGCATAGCGCGCGGCTTCATACTGCGCGGCGGCGTATTCGGCTTGCAAGCTTGCGAGTTTGGCGTCGCCGGCGCTTAAGGATAGGGCTAAGGCCATATCCATATCCAAGGCGGCTACGCGTGAAAACGCTGAGGATAATATTATAACAGCCATATATTTTATTTTCAGCATATAAACTCCTTATAAGTAATATAGCAAAATACATGCCAATATTCATTAAAAGTAAAAATAATCGAAATTTTCCAGTATTTCATTTTTGTATAGATACTTAGCAAGCAGTACAGCTTAAATTTTTTAATAGACGAGTAGATACCTCAAGTGCAATCTTTGCACATCTTCGCAAAGCGTGTGTAATATATTCTCATTCAATAGCCCATGGCATTACAAGAGCTGCCGTAATAATAAATTAAATAAGTAAAAAAATAAAAACGCCCCCATAGCGGGGGCGCCAGCGCCGCGAAGCCGCGGCGTTTACGAAAGTGCGCTGTGCGTGTTAGCGGCCGCCGCGGCCGCCCCTCATGGATCCGCGTCCGGCGGTACCGGCGTTGGGAGCGCCCATCATGCCGCCGCGATTGGCGTACTGGCTCAGGTCATAGTCCTTGCCGCCCACGGTCAGCTTGGTAGCCTGGTAGAAGAAGCTGTTCGAGGCCAGGGGCACCGCGCTGGCATAGCCTTCGAGCTTAACGGCCGCGCCTTCTTTAAGGCTGTCAAGGAAGCCGTAGAGCATGCCCGGTATGCGCACGAAATAGGTCTTGCCGCCGGTAACTACCGCGGGGTGGCCTTCAACCAGGCTCAGCTTGCCGTCGATCTTCACGATTTCCTGCACGGCCTGCACGGTGGCGGGGGCGGCCCTCATGCCGAAGCCCTGGGCGGATACCGCAGCCACGCCGATTAGGGCGATGATCAGAACGATTGCTATACGTTTCATAGTGAACTCCTTAGGGTTCCTAGTGTCGCAAGCCCAAAAGCCCGCGTCCGATGTACTCGGCATATACACTAATGCAACAATCGTGCCAAAAACCCTAACAATCCATTCAATACGAGTCTATATTGTGTTAAGTTGTTATGCCAATTAGAGATGTATCGTCAATAATTATTATTATGCACTACGGGGAGCGCCCTGCTTAGCATGGCGCTCCAGCGCTTTACATATACGGTACGGGCAATAATTTCACGCCGGGCAAATTATTCCCCCCCCCCTGATGCGCAGATACTAAGGCGCGGGAAATTCGAGCACGAAGCGCGCGCCGCCTGATTCGGAGGATTGCGCTTCTATGCTACCGCCCATGGCCTCCATAAATGCCTTGCAGAGCGCAAGGCCCATACCGGTACCCTGCTCGCCATTAGTGCCGAGCGTCAGTATCGTGCGGCCCGGCAGGAACATGCGGTCTATCTGCTCGGGGCGGAGGCCCACGCCGTCGTCCTCTACCATGGCCTGCGCGCGGCCATCCGGCAGGCAGCGCAGGCTTACGCCTATGCTGCCGCCCGGCTTTGAGTACTTTACCGCGTTAGACAGCAGGTTCCTGAACACCGTCAGGGCCGCGCGAGAATCGGCGGCGGCATAGGCCTCGTCTACCGGCATGCGTATGAGTATGCCCTTATCCTCCGCCGACGAGGCCACGTCGGAAGCCGCCTCCGCCACTACCTTTGCCAGGGCCAGCGGTTCCGGCTTCAGCTCAAGCTTGCCCGATTCGCTCCGGGCCCATTCCACCAGGTTTTCCAGTAGCAGAGCGGCGCGGTCCAGGCCCTCGGCCAAGGTGGCTATGTTTTCCCGCTTGGCGTTCAGGTCTCCTTCGTACTCTAGAAGCTGGTTTCGCGTGTAGCGGGCAGCGCTGCTTATCGGGGCGCGCAAGTCATGGCCGAGCACGGAAATGAGCGCGTCCTTCATGGACACCAGCCTTAAGAGCCGCCGGTTGCGCTCCCTGAGCGCATCGCCTATTTCATGCAACTCTTCCTCGCTGCGCACCGCGGACATGATAAAATAGCCGAACAGGTTAAAGAACGCCACGAGTATAGCCATCAGGTAGGAAAACGCGCTCATCCTGCCTTCTGCATAGATCGTTATTGGCGGCGAGCCCGCTAAGGTCGTGGCGACGCGGAGGCCGGAGCTCAAGGCTATCGCGAAAAAATAGAGCGAGGCTACGATAGAGGCTAGGCGATACCGGTCCGTCTGCTCGCGAAGGATGATATACGCGTCCCACAGGGACACCAGACAGAGCAGACCCGAAAAAACGATGATGCGCGCGGCAACGCCCGTATCTTCCATGGCGAACCAGGCGACGAGGGCCATAGGTAAGAGTAAATACATGGCCAGCGGGAAAGGCTTCTGGCTACGGAAGCGCCAGAGCGCGTGGCCTAGGAGCAGGGCGCTGCCAACGAGCGCCACATTCGACAAGGACAGGAGGCCATAGGGCAGATCAGCCGCTTGAGCAGCCATGCCAATTATGCCGAAGGCCAGCAAGCCCTGTCCCGCCAGCCAATGCTTAGCGCCGGCGAAGGTCTTGCGCACGAAAAAGAGAACTAAGGAGAACGCGAGGCTCCCCACGTACACAAGGCTCAAGGCTATAAGCAGGGTAAAGATATCGAGGGAATCGACGAAGGTTTCCATACTATTCCTGTAGCATACACAAAGCTCTGCGTTTTATCACTGATCCTCGCCTTCCAGGCAGCCCTCGGTCAGGCCATACTGTTCATCATGCTGGCCTTCACCCTTCGGTTCCACATGTACGACAATATCATACACATTATCTATACGATCTTTTATAGCCGTTTCCACCGCCTGGGCGATCTTATGGGCCGTGCTTACGCTGCTCCTGCCGTCCACTTCTATATCAAGGTCAATATCATAAAGCGAGGCCAGCTTACGTACCCGTACGCGATGGGCGTTACCGGCGCCGCTTACTGACTTCACCGCGTCGAAAACGGCCCTATAGAGGCCGGTGTCGGCCTTCCCATCCATAATTTCGTCGTTTGCTTCCCTAAATACGCCCAGGGCCGATTTCATTACCCATAGGCTCACCGCCATGGCAAGGATAATATCCACCAGCGGCTCCTGAAGGGCATGGGCTAGCCCAAGCCCCCCCAAAACGGCTGCCGACATGATTACGTCATTACGCATATTTTTACCATTGGCTATAAGCATGGTCGACGAGGTCTTCCTGCCTAAGGAAAACTGCGTCCAGGCAAGGAAAAGCTTGCCCGCTATGGATGCGGCCGTAACCCAGAGAGCCGCCGCGCCGGGCAAGCCCCGCGCGGTCCCCTCGCTTAGATTGTGGATGGATGAAAGGAAGAGCTGGGCGCCGGCGAAAAAAATCACGAAGGATAGCAGGGTCGTAGCCGTGGTCTCCGCCCGGGCATGACCGTAGGGATGCTCCCGATCGGACGGCTTGGCTATGATGGCGGCAGCGGCCAAGGCTACGATCGATATGACGACGTCAGTCGAAGAATCGATGCCATCGCCGAGTACGGCGAGCGATCCCGCAAGGAAGCCTACGATTATCTTAGAAGACGCGAGCAGGGCATTGCCGAGCAGGCTAATCAGCGCAGCCCTCTGTATAGTCCGGGTTCTATTGAGCATCGGACGAGTATAAGCCCCCCTGCCCGCCAAGGCAATGGAGACGGCTTACAATGCGGAGCAGCTAAGAAAGTTCCTTGATAAAGTAGCGCGCTTCGACTAGGATGTAGCCAGGCTCTAGATAGAACGGGGAGTATAAAGTATGTCCTTTAAGCTCGATGGCGCAAAATTCCCCACCCTGGATGAGCTTGTCGAGGCGCTCTACCCTATGTATGCCGACAAGATGTCCGAAGAGGAGTTCCGCAAATACGCGGAGGAGCATGCCGAACAATCCTGACACCCGCGCCCACCTAAGGCACGAGGCACGCACCTTCCTTAACCACGCAATAGGCTACGCGGAACTCTTACCTGACGCCCGCGAATTAAATGCGGACAATAATTGCGCGCTTTCGCTCGTGACGGTCCAAACGGCAGCCCAAAGACTCAGAAAGCCCATACTTGAGTACTTGGAATTCCTAGATCCAAGCGAAAACGCGCCAGGCGCGGTACAAAGCGATGAAAAAAGCGCGGAAACGCTCAAGCAGGAAGCCTATGCCCAAATCTATGACCTTATAAACGCCATTCAAGCCGCCAGACGAGCCTGCCCCAACAACGGCGCGCCTTTAGCGGCCGTGCATACAGATCTACGCAGAATCCACGACGCCATCAATTCCTTGGTCGACCTGCTTGAGGAGCGCGAAGAGCGCGGCTCGTACGTGCCTGACGCCGCGCCGAGCGCGAGCAGCGCCGCACTGAGCGCGCCGGTCTTAAAGGGCCGCATACTGATAATAGACGACGACCAGTTTAACCGCGACCTGCTTACCCGGCACCTGGAGCGGCAAGGCCATGTGGTATGCCAGGCGGCTGACGGGCCGGCGGCATTCAACATACTCAGGCAAGCCAGTTTCGACATAGCCCTCTTAGATGTCATGATGCCGGGCATGAACGGCTTCCAGTTCCTAGAGATCGTGCGCGGCGACAAGGCCTTACACGAACTGTCGGTTATCGTGGTAAGCGCACTGGATGATCCGGCGTCCATGGCGCGCTGTCTGGAACTGGGGGCGGAGGATTACCTCCAGCGCGATTTTAACCCCGTCATAATGAAGGCGCGCATAAACAATATCCTTGAGAAAAAAGAATACAAGCTTCAGAATCAAGAGGCGCTGGGCAGATTGGCGGCGGCGCAGGCACGATTGGCTACCGAGCTCAAAGATGCGGCCGCCTATGTGCGCAGCCTCTTGCCAAAACGGGCTCGTTGGGCCGATATAGCCATAGATTGGGAATTTATACCCTCGCTCAGCCTCGGCGGGGACAGCTTCTCCTATAAGCGACTGAAAGACGGCAGGCTCGCCATATTCCTCATAGACGTGAGCGGCCATGGCATAGAGGCGGCGCTACTGTCGGTAACGGTCATGAACCTGCTTAAGACTATGGCTCTAGGTGGAGTGGACTACGGAGATCCCGGATCGGTGCTTAAGCGCCTCAACCTATCCTTCAAGGTAGAGGACCAGAACAATATGTACTTTACCATATGGTACGGCGTATACGACCCCGCCAACCATAAGCTCATCTACGCCACCGGAGGTGCCCCGCCCGCCGTGCTGGTCAATCCCGACGGCGCCATAGACGAACTCGTGGCCGACGGCCCCATCATAGGGGTGGACGACGAAGCGCTTTTTGCGCACCGCAGCGTAATCGTAGCGCCCGGCTCGCACCTCTACCTCTTCAGCGACGGCCTTTTCGAGGTGCGCACCAAAGATGGCGGCCTCATGGAGTGGTCAGCCTTCCTCGAACTCCTCCTGGCGCACCACCGTGAATGCGCTTTGGCTCCCGCCTGCCTGTCGCCTATCAAGCGCATCGTGGACGCGGTGCTCGCGCTGTCGGCCAAGGAATACTTCGCCGACGACGTATCCATACTGGAATTCGCCTTCAATGATTGAACCCGCCTTCAGCATAGCCTTGCCGGACGACTTCCACGTACACCTGCGGCAAGGGCCTGTCCTGGCGGCTTACGCGGCCCGCAGCGCCTCGCAGTTCGGCCGCTTGCTGGTCATGCCCAACGTCGTGCCGCCCCTGAGCGGCGAGCGGGCCATGCACGACTATAGGCGGGCCGTCGAGGCGGGCTTGGCCTCGGGGGGCAAGGCCTGCACGGCGCTCATAAGCTTTAAGCTGCTCCCCGGCATGGGCGAGCGCGCCGTCCGGGCCTGCGCCGATGCCGGCGCGCTGATAGGCAAATACTACCCCGCGCTCGCTACCACGAATGCCGACGACGGCGTGGCCAGGCCTGAGTCCGTCCGCGAAGAGCTCTTGGCCATGGAAGAATGCGGCATCGTCCTGTCCATACACGCCGAAGACCCTTCCGTTCCCGCCCTTGAGCGCGAGGAAGCCTTCCTGCCCATCGTGGACAGGCTCCTGCGCGACTATCCGGCCTTACGCATTGTACTCGAGCATCTGTCCACCAAGGCCGCCGTTAACGCGGTAGAAGCCTGGCCCGATACGGTAGCCGCCACGATAAGCGCCCATCACCTGGCTTATACCCTGGATGATATCGTGGGCGGAGCCTTAGCCCCCGGCTACTTCTGCAGGCCCATACTCAAGAGCGAGGCGGATCGCCGCGCCCTGCTGGTCGCGGCCTGTTCGGGCTCAGCCAAATTCTTCTTCGGCAGCGATTCGGCTCCCCACAGCCGGCAAGCCAAGCTAGCCGGGGCAGCCGGTTGCTACAGCGCGCCCGTAGCCCTGCCTTTGCTCGCCCAGGAATTTGAAAAAATCGGAGCCCTGAACGCGCTGGAGGGCTTCTGCTCGCGCACAGGCGCCGCATTCTACAGGCTGGAAGAGAACGCAGGCAGGGTGGGCTTCTACCGTGAAGCCTGGACAGTGCCTGATATCATTGATGGCGTAGAACCCTTGGCCGCAGGCCGTACCCTCGCCTGGCGCGCCCTGCGCCTGGACTAATCCCGCCCCATACGCCCCCGTTTTTCTGCTGCCCGACCCCGCGCCCATGAACGCGCGTGATATAGTTTCACTATGGCATAAGCCAATAGGCGGAGTTTCCGCCCCGAAGGTGCCGCTACCAGGGCCCGCATGGCGGGTAGCGGCCGCCTATCCCGAAATGTTGGATGTAGCTCATGAGCCATCGCAGCGCTTTAATAGCCGTCGTTTTCACGCTATGCGGCCTTACTCTCGTCGCGCAGGAGACCGGGCAGGGCATGGCCGACCCGCGCAGCCTCTGGGAATACCAGGCTAATCCAGCGGCATGGACGCTTTCAGGCGATACGGCCGCCCTGGGCTTCCGTAGCCAACTCGATATCAATGCGCTAAACGATTACGCAAGCCAGAACTATCCTAAAGATCTGGTCATAGGCCTTCCCGGCGCACTGTATCGCTACACGCACAGCGATACAGCGGGCACCGAGCATGCCTTTACCAGCTCGTTTAACATAGGCAAAGGCTTCGCCTTCGGCTGGCGCCTTCGCACGCCGGACTTTGCCTCCGGAAACGATACCCACGACCTGGGCCTCATACTGCGGCCAAACGGCCTCGTATCCATGGGCATAGCCAGAAACGACCTGGCATCGAGCGAGGGTAGCTGGGACTTTGGCCTAGGCCTGCGTCCCCTTGCCTTTGCCGGCGGGAGTCTGGCGGACATACTCACCCTGAGCGCTGACGCACGCTATGCCCAGAACGCTTTTTCCGTGGCTGCGCTTACGGCCCGGCTCAGCCTGGATGAAGGCCTGCAAATCAAAGCATGGTATGAGCCTCAAAGCTCATCCTTCGGCCTGGGGCTGCGCCTCGCCTATACTTCGGCTGAGGCCACTCTGGAAACGCGCGACCTTGCCCGGCCCGAGCTCTTAAGCGCCGGCTTAGCGTTGCGCGTCAACGAGCGCATAGCGCTTAAGCCCTCCATAGCGGCGCGTAGAGGCGCATTGCTCGTCATAGACTATGATACATCCTCCTCCCCGCCCTATCGCATGGCGGCATCGGGCAGATCCTCTCTGCTCAGGCACGAGCTGCTCGTAGCGGCCCTAGAGCGGGCGGCTCAAGACCCGCTCATCGGCGCGATCGCCCTCATGAATCCGGTAGCGCCCCCATCAGAGGCCAAAGCCCAGGAGCTGTCGAGGGCCCTAGCCTCGTTCAAGGCATCCGGCAAACGGCTCTACGCCTATGCCCGCTACCAGGACAGGCTATCCTATATCTACCTTGCATCCGGCGCCGAACTCTTCGCGCTCGATCCCAACGGTTCGCTCGCGCTGGTGGATACCGGCTCGTTCTCGCTCTACTTCCGCGCTTTTTTTGAAAAGCTGGGCCTGCGCTTCTATAACCTGCGCTCGCACGATACGAAGACCGCGTTCAATAGCTTCAGCGAATACGGCATGACCGAGGCGGAACGCGCCATGAAGCTGCGCTTCGTGCAAGGCCTGGCAAAGCAGGGTTACGAGGCGCTCTCGGCCGCCCGCCAGGATAGACTCAGCGCGGGAGCGGCCGCCGCGCTCGCCGCCGGGCCCTATCTTGTGCCTACGGCGGGCCGCGATGCGGGCCTTGTCGACCGTATCATGTACCGCGACGAATTCGAGGACTATTTAAGCGACGAGCAGGGCTGGAAGCAGCGCGTAAGCCTTGAACAGTACTATCGTACCCGCGACACCTCCTGGGGCGAGCACCCATTGGCTAAAACGGTGGTCGTGCTGCATCTCAGCGGCTCAATCATAAACGGGCATGGCATGGCGGGCGCGTCTATAGGGGAGAGTACCGCCCTGCGCCTGCGGGAACTGCGCGACGACCCGAGGGTGCGCGGCGTCATACTGCGGGTCGATACAGGCGGCGGCGATGCCGGCGTGAGCGACCTCATAGCCAGGGAAGTAGCGCTAACCGTGGCCGAGGGCAAACCGGTGTACGTGTCCATGTCGGGCTATGCCGCCTCAGGCGGTTACTATATTTCAGCGCCGGCAAACCGCATTTGGGCTGAGGCGGGCACCATAACCGGCTCTATAGGCGTTACGGGGCTGGTACCCGACGCTACCGGGCTATTGGATAAACTGGGTATAGCCGCGGAGAGCGTCAGCTCGAGCCCGAGCGCGGATTTTTCAAATCCGCTCCTGCCCCATCGCGAGGGTGACGCTGAGGCTCAGGAAGCCGCGATACGCTATATATACGAACGTTTCATCGCCGTGGTGGCACTCGGCCGCTCCATGGATAAGGAGCGGGTGGACGAATTGGGCAAGGGGCAGGTATGGCTCGGCTCCGAGGCCGTGGAAAACGGTTTGGCGGATGAACTTGGCGGCCTGTCAGCCGTCAAGGCGGCTATGGCGCGCAGGCTCGGCGGTTCCGTCGTGTACCGCGACGAACAGCCAGGCAGGCCACAGGGGCTGCCTATCCTGTCGCTCTTAGGCTCTCGGACGCTGGCCGCTTCGGCCCTGCCCGCCAAGCTTGAAGAACTGGCATTCCTAGCCGCCGAGCTTGAGGCCCTGGGCACCGGTCCGCTATGCATACTCCCCGATTATCTGTGGAGACAGCGCTAGACGCTGCGGAACGCATGAGAACCCGGCCCGCGCCTGGCGCGGGCCGATTTCCTGAGCCTATTCCTGTGCCCCGAGTTCGCGTATACGGTCGTAGGCTTTTTTGAGGGCCAGGAATTCCTCGGCAGAGCCGCCTCTTGCATCGGGGTGGCAGAGCCGGGATCGCCGCTTGTAGGCTTTCGCGAGCTCCGAACGCGGAGCGCCCGGCTCTAGGCCGAAGAGGGCGTAGAGCCGCGCCCGTTCCTGGCCAGCCTGTATCCGAGCCTCTTCCGCGGCGGAGGGCCGGGGCGGGGCGGCCTCCCCTTCTGGCGGCCTTGCGGCAAGCGCGTCGAGCATAGCGCCAAGCAGACAGCCCACGGCCGCGCCGAAGATAAAGAGCCGGCCTCCAGCCAAAGCGCCGAGCAGGGTAGCCGCTATGCGGCCCTTATACGGCTTGAGCGCTTGCACGCGAACGCACAGCGCCGCGTGCCATGCGCGAAGCCGCTCCCCTCTGGCCGGCATCATCGGCGCGGCGCATGCATCGCTATCCTAGCCGCGCTGTACACGCATATAACGACGCAGATACTCAGAAAGGCTAACCATGCGGGCAGGAAACTCGAGCCGGGCATGGCCTGCGCAAGGATAACGATGGCGAGGCGGGCCGGCCCAAGGGCCACGCTTAGAGCCGGCAGAGTTAGAGCGGCCATGGCAGGAGCCCAGAATAGGGTAGAACCCAGACCCGGCCGCTCCTTGGGCCTGAAGCGCATGCCCATAGCGGCGCCTATGAGTACCAGCATGACGGTAACGAAGGGATAGGAAAGGCGCACGGCTACCGCTTCGAGGAAGGCCGGCCTGTCCAGTCCCAGTCGCTCGGCGTCATCAAGGCCGCCCATAAGGGTGAGCAAAGCCAGTTCGGAGGGCTCGGCGGAAAGCTCAAGATAGCGCCGCGTCTCGGTTTCGCTGAAGGGAGCATCGATCACCGGGGGCGCGGCGCCTGTACCGCTTAAGAGCAAGGGTTCCCACAGCTGCGCAGGATTATCTTTATCAACGGCTTTTAGGTACAGCGCGTCACCTTGTATGCGGCCGAAGGCGGCGCGCAACTCCATAGTCCCGCTTACATACACCAGGTCCCGCATGTATACGCCCGAAGGCGATGAAACCGCCGCGCGAGCGCGGAGGCTCTGAGCGCCGGGGCCCTGCCCCTTGGCCAATGAAAGCGGGCGGGCGTTCGCCTGGCTGAAGGCCAATTGCTCTTCATCGATAAAAAAGGCAACGGAGGCAAGCCCCTGCGCGCTTTTCTCCCTATACGTGGCCACATCAGGGTCGTCAGGCCGTATTTCTGCGAGCGCCGTGTAGAGGCAGTAGGCTTCTAGATATTCGCCGGCAGAGAACAGACGGTAGCCCTCAAGCTTACGCCCATAGAACGCGGCATTCTCAACTTCCTGCGCGCTCGGTGCCAGGCTACGCATAAGTGTCCAGCTGTCGTCCACGAGCTTGGCCACTTCCCTCCTGCCCGGGTACAGGGCAAGCGAGCGCTTAGCCAGGTAATGGGCATCGAAGTACCGCCCATCATCGCGCGCGCTGAGCGCCTCGATATAGAAGCGGTTGGCCTCAAACCAGCTCGGCGCTTCAGAGGCGGCGGTATCCTGCTGCCCCGTGTCGGCCGCCCTATCGCTCGCCCGTATCAGCGCCTCCTGTATACGGTCATTAAGGTCGATAAAACGCTGTTCAGAGCGGTCTATAGCCTTGCACCTGAGAATGTGCTCCGAAGCAGCAGCGTAATCCCCGTCATCGTAGGCGTCTTTAGCCAGGCCCAGGCTGCGGTTAAAATCTGCGCTGGCGCTCTCGTACCAATGCGCGCGCGCATCCGCGAGGGGAACGACCAGCAGAAAGAACAAAGACAGGGCCGCGGCTATGACAAAGGCAGGCGTTAGAAGACTATACGCCATATCATGGTAGGAGTGTTCCCCCTCGGAACGCTCAGCGGTCAGGGCAGCCGCAACGAAGAGTAGGGCAGGAGCCCATGCCGATAGCCTGCCCAGAGCGCTGGCGAGCTCCCAGCCAAGCGCGAAGCTGTACAGCACGGCCGCTTCCCGTAGGCCTATAACCGACCAGAAAAAGCTCGCGGCAAAACCAAGGGCCATGAGTCCGAGCACATACGCTAAGAATGGCGAACGTTGTTTAGGCATCGCGGGCTCCTCCCTCGGTCTTGCCGGCTAGGAGGGCGTCAAGCGCGAGGAGGCCAAGGGAGCTAAGCCCGCAGAGTATGGCCAGGTAATAGGAGGGGGCAAGCTCAAGTCCAACAAATATAAACAGTCCGTTCAGGGCTCCTCCGACGTAGATCGACAAGAGGTGCCACATACCCACTAAAGCGCCCGGTACTAAAAAGGCGCCGACGAGAGGCCTCTTGGCTGATAGGCGCGTAAGCGCCCAACAGGAACTGAGCACCAGCGCAAGCCCGGCCACTCCGGCTATGGCCTGTGGCAGGGGCAGGCTGTCCAAGCCCTGGTACCAGCGCAGCACATCGCCGAGAGCCGAGTCAAAGGCCGGCAGGGTTTCGGCCCTCATCGCGAGAAGGCCTAGGCGGCTGAGCGCAAGAGGCGCGCCGAGCGTAAACAGGCTGAGTACGAGTAGGGTCAGGTAGCCAGTCAAGCGATGCCTGTATACACGGTTCAGGGTAAAGAAGCTGGTTAGGAGGGCAAAGCTCGTCGGCAGGGCAGGCAGGGTCCATAGCGACCAGAGCGCTAAGGCGGCCAACGGGTGCTCCCAGGCAGCGTTATAGCCCATAGCGGCGACGTATATCGCCACAGAGGCCTCAGCGATGACAAAGCTTAAAAAAAAACGCAGTACGGCCGAGGCCAAACGCTTCATAATTATAAACTGTAGCATGGCTCTAACCCATTGACAAGCAAAGCCAATAAGGAAAGCCACAATCAATAAACAACTTATCCACAAGCGCGTCCATGCTGGCCTGCATAAGTACAGAAGCGGCTCACTGGTCCTGTTTAGTAAACCGGAAGCCCCTCCGGCGGAAACAAGGCTCTAGTTGCTGTTTATATATGTATTTAACCAATTTCTTACACAAATTCGAAGCTTTTTACTTAGGCTTATCTCCGCGTCAAGGACCGGCGCAGCAGGTCTTTTGAATGCGCACAATGAATCAACAAGTTATCCACAGGCTTAATTGCTTAATAAAAAACTCTATTTCTTTATTCGAGCAGACAGTAGGCTCCGCGTCTGGCGGCTGTAGCCCGTAGGGCGACAAGCCTTGAAGCGGCCCTTGCTCCGCCGCAGGCGCGCAGAGCGGAACGCAGTCGGGACATAGCCATGTCTAGGGCTCGGCTCGACGAGGCCTTTGTTTCCATTACGGCTGCCAGCGCTTCGCGAGGCACGGCCCGCGGCCGGTTTGCCGCCAGGAGGGCTAAGGCCGCGGAGGCCGTTGCGCTTAATGGCACACGCCCAAGGGTACCGCAGAGCATGCCGTATCGTACGCTTAAGCCGCTAGCATCAAGCTGCAGGGCAGAAAGAGAACGAAGTTCGGCGCGCGCCAGCAATTCGTCCTGCGTCCATGGTTCGCGCATATAGTCGGCGCAGCCGGAACCCAGACAGAGGTCAAGCAAGCGCTCGGGGCCGTAGGCTATGAGCGGGGCTGCATAGAACTCCTGAGGCCGTGCCAGCACCATGGCCGCGGGGGCGACGACAAGATCCCAGCGACCGACCTCTCCAAGAGCGGGAAAATCCGCTTCAAAGAAAAAGGAGCGCTCACCCTGAGGCGCGCTCCCTGTTTTCATCCTGCTATACTGCTCTTCGTTTCCGACGAACAGTATGCGCATAGCCTAAGCCTGACCGGTGCTGCCTTCGGTAAGCATCTTCTGCTTAAGCTCCTCAAGCAGAAGGTCTGCTCCGGCGCCCGAGCTTTCGAGCTTGGCGAATTCCTTCTCTAGGGAGGAGGATTGCGAGAGGTCGGCAAGTTCCACGCTGGCCTCGGCCCGGGCTTCAAGCTCGTCCACCTTTTTAGCCATACGGTCAAAGGTATCAAACGCGCTCGTATTGCCTGACATGGAGGTCAGGGTCTTCTGAATTTTCTGTTGAGCCTCAGCCCGCTTAGCGCGCGCTATGAGTATGTTCTTCTTACGGGCAGCTTCGTCGATCTTATTCTGAAGCTGGCGCAGGGTTTCCTTAAGCTTCTCTACCGCGGCTTTCTGGCTCTCCCACTGGGGCTTGAGCTGCAGGTAGTAATTCTCGGCTTCCTGTTTGCGGAGCAGGGCCTCTTTGGCCAGGTCATCACGCCCCGCCTTAACGGCGATAACCGCTTTTCGTTCCCATTCCTCTACCTGGCGCTTCTGCTCCAGAAGCTCGCGTTCTATCTTCTTCTCGTCCGCTATGGCCATGGCTACGGATTTCTTGGACTCAATCATCTGCTGGTTCATATCGATGAGCAGCTGGTTAAGCATTTTTTCCGGATTCTCCGCCTTGGAGATCATATCGTTTATATTGGAGGATAAAACCGTCTTGAACCTATCAAAAATACCCATGCAGAGCCTCCTCTGAATTAGTCCCGGTACTTACCGAGGACGGCATAATGCTTTGAAAGAGCCATCCCGACCGAGTCGAGGGCAGCTTCGAATTCATTCTTGTCCATATTATCATACTCAAGGGTGTCCACGAGTACGATATCGTCGCCGTCGATACCGTATGCGCCATGGAGTATATCCGTAGCGTTGAAACCGAGGAGCGTCTCAAGCAGCTGTATGTCTTTTACCTTAGGAAGCGCCATAACCTTGGTGCGTATAAAAACCACCGGCTCATCAATGGTTATAGCCACGCCGGGGAGGCCCCTCGTCTCGTCTTCCACGAAGAAGGTGTTCGGCGCTACTTCTTGGTAGGAAATATCAAGATCCATGAGGTACGATTCTACTTTGCTCATTCCCTGCATACACTCACTCCTTGCGCGTAGTGTTCGCGATCAACCCCGGCCCTTAAGGACAGGGGCAACGCCTCTAGCCAAGGAATACTTGCCCGGAATTGTCGATCGCGAGGATGGTTTTACATTCTGAGCAACGGAAGCGGCCGGGCCTGGCGGCGCGGAGCTTTTTATTGCAGATAGGACAGGAGAAAATCTTGGGGAACACCGACTGCGTGTTCATTTGCGAACCCTGCTGGAAATACCCGACGGCCTCTTCAAGGTTGTCTTTGATATTGAAGAACTGCGAGAAGCCTAAAAGCTGAAAAACTTCGTATACCTTGGGCTGTATTTCAAGCAGGACGATATCACCGCTTCTGGGCTTTACGGCCTTTAAAAAAGCGGTAAAAGAGCCTATACCCGTAGAGGATACATAGTTTAGGCCGCCGCAATTAAAAACTAGCCTTGAGAAACCAGCGTCGATGGCCTTACCCACCCTCTTCTGGAAGAAATTAGAATTGTAGGTATCTATATACCCGGTAAGGAAGAGGGCAAGGCAGTTTTCTACATTCTCAAGTTTCTGGAGCCTGATTTTTAGGCTATCGTCCTTTTCGTCATCGAAGCCAGGAACGATATCGTTGTTGGTCATGGTACTCCTCTTCCAACGTACTACTTAGATCGTTGTATATCGTCCAATTGTATGAACATAATAATTCACCGTCAATGCCCTGTCAAACAAGAGCTTAAAATATTACGGCAAAAGGCTGGACGACAAGCCCTCGACGTAATTTTCGGCTACTTAGGTCGAAAATTCCAGTCCTTCTTGCTTTTTTTTCCTAGCTAACTCGACTTAGAGCGCATAAAGCCCCTCATCGGCGTTAATAAGCGCTCCATTATAGAGTTCCATAGCCCCGGAAAGCAGGCCTAGAGCCGCCTTTCCTAGCTCTTCCGGCAGTAGTAGTCTGCCTCGCGGGGCGCGAATAATCAAGCTTTCCCGCATGGTATCGCTAATATACTCCGTATCGACGAAGCCGGGGCATAAAACGGCGCAGGAAACGCCTCGATTGCTGTATTCCTGGGCCAGGGATTTAGCCAGGACCCCGAGGCCCGTCTTGGCCGCCGCGTAGGCGGCGTTGAGTTTATAGCCCCGAATCGCGTCCGTTCTCGTGCCGCCGAAGAATAAAATTCGCCCAAAACCGCGTACGGCCATGTGCCGAGCGGCGTTGGTAGACAGTATTCCGGGCAACGCCAGATTAAGCAGGGCCATGTGCCGCCAATCCTCGTCGCTCGTATCCTCGAGGCTCTTATATACGAAGGGCCCATACGCAAGCACTAAAAGATCGGCCTCCTGAGCCTCTCTCAAGAGAGCCTCGGGAGGGTTCCCGCTGGCCAGATCCGCCAGTATGCCCCGAAGAGGCAAACCGGCAGGCCCGCGCGCGGCGCAGGAACTGAGCGCCGCGTCCAGTCGATCCTGGTTTCTGCCGTGCAAACAGAGCGCGACGCCCTCCGCGGCAAGGGCCTCCGCCACGGCTTTTCCTATGCCGCCGCTTGCGCCGATAATGAGGGCGTGTTTCCCTGCTATGCTCGTTTCCAATCGCGTGTGCATCATGGCTCTTCAAACTATATCCTTTATTGGCTAGCATGGGCAAACAAAATATAGGAGGCGGGTATGGATACCGAGCTTTCCAGGCGTTTTCGCGCCGTGCTCTGCAGGGCCGAGGGAGCCGTCAATGTCGGCTCCTGCTGCAGAGCCCTCAAAACGATGGGCTTTGACGCGCTTTCGCTCGCGGATTGCCCCGCATTCGACGAGGATACCGTGCGTAGCTATGCGCTCGCCTCGTATGGCATCTACGAAAAAGCGGAACGCTTTGCCAGCCTGGAAGAGGCGCTGGCTAGCGCTACCATAGCCGTAGGCGTATCAAGGCGGACGGGTAAAAAGCGCAAGGAGAGCCTCGTGCTCACGGACTTCGCGGCCTCGTATATCGGCTACCAGGGCAGCGTGGCCATGGTTTTCGGCAATGAGCGGGACGGCCTCTCCGACCGCGAGCTTTCCGTATGCGATGTAGCGCTTCACATACCCAGTTCAGAGCTTTTCCCCTCGCTCAACCTATCGCATGCTGTACAAGTGGTGTTTTGGGAACTCAGGCGCGCCGAGCTCGCGGCTTCTGCCCGGCTGGGCGCTGCTATGGTGCCGGCTAGAGCCGCCCATACGGAATCAGGAGCCGCCCGAAGCCGTACGCGCGCGCGCGCTAAATCAATAGCGGATAAGCTCCAGGAGGCGGGTTTTTATAAAATAGCCGGACGTCCCGAGAGCGAGGCTTTTTTGGCCGAGCTTATGGCGCGCGCCGCCTTGAGCGAAGCCGAACTTGATCGCTTCGAAGGCCTGTTCAGTAAATTAGCCGCTCTTGAAGCGCAGCGCGGCTAAATAGTTCTTTTTTAAAGGCGGCTTGACCAGGAAGCCGCCGGGGGCTACCCTTCTCGTGGAGGCCAGCATGAAACCTGTGCTTTTCTGTGCCCTAATCGCCCTTGCGGCCATGAGCGCCGCGTTTGCTCAAGACCAGGCACTGGGCGACAGCCAGTACAACGGCACCCTGGTCCTGAATAGCTCGCTCATCGACCTAGCCAGCCTCGCCCAATCGGGAGAGGCTGCCCTGCGCGACTTTACCCGCGGCAAAGCCTTCCTGCTCTTCGGCAGCCTTTCCAAGCCTATACAAAGCGACGCGACAGGCTATGAGGCGATAATGGAGTTTACCGAAGGCCGCTGGATAGGCAGCTCACGCATAGAACTGTACCGTATCTTCCTCAAACTCTCAGGCAGCGAGTATGAAGCCCTGTCCGGGATAACGGTAGGCACCAGGGCGGCCGTGCTCATCGACGGAGCCGTCGTGCAGCCCGGCCCCGACGGCAAGCCTGCCGTGTACGCTAGCGCCCGATCGGTACGCGTGCTTCGCTGATCCTGCGCCCAGCGTATGCCTGCGCGGCAGCCGGGCTCAGCGCAGGAGGCTACGCTGGCCAAGGCCGCACGAAGCGCTCCGGTTACGCTCGATATCCTCGCCGACTATGAGCCTTCGTTCCATGCTCAACACGGCGACCCGGTTTATCAGGTTTTTAAGCTCCCGCACGTTACCAGGCCAGTGCCAGGCCTCGAGCGCCAGGAGCGCCGACTCGTCGAAGGCCTTTTCCGGCGCGACCTCAGCCAGGAAGGCACGAGCGAGCAAGGGTATGTCTTCTGGATGATTTCGCAGGGCGGGCAGCCGCAAGGTAAGCACATTCAGGCGGTTTAAGAGCTCGGGCCTAAACGCCTTAGGATCATCAAGCAAAGGCGCGTTGGTGGCTGAAAGCACCCTGACATCATAGGAGCGCGACTCGCTCGAACCCATGCGCGTTCCGCTTCGATTCTCAATGGCCCGCAGCAGTTTCGGCTGAACGCTCAGCGGGAGCTCTCCAATCTCATCCAGGAACAAGGTCCCTCCCTGTGCCGCCTCAAAGTGCCCCTGCCGCTCCACGGCGCCGGTAAAGGCCCCTTTAGCGGTGCCGAACAGTTCGCTTTCTGCGAGCTGCTCAGGAATGGATGCGCAGTTAACCGCGATAAAGGGCTTGGTTTTACGTACCGAGCGCGCATGGATCTCCGCCGCGGCCAATTCTTTGCCTGTGCCGCTCTCCCCCACGATCAGCACGGGCATGTCGTGCCTTGCATAGAGTTCCGCGGTACGCAAAAGCTCGTGTATAGCCATGCTCGTGCCTAAGAACCTTGGACTAGCAACCCTATCGATGGTATCGCCTTGCTGCAAACTCCGGGAATAGGGGTCGCGGGCATCCAGCGCGGCCCCTAGCCGCCAAGCTATTGCCGCCCGCAAGGTGCTCACGAGCAACCGGGGCTCAAAGGGCTTGATTATGAAGGAACTAGCCCCCGCGTGCACCAACTCGACGACCGCCTGAGCCTCAAGCTCGGGCAAGGCGGCCACGATAGCCGGATTATGGAGGCTCTTGTGTAGAATATCCAAAGGATAGGCATACGGGCCGAGGGTAGCAGGGCCTATATCCAGCAGCACCGCGTCGAAAGGCCGTCCCTTCCAAGCAGCCAAAGCCGCTTCCACGGAGGGGCACAGCTCAAGCTCAAAGCTCCGTGCGAGCAAGGATCGCGCCATCAATGACGATTCGGGATCTGAATCGACTACCAGTATTTTTTTCATTGTTATACCGCGAGTATAGCACTGTTTCTTTTTTATAGCCAAAATAATTGTTAAAAAGCGTATATATAGAGAGAAGTTTACGATTTTCGGTTGCGAATCGGTCATTGTTCTTGTAGGCTTAATCAAGTAAAATCGAAACTCATAAAGTATGGCCCCACGGGGTCTTCAAGAGGAAGCACGAATGGCTGGAAATGAACTGGTAGTAGACGTAGCTAAGATAAAAAAGGCCGCCCACAGCGCAATACCCCTCACTATAACCACCTATACCCTGCCGCATGAGATAGAAGTGTATATCGAGTCGGTGCTCGAAGTATTCCTGAGCGAGCTGGGGCAGGCAAAAATTAAAGACTATCTGGTATATTGCCTGCGCGAGCTGGCGGTAAACGCCAAGAAGGCCAATACTAAGCGCGTATACTTCGAGACGCGCAATCTGGACTTGAACGACCCCTCGGAATACGAAGAGGGCATGAATAGCTTTAAAAGCGATACCCTTGAAAACATTAACTACTATCTTCAGAAGCAAAAAGAGAAACAATACTACGTAAAGGTCATATTCCAAGCACGCGGATCGAACGTGGTTCTTGAGGTGCGCAACAACTCCCAGCTCAACCGCACCGAGTACATGCGCATCCAGGACAAGCTGGCCCGCTCACGGAAGTACACCTCCCTTGAGGAAGCCATGGCCCAGGTGCTCGATTCCAGCGAAGGCGCCGGTTTAGGCCTGGTCATCCTGGTGCTCATGCTTAAGAAAATGGGCCTGGACGAGGATTGCTTTGACATACGGGTGGACAGCGGCGAAACCGTAGCCCGCATTACCGTTCCGGTGAACGCCACCAAGATAGAAAGCCTCTCCACCCTTACCGACGAAATCGTCCGCCGCATAAGCGGGCTGCCGCAGTTCCCCGAGAACATCCTAGCCATTCAGCGCCTGATCGGGGACCCTAAGAGCGAGATGATAGAGATAGCCAGGCACATATCCACCGACCCCGCCATGACGGCCGACCTCTTAAAGCTCGTCAATTCGGCGCAGTTTATGTTGCCCAGGCGCGTAGACAATATCGTGGACGCGGTGAAGCTCGTAGGCCTGCGGGGCATCAAGAACCTGCTCTTTTCCTACGGCTCTCAGAAAATCCTCGCCGGCGAGCATGGCATGGACCAGAAAGCCCTCTGGGACCATAGCTACCGTTGCGCCTATTACGCCTATAACTTGGCCAAAAACTTCAAATCCTCAAACAGGCCCCTCCAGGACGACGCCTACGTAGGCGGCATGCTCCACGATATGGGCAAAATTATCTTCAGCGCCGTGCATCCGGAACTGCTTACCCATATACGCTCCTTCTGCCGCAGCAAGGGCATAGACGAGAAGACCTTTGAGGACCTGTCCGGCGGCATGAACCACGCCGAGATAGGCGCTCGCGTGGCGGAGAAGTGGAATTTCCCCGAATCGCTCGTGGCGGCCATACGCTACCACCACGAACCCGGCCTTATGACCACCGACCACAAGGACGTGGCCTTTACCGTGTATCTGGCCAACGCCTTCTGCGAGTACGAAACCGGCGGCATGACCTTCGATCAGATCGAGATGCTGGTGCTGCAGGACTACGGCTTCCAGAGCGAAAAGCAGTTCGCCAAGACCGTGGAGCAATTCGGCGAGGGTTTCAGGCAGGAAACGATTAAGCAGCGGGAAGCGGCCAGCAAATCCTATTAAGCCCGCTTATTTTATAGCTCTAGCCGGCGCTCATGGCCGGCTTGCTCACGCCGAGCGTACAGGTAAAAAACCCCGCCCAGGGCCACTACGGCTAATATCTGGTACCACAGCCAGTAGGGTAGCCCCATCAAGGCGCGCCGCTCCCAGCCAGGCCGCGTAAAGCTCCAGAAATCTATACCTGCTACGCACATGAGCAGGAAAACAAACGACCAGCCGCGCGAAAACGGCGGCCGCGAAGCTAGCGGCGCTCTCCGCACATTTGGGCCAAAACGCCGCAAGACCCATGCCAGGGCTAAAATGGCCGCCTGCACGCCGGCATTGAAGAACACCGCGGGCAGAGGCGGCACGAAGGCGCCGGAAGACTGCAGCAGCACGAGCGCCGCCCCGGCGACGAGAGCGGCGGCGGCTCCGGCCGCCCCCACCCCAGGCGCATAGAGCGCCGCCAGCGCTACGGGAGCCAAGCTCGCATAGCCGGGAAAAGCGGCACGATTCAAGAACGACAGCATGGCTTCGGGCGGCCGCAACGATACGAGCCAGGCCGCGAAGGCCAGCGCCGCGCCGGCCAAGGCCGTGCGCCGCGCGCTATCGCCGTTTTTAGGCAGCAGATCCGCGCTGAGCATGGAGGCGCAGGAGAGGAGCTGGCTGTCCATCGTAGACATGAGCGCGGCGAGCGCGGCAATGGAGAAGAGCGGCGCCCAGAGAGGGCCGGCAAGGCTCTGCGTTAGCATGGTAAACACGCCGTCCGACTGGGCCGCCGAAAGCCCCGGCGCAAGCGAGCGGCCGAGCACCCCGATTGCGCTCATGGGCAGGAAGACCGCAAGGAGCACGAAGGGATAGGCCGCCATGCTCCGCAGCAGGGCGGCGTCTGACTTTGCGGCGAAGAAGCGCTGCATGAAATGCGGAAACATGGGATCGGCTAGGCTCCACAGCGCATAGTAGCCCGCAAGCGCCGGCCAGCCCAAAGAACCATCGGCCCCTGAACGGGCCGTCGCGCCACGGTCGGCTGCCACGAGCAGGGCCGTATCCGGCTTTAAAGCCGCAGCCACGATAATAGCCGCGGCGGCCAGTCCTAAGATAAGCAGCGCGGCCAATTGCGCGATATCGGTTTTTACCACGGCCTTAAGGCCGCCCCTGAACACATACAAGCTCACCACGGCCACGAGAAGGGCGGAAGAGAGCGGAGCGCTCAGCCCGGTGGCCCCTGCTATGAGCCTGCCGCCCGCACTGGCCTGTATAGCCAGATAGGGAAGGGTAAACGCCAGCGACAGGGCGGAGAACAGCCGTCCCAATCCCTTGCTGTTATATCGCGCGCTTATGAAGTCGCCCGGCGTTATCCACGAGCCTTCGGCCGCCAGCCTGCGAAGAGGCAGGCCTATATAGGCAAAAGATAAGGCCATAAAGGCGGTGCCGAAGGCCATTACCGGGAAGAAGGCCCAGCCTAAGCGGTAGGACGCGCCCGATACGCCGAAGACGGTAAAGGCGGACAGATTCGACGCGGCAAGCGTGGCGAAGAGGGCTAGCCCTGAGAGTCGCCGCCCGGCAAGGCTGAATTCCGCTGCGCTGGCCTTATTCCCGCGCTTAAGGGCAAAGAGGCCACTCAACGCCACGAATGCTACTACTATGATAGAAGAAATAGACACCAAGATCCCCCGTGAGTACTCATATGGAGGCCTGGATGGCTCCTCTCGGAACCTATAGCGGAAACGCCCGTTCCGCGCATTGCCGCTCTGTAAAACGCATGCTAGGCGTAGGCAGTTTCTATCATGGCGGCGGCTATTCTGTACATAGCCGCGGTTACGGTGTAGGCGCCGCCATCTGCCTGCGATACGCATCAAGCACGAGCAAAAAATGCTGCTGAAGGCCGCTAAAGTACTCGCGCTCAAGCAGGGCGCCCGCCCTGCCTATGTAGCGGTAGTGCCAGGATTCCCAATCATAGCCGCTGATGGCTTCATAGCCGCGGGGGTAGGATAGAGAAAAGCCATAGAGCCAGGCGTTTTCATAGAGCCAACGCCCGGCCGCCGTATCGGCAAAGCTATTGTCTATAGATCCGAAGTCTATCGCCGTGCCAAGCTGATGCTGCGAATGCCCGGGCCTGGCGGACACGCGGTCGGCCTCGGCCTGGCCGAGCTGACGCACCCACCTATCGTATACATCCCGTTGGTAGGCATAGGAGCGGTACGTCGATGAGTATACGAGCCGTAGTCCAAGCGACCGTGCGGAGGCGTCCATTTCCAGGAGCGCGGGCATAATAGCCTTGCGGAGCCGCAAGTCGGCGCGGTTGCGGGCAAGCGGATAATCATTAAGCGATACGAGGTCGGCAGGCTCGTAGTTTTCAGCCAAGGCGTTGTTCTTGTCCACCAACATAAGAAAATCGCCCGCCGCCCGCGATTCGGCTTCCGCCTCCTCAAGGAGGGCATAGAAGCGCTCCTTGTCCGGCTCGTAGGCGCGGAGAAAGGCTGAGCGCGCATCCTCGGGCAGGAGGGTAAGCGAATAGTCAAGGGCACGGTAACGAGGATCTGGCGGCTCCGTGCCCCGGGCAAGGGCTTCCTCTGAAGCGGTGCAGGAACAACACAGCATAGCCGCGCAAACAAGGGCTAATGGGGCATTCATCGGCCTACTGTAGCGCAGATGCCCTTCATCGTCCACACGCCGACGGCTTGCATTTTTAGCGCTCGCGGCTACACTGGGCATGCTTATGGGCGGGGTATCCCAAGGGGGGGCGACAGTGGAACAACAGGCGTACGAGCGACTTTGCGCGCTGCGGGAAGACTTCCGAGCCAAGGTGGCGCTATGGCGCGACGGTTTACCCGGCCTACTCTCCGCTCAGGCGGAGCTTGCCGCGGAGCTGGGAGAAGATAATTATGCCGTGGAAACCTCGGTCGTATACAATAAAGCCCTTGACGATATAGGGCCGGACAGCGATATAGACTGGATAGTCGTCGCCGACAACCCGGGCAAACGCGAACAGGCCGCGGCCATGAACCGCTACCTGGTAGGCCAATCGGGTAAAGTAATGGAAAACTTTTTCCGCAGGGAACTGGACGCCGAGCTCCGCGCCAAGGCGCTCATAATAAACAAGACGCCGGTGCATACGCCCAAGACCGCGCAGCTCAAGACCCTCGGCCAGCGGCATCCGGACTTAGCGCCGGTATTGGTGAGCAGTCAGATCTATATGGCAAGGCTCGCCATAGCGTTGAGCGAAGCTCTCGGATCAAGGCTCTGGATCATGGGACTCTCCGAGCTAAGGCCCGCCGGTATTTTCTCCGCATGGAAAGATACCTTCATAGAAGGCGCAAGGCGGGCAGGCCCAGGGCTCCAGGGCTCCGTGTACGCCTTTAATCACTTTTCCATGGGCAGCTTCTCAACGGAGCTAAAAAAGCGCCGCCTCGCTAACGAGGCTGTTCCCCTCGCGGTATTAAGGATAGGAAGAGAAAATTCTCTGCGTTTATTTGGCTTTTAGCCATATTTAACCGGCTATAAGCGAATTGCCAGGTTGCCACGCCTCTCCTAGCATCAAAGAGGTGAGGTGGCAATGCCGGACGAATTAAGAATACTCTTGGCAAAGAACATAAAAACGCTCCGGGCATACCGCAGCATTACGCAGGATGAACTTGCCGAATATGCGGGCCTAACAAAAAATTACATCGCGGAAATCGAAACGCTGCGAAAGTATCCATCCTCCGTCAGATTTTTAGATATCGCCAGGGCCTTGGACGTTCCTCCATGGCTATTGCTCTACGAGGCGAATAAAGTGCTTTCCTACCTCGCCGACGACGGCGAGGAGCTATCGGGCAGCGGAGAACTTGTACGGGAAATGACCGAGCTCCTAGAGCGCTACCGGAAGCATGCTAAGAACAAGGATAAGCCAGACAAAGGCTAATTTTGAGTATTTTTATCAGTTAAAAACCTATCGAGTCCTGGTCAAAACGCCCCTCTTCCGGTACACTGATCCGGTACTGTCCGTAAACGATTTGACCGGAGCGCCCCGAATGCAAGCCACCAGAACACGTATAGTCGCCGCCGTCGTTTTTAGCGCCCTGGCTTTCGCAGCCGTGCTCGCCGCCGGCGCGCAATTGTATAATCGCTCGAGCGCAAGCTTCACGCCCTCAATAACCCAGGCAACCGTACCCACGGTAGCGCCTGCCGCCGGGCCTCTTCCCATACCCTCGCTGGGGGGCGCCCTGCTCGGCGCTTCCGACGGCCTCTACCGGGTGGACGCGGCCGGGCGCATAAGCAAGCCGCTCTCGGGAACCGATGTACGGAAAATACTAAGCACCGAGCAGGGTTGGTACTTCTTGAGCGGGCGGGGCATACTGTTTAGCCGCGACCTGGTCAGCTTCGAAGAGCGCAACGCAGGCATACCGGTCAAAGTCATTAAGACCTACGATAACGGCCAGAAAGCCTTTGCCCGAGAAATACAGGAAATTAAGGACATAGAAGCCGACCCCTACAACCAGGCCACGCTGGTTATCTGCACCAAAGATGAAGTGTACCTCAGCCTGGACGGCGGCCTCAATTGGAAGAGTATTCCCTCGCCCGCCCCGCAGCCCGGCATAAAAGCGGTGGCGGTTACCAGTAAACCAGAGGGGCTCATCTTCGTATCGCATCCCATTAAAGGCCCCTTTGTACGGCCGCTGTCCGGCGGCTCCTGGCGGGAGATCGGCGGAGAGCTCGGCAAGAGCGACCCGGCTAATTCCAACCCCGACGAGATATCAGACATAGTCGTACAGGCAGGCCCCGAAGGCACTATCGTATGGGCGGCTAATTCCTTCCTGCCGCGCAGCTACCGCTACGACTTTGCCTCGCGCCGATTCGTGCTCAGTTACCGGGGCGGTGAAGACTTCGCCAGCTACGAATCGCTGTTGCCCAGGCAGGACGGCCTCTATATTGTCAGCGAAGGCGCGGTGTTAAAGCAGGTGCACGCGGCTTCCGGCGCTTCAGGCCTCGCTGCCCCGCCGCAGCGGGCAGCGGCCCAGAGCAACGCGGTGCTGCTCGCCTCGCGCAGCATACCGAGCCAGCTTAACGCCATATGGATGAAAGAAGCCTCCGGACATACCATGGCGCTCTCCGAGCTGTGGCTCGTCGACATCAAGGACGAAAAGCCCTATCGGGCGCAGGCCGACGGCAGGCATGGTTTCTATCTGCAAACAGGCTTTATGGTTCACGAGGATTCCCGGGCAAAATACGACGCGGTCATGACCGATAGAAACCTGGATATGGTCGTCGTAGACGTAAAGGACGACTACGGCCGCCTGCGCTTCGAGCCCCAGGATCCGCTGGTACGTTCCATCGGCCGCTGGGTAAGTCCTTTGGATATCGAGAGCTTCGTCAAGGAAATGAAGGCCAAGGGACGATACCTCGTCGCCCGCGTGGTGGTATTCAAGGACCAGAGGCTCTACGAAAGCGCGGGCGGCGCCTACGCCGTATGGGACAGGGTGGAGAATAAACCCTGGCAGGGCTATGTAAACGAGAAGACTGAGTTGCCTGCCTCAGCCTCCCCCGGCGCCGCGAGCGGCATAGGCGCCACGGCCGCGGCCCCCGCCACAGTAACAACGCGAAAGTACTACGAAGAATACTGGGTTGATCCCTACAGCGAAAAGGTATGGGAATACAACATAGCCATAGCCAAGGAAATCATAGCCCGTGGCTTTGACGAGATACAATTCGATTACATACGCTTTCCTACCGACGGCGTCAACCTTGAGAACGCGCAGTATCGATGGAAGGACGCGGGCATGGATATGGAAAGCGCGCTCATGTCCTTCCTAAGCTATGCCCGCAAGCAAATCAAAGCGCCCATAAGCATAGACATATACGGCGCCAATGGCTGGTACCGTTCAGGCGTGCGCACCGGCCAGGACGTCGAGCTTTTATCGCGCTACGTCGACGTCATATGCCCCATGTTCTACCCCTCGCACTTTGAACAGGATTTTATGGCCTTCGAGCCGGCCATACAGCGCCCCTATCGTATCTACAAAATTGGAACCCTGCGCAACTCCTTTATATCCAAGAAGAAGACCGTTATACGGCCCTACCTGCAGGCCTTTTTCCTGAACGTGCGCTACGACAGGCTGTACTATAATCCCACCTACGTGAGCCTACAGGTCGACGGCATACGCGACGCCAGCAATGAGGGTCTTACCTTCTGGAACAATTCCGGCCGTTACGACGACATACCTATCCTGAAAACCACCGCCCAGCGGCGCTTGGCGGCAAGCGGATCGGAAAAGGCTGTTTTGGATTGAGGAGTGGAGGCGGCTTCTAACTACTAGCTTCTGATTTTATCCTTTGGAATCTAGAATCTAGTAGCTAGAATGCTGCGCGGGTATCGGGGACCGAATCCCCGTCTTATTCTAGATTCTAGCTCCTAGATTCTAGCTTCTATCCACTGTTCTAGAATCTAGAATACAGAATCTAGAATGCTGCGCGGGTATCGGGGACCGAAATCCCGTCTTATTCTAGCTTCTAGCTTCTAGCTTCCATCCACTGTTCTGGAATCTAGAATACAGAAGCTAGAATGCTGCGCGGGTATCGGCGGCCGAGTCCCGTCTTATTCTAGATTCTAGATTCTAGATTCTAGCTTCTATCCACTGTTCTAGAATCTAGAATACAGAATCTAGAATGCTGCGCGGTTATCGGCGGCCGAGTCCCGTCTTATTCTAGCTCCTAGATTCTAGCTCCTAGATTCTAGCTCCTAGATTCTAGATTCTAGATTCTAGATTCTAGATTCTAGATTCTTTTCCCTCTTCCCTCTTCCCTCTTCCGACACTCAGTACCCCAGCGCCTGCCCCACTATTATCACCGTAAAGTCCGACATCGAAGGCCGCTTGCGGAGCACCTGATAGATGCGGCAAATGCGCGTATCGCCATCGCAATCCATACATTCGCCGGTCTTTACGCAGGGATTGGGTTTGTCCAGGCGCTTATTGTTCATAGGCGCGGCATAGAGCTCCACATGGGCGAAGGCTTCATCCATGTCGCGGGCCAGCTTATTGACGCCGACGACGACCACGGTCTTGGCCGGGCCGAAGCTGAGGGCCGCCACCCGGTTGCCCGTACCGTCCACGTTCACGATCTGCCCGTCGAGGGTGAGGGCGTTGGCGCTGGATATGAACAGATCGCAACTGAGCTGCCTGCGCAGGATCGCGAGCTTTGCCTCGGGGCTCAGCCCAGGCGCGTTATGGTCGAGCAACTCGCAGCCCGCTTCGCGCGCCTTATCCTGTATACCAAGGGTCTTAATGGTCATTGAGCCGCCGAAGCCTACGCTGGCGCCTTTTTTCAGGAAAGCCCCGAGCTTCTGAGCCGCTTCCTCGGCGCTTTCTACATAGAGGGCGTCAAAGCCGTTCTTCTTCAGAGCCGTAACCGCGGTAGCGGCTAAGGCGGCCGCATGCCAGCTTTCAATGGGGTTCATAGATGCCTCCTTGCATAGATATGCGCTTTTGTGCGGCCAGTATAAACGCTGGAGGATACTTTAGGAAGGGCAAACGTTGCCGGCAGTGGGACTTGAACCCACACGTCCTTGCGGACAGCAGATTTTGAGTCTGCCGTGTATGCCATTTCACCATGCCGGCTGGCGCTTCTTTGTACTATGCGGGCAAGCCAGGCGTCAAGGCAGGCTACTGACGGCCATATTCGGTCAATTTTTATCTCATCGCCCTTGCTAGCCGCCTTATGCACAGGTACACTGAATTATTATGTCTGAAGACCCTGCAACCAAGCACCCGAGCGTTTTTCGCAGCCTACGGGAACTCTTCATGGACGCTACCAAGCCAGGCAGTAAAGCCGGCGCATTAGCCGCCTCGGCACTGGATAAGGGGCGGGAGCGAGGGCTAAGGTCCTTATTGCTTGGCATTTTCATACTGGGGACGATAAGCCTTACTCCGGGCCTTGCAAAAGCGCTCAAAGGCAATGCTGAGCCTATTTTCCTGGTGCAAGCCGGCATGGTGGTCGCTTCGGCCGCCTTTTACGGCAGCAAGGGCATACGGAGCAGGGCTCTGTTCTACGCGTGCAGCCTGGCCGTGCTCGCCTTCTCCTGCGCGAGTTTCGCCCTCCAAGGGCCGCTCAGCGAAGGTATGATTTGGCTGATGGCGGCCCCTCTCGTAAGCTCACTGCTTTTAGGCGCCAGGCTCGGCTTTGCCACCCTGCTTACCGTATTCGGTTTCGGCCTGAGCCTCATGCTCATCCAGTCTCCGAGCCTAGCCGCCTGGCAAGCGCCTTTAAGCGCCCATCCTAGCGCCATATTCATCTCTGCCTTCACCATAGACGCCTTCCTGGTCGCAGCTCTGGCCCTCTTTACCCGCGAAGCGCAGCAAGCCGCAAAGCGCGCCAGCGAGCTGGAGCGCGAACTGTCGCTCATGGAAGCCAGGCTGAAAGGCCAGGATACCGAGCTTGCCTTGCATCAGGCGGCCAAAGCCCTGGCCCAGGACGAGTCCGCAAAACAACGCGCTTTGTTTATGGCTCTCATAGAGCACAGCAGAGATCTCGTTATGCTGCTCGACGCCAATGGACGCATACAATTGGCAAGCCCGGCGGCCTTGCCGCTCCTTGGGCTTGAGCCCGAAGAATTGAAAGGGCGGGAGTTTTTTTCGTTTATCTGTAAGGAAGAACATGAAGACCAGCGGGCCATGTTCGCATCGAGCCTGGTAGCGGGTTTGCCCACCTTTTCTTCCGTATTCCGCCTGGTTAATACGGCAGGCGCGGAACTGCCGGTCGAGGCTTCCGGCTCGAACTATCTCTATAATCCCGACATAAGCGGCGTGCTGCTCACCCTTCGCGATTTAACGAGCCAGAAAGAAGCGGAAGCCAAGGCGGAATTCTTCGAGCATTACGACCAGCTTACCTTGCTGCCTAACCGCGAGAGCTTTATGCACGAGGCTGAACGCGCGGTCACCATAGCCAGGAACCGCAATAGGGTGTTCGGCGTCATGGCTATAGGGCTGGACCGCTTCAAGCGCATTAACGACCTGTACGGCACCGAGGCGGGCGACCGGGTACTGAAGATAGCGGCTCAGGCCATACGCGGCGCCTTCCGCAACGATGATATAGTAGCGCGCTATCGCGGCGATAAGTTTTTCGCGCTGTTCCCCGACATACGCTCCCAGGAACATATAAAGGAAATAATAGCCAAGGCCGAAGCCGCCTTTGACCAGGTCATACGGCTGGACCTTGGCGAGGAAATAAAGCTTTCCGCCTCTATAGGAGTAGCGCTCTATCCTAACGACGCGCGAAACGCGGAGGATCTGGCACGGAACGCCGAAACGGCGCTCTACATGGCCAAGGAATCAGGGCGCGACCGTTACCGGCTCTTTGACGCCAAGCTCAACGGGGAGATACTCGAACGGCAGAAAATCGAAAGCGCGCTGAATAACGCCATTAGCGACAAGGCGCTGTTGCCCTATTTTCAGCCGAAAGTCGACAGAAACGGCTTCATAGTCGGGGCGGAAGCGCTCGTCCGCTGGAAGCACCCCAGCGGCGAAATTAAGTCGCCGGGTTATTTTATGGACGTGGCGGAAAAAAGCGGCAGCATAGATTCCATAGGGCAGCTCATGCTGCGCATGACCTGCGATATGGCGGCTTCATGGGCCAATCAGGGCCTGCCTCAAGTGCCGGTTTCTATAAACCTCTCGCCGCGGCAGTTCGGGCGCGACGACCTCATCGAGGGCATTAAGCATGTATTGAAGGCGAGCGGCTTAGATCCGAGGCTCCTGGAATTCGAGATAACCGAGAGCGGCATCATGGAGAACGAGCGCGAAGGCATACGCAAGCTGCTTGAGCTGAAGGAGCTCGGCGCATCCATTTCGATAGATGACTTCGGTACCGGCTATTCTTCCTTCTCAAAGCTCAAGGATTATCCTATCGATACGGTAAAGATAGACAAGTCCTTTATTGATCCCTTGCCGGACGACAAGCGAGCCAGCATTATTGCCTCGGCCATCGTGGACCTCGCCCATACGCTGAGCTTCACCGTGGTGGCCGAAGGCGTCGAGAACGCGGCGCAGCTGGGCTTCCTGGAATCGATATTCTGCGACGCCTTCCAGGGCTATCTCTTTTCACGCCCGGTATCGGAAGATGACTTTAAGTCTTTATTAAGGGCTGGCAAAGCGCTCAGGGTATGTTAGTCTGATCGTGATGCCGCGCCATGAGGGCTACGGCATGCTAAACGCTATTGAGGGGGTAAGCCGTGGAAGCCATACTGGAATGGGGCGTCGAGCTCGTGCGCGCCATACAAACGATACAGAGCCCCGCGCTTACCGCGCTAATGAAGGTTCTTACCTTGGCCGGTTCAGAATATTTCTACCTTCTGGTTCTACCGGTGATATTCTGGTGCATAGATGAACGCTTTGCCCTGCGCTTTGGCCTCCTCATACTCGTGTCGGCCTTTTTAAACAGCTGGCTCAAAATTCTGTTCCGCCAACCCAGACCATACGATCTTGATCCATCCTTAGGCCTATCGCATGAATCGAGTTACGGTCTGCCATCGGGGCACTCGCAGGGCACGGCCACCTTCTGGGGCCTGCTCGCCCCGAAGCTTAAAAAGCCATGGGGTATCGTGCTCGCCATATTCATGCCCCTGCTCATAGGCTTCACGCGCCTCTACCTGGGGGTGCATTTCCCTACCGACCTGTTCGCCGGCTGGCTGCTCGGCTGGGGCATCGCGCTGGCCTGGTATTTCTTCGGCCATGGCGTGGAAAGCTTCCTGGCCAAGGCGCAGCTGCGGGCTAGGCTCATATTGGCGTCCCTGGCCGCCATAGCCATGAACGCCCTGCTGCCGCATGATACGAGCCTTTCTGGAGTTTTCTTCGGCACGGCCTTAGGCGCGGCCTTCAACATCGACAAACTCGGCTTCGACGCAAAACAGGGAAGCCCGATCCTCAAGCTCGCGCGCTTAGGCGTGGGCCTAGCCGGGGTGCTGCTCATTTATTTCGGCGGCAAACTCGTATCGCCCGGCGAGGAGGATGCGCTCTATTCCCTCATACGCTTCATGCGCTACGGCCTGGTGGGCGCCTGGGTATCGCTGGGCGCTCCCTGGCTCTTCATTAGGCTGCGGCTGGGTGAGGCTAGAGGCCGTTAACGGCCGGTCAATTGGCCAAGGTAAAGCTTGCGTCACTAAGGGTAAAAAGCTTACGGGCGCCTGAGCTCAGGAATACGCGTTTATCCTCGTCTATGAATACGGCGTCCACGTGATCCAGCGACTCTATCAGGGCCATACCCCTATCCAGCCCTAAGGCAAAGACCGTGGTAGAAAGCCCATCGGCGTCTATCGATGACGAGCTTATTATGGTAACCGACACGAGCGTACCCGCCACCGGGTAGCCGGTCGCGCTGTCGAGTATATGGTGGTAATGGCGGCCGTCATCGCCGGTAAAAAAGCGCTCATAGATGCCGCTCGTAACCACGGTGGCGCTGCCCTCCAGCGCGGCTATGCCGATATAGGAGCCGCGCTCATTGAAGGGGTTCTGAACGCCTATCCGCCATTTGCTGCCGTCTTTCTTTCTGCCCACGACCTTTACGTTGCCGCCTAGGTCTATGACCGCGGCCTTTACGCCCCGCGCCAGCAGTATTCGTCCCACTTCATCGGCGGCATAGCCTTTTGCGATCGCGCCAAGATCCAAGAGCATGCCCTTTTTTGACAGGTATATGGTACCCGCCTTATCGTCCAGCTCGACGCCCCGATAGCCCACGAGTGGCAGGGCGGCCTCGATTTCCCGCGGCATAGGCACGCGCTCGCCATCCAAGCCTATGTTCCACAGCTTCACGACGGGTCCTATGGTGGGGTCGAAGGCTCCGCCCGAAAGCTGCGCGTACCATAGGGCCTTCTCCACCACGAAGCGCAGGTCTTTGGGCGCCTTCACAGGGGCCATGCCGGCGGAAGCGTTAATCGCCGCCACGACCGTGCCTTCCTTATTCGCGCTCATCACCTCTTCAATGGCTGCGAGCCTGGCAAAGGCCTCGTCCAGCGCCCGTTCGCTAGCGCCATCCAAAATGCGTATGGAGCATACCGTACCTAGGGCAAGGCCGGCGCGTTCAGCGGAGCCCTTGGCGCACGCGCTGCTTACGAATACAAGGGCAAGGGCCGCGGCAAGCATATATCGTTGCAGTAGCTTCATTGTAACTCCTCTAGCGCAGAACTTAGCGGTACAGGCCTTTTTCACGGCCTATAGTAGTAGGCTCGCCATGGCCCGGCCAAACGCGCAGGGCCTCGGGGAGGATGCAGAGCCTGTCGCGTATCGATGCAATAATATCCGACTCATCGGAATCGAAGTTGTCGGTACGCCCCCTGCCCGCGTTAAACAGGGTATCGCCTGATATTAGGGCGCCATCGGCATCGACGAGAAAGCAGGAACTGCCTGGCGTATGGCCCGGCGTAGTGATAACCTTCATGCCCGTGCCCGGCAGCTCAAAACCGTCGCCGAAGTATTCGTCGGCCTCCGGTATGGGCTGCCAGAAGTGGTTAAAATAACCCATAGCGTGGATGCCCTTGAATATGCGGCGGTTCCATTCCTCGGCGCGGGCTCCGAAATAAGGCTTATCGCCTTCGGGAGCATATACGCGCGGGGCAATACCCCGCGCGCGCAGGAGCTCAAGCAACTCGCCCAGGGCGGCCACATGGTCAAGGTGTCCATGCGTGCAGGCTATATATACGGCGGCGCTTGCGCTGCGCTCCAGGGCTGCCAGGGCTTCGTTCAGTATGCGCGGGGCTTCCGCTCCCGGGTCGACCACCACGACCGGAGCGCCAGTACGCTCGACGATATAGACGTTTTGGCCTATCGGCCCTACACTGAGCTGTCGTATCATACGATATCATACTATCGGCCCGCAAAGGCCGTGACAAGCGGAGCGCAAGATGTTCGCCCCCGTATACGCGGCCTTTATCAGCGCTTTCATCTTTTATGTACTCATACCCGTAATCGGCGCCTTCATCGTACGCGCATCATGGCGCGCGTTTAGGCGCTCGGTCATATGGTCCGCGAGCCTACCCGGCATAGCCCTATCCTGGGATGCCCTAAACCGGGACGAATGCGCCACCGTGCGCATAGAAGGCGAGCTCGAGGCGCTCGGCCAAGGCGACGAGCTGTGGTTACGCGCTGACGGCGTCAGCATACGCATGCGCATGGAGGGCGCCGCCGTATACCTAATGAGCGGGCATGAATACGCAGGCGGCCAGGGACATACCTTTGGCTCCATAGAACGCATGCGCTGGAAAAACATAAACGCCGTGCAGCCAGGCCAAAAGGTATATGCAGCGGGAAGGCTGCGCCTAAACGAAGGCCAACTCTACTTAGACGCGGGGGCAGCGCACAGCCTGGTCATGCTGCACGACGGTTCATGCGGCGATACGCCGCTAGAGGCTATACGCAACGGCAGGCATAGCAATGAATACTGGAACCCCCTTACCCAAGCCTCGTTGGCCATAGGAATATTAGTAAGCGCGGGCCTGGCGTCCACCTCACTCAACAGCGGCGCGCCCGCCTTGCTCTCCGCGCTCATTATTAGCGCGGCCTTTTCGCCCCTCTTGCCCCTCCTGCCCCCTGGCCTCCTGGGCTTTCTGCTCTACCGCTCGTACTGGGAGCGGGCCCGCTACTATCGTTCCCGGAGGGATCTGGCCGACTATAGCGCCCAGGACGGACGCATGGCCCTGGGCTGGAAGCTGCAGGCGCGGATAGCCACATTAATCAGCGCGGCGGGCTTCCTGGCCGCCCTGGCGCTTAACGCCTGGCTTAGCGTGGCCCTGCTGCGGTCAGTTCTGTGACAAGCTCCTAGCCTAATTATTGTTCGTCGTGTTCGGAGTCAACGATGGCTTGCCCAGCGGCGAGCTCGGCCCCAGCGACCTGCGGCGACGCGCGCTAGCGCGTTGTATATACGTCCTATGATTACGGCTGTTTAGCTCTCAGACAGAGCTTCTTTTGATGCCACAGGCAACTCCTCTACTATAGATCACGCTCATTGAAGCAAAAGCGGCGGCTTTTCTCAAGCATGGAGCACGAAGGAATGCATTTTGGCCTGATGTCGAGGCTTGAAGCCGCGCCGCGCCTCCGATACAGTATAGCTGATGAAACGTAGCCTAGTATTCCTTGCATTATTCGTCGGCCTCGCTGCCTTTGCGCAAGAAAGCGCAAGCCCCCGCCTGCCGGCTGATCCCGCTCAAATACTCGGCTTCAGCCCCGCCCAACTCATAGCCAGCTACGGCCCGCCTACGCGAGTCTTCGCGCTGCGCGGCGCCGAGCCCTGGCAGGATGACGTGGTCTTCGACTACCTAAGCTTCAGCGCCTTTATTTTTATGGACCGGGTATGGCAGTTACGCATAGCCGCAGACTATCCCGAGCCCATACTGGGCTTTCATCCCTCGGCTTCTCTTGAGCGCATAGAGGCTAGCCTTGGCCTGCCCGCGACCCGAGAACCAGGCAATTACGAATGGGCGCTGCCGGGCAGGGGTTGGCCGGTGCGGCTCAGGGCGGTACATGATGAACACGGCGCCGTGCGGGAATTGTACCTGTACCGCGCGGACTTTTGACGGGCAAGCGCCATGACGATCCGTATTGATGTGCGGCTTTGGGCTTGTTCGCTACCCTACGAGGGGGATTAATGTCCATGTCCAAGCTCTGCCTGTGCCTGACGGGCTCGACGATTGAGCAGAACCTCGCCGCGCTCGACCGCTACCGCGGCCTTGTGGACCTTGCCGAACTCAGGGTGGATTTCCTCTTGCCCCAGGAACGTTTCAGGATACGGGATTTCCCCGAAAAGGCTGGCATACCGACCATACTTACCGTGCGCCGCAAGCAGGACGGGGGCCGTTTCGAACAGGGCGAGGGCGTACGCTTAGTCATCATAGCCAAAGGCCTATCCTTCGCCGACCCTGACCGCCATAAGAATTTCGCCTATGTAGACCTTGAGCAGGACTTTCAGATACCGGCCATACAGGAAGCGGCGCGCATCTTCGGCACCAAGATAATACGTTCGCTGCATTGCATGAACGGCATGCCCGCGGACCTTGAGAAGACCTGGGCGTCGCTCTCCGCGTCGCCCTACGAAATTCCCAAGCTATCCGTGGCGACAAGAAGCATACAGGACAGCGAGCGGCTCTTCCGCTTCTTCGGCCCCATGAGCCGGGACCGCGACCGTATCGTGTCAGGCATGGGCGAGTACGGCTTCTGCACGCGGGTACTGGCCGATCGTACCGGCAGCCTGCTCGGCTACGTAAGCGCAGTAGGCGCAAAACTCGAGGCATCAGCGTCGGGCCAGATGGATCCTGACGCTATGCGCAGCGTATACCGCATAGGCGAAGCCAAGCCCAACTGGGCCATATACGGCATACTCGGCGGGGCCGCGGTGCTCGGTTCCCTCTCGCCCACCATACACAACGCCGGCTTCAGGGCTGCCGGACTCAAGGCCCTCTACCTGCCCTTCCCCGCGGATGACCTGGAATCCTTTATGCGCCTTACCGAACTGCTCGACGTAAGGGGCTTCTCCATAACCGTTCCGTTCAAAGAAAAGATCCTGCCGCGCCTATCCTGGCGCTCGCCGGAAATTAAGGCCATAGGGGCCTGCAACACGGCCGTGCGCACCGCGGACGGCTGGGCCGGCTACAATACCGACGCCATAGGCTTCCGTAAGGCCGTGCTGCAGTTCATGGGCGCAAAGGATCTGGCCGGCGTAAAGGTATGCATCGTAGGGGCGGGCGGCGCTGCCCGCTCCGTGGCCTATATGCTCAATGAATTAGGCGCCTCCGCCTGCGTGATCAACCGCAGCATACCCAAGGCTAAGCGCCTGGCGGAAACCTATGGCCTACCCTGGTCGGGCATGACCGAACGCGCCGTGGATCTGCTTGAGCATTATAATGACCTGATCGTGCAGACGACCAGCGTAGGCATGGAGGGCGGCCCTCCGGGCGATCCGTTGGAGTGGTATCAATTCAGCGGCAAGGAAGCCCTCTTCGAGACCATTTATAATCCGCCGGAGACCGCGCTCATGAAGCGCGCTCGAGAGGCCGGCTGCAGGACCACGAACGGCCGCTCTATGCTGCTGGCCCAGGCCGCGGCGCAATTCTCGCTCTTTACCGGCCGGGACTATCCCGAGCTTCCGGAGCAATTTTAACGGGAGAGGCCTCGGGCCTTTTCAGTACGGCGCATTAAGCGCCGTAGAAAGCGATAATGAACTATGGAACAAGCGCATACATCGGCCTTCGTGGCCGTCGTGGGCCGGCCGAGCGCCGGAAAGTCCACGCTCATGAACACCATTTGCGGCGAGAAGGTGGCCATCGTGTCGCCGGTACCGCAGACTACCCGCAATACCGTGCGCGGCATACTCACGCGCCCTGATTGCCAGCTCGTGTTCCTGGACACGCCGGGCCTGCACGACTCGGACAAGGCCATGAACAAGCGCCTCAAGGACGTGGCGGTCAAGAACCTCGACGAGGCCGATATGGTGCTTTACGTCATCGACAGTACCAGGGCGCCAGGAGCGGAGGAAGAAGCCATAGCATCCCTACTCGTGCGCTTCGCCGAAAAGACCTTCGCCGCGGTAAACAAGATAGACGCTCGTGAATCGGACGTAAGCAAAGCTCGACTCTTCCTTATGGAAAAGCTGCCCGGGCTTAAGACCTTCGACATATCGGCGGAGAAAGGCACCGGCGTCGACGCTCTGGTGGCCGCGCTGTCCCTGGCCGCGCCCGTTGGCCCCGCCTATTACCCGGATGATTTCTATACCGACCAGGAACCCGTGTTCCGCATAGCGGAAATCGTGCGCGAGAAGGTTTTCCTGCATACCCGCGACGAGCTGCCCCACGCGGTGTACGTGGACTACGTAAGCCACCACATGCTCGACGACGGCACCCTGGTATACGAAGGCATACTGGTGGTGGAGCGCGAGAGCCAGAAGGGCATAGTCATAGGCAAGGGCGGCGCCATGATACAGCAGCTGCGCGAAGAGGCCGAGAAAGACCTCAACGACATCTTCCCCTATCCCGTGCGCCTTTCGCTCAAGGTAAAGGTCGATCCGCACTGGAAGCGCGACGAAAAGCTCTTAAAGCGCCTTATTCAGTAGATGCCCATGGGGCTTTATGCAAGCGCGTTGAATTTCTGATATTTCGCGAAGGCCGCGTCGAAGCCCTCTGTCAGGCAGAGGCTCAGCGCCGTATCGGCGCGGGGGAACACCGAGCACTCCAGCTTCTCGCGCTCCTCGCGGCTGAAGTCAGACAGCACGTAGCCTGCCACGTCGTCGTGGCTAGGCCGGCCTATGCCGAAGCGCAGGCGCAGGTAATCGGGCGTGCCCAGGCGCTCCTTCATGGAACGCAGCCCATTATGGCCGCCTAGGCCCCCGCCCTTCTTAAAGCCGAAGTAGCCAAGGCCCAGCTCAAGTTCGTCGTGCACGACGAGTATTTCTTCAGGCTCTATCTTATAGAAGCGGGCCAACTCCGCCGCGCTGTCGCCGGACAGGTTCATATAGGTCTCGGGGCAGAGGAGCCATACCCTGCCCGCGGGGCTTTCCATGGCGGCCCAGCGCCCCTTGAAGCCGCGCTGCCAGGACAGGCCGGCATAGAGGCTTAAGGACTCGAGGAATTGCCAGGCAACGTTATGCCTATTGCCGCGATATTCACGGCCGTAATTGCCTAAAAACGCATAAAGCTTTACCATCGTTCCGACTATACTAGCGTCGGCCGCCCAAAGCGGCAAGGAGTACCCATGCCCCTACGCCTTTTGAGGAAGGTATGAGCGATACCGTTTACGTTCTTGGCCACAAGAACCCTGATACCGACTCGGTCGTAGCGGCCACCGCCTACGCCCACCTTAAGCGCGAGCTCGGGCTCAAGAACTGCATAGCCGCGCGCGCGGGCAAGATGAACCCGCAGGCCGAATACGTATTCGAGCGCTTTGGCGTGCCCTTCCCCGCCTTCCTGCCCGACCTCATACCAAAGGTGGAATACTACCTAGGCGCCAAGCCCCTTACCGTCGACCGCGGCACGCCTCTATGGGAAGCCTTGTCGCTCATGAACCGTAGCGCCCAGAAAGCCCTTCCAATCGTGGACAGCGACGGCCGCTACCGCTCCATGCTCCACTACAGCTCCTTTGCGCAGAACATACTCAAGAAGATAAACCCGCACAAGAAAGCGGTCATAGCCACGAGCCTAGGCCGCCTGCAGGCCACCATAAAGGCCCAGCCGGTGGCGGTATACGAGCCCGAGGAGCAATTCAAGGCCCGTATGCTCGTGGCGGCCCTCGAGATAGACAGCTTTAAGCGCCACCTCGACGCCGAGGCAAAGGACGCGGCCATAGTCATCGTAGGCGACCGCGTAGACGTGCAGCGCTACGCCATAGAATCCAAGGTACGCGCCCTCATCATCACCAACGGCGCCCTGCTCGACCGTCCGCTCAAGGACTTGGCGGAGAAGAACCGGGTGTCCGTGCTCATATCGCCCTATGACACCTCGTCGACCAGCCTCTTAGTCATATACTCGACCCCGGTAGAAACGATGGGCGACGACGGCATACGCCCCGTATACAGGCACGAGACGCTCCGCAAGGCGCGCGAAGCCATCATGGAATCGCCCAGCCGCTCCGTGCCCGTGCTCGATGACGACGGCCGCGTCGTGGGGCTCTTTACGGAAAGCGACCTGATACGCGAACCCAATCTGTCGCTCATACTCGTCGACCATAACGAGCTTAGCCAGGCTATAGACGGCGCGGACAACTACCGTATACTGGAGGTCATAGACCACCACCGCCTGGGCTCTTTCAATACCCGCTATCCCATCACCTTCATCAACCGCGTCGTGGGTTCCACGAGCACCATAATCGCGGGCATGTATCGCGATGCCCGTATACCCATACCTAAGACCATAGCCGCCTTGCTCTTGTCGGGCATACTGTCCGATACGCTCATACTCAAGTCGGCTACCACCACCGAGCTTGACCTGGAGGTAGCGGAATACCTGTCCAACTTAAGCGACCTCGAGATAGACGAGCTGGGCCGCGACATCATGAGCTCGGCGAGCCTCGTAGGCAAAAAGCCGGTACCTGAGATCGTGCGCATGGACATGAAGGAATACAGCGCCGCCGAATTGACCTTCACCGTGAGCCAGGTAGAGGTAAACACGCCCGAAGAGATATTGGAGCGCGGCGACGAGGTGCTCAAGGAACTCGGGGCGATTTGCGCCGGGGGCGGGCATTACTTCTCGGCGCTCATGGTAACGGACATTACCGAGCTGTCGAGCGTGCTCTTCGTGGAAGGAGACAAGGAGCTTATAGCCCTGTTGCGCTACCCGCGGGTTCGCGACCGGGTATTCGAGCTCAAAGACGTGCTCTCGCGCAAAAAGCAGCTCGTGCCGCTCCTTACCGAACTGACGGAAAAGGCGCAAAGCGAATAGCGCCTAGCCTAGCGGCTGAAGTTTTTTACAAAGCCGTCCTTGGCCAGGTAATTGCTCTGGGCGACAAGGCTTCCGTCGCGGTAGTAGCGAACGTAGGGCACATTGCGGTTACCCAGGGTATCTTCTTTGAATGCCATAAAGGGTTCAAAGAAGGCCTCACGGTCATACTCTACGAAAAAGACCTCCGCGCCGGCCTCCTGCGCGCCTTTTTCCAGCCAGGAGCGCATCATGGGCCACTGGGGGCACCAGCTCTGGGTAAGGATTATGGCCACGCGCGCGGCGGCGTTCCGTATCGCCGCGTCGAATTCGCCGTCTTTCATAGCCTGCCCGCATTGTTCAGCGTTTAATTTCTGTATCATCGTCGCTACTCCCTCTAAAAGCGCTGCATTCAGTATATACTACTATAATAGAAGCGCGCTGCGCGTAATGGCAAAGAGCAGGAAGGATGCGGCATGGCGAAGTTCGAACGTATACAGGCCCTGGACGAAGCGCCTCTTTACGAAAGCGAACGCGTCGTGCTTTTCCGCGGCCTCTTCGGCATAAACGCCGTGCCCTGCATAGTTAAGGCTACCAAACCCGGTATGGCCACGGGAGACCTGGCCAAGTCGCTTGAGGCGCAATACCGTTGCGCGGAGAGCCTGGGCCAGGACATCTGCCCGGCTCCGCTCTATTTCGGCCCCGACGCCGACAGCATTATCTACGCGTACGAAGACTGCGGTGGCGAAACCCTTGCCGCTAAAATGGAGAATGGGCCTATGGAAGCCAGGCAGGCGCTCTCCATAGGGCTGGCAATTGCCGATAGTCTCTGGGCCATGCAGCGAAGAGCGTATATCCACCGCTCGCTTTCTCCCTGGCGCGTTATACTGCGACCCGATGGCAAGGCGCTCCTCATAGGCTTAGGCAAGGCCCGCGCGCTTTCCGCGCAGACCGGCGATGACTACCTGCTGCCGCTACAACTCGAGCGCCTGGGCTACCTTTCTCCCGAGCATACCGGCCGCATACCCAAACCCATCGATTGGCGCAGCGACCTGTTCAGCCTTGCAGCCATGCTCTACGCACTGCTCACCGGTTCGCCGCCCTTTAAGGGGCGGAACAGGGTTGAGATCATACATGATTGCATAGCCGGCCTTCCGCCCGCTCCCAGCTCCCTGCGACCCGGCATAAGCGCCTTCGTGGACGGCATCATAGCTAAGGCCATGGCTAAGAATCCTGACGACCGGTACCGAACCATGGCAGGGTTCATAGCCGACCTGCGCAGGGCGGCCGCGGCGCCGGAATCGGAGCTCGAGCCTGGCATAGCTGCTTTCGACAGGCCCGAAGCCCTTTTCGTAAGCCAGGCCGGAGACAGGCCGGGCATCACAGGCATCATGGAACGCCTTCAACAATGCTTTCCCGGCGACGACGCGGCCAAGGAAATCCTTTTAGCGCGCTTTTTGTCCCTCTCGCCCGCTTTGCCAAGCGAGCCACTCGACCTTGAGCATATGCTGCTTACCCTGTCGGCGGAAGGCAAGGCGCGTTTCGACGCGGCTAAAGGCTGCTGGTCCCTGGCTGAAGATTTTAGGCGCGACCGGGACTACTCCACAGAATTATATGAACGTCTCCCCGGCCTGCTGGCCAGGCTTGATGACGCGGAACTACGCTTCCTTGAGTGCGCCTCCGTGGAGGGCATGCGCTTCGACGCCTCGGCCATAGCCGCCATACTGCGCAGCGAGGAGCACCCCGAAAACGCGCTTAACGGTTCGCTTAGGCTTGGACTCATCACGCGGGAGGAAAGCCCGAATATACGCTATCATTTTACTCATCCCATTATTCGTGAACGAATTTACGGCAGCCTTGAGCAGATACGACGCTCGGCCTGGCACAGCGCCTTTGCCTCCCGCTACGAGGAAGTAGGAAGGCCGGACCTGGCCGCACGGCACATCCTAGCCGATCCTTTGCGGCCGCGCCGCAGGGATGAAGTGATCAAGCGCGTCGCGATATTCCTCGAAGCGGCTAAGACCTATGCGATTACCGATACCCCGCAAGCGTTTGATCTTGCCGCCAAGGGCATAGACCTGCTCGGCGGCAGCGGCTGGCGCGACGCCTACAATCTCAGCTTCGCCCTGTCTTGCAGCTATTGCTTTTTTGCCGCCGCGTCCGGCCTGGATAAGGAATTTAACGCGCAAGCAAGGGAATTATGCGCCCATGCGCGGCCGGATGACGCTACCGAAGCCTCTATAGCGGTCATCAAAGGCCTGGTTACACTGGGCAAAAGCTCCGAAGCCGTCGATGAGGGCATACGCGCCCTGCGTACGCTCGGTTTCCGGGTACCCGCAAACCCTAGCCCTCTTCGTTTCTTTGCCTGCCACCTCTACGTGCACGCCCTACTCTCCGTGTACAGCGACAAGCGCATAGCCGAGGCTCCGGCCATGACCGATGCCCGGGCGGGCAAGGCGCTCAGGCTTATCATGTCCTTCGGCACCTCGGTATACGTGGCTAGGCCCCTGCTCATATCGCTCCTGGTATCGCTGGGCATACGGCTGTGCCTGCGCTACGGAAACCATCCGGAGCTCGCTTCCCTGCTGGCCACCCAGGGCCTGCTCGAGTGCGGCCTCTCCTCGAACTACCTGCTCGGCAGGCGCTACGGCGACCTCGCAGACCGCCTTGCCGAGCGCAACGCGCTGGCCGGCAGATACAGCCAGGCAAAACTCCTGACGGCCAGCTTCGTAAGCCATTGGACGAAACCCTTCAAGGATACCCTCGATTCGCTTCTGGACGCCGCGCGGCTCGGCAAGGCCATGGGCGACGCGGAGTTTTCCTCGCATGCCTACGCCACCTACCTCCAGTACCAGCTCTTCTCCGGCAAAAGCCTAACGGCCATAGATAAAGAAGTTCAGGAGATATCGGATGCCGTGCATGCCCAGCGCCAGGACTTGTCCATCGTAAGCGTGGAATCGTCGCTGGCCTTCATGGCAGCCATACGCGACGGCCGTTGCGCTACCGACGAAACGGTAAGCAGCTGGCCTAATTGGAAGGCTTGCCAGGATGCCATGGACAAGCAGGGCCTCGACGCGATCGTGTGCGACTTAGCGCTCTACCGCGCCATGCTGGCGTACGCGGGCGGCCGCTTGGGCGAGGCGCGCGAGGCTATAGAGGCCACGCGGCCCTATTGGCGCTCGTATGCCGGGCAGTATCCCTCGGCGGTGCTCATCCTCGTCGACGCACTCGTATCCGCGCGTGAAGCCGGCCTAGCCGCGGCGCAGGGTAAACGCACTAGCATGGCCCTGCGACGCATGAGCCGCGCGGCGCGCTATTTCTCCAAGCTCCAACGCGTCAATCCCGCGCTCTACGAAGGCAAGGCCGCGCTTACCAGGGCCTTTGTGCTCTTCTTCCGCGGCAAGCTCCTAAAGGCCTCAGACCTCTTCGAGTTCGCGTTGCGGCAGGCCCACACGGCCGGGCAGCTGCTCGACGAGGCGGTCATAGCCACGTCCTACGCGTTATGCCTGGAATACTCAGGAAGGGCGGCGCTGGCCGCCTTCCAATTGCGCATAGCGTACAACGCCATCAACCGTTGGGGCGCGCCGCTCTTGGCGGCCACGCTCGCCGAGCGGCATCCGGAACTTGCCAGCTGGGTGGCGGAATCCTCAGGCAGCTCGGTAGGCGGCGGCCTGCGCTACGTTGACGCGGAGACTATCATACGCGCCAGCGCCGCGCTCTCCTCCGCAGGCAGCGGCGCCGAGCTGCATGAGCGCATAGCCAGACTCTGCATGGAGGCGGCCGGCGCCAGGCAAGCGCTGCTCTGGTTGCCGGAGGAAGGCAGCTGGACGCTCGCCTATACGCAACTCTATGGTCAGGACCCCGCGGAAAAGCCTGGAGCCGCCGGGTCTTCGACGCCAAATGGCGCACCACGGCTATTGAGCAAGCTACAGGCCGCGGCGGAGCGCCAGCGGCTCATACTCGATGATGGCGAGGCGGGCCGCGGGTCGTGCGCTTTTTTACCCCTGGTAAATTCGGGGCGTACCATAGCCGTACTGGAATTGCGCAACGAACTCCTCTGCGGCGCCTTCTCGGAAGACAGCATGGGCGTCGCGGAAACCCTCGCCGTTCAGGCGGCGCGCGCCTTGGAGAACGCCGAACTCTATCAGCAGCTTGAGCGCAAGGTAAGCGAACGCACGGCTGAGCTTGAGGAAGCCCTGCGCAAGGTGCGTACGCTCAAGGGGCTCATACCCATATGCGCGTCCTGCAAGAAAGTGCGCGACGATCAGGGATATTGGAGCCAGGTAGAGGAATATATAAGCACGCGCAGCGAGGCCGACTTCACGCACGGGCTATGCCCTGACTGCCTTAAACGCTATTATGACGAATACGACGAAGCACAGGAGAGGAACGATGGCAGTACAGATGAAAGGCCGGACGACAGGCCCGACGACGATTGAGCTAGAGCACGAATCGGGTTATAAAATCGCGGTAAACGCTCCCAAGGACAATGGCGGAGACGGCTCGAGCTTCTCTCCCACCGATCTCTGCGCGGTATCGTTGGGAGCATGCGGCTCGCTTATCATGCGCATGTACGCGGACGGCAAAGGCATAGCCCTGCGCGGCATCAGCTTTGAACTTAAGAAAGAAATGGTTGCCAACCCGCGACGCATAGAGCGCATAACCGTGGTTTTCCGCATAGACAGCGATTGCACCGACCTTGAGCTTAAGAAGATAGAAGCGGCGGGACGCGCCTGCCCCGTTCGTATCACGCTGGGCAGCTGCGTAGAGGTAGTAGAGAGCTACGAACGCGCCTAGCCTCCGGAAACGAGATGGAGGGCGTCCACATCGTCGCCGTCTCGTACCATAACATTGGCCCACTCGTCTCTAGCCGCGAGAATTCCATTAACCCGCACCACGATGAGCGGGAAGGACCAATTCTTCGCGGCAAGTATATCGCGCACGCTCAGGGCATCGCCGCAAAAAGACGCGTGCTCGCCATTAAGCCTTATTTTCACCGCTATACTCCATTTCCAAGGCGCCTATCGCCCGATGGCGCATTACTATGCGATAGAGGCCGCATATGCTTTGCCTGAGCGTCATTATACACTATAGTGATGCTATGAAGATTCCGCCGCCGCAAGCCGGCAAAAGCGCGTTTACCCTGAGTAGAGGAACGCACCTTAAGCGAGTAATCATACTCCCCTTCTTCCTGATCATGGCCCTGGGCTTTACCGTTTCCTGGGCCGTCTACCTTTCAGGTTCCCGGGCGGCCATACGCGACGCCATGGCCACCATAATACGCGAAAGCTCCGAACGCGTCGCCACTGACGCGCTCGTCATCATGGACCAGGCGCTTATGGCCGCGAGCGTGAACGCCGCCCTCATAGGCCGCGACCTCTTGGCTCCGCGCAGTCCGCTCTTCTATCAACAGTTCTTCCTCGATCAGCTTGCCCTCTACCCCGGCATAGCCATACTGGCCGCGGGCTTCGACGACGGAGAATACGTGGAAGCCCAGCGTCAGGCTAATGGCGCCTACCGTACCGCCAAAGCAGGCCTGCTTACCGGCGGAGCGCTCGTGTTCAGGCAGGCGACGGCCGATCCTGAAAGCGAGCCCGAGCTCGTGCGACCAAACTACGACCCGCGCACGAGGCCCTGGTACGCGGCCGCGCTTGAAGGCTCTCCGCACTGGACGGAGCCATATGCCCTATACTCGAACGAAGACCAGGCTATGGCCGCCGCCGTGCCCATACGGGATGCGCTGGGCCGCGTTCGCGGAGCCACCACCGCCACCCTGGTCCTTGCCAACCTATCCGCGTCGCTGGCGAGCTACCGCGAAGCCAAGCATGGCGTATTCATCATCGTAGACAGCGTAGGCAAGCTCATCGCTTCGTCCTCAGGCGCAGACAGCGTGCTCGACGAGGACGGGGCCCGCGCCCGCGCGGTATCGCACCGCGACAGACTCATAGCATCGTCAGCGCAGGCGGCGGGCTTAGCCCGCCCCGGCGACACCCCCATAGGCTTAAGCGTCGGCGCCAGCGAATTCGCCTTCAGCCAGGATGGAGAATCATATCTAGGCCTGCGCAAGCTCTATGAAGACGAGCATGGCTTATCCTGGACCATAGTAAGCGCTCTGCGCGAATCGGCCTATACTACGAAACTCGCCCAAGCCGACCAGCGCACCATGGCCATATTGATAACCTTTATTCTGTCTGCCTTCGCCGCCGGCTGGTGGGTGGTAAGCTACGTTACCCAGCCGCTTCGCGTGCTATCCCTCGGGGCCGATACCCTTGAATTCGGCGTAGCCCTGCCTGTAGGCCTGCAAAGCCTGTCCGGCAAGAAAAACGAGTTAGGCAAGCTCGCCCATTCCTTCCTGGCCATGAAGGAACGCATGGATCAGAGCTACGGTGCGCTGGAAACGAGCCTCGTAGAGAAGGAAATCCTGCTCAAGGAAGTACATCACCGCGTTAAGAATAACCTGCAGATCATATCGAGCATACTATCGCTTCAATCAGGCGCGCTGGCCGACGAGGCATCGCGCAACGCTTTCGAGGAATGCCAGGACCGAATACAGGCCATGGCCCTCGTGCATGAGGAAGTATACCAGAGCGGTTCCTTCGAGAAATTGCACATGGCCTCATACCTGAGCAAGATATGCGATACCCTCAGGCTCAACCGCGGCAACCTTAGGTCTATAGAAATCGATACTGAGGCCGACGATCAAAGCCTATTGCCCCTCGATCAAGCCATACCGCTCGGCCTTATCGTAAACGAGCTGGTGACCAACGCCATTAAATACGCCTTTCCGGGCAACTGCTGCGGGCGCATACAGGTACGCTTCACGCGTGAAGGAAATTCCTGGCTCATGAATGTTACCGATGACGGTTCCGGCTTACCCTCCGCCGATATGATAAAAGAAGGCGTAGGCACGCAACTCGTGCGCGGCCTCGTCGATCAGCTGCACGGTAGCCTCGATTACGCCCGGGCTCCTACAGGCGGCACCTCCATAGACATACGCATAAACGCCTAGGATATTAAAAACTGAACCTGTATGTGGATATTTTAGTATTGATTCCCTGCTCACAAGTGGTATAGTCTCGCTAACCACCGCCGGCGTGTAAAACGGACGGTAACACCACCACCAAGGGTAGGCCATGAAAAAACTCGCATTATTGCCAGCGCTCCTTCTCATAGGGAGCATAGCTGTCCAGGCGCAGGTACGGAATCTTGTACCCATCGTACGGCCGGTGCTCCATGAGAGCACAAAGGCCTTCATACTCAAACTCGGCGAATCTATGGCCAAAGACGGCTACAAAGACGCCGCAGAGTACCTGAAAGCCTGGGCCGAGGGCGGCTTCGGCTCCGGCTTCGTATATGTGGACCCACGCGACGGCCGTAATTTCGTCGTCACGAACAGGCACGTCGTGGCCCAGGCTGAACTCGTCACCCTGGAATTCGAGAAGGAAGACGGGTCCACGACGAGCTACAAGTCCTGCCCCATCTTGGCGGTATCGGAAACGCTTGATCTTGCCCTCATCGGTTTTCCTAACGGCGCAAAGCCATTCAGCGCTGGAATAGGAATTTCAACGTCGCTTCCCGTGGACGGCCTGGATATTTGGAGCGCAGGCTTCCCCGGCCTGCTATCGCGTCCATCCTGGCAGTTCGGTAAGGGCAGCGTTACGAATAACAGGGCGCGCGTCCCCGAACTGGCCGATCCCGCCGAGACGGAGCTCATCCAGCATTCGGCTCCTATAGACCCAGGCAGTTCAGGCGGCCCGCTCCTTGCGGCGGCCAAAAGCGCCGCGTCGGGTTACGAAGTCATAGGCATAAACACCTGGAAAGTCGGCGGCCGCCAGGACACCAACTTCGCCATACCGAGCGCGGCAATTCGGAATTTCATACAGACGGCGCTAGCGCCCGTAAGCACGAGCCCCGGAGACAAGTTGGCCGAGCGTTCACAGGCCTTCGTCGCGGCAAGCTCCTCTCCCGAAGACGCCTACAAGAAGCTAGCCCGCTTTATATCCTACGAATTCGTGGCCAAGGAAGGCGAGCGCCTCCTCAAATCAGCGCTATCAAGCGCTCCCACGAAAATTCGCACCGATATAGTCGAGCGTTTCATAGGCAGCTCTCCGGTCGAGGGCCTGCGCTATGCCATAGCCTACGCCATTGCCGAGACGGCCGAATTGGGCCCCGCAATAGGCCTTGGCCCGCGCGAGGGCATCGTCGTAGACGGCGGCGAGGGCTCAGTTGGCCTTAAGCGCGGCGATAACGCCGTTTCCACCCGCTGGATACTCGAGCACGGCCACTGGAGGCTCGCGTCGTTCCCGCCCGTTGAGTCCAAGGCGGCAGCGGAGGCCGCCTCAGAAAAAAAGAAAAAAAGCGCAAGCGGCTTCGACTTCGTCAGCCCCTATGATTTTGCCTTTACCGGAGGCGCGCTCTTTGAGCTAGGAGGCGACAAGATAATCGCGGGCAACCTGGGCATGGCCCTCGACATTTTTAGTTCCTATTTCATTATGATGCATTTCGAGATGGGCTTTGGCAAAAGCAAGTATTACGATAGCTGGGACATGGAAGAAAAGAGCGCCGCATTTATAATGCCGCGAATAGGGCTGACGGCTCAGTTGCCCCTGCAATTCGGCGAGCTCTACATCGTGCCCTATGGCAAATATTCTGTGGGCTTCAATATGTCGTTGAGCCTCGGTGACGATTTGTCGGGCTTCCTTTCCTCGATAGGAGCAGGCCTCTACCTGACGCCTCCGGGCAGTTCCTGGTCCTTTGGCGCGGAATACGCGCACATAAGCATAGCGGAGCCCTTTGACGGGAACACAAAGAAAATGAATGCCTTAAGCGCGTTCGTGGCCTACGGCTTCTATTGATAGGCCCTTATAAGTATGGCCGCATCATAGTCACTATATAGAAAAGGAGCATTACTATGAAGCATCGATCGACCTTAGCGCCGGTCCTCGCGCTTATTGTTCTGGCACTGGCTTCCTGTGCCACGGCCGGCCCATCCAGCATAAGCACCAAGGATTTGGGCGGCCCCGATACCCATACCCTCGCCTATGGCTACCTTGGCTACCACTCGATATTCGGCAAAGGCGCCGCGGAGAACGCCATGTTCGCCCAGCTGAATCCCGAGCATGAGGCTGCCCTCTACTACGCCGTACGGCCGGCAGGCAATAGCGGTTACTTCTTCCTTACCCCCCAGCCGGTGGGCAGCTCATGGAAGCTCATAGAGTTCGTAAAGCGCGGCAGCAACAGCATTACCTATTACAAACGCGGCGTGGCAGGCAAGAACCCCTACGACCCCCGCATGGAAAAGCCCGGCCTGCTCTATATAGGCGCCTATGCGTACGGCCGCGATGAAAACCCAAACGGCACGCAATCAGAGTACGAGCTTTGGGACATACACGAGCTTAGGGACGAGGGCTATGAGCTGGGCTCGCTTAAGGCTCTCCTTCCCAATTTCAAGAGAACGGCCTGGCAAGCCCTCATCGAGGCGCGCATAAAGGAGTTAAGCAAATGAGGAACCGACTATGCCTCGCGGCGGCCCTGTTCGCTACGCTCAGCTTAAGCGCATTCGCGCAGACCAAGCCTATCGCCCCCAAGCGGAACGAGGCCATACTCGTCATAAAAGTGCGGCTCCAGCCCGGCGTGCAGGAAGATTTCTTTAAGAACTACGCATCCGCCAAAAAACGGGGCGAGACCATTACCAAAGCCTACTTAGGGATAGGCGCGTATTACGGCTATATGTCGAGCACGGGTTCCGAGATCGGCCCTTTAAACCAGTTTGGCTATGTAAAAGCCTCCATACCTAAGGATCGCGCTATACTCTTTAGGAGCTTTGAGGTGCGGCTTGCCGACCACTCCAATCTATTTATAAACTTCCCGCTCAATCTACGCTTTACCGTACCCGAGGATACGCCCTATGTGTACCTAGGCACCTTCGTATACCGTTATTCCGACGAGTACTTCACCATGCTGTCCTTCGAGCGCGTCGACGAGTTCGACGAAGCCCTTGCCGAGCTGCGCGCTGCGCTTGGCCCGAGCATAAAACTCGCGCGGGCCGTATTTAAAGAAGCCGACTAATACAAAGGCGCGGGCGCCGCCGCTCTGGCAGGCCGCCCGCGCCACTCTTGTAGCGCCGTTACCGGTCAAATGAGCGCTGCCGTATCCCCCTGCCTTCCAACAGTTCCCTGATTGCGAAAAAGCCTTATACATCGTATACTGAAACACTAACCGCCAGCTTGATGTTTCAACAATCGAAACCGCATTTCGGTTCCAGCAAAGCCCGCTGCCGGTCTACGTCCGCACGTCACGATATACGACTTAAAAAGGAGGTCTACTACCGTGATCAAGTACCTAAAGCTGCATGACGACAAGTGCGTCGGCTGCCTCAATTGCGTCGCCACCTGTTCGCGTATGTATTTCAAGGAAGAGGTTCCGGCAAAAGCCCGGATACAGGTATTCCCCGTCGCCCCTGGATCGCATCACCTCGTAGCCTGCGACCAGGAGTGCAGGCTCTGCGTGGCCGAATGCCCGGTGCAGGCCATAACCGTAAACGCCAAGGGCGTGGTTATGATCAACAAGGGCCTCTGCGTAGGCTGCCTCGCCTGCGTGGCCGTATGCCCCATAGGAGCCATGCGCTATTACCCTGGCGAATCCACCCCCTTCAAGTGCATAGCCTGCGGCGCCTGCGTTAAGACCTGCCCCGCCAATGCCCTTGAGCTAGCGGAAAAAGAAGACAGCCCCGCCTCGCGCATGCCCTTCGAAGTGGCCGAAGCCGTACGAAAACAGGAGGGCAAGTAAATGAGCGCGTTCGACAAGAAAGATTTTAAGCTTTTAGCCGAATACAAATTCGAGCCCAAGGCCGTACACCGCGGCTACGCTATGCGCAGCCTGCACGTAGACGTAGGCACGAAGAAGGCTACCCAGAAGAGCGTATCCGAGGACATGAAGAAGCGTTTCACCGGCGGCAAGGGCTTCGGCCTTAAACTGTTGTGGGACGCCACCAAGCCCTCCACCACATGGAACGACCCCGAAAACGAGATCGTCATTGCCATGGGTCCCATATGCGGCAATACCAATTACCCTGGCTCAGGCAAGAGCCTCGTCGTGAGCCTATCGCCCATGACCGGCGTGCCCATAGACTCCAACGTAGGCGGCTATTTCGGCCCCTACCTTAAATTCGGCGGCTGGGACGCGCTGGAGATACAAGGCAAGGCGGCGGTCGAAACCATCGTCTTCATCGATTCCAACGCGGGCATCGTGCGCTTCTACGAAGCCCCCGCAGCCCTGCAGCAGGATACCCACCTCCTGGCAGAGGAGCTTACCCACGCCTTCGCCACGGATGAGGGCACGCCCGACGCCAAGGACCTGCAGTCCGTATCGGTGGTGAGCGCCGGCCGCGGCGCTGACCACTCGCCCATGGGCCTGCTCAACTTCAGCCTCTACGACAAGCGCCGCCAGGGCATACGAGTCAAGCAGGCGGGCCGAGGCGGCATAGGCCGCGTCCTCCGCGACAAGAAGATACGCGCCCTCGTGTGCCGCTTTTCCGGCGTGCACCAGAACCTCAACGACGCGGCCGATCCCGCCGCCGTGCAGCGCATAGGCTTAAAGCTCCACCGGGAAATCATCGTCAACGACGACAAGCAGTGCAAAATGCGCAAGCAGGGCACCGCCCACCTTATGGAGGTCATGAACGACTACGACCTCTTGCCAACCAAGAACCACAAATACGGCCAGGACCCCAAAGGCCCGGAAATAGCCAGCTGGGTATGGGAAAAGCTCTTCAGCCAGAAATTGCCCGACGGCTGCTGGTACGGCTGCACCATGGCCTGCGCGCACGCGGTTGACCACTTCCTCCTGGAAACCGGCCCCTACAAGGGCACCAAGGTATGCGTGGACGGACCCGAGTACGAGAGCGCCGCGGGCCTCGGCTCCAACCTGTATGTGTACGACCCGCACGGCATACTCGAGCTTAACTTCTACTGCGACACCTACGGCATAGACACCATAAGCTTCGGCACCATGTGCAGCTTCCTCATGGAGTGCTGGGAACACGGCGTCCTCAATAAGGACCGCACCGACGGCATAGACCTGTCCTGGGGCAACTGGCAGGGAGCGGTGCAGGTGCTCCACGACATGGCCGACGGCAAGCGCTTCGGCGTGCTCGCGGGCAAAGGCGTGAAGTTCCTGGCCGAGTACTTCGCCAAGGAATACGGCGCCGACGCGCAGTTCATGAAGGACATCGCCCTGCACGGCAAGGGCCTTGAACAGTCCGAGTACATATCCAAGGAATCGCTGGCGCAGCAGGGCGGCTACTACCTGACCAACAAGGGCCCCCAGCACGACGAAGCCTGGCTTATATTTATGGACATGGTGAACAACCGCATACCCAGCTTCGAGAACAAGGCCGAAGCCCTCCATTACTTCCCCATGTTCCGCACCTGGTTCGGCCTGCAAGGCCTGTGCAAGCTGCCCTGGAACGACGTGGAGCCCGCGGACAACGCCAAACACCCCGAGCCCAACAAGGTGCCGGAGCACGTACAGAACTACTACGAACTCTACAGCGCCATCACCGGCGAAAGCCTGGACTGGGACGGCCTCATACGCCAATCCGAGCGCGTATACAACTTCCAGCGCGCCTTTAACGTGCGCCAGGGCCGCGGACAGCGAAAGGACGACTACCCGCCCTACCGCGCCATGGGCCCCGTGCTCGAGGACGAATACCTGGCGCGAGAAGAGCGCTACGACAAGCAGATGAAGGAAAAGATAGGCATAGACCCCGCCGGCAAGAGCGTGGCTGAAAAAGTGCGCATAACGCGCGAGTTCCGCCTTAAGCAGTACGACTCCCTCATCGACGCCGTATTTAAGCGCCGCGGCTGGACCGGCGACGGCTGCCCCACCCCCGAGCATCTCAAGGCCATAGGCATGGACCTGCCCGAAGTGCTCGAGGTAGTGAACGCCCGGATAGCGGGAAGGGCATAAGGTAACAGGGGATGCAGGCGCGAGCCTGTCCCCCTGTTCTAGTTGCTGAGGGGAATCTAGAATCTAGAATCTAGAAGCTAGAATAAGACGGGACTTCTGCCGCCGATACCCGCGCAGCATTCTAGATTCTAGCTTCTAGCTTCTGACTTCTTCTTCCCTCCAATTCCCTGGCGCGTCAGCTTCGGCTTGACGGCGCATAGAATAAGATCGACAATCGAGAAAGGCTAGATTATTTAAGGAGGACGCCGTGAAAGGTTTCCGAGTACTTGCGGCACTAACCCTCGTCGCGGGCTTGATGGCTTCATGCGCCGGCGCGCCTAAGCCTCAAGAAGAGACCCCGCCCCCGGCGGCTCGAGCCGTTAGCGGTCGGCCCGAAGCCGATGCGGCCAGGGAAGCCGCGGGCCTAGCGCGGGCCAAGGCTGATACTGAACGGGCATCGGTCGCGGCCAAGGACGAGTACGACGCCGCCAAGGCGGCATACGAACGGGCCGAAGCCGAACTCGCCGCGGGGCGTTACGACGAGTCGATCGCGGCCTACAAGCTCTCTGAAGAAGGTTTCTTAAAGGCAGCCGCGCTTACGGTGGACCGAAGGGCCGCCGCCCAGGCCGCCATGAAGAACGCCGACGCTGCGCTGAAAGCCGCCGACGATCGACTTAAGGCCATAGAAACCGAAATAGGGACCGAAGGAGGCACGCCATGACAAGGCTCAAGAGACTCATCGCCTTCTCGGTGCTCTTTATCCTAGGCGGTATGGCCTTCGCCCAACACAGTCTCTTTGACAACCCGAATTTCAAGCAAGCGCAGGAACTTCGACGACAAGCGGACGTGGCTTTCCAGCAGGGGGACTACCTTCGCGCCGAAGAGCTGTCCAAAGAGTCGGAGCGACTATCCATCATAGCCAACAACGAAGCGGAGACCCAAAGGCTCCAATGGATAGCCAATGGCTGGAGAAACCGCGCCTCCGATCGGATAGCATTCGGAGAAAAGAACAACGCCGCTGGCCAGCTCGGCTCCGTATGGGTGGAAGCAAAGGCGGCCTTCGCCTTGGCTGTCGCGGAGTATGATAGCAAGCGCTACGCAGAATCGACCGAGGCCAGCAAAAAAACGCTGGACCTCATGAAGGACTTTACGGCGGCCACTGCCGCCCCTACGCTGCCCGCCTCCTATGTCGTGCGACTCATACCCGCGCGCCGCGACAGCTTCTGGCGGATTGCGGAATACCCCTTCGTCTACGGCGACCCCTGGAAGTGGAAGGTTCTCTACGAAGCCAACCGCCACAAGCTGCCTCAGCCCAACAACCCGGACCTAATTTTACCGGGCATGGTAATCGATATCCCCAGCATCAAAGGCGAGACCCGCTCGGGTAACTGGAACGATAAGTAGGAAGAGGATCTGGCGGGCTTAGCTGCCCGCCAGGTCAGCCCAAAGCCGAAGGCCGTTCAAAGCCCGTAGGCGGGAAAAGAATCTAGTAGCTAGAATCTAGAATCTAGAATAAAAATCTAGCCGCCGATACCCGCGCAGTATTCTAGATTCTGTATTCTAGATTCCGAAAGGGGAATTAAGAATCTAGTAACTAGAATCTAGAATAAGACACAGATGCAGCCCCCGATACCCGCGCAGCATTCCAGATTCTGTATTCTAGCTTCCGACAAGGGAATTTAGAATATAGAATCTAGTAGCTAGAATCTAGAA